>CANFRC010000007.1 GCA_947449315.1 Bacteroidota bacterium
CTGGGGCTGGAGAAGGTCCCAAGGGTTCGGCTGTTCGCCGATTAAAGTGGCACGCGAGCTGGGTTCAGAACGTCGTGAGACAGTTCGGTCCCTATCTGTTGTGGGCGTTAGAAATTTGAGAGGACCTGACTCTAGTACGAGAGGACCGAGTCGGACGGACCGCTAGTGTACCAGTTGTGGTGTCAACTGCATCGCTGGGTAGCTATGTTCGGATGAGATAAGCGCTGAAAGCATCTAAGTGCGAAACTCGCCTCAAGATAAGATTTCTTTAAAGGGTCGTAGAAGATTACTACGTTGATAGGTTGTAAGTGTAAAGACAGTAATGTCAAAGCTGAGCAATACTAATTACCCGTTAGCTTTCTTAATAAGCTTCGTATCTCTTAATTTATTGTTTTTATTATTGTTGTATTTTCTTTCTTTATTATGTCAATCTTATTATGTTTCGCTAAAACGAAACGATGATTTTAGGTGACTATAGCGGTGAGGTCCACCTCTTCCCATTCCGAACAGAGAAGTTAAGCCCACCAGCGCAGATGGTACTACAGTAATATGTGGGAGAGTATGTCGTTGCCACTTTTAAATTAGCCTCAATTCTTTACTGAATTGAGGCTTTTTTATTTTATAATGCTATTTTTGTGAATAATCATTCCTATATTATGCGAGGTAGTATCATCCAATTATTTATCCTTCTCTTATTTCCACTCCTTTCCTTTTCCGAAAATGGTGACTCCCTTCTTCTTTTTAAAAAAAATACAACAACTAAGTTTTTTACTGTAAACCAATTTGAATTCACTGATTCTGTTAGTGAAGTAAATAATTCAATAACCGATTTTCAAAATTATCTAGAAAGAAACCATTTAGGTAATAGTGGATTACCTTTTAACTCCTTATTTTCTTCTCCCTCTTCTGGTAGTGAAATTTTTAACTATTCGAAAAATAATTATCAGAATTACTTTTTTTCTCCTGAAAAGCTTAAGTATTATAATACGAGGACTCCTTTCACCGATTTGTTTTATATCATAGGTTCTAAAAAAGAACAGGATTTTAAAATGACCTTTTCTTATAATGTAAAGAAGAATTGGAATGTCACAGCTGATTTTTTTCGGATAAGATCTGTAGGGTTTTATTTCAGACAAAATACGGATGATAATTTTATTGCTCTTTCTTCTAATTATAAATCCACTACTAATAGGTATTGTATTCTTGGTAGTTTAATCTATAATTCAGCAAAAAATTTCGAAAATGGCGGTATTACAAGTGATTCGCTGTTTGAGAATCAAAAGAATACTGATAAAGGATTGTCGGAGGTGAATTTAGCATCTGCAAAACGGAGTAATGAAAACAGAAGTTTCTTTATTAAACAGTATTTCAATTTTGGAAGAAAGGAAAATGATTCCGCTTCGTCAATTATTCCTAGTAGCCGAATCATCTTAAGTTCCTTATATGAGGATAATTATTTAAAATATCAGGATGAGAATCCTTCATCAGGATTTTATGCGAATGTTTACAATGATTCTCTTCAAACTTATGATATGACAATTTATTCAAAGATTGAAAACGAATTAGTTTGGAAAAGGGTTGATAATAGACAGCATAAAGGCTTACATGATATGTTAGGGGTTGGATTTAGTTTGAAAGATCAACTAGTGAAAATAAAACAGAAAGAGATTGATTCGCTATTCAATAATGTAGTTGCTGGTGCTCAGTTTTTTAATACATATTCGAATAACAAATTTTCGTGGCTTATTTCAGGGAATTATTGTTTAAGTGGCTACAACAAGGACGATTATTTTGGAAATGCAGTATTAAAAAAAGGATTACTGGATAGTGGAAATGTGTTTGCTTTTTCGGTTTCCACAAAACAGCATGCTCCTGATTTTATTTATAATAACTATTCCTCTAATAATTTCAAATGGAATAATAATTTTCAAAAAGTTGGAGAGAATAGCATTCAATTATTTTTTAGTAGTAGAAAGTATTCTTTTTATACCGGATTTAATTTTATTACCTATTCGAATCCTTTGTATTTTGATAATTATGCAATCTCGAAACAGTATGTTGGTGTAATACCTGTAATAGCAGCATTCTTGAAGAAGAATTTCTCTTTTCACAACTGGCATCTTAACAACAAAATAAATTACCAATATGTTCAAGATTCTTGTGTAATACGGTTGCCACAATTTGTTTTAGAACATTCGTTTTACTATGAAAATCAAGTGTTGAAAAATGCTGCTCGTATTCAGGTTGGAGTTTCTATGTTTTATACGTCATCCTATTTTGCAAATGCGTACATGCCTGCTACGGCTCAGTTTTATTTGCAAGGCGAAAAAAAATACGGGAATTACCCATTTATCGATTTCTTCTTAAACGCTCAGGTTAAAAATATTCGAATATTTTTTAAAGTTGACCACTTGAATAGCGGCGTGATGGGAGATACATATATTCAAACCCCTGGAAATCCTATGAATGGAAGAGCATTTAAAATTGGGTTTTCCTGGAGATTTTTTGATTAATTAAATGTTGAACCAGTAGATTAATTTAATGACAAGCTCTCTGTTTTTCTTCCCAAAATTATAAGAATCATAATTATCTGTATATACTAAATACAGATCCGACATCGGTTTAAATCGCCATTGTAACCTACTATTTATGTTTACGTTTTTAATTTGAGTATTGTATTGAACAAATGTTGTGAAGAAAATACTTTTGGTAAAAGAAAGTTCTATCCGTGGACCTATCAACGTGATGTAAGCGTTGGAATAAGGCTTTGGAAGTCGGATCTCATTTTGTGAAAAGGCAAGTGCAAATATTCCCCAAGGTTGTTTTCTGAAATCCAATTCTCCGCTGTAGGTGAATTTGGTTCCATTATAGAAAGTTCCATAATCGAACGTTATATTTCCAAACAAGTGTTTTATTGAACTTGATGTATAGCTGAGTGTAATATTATCAAAATAATAATTTCCTGCTGGTATAGCTGTCTTTCCTGTAAAGGAAACATCCAATGGGTATCTCAATTTACTGTAGTTGTTTTTTCCTTTTAAAGTAATATTGCTTGCGTTCTGAAAGTTAATATAATAGCCTATCTGATTAATATATTCAGTCGTCTTGATGGAAGAGTCTAAATAATTACTTACATAACCTTCAATATAATGGTTGTTAATGATCTTGGACCTTGGATAAAACTTATACCTTGCTGAAGGTTCGAACCGAAGATATGATTCAGTCACTGTTTTTCCGGTGGTTGGATTGTAATTATATATTCTTGGTACAAATCCTATTTCAGCCATATAGTTTTTTTCGACATATTCATGATTCCATTCGAATGAAAATTTAGGAGTTGCGTAGCTTAGAAATGTAGCATTTGCTGAAGAATAAGCCTCCTGATGAGGCGTAAAAGCCTTGTGATAAAAAGCTTTTCCAAACCATTTATTATCTTTTGATTGTAAGTTATAATCAATTCCAACAACACGATTGTATGATGCATAGTTTATACCTTTTGTTGTTGCTTCTTGTCGGTTAACAAAGATGACTGCTATATTGGATCGTTTGAAAACATTTCGTGAAATTGCAGCAACAGAATAATTTTGACTTTCTAATCCTAATTCATGCTTGTGTTCGGTTTGCATATTCATGATACCGATCCTCCAGTTTTTATTGATATTTCCACTTAATCTGAATCCACCAATAATAGGAATGATCTGCCCTTTGAATAATCCAATATTCCTGGAGAAAAAGGGCCGTATTTGTGTAAAACCAAATCGGTCGAAAAGGTCGCTGTTTTCGATAAAAAAAGATCTTCGTTCAGGAAAAAAAATGCTGAATCGGGAAAGGTTGGTTACTTGTCTGTCAACTTCTACTTGAGAAAAATCAGGGTTGATTGTTACATCTAAGTTTAGAGAACTTGTAACAGCAATTTTAGCATCTAAACCTCCATTGTATTTGTATTGGGCTTCTTTTTGTGAAATATAATCCCTCGAAGTACTGCCTGTTAAATAGGGGATAATCGCAACATTCACACCCGCTTTTTTAGGTGCTACATCCCAATTAAGATCACCTGTGAATGCTAAAGATGCAACATTAAAATTTCTGGGTACGGGAGACCAAGAAGAATTTTCATTTCGTTTGAGATCATTTCTGGAAAAGTTAATGTGCCAATTGCTTATTCCATTTTTATAACGAAGTGTTTTAAAGGGAATAGCCATTTCAACAGTCCAACGATCGGAATAATGTTTTACTTTCGAGTACCATTTGCTATCCCAAATAGTTGTAACACCTTGTCCGCCACCATTTGAAATTAAACCTTCTCTTTGAACTCCTAGCGGATTTACTCCAAAACAAAATCCATTTGTTTTATCATTTATTGGATCTATGTATACAGCAAAAGCATCATTTATAGGATAGGAGAAATCTCGTTTTAAAGACTGAACAATATAATTGCCTATTAAATCATCAAAACAGTTTGCTGCTATATAAATAAATTCATCATCATATGTGACACGAACTTCTGTTTTTGTTTTTGCGTAAGAAGTATCGGAAGGGAAGATCTCAAAAAAGTTGTCTGCAACATCCGCTACTTGCCAATCGGGCTCATTGATATCGCCATCAAGTATTATTTTCGCAGTAGCTTTTTTTATTGATAAGGTAGGGGTTTCTTTTTTTGTTTGTGAATAAACAGTATTTAGTAATAAAAAGAAAAATAGGGTAAGCTTTAAACGCGACATCATCTCAAATTTGAATTAAATCAAAGGTACTAAAAACACAATATTATTCTATTAATATAATTTTAAAGAATCAATTAATTGACTTTAATTAGTAAAAGGCGGATATGACTTTAAGAAAATGGTTTCGAGCAAAACGAACATGACAGGTTTCTAGATCAACCCACTTCATATAATTAGGTTTTTTGTTTTTTCTTTTTTGCTGCAGGAAACAATATATTATTCAAAATGAGTCTGTATCCTGGAGAATTTGGATGAAGACTTAGATCTGTTGGAGGGTCCTCCACACGGTGTTGGTAATCTTCTGGGTCGTGGCCACTAAAGAATGTAAACGTCCCTTTTCCATACTCACCATGAATGTAGCGGGCTTCGTTGGCTGCTTTATTTTCACCTAAAATTAATACGTTAGGTTTTATATACGTTTTATCGAAGCCAACGGTTTGTCCCCAAAAGCCTTTTATTATTTGTTCATGATTCTGACACAGCATGGTTGGAATTACATCCCATTTTGCAGAATATTCGAATAAAGTAAATAAGTCGTTTGTTTTGGTAATTCCGTATTTCTGTTGACGGGTATTGTAGGTATCAATGTTTGATTTAGCATATTCAGAGGGATTAGTGCTTAATGTAAAATTGGTGAATGCAAATGTTTTAGAAAAATCAAGTTTTTGATTGTAGTTAGATGTCGTCCCATCACCATCAAACATACTTTCACAAATATCAAGACCATCAGCGGCAAGAGCAATATCATAGCTGTCAGGAGCTGAACACATGGCAAATAAAAATCCACCACCTGCTGTAAAGTCTCTGATTTTTTTTGCAACGGCCAATTTCATTTGGGAAACTTTTTCGTATCCTAGGGCATGTGCACTTGTTTCTAACGTTTGTTGTTGTTCCTGATACCAAGCCGCGTTTCTGTAACCCGACCAGAAACGACCGTATTGCCCAGTAAAATCTTCGTGGTGTAAATGGAGCCAGTCGAATGTAAGTAATTTATCTTTTAGAATATCTTCGTCATAAATTACTTCATAAGGGATTTCAGCATAGGTCAAAACCAGTGTTACTGCGTCGTCCCATGGTTGTTTCATTTTAGGTGAATACACCGCCACTTTCGGTGCTTTTTCAAGTTTCACGTCTTCCATGTTCACTTCTGGATTGGAGATCTCTGTGAGGATGGCTGTTGATTTTGCATCAGCAATAACTTCAAATGTAACGCCTCTGATGGTGCATTCACTTTCAATTTCTTTTACATCCTTTACCATAAAACTACCACCGCGATAATTCAGCAGCCAATGTACTTCTAGGTCATGCTTTAGCACCCAATAGGCAACTCCGTATGCCTTCAGGTGATCCTTCTGATCCAGATTCATAGGGATAAGGATATAGGCCGCCTGAGAGAATGTAGCGATTATGTTGAAAAAAAAGAAGATAACAATTCGCTTCATGGTTTAAGTTTAGAAAGGCTGATCTTCTTCAATGTCATTCATTTTTGATCCACGGATAACAGCGTTTGACGGATTGTCGAAATCGTTAGAAGGAGAAAGACGGTTACTTGTTGAACCATAATCCACATTCTGATCCAGAATGTCGAGGTCGGTAAATTTGGTGAACTGACCGATATAACGAGTTTTAGCAGAATCAACCGGACCGTTACGATGTTTTGCAATAATAAGCTCGGCCATACCGATGGTGGAAGCACCATTTTCATCTTCTGTGATATTGTAGTATTCAGGTCGGTGAATGAACATGACCATGTCGGCATCCTGCTCGATCGCACCAGATTCACGTAAATCGGAAAGTTGTGGTCGTTTATCTCCTCCGCGGGTTTCAACAGCACGACTCAACTGAGAAAGTGCGATCACCGGAATTTCTAACTCTTTTGCCAATCCTTTCAATGAACGCGAGATGGTTGCAATTTCCTGTTCTCGATTTCCTTTTCCTTCGCCACCTGCAGTCATCAACTGAAGGTAATCCACTATAATCAATTCAATATTGTATTGTTCTTTTAATCGTCTTGCTTTAGCACGTAATTCAAAAACAGAAAGTCCGGGAGTATCATCAATAAAAAGTGGGGCTTCTGCCAGTTTTTTTATCTTATCATTTAATTGTTGAAACTCATAATCTTCTAAATTTCCTTTTTTTAATTTATCGGAAGACAGTTCCGATTCACTTGCAATAAGACGTGTTACTAACTGCAAAGATGACATCTCTAGCGAGAAGATAGCAACAGCTTTGTTGAAATCAACAGCCGCATTACGCGCCATTGTTAACACCAATGCAGTTTTACCCATTGCAGGACGAGCAGCAATAATTACCAGGTCGGATTTTTGCCAACCCGATGTTAAGCGATCTAATGATGTTAAGCCGGATGCAACACCTGAAAAATTTCCTT
Source organism: Bacteroidota bacterium (assembly GCA_947449315.1). GTDB lineage: Bacteria > Bacteroidota > Bacteroidia > 2-12-FULL-35-15 > 2-12-FULL-35-15 > 2-12-FULL-35-15. The sequence continues at coordinate 7,111 of CANFRC010000007.1, forward strand.
TGTTGTTTTTTGTGATCTCGATTTGATCAATTGCTTTACGGATGAGCGTACTCATTTTGTCGTAATTCTTTTTGATATTCCCTTCAACGATAGAAAATAAATTTTTCTCCGCATTATCAAGCAGGTCGAAAACGTCAGAGCCGTCTTCATAGGCATCATTGATGGTTTTTGTGGAAATACGAATCAATTCACGTTGAATGAATTTTTGTGCAACGATACGTGCATGGAATTCAGCATTTGCTGCAGAAGCCACACGGTTTGTAAGTTGCGTGATGTAATAGGCTCCACCTACCAGATCCAACTCACCTGTTTTTTTTAATTCCTGCGTAACAGTAAGAATATCGACTGGTTCGGAGCGGGTAAATAATTGTTCAATGGCATGAAAGATCCTTGAATTAGAATCCTTATAAAAACTCTGAGGTTTTAAAATATCAATAACATTGGTTAAAGCGTCTTTTTCCAGCATTAATGCTCCTAATACGGCTTCTTCCAATTCAACTGCTTGTGGGGGCATTTTTCCAATGTCCATCAACTGCTGATTGGCATTAGCTTTTGTTACTCTTCCTCTTGAAGATATATTGTTTTTTGTAGTAAAATCCGTCATACCACAAATTTACCAAAAATTAAAAGATTCTCCATGGAAATATAATTTTAAACACTCCATAAACATCTTATTAACATTATTTAGGATCGACTCTGGCTATTATTAGCGTAATTGTTTAACTTTATAATATGATTGTTGTGCAAAAAAAATATTTTACGCTGATCGGTTTGTTGCTTTTATTTCTTCTTTCCTGTAAAAAGGATAGTGATGGAAAAAGCCCTTTGGTGATATTTAATACACCGCACGAAAACCAAACGTATGCTGTTTATGATTATGTGACTGTAAATGCATCCGTTAGTGACGAAACAAAATTAACCTCCCTTTCTGTGAGCTTATTGGATGCGCAGGAAGTTCCTGTTCATGTCACTATTCCGGTTTCCGTTTCCGCTAATTCCATGACCCTTAATTTACTGTATGATCTCGATAATATCCATTTGGAAAGCGGTACTTATTATATTCTTATCACTGCTTCAGATGGAACGAATGATACACATGCTTATCAGAAGATAGGGATCATTTCGGTTCCAAAAGTGTTGAGCAAAGTATATGTGACCAGCAAAACATCTGCTTCTCAAACTAATTTGTCGGTTATTGACAGTGCTTTTACTTCCATTATTCCGGTCCATAGTTTTTTTGGTGATCATATAGGTTCTTCTGTGAGTAGCTATTATCAGCAAGCTTATATGTGCGGAAACTACACTGGGAATTTTTCTGGACTAGAGCTTAGTAATAATAATGTGAAATTTTCTATTGCTCCTTTCGTTTCACCGAATCCTTATTTCACCGGTTTTTATACTGATGATAAAATAAATTATGTAAGTCGTTATGATGGTAATATAAAAGGATACAACTATTTAGGGAATATTACTTTTGGTGCAACTGCTATTGCAGGTTATTATTCGGAACATATTTGTTTTAACAATGGATGCTTAATTTCTGAGCAGCAGGATAAAACTGCTGCAACAAAAATGCTTACAACTTATTATTCCACTAACACTATTGAAAAAAATTGTTTGCTTAATCAGGATGTTGTTGCTTTTTGCGAAAAAGATTACGCCAATGTTTTTGTTTTCGGAAACGCAGGCGGGCAAGGTGTTATTCAGTTGTTCGACAGAGTGAATAATAATTTGTGGAGTCCTTATCCTTTTCCTTTAGCAACAGGTGCTATTTTAAGTGCGCTGAAGATCAATGCGGATACCTATCTGATCGGTCATTCAAATGGGACAATCTACCGCTACAATTATTCTTTCAATAGTTTAACGACTTATTTAACAGGTTATACCGCTATTCAATTGAAATATGATGATTTGAATGATGAGCTTTATGTCGTAGAAGCAAATAAGATTAGTTCATTCAGCTATACCGCCGCATCGTTTAATCATTCAGTAATCTCACCGGAAACTATTTTAGGGATTAACTTATTGTACAACCGATAAGCTATAGTCTTTCCATTTCATCTTTGTAATCGTATTGAAGATCTTCATGCAACTTTGAAAAAGCGGTTTGAATCTTATCTTTTTCTCGGTAATATAAATTGCTGATTACATTGCTGGAATCTAAATTGATACGTGCGGATTTAACTTTAGAACAAAAATAGATTCTTAATTCTATTTCTGTTTGTTTGTTGTCAGAATATTTAATGAATTTATTCATATTCCTGACCGTTTTTTGCAACCCTTTTTTTGTGGTATAGGTTGTCTGGCGGTTTATTTCATGAAACAAGTTGTCTATTTCCTTTTTTACATTTTCCACATATCTTTTTTCATCAATAGCGTCGAACAAAAGATACGAGAGTAGTTCTTTATTTTCTTTTTTGTACTTCGCTATCCGCATACAAATTTCCTGCACTTGTTTGGGTTCAAGAGCTGTTAATTCTTTTTGTATCTGACTGATGGTCGCGGATTTCATTTGTAAGTAAAACTAAATAAAAATTTGTAATGACCTGTAACTTTCTGTTCAACTATCCGTCCCATCCATAAAATCAGCTTTGCACATTCATTAAACCTTAAAAAATGCTCATGAAAAAGATCCCTTTTTTTAACGGCTTATCGGCCATATTCAGTGTTTTGTTTTTAGTTAGTTGTAATAATATGACGGTAACCACCGGTGATGGATCAAATAAGGTTGTAGGAAACGGGAAGTTAGTTTCAGAAAAAAAAGACATTAACTCATTTGATCAAATTGATATCGAAGGAGTTTTTAATGTTATTCTTACCCAGGGCGATCATGAAGCAGTAAAGGTGGAGACAGACGAGAATATTCAACCATTGATACTCGTGAGCATTGATAATAATGTATTGTCTGTGAAGATGAAAGATAGTATATCGATTGACAAGATGAAAAAGATCAATGTATTTATCACCTTGGTTAACATAAATAAACTCAGTTCAGTAGGAGTAGGTAGTATAAAATGTACGAACCGATTAATGCTGCAGAATTTTGAATTTATAAATAAAGGGGTAGGAGCAACGGAGTTGAATGTGAGTGCCGATAAATTTACTGTCCGTTCCGAAACGGTTGGTGCTTTGTTTTTATCCGGTGAGGCCAAGGATGTGGTGATAAAAAATGAAGGAGTAGGAGTGATCAAGGCTTTTGATCTGAAAGCAGAAAAAGTGAGTTTGCATTCAGATGGTATTGGAGCAGCAGAAGTATATGCTTCCGATGAACTCAGCATTCATGCAAATGGTATGGGAGGAATACAATACAAAGGACATCCAAAGGTAAAGAATATCAAGAATGAAGGATTATGTAAAGTAGAAGAAGTAGAATAATAGATGTGTTAAAAAAAAGAGCCTCGCAAAAAATTGCGAGGCTCTTTTTTTTATTCGTAGTTCAGTCTGTATTTTAATTTGTTAGCATATTCTCTTCCAACGCTGTTGCCATAATCTTCATAGGCTTTTTTCGCCCATTGAAATGCTTCATTTGTTTTTCCTAACACTTCACAAGCAACAGCCATGTTTACGCATGCTCTCCCGGCATTTTTTCGGTTATTACTTTTTGTGAGTGGAGTCCATGTTTCCATTGCTCCTTCCCAATTGGATACTTCTGATTTACGGAATCCTGCTTTGAATTGTTGTTTTTCTTGCCCTTTTCCTCTTTTATACATGTCTCTTTTTACTGTGTAATACCCTGGCAAAAAGCGTTCAATGTATTCTTGTCCTGCAGCATAGGCGGTTTGTGGAAGTGCTTCTGGAGGAGGGATTGGTAAAACTCCTAGATCAAAATTCAAGTATTTTGTGCTTTGAGAGGCATCTATGATTTTTTGTACAGAAGGGTCATATAATCTCCAATAGCTTAATACGTTCATTCTAGCCTGACGAACTGGTGGAGGAGGAGACTGGCCTGAAATGACTGCACCAATCTGATTAGAAACATTGCTTAATAATAAATCGGAATTAGAATCGAATGTTTCTAGGACTAATAGTGCATCAGCTTTAGAAGAGTCACAAATACTTTTAACAACATCCCAGGTTAATACTTCGGGAACTTCACGGGTACCTGTTCCGTAACGTCTGCTATGTGAAGGAATAATGATGCTAATTCCCTGCCATCCATTCATGCGGTCAAAAACTCCTTTTAGACATTCGTCTGAAGCCTTTTTATCTGAACCAGCAATTTCACCAGACATTACAGCTTCTGCCATAGAATTGTTTTTTTCTTTCGGAGGAAGCGAACGGTTGATCACTACAATATTGTGAATGTTATTGGGTAGCACCGCATTGGGTGCTGTCGGGTATTTTAAATTAACGTAACCGTATTTACTGCAACTTGAAAACAGAGCAGAAGCAATCAGCAGCAGCAGGAAGTAATATCGTTTCATGTTTTTTATTTATCAAATTTAGTTAAAAATTCGAATTCTTTTTGAGTGGATGTCTGTAAGCTTTATTTATCTCGTTTGGTGAGCAAATACAAATTAATTGGGGTGCTATGGTTAGGCCCTAATTGTCATAAAAAAAAGAGCCTTGCAGCAATGCAAGGCTCTGTAATAAAATTATAAAATTATTTCCCTCCCGGTTTCACTACTTCCACCCATTTACCCGGCTTACGTGAATTGATGGTATTGTCATACATCGCTTCGCAATAAATAGTCGGTAAATAAAATCTTCCAATGTAAGCTGCATTCAATACAATTCGGAAGGTTTTTGATTTGTATGGTGAAATATCAAAGTAGGTATACACTCTGTCATCACGGATGTCTTGGTAGTTAGGGTAATCACTTTTAATCACACTTTCTGCATCATCCATGCGTGTGTTATGAATTTCCCAACCACTCGGAAAAATCTGTGTAAGCGCCATCTGTAAATATTCACCTCGCACTCCCGGGTTCGTAATTTGTACTTCTGCAATGAAGTCCGTTCCTTGTTCCAACTTCGTTACATCGATCACACCGCCACTCATATTCGTGTAATTAATCGCTACGTTCAGGTCGTTGTCCACATTTGTTTGATCACCAGTTTCCGGAATCCCTTCTAAGATCACACGTGCAAAAATAACACCAGTGCCATTGTTGGTGATGGTCACATTAGCCGGTGCAGCACCTTTTAAGGTCATGTCAATTTGTTTCACTGGTAATTGTGTATTCAAGATGATAGGCGCATTGGTGTTTATTTTTACATTGTATTTCATTTCTTTGCTAGCACCACCAGCTGTCGCAAATTTAGAAACAGCAATTAAACAATAGGCAGTTGTTTGTGTGCTCATCCAGTCGTTACGGCTCAATGCAACAGAAATACCTTTTACCAATGGTGCTGCTTTTGCTTTCATATCCAGCAATGTCAACGTTTCCAGGATCATTGCTTCGTCACGGTCGTTCGAACCATAACTGTAGCCCATTTCACAATACCTCGGAATAGCGGTAGTTAAATTGGAAATTAATTTTTTTGCTGTTTCCGGTTGCCCCACCTTTACATATGCTGCAGCCAATCGCCATTTCGCAGCCACAGATAAATCACCATATTCTTTCAGTCTATTCATTGCGCCTAGCTCAGGTGCTTTCGCTAAAGCAAGTGTGTACAAACGATAGGCTTGTTGTAGATCATTGTTATAATAGTAATAATTATCACGTGAATGAGGCGTCCAGTTGTTGGCCATATTTCGTTGATAACGTTTCCAGTTTTCGATCACACCAGGAGGTAAGGTATAGCCTTTCATTTCTGCTTCAAGCATAAAGTGACCTGCATAACTTGTTCCCCAATCGTCTGCTTCATATTGTCCGGCCCAATAGCTCATTCCACCGTTGGAGGTTTGGAATTGTTTGATGCGTTCAATACCTGCTTTGATATTTTTGTTGATGGCAATTTTGAAATCGCTGTTCAGTTCCATGATGTCGTTCAGATACAATTGCGGGAATACTGCTGAAGTCGTTTGTTCAATACATCCATGCGGATACTCAATTAAATATTTCAAACGCTCTCCTAAATTAATAGGAGGGATGCTCGATAATTCGATGGTTCCTTTATTGGTTCCGGTCATGCCTGCAGGCGTGTAAGGTGAAGTCCAGGTCTTGCCTACTTCGATGACACTTTCAACTACATTGATCACTTTCGGATTCGGATTACGCACATCTATTTGAATGTCGTAATTCGCTTTCTCCGATCCGCTGGTGGCTACAATTTTTACTTTACCAATACCCAATTTAGAATTTACTTTCAATTTGAAAGTGACTACTTCATCACCGGTTTCTTTGAACGTGATTGGTTTAGATGTGCCATCCAATGCGCTGAACATACCATTCATCTGAATATTCACTTTTACATTCTTCACTTGTTTTTCCATCGCGAACACATCAACTGCTAAATCCACTTCTTCTCCTGGACCTACTACACGCGGCAATGTTCCAAGAATCATCAATGGCTTGCGCACAGGTGTTGTTTTTTCGGCAGAGCCATAGGCTTGTTTGTAACCCGCTATTACCATCGTTCTTACCGAACCCACATATTGTGGCATCATGAATTCATGTGTTTGTTTTTCTCCTTTTTTTAGGAAGTAAGGACCCATGAATTTCACCATCGGTTTAAATCGGTTGGCTTTGTTGCCTGCTTTGTTATTAATGTCACCGTCACCACCAATCGCTAAGATGCGCGACAGCTCTGCTCCGTAAGCACCCATTACTAAATCGAAAAGATCCCATGTTTTAACACCCAATGCTTCATGTGCATAAAAAGCACCCCAAGGATCTGGCGTTTTAAATCGTGTGATATCCAATAATCCTTCATCCACAATGGCGATGGTATAGGTCATTTCTTTTCCGTCTTTTTCAGAAACCGTTAAGCTTGATTTTGTTTCCGGACTCCATTTCTCAGGTGTCACGATCACCGGATTCAAATGTGTTTGAGGGTCTTCTACCGAAATAGGGATTACACCATACAAACGAATTGGTAAGTCGTTGATCGTTTGTGCATGCGGCTGAACAAGTGTTACGTTCACATACACGTTCGGTGTCATGTCAGCGGTCACAGGAAATTCGAAATTCGTTTCTCCTTTTTTTGTTTCTGCCCAATATGCTTTGATCACTTTCGAACCACTCTCTACACTTATCAATGCGCGACCTTCAGCACTGGAAGGGATTGTTAATTTTACTTTGTCGCCTACGTTGTATAATTTTTTATCACTCGAGAAGGATAATAAGGTAGCACCTTCATTTCCTTTCGGAGAGGAGCCTGCCCAAGATGGCCAATCGATGTAAACGGTCTGTCCGGTGCGGTGTCCGCTTTCTTCATCGGTCACACAAACATAATAGCGTCCCCACTCTGGGCGGTTTACACGCAATACAAATTGTCCTTTACCATTGGAAGTAGAGATCCATTGGTCTTGCAAAGGAGCTTTGTATTCATTACCCACATAATTGGCAAGATCACCATCATAGGAATCCCACCACCAGCGCCAACCAACTTTATAAACCTGCACATGTAGTTTACTTTTCGAAATTGGTTTCCCATCGCTGTCAACCGTTGCTACTTTAATAATGTGATTGGTATCAGTTAGTAGCATGCCGCTGTATTTATTTCCTTCCGGTACTTTAATACCCACATAAGAAGTATAAGGAGAATACGGCATTGAGAATTGATCCACGCTGAAGGCACCGCCTTGTTCGAACACACGTACTTTAAAGTTCGCACGTAAGAGACCGGGAGCAGCATCTTTTACGGTAATATTCGGTTTGATGCTTGCCTTTCCTTGCTCATCGGTGTTGCCATCAAAAATAGTTTGCGCTTCCGATGTGAAACTTCTAGCCTGATCATCAAAATTATATTCTTCATATTTCTTGAAAGTGGTTTTTGTCTGGTTTAAGGTTACTTCCACTTTCGCATTTAAATTTTTCGCTATAGCACCTACCAACCATTTTACTTCCAGTGTTCCATTCTGATCTTTATGCGCAATAGAAAGTTTGTCCACGCTGAAATCCAATTTCAATTTCAATCGGTTCGGCATAATGGTTTCTATCTTGATGTTCTTTGTGAACCATGCACCGCCTACTTTTACACGAGCGGTCCAGTTTCCTGTCGGAGAACTTTTCTCGGTTGTTGTTGTAAAATTATAAAAACCATTAAGTCCACTAGTCTTCACCATCTTCCGGAACACTTGTCCTTGCGGATTTAATAATTCAAATTCAACAGGATGATTTTTTGGAAGGGTGTTTAATTTATCTTCGAGCATAAAGGTTAAGAACAAGGTGTCACCTGGACGCCATACTCCGCGCTCACCATAAATGAATCCTTTCAATCCTTTTTGTACTTCTTCACCAGACACATCAAACGCACTTAAAGATAAAGCTGAGCCATCATCTAATTTTAAGTAGCCGCGTTGTTTTCCTGTTTTTGCAACCAATAAGAAAGGTTTCTTTTTGAATGTGGCATTGCACATGCCATCGGCATCGGTCTTTAATGTCTTGATAACCTGTAGCTGATAATCCAACAACTCCATTGTTACATTCGGCATTGGTTTTGTCGTCACTAAATTAGTAACGATAAAATTCATAGATCCGTCAGTTCCTCGTTTAGCAATCAATCCAAGATTGGATGCCAATACATTACGACTTACTTCTCTGCTTCTGTAATAATATTTGCTGCAAGGATTATCACGTTGCTCATAACTGTCGTTGTAATTGTATTCCCCTTCGTCACCTTCATCATAATATTCACTTTCATTATAATAATAATCACCATAGTAATCCCAATCTTTTTCATCGTCATCATCGGTGCCGTCATTTTTTATTTCGGTCATGTCGCTGCCGTTATCAAAAATAGCTGAGGACCCAGTATCTGTGCTGTCGCATTTATAGGTAGAGTATTCTTTTTTGAAACTGATGATGATCTTATAGATTGCACCCGGTTCAGTTTTAATTAACTGTGCTAGATCGAACGAATAGGTGTTCCATTTACCTAAGTCATTGGCGCTTTTTTGTGTCAGCTGAATTGTTTTCTTCAAAACGACTTTTCCTACGCGTCTCAATTCACGATCACCTTCCATATTATTTACCTGAAGGAACTGTGGAATATTTTTTTCGTAGATCTTTAATATTTTCACATCAACAGCTTTTAAACTCACCGCTTTGAATGGAAATATCAAACCGTTGGAGTTTGGAAGAATCACACCGTTGCCGATTAACTGCACTTCCGGTTTTAGTTCTTCGAACAACACTTCCAACACATAACGTGAACGTAAAGGCATCCCTAAAATATTTTTTACACCCAATTCTGCGGTGATGGTTTGTGCACCTACCAGTCTGTTTTGAGGATAGACGCGTACTTCATTGTCGGCAATAATATATTTTAATGGAGCACCACCAGTAAGTGAAATCAATCCATCTAAATTTTGATTTTCTAGGATAGGGTCCGAAAACTGTATCACAGCATATTGTTCAGGACTTTGAATAACTTTCACATTCACTACTTTAAAATCACCTAGCGCAGGAATCTCGATCGTTTTACTTCCTTTTATATTACTCACATCCAATGCGTCACCATTCCAGGAAAGTTCTACTTTGCCCGGATTTTCAGTGCGTTGAATGCCATCTACTGTAAATCTGGAAACCGTTCTGTTGCCTTCATGGATCCAGGTGATAGGTAGAGATTTTCCATTTTGCTTTACCGTCACAGTATTTTCTATTGCTCGCGGATCTGCTACATCAGCTGTCGATAGCGTACCATCTAAACGTTGTACACGCAATTGTTTTTTATCTGTAGTAGTCATTCCATCTACAAAAACTTCAAACGATTGTTGCATCGTTTGAAAATCGAATTTGAATGTTTCAAATTCAGAAGGAACATCTAAGATGTTGGATAAATAAAATTCAGCATCGTAGTGTGTCTTAGTAGGCAATGGTTTTTCGGGACGAAACTCAATTGTTCTGCTATCGATCCAAATAGCCACACCTTTTATATTCGGAGAAAATTCAAACAACGATTTATCGATTGGTTTTCCTATTTCGATTGGAGTAGTATTTTCATTGGTCAATAAAATTCGGATGGTTGATTCACATGAGATGATTCCGGATGTATATGCGTTAATATACGCGCTGAATGCAGGATTCGTCTTTTCTTCATGAGAGGAGGAATGCAATTTGCTAAATACGGTAAGTCCAATCAGGCAGGCAGCAACAAGACCTGCAATGAATAATAACAGTCGTTTCGACATTTTTTTAGGAAATTTTTTTGGTTAGAATGATGGGTGTATGAATTTTGAAGTAAATGTATAGCAAAATAACATTCTGTTATAAATTGTTAAATAATATTTTTCGGGTATAACTTTGGGGATATTTGAGCGTTAGGAGAATGGTAATTTGTTCTTATTGGGATGTATTTAATTTGTTCGTCATTGCGAATGAAAAAGCTCAAAATTATACTCGTTTGATCGAATTAGTTGACTTTGGCAATCTCTTTGAAGCATCTTAAATAATACAACAGAACTGTTCATCATTATTATCGTAAAAAGTGGAGCCCTTTCTACATTTCATAACACGCAGATTAATCGTCTCGATAGTAGTCGGGACGTAAAAATGTTTAATTTTACCCTTATGACAAGAACTAAAAAATTATTATTCCTGATCCCTGTTGCAGTGGCAATGGTTTCAGCGACCTATATTGTTCAATCAGATAAAGAAGCAGCCATCGATCAAATTTTGATGCAAAGCCTTAAAAACGTTCATTATGCTCCTATGGAGGTGAACGATAAATTTTCCGAAAAGGTTCTTAAGCTTTATCTGCAGCGCCTCGATTACAATAAGAAATTCCTAATTCAGTCCGATGTGGATGAACTTCAGAAATTCAATCATTCCATCGATGATGACGTTAATAACGGAACCTTCATCTTTTTTGATAAGTCGCTTGAGATCATCAATAAACGTGTGGATGAAGCAAAAAGTTATTACACGGATATTCTCTCTAAACCTTTTGATTTTAATTCCGATGAGGAAGTGCAGTTGGATGCCGAAAAGCTGACCTACGCTAAAAACAAAGATTCTTTAAAAGAAGAGTGGCGTAAATCCTTAAAATACCAAACGCTTTCTCGTGTTATAGAATTGATGGATAACCAAACAAAAGCAAAAGAGAAAAGCGATACGGTAAAGATCAAAACCAGAGAAGAGTTGGAAATCGATGCACGTAAAAAGATACTAAAGAACAATGACGATTACTTTAAACGAATTAAAGAATTCGATCGTGACGACCGTATTGAAATTTATTTTAATGCGATAACAGGAATCTATGATCCGCACACTGAATTCTTCGCACCGAAAGCAAAAGCAAACTTTGATATCAGCATGAGCGGGCAATTAGAAGGAATTGGAGCTCAACTGCAGGAGAAAGATGGTTATATTAAAGTTAGCAGTATTGTTCCTGGAAGTGCGTCTTATAAGCAAGGACAATTAAAAACGGGAGACATTATCTTAAAAGTTGGACAAGGAGCTGCTGATCCTGTGGATGTGGTAGACATGAAACTGGATGATGCTGTTCAATTGATCAGAGGTAAAAAAGGTACGGAAGTGAGATTGACCGTTAAGAAGCCGGATGGAAGTGCGATCATTATTCCAATCATCCGCGATATTGTTGTTATGGAAGATTCGTATGTTCAATCGGTGATCTTGAAAGGAAAGAAAAATATTGGCTACATTAAACTTCCATCATTCTATGCAGATTTTAATGGTAAAGGCGGAAGGAGTTGTTCGATAGATATGAAGAAAGAACTTCAGAAGCTGAATGAAGAAAAAGTGGATGGTATTGTTTTAGATCTTCGTTACAATGGCGGTGGTTCTTTGTCAGATGTTGTGGATATGGCGGGATTATTCATTGATACGGGAGCAGTTGTTCAGGTTAAACAAAGAGAGGGGAAAGCACAAGTACTGAGAGACCGAGCAAGGGGTGTTGTGTATAATGGTCCTTTAACGATCATTGTGAATTCTAATTCGGCTTCGGCTTCTGAAATTATGGCAGCAGCCATGCAGGATTATCACCGTGCAGTCATTGTTGGGACTTCACCCACATCTTTTGGAAAAGGTACCGTGCAACGTTTTTACGACTTGGATGATTACGTTCCACCCGCTTATGCAAATGTTAAACCTTTAGGCTCCGTAAAAATCACTACCCAGAAGTTTTACCGTATCAATGGAGGTGCCACACAGTTAAAAGGAGTGATCCCTGATATTACCCTTCCGGATCCGTATTATTTATTGGATCAAGGCGAAAAAGAACAAGATTATCCGATGGCCTGGGACGAGATCAGTCCGGCAGGATACATTCCTGTTAAGCCTTCCTATTCCTTAGAAAAGTTGAAAGCTAACAGTGAAGAACGTGTAAAAAACAGCGCAGGTTTTGCGATATTAAATGAAACGGCAAAACGTTTGAAGAAACAAAAAGATGATACCATGGTATCCCTGAATTTTGATAAATATGTTGCGGAGCAAAAGCAATACAAAGACGAATCTAAAAAAATGGATGAGTTGGATAAAGAAATCCCTGGATTCGATGTGGTTGCTTTAAAAGCGGATGCATTTTCTAATAGCGATACTATTAAAGTTAATCGAAATAAAGAATGGTACAAAGCCATTAAGAAAGATATCTACCTGCATGAAACGATCTCTATCATGGATGAGATGAAATAACCGGATGAGTTCCAATTCATTCAATGAACAAAGACAGGAGTGTATATTTTAAAATAAAATTGTAACAAATGTGAAACTTGATCGTCCAGTAATTTGATGTATCAAATACCCCAACAAAAATTATACAATAAAACCTATGAATTTAAAGATCACAGACCTTTCTAAAACCTATTCGAATGGGTTGAAAGCATTAAGCAATGTTAATATAGAGATCGGCAGCGGCATGTTTGGGCTGTTAGGGCCAAACGGTGCAGGCAAATCTTCTTTAATGAGAACAATTGCCACCTTACAGGAGGCCGATAGCGGAAGTATAATGTTGGGTGATTTGGATGTGCTAAAACATAAGGATGAAGTAAGAAAAGTATTGGGATATCTTCCTCAGGACTTTGGTTTTTATCCGAAAGTTTCAGCTTGGGATATGATCAATCACTTTGCAATTCTGAAAGGAATCTCTAATCCAAGAGAACGAAAAGAGATATGTGAAGCTCTTTTGAATCAAACGAATTTGTTTGATGCACGCAAACGTAACATTGGTGATTATTCCGGCGGAATGCGTCAGCGTTTCGGTATTGCTCAGGCATTACTTGGTAATCCTAAATTAATTATTGTGGATGAGCCTACAGCAGGATTAGATCCTATGGAACGCAATCGTTTTCACAATTTGTTGAGTGAGATTGGAGAAAATATCATTGTGATCTTGTCAACGCATATCGTTGAAGATGTGCGTAACCTTTGTTCAAATATGGTCATCATGAATCAGGGGACTGTGCTGCTTTCCGGAAAACCTGCGCAAGCGATAGAAGATATGAAAGGGAAGATTTGGATGAAGCTAATCGATAAAGAAGAATTAGAAGCTCATAAAGCAAACCACCGGGTGATCTCAACGAAGGTTGTGGAAGGTAAAATTCAGATTCATGTATATCATGCATCCCAACCGGATGCATCGTTCATACCATTGATCGCTGATTTGGAAGATGTTTATTTTGCTACGATTACTAATTAAGTAATTGAAGACGCATTGGAACTTACAGCCTTATTTAACCCAATACCTTAATTAACTTTAAATATGTTCAAAGAAATTTTTCTTTTCGAATTAAAGCTTTGGTTCAAACGACCAGCCGTATATATCTTCTTCCTTGTTTTTTTCTTGTTCTCTGTATTCGGAATGCTTGCAGCAGGAGGGTTTTTGGGTAATAGCGATAACGACTCCAATACAATTGTTAACTCCGCAAAAGCGATCACCGATTTTATCTCTAAAATAAATACAGGCTTTGTCGGCTTGATCATTCTGATCACCATCATTGCTCCAGCTGTTTATAAGGATTTTCAATACAACATGCATCCTTTATTATTTACTAAACCGATCAGCAAATTCGGTTATATGATCGGACGATTTGGGGCAGCCTTTCTGGTTGCTTTGTTTGTATTGACCGGTAGTTTGTTGGGACACATGATGATGTGTGCGATCCTTGGTGGATCTGATCCGCACAGATTTGGGCCTGTTCATCTGATGAATTATATAGAGCCATTTATTTATTTTGTAATCCCGAATACCTTATTAGTTGGAGCCATTTTCTTTTCATTAGTGACTTTCACACGCAATATGATTGCTGGTTATGTAGGATGTATTGCTTTTGTAATCGTGAAAAACATTGCCAATGCTTTGTTGGCCGATATCGATAACCAAACATTAGCAGCTGTGTTGGAACCTTTCGGAGCTCAGGCTTTCCGGAGCTTAACAAAGTACTGGTCGCCCGATGAACAAAATAATTTACGTATTCCTTTTGAAGGTGTATTGATGTTAAACCGTATGGTTTGGTTGGCGATAAGCATTGGTATCACAGCGCTTACCTATTACAGATTTCAATTCAGTCAGTTTAATAATCCAATCTCTTTCTTCAGCAGAAAAAATAAAAAGGAAATGCTTTCGCTGGCATCGGCTCCAGTACTTGCTTTGTCAGATATCCCAAAAGCAGTTCAGAATTTCACAACAAAATTCAGTTGGTATCAAACCTGGTTCCTGGCAAAATTTGAGTTCAATAAAATAGTAAAAAGTATTTTCTTTCTGATCATCGCATTATTAGCCGTTGCTTCACTTATGTTGGTTGTTCCTCTTGGTGGCGCCATTTATGGAACTCCAACGTACCCCTTAACCTATCAGATCTTAGAGGTTGGTGGTGCCTTGTTCCGTTTATTTTTAAACATCATTATTATTTTTTATGCAGGTGTTTTAGTATGGCGCGAACGTGATGCAAAAGTTGAAGAACTTGTTGGTACAGCTCCGATAAAATCGTTCGTGAATTTTACTTCTAAGTTAATTGCGTTGATCATGGTGCAGGCTGTTTTACTTGTTGTGATTATGATCACCGGGATGATGATCCAGATGTATTATGGGTATTATAAAGTGGAGGTGTTGCAATACATTAAAGATCTTTTTGGAATGCAACTGATCGGTTTGGCATTGACCTGTGTGCTTACTTTGTTTATTCAGACTATTTTTAATAACCGATATGTAGGATATTTTATATCCATCCTTATTCTCGCTATTCCTATCGTTTTCGAACTGTTAGAATGGAGAAACCAAATGGCTTTGTTTAATAGCAGTGGCCCGGAATTGCCTTATTCAGATATGAACGGATATGGACATATCATCTTTTCTTTTTTCATATTTAAGTTGTATTGGGTTGGTTTTGGAATGATCCTGATTGTGATATCCAATTTAATGTGGACACGTGGAAAAGAAAAAGGTTTTAAAAGTAGAGTGCGAATTGCAAGATCTTTATTTAATAGAAAAGCAAAAATTGTAATGACACTTTCACTGCTTGTTTTTTTATTTAGCGGCGGTTTCATTTATTACAATACAAATATTCTTAATAAAGTTGTCTCAGCAAAAGCAGAAGAAAGATCGCAAGCTGAATTCGAAAAAAAGTACAAGCGGTATACAAAAACGCAACAGCCAAGAATTGTTTCAGTAAATTGGAATGTGGCTATTTTCCCACAACAGCTGGGTGTTAAGATGAATGGTTTTTATATTCTGAAAAACAAAAGCAACAAGAACGTAGACAGCATCATTTTAAATTTAACTACACGTATTCATGTCAATGAATTGAAATTTGAAAAAGCTGCCATGAAAGTGGTGGATGATATTACAAATGGATTCTATATTTACAAACTTTCTCAGCCTTTGAAACCGGGTGATTCATTGAAGCTGGATATGTCCATCGACTATTTTCCGAAAGGATTCAAAAGTACTGAAGCCGGAACGGCAATTGTATACAACGGAAGTTTCTTTAACAGTGAATTGATGCCAAGCTTAGGTTATAATGAACAAGGGGAGTTGACAGAAGCGGCTACCCGTAAAAAATATAACTTACCTAAAAAAGAACGCATGTCGAATGTGAACGATAGCATTGCAAGGATGAATACGTATATCAGCAACGATGCCGACTGGATTAATTTTGAATGTGTAGTAAGTACTTCAGGCGATCAGACTGCAGTTGCTCCAGGGTATCTCATCAAGCAATGGAATGAGAATGGAAGAAATTTCTTTCACTACAAAATGGATTGCAAGATTCTGAACTTCTACTCCTTTTTGTCAGCGCGTTATGAAGTGAAACGCGACAAATGGATGGAACCATCAACCGGCAAATCGGTTGCTATAGAAATCTATTACAACAAAGGACATGAATACAACTTGGATCGCATGATAAAAGGAATTAAAAAGTCGTTGGATTATTATACCCAAAACTTTAGTCCTTATCAGCACCGACAAGTCCGCATATTAGAATTCCCACGTTATGCAACATTTGCACAATCGTTTCCCAACACCATTCCCTTTTCGGAAGGGATAGGATTTATTGCGAAGGTGAATGATAAAGACCCGCTGTCCATTGATTATCCGTTTTATGTAACAGCACATGAAGTGGCACATCAGTGGTGGGCACATCAGGTGATTGGAGGGAATGTGCAAGGTTCTACCTTGATGTCGGAAACAATGGCACAATATTCTGCGTTGATGGTAATGGAAAAAGAATTCGGAAAACCTGCTATGAAGAAATTTCTGAAATATGAAATGAGAAATTATTTGCAGGCAAGAGCATTGGAAGCAAAAAAAGAATTGCCTTTGAAGTTAGTGGAGAATCAACAATACATTCATTATAACAAAGGAAGTGTGATCATGTATGCTTTGAAAGATTATATCGGAGAAGATTCGTTGAATGCAGCACTTCGTAAATACATTGCGAAGGTAGCTTACCAGGAACCACCGTACACGAATTCAATCGAATTTATAAGTTATCTGAAAGCCGCTACTCCAGACAGTTTAAAATACATCATCAATGATATGTTCGAATCGATCACGATGTATGAAAATAAAACAACTAAGTGTTCCTACACAAAAACAAAAGATGGAAAATATCTGGTGAAATTCTCCGTGGAAAGCAAAAAGATGAAAGCGGATAGCATCGGAAAAATGAAAGAGGAATTGATCGCAGATTGGATTGATATTGGAGTGTTTGGCAGCAAAGAAGTGGATGGCAAAAAAACAGATACGGAGTTGTATCTTCAGAAGAGAAAGATCACAAAGAGCAAAATGGACTTTGAAATCATGGTAAATGAAGAGCCAGTTAAAGTTGGAATCGATCCGTACAATAAATTGATTGACCGTACTCCGGATAATAATATGAAGTCGTTCAATGGAAATGACAAGGAAGAGAATGATGCAGGAGGAATATCTGTGCAGGTGAGTTCGGGGAAGTAGGCAGTAGTTTTTCGGAGCGTCATTGCGAGAGTGGAACGATTGAAGCGATCTCTACCTCTTCATAAGATTGCCACGCCCTTTCTTCGAAGAGGGCTTGAAATGAACTAAATAAAGTGTTTGTATGAAAAGATATTTATCAATAATTGCACTGCTGTTAATTGCTACTTCAGTATTTTCTCAAAAAAGTACTAAAATGAAACCTGTCATCGAAAAGATCATGCATGACCAGCAATTAGCATGGAACAAAGGAGATCTGGACGGATTTATGTCATCCTACTGGAATGACGACAGTTTGAAATTCATTGGTAAGAATGGAATTACGTATGGCTGGAAAAGCACCTTGGAGCATTATAAAAAAAGTTATCCGGATAAAGCGACCATGGGCGAATTGACTTTTGCGATCATCAGCGTAGAAGAACTTTCAAAAACAAGTTGTTATGTAATAGGTAAGTGGGACTTGAAAAGAGAAAAAGGAGATGTAGGAGGATATTATACCTTGCTGTGGAAAAAGATAAAAGGCAAATGGGTAATCGTGACCGACCATACCAGTTGATATAAACATAAAAAAACCTTCGAAAGCTCGAAGGTTTTTTTATGGATGTTCGTATAAAATTTTGATTAATCTTCTTCGTTGACAACACCCATCGCACAGAACTTTTCAATGCGTTTTTCAACACGTTTTTTAGGATCTAGTTTTTCCAAAGTAGCCAATTGTTTCAGGATCTCGTCTTTCACAAATTTGAATGCTGCTTCATGGTTGGTGTGAGCGCCACCTAATGGTTCTGAAATAATTCCATCAATCAGTTTGTTGCCAAGCATGTCTTTTGGTGTTAATTTCAAAGCTTCAGCAGCACGTTCTTTATTATTCCAATTTCTCCATAAAATAGAAGAACAAGATTCAGGAGAAATGACCGAATACCAGGTGTTTTCCAACATCATTACTTTATCGCCAATTCCGATTCCAAGCGCTCCACCAGAAGCTCCTTCACCGATAACAATACAAATAACAGGCACTTTCAGTTGCGACATTTCCAGTAAGTTACGAGCGATTGCTTCACCTTGTCCACGTTCTTCCGCTTCTAATCCGGGAAATGCACCGGGTGTATCTATTAATGTAACGATAGGTTTGTTGAATTTCTCAGCAAGCTTCATTAATCGTAAAGCTTTGCGATACCCCTCTGGGTTTGGCATTCCGAAGTTACGGATTTGGCGCATTTTGGTGTTGATGCCTTTTTGCTGCCCAATAAACATAACGGTTTTGCCATCTATACTTCCAAAACCGCCCACCATCGCTTTGTCATCTTTTACTGTACGGTCGCCATGCAATTCCATGAATGTTCCATCCGTTAAATAATCGATATAAGCTAGGGTATAGGGTCTGTCGGGATGACGGGAAACCTGCACTCGCTGCCATGGAGTCAGATTTCCATAGATCTCGGCTTGTGCTTTTTTTATCTTTTCTTCAATGTCCTCAATCGTTTTTGAAACATCTACACCACTTTTTTCAGCTACTTGTTTCACCTTTTCTAATTGCTCATGCAATTCTTCGATTGGTTTTTCAAAATCTAAATAGTTCATCCTTCAAATAGTTTATCGGACGCTAAAATACTAAAATATCTCTAAATTGTGATTTGATTCTTTTTTAATGGAAGATCATGGCCAATCCGGCCACCAGTATGACTGCACCTAAAGCCGTTAAGCCATAAAGGGCAAAGTCGATGGAGGTGCCGCTCCCTGTCAGTAAAATGCAACAAATGAACCCTAATCCAAGAAGAAATACGCCACGAAGGATCAAATAGGTCCCGTTTTTTGTACGGGAGGCATTCCGGATGTATTTTACCTGCTTCATCACCTCCGCAATAATGGTAGGATCTACACCTTTTTGAATAAGTTGTGCTTTAATAAATGCATTGTCCTTATTCTGATCGATCAGCATTTTAGCTGTATTCAGTGATTCATGAAAAGGGAAATTGTGCTCCATGTAGTTGATTTTTTTGTAAAGCAAATTAATACAAGTGCTTTTTAAACGCAATGACATTCGTCATGTTATAGTTTTTGTATATTTACAGAAGACCTAATAAGAGATGAAAAAAATACTTCTATTATCTGTAATAATATTCGCAACATTTATTTTAAATGCTCAATCGCCAGCATTTCAATGGGCGAAGCAGATGGGGGGCACATCATCCGAAGTTGCGAGGTCTGTTGCTTCTGATTCGTCAGGAAATATATACACGATAGGGGATTTTTACGGAACTGTCGATTTTGATCCGGGTACAGGAACTTACAATTTGACATCTACAGGGTATAGTGATATCTTCATTTCTAAATTAGATAATCTGGGAAATTTTATATGGGCCAAACAATTTGCTGGATCATTAAGTGGCTATGGATATTCTATTTCCATTGATGACTTCGGAAATGTTTATTCTTCAGGTACTTTTAATGGTTCGGTTGATTTTGATCCGGGTATAGGGACATGCATACTAACAGGTGGTGGTTTAGTAGATCTTTTTATTTCAAAATTAGATTCTTCAGGAAATTTTGTGTGGGCAAAAAAAATGGAAGGCGGGGTTTATTATTGCCAGGCCTCTTCGATTGTTAATGATAAGAATGGGAATATTTATTATTCGGGTGCTTTTCAAAATTCTGTGGATTTTGACCCAGGTTTAGGTTCATTTTATTTAAATTCGGTTTCAGGAAGCGTAGATATTATTGTTTCAAAATTAGATAGTTCTGGCAATTTTATCTGGGCAAAACAAATGGGTGGATCTGGTGAAGAAAATGGAAGTTCAGTTATAGTTGATTCACTTGGGAATGTTTATACTACAGGATATTTTAATGGAACTGTCGATTTTAATCCTGGAGCAGGAATATTTAATTTGACTTCTTCCGGTTTGCAAGATATATTCATTTCAAAATTAGATTCTTTAGGAAATTTTATTTGGGCAAAAAAAATGGGCGGAACTAATAGAGATTTCGGAATGTCTATTACTTTTGACAACAGTGGCGCGGTATATACTACCGGGAGTTTTATTGGCACTGTCGATTTTGATCCCAGTTTAGGAACATCAAATTTAACCTCTGCTGGTGGAGAAGATATATTCGTATCAAAATTGGATGCCGTGGGGAACTTTATCTGGGCAAAAAAAATGGGAGGCGCATCCTCTGATAGAGGGGAATCGATTTCTTTAGATGCGAATAATAATGTATATACTGTAGGATATTATAATTTGACTGCGGATTTTGATCCAAGTGCTGGAGTCTATAATTTAACAGCTGTTGACAGTTCAGACGTATTTATTTCAAAACTAGATAACTCAGGTAATTTTGTTTGGACAAAAAGTTTTGGTGGAGTAGCCAATGATTGTGGAAATGCTTTAACAATTGATCCTAGCAGTAACGTATATACGGTTGGGTATTTTGGGAGTTCGGTCGACTTTGATCCTGGTGCCGGAATATATAATTTAGCTTCAATGGGAGTTTTTGACGTTTTCGTTCAAAAACTAAGTCAAACACCACTTGGTATTTTAGAAAATTCTCAGCACCAAAACTTCATTTCTGTTTTTCCAAATCCAACAACTAATCGATTAACAATTGAAACAACTAAACCTACAACGATTTCCATTGTTAATTTATTAGGGGAAGAATTAATAAATTCTAAAATTGAAAAAACAGAAACAATTGATGTCTCGTTTTTATTAAACGGGATTTATTTTGTGAGAGATTTGAATTATGGCGGGAGTATGAAGTTTGTAAAACAGTAATCTACTTTTCCATCGCGCTTTCTCGATAATGTCTGCTTCAACGCAGAATGCTCGAAATGACACCGCGCAAACATTCGGAATAGATTTTATATATGTTTTTCTTAATAATTCTTTTGCGTAGCTTAGTGCCTTAGTGGTAATTTTTATTTTTTATTATGATCACATTTCCAAATGCTAAAATAAATATAGGACTCAACATTATTGAAAAACGGGAAGATGGCTTTCATAATATTGAAAGTGTTTTTTATCCTTTCGGTTTATGCGATGCGTTAGAAGTAGTTGAAAATACAGAACTAGGAGCCGAGCGTATTTCTTTTACTTCATCAGGTATTGAGATTCCCGGTGACATAACTGATAATCTGTGTTATTATGCCTATCATTTGGTTTCGGCAGATTATCCTTTGCCGAATGTGAATGTCCATTTACATAAACACATTCCTATCGGAGCCGGTTTAGGTGGTGGTTCTGCTGATGCGGCATTTTTCATCCGTTTGTTGAATGATAAATTTGAACTCGGAATCTCCTGGGGCGAGATGCACAATTATGCACGTCAGCTAGGAAGTGATTGTTCTTTTTTTATCAGCAACAAACCTTCGTTTGCTGAGGGCCGTGGTGATGTATATGAATCAACAAAAGTGGATCTTAGTAATTATTATTTAGGTTTGATCTACCCCAATATTCATATCAATACGGCAAAAGCATACAGTGGTATAAAACCAAAAGCGGCTGTTCGTTCTTTAGAAGAGGATGTTTTAAATTTACCTTTAGAACAATGGAAAGAGTTTATTCATAATGATTTTGAAGATTCTGTTTTTGCTCAGTTTCCTGAACTAAAGAACATCAAAGAGAAGTTGTACTCGAAAGGAGCAGTTTATGCAGCCATGAGTGGCAGTGGATCTTCCCTTTACGGGATATTCAAAACTTCGACGGATTTGAAAAAAGAATTTGAAAATTGTTTTGTCTGGGAAGGGAAGTTGTAAATTTCGAAAACTATTTCTGAGCAATCTTCAAAAGGTACCAAGCCAAAAAGCTGAATAGCACATTCGGAATCCAAACAGCGATAAGTGGAGAAACTAATCCGCTGGCGGCAAAAGTAGTAGTGACTTGCATGAACATAATGAATGCAAAACTGATGAATATCCCCAAACCAATATGCATTCCAATCCCCCCTCTGATCTTACGGCTGGCAATAGCAACACCAATAAGTGTTAATACAAATGTTGCAAAAGGGAATGCTGTTCTTCGGTATTTCTCAATTTCATAAACCTCAATATTGTCGGAGCCTTTTAGTTTTTCAGAATCGATAAAATTATTTAATTCAAAGTAATCCATTGTTCCTACAGTATTGTCCTTCCTTCCAAATTCTTTTGTCGTAAAAGAAAAAGTGGTATCAATCGTTGTTCCTTTTTTAATGTATTCGTTCATCCCATTTAAGTAACGGATGTAATAGTTTTGTATCACCCAATTATTTTTAAGGCTATCCCATTTAATACTTTCTGCCATTAATTTGTAATACAATTTCCCTTTGTTGAATTTCTCGATCGAAAATTTATATCCGATATTTTCATCCGAGCTGTATCGTTCCATGTACACATAATTTCCTGGGGATAGCTGCAAATGAATATTGCGATCGTTGTTGTAATATTCATTCCGAATATATTTGTCCTCAAAGGCGATCTGCTTTTTAGTAGCATGTGGAATCACAAAATTATTCAGGTAGAGCGAAAGAATCGCGATGACGGTGGCTGATAGTATGTATGGGAATAGTAAACGGTTGTAACTTACTCCACTGCTTAAGATCGCTACAATTTCTGTGCGGGTAGCCATTTGTGAAGTGAAAAATATAACTGCAATAAATGTGAAAAGAGGGCTAAATAAATTGAGAAAAAATGGAATGAAGTTGAAGTAGTAATCAAAAACGATCGCTTTTAAAGGCGCTTCCTTTGCAAGAAAATCATCAATCTTTTCTGAGATGTCAAATACAACTACAATAAGTATGATCAGCGCCATGGAGAAGAAAAAAGTCCCCAAAAATTTACGGATGATATATTTATCTAATAATTTCAATTTGTGTGTTTTCTAATATTATAATCTGTTATTCATTTGGGCAACCATTTTATTTTTCCATTCTCTGAATGTGCCTGCTATTATTTGCTTCCGGGCTTCGCCCACTAACCACAAATAAAAAGCCAAATTGTGTATGCTTGCTATCTGAGCACCTAAATATTCCTGAGAATGCACCAGGTGGCGCAAATACGCTTTCGAGTATTCTTTATCAACGTAAGAGGTTCCATTTTCATCCAAGGGTGAAAAGTCGTCTTTCCATTTCTCGTTTTTTATATTGATCACTCCATGCTGCGTATATAATAATCCATGACGGGCATTACGAGTAGGTAATACACAATCAAACATATCAATTCCAAGATCTATGGATTCTAAAATATTGATAGGAGTACCAACTCCCATCAAATAGCGGGGTTTGTCGGCAGGTAATATATTGCAAACAACTTCGGTCATTGCATACATATCTTCAGCCGGTTCACCAACCGATAATCCACCAATTGCATTTCCTTCTCGGTTTTGAGCAGCAATAAATTCTGCTGATTTTGCGCGTAAGTCAGGATATACACTTCCTTGAACAATAGGGAAAAGGGTTTGTGAATAGCCGTATTTAGCTTCTGTTTCATCAAACCGTGTGCAACAGCGTTTAAGCCATCTGTGTGTCATTTCCATGGATTTCTTTGCGTAATTGAACTCGCAGGGATAGGGTGTACATTCATCAAATGCCATGATGATATCAGCCCCTATGGTTCTTTGAATATCCATCACATTTTCAGGGCTGAAAAAATGTTTGCTGCCATCAATATGTGAGGTGAATTTAGCCCCTTCTTCGGTCAGCTTTCTTTGTCCGGATAGGGAATAGACCTGATAACCACCACTGTCTGTCAGTAGTGGAAAGTTCCAGCCATTAAATTGATGTAATCCACCAACTTTTTCCAGCACATCCAATCCGGGACGAAGGTATAAATGGTAGGTATTTCCTAGTATGATCTGTGCTTTAATGTCATCTTTTAGCTCACGCTGGTGAACGGTTTTAACGGTACCTGCAGTGCCAACGGGCATAAATATGGGCGTTTGAATTGTACCATGGTCGGTAACTATTTCCCCTGCACGTGCCTTGCTGTTTTTATCGGTATGAGAGATTGTGAATTTCAAATTGTTAATTACTTTGTTTAAATCATCGCAAAGATAATAGAATACCACAGACCATTACATCTATTTTTGTGATGTATCGTTACTCCTTTATCCGATAATAATAGTGAGGTGGTTTTTGATAATTATATTATGGATTGGTCAGTTTTTACAAAATTTTCGTTTGGTTTAGTTGCTTTTAGTGTTTTTTTTGTTGCACTGATGGTTCAGCTTTGGTATTATTTCGCTTACTTCAGCCGCTTAGCCTTCTACAAAAAAAAGGAGGTTCAGGAAAATACTCCACCAGCTTCCATTATTATTTGTGCTCGGAACGAGGATGACAATCTGGTAGAGTTCCTTCCCCGTATTTTTGAACAGGAATATCCCGAATTTGAAGTGGTGGTAGTAAACGATTGTTCCTATGATAATACGGCAGATTTTTTAAAGGAATTTGCCAAGAAACACGATAATCTGAAGATCGTTACTATCAAAGAGGACGAATATTATTCACATGGAAAAAAAGTAGCCTTAATGATGGGTATTAAAGGCGCTACGCATGAGCATTTGTTATTGACAGATGCTGATTGCAAGCCCAATAGCAAAGATTGGCTGCGTTCTATGATGCAACATTTTTCTAATGAAACTGAAATCGTTTTGGGATATGGTGCTTATGAGAAAAAAGCTGGTTTTTTAAATAAGCTGATACGGTTTGATACTTTTATGATCGCCTTGCAGTTTTTATCTTTTTCCCTTGCCCGTAAAACCTATATGGGCACAGGAAGGAATTTAGCATATAAAAAGTCGCTGTTTTTTAAAATGAAAGGGTTTGCTTCCCATTATTACATTGAGTCGGGTGATGACGACTTGTTTGTGAATGAGGCGGCAACAAAGCAGAATTCCAAAATAGAGGTAAGTGTAGATACGCATACCATTTCTAAAGTTAAGAAAACCTTTAAAGGTTGGTTCCGTCAGAAACGCAGACATATTACTACTTTCAAGCATTATAATGCAGGTAGTAAATTTAGATTGATGGCAATGAGCATGAGTCAGTACTTTTTTTTTATTTCATTTATTATTGCTTTAATCCTTCAGTTTCAGCCGCTAGTTGTGCTATCGCTATTTGCTTTTCGATTGTTGATACAAATTATTATCTTTAACAAATCGATGAAGTTATTGGCTGAAAAAGATCTTTTGTTTCTCACGCCAATCATAGAATTCACATTGCTTATTGTTTATCCGATGATATCGATATCCAATATGTTCATGAAAAAGAATAAATGGAAATAAAAAATGGACGAATTAGAATTTGATGGAAATCTTTCAGTAAAAGCTGTACATGACTATCATTTGATTCGTGCAGCGCTTGATAAAGATGATCAGAAAGCATATGCTGAACTGATGGGACGATATCGTGATTCGGTTTATTTTATGTTGTTGAAGATGGTCAATAACAAAGATGATGCAGATGATTTAACAATTGAAGCTTTTGGTAAGGCATTTAAAAGGTTAACTCAGTACACTCCCAACTACGCCTTCAGTACCTGGTTATTTAAAATTGCGTCCAATAATTGTATTGATTTTATTAGACGGAAAAAGATGAATACTTTTTCTATCGACAGGTCTTTTGAGAATGATGAAGGTGGTGAGATGAGTATGGATATAAAGGCCGAGGGGATGAATCCAGAAGAAAGCCTGGTGAAAAAGCAAAAGGTGAAGCACATGCGCGATGTTGTGGAAAAATTAAAGCCTCGCTACAGAGTGTTGGTAGAGCTCCGCTATTTTGATGAATTATCGTATGAAGAAATAGCTGAGAAATTGGAGTTGCCCTTAGGAACAGTAAAAGCACAGTTGTTCAGAGCGCGCGAATTTCTAGCAAATATTCTCAAGAATTCAGAAGGGAAAATATAGTCATAATCAGAATATTAATTGTGATGTTACTCTTACGAATGCCAAGAAATCTAATTAGTTTTTATCTGCAATTCACAATAGATTTCTCGACTCATTTCGAAATAACATCCAACAAATTATAGTACCAAAAACAATGTCAGATATTGCTATTATTCTTAAGTACTTTCCAAACCTTTCTGCCAAACAACAAGAGCAGTTTTCGCAACTACAAGACTTGTATGAACACTGGAATGCACAGATAAATGTGATCTCTCGGAAAGATATTGATCTGTTATATGAACGTCATGTCTTACATTCATTAGGGATCGCAAAAGTGATGCAGTTTAATCCGAAGACACATGTTATGGATGTTGGATGTGGAGGAGGCTTCCCAGGAATTCCACTGGCAATTCTGTTTCCGGAGACGAATTTTTATCTGGTTGATTCTATCGGTAAAAAAATAAAAGTGGTGAATGAAGTTGCGCAAGCACTCGGATTAAAAAATATAAGAGCCGAACATAAAAGAGCAGAAGAGGTGAAGGAAAAATTTGAATTTATTATCAGTAGAGCGGTTACCGAATTTCCTACTTTTTATCGCTGGGTTCAAAACAAGATCTCTAAAAATCAATTCAATAATTTACCCAATGGCATCTTGTATTTGAAAGGTGGCGACTTAACAGAAGAGCTGAAAGAGTTTCAGAAGCGAATTGTTTTCTATAACCTGAAATACTATTTCACGGAAGAGTTTTTTGATACGAAGAAAGTTGTTTTTCTTCCCATGCAATAGCATTACGCTAATTGCATTTGCATATTACTCAAGTTACGGTACATGCCGTTTTCCAATTTCATCAACTCATCATGTGTTCCGCTTTCGCGGACAACCCCTTTTTCTATAACGATGATTTTATCAGCCTTACGGATGGTAGATAAACGGTGAGCTATAACAAAAGAAGTACGACCAACCATCAGTTTATCGAGTGCTTCTTGAACAACTCTTTCCGATTCTGAATCCAAGGAGCTAGTCGCTTCATCCATGATCAAAATACTCGGATCTTTCAATACAGCACGTGCAATAGCAATACGCTGACGTTGTCCTCCAGAAAGTTTAATTCCTCTTTCGCCAACAATGGTCTCAAATTTCTCTGGAAAGGTGTCGATGAATTCCAATGCATTTGCCTTACGAGCGGCCTCCACAATCTCGGAAATGCTCGCTTTCGGTTTTCCATATGCAATGTTTTCTTTGATGGTACCACCAAACAATAACACATCCTGAGGGACGATAGCCATGTTGTTTCTGAGTTCTGTTAAAGAATATGATTTTGCATCTTTCCCATCAATGTATAAGGTTCCATTTTCGGGATCATAAAAGCGTAATAATAGTCCAATCAACGTTGATTTTCCGGAACCGCTGGGTCCAACTACCGCGATGGTTTCTCCTTTTTTTGCAGCAAGTGTAATATTCTTCAATACTTGTATCTCTTTTCTGGAAGGGTAGGTAAATGCTACATTTTCGAAATTCACATTTCCTTCTATCCTAGCATTGTTTGTGTGTTCGGATGTGATATCAAGGTCTTCGGGCTTTTCATCCAGAATTTCAAAAACGCGTTCCACAGATCCTATCGCTTTTTGAATTTGAGCATATAGTTCAGCGATACCGCCAAAGGAAGCCCCAACAAATGCAGAGTAAAGAATGAACGAGATAAGATCACCGATCAATAACTGTCCTTTTGAAGCTAAATTAACACCATACCAGATCACGGCAACGATAGAGCCAAACAGGCAGAAAATGATAAACGACGCAAACCCTCCACGGAATTTACCACCACGGATCGCGTTTTTTACAATCTCTTCTGTACTTTTTTTATAGCGGACATTCTCGAAAAATTCATTTGCAAAGGCTTTCACATTGCTAATTCCTTGCAATGTTTCCTCAATAATCGTATTCGATTCAGCAATTCTTTCCTGCACCTCTTTTGATGTTTTTCTTATAAACCTCCCGAAAACAACAGCAGCCACTGCTACCACAGGCACAATAGCCAGCATCATCAGCGTTAGTTTGGGTGATATAAATAGTAAAAGTGAAATTCCGCCGATGACAAGCATGAATTGACGCAAAAATTCAGCAATTGTAGTAGTAAGGGTGTCTTGTATCTGAGAAATATCGGCCGACATTCGGCTATTCAAGTCGCCAACACGTTGCTGAACAAAATAACTCATGGGTAATGTAATCAGATGAGCATATACAGCTTGACGCAGCTTAGCTAAGGTGTTTTCTGTATAATTTACAAAGAGGTAAATACGAAAATAGGAGAAAACCGATTGTAGACTTAAAACAAGAATCAGATAAAGTCCGATATCATTGATCTTCGAAAAATCTTTTTGTTCAATTGTTTTTACGAGTCCGCCAAGCATCATCGGAAATAACAAAGCCGTGCCACCAGTTAAAAGAAGAAAAAACAGACCTAAATAGAGCTTCCATTTGTGTTTTCCAACATATTGAAAGATGCGTAATGCCTTTTTTAAGGATGTTTTATTGACTTTCGCTTTCGGTAAATCGTCCGTTTCTTTAACTTTTCTTGCCATATTACTATTTTAGAGCCACAAATGTATGATTTTTTAAGGCTACTGTTTCTAATACAAAATATTCTGCCTTTTGTTTGAAACGCTAGAAAGCATAAAATACCTTAAAAAGGCTTGATTTTGAGGTTTATAGTCAATATTCGAAGAAAAAGTTTGTAGAAAAGAAAAAGTTATTATCTTTGCAATCCGAATTTAAGAAAAGAAACTAACTAATAGTTCTTCAAATTAATCAGAAGGGCATAACATAAGTAAACAATGAAAGCATTACGTACGTACCAACCGTCAAGAAAGAAAAGAGTTAACAAACATGGTTTCCGTGAGAGAATGGCATCTGCAAATGGACGCAGAGTATTGGCATCTCGCAGAGCGAAAGGAAGAAAGAAATTAACTGTTTCTGACGAAAGAACTCATAAATAAATCAATTTGAAAATGATTCAATTTGAAAATTAGATAATTAAATGCTTCTCCAACGAGAAGCATTTTTTTTGCCCTAAAATGTTGAAAACCTATTATAAAAATTCAGAACAAAAAGACCCGAAAAACAATAATTTCGTACACAATTACAAATTGGTTCATTTTCAAATTTTCAAATTAAATATATGCCAAGAGATAATTCCATAAAGTCAGTATTAATAATCGGTAGCGGTCCAATTGTGATCGGACAAGCATGTGAGTTTGATTATTCAGGATCGCAATCGGCTCGTTCTTTAAGAGAAGAAGGCATCAGGGTAACACTGATCAATTCGAATCCTGCAACAATCATGACGGACAAAGTGACTGCTGAAAATATTTACTTGCTGCCTCTGGAAGTAAAGTCCATCATCAAAATATTAGAAGAAAACAAAGACATTGATGCTGTATTGCCTACTATGGGCGGTCAGACTGCCCTGAATCTTGCAATGAAATGCGATGAGATGGGGATCTGGAAGAAATATGGTGTGAGAATGATCGGTGTGGATATTGATGCTATTGAAGTGACAGAAGACAGAGATAAGTTTCGTGCCCGCATGGAATCTATTGGTGTTGGAATGGCACCATCAAAAATTTGTCGTTCTTTCTTAGAAGGGAAAGAAATTGCACAGGAGTTTGGTTTCCCATTAGTAATTCGCCCTTCATTTACCTTAGGTGGTAGCGGAGGTGCGGTTGTGTACCAAAAAGAAGATTTTGATAAAGCGATTGACAGAGGTTTACATACATCTCCGATTCATGAAGTATTGATCGACAAAGCAGTATTGGGCTGGAAAGAATATGAATTGGAGTTGTTGAGAGATAATAATGACAATGTTGTTATCATTTGTTCGATTGAGAATTTTGACCCAATGGGTGTTCATACAGGTGATAGTATTACTGTTGCTCCAGCCATGACACTTTCTGATAGTACTTTCCAAAAGATGCGCACCATGTCCATCAAAATGATGCGTAGTATCGGAAATTTTGCAGGTGGTTGTAATGTTCAGTTTGCAGTTAATCCCGATGATTCAGAAGATATTATTGCCATAGAAATTAATCCCCGTGTGTCCCGCTCATCTGCATTAGCGAGCAAAGCAACCGGATACCCGATTGCGAAGATCGCTTCTAAATTGGCTATAGGCTTCAATTTGGATGAATTAGAAAATCAAATTACAAAATCTACTTCTGCTTTTTTTGAACCTACATTGGATTATGTAATTGTAAAAATCCCGCGTTGGAACTTCGATAAATTCAAAGGAGCTAATCGTGAATTAGGATTTCAAATGAAATCGGTGGGCGAAGTAATGGGAATCGGACGTTGTTTCCAAGAAGCATTGCAAAAAGCTTGTCAGTCACTTGAAATTAAACGTAATGGGTTAGGTGCTGATGGAAAAGAAGTAACCAATCAACAAGAGCTTCTGAAAAGTTTAGAGCGTCCGAGTTGGAATCGTTTGTTTCATATTTACGACTCAATAAAATTAGGGATCTCGATCAAAACAATTCAGAAATTAACACGCATCGATCCTTGGTTTTTGAATCAAATTGAAGAAATGATTCTTTTGGAAAATGAAATTTCTAAATACACTTTGCCTCAACTGCCGCGTGAACTATTTTATGAAGCAAAACAAAAAGGATATGCCGATAGACAAATTGCACATCTTTTAAAATGTTTGGAGAGTGAAGTATTTAATCGTAGAAGAGATTTAAATATTAATCGTGTTTATAAATTAGTAGATACATGTGCTGCTGAGTTTGAAGCAAAAACACCTTATTACTACAGTACGTTCGAAGATGAAAATGAATCCATTGCAACGGATAAGAAAAAAATTGTTGTGTTGGGAAGCGGTCCGAATCGTATCGGACAAGGAATTGAATTTGATTACAGTTGTGTGCACGGAGTATTAGCTGCAAAAGAAATGGGTTATGAAACCATTATGATCAATTGTAATCCTGAAACAGTTTCAACGGATTTTAATGTGGCTGATAAATTATATTTCGAACCCGTTTTCTGGGAACACATTTATGATATCATCTTAAATGAAAAACCGGAAGGAGTCATCGTGCAGTTGGGTGGACAAACAGCATTGAAGTTGGCAGAGAAATTGGAACGCTACGGAATAAAAATTATAGGTACCGATTATAAATCATTGGATTTGGCGGAAGACAGAGGTAGTTTCTCTAACCTTTTAAAAGATAATGATATTCCTTATCCACGATTTGGTGTGATCGAAGATGCTGATCAGGCAGTAGAATTGTCAAAAACATTGGGCTTTCCATTATTGGTTCGTCCTTCGTATGTGTTAGGCGGACAAAGCATGAAGATTGTAATCAACGAACAGGAATTAGAAACCCATGTTGTGAAGTTGTTGCAGGATCATCCAGGTAATCAAGTTTTGTTGGATCATTTCTTAGAAGGTGCGATAGAAGCTGAATCGGATTCAATTTGTGATGGTAAAGATGTTTACATTATAGGAATGATGGAACACATTGAACCTGCAGGTATACATTCTGGAGATTCGTATGCCGTGTTGCCTCCGTTCGATCTGAGTGAAAATGTGCTCAAACAAATGGAAGATCATACCAAGAAAATTGCGATTGCATTAAAGACGGTTGGACTTTTAAATATTCAGTTTGCCATTAAAGATGAGGTGGTATATATTATTGAAGCTAATCCTCGTGCATCACGAACGGTCCCATTTATCGCGAAAGCTTATGACGAGCCGTATGTAAACTATGCTACAAAAGTGATGTTAGGTGCAAAAGTGAACGACTTTAAATTCAATCCTCGTAAGAAAGGATATGCAATAAAAATCCCTGTAT
Organism: Bacteroidota bacterium; assembly: GCA_947449315.1. Taxonomy (GTDB): domain Bacteria; phylum Bacteroidota; class Bacteroidia; order 2-12-FULL-35-15; family 2-12-FULL-35-15; genus 2-12-FULL-35-15. The sequence continues at coordinate 39,267 of CANFRC010000007.1, forward strand.
TCTCTTATGAGAAATTCCCTGAAGTAACAAAAGAGTTAGGTCCTGAAATGAAATCGACAGGTGAAGCAATTTATTTTATTGATGATCTTACTGATGAATTTTTTCACACGATTTATTCAGAGAGAAATTTATATTTGAGTAAATAAAGGTTCATAAAGATTGGAGTTCCTATCTGAAGTTGGATTTTCATTTTTTATTTTCAATCAACACCTGTCATCATTTTATAAAGATTAGTTCAAGCAGGATGATGGACTGCTTTTTCTTTGTAGGTGTTAATTCGATAGAGTAACAAACCATTTAATGCTGCGTAATAAAATCACCCACCAGTTTTAAATAAGGTTGAAATCCCATCGTTGTTTGAATTGTGCTGTGTCCTGCAGCAGGTATACGATGCGATTCTTTGTATGTTCCGGAGTAGTGACTATAGACAACAGCTCCATGCGTGTCTATGTTTAGGAAATCATCCGCTTCGCCATGGATCCAAAAGAAAGGTTGAGTAACCGTTTTAATTTCTTCCGCGTTATTTATTTTTAGTGTTGTGAAAAAATCTCCCGGCATTGCTAAGCCAGAACCATCTTGGATCATTGTTTCAGCGGAAGCAAATGGTGCTTCCAGCATTAATTTGGAAGGTTTCATGCTATAGCTCTCCGCACTTAATTTCGTTGCAGGAGCAGTTCCCATACTGAAACCATACATCACCAAGCGGTCGTTAGAAAGGCCCTTGCTTTTCAACCATTTCAATGCAGCGTCCACATCTGCATATAATCCATCTTCTGTTGGTTTCCCTTCTGACATCCCATATCCGCGGTAGTCTATCATCATCACTCCAAAACGATTCTTACTTTTGGTGTTTGCCAAAAGTTTTGCACGTTGCCAGTAGAAGTCCATGTGATCTTTATTTCCATGGCAATACATGATGACTGTATCAGTCGCTATTTTTGATATATCGCCAATATACAATGCGTAAATTGTTGTTGCATTTGATTCATCTGTTGCTTTCGAATTTAAGGTGAATAAATGCACCATCGTATCCTGGATATAGAAGGAGTTATCCAGATGAAAATCTACATCACCCGAATAGTTATCTAATTTGTATTCGGTCAGTTTGCTTTTGTTAAACAAGTTGTCATCTAATGTAAAGCAGCTTGTAAGCCCTGTGATGACTACAGTAATAAGAATGTATTTTTTCATTTGTAATTTCATTTTGAATATAGATGTACTTGCTGAGGTTAAAATTTTCTGGTGCAGCCAAAATAAACACCTAACGCTCCATGCGTTTTAAAAGGTGTTACATAATCCACTACCAGTATTTCATTGGAAATATTTGGAGCGATTATTTTTGCTTCCAGATTAAAATTCCACTTTTTATTGTTGAAACTGTGCCCGATCATGGGCATAAATATCCAGTGGTTGGGTTGGTTGATACCATATGCTCGTTTTGATGACAATTCAAACCAATTATCTAACCCAGCATAAATCAAGTTTTTGTGCTTACCATATTCCCAAAACGCATTAATGGCTAATTGCGGGTAAAGTTTTTTGGCATCTTTGTTTTTATAAATAATATTTAAAACAGGTGAAATAGAAATCGCAGGAATGTATTTGTTTTGTTTCAGAACTTGCTTTGTTACACCTAGTTCAACTTGTGCATTACCAAATAGAGCGGCTGTAATATTTGCAGAGCCGAAAGCGGTCAAGGTGCTGTCGATTCCATAACCGTAATTAGCTGTTAGAAATGGTATAGGAATAGTAGCTGCACCGTATTTTATAAGAGGGCCGCCAAGCGACACATTAACGGCCTGTTGTTTTTTCTCCAGTGGTTTCACATACCTGCCAGGTGAACAAGCATAAATAAGTGTGGTTATTGAAATTAAAAGAATGTTAGTCCGCATTTTTTTTATGGTTTAATTAATGCAAATTTAGAAGTATTTATATAAAACTATTAACTTTGTTCTATAATGAGAGATGTCTTTTACACCCTTTTAGTGGTTTGGATCATTTGGCGCATCATGAATGGCGTTAATGTTATCCGTGCGAAGCAACCAACGTCTTCTCAACCTTCATCATCTAAAAAAGAAGGTGAAACTACGGTCAATTTTGTTCCTCTTAAAAAGAAGTCTGTTGCCGATACTGAAGGAGAATATGTAGATTATGAAGAAGTAAAATAGTGTGCAGATTTGATGATGTGCTTGTTTACTCTTTTGTCATTTTTCGCATTAGTCTGTAAAATAGTTTAGGTAAATACTGTTTTACATAGACAGAAAAAATTTCATATTTGCCCACATACTTGTGGTTTCTGTTACCTTTTAAAGCTTTTACAATGCCTTTTGCACAATCCATTGGTGACATTCCTTTTTCTTGTGCATCGCTTTTTACGCCATAAGCAGAGCCGTTATCTCGCAATAGTTTTGTGCTTATATCGGTGTTGATGAAGCCTGGACTCACGATCAACACTTTTACATTGTCCTTGTATAATTCTTCACGTAATGATTCGAAGTAGCCGTATAGCGCATGTTTTGATGCTGAGTACGTAGAGTAGAGTGGCATTCCGTATTTTCCCATGATGCTTGAAACAACTACTAGTTTGCCATGTTGTTGTTGTTTCATCAAACGTCCAACTGCTTTTGTAAGATTGATCGTTCCAAAAAAATTGACCTCCATTACTTTTCTATCTATAGAAGTTGGAGTGCTCAGCGCTTTTGTGCGGTGGCCCATGCCACTGTTGTTGATGAGCACATCGATACGTCCGAATCTCTTGATAACTTCATCCGTTTTTTCTTCTACAGTTTCTGTATGTTCTAAATCGAGTGGAAGAATGAAAATGTTTTTAGGATCAGTAGTGCAATTCGAGGCAACGCGTTTAAGTTCATCTTCTCGTCTTGCTGATAAAACTAATAAGGCGCCTTCTTGAGCACAAACATAGGCCAATGCTTCACCTATACCTGATGAAGCTCCTGTGATCCAGATTATTTTCCCGTTTAGTTCCATTTTTTTTTTCGCAAAAAGTGCGAAGACGTAACATTTTTTATTTTTTTATTGTGCACAATTGTCCCAAAGGGACTCCTGTGGAGCACACCAACATCTGATCAGATTACTGTTTATCCTTATTCTTATCTTGAAAATCCAAAGACTTCACGCCTATGAATTTTAAAAACTTTTTGGCATTTATCTTAATCGTTTCCTTGATTTCAGTGATAGCTGTTTTTGCCATGCCTTCATCAGGACGGGTTTTGAAACGTGAATCTCGATAAACGAAATCTTTTCCAACAGGAGTATAATAGTAGCAGTAAAAAGACTTGCGGCTTTCACCTTCAGGAATGTTTATCTTTGCATAGCCATGATAGGATGTTTCATCTGTTACCATGATGGCTGCCTGATTGAAATAAGGCATTACTTTCGACATGCAATTTTTTACATCTTTGTCCCAAAATTCCAACGCTCCACCGTATTCATCCTTCCAATGTTTGTTAAGGTAAATTAATAAGTTATATCTGCGGTGTAATTTTGCGGCAGTGTTTGAATTTACATCCACATGAATATCTACGAAACTACCGGGTCCACCTTGGTGAACACCTGACCCTAATGAATCATAAGTAGAACTTAAGCCTTCCGTTCCGGTTATTTTCTCCATCCATTTGTACATTTCCGGAGAATTTAAAAAATCGCGTAACTCATTGAATTGTTGGTGGTATCTGTCTAAGTGATATTCTTCTGATTTATTTTCGTTGATACTTTTGCGCTTTACGTTCAGGGTTTCCAGCTTTGGAAAATTTTCATAAAGCGTATTTGCTACGTCATCCAATAAAAAATTTGGCAGCGCAATGTGTTTACAAGGCGTTGCTGATTGAAATTGTTGACGTATTTCTTTTATTTTATCTTCGTTTAAATATTCGGGATTGACAAGGTTCTTCATTTTATAGTTGTTTATGAAGGCAAAAATAAACAATTATTGATGATTCTGACCTCTCAGAAGATGTTAATTTCAATGATTTTGGTCAGTACTTTTGGTTATTACATTATATTTGTTGTTCAATAAATTTATCAAAAATCATGAAGAACTTTAATTTTAAAAATCTTATTCCTGCAGCAGCACTACTAATTTTTATTGCACTCTCTTTCGGATATTTTAGTCCGCTGTTAAAAGGAAAAGTCATTTCACAAAGTGATAACGTTTTAAATCAGGGTGTTTCAAAGGAGATCAATGATTTCAGAGACAAGAACCATTCGGAGCCATTGTGGACCAACTCTATGTTTGGTGGAATGCCAGCGTATCAGGTCGCTATCCGCTATCCGTCTAATTTAATGACATATGTGAGAGATTTTTTGATGTTAGGTTTTCCAACACCCGCTAATATGGTGTTTTTGTTCATGGCAGGTTTTTATATTTTATTGGTTGTTTTAAAAGTTGACAAATGGTTGGCAATTGTCGGCTCCATTGCTTTTGGCTTTTCGGCAGGCTATATGATTATTATCGCAGCAGGACATATCACTCAAGCCTTTGCAATTGCTTATATGGCACCCGTATTTGCAGGCGTTATTCTTGTGTGCAGAGGAAAATATCTGGTTGGGGGTGCGTTAACAGCATTTGCTTTTACATTGGAAATTCTATGCAATCACTTTCAGATTGCTTATTATTTGATGCTGTTTTTGAGTGTATATGTGATTTTTGAATGGATAGAACGTATTCGCCAAAAAAAATATATGGACATCCTGAAAAGTTTTGCTATTTTCTCATTGGCAGGTATTTTAGCATTGGGATGTAATGTAGCCAATTTATGGAGCACTTACGAATATGGGAAATTCACAATCCGTGGACCATCAGAATTAACTTCAGATAAAGGAAACAAAACAACAGGCTTGGATAAAGACTATGCAACACAATGGAGCATGGGAACATCGGAGACGATGACACTGATGATTCCCGGTTTCAAAGGGATTTCATCTTCCAAACGAGTTGGAGAGAATAAATCTGCTTTGGATAATGTAGACAATCAGATGAAAGAAAATATTGGAAACATGCCGCAATATTGGGGAGACCAACCTTTTACGGATGCTCCGTATTCCGGCGCCATCATTATTTTTCTTTTTGTATTTGGACTATTTGTTGTGGAAGGAAGAATAAAGTGGGCGCTTTTAGTTGCTACCATTTTCTCGATATTACTCTCTTGGGGAAAAAACTTTATGCCGCTTACAGAGCTATTTTTGGACTATTTCCCTGCTTATAATAAGTTCAGAGCTGTATCGATGATGTTGATGGTAGCTGAGTTTGCCATTCCGATCCTTGCAATTTTAGCAATCGATAAATTGATGAAACAACCGGAGTTCTTTAAACAAAAAGTAAAGTTGGCATTTGTAAAAAAGGAAATATCAGTTCAGAATATTTTCTTTATTTCTTTTGGGTTAACAGGAGGATTAGCGTTATTGTATTATATGTTGCCAACTACTTTTGTCGATTTTTTCAGTGCAGCAGAACGTCTGCAGATGAAAACTGCCCAAGGTGATATTAGTGCTACTGTTGATAATATGCAAAATGCTCGCGTTTCTTTATTTAAATCAAATGCAATCCGCAGCTTCTTTTTCATTTTATTAGGGGCAGGCACCGTTTGGTTGTACCTCAAATCGACGATCAATAAGACTGTATTGATTGCAGTGTTAGCAGTTCTGGTTTTATTTGATCTTACACTCATCGATAAAAATTATTTGAATGATAAAAACTTTACTTCTAAACAAGAATCGAAAAATCCATTTCCTGCAACAACTGCAGACAATGGAATACTGGAAGATAAAGATCTTGATTACCGTGTATTAAATATTGCTGTGCAAACATTTCAAGATGCTAGCACTTCGTATTATCATAAATCGATAGGTGGTTATAGTGCAGCTAAACTGAGACGTTATCAGGAAATGATCGATTCGCATTTACAGAACGAGATTCAAAATATTATCGGAACGTTAAAAGCAAATCCATCCGATTCAGCGTTGCGTATTACTTTTGCGCAACAGAATGTGTTGAACATGTTAAATACCCGCTATGTTATTTATAATCCGGATTCACTCGCATTGAGAAATAAATATGCATTGGGTAATGCATGGTTTGTGAATGATGTGAAAATGGTAAAAAATGCAGACGATGAAATAAAAGCGATCGGGGAAACAAATCTGAGAAATACATTGGTTGTGGATGAAAGATATAAATCAGAGCTAGATGGATTTACTTCTAAAGCAGATGCATCGTCAACAATTAAGTTGACTGATTACACAGCTAATGATTTGAAATATGAATCGAATACAACATCGGAACAATTAGCTGTATTTTCTGAAATTTATTTTAAAGATGGTTGGAATGCTTATGTGGATGGTGAGTTGAAACCTCATTTCTCAGGTGATTGGGTGTTAAGAGCAATGCGCGTTCCTGCTGGAAAACATACGATCGAGTTTAAGTTTGAGCCGGCAAAATATTATACCGGAGAAAAAATATCTCTAGCTTCTTGTTTGCTTTTATTTGGATTTGTAGGAATGTCATTCTTTATGACCTGGAGAAAAAAGGATTAATACGACTAACTTAAAAACAAAAAAAGCTTTGGTTCATACCCAAAGCTTTTTTTGTTTTACAGATTAATTGAAAATCTTTTTAGATTCTTTCTAATCTTAGTATTTAATTCAGGGGTCGCTTCCCATTTAAGGCTCAGAAGAATGAATATCCCTCCAACCACCGAACTTCGTACTGCTATATCTATGTATTTATCATGCAAGAATGGGATAAAAAAACTAGGTAGCAAAGCGACTACAGAGATGAGGATCAATTTCAAAGAGTTTAAATTAAAAGGTTGCATTTGAAACTTAATTTTTAAAAACAGATATCTGATGGCATTGTTTGCCATCACTGTTAATGCTGTTGCAATGGCAGAGCCTGTTATTCCGTATATAGGGATTAAAATAAAGTTGGCTGCAACAATGATCGCAACCATTGCAATAACAAAGTAAGCATCGTAACGATAGTATTTGGAGTTGACAATGATCACTTGATTAATTCCAGTGGCCATTTCAATAAAATATCCAGCGCTTAAAAATAAAATAACATATTTTCCTTCAGCATATGAAGGAGGAATTAGCATCATAATATTGTTGATATTCGAGTAAATACCAATGAATAGTAATGCGCCAATTGCTAATTGTGTGTTACAGGATTTAATATATAAAGAACTGATCTCTTTTAAGTCATTCTTTTTAAATGCTTCAGCTACAATGCTGGAGGTTATTCTATACAGCGATCGAGCAGGGATCAGAATGATGGTTCCGAATTGTAATGCAATCGTGTAGATTCCTGTTTTCTTTTCATCTAATAAAGCATTTACCATAATTGCATCGATATTCAATACAATTGCGCCAGCTCCTCCTGCAAGAATAGAGTACAAACCCAATCTTGTCATTTCATTCCTTAACTCTTTACTTACAAATCCTCGTACAGGTTTTACATGCCATTCTTTTTGTTTAATGATATAATATACCAACATCACTGTTGGTAGGCAAGTAAAAGAAATGTAGAGAAGCATGAACATTTTAAAATCAAAAAAATGGAGGAAATAAAATAGCAAAACCCCTAAAATTAAGACCCTTTGTAAAAATTCTTTTGTGAATGATCCGATCACAGAGCTATAGCTTGCTCGCAAATAACTATCCAGAATGTTGAAGAACACCGTAAAAAATGTTAGCGGCATTAAATACATTAGATAGGTTGTAAACAATGGCGACTTCCCTTGATTATTTTCAATAAGGTTAGGTTGGAGAAATAGAAATACGATCCAGCAAATTAAAAAGCCAATGAGCGAAACGATCAGTGCATAAAATAGAAACCCATGATGACCCTTGTCCTTATTCCTGAAATATGGAAAGAATCGGATTGTAACAGACGTAAATCCAAGGTTAGCAAATTGAGCAAACAAGGCTGCATAGGAAACCAATAAACCTCTGGCTCCATTTTCAGATGGACTTAAAAGATGAGAAAGCCACATAATGGTAATAAATCCTAATCCTGCTCCTATATAGGAGTAGATCGCATTTTTGGTGGCTTGTTTTTCTATTATTCCCATTTATTAAATGTGTTCCCAGTTGAGTGGCGTTCCTGCTTTTAGATCTGTTTTCACTTTTTTACCTACAACTTCATCCCAGTGTTTTGGTGCTAAGCCATTTGCTGGTCGTATCACTTTTAAATTTGTGTCATTCAAAATATCTCCGGCTTTAACATCTTTTGAAATATAGATGGAACGTTTGAACAACAAACTTTTTTCTTCCGCTGGTAGTATTCCTGTTTGAATGATTCCTAATGATAAAAACGCTCTTTCAGTTTCTACAACTAATGATTTTAATTCTTCAGGTTCTAAGGAAAATGCACTATCAACACCTCCATCAGCCCTTCGGAGTGTAAAATGTTTTTCAATGACCCTTGCTCCCAAAGCAACTGCTGCAACAGATGCCCCAACTCCCATTGTATGATCTGATAAGCCGACTGTGCAATTAAATGTTTCAATTAAATTTGGAATCGTCAGAAGATTCGTATTCTCAGGTGTAGCGGGGTAGGTGCTTGTACATTTTAAGAGAATGATATTTTTGCATCCTGCATTTCTCAATACTTCAATACTTTCTGTAATATCTTCACGCGTTGTAACCCCGCTTGAAATGATGACAGGTTTTCCTGTAGCTGCAACTTTTTTTAGTAGAGGATGGTGCGTGTTTTCGAATGATGCAATTTTATAGATTGGAACATTCAGAGATTCTAAGAAATCAACAGCTGTTTCATCAAAAGGTGAGCTGAATGCAATCATACCTTTTTCTTTTGCTCTGTCAAAAATTGGTTTATGCCATTCCCATGGTGTATAAGCCATTTTGTATAGGTCATGTAATTCCTTTCCATTCCATAACGAATTTTTATCTTCGATGGTATAGGCGCCCTTCATAGTAATGGTATCAGCGGTGTAGGTTTGCAATTTCAGTGCATGAGCTCCTGCCTCTGCAGCTGCATCTACCAGCTCCAATGCTCTTTCGAGCGATTGATTATGATTGCCACTCATTTCAGCAATGATAAATGGTTGATGGTTAGAGCCTATGGTGTAATTTCCAATTTTTATGTCGTTCATTACGGGTTTATTTTTTTGTATAATTTGTAACTTTGATTTCCTTGTTCGGTAGTTAATTCTTCATGGGAGAATCCTGCTTTTTTAAATATGGCTAGCGAAGCTTTATTCTCTGTTTTTATATATGCTGTTATGGTTGAATTGGAATGTTTTTTTAAATAATCATCGGTTGATTGCAATAGCATTTCAGAGCCAAGTGATTTTCCTCTGAATTTTTCATCTATGGAGATGCCGATTACAATTTCTTTTTCATTTTTATCAATTCGAACCTGTCCAACAGCTTTATGCTCTGCATTCATAAACAAATAAAAAAAACATTCAGGGGAATTAAGTTTATTCAAAAACCATTTTACATGATTTGAATATTCAACTTTATTTTGATTAAAGGAGTTGCTTCTAACCAGATGATCATTCGTCCATTCATAATAAAGATCAACATCCGATTCTTTTGCAAACCTGAAATGGATCTTCTCTTGGATAAGCTTTTTAAATAATTCTATAAAACGCTCCGGTGATCTACCATCAATCATCTTTTTTTGATTCTCGACCATTGCGTTCAATTGCGCTGGATGTGCTGCTAACTTCTCGAATTGAGCTTTGATATCTGAAACACTTATCGCATTCATATCACCAATATTTAGAATGGCATGATGATTTGTTAATCCAGATAGTATTCCTAGCTGATTTGCGGCAGAGTATCCGCAAACCAAACCGGTGCCAATTGCACTTGATTCAATAGAAATGCTGCTGGCAGGGCAAACAACAACATCACACATGCTTATTAAAGCAGCTAATTCTTCCGCAGAAATATTAAAATGTTTTACAATGTTTGTTTTTTTATTAGCTGCTATGAAGGAATCGATGCTAGCAAGGTTGGGATTGATGGAGCCTAACATCATATGGATCTCTTCAATTCCATGAACACCAATAATAGCACTCGCAAATTTTTCAGTAAGATTTCCGATATCTGCAGCACCCATGCTAATGAAGACTTTTTTGATAGCACTTATTTTTTTTGCTTGTGTGGATTTTAAAAACGTTTTTCTTAATAAGGCATAATTCAGTCCTAAATAAAATTGGGTGTATGGTGCTGCAGCATATAAAGATCTGTCAACACCTTCTGCATGATTAATAATAGCATCAGCAACAAAATGCCAGTCATGCAGGTCATCGATACAAACTAACTTACATCCTTTTGCTTTTATAGCCTTTTGATAATCTGTTTTGAAATTATATCCATCTATCAAAACAATATCTGAATTGTTAAGATAATCTGTAAAATGAACAGCGTCGGCAATATAATCAGAAGTGATTGGCAAATGAATAATAGTTTCAGTTACAGTACGTATGATTTTAATGATACTTTCTTTCGGCTCTTGAATTGCAAAAGTGATATTGAAATCACTTTTAAGCATCTCGGCTAAAGCAAGGCAACGAACTACATGTCCCATTCCTATTGAGGTGCCGCCATCTGCTCGTATGATTATTGTAGGTCTCAATTTTTGTAAAGTAATTTTTTAATTTGAACCCGCCCTTTTTCCATGGAAGGTTTTTCAAAATAGAAATATACAAAGTATCCCAAAATAAATGTTCCTATGACAGAGGCAATAATTGTCAATACTTGATTTACATGGAGATAATGTGTGTTCGCACCATTTACAATAGAAAAAACAATTTGATGCAATAGGTAAATAGAGTAGGAGGCCTCTCCTAGGAATAACATAAATTTCTTAAACACACCGGTTAATTTGTAGTCATCTTTGTAGATCGAAAACGTGATGAGCAAACAAATTAAGGTAAATAACAATCTTTCCATTCCTGAAACAATATTAATTTGGTCTCCGTCAATAGGATAAAAATAAAACAAGCTTAAGCCCAAAATGAGCAATGTTCTGCAAACCCATTTGTTTACGTGTGTGTTTTTGAAAAGTATTCCAATCAGGTATCCACCCATAAAAAGATGGATTTGGTTAAATGGATTCACATATGTTTTCCACTGCTGCGATAGTGTTTGTGTATGATCGAGTTTGTAAAAGGCAAAGTATAGTAAAGCTAGAATGGAGAGTCCGATTATTAAATAGAACAAAGGTTTTAAAAACTTAAAGGATAAAATAAAAAGTGGAAAAAAAACATAAAACACCAATTCATTTCCTATAGACCATGCTCCATTGCAGATGTATGCTTCTGGCTTAATAAAACCAAAAAGCCCAGTAAAATTAGCAAGAATGATGTCTAGACCAAACTTTTTCGGACTAATGAAAATTGTAAGAAGGGTTGCAAGCCAAAGCAGCGGAAAAATACGCACAATGCGTTTTAAGAAGAAATCAAGAATTGTTTTTAGGTCTTTTGTAATCTTGTCTTGATAAACCACACACATGGTAAGTCCACTCAAAATATAAAATACACTTACTCCGTAGATTCCAACTTTTCCCCAAAAATCACCGGCATCGAAATGTCCATAACTCCACGTTAAAAAATGATACATCATTATGGAGGTAGCAGCAACTCCCCTGAAGTAATCAAGATTTTGAATTCGGGTGGAAGTCGTTAACTGGTTTGACATTTTTATTTTATATTCCTTGTTCGGGAACTAATTTCATTACTTCTACATGTTTTTGTTTTGCAAGATCTAAAGTTGACTGGTCGTATTTAGATGCTTTCAGATGTTCGATCATATCTTCTCGCTTCAAAGAAAACTCTTTGATATATCGATCCAGGTGTTTCGTTTTAGTAGAAAAGGCCATAAAAATAGCAATGCGTTCTTTCTGCTCTTCTTTTCTTAAAAACGCAGGAACCAAACCTTCTCTTGTGGAGCGGTTGATAGAATATTTTGGGAACCACTTTAAACGGACAGCATTTCCGCTGTGTAATGTTTTGTAACTCCAAGCTCCAACATCCCCTATTGCACTGTCAACAAAAACAACTTTTCCATCTGCTTTTTTGTGTGATCCTTTTTTCATCTTTACGCCGCCACTAAAATTTTTATGGTCTTGTAAATAAATCCCTACTCTTAATAATGAATAATCATCACCTTGCCAATCTGGACCCGTTAGGTCTGTTCTATCAATGCTATCGCGATGAAACCCTCGCATTCCTTTTCCTATCTGATAAGAGCTGTCCCCGAAATAAATGATATCCGCTGTTCCTAAAACTTTTCTAACAATTTCAAGGATGCGATCATCTAATAAAATATTTTTTAGTTTCTCTTTGCTTAAAAGATCTCCTTTTGCATATTTTGCTTTCGTAGGCAAATGTGGTAGTTGAAAAGTCAATCCATTCTTTTTATCGATCTCAAATTGTTCATATACCAATTTTCGAAAATTTTCGATTTCTTCCGGTGAAAAAACGTGTTCTATCAGCACGTATCCATCTGCATCAAATTGTTTTTTGTCGATCCTTAGGTTGCTCATAGTTATACTTTTTTTTGTTCAATATGTGCGTTGATTGAAATTAATTCAGGATGTGAATTTAATACTGCTTCTATTTCGTTGTAGGAAAGTGTATCGGCTTTGTATTTTTCGATCAGAACTTTTATTAATTCAAAATCATCTGCCGTATCAACGGTTATTCTTAATCCGCTATTGTTTGCTGTTTGTTTGATGTGATACAATTCCACTTTTCCAGAACGGTTATTCCAGATGTAGGGTGTTACATGTTCCAGATCAGATTCTGAAATAGCATTTTTAAAGGCCTCGTCTAAAAGTTGAAACGAAAAGATTTCAAAATCAAACCCTCGGGCAAAAGTCCTTTCAATACTATTACTCATGTATAAATGAGGGTTGTTGAATTTTAAATATTTTTCAACGCTGTTTCGTATTAAGTGTGGGTCGATCAGAGGACAATCGGAGGTAACACGTATGATAATATCGAAATTGTATTTTTGTGCCGTTTCATGAAATCGACTCAAAACATTGCGCTCACTACCGCGATGAAATTTTATAGTATTCGTTTTTGCATATTCGATAACGCAGTCATCAGTCGAGTTTACAGTAGTTGCAATAGCAATATCAAATCCCGTTTTTTGAAGCCGATCGATGTGATATTGTAAAAGTGATTTGTTGTTTACTTCCTTAAAGATCTTCCCAGGCAAGCGTGAGCTAGTCATACGAGCTTGTGTGATGATGCCAATATGTGGAACAACAGCCGACAATTATTTTATAAAGTTTAAGATAGTCGTGATTACAAAATTCTGATCCTCATCTGTTAATGAATGATACATAGGAATACTTAAACACTTATCGTAATAGCCTTCTGCAAAAGGGTGGTCTCCTTTTTTGTTTCCGAATTGTTTGTAATAAGGCATTAAATGCACCGGAACATAATGTACTTGCGGAAAAATATTGTTAGCGCGCAGATGGTCGTAAAGCCCTAATCTGTTTTCTATTTGAATAACATATAAATGGTAGGCATTTCCTTCAAAAGAAATGGGTCGGATCACTTTCGAATTTTTAAATGCCTCATCATATTTTCTAGCAATGGCTCTTCTTCTTTCTAAATTTTCATCTGCACGTGTTAATTGAGAAATACCTAATGCAGCTTGAAAATCGGTTAGCCTGTAATTGTATCCTAATTCTTGCATTTCATAATACCAACCACCTTGCGCTACTTCATTCGGAGTGTTTTGATATTTACTAGCATCTTTGGTAATTCCATGCGTACGCAATAACAGCAGTTTTTCGTAGAGCGTTTTGCTGTTGGTTGTGATCATTCCTCCTTCACCTGTTGCAATATGTTTAACAGGATGAAAAGAAAAGATTGCAAGGTCTGCAAAATTCCCATTTCCACAATTCTGTTTTTTATTTTTACTGTCGATGAAATATCCGCCAGGAGCATGACAAGCATCTTCAATAATCCAACATCCGAATTCATCAGCCAGTTTTCTGAATGCTTCCAGATCTACTGTATTTCCTGCAAAGTCGACAGGTATGATTCCTTGAAAATATCCTTTCGGATGCTTTTCTAAAAGCGCTCTTACTTTATGAATGTCTAATAAAAAAGTGGCAGGGTCAATGTCTGCAAAATAAACTTCTCCATCGCAATACCGCACACAATTGGCCGAAGCAGCAAATGTGATAGGCGTTGTAATGACTCTCGACTTTTCATTAACGTTTAATGCCATTGCGCATAGATGCAATGCTGCAGTTCCATTTGATAATGCAATGGCATATTTTGAGCCAACATATTCGGCAAATTTCTCTTCGAATTGAGCGATACTTGGTCCTTGTGTTAAAAAATCTGATTTTAAAACAGAAACAACGGCCTCCAGATCAGCATCTGTGATTGTTTGTCGGCCGTATGGAATAGATTTATGAGTCATTCGTATGGGATGATTTAAACCAGTAATAAAAAATGGTTAAGCAGAAAAATTTGGATCAACATGCTCCACAATTAATTTTCTTAATTCATCAACGCCAACCCATTCTTTGTTTTCACCTGAATTATATTGAAATCCTTGTGGAACTGCTTTTGCATTAAAATGTTTGATATAGTCGTGCATATTGAAAATAGGAACTTGAGGAAGAATAGCATAGTATTTTCCCAGATCAAATGTTGAAAATGAATCGGATGACGTGATCATCTCTTCATGCACTTTTTCACCTGGACGAATACCGATTACTTCTTGCTTACAATTAGGGCCAATTGCTGTTGCTACATCAGTAATTTTGTAGGATGGAATTTTAGGAACAAAAATTTCTCCACCCCATGCTGTTTCCAATGCATGCAAAACCATATCCACTCCCCCTTGTAAGGAAATGTTGAAGCGTGTCATTGTTGGGTCAGTTATTGGTAAAACACCCTCTTTTTTCTTTTTCATGAAGAATGGGATTACTGAACCATTAGATCCCATTACGTTTCCGTAACGAACCACAGAAAATTTTATATCTGTTTTTCCTTTGATGTTATTGGCAGCAACAAATAATTTGTCGGAGCATAATTTGGTAGCGCCATATAGATTGATAGGAGCAGCCGCTTTATCCGTAGACAATGCCACTACATTTTTTACGCCCATTTCCATACATGCGTTGATAACGTTTTCTGCACCAAGAACATTTGTTTTCACACATTCCATCGGATTGTATTCTGCAATGGGCACATGTTTCATTGCTGCCGCATGAATAACGTAATCAATTTCGCTGAATGCTTTTTTTAATCGTTCAAAATCACGAACATCGCCAATAAAATAGCGTATCGCAGGATATTTGCTGTGTGGAAACTCCTGAGCCATTTCAAATTGCTTTTGCTCATCTCTTGAGAAAATAACAAGTCGTTTAACTTGTGGGAATTTTGAAAATATATTTTTGGTAAGATGCTTTCCAAGTGAGCCGGTACCACCGGTAATTAAAATTGATTTGCCGTTTAAATCCAACATATTGTTTAGTTTAGTAATGAAGTCCAAAATTAAGCAGAGTTTACCGAAAAACCAAAGATTTTACAGAATGGCTTAAAAGGGTTGAATGCCCTATTTTTTTGAGTGTTTGGCTATAAAAGCGTCAATTTTTTCAAACGCATGTTTGTTCGCTTTTATCCACTCCAAATCTTTGTCCCACCATTTGAAGTTCAAAAGGAACTCTATCTGGTCTTGCGTGAAGCGGTATTTTATGATTTTTGCAGGAACACCTCCTACAATTGAATATGGCTCAACGTCTTTTGTGACAACAGCTCCAGAGCCAATAATAGCGCCATCACCAATTTTGACCCCATATTTTATGATCGTATTATTTCCGATCCAAACATCATTACCAATTTCTGTTGAAGGGAATTCTTCAAATAGATTTTTATCTACAATTACCATTCCGGATGATTGTCCCAAGGTTGAGTAAAACAAGGGATGACTGGAAACGAATTCGGAAGATGGATGCGCCCCCATACCTGTATTTACATTAGGCCCGATGCAGGTATATTTTCCAACCTTTGTGTTGTATATCTGGCAATTCCGTGCGACATAGCTGAAATCACCAAATTGAGAATCTCTTACTCGGGCATATTTGTAAAGTGTATTGTAATTGTTGAATTTACAATTTGTCACTTCAACCATATATTCCAATTTCAAATGCTGTTTTCTGTATTTATATTCTAACGACCATTTTTTAAATAGCCATCGAAGCCAATATGTTGAAGGATTCTGAAATAGTGATCTCATTTTAATTGTATAGTTTTACGCGCTCAAAAGCGTCAATGAATGTGACTTCACTTGCATTGACAATTTTACTGTTTTTATAGCGTGCATATTTTTCCAATGCAATATAGCCATAAAATGCTTTTGCCCAAGTCGCAAAGATCTCATGCACCTTAAATGTTTCATTCAGATGCACCCCTTTTTTGAATGGAACATAAGTTGTTTTTTCTTCTTTTTCATAGAAATGAAGATGCTTGGTGCAAAGAACATTGTTCTCATCCAGGAAAAGATCCTGATGCCAGGTATGGTCGGCGCCAACGATCATAATTTTTTTGAAGCCCATGTTTATTGATAGAAAAACAGAAGCTACCAATACATTTTGTGATTGCGGCATTGCCAGATTTCTGTTGTAGAACCAATGAGCAATTGAGTCAAATCCTTTAAAAACAGTGTAATTGAAGTAGGTTAGTTTAATATTATTATTGGCGGCACACAAGTCTGTAAAACGTTTGCTTTTTGATGCCATCCGCGGAACAAACAAGTGAAGTTCCCATGATGTTTTAGTTTTTATGGCTTCTAAAGTTTGTAGCACATTTTCCCCATCACTCATCCAAAAGCTATAATCAAGGATCACATAATAGTTCGGTTTTAGTTGCACAAATTCTTCAGACATTGAAAAGCTGTTTACACAAACCAATGGTTGGCTTTTGAAAACGTTAGGGTGTTTATTCAAAGAAGATTTCAACGAAGGCCCATTGCCTAGAACTATGCAGCTTTCGGCTGTTCCAGCGGGTAGCTTTGTTCCCCATTTGGAGCGCACAATTACTTTCATCAATGATGCACTTGTATGGATACATTGATTAATGAAGCGACTTGATTTTTTATATGTTTGTTCTGCCAACATCCACCACAAATGTAAATAAAATAATGGTTTCATTTATGGCTTTGAAAAAAGGGTAGGGCAGGTATTTAAAATTTCTGAAACCTGCCTAAAAATCATTAATATTGTAATCTAATAATACAGCATTACTGATGAATACGTTTGAACGCGTCACTAAAAAAATATTTCAGAATTTCGGCATCCTTATCCGGAAATACAATCCGGCAACTTCAGAAGAATTAAGAAGAATAAAGCTTTTGGAACATTACAATATCGATCTTGTGTTTGATATTGGGGCTAACAAGGGGCAATACGCTACCGGAATTATGGATGCCGGGTATAAAAATAAAATCGTTTCTTTCGAACCTTTATCATCTGTTCATTCTATTATTGAAGCAGAAAGTAAAAAACATCATAACTGGACTGTTGCTCCTAGATGTGCAATAGGTGCAAAAAAAGAAGAAATCGAGATCAATATTTCCGCCAATTCTGTGAGTAGTACCTTGTTGAATATGCTCGATTCTCATATTGAAGGTGCACCTGAATCAAAAATAATAGGAAAAGAAAAGGTACAAGTATATTCACTTGACGACATTGGTTTGAATTATACCGCATCAGCTAAAAATATCTTTTTGAAAATTGATGTCCAAGGTTTTGAGCAGGAAGTGTTGAAAGGAGCGCAATCCATGATTGAAAAGGCAAAGGGAATTGAAATGGAAATTTCATTGATCCCTCTCTATGAAAATCAGAACTGGCTATTGCCAGAGGTCTTGGAATATATGACATCTAAAGGGTTTGTAATGACAAGTATCGTCCCTGCTTTTACCGATAATACAACTGGAAAAGTGTTACAATGCAATGGAATATTTTTTAGAAATTAAATGCAGTTTACTCCTAAGATAAGTATCATAACAGTTGTTTTTAATGGAAGATCGTTCATTGAACGAACCATTAATAGTGTGCTTTCTCAAACATATACCAACATCGAATATATTATAATTGATGGCGCTTCAAATGATGGGACGCTTGAAATAGCTGAAAAATATCAACATCAGATTGCGTTGATTCTTTCAGGGAAAGATAATGGCATTTATGATGCAATGAATAAGGGTTTGAAAAATGCAACGGGTGATTACGTTTTATTTTTAAATGCAGGCGATGAACTCTATTCTTTAGATACTCTTTCTAAAGTTTTTGCTCTGACGGCTGATGCCGATGTATACTATGGAAATACAGCTGTTGTTGATGATGGAGGAAAGGTGTTAGGTGATAGAAGATTGACTCCTCCCGAAAACCTCACATGGAAAAGTTTGAAATATGGGATGTGTGTTTCGCATCAATCTTTCATCGCGAAAAAATCGTTGTGTGGTTTTTATAATTTAGATTATAAAATAAGCTCTGATATTGATTGGGTAATTTCTATTTTAAAGAAGTCCTCAACTATCATCAATACTAAAAGCTACATTTCTAATTTTCTGGAAGGCGGAACTTCTAATAAAAGGAGGAAAAAAGCTTTGTGGGAGCGCTTTGCGATCATGTCGAAACACTATGGCTTTTTTCAAGCGTTGATCAATCATTTGTATATTTTATTTCGCTACCCTTTTCATAAAGTGACAAAAAAGATAATGACTTAAAACATGCAATATAATTTGCACTAACCCGTTTTTTCTTTCTTTCTAAATTTCAGTAATAAAATTGAGCTCAATAAAAAAACAAGGAATTCAAAATACACTCATCACTTATGTTGGTGTTGCTATTGGATTTGTTAGCTTAATGTTTATTCAGCCTAATTTATTGAAAACCGAAGAGCTCGGCCTAACTCGTATTTTGATTGCTTCTGCAAGTTTATTAGCAACCATTTTGCCTTTAGGCGTTAGCAGTGTGACAACTCGTTATTTTCCTTTTTTTAGAAACCAAGACAAAAAGCACCATGGTTATTTTGGATTCATGCTTTTATTTCCTCTTTTAGGAACACTTGTGTGTGCTATATTGATCTATTCATTTAAACACCTTATCGTTTCGGAATACATTGATCAATCTCCATTGTTTACTTATTATTTTGATTTATTGCTACCATTGGCTGCGATAATGGGCTTTAACATGACCTTGAATGCTTATTCGTCCTCTTTATTCAAAACTTCCATAATTACTTTTTTAGAAGGTATTTTTACTCGGATTCTATTCATTATTTTAATTGTGCTCTATTATTTTAAATGGATTGATCTTTCGCAATTCATTTATTTATTTGTTCTGAGTTATTTGATGCAAACAATTATCATGTGTTTGTATTTGATTAAAGTGGGTAACGTTTCTTTTCATGTTGATAAAAATTATTTTAGATCGGTAGGCGTAAAGAAGCTGATCGGTTTTGGTTTATTACTTACTTTGACCAATGTTTCTTCATTGAGTCTGAAACATTTAGATGCTATCCTAATCGGGAAATATTATGATCTTTCTTTTGTAGGCGTATTTGCAGTAGCTGCATATATCTCAGTCATCATCGAAATCCCTTTAAATTCATTGGAGCGAATCTCTCATGCAAAAATTGCTCAGGCGTTTGCAAATAATGATCTGGAGCGTGTAAAAAAGATTTACTATCAATCCGTAAAATATTTAATGTTAATCGGTGGTTTGTTGCTTGTTGGGATTGTTGCAAATATTCATGATTTATTGAGTTTATTGCCTTTGGATTATAGTAAAGGAGTTTGGGTGACGATTATTTCAAGTTGTGCTGCATTTTTAAATGTAGCTACTGGTGTAAATACATCCATTATTTTTAATTCCTCAAAATACCTTTATGGTACAATTCTTCTTTTTGTATTAATGATTTTGGCTTTATTGTTAAATATATGGTTGATCCCAGCATATGGTATAGTTGGAGCAGCATTAGCTACAGGGATTTTAGCAGTGATTTATAATTTGACCAAATTCATCATTATTCTGGTGCATTTTAAAATGCAACCTTATGACCGATCCAGCTTAATGATCATGTTCGTGATCTGTGTTTCTTTTTTAGTCAGTTATTTTTTGCCGACATTCCATAACGCTGTTTTTTCAATCATATTGAAAGCGTTTGTTATCACTGGCGTTTACGGAGCAATGACTTATTTTTTTAACATCGTTCCTGAGTTTCATAGCTATGTTTCATTTCGAAAAGAAAAATAGGATTTAGTTAAATTAAAAAACTCCCGCATTTCTGCGGGAGTTTTTTAATTTAACTTCTTAAGTAATTCTTCACAATCTTTTTTTGCTTTGATATCATCATCATTTGAAGGAGTGATCTCTAGTGCTTTTTGAGCCCATAATTTTGCTTCTACTGTTTTCCCCATTTCGTAATAGGTTTCAGCTAATTCGTATTGGTGATTCATGTATTTGGGTTCAATACTATATGCTGTCATAAATGATTTAATAGCATCCGAGTAGGTGCCACCTGGAGGAACACCTCCGAAGAAAGAGTTGATCATTACTTTTTCAAATGCATTGAATCCGGCAATCGTGCGGTGCCAACGTCCAAGTATATGATATGCTCCCGCTAATTTAGGATTCAAAACAATGGCTCTGTCTACCTCTGCCTTGATTAACTTAGCATTCGCGATTTTTTGTTTTGAACTGGCATTCTCGTTGATACGGCCTAAGGCCATTGCGTATGCATAGTGCGCATCTGCACTAACTTCTTTTGTTTTGATCGCTTTTTTTGCAAGGTATTCTGCCGATTTGTAATAGCTCATTTTACTTGCTTCCGGTGCATAGTAGAATCCATATTTCGAATAGCAATAACTAGCATATTGCAAATAATTCGTATTGTTAGAATCCAATTTTACGAGTGCCTGAAACATGGGAAATGCTTCTTTGTATTTATACTCTACTTTATACTTTAATGCTTTTGCATATTGTTCTTCCGTTGTCTGAGAAACTGCTAAAAGGCATGTTGTTATTGCAAAAGATACAAGAAATAGTTTTTTCATTTTTTTATTAATTTAAATTAGAATGCTCTGTTGATACCAATAACATAACGATATTGTATGTATCCTTTGTCAGTTGCGGGTATTTGATTTAAGAAAAATGGCATATCAAAACGAATCGTTAAAGGATTAACCGTTTGTAGTGCTCCGAATTTTTTGATTGTTAACGTAAGTCCTAATCCCGCATCAGCATGTATGTCAGCCATTTTTAAAACAACATCCGACAGTTTGTTGTAATTAATGGTTCCAATATCACCAAATAAATAAGTCGTTAATTGGAATGTTTTTGTCAGCCAGTTTTGTTTATTTATTTTAACCAAACCGCTGAACTCTAATTCAGCATTAATGGCAGCTCCTGTGAAGCCTTTATAGGTATAAACAACCGTTCCATCACTTTGGATTTGTGGAGCTAGATAACCCGAATACCCTCTCAGGTTAAGTCCGCCACCTTGCTGGAAAACATTTGTTTTTGATCCGATCTCAGCCCATGCAGGATCAAAAAAGCCTTGTGAGCGGGTATATTTATTATCCATTAATTCTTCCGGATTTGCTCCAGCTAAAAATAAAGAGGTCTCACTTGCTCCTTTTTGTCCTGTTCCATATTGTCCGAATACGCGGGTGTTTAGCTGTAATTTTCCTAAGCGTGTGCGGTTAATTACGTTTAATTTGACAGATTGATAATCGTAATCGCTCATGATTGCTGATGTGCGCATGCCAATGTTAATATTACCTGTTCCGGAAGAATAAGTATAGGAATGCTCCAAACCTACATTTAAGGTGTTGTTTAATTGAGCAGGCTCCCATTCATTTGGAAGCAATAAATACGGAAGGTCATTTAAGCCTTTTCTATACATCGATTTAAAGAACAGATATACTTTATTTTTTCCTGAAATATCGGTTCTGTCGAATCCTGCAGTATAGGCATTTAAACCATCTAATGCCTTGGCAGAAAAATAAACGGCAGACCCTTTCATGAATTTATCTGTCGCTGTTCTGTAATTCAATCTGAAGCTAACATTGTCGTACAAATCCTTAGCCGATTTTTTTGTTGTAGAATCAAGATAATTTTGACCGATACCTGTATTGAACCAAACTGTTGCATCAAAAATATGTCGGTAGTTCATGTAATTTCCGTTCATATTCAATCCTACTTTTAGTCCATCATAACCATTGTACCAAGCTTCTGGTCTAGCAAACAGTTCATATCTGGTCCAGTCAGAAGGATTATAGATTTTGGAGTCGAAACGATATTTGATTGGGAATTTTTGATTGTTGTTCAACATATTCACATCTGCCAACCTGGTAGAAGGGTCAATGAGAACATTGGCGATTCCATTCGGTATAGTCACAGTTGCTGTATATGTTGGTTTTACTTTATCCCAGCCAATCCAGCGGGGAAGCACTTTTGATTTGGTATCTTTTACAAACCAGTTATTGGGGATGTGATAATTATAAATGCTATCCGTTTTACTTACAACAGCAAAATCTATTGGCATTTGCATTCCTTTTCTTTTAAAGGTGATCTTGTATTCATCCTCGCCTTTCCCTTTTTTTACTGATACGATCGAATAGTCAATTGTTTTAGATGTTTCCATCCATTCATCAAAAAACCAATTCAGATCAACATGTGTATATTGAATGATTGAGTTTCTGAAATCTTCCATATAAGGATGTGCAAATTTCCACTGATTAAAATAATGACTCATGGCCGCTTTAAAAAGAGAATCACCTAATGTATATTGCAGATTGTAAAGCATAGTAGCTGTTTTCATATACACCTGTGAATACCCTCCACCATGCCTGATAGATCCATTGTACATGTCTGAATGCAAACACATAAATGTTTCTACATCTTTTGCTGCAGAATTCATATACCCATTATATACTTCACTGTTGCGCGTGTAATCAGGTTCTGTAAATCGTTTGACATATGTTGATTTCGGTTCATACGCGATTCGTTGTCTGCCCTCAATTTTTTCATAGGTCCAGTTGGTTAGAAACTGAGTGAATCCTTCATCAAGAGCAGCTCTGTAGGTTTCATTTGAGCCAACCATTCCGAAGAACCAGTTGTGTCCTACCTCATGTGTCAACAGATCTCTGTAGTTGGGATCAAATCCTCCGTCCAGTGTAAGCATCGGATATTCCATTCCGTCTTGCGCATCAGCAACAATCATTTTCGGATATCCATACATCCCAAAATCTTCCGAATTTATTTTAATGATCTTAGCTGTGTATTCAGCTGCATTCTGCCATCCTATTGCATGAGGTTCTTGGGCAAGTGCGATACATTTTATTCCATTCCATTCTGCTTCTCCAATTCGATAGGTAGGATCTGCAGTTAAAGCAAAGTCGTGTACGTTTTCTGCATGAAATTTCCAGGTTTTTGTGGTTCCGTTTGGCTCTATGATAACGGATGGTTTTTCATTCCATGGCTTTTTGCTGAAATTTTTTAGATCTAATTTTGCTATTAAATCAGCAGGCAACATTTCGTCTTTGTTGATGAGTGTTCCTGTTGCATCGAGTATGTAGTTATTAGGGAAATTAAAGGCTACATCATACGTTCCGAAATCGCCATAGAATTCATGATCCATATGTTGATCAGTATCCCAGCCCAATTTTCTGTCGTAAACAGAGATGCGCGGATACCAATGCACCACATCATAATGTTTATAGCCCCATGCATTAAAAAGTTTCATCCGGTTGCGAATTGTACCGTTATCAAAATAGGTTTTGAAATTTAATTTAAATGTGATGTTCTCTCCTGATTTTAAAGGAGTAGGGAGTGTTACTTTTAAAATGGTATTGTCTTGTTCCATTTGTAACTCAACGTTATTCACGCTAATTTTTGAAACATTGGTTCCTAAACCTTGCGCTTCATATTTGCCAAATTGCAATTTAATTTTATTGTTTTTGTAAAGATCAGCGAGGTAAGAATCTTTTGCTTGCGCATTGCTATACAGATGGAAGTATACGAATGTCAATTCATCCGGTGAATTATTAGTGTAAGTTAACTCTTCTGTTCCGTCAATAATATCTGTTTTGTCATCGATTTGTGCATTGATTGTGTAGTGCACATCTTGTTGCCAATACCCTTCAAACGGTTTGCGATTTTTCCAATAATATTGGTTGGTAATACGTTGGTAGGTGTTTTCAGGAAACTGAGCAAATGTATTGATTGCAAATGCAAGTAATACAATTGAAATAAATTTCGATTTCTTCATATAGTTTGTGCAATAGTTCTATTGTAAATATAGAAGATTTTTGGATAATCGGAGGGAAGAATTTTGAAGATTTGTTCATGTTTTTTTGCAATAAAGTGTTGGTAAATTGGTTGGCTTTATTGGCGAGCGCTCTAGTAGCGAGGATGATATCTAGAACACGTGTAAAAAAACTCGTTTAAACACTCCTATTTACGTCTCTCTGCGGTCGAACTCGAAATGCATTTGGATAGCTAGAAAAAAATTAATACGCTTTGGAATTCAGATCTTTTATAGACCCAAAGCCAATCACATCTCTTACGTCACTTTCTTCATTCAGCTCCGCGCCACGAATCAATTTCGTTGTTCCGAATTTATCTTTCAGTGAATAAACCGTTTTACGCAATTTATCTTTTTTGCTGTTGTCCTCAAACATGCCGTATTGAACGAGTTCTTCATTCACAAAATTTCCGACATATAAACTCAATGAAATAGCTTCTTCATTGATAATTCGTTCGCATGTATTCATTTCTTCCACTTGTTTTATGCGTTTTTTTAATGTGTTCAATATTTCTGCACCATCCTGCATGGGAATGCTCATGTTGATTGTGTCGCTATAGCCACCTTTTTTGTCAAAATAATCTGATCCGTCGTAACGAATAAAAATTCCGATGGTCTTGCAAAAAACATTTGCTTCTACCATGCGTTTTTCCAATCTAAGACAAAGTGATAAAAGTATTTCTTCCATTGCTCCTGGCTCTCTTCGTTGTACTAAAGATAAATGCCGCATGGCCTGCATACTTTTATAATTAGGCTGATTAATCATATCTACTTCTCCGAAATTTAATCGGTTGTGCCAGTATTCTCCCGTAATCCCTTTGCAAATGATGCGCAATCTTTCCGGGGATGTGTTTTTCAATTCTAACGGGTTATTGATTCCTGCTCTTTGTAATCGTTCTGCCATGTTTTTTGCAATGCCGGGAAGATCTTTTAGTCGCAATTTATTTAATATACTATCAATATTTTCAGGAGTAATAATGGTTAAACCATCCGGTTTTTGCATATCACTGGCGAGCTTCGCCAAAAAGGCGTTGGGAGCAATGCCGATAGAACATGTTAACCAGTCGCCCACTTCATTTTTGATATCCTGTTTTATTTTTTTTGCAACTTCTGTTACATCTTTATGAATCAGTTTATAATTTTTCAGGTTAACAATTGCTTCATCAATACTTTTAGGAATCACATCATCCGAATATTTTTTTAATACCTTGATAATTTTTACATGAAAATCGCGGTAACGAGCCGAATTTATTTCTAAAGGAACTAGTTCAGGACACATGACAATCGCATCGTTTAGGCGCATCCCCGTTTTTATCCCTCGCTTTTTTGCTTCTATGGAAGGAGCAATGATGCAACCGAATTTTCCTGTATATACACATACACCAACAGGCCGACCGCGTAACCAATAGTTGGTTTGTTGTTCGCAACTCGCAAAAAAACTATTCATATCAATAAATAGTACGCGGGAATCAGTTTGTATGGTAAGTGAATTTTGATTCAATTCTTATAATTTTATTCTTGATTTTACAATTTCCTTTTGTCATTCGATCATCTCACATCGAGCAGCGTTTAGATGCGATAAATCATTGTGAAGGCAGCGAAGCAATCTCTTCTTAATTTTATAGTTAGAAATTACCTCGCCCCTCGCGATGATTTAATTTATAGTTTCCGTAGTTGTCATTTCGAGCAGTTTTCCTTTTTGTCATTTCGAGCGGGGTCGAGATGCGAGAAATAAAAAAAACGTTTCAGAATCGGGATGGTTCTCATTATTTAAATAACCATGGCTGTGTTTATTTTTCTTTCCGAAAACAGCACCCCGATCTGATAACATTTGAATTTTAATTCCGATCACGTTCGGCACACAAACAATTATTTTAAAAATCCGCTTGCAAGTTGCAAATATATTTAGTAATATTGTGCTAAATATATTAGTAATGTCGAAAATAGCCAAAAACATTAGTGTTCTGAGAGCACTAAAAAAACTTTCTCAAACACAGTTATCTGACGAACTGGATATTTCCCGTTCACGATTAGGTTCTTATGAAGAAGGAAGAGCCGAACCTCCCTACGATCTTTTGATCAAAATAGCGGACCATTTTCACATTGCTATTGATGCATTAGTTCGTGGCGATCTTGCCAAAACAGATCCTGAATCTTTATTGGAAATAGGTAAAAATCGTATCCTCTTTCCAGTGATCGTTGACAGACAAAACCAGGACATGGTAGAAGTTGTTCCCGCAAAAGCGGTTGCAGGTTATTTAAATGGTTACGCCGATCCTGAATTTATTGAGGATCTGCCGATCATGAACCTTCCGTTTAAAATTGTTGGAAAACATCGTGCTTTTTCAATCAAAGGGGATTCTATGCCGCCATTAAAAGATGGGACATTTGTAGTTGGAAAATATGTAGAATCGTTAAGTGAAGTGAAAGAAGGACAAACCTATATCATTCTCACCAAAGAAGATGGTGTGGTTTACAAACGCTTGTATCGTGAAGATAAAAAATCGAATGATGTGTTTCAGTTTCATTCCGACAATCAAACGTATTCACCTTATATTGTTAAGTCCGAAAATATTATTGAGGTATGGAGTTTTGTATGCAGCTTGAATATTGGTGAATTTAAACCTCAGGATCTGAATTTAGACAGTATGATCCGTTTCTTGCAATCGTTCAGAGTGGAAATGGGGAAATAACAGGCTTAACGAATGAATTCTCTGGTCAGGAACTTCTTGGTCAGAGAATGATTATTTTAAAAGATCTGGTCGCCTTTGCTTGGTTCGTTCCAGACTTTGTTCATGTCGCCAGTTCTCAATATTTGCAGTGTGTCCCGATAATAAAATCTCTGGCACTTTCATTCCCATATAATCTGCCGGGCGTGTATATACCGGTGGTGCTAATAAATTATCCTGAAAAGAATCTGTTAATGCAGATGTTTCATCTGAAATAGCTCCGGGAATCAATCGGATAACACTATCACTAATAACAGCTGCAGCCAATTCGCCTCCCGATAAAACATAATCTCCGATAGAAATTTCTTTGGTAATAAAATGATCGCGCACACGCTGATCAACACCTTTGTAATGTCCACAAAGAATAATCATATTATTCAAGGTAGAAAGATGATTCGACATTTTTTGATTCAGTACCTCGCCATCTGGAGAAGTATAGATCACCTCATCATAATTTCTTTCTGCTTTTAGAGCATGGATGCAATTAGCAATCGGCTCAATACCCATAACCATTCCGGCTCCGCCACCAAAAGCATAATCATCCACACTTTTTTGTTTGTGAGTGGAATAGTCGCGAAGATTAATTAAATTGACTTCTACCAACCCTTTATCAATAGCACGTTTTAAGATGCTATGCTGAAACGGACTTTCCAATAATTGAGGTAAAACGGTAATAATATCGATGCGCATGTTGCAAAGGTAATGATATTGTGCAGATTTTTTGTTTCTCGTAATTTATTGGTCATAAAATTTAAAACTTTATATTTGTAATCCATACAGATCAAATAAAAAATAGAATATGACAGCAATTAGACATAACTGGACCGCAGAAGAAATATTAGAGATATACAACATGCCTTTATTGGATTTGGTATACAAAGCACAAACGATTCATCGTGAGTTTAATGATGCAAGCGAAGTGCAGGTAAGTTCTTTACTTTCCATTAAAACAGGTGGTTGTGCTGAAGATTGCAGCTATTGTCCGCAAGCTGCCCGTTACAATACCGGCATCGAGGTTCATAAGTTAATGACAGTAGCTCAGGTAAGTGAAGCGGCTGATAAAGCCAAAGAAGGTGGAGCATCACGTTTGTGTATGGGCGCTGCTTGGCGCGAAGTACGTGATAACAGCGATTTTGATAGAGTGTTGGATATGGTGAAAACGGTGAATGGGAAAGGATTAGAAGTGTGCTGCACCTTAGGAATGTTAACCGAGAGTCAAGCTCAAAAGTTGGCCGATGCAGGTTTGTATGCATATAACCATAACATTGATACATCGGAAGAAAGCTATAAAAAGATTATTACTACTCGTAATTTCGATGACCGTTTAAATACAATCAAGAATGTGCGTAAGGCTAAAGTTTCTGTATGCTCCGGTGGAATCATTGGATTAGGAGAAACAACAGAAGATCGAGTGAATATGTTAAAAACACTTTCTTCGATGGAAGTTCATCCGGAATCGGTGCCTATCAATGCGCTGGTTCCTGTAGCTGGAACGCCTTTAGAAAATCAGCCATTGGTTCCTATCTGGGATATGGTACGAATGATTGCAACTACCCGCATTGTAATACCTCAAACAGTTGTTCGTCTTTCTGCAGGAAGGACACAAAT
Source organism: Bacteroidota bacterium (assembly GCA_947449315.1). Taxonomy (GTDB): domain Bacteria; phylum Bacteroidota; class Bacteroidia; order 2-12-FULL-35-15; family 2-12-FULL-35-15; genus 2-12-FULL-35-15. The sequence continues at coordinate 67,951 of CANFRC010000007.1, forward strand.
GAGTTTGGAAGGACAAGCTCTTTGTTTTATGGCTGGAGCGAATTCTATTTTTGCAGGCGATAAATTGTTAACCACACCTAATCCCGATTTCAATACAGATATGGAGATGTTTAAATTGTTTGGTTTAACACCTCGTAAAGCATTTAAAGGAACAACGCAGCCAATAATCAAAGAAAAAGAAGTTGCCTCTATCTAATTTTTCTGCAGATCAATTTTTATCCAGTTCTCTTAAGAAACGACAAGAGCAAAATGCATTGCGCAAATTAGTTAACAACAACTCGTTGATCGACTTTTGCAGCAATGACTATTTGGGTTTTGCATCTTCCGAAGAATTAAAGAATGCTATTTCACATGAATATTCCGAACGGTCATCACAATTGAACGGCTCAACGGGCTCTCGTTTGTTGGCAGGTAATTCGGAATATGTAGAACTATTAGAATCAAAAATTGCGCTGTTTCACAATGCCGAAGTAGGATTAATCTATAATTCCGGTTATGATGCAAATGTTGGCTTATTCTCTGCATTAGGTCAAAAAGGTGATACCATCATTTACGATGAACTGATACATGCCTCTGTTCATGATGGGATGAAACTGTCTTCTGCTTCCACCTACCAATTTAAACATAGCAATTTAGCTCATTTAGAAGAACGGTTAAAAATGGCTGAAGGCATCATTTATGTTGCCGTAGAAAGTGTGTATTCCATGGATGGTGATTATGCGCCATTAACAGAAATAGCAGCGCTATGCAAAAAATACAATGCCAATTTTATTGTGGATGAAGCACATGCAACGGGAATTACAATGAATCTTGGCAAAGGAAGGGTGCAGGAATTGGGCTTGGAAAAGGAAGTATTTGCACGCGTTCATACCTTTGGGAAAGCGCTTGGTTGTCACGGTGCTATTGTACTTGGAAGCAATCTGCTTCGTGATTTTTTGATCAACTATTCACGCGCTTTTATTTATACGACAGCATTACCCGTTAAGAGTTTAATTGCTATTAATCAATCATATCTGCTATTGCAGCAGAGTGAAAAGGGAATCCAAAATCTAAATCACTTAATTCACTATTTTAAAAACACCTTAGAAAACAATACGAAAATAAATCTGATTGAAAGTAGTAGTCCAATTCAATGTATTGTTGTTGGCGGGAATTTTGAAGTAAAAGAGGTAGCGTTAAAGATCCAAAACGGAGGTTTTGATGTAAGGCCAATCTTAAACCCGACGGTTCCAAAAGGAAAGGAACGCTTACGAATATGTATACATTCCTTTAATACATTTCAACAAATCGAAAATCTTACAAAAACAATTATTAGTTCTATTAAGTAAGGATATCGATAAGTAAACAAAATGATCTAGTTTCGTTAAAAGTACAGTATAACAAAAAAAATATGCGAAAGATATTTATTGCCGGTATAGGAACAGATGTAGGAAAAACAGTTGTTTCATCGGTTTTTACTGAAGCCTTTAAAGCAGATTATTGGAAGCCTGTTCAAACAGGCAGCTTCTTTTCGACTGATACAGCCCAGGTTCAAAAATGGGTTAGCAATACAGAAAGTAAATTCCATCCGGAAGCTTTCCTTTTAAAACAATATATGTCGCCACATGCAGCAGCAGCGTTGGAAGACATTGAGATCAATCTGGATTCCTTAAAATTGCCTGAAACGAACAATACACTTATTATTGAAGGAGCTGGTGGTTTAATGGTTCCTTTAAATAGGAAAGAATTCATGGTTGATATAATCAAAAAGTTTGATGCGGAGGTAGTTCTTGTTATACAAAACTATTTGGGAAGTATCAATCATTCATTATTATCAATAGATGCTTTAAAAAGTCGTGGAGTGAAAATGTTGGGCGTAGTAATCAATGGTCCGACCAACGAACATTCTGAACAAATAATTTTGGAATACAGTGGCTTAAAGCTTTTGGGGCGCATTCATAAGGAGAAAGAGCTGAATAGTGAAGTTATCTCTCAATATGCTAAAGCGTTCGAGTATTTAAAAGGATAACCATTACATGTTGATATTTTAAAGAATAATATTAATACAGGAATCTCTTTATAATTCACGATATTTATCGGAATTTTGAAGAGATTTTTTATTTATGAGCCTACAAGAAAGAGATAAGCATGTGGTGTGGCATCCGTTCACACAATTGAAAACGGCACCTTTTCCGATAGCTATTGTTAAAGGAGAAGGCGCCTATTTTTATGATGAATCTGGTAAGCGTTATATTGATGGTATCGCTTCTTGGTGGGTGAATATTCACGGACATTGCCATCCGTATCTTACAAAAAAGATCTCAGAGCAGCTGCAAAACTTGGAGCATGCAATATTCTCAGGTTTCACACATGAGCCAGCTGTTCAACTCGCAGAAAGGTTATTAAAGCGTTTGCCTTTGAATCAATCAAAAATATTTTATTCCGATAATGGATCAACGGCAGTTGAAGTGGCGCTGAAAATGGCTTTTCAATTTTGGAGTAATCAGTCTGTACGCAAAACAAAAATTATCGCTTTCGAAAATGCATATCACGGTGACACATTTGGTGGAATGAGTGTGGGAGCCAGAAATGCGTTTAATCTGCCTTTCTCCAAATTATTATTTGATGTAATTCATATTCCTGTTCCTGTAAAAGGAAAAGAATCTGAAACGATCAATACCTTAAATACGATTCTAAAGCAAGATGATGTTGCCGCATTTGTTTTTGAACCTTTAGTTCAAGGAGCAGGTGGAATGGTGATGTATTCCGAAGAGGTGTTGAGTGAATTGATCGAAATTTGTCGTGCTAAAAAAGTCATCACAATCGCCGATGAGGTGATGACAGGGTTTGGTCGCACAGGGAAATTTTTCGCAAGTGATCATCTTCTTCATAAGCCGGATATTATTTGTTTGAGCAAGGGCATAACAGGCGGAGTAATGCCATTAGGTGTTACTTCATGTGCACAGTTTATTTATGATGCATTTTTGAGTGATGACAAAATGAAAACTTTTTTTCATGGACATTCTTATACGGCAAATCCTACAGCCTGTTCTGCTGCTTTGGCAAGTTTGGATCTTTTTGATCTTCCGGAAACAGAAGGTAATATATTACGGATCCAACAACAACACCAGCTTTTTTTTCATAAAATAAAAACACATAGGGCATTGACAGATGTAAGGCAGTTAGGCACCATCATTGCTTTTGAAATAAAAACGAATGAACATACCCATTACTTAAATTCATTATCTGAATTTATTTCTGATTTTTTTATTTCTAAAGGAATTATACTTCGGCCTCTTGGAAATATTGTATATATTTTACCGCCCTACTGCATAAGTGATGTAGATCTGAATTATATTTATTCAGCAATAGAAGAGTTTTTAGATAGGCAAGAATAATATATAAAAACAATTAATAAGATGTTTAAATCTAAACGGGAATTCGTATATATCATTTTGGCAGGTATTTTTATCACCAATGCTATAGTAGCGGAGTTGATTGGGAGTAAACTTATACAAATAGGTCCTTTTGTGATGAGCATTGGTATCATTCCTTGGCCCATTGTTTTTTTAACTACCGATTTGATCAATGAGTTTTACGGCCGTGTTGGGGTAAGGAAACTTTCGCTAATAACAGCATCATTGATAGCATATGCATTCGTGATTTTGTTTGCTGCTATTAAAATCCCTGCCGCTATTGGAATCTCTACTGTAACCGATGAACAGTTTTATGCTGTATTCGGACAAAGTTTATGGATAATTGTAGGAAGCTTAGTTGCGTTTTTATTGTCTCAGTTTATTGATGTTTCTATTTTCTGGCTGTTACGTGATAAAACAGGTGGGAAGATGATTTGGCTGAGAAGTACTGGTTCTACTATTGTTTCTCAATTAATCGATACGTTTGTTGTACTTGGCATTGCATTTTGGTTGCCTGGGAAAATGACAACAGCTAATTTTTTAAATGCAGCATTAACAGGTTATACGTTTAAATTAATTATTGCAGTGGTATTAACTCCATTGATCTATGTTGGTCATAAATTGATCGATAAATATTTAGGTGATGAAGCGTCGCATAAAATAATAAAACATTCTGCAGAACAATCTTTACACCATGAGGTAAAAGAATAAGCGTTAAAAAAAAGTGATGATAAAGTTGATTACCGCCTTTTTTTTGATGGCAAATAGTTATTTGCTTGTCATAGTAAATCATCGGTCAAGTAAAAAATATAATCTGTAATTTTGATGTTAAATGGAAATAAAGAACCCAAAAGAAGCATTTGTTGGTATTTCATCGGTTCAAAATTCGGTGGAGGAAAAAACATTTTTGGAAGGGCCTCAATCTCGTTCAAAAGATTTTTTCTTTTTAATTAAAATCATTCGGGAATTTGTAAAAGGGTTTCGTGCTTTGCATTTTGTTGGTCCTTGTGTTACAGTATTTGGTTCCGCTCGTTTCAAAGAAGATCACCCATCTTATAAATTGGCAAGAGAAATCGGTGCAGGGATTTCAAATCTTGGTTTCACAGTAATTACAGGCGGCGGCCCAGGGATTATGGAAGCAGCCAACAGAGGAGCTAAAGATGTAGGAGGAAGGTCTGTTGGGTGTAATATTATTTTACCTCAAGAGCAAAAGCCGAATCCTTATCTGGATAAATTTGTGAACATCCGATATTTCTTTGTAAGAAAAGTTTTATTGACTAAATATTCCTATGCATATGTTGTTATGCCCGGAGGTTTCGGAACGATGGATGAATTATTTGAAGCGTTGACCTTGATACAAACTAATTTTATAAAACGATTTCCAGTTGTATTAATGGATAAAAAATTCTATCAACAATTAGCCGAACATATTGACTTAATGGCAGCTCAAGGTACAATCAATGAAGATGATATGAATTTGTTGTTGTATACCGATTCTGTTGAAGAAGCTGTTGTGCATATTAAAAAAAATGCCATCGAACAGTTTAATCTGAGAAAGAAAAAACCGATGAAAGCAATTGGTATTCTTGGAGAAAGCAAGTGATTTTTATTTTATCGTATGAACGTAAATTGCATTGATGATAGATTGCTTTTATCATCAGAAACATCAATTTTAAAAATATGACTTCCTTTTGATATTTTATCGTTAAAAGTGTAATATAATAAGTTTTGTTTTGTTTCATATTCCATCAATACCCAATTACCATCTATTGTTGCACGATATTTTCTCACTCCAGAAAGATTATCTGAAACACTTATTCCAATAGTTTTTGCTTTTGATAAATTAACAGGCATGTTTTTTTGTAATGGGAAAGTAGTTTTCATTTTTGGTGGAATGGTATCGACTGCCACGGCAAAATTTCCGAAATTCTTTGTTTGTGTTTTTACAAACCCCTCTTGGTAACTGCCACCTTCATAACTTTTTTTTCCTTTATCGTTGATAGAAATAATACATGCTTTGCTTTGCAATGAATCGGGTAGCTTCTCTGGAAGAATATTTAAAGAATAAGCTTTTTGAAGGGGTATTTCATTATTCATGATTTTATATAATGGAGAAAAAGTTCCTTTAACAGCTGTTGAATTATCGTATTTAAATTTAATATCATCATACAGTGCGTTGGCAGGAATTGTAATCGTTATATTTTTTTTCTCAAGTTTAAACTCTTTGAAACAATCTAGTTTTTGATTATTAATTATTTGTTCAACATTTATAGGGTCATGGCGATGGCTTTTCACTTTTAGCATCAACTCAGTTGTATTGCCTAAATAGTCTTTCACAATATATTTGACCCAATGCACGGAATCATCATTAAAATCAGTTACTCCATTGTTGAATACTCCTTTATAAATACCCAATTGATTGTTTTTTGTGAGAAAACATTTTTGGATTTTTGTATCGTGCCTTTGTTTGTTGGGGTAATCAATGTGTGCATTTACATATCTGGCATTTTCGAAACTGAATGTTTCCATTTCATAATAATAAATTCGTTTTCCTCCCAATTGCAATTCAATCGAATACACTGCATTTTTGTTTGTCGATTTCGTTTCGGTATCATAACATTCAATTCCGAAACCAATGGATCCACTTACCGTCAAAGTATCTGTTTTCAAAAATGAATAAATTCCTTTTGTATAGATTGGAGCCATTTTTTTAGATTCATTTTTCCCATTAATAGTTGCGAAATTATTTAGGGGATAAATGGCCAATTGCGTGATCCTTGGTTTTATAGTATCGTCAACAGTATATCCAAAAAAATAGGGATTAATAGGGAATTCACTTTTGCTGTCACGAATTTCGAAGTGCAAGTGTGGCCCTTGTGACCCTCCTGTATTGCCTGATAATCCAATAAAATCTCCTTTTTTCACAGGAAGTTTTTCATTAGAGAGGAGCGTGTCTATTTCAAATGATTCTTTGTCATATTGAATTTTTCGTTCAAAAGCCTGAATAGTGGAATTGAAACTTTTCAGATGTCCATATACAGTGGTATATCCATTTGGATGCGCTATGTATAGTGCATTCCCATATCCATAAGCACTTATTTTTATTCGAGATATATAGCCATCAGCAGCAGCATAAATAGGCATCCCTTCTGTATTATTGGTTTGAATATCAAATCCGGCATGGAAGTGATTGGGGCGGATTTCTCCAAAATTTCCAACTAGGGAGAAAGAGGTATTTAGAGGTGATTGGAAGTAATTTTGAGGGTAGTTGTTTTGTGCATTAACGCCAATGCACAGAAAGAAAGTAAGCGCTAGGGAAAAGAGGCGTTTTGGCATGTGCAAATGTATAAAAAGCATTTTAAGAATTATTTTGTAGTTTAACTTTTCAGTGTTATATTTGTAAAAATTGGAAGAATAGATTTTAATACTTGATTATGAACGACTTAACTTTAACTATTACGGATTTAAAAGCAAAAGTTGAAAAATTAGTGAATTTACATCAACAGCTTAAAAAGGATAATGAACAATTGTTGGGCGATAATGAAAAGTTGCAGATTACGATTAAGGAACAAAAGATGTCAATTGAAGATTTGCAAAAAAACAACCTAGAATTAATTAACAGCAAAAGCGAAGAACAAAATAAAATAGTAACAGACACCAAACTTAAAATTAATGAGCTGGTGCAGGAAATAGACAACTGTATTGCTCTTTTGAAGTAAAAAAAACAGTTTCCGGTCGATAGTGTAGCAATTAAGTTGAAATTTCAACAGAACGCAACAACTAAAAAAAGAAACTCGAAACTATAAATATGGCTGAAGTATCATTAAAAATTTTGATCGCAGGACGTACTTATCCTCTTACAATTAAGCAAGAAGATGAGCAAGCGGTTCAACATGCGGCAAAGTTGATTAATGAAAAGGTGAAAGAATTTGAGCAAAACTACTCGGTGCGCGATAAGCAAGACCTGCTTGCGATGTGTGCGCTAAATTTACTTGCCGCTCAACAGAATACTCCTAAAAAGTCACCCGAACTGGAAAAAGAGATCAACCAGCTCGATTTATTTGTTTCCAATTACCTTCAACAAGAGAGTAATCCTTAGTCAATAAAAGTTTGTTAACAATCCCTTGTAAACAAATACTTTCCTCACTCGTATTAGCGTGACCTGCAAAAGGCTACTTTGGCTTTTAAATGAGAATGTGCAGGTGTTTTTATTAGTATCAACAATTTAATATTAAAAAACAATATGGATATCAATACAATATTATATATAGCATCCGCTCTCTTAGGGATTGGTGTGGGTGTAATGATTACTTTCATGATGATAAAAAAAGCAAATGAAGGTAAGGCAAATAGTATTATCAAAGAGGCTGAAGCTGAAGCTGAAGTGATCAAGAAGGATAAAATGCTTCAGGCGAAAGAAAAGTTTTTACAACTCAAAGCAGAGCATGAGAAAGTGATCAATGAAAAGAATGCCGCTATCTTGCAGGCTGAAAATCGCATCAAGCAAAAAGAGCAGTCTGTTTCTCAAAAGCAAGAACATGTTCAGCGTAAAGATACAGAGCTGGATGCGTTGCGTCAGAATTTAACGCATCAATTGGAATTGGTTAATTCAAAACAAGCTGAAGTAGATAAATTTCACCGCAGACAAGTAGAACAGCTGGAAACATTGAGCGGGATGAAAGCTGAGGATGCTAAGGCACAATTGGTAGAATCACTAAAAGCAGAAGCGAGAACTCAGGCTATGTCTCACATCAAGGACATTGTAGAAGAATCAAAAATTTCTGCAAGTATGGAAGCAAAAAAAGTAGTTATTCAAACCATTCAGCGTGTTGCTACGGAGCATGCAATCGAAAACTCCGTTTCTGTTTTCAATATTGAAAATGATGAGATAAAGGGACGTATAATCGGGCGTGAAGGCCGTAACATACGTGCATTAGAAGCTGCTACAGGAATTGAAATTATTGTGGATGATACTCCTGAAGCAATTATTCTGTCAGGTTTTGACCCAGTAAGAAGAGAGATTGCTCGATTATCTTTACATCAATTGGTCACAGATGGTCGTATTCACCCTGCGCGTATTGAAGAAGTGGTAGAGAAGGTGAAAAAGCAAATAGAAGAAGAAATCATCGAAATAGGAAAACGTACTGCTATCGACTTAGGTATTCATGGCTTGCATCCTGAATTGATCCGTATGGTTGGACGAATGAAATACCGTTCATCTTATGGTCAGAATTTGTTACAACACTCCCGTGAAGTTGCCAACCTGTGTGCTACAATGGCTGCAGAACTTGGCTTGAATGTGAAGATGGCTAAACGTGCGGGTTTGCTGCATGATATTGGAAAAGTGCCGGATGACTCCCCTGAAGTACCGCATGCTATTTTGGGAATGCAGTTAGCAGAAAAATATAAGGAGAAACCGGAAGTTTGTAATGCAATCGGTGCGCATCATGATGAAATAGAGATGACAACACTATTATCTCCTATTGTTCAGGTGTGCGATGCTATCAGTGGTGCACGCCCTGGTGCAAGACGAGAAGTGGTTGAACAATACATCAAACGTTTAAAGGATCTGGAAGCATTAGCTTTATCTTATCCGGGAGTTGACAAAACATATGCGATCCAAGCAGGTCGTGAATTACGTGTATTGGTTTCGAGTGATAAAGTGACTGATAAAGATGCGGAGACATTATCATTTGATATCTCTCAGCGTATTCAAACAGAAATGACGTATCCTGGACAAGTGAAGGTAACGGTGATCCGTGAAACAAGAGCTGTTAATTTTGCGAAGTAGGTTAAAAGTCTATTGTCGTCAGCATTTAGAAACGATGACGGGGCAATTATAAATACTAATAACAAAGAATGAGTAAACACCGAATTATAATAGAACCCGGTACTGAAAACAGTAATTATTGGAAAGACCTCTGGAATTACCGGGGGCTTTTCTACTTTTTGGCATGGCGTGATATTTTGGTGAGATACAAACAAACCGCAATTGGAATTCTTTGGAGTGTTATTCGTCCGTTGCTTACGATCTTTGTCATGGCTTTTTTTGGATGGCTTTTTAAGTCTAAAATTCCTGAAGGTGTTCCACGTTTGATTTTTGTTGCGGCCGCCACTTTACCATGGCAATTTTTTGCTTCTTCATTTACTGAAACAAGCAATTCTTTGATCTCGAATTCAAATTTACTTACTAAGGTTTATTTCCCTCGTTTAATAGTTCCAGCTAGTACTGTGATCGTTTGCTTGATTGATTTTTTTGTTTCATTCATCATTCTCATTGGGTTGATGTTCATCTGTAAATTTGCACCTGACATTAAAATATTGGCATTGCCTTTATTTTTGTTATTAGCATTGATAACATCTACTGGAGTCGGTTTATATATTGCAGCATTGAACGTGAAATACCGCGATTTCAGATATTTAATTCCATTTATTGTTCAGTTTGGATTATATGTTTCTCCTATTGCTTTTAGCAGCAGCGAGATATATGGTAACACAAGGATACCTGAACTAGTAAAATATATTTATTCTTGCAACCCAATGGTGGGAGTGATCGATGGTTTTCGTTGGTGCATTTTAGGCGGAACAACACCTTTGTATTCAACAGGCTTCTTTGTTTCGATAGGGATCAGTATTTTGTTTTTATTTATAGGAGTTTGGTATTTCCGTAAAATGGAGAAATCATTTGCTGATGTAATATAATTGTAATTAAAGGATGAGTAACACAATCATAAAAGTTGAGCATATTAGCAAAAGCTATATTCTGAAACATCAGAATGCTGAACGATATACGGCATTACGTGATGTGTTAACGAATAAGGCCAAATCAATATTCAGTTCAAGTAACGCTTCAAACCAGAAACAGACATCTGAAGAATTCTGGGCATTGAATGATGTTTCCTTTGAAGTAAAACAAGGTGAGCGTGTTGGAATAATTGGAAGAAACGGTGCCGGGAAGTCTACTTTATTAAAAGTACTAAGCAGAATTGTTACTCCAACAAAAGGAAGAATAACAATTGATGGACGCGTGGCTAGCTTATTAGAAGTAGGTACCGGTTTTCATCCTGAATTAAGTGGCCGAGAAAATATTTACCTGAATGGTTCTATTCTAGGGATGAGCAAGTCAGAGATCAAAAATAAGTTTGATGAAATTGTTGCTTTTTCTGAAGTTGAAAAGTTTTTGGATACTCCTGTTAAAAGATATTCATCTGGTATGTATGTAAGATTGGCATTTGCCGTTGCTGCACATTTAGATCCTGAAATATTAATTGTGGACGAGGTACTTGCTGTTGGTGATGCTGAATTTCAAAAGAAGTGCCTTGGTAAGATGAAGGATGTTTCAAGTGAAGGCAGGACAGTTTTGTTTGTGAGCCACAATATGGCTGCAGTCAGAAACCTATGCGATAAAGCGATTCTGCTGAATAAAGGAACCGTTCATATGCAAGGTAGTGTTGATGTTGTAATGGACGAATATTTAAATTCAAAAGATGCAGGAAGATTATCAGGTGTTTATTCTGCTATAAATAAAAATGAAAGTGATGTAAAATTGTTGAAAGCAGAAATGTTTGATTCGATGGGCAACACACAAGATCAATTTGAGATCACTGAAAATATTACTATAAAATTCACAATCCTTTGTGCTCGTAAGGTACCTAATTTATATGCCTACATCGCTGTGAAAAACAATCAGGAAGATCTTTTGATTGAAAGTGATACGATGGATTTTTTACCGAATATATTCGATTCGATGAAAGAAGGTGTTAATGAATACGAGGTAAAAATTAATGCAAATGTATTGGCGGTTGGCGACTATCTTCTTTACCTTTCTTTGGCATCCAGTTATTCTGATAATTTTTTAGTTGAAACACCCGGTGATATTTTAAGGTTTACAGTGGTTGATAGCATTACCGAAAGAGGCCATCAACGAAAAGCTTTTACCAGTCAATTATTGAAATGGGATAATAGTTAATTGTTTTATAAAAAGTAAATGAAATTACGACTTTCGGATTTTGTTCCGCCAATTGTTTTCAAATTATTAAAACCCAAAAATAAAGAAGTTGTTTATTCAAAATTAGACAGCAGTGGAAACCTTGTTTCTGAACCGTTGTCGAATATACTGCGTAAGAACGAGTCTTTAAAGAATATTCATAGCGGAAAGCGTTGTTTTATAGTTGGTACAGGTAGTTCTATAAAAGCGCAAAACCTAAAGTTGCTTAAAAATGATATTTCTATGGGGTTGAATGAGTTTTTTCTTCACCCTGATTATAATGAGATCAAGCCCAAATATGTAATTTTTTCCGGTTTCGGAATACATAATGTGCCTACAGAAAAACAGATTTTATGGTACCAGGATTATGAAAAAAGAATAGCCGGTATTTCAACTCCCATCATTAATATTTGCGATTATAATTATTTGTCTAAAAATAATCTATTGATAACGTCTGGTGTAAAATTCATTCGTTACGAAAATAACTACGATGTTATTTTAGAAGAAGGTATTGATGCTTCCAAAAATATGTATGCAAGTCAAGGTGTTGGAGCAATGGCTATTCAGAATGCAATATACATGGGATTCAAAGAAATTGTTTTAGTTGGCTTCGATCACGATTGGTTGTTAAGAATGTTTGACAGTAAACCAACTCATTTCTATGATCACCATACAAGCATTATTTATAAAGGACATCGTGAGGTAGAAGGTATAACAGTGCAATATCAACTTCAGTCCTTGTCAAAACTTTTTTTGAATTATATACAACTAAAAAAATACGCTGATCAAAAGGGTGTTACAATTATGAATGCTACAGAAGGTGGTATGTTAGATGTATTTCCGTTGGTTGATTTTGAAAGTTTATTCAAAAAGAAATAGCAAATGGTAAGAGCAATCATAAAAAAAATTCTATTCCGTCCTAAAACTGATACTGATAAATTAGTGGCTCAGGCGAATGAATATGGTCGTTTCAAAGAGCATGAATTTTCTTTCAGAGGAATGAAGTTGAAAGTTACAGACTTCGTTTCAGTAGCTTGGCAGCTTAAGGAGTTTTTTGATGATGGACGAATGAATTTTATTGCGGATACGCAAAAGCCAGTTATTTATGATTGCGGTGCAAATGTTGGTGTTTCTATTTTGTACTATAAAATGTTGTATCCAGAAGCGATCATAAAAGCTTTTGAACCTGATCCAAAAGTATTTAGCTGTTTAAAAAAAAATATGGAGAATAACCGCATAAGTGGTGTTGAACTTGTTAATAAAGCTGTTTGGAATAACAACGATGGGGTTTCTTTCGGCAGTGAAGGTGCTGATGGCGGTTCTGTCTTTTACCAAGGGAATAAAATTACTCTTCCCAGTATTCGTTTGAAAGAGTTACTTCAAAAAGAACAAAAAATTGATTTGCTTAAAGTTGATATTGAAGGCGCAGAATTGGAAGTGTTGGTAGATTGTGAAACTGAACTAAAAAAAGTCAAGTATTTATTTCTTGAATATCATTCCTGGATCAGCAGCAAGCAGCAATTAGATGTATTATTGAAAATGTTAACAGATAATGGTTTCAGGTATTATATTCATTCAATTGGAGAAACACTTCAACAACCATTTGTAGAACAACAATTTTCGAATGGAATGGATGTTCAATTAGATATTCATGCTATAAATGAGCACTATAAAGGGTAAAATAAAAAAAGTTGTATCCTACGCACAGAAAAAATACCAGAAAGTGTTTTATGGAAGCTGTGCCGTTTTGCTTTACCATAGAGTAACACAATCCCAAACAGACCCTCAGCAACTTTCCGTTACTCCTGCTAATTTTAATGCCCATCTAGAGCATCTTAAAAACAACTATCACCTATTAACCATTAAAGAATTTCAATATTACTTAGAGAATAAAAAAAAATTCCCTAAAAAATCTGTTCTCATCACCTTTGATGATGGTTATGCAGATAATTACCTGGAAGCATTGCCGATTCTTGAGAAACACACTGCTCAAGCTCTTTTTTACATCGCAACGGGGACGTTGAATACAGATGTTGAATTCTGGTGGGATGCCATAGAGCGTATTGTTTTGTTATCAGATCATAAAACAGAAGAAGAAAAATATGTTCTTAATGGTGTAGAATACAATTTATCCGGTTTAGATAATACTAAACGTTTTGAATTATACGAACAATTGTTACCAGCTTTGAGAGTGATGAATTCTTCCTTGAGGGAGGAAAAAATTAATGAATTAGGTCGGATCTTTAATTCTTCTCAAGGAAGAGCTTCCCACAGGGCGATGAGCTTTGAGGAGTTAAAGAAAATGGATCTTTCTAATGCAGCTGTAATAGGAGCACACACACATTTGCATCCTTCATTGGGGGCATTGACTTATGAAGAGCAATTGAAAGAAATTGAGACATCTAAAAACATACTAGAACAACATTTGAATAAGAAGATCACTCATTTTTCATATCCGTTTGGTACCATTAAAGATTTTAATGCAGATACATTGGATATCATGAAGAAAATGAATTTCCAATTAGTAGCAGCAAATATTCCCTATTTGGTGCATAAAAATACAGATCAGTATTCTTTTACTCGATTTCTAGTTCGTGATTGGAATTCAGGAGAATTTGAGAAACAAATGCAATCCTTTTTTTAATTGATGAAAGTTATTCATATCACAACGAGCAATAAAGGTGGAGCAGGAATTGCTGCATTGCGTTTACACGAAGAGCTTCTTTCGTCAGGTATAGATTCCAAGCTGTTGTCGTTGTATCAGTTTCCTTCAACCATAAAAGAACAATATTTGTTCGACAAACGAGATTATATCCTTCCTTTATTTGTTGACGTTGTTTTTTTGTTTCGTAAAGTTTTGAAAAGACTGAATTTATATTCATCTCTATCGGAGAAATATTCAAAAAAATATTTAAAAAACAGACCCAAAGGATTTGAACATTTCAGCTTTCCTTTTTCTGATGTTTCTATTTTGAAACACCCTTTGGTTAAAAATGCGGATATTATTCATTTACATTGGGTCAGCGATGGATTTCTTGATTACAAGCATTTTTTTAATAATTGCGGTAAAAAAGTGGTGTGGACCTTGCACGATATGAATCCATTTACTGGTGGTTGTCACCATGCTGATGGCTGTTTTAAGTTTGAAACAACATGCAGTCATTGTCCGCAGTTGAAAAGCACGATAGATGAAAACTTTTCGGAAACCCTATTGAATATCAAAAAAGCTTCCCTAAATAGAATTAAAACGGAGCAGTTGAAAATCACAGCTCCATCTCAATGGCTTACATCCCTTTCACAAAAAAGTAATTTGTTTAAACGATTTGCCCATTATACGATTCATAATTTGGCAGACGACCAGGTATTCAAGTTCAGAACAAAACAGGAGGCGCGTCTAAAATTAAACATCCCGTTTGAAAAAAAAATGGTTTTGTTTGTAGCGCATAATGTTTCCGATAAAAGAAAAGGCACAGATTTTCTAATAGATGCTTTAAAACGTTTTAGTAACGATGATTCTATACTTGTTTGCTCAGTTGGTTCGTCTTCTGAACGGATCAGTTTTGATTTGGAACACAAAAAAATGGGATATGTGAACGATGAACAAACAATGGCCGAATTATATGCTTCCGCTGATGTTTTTGTATTGCCTTCCCTTGCAGAAAATTTTCCGAACACGATTTGCGAATCATTAATGTGCGGGACTCCTGTTGTCGCTTTTAATGTAGGTGGTATTTCAGAATTGGTGAATGATGAAAATGGGGTATTAGTGGAACCATTTAATGTTGATAAACTACATGATGCCATTGACTTTGTTTTGAAAAATCAATCTAAATTTGAAGGAGTGCATATTAGCAAAAATGCATTTAAACAGCTTGGTAAAAAAGGAATAGCAAAACAATTTATGGATCTGTATTCCGAAATACTTAATGTAAATGACTAAACTATCAATTATTACCATCAATTATAATGATCGTATTGGTCTTGAAAAAACCATACAGTCTGTTGTTTCTCAAAGTTTTCAAGATTTCGAGTTTATTATTATTGATGGGGGGTCAACAGATGGTAGTTTGGATGTGATCAAAAAATATGCAGATAAATTAAAATGTTGGGTATCAGAAAAAGATAAAGGTATCTATAATGCTCAAAACAAAGGGCTGAAAAATGCTGGCGGAGAATATTGTTTGTTTTTGAATTCTGGAGATTATTTATGCGATGATTCTGTCTTGAAAAATGTGTTCTCGATTAATTATACGGATGATATCTTATATGGTGATATGAAAGTGGATTGGAACAACGGGAAAATCACTTTGGAGCAAATGCCTGAAAAGGTTACATTATCTCATATGTATCGTGATACAATCTGGCATCCCGTTTCATTTATTAAGAGCACAGTTTTTGAAAAAATTGGCAATTATAATGAGGCCTATTCGATGGTTGCAGATTATGAATTTTTCTTCAGAGCAATCGTTGTAAACAAGTTGTCTTCTAAACATTTGCCTTTTCCAATTTCTGTTTTTCTTTTTAACGGATTAAGTTCAAATGCAGAAAATAAAGCCACTGAGCGCTCCGAGCGATTGAAAGTTCACAAGACTTATTTGACCGATGCTGTAATTGAAGCTGAAGACAAGAAGATCATTGTTGAAAATGCTGCAAAAAGAAAATGGTATAATCGTATCATCAATAAATTAAAAGGCAAGAAATGATGGAACAGCCAACTCACCCATTGGTTTCTGTAATAATGCCATGCTATAATTATGCTAGCTTTTTAAAAGATAGCGTGGGCAGTATATTATCCCAAACGTATGCAAACTGGGAATGTATCATTATCGATGATGGATCAACTGATAATTCTAAAGAAGTTGCACTTCAGCTTTGTCAAAAAGATAATCGGATAAAATATGTTGTTCAGGTTAATTCCGGCCCTGCTGTTGCCAGGAATCATGGATTGAAATTAGCAAAAGGTTCGCTAATACAGTTTTTAGATGCTGATGACCTGATTGAAAGTCGGAAATTTGAAAAGCAAGTTGCCTTTTTTGACCAGCATCCCGATTGTGATATTGTGTATAGCAATGTAAAATATTTTTCATCGGAATCTCCGGATAAATTATATGATGACATAGATCTCAAATCTGGTCCATGGATGAAAAAGGTGAGTGGAATGGGAGATGCTATGATAATGGAATTACTTAACGCGAATATTATGGTGATCAACTCCCCACTCGTAAGGTCCACTCTTTTTGATAAACATGGTTTGATGAACGAGGTTTTGCAATTCAATGAGGATTGGGAATTGTGGGCTAGATTTGCGATAGGAAATGCAGGATTTCAGTACAATGCTTCTAGCGGAACTCAGGCTTTGGTTCGGGTGCACAATAGTTATAGTAAGGATATTTTTAAGATGTATACATTTGGATTGAAAGCTTGTTTACTACTTAACGAAAAAGTGAAAGGTCGAAAATTTAAAAAGATTATGATTCCTAAAATCAATTATCATATGAGAATCATTGATGAGAAATTGATAACATTATTATCCAAAGACAAACAGGAAGCTATCCTGAAAGCATCGATGATCTATTCTCAAACAGGCGTTTTCAGGTATTCAATGTATACAAAGCTTTTCAAGTATTTCCCTGTATGGTTTTGTTATCTTTACAGTAAGTTCATTTTTGCGATTCACAAATTTAAAAATGTAAT
This sequence comes from Bacteroidota bacterium, assembly GCA_947449315.1. GTDB lineage: Bacteria > Bacteroidota > Bacteroidia > 2-12-FULL-35-15 > 2-12-FULL-35-15 > 2-12-FULL-35-15. The sequence goes on from CANFRC010000007.1 coordinate 85,027, forward strand.
TATTTATGCCTAAAGTTTCTATATGCATACCTACTTACAAGCAAGTAGAATATTTACGGAAGACTTTAAGTTCGCTAAAAGAACAAACTTTTATCGATTATGAGCTTATTGTTTCTGATGATTCTGCTGATGATTCTGTTTTTAATTTACTTCAGGAGTTTGATTTTAAAGGGAAATTAAAATATATTAAGAATTCACCTGCACTGGGTTCACCAGCCAATTGGAATTTTGCAATTACCCAAGCTACGGGTGAATATATTAAAATCTTACATCACGATGACTTCTTTACGAGTTCAGAAAGTCTAGCAAAATATGTAAAACTACTGGATCAAAACCCATCTTCTTCATTTGCTTTTTCAGGTTCAGAAATTGAGTTGCTATCATTAAAAATGAAAAAAGTACACCGTTGTTCTGCGAAAAAAATGCAGAAAATGGTCGCTTCACCTGAAATATTATTCTTTTCCAATTACATTGGCGCACCCAGTGCTACTATTTTTCGAAACAGCAAGGAAATACTTTTTGATGTTCATTTGAAATGGTTGGTGGATGTAGATTGGTATATACAAATGATCCGAAATAATTCAAAAATTGTAAGAACTCCCGAAGCACTTATTTGTACTGTTCACGGAGGAGTGGGGCAGATCACTCAATCCGTTTTTTCAGATAAAGAAATTCAAATAAATGAACATGTTTATTTTTTGAATAAAATTTTTAATAAAATAACAGGCAGAAAAAAGTATTCTGTTTTTTTTCAGTTGCTATTTAATAAATATAAGATTGAAAATGAAAATGATTTAAGTGCGATTACTTTTGTACCAAATCAATTGGAGTCGTTTTTTTCTGAAGTATTTAAATTGAAAAACAAAGCCATCTTTTTTAAAAAAGTAAATTATTGGCTAAGAAAATATACATTAAGCGATTATACACTCACTATCAAAAAAATGTTTAAATGATTGTAGTGAAACTAATGGGAGGCCTGGGTAACCAAATGTTTCAATACGCATTTGGCAAAAGTCTAGCTCTGAAAAATCAAGTAGTATTGAAACTGGATGTTTCCGCTTTGGATGACCGCACAATCAGTGGTGAGTATACAATACGTAATTATGCATTACAGAATTTTAATATCACTGCAGCGATTGCCTCACAAGAAGAAGCTAGGTTGTTCAATAAAAGTAAAATAGGTAAATTATTAGATCTGTTATCTTGCTTTGTCCCTTTTAAAAGTAAAAATTGCTATTTGCGTGAACCTTCTTTTTCATTTTTTGAAAATGCGCTTAATGCTCCTTCCAATACTTATATTGATGGTTATTGGCAGAGTGAAAAATATTTCAATTCCATCAGAAAACAATTAATGGATGATCTGATTCCTTCAAATTCTTTATCTCCTCAAAGCGTATTCATAGCCGATAAAATAAAAAACAGTGAGTCGGTAAGTATTCATGTTCGAAGAGGGGATTATCTTTCAATCCCAGAGAATAACAATTTGTATGAAAGTTGTTCTGAAAGCTATTATTACGAAGCCATTAAAGTTATTGTGTCAAAATTTCCGAATGCGACTTTTTATGTATTTTCTGATGAGCCAGAATGGTTTAAAAGAAATATAAAAATCGATCACCCTGTTGATTTTGTCACGCACAATCAAGGTGAAAACAGTTATGAAGATCTGATCTTGATGTCATATTGTAAACATAATATTATTGCAAACAGCTCTTTCAGCTGGTGGGGAGCGTGGTTAAATGAAAATACGAATAAAATGGTGGTCGCGCCAAAAAAATGGTTTAAGGATAAATCAAAAAACACAACAGATCTAATTCCTCATCAATGGTTACAACTATGAAAACTCCCAAAGTGACCGTTTTGATGCCTGTTTATAACGGGGAGAAATATCTCAAAGAAGCAATTGAGAGTATTTTAAATCAGGATTTTACTGATTTCGAATTTTTAATAATAAATGATGGATCTACCGACGGTTCTAAGCAAATAATAGCTTCTTATTCAGATGAGCGAATATGTATAGTAGAGAATGAAAAAAATATCGGACTTGTGAATACCCTAAATAAAGGGTTGGTTTTAGCAAAAGGAGAGTATATTGCTCGGATGGACTGCGATGATATAAGTGTTAAAACAAGATTAAGCAAGCAAGTGAAGCTGATGGATAAGAATAAGGACATTGGAGCAAGTGGAAGTTTTTATCGTCTTCTAAGAAATAATAAAAATGCTATTGTTGATTTCCCTATTACCAATGAAGAGATAAAATGTTTTATGGTATTTAATTGTCCCATAGCTCACCCTTCAGCAATTATAAGAAGCAGTTTGATTAAACAGCATAATTTGCTATATTCTTCCGACTATACGCATGCAGAAGATTATTATTTTTGGTCACAAATAGCTGAGTATTCTCAATTAAAAAATACTTCTGAAGTATTATTAAATTATAGGGTTCATGAAAATCAAATTACGGGTAATGTAAAATTTCTTGGTGTTAAAATGAATACTTTAAACGCTATTCGTTCAAAACATCTAAAAATGTTGGGCGTTTCTCCTACATCGGAAGAAATGGATATTCATACTATGATTAGCGATGGAAATACTCTGACTTCATTGGAACAACTTGTAGCAGCTGAAATTTGGTTATTAAAAATTCTCAATTTAAATGAAAAGAATAAAATTTTAGATGTGTCGTATTTTGGTAAAATCATTTTAGAAAGATGGTTACGTTTATGTTATAATTTTTATGGTGGTAAAAAGGGGGGGGCTTACTTTTATAATTCAGAATTATATAAAAATGTCAAATTGCCTATTTTACGTAAATTAGAGTTGTTTAAACAGATTTACTATTCATATAAAAGAAGGAGTTAATAAAATGAAGATTTGTTTATTAGCAGACGGAGAAAGTATTCACACCATCAGATGGTGCAAGCATTTCTTTGGCTTAGGACATGAGATTCATTTAATTACGTTCAAGAAAGTTGAAATGGATGATATTCACATTCATTTTATTGACACAGGAAAAATAAATGTGGAAGGAGGTAATTGGAAAATTCTTCTTAAATTTTTACATGTCAAGAAGGTAATAAAGTCAATTAACCCCGATGTATTACATTCTTTGTATACAACTAGCTACGGTTTAATAGGTGCATTATCTGGTTTTCATCCGTATATAGTTACTCCTTTAGGTTCGGATATTTTAATCACTCCCCAAAAATCAATTATTTACAGGGCATTATTGCGCTATACTTTTAAAAAAGCCGATTTAATTACATCTATGGCACCACACATGAAAGATGTAATGTTAAAATTAGGAGTTCCTTCAGTAAAAATTACAGATATTGTTTTAGGAATCAACACAGAAATATTTAATAAAAAGAATAGACGACTTTCAAAAGATAATTTTGTGATATGTAGTACGCGTAATCTTGAACACGTTTATAATATTCCACAATTTCTAAGCGCTATTGCGCTTGTTAAATCAAAAATTCCAACTTTGAAAGTTAAAATAATTGGCGATGGCTCCTTAAGATCTGAATTAGAGCGCTTGACTAGAGAGTTGAAAATTGATGATGTTGTTAGCTTTTTAGGAAAAGTTCCTCAAAATAAGGTGGTCGAACTGTTGAATTCATCGCATATTTCGGTTACCGTTTCTCTTTCAGATGGGAATAGTTTATCTTTAATAGAAGCAATGGCATGTGGAACGTATCCTATTGCTAGTGATATTCCTGCTAATCATGAATGGATAAAAGAAGGTGTAAATGGTAATTTTGTTAAAATTAACGGAGTGCAAGAGTTGGCTGATATTATCCAAAAAGTTTATCTTAACTTTGATACGATTATTGATAATGCCATGCTTGAAAGCGATAAAATAATTGCAGATAAAGGAACATGGCAAATAAATATGTTGAAGATGGAAAATATTTACAAAGAAATTTCTTCCCATGTCAAATAGGATTCTAATCATAGGAGCTGGAGGACATGGTAAAGTTGTATTCGATGCCATCATAGCTCAAGGTATTTATGAGATTTCGGGTTTTGTTGATAGTACGATTCCTGTTGGCACTATCATAGTGAATTCAGTTAAGGTTATCGCACATCAGGATGAATTAAGTTCATTAGATGGGAAATCAGATTTTTGTGTTGTAGCGATTGGTAATAATAAGGTTAGATGTAAGGTAGCAGAACTAGCGAAATTAAAATTTAAGGCAGCAACAGTTATTCATCCTTCAGCAGTGATTGGTTCGGATGTTTTAATAAAAGAAGGTACAGTTGTTCTTGCAAACGCGGTTGTTAATGCTTCTTGCACTATTGGTGAAAATGCTATTGTGAATGCGGGCGTAGTTGTAGATCACGATTGTACTATTGGGGATAACGTTCATCTCTCGATTGGAACAATGATTGGAAGTAACTCGAAAATTGCCAATTTTAAAACAACCGCAATTGGTGAGAAAATAAATTCATTCTCTTTAATGGAATAATTAATAACATAACATTTAGATTGAAAATTTTAATTCTTACTCAGTATTTTCCACCAGAAGTAGGTGCTCCTCAAAACAGATTGTTTGAGTTGGCTGTTCGTCTTCAGCAAAAAGGTGCAGATGTGAGTATTCTTACTGCAATGCCGAATTATCCGCAAATGCAGGTTCATGATGCATATAAAGGTAAATTTTATCATTATGAAGAGATGAATCAGTTGCATGTTCACCGCTCTTGGATTTATGTTAGCAGAAGTAAAGGGATCGTAAAACGTTTACTTAATTATTTTTCATTTGTAAAAACATCGTTTTGGATTGGTTGGATTAAATTAGGCAAATTCGATTATATTCTTTGTGAAAGCCCGCCCTTATTTTTGGGGATCACCGCCTATTTACTTAAAAAATTGAAAGGCGCAAAATTAATATTTAATGTGTCTGACTTATGGCCGGAGAGTGCTGAAAAATTGGGATTGGTAACAAATCGGTTTTTTCTCAACTCAGCAACTAAATTAGAAGAGTTCTTGTATCGCAAATCAGACTTGATTTCAGGACAAACACAAGGAATTGTTAAAAATATATCATCACGTTTTCCCGACAAAAAAATATATTGGATGCCCAATGGTGTTGACCTTAATTATTATAAAGTAGGAGCTGTTGAAAGTAATTGGAGGCAACAAAATAAATTTGAACCAACTGATTTTTTATTGCTGTATGCTGGAATAATAGGTCATGCTCAAGGCTTGGAAGTGATTATTCTAGCTGCAGAAAAGTTAAAAGCATATACTGCGATTAAATTTGTATTGGTTGGCAGCGGTCCGGAGAAAGAAAGATTGCTTCAATTGAAAAAAGAATTAAAAATAGACAATGTGTTTTTCTTTGATGCGGTAACAAAAAAAGAAATGCCGGCAATTATCACTGCGATTGATGTTGCTGTCATCCCTTTAAAAAGACTTGATTTATTTAAAGGTGCAATACCGTCAAAAATATTTGAGAATCTTGCCATGAAAAAGCCGATTTTACTTGGTGTTGAAGGTGAAGCAAAAGAACTTTTTATTGATGAAGGGAAATGTGGCTTGGCATTCATTCCCGAAGATGAATCAGACTTGGCATCAAAAACCTTGGAATTGTTTAACAATCGGACTACTTTAGGTCAATTAGGTGAAAATGGATTTACGTATGTGGAGCGAAAATTTACCAGAGACAAAATTGCAAATGAATTCTGGGATTTTATTAATGAAAATAAATAAAGGGATTTGATTTTGAAAAAGGAACAGTTTCATATACGATCACATTATTACCTGACGTTGCTCATTGCATTTTGTTTGCCTATAGCTCGTTTTACACCTATTTTTATAGCTCTTCTGCTTCTCAATTGGCTAGTGGAAGGCGACTTTAGAAATAAATTTAAGTCGATCGGGAAAAATAATGTAGCTCTTTTGTTTATTGGCTTTTATATTTTGCACCTGATAGGGTTGACATATACTCAAAATAGGGAGTCAGGACTTTTTGATATTCAGGTAAAGTTTTCTTTGTTAGTTTTCCCTTTGGTTTTTGCAACTAAACCAATTGCAAAGCCTGAAATGAAAAATGTATTTTTTGCTTTCATCGCCGGAGCAATCGTTTCTTCCTTTATCCTCCTCACAAGAGCAATATATACTTATGTAGTAAATGGAGAGAACAATTTTTTTTACCAGGAATTCTCATCCTACCTTATTCATCCGAGTTACTTATCCATGTATTTTAATTTAGCAATTGCATGGCTTTTAATTCAAGTGCTAAATAAATCATTTATCCAAACCTATTCAACAGCTTATTCTTGCTTGATAATACTGTTTTTTTCTTTTGTTATTGTCCTCTTATCCTCTAAACTAGGACTTATCGTATTGATTTTACAATTCATCGGATTTCTGGTCTTTTTTATCATCAGTCGCAAAAAATATATTTTGGGTGGAGCAGGTCTTTTACTTATTTTAATTTCAGCATATTCTGTGATTACTTTTGTACCCGCCATTCGCGACAGAGTTCATAATGCAGTGATTGCTATTTCGGCTACTACCGATAACGAAAAAGATTCGGAGAGTACAGCAGTTCGTTTGCTAATATGGAAGGCTGCTGATCAGGTTATTTCAGAAAATTTTTTATGGGGTACCGGTACTGGTGATGCCAAAGATGCCTTAATGAAAGAATATCAAAAACGAGGTATGACCGGTGCTTTGGAACATAAGTTAAATTCGCATAACGAATATTATCAGGTATTTTTGAGTTTGGGATTGATCGGTTTTCTACTGCTAATCGCTAGCTTGTTGCTACCTTTGAAAGAGGCTTTTAATACTTCAAATTATATTTATATATTATTTTTAGTAATCATTATTTTGAATTTTATACCCGAATCAATGTTTGAAACACAAGCAGGCGTTATGTTTTATGCCTTCTTTAATTCATTACTCTGTTTTTCTGACAGCAATTATTTAACCACTCAAAAAAGCCAATGATCCCATTTTCACCGCCACATATCGATCAAAAAATTATTGACGAAGTCACAAAAGTCCTTAAATCAGGATGGATCACTACTGGTCCACGAACAAAATTATTTGAAAAAGAGTTGACAAGGTATTGCGGCAACAAAAATACATTGTGTTTAAATAGTGCTACAGCTGGATTAGAGATCATGCTCAGGTGGTTTGGAGTTCAAGAAGGTGACGAAGTCATTCTTCCGGCCTACACTTATTCCGCTACGGCTAATGTGGTTGTTCATTGTGGAGCTAAGATTGTTTTTGTTGATGTTAATCCAACTGATTTTAATATTTCGGTCTCAAATATTGAAAAAGCAATTACTTCCAAAACAAAAGTTATTATGCCGGTTGATTTTGGAGGACATGTTTGTGATTATGATGAATTAAATGCTTTAGTAGTTAAACACAAAGACAAATTTATTCCACAAACGGAAGAGCAAAAAATATTAGGCAGAATCTTGATTTTATCTGACTCAGCTCACTCATTTGGTGCTTCATACAAAGGTAAAAAGGCGGGTTCGCTTACCGATGTTTCAGTTTTTTCTTTTCATGCGGTTAAAAATCTCACAACTGCAGAAGGCGGTTCTGTAGCGCTTAATCTTCCTGCACCTTTTGATAATGAAGCTGTTTATAAAGCACTTTGCATTAAAACATTGCATGGTCAAGATAAAGATGCGCTGGCAAAAACACAAAAAGGGAATTGGAAATACGATATTGTTGAGGCGGGTTACAAATGTAACATGACTGATATTATGGCTGCAATTGGACTTGTTGAGCTTGAAAGATATGATTCTGAAACGTCTAAAGTTAGAGAACATATATTTAAGCAGTATGATGCTGCTTTTTCTCAATTTGACTGGGCTCAATTACCTGAATATAAAACCAAGGATAAAACATCGTGTTATCATTTGTACGCTCTCCGAATAAAAGGAGTGACCGAAGACCAGAGAGATGCAATCATCAAAGAAATTTTTGATTGCGACGTTTCTGTGAATGTGCATTTTATTCCTGTTCCTATGATGACTTATTACAAAGGACTTGGTTACACTATCAAAGATTACCCGGTAACCTATGATAATTTTTCCAGAGAGATCTCTTTGCCTGTATATTTTGATCTAACCGATGAGATGGTTAAGACCGTTATTGCTGCTGTTGTAGCCTCTGTAAAGAAAGTGATTAGTTAATTTAATCTAAATGTATTTTGAAACGAATCTTTGACATATTTTTTTCTTTCATAGGATTATTGATGTTATTGCCAATCTTTGTAATAATTGGCTTTGTAATATTTATTGATTCTCGGGGTGGAATTTTTTACAAACAGTTAAGAGTAGGTAAGAATAATGTTGATTTCTATCTTTTGAAGTTTCGTTCCATGAAAATAAATGCTGATAAAAGTGGTTTGTTGACTGTTGGCGGAAAGGATAGTAGAATAACAAATGTTGGGTATTTTTTAAGGAAATATAAAATGGATGAATTGCCTCAATTAATCAATGTGCTTTTTGGAGACATGAGTTTGGTTGGTCCACGCCCTGAAGTAAGGAAATATGTCGATATGTATTCGGAGGTTCAAAAAAAGGTATTAAGCGTAAAACCGGGATTAACAGACTATGCCAGCATTGAATATCGAAATGAAAACGAATTGCTAGGTCAGGTTGACGATCCAGAAAAAGTATATATAAATGAAATTATGCCTGCAAAATTGCAGATGAATTTAAAATATATAGAAAATCAAAGTCTAGCTACAGATATAAAAATTATTTTCAGAACACTGGGAAAGATTGTAAGTTAAGACTCTCCTAAAGAGCCTAACAAACCTTTCAGTTCCTCGCTTTTATCAGGATATCCTAGTTTTTCATAGGAAGAGATTAAGTTACGCAAAAGCCTTTTTATGATTTCGAGATTAGAGCAAGGCTCGTAAAAAAGTGCTAAAGGCTCTAATTTTAATTGCTTTAAAAAAGCATCAATTTCCTTTTGTCCAAATACTGCGCCTTTACTAAATGGGTTGATGTAAAAAAATACATTACTTCCTTCATTTCCTTTTGTTGATGGAACTCCCATGTGTTCAATGTCAACATAACATAAAATAAAATGTTCTGGAAGATTTACACCATAAATGGGTATATCAAGGCTCTGAGCAATAATGGTATAAATAATTGAAAGCAACAGAGGATTACCTTTTTTGCTTTCTAATACATTGTTGATATATGAATTTTGTGGCGCGTGATAATTAGTCGTATTCCCGCTGAAATTATGTACATCAAATAAGATATGGTTTATGATCTTCACCTTTTCAAGTGCAGTTAAATTTTCATTCAGCTCTAACCACACATCTTGTTTTATTTGATCAATCATTTTCTTGATCTTAGCAACATCAATATCAGGATATTGATAGCGGGCAATCAACAAAGCTCCTTCCAGCAGATTTTGCTGTTCGGGATGTGACCATTCTTTTAAAGCATCTTTGATAAGATCAAATTGGATCTGGTGGATGATATTCTCGATCCTGTTTTGAATCAACGTATCGAAGGAATGTTCCCATGCATCCTCTAGAACAGGAATCACCTCTTGTCCTAACGATAAAAACTTCATACTAACTTGCTTAAATACCGACTCATCGGGATCGTCTAACAAGCTAATAAGTGCATTGATTTCCTGTTTGTTCATACACGTTGGATAAACTATTTACACAAAAATAGACTGCAGGAATCAGTTATTTATAGTCTCCATCAATAAGATTTCAACTTTACTTTGTTAATCTCTCCAGTACAAGCTGTATTAATTTCTCCACTGCAATGTGATAATTTTTGCTGTATTGCTTCGCTACTCGATTTGCTATAATAGCACAAACAGTGCATGTTTGATGCCCTAATAGAGCTCCTAAACCATAGAGCGCAGAGGTCTCCATTTCGAAGTTGGTGATGCGGTTTTCATTAAATCTGAAATCGGTCAATTGTTGATTAAAATCTTCCACCCATGGTGTTAATCGCAATTTTCTTCCTTGTGGCCCATAAAAGCCTGGAGCTGTAGCTGTTACCCCTTTAATGAGGTCAAACCCTATTTTTTGGATCAAAGCCTCTGAGCCTTTTATTGCGTATGGATATGGTAAATTTTTATCCCAGTTCGTTTGTTGAATGAATGCTTCCGAAAGTGCATTGTCATTTACCTTAGGAAGATCCAGGTAATAGTTCAGTAAACCATCAAAACCTAATCCGTGAGATGACACGACAAAATGATCGACTGGAATGTCCTGTTGCAATGCTCCAGAAGTTCCAATGCGCACAATATTTAAACTGGTATGTTCTTTTTTAATGGTTCTGCTTTTTAAATCAATATTTACTGCGGCATCTAACTCATTCAATAAGATATCGATATTGTCAGTTCCAATTCCTGAAGACAGAACCATGATTCGTTTTCCATTTAATGTGCCTGTATGGGTTACAAATTCTCTATTTTGAATTTTAAAATCTACTGTGTCAAAAAAGTTGGAAACAGTTTCTACACGTCCTTGATCACCAACAATAATAATGTTTTCAGCAATGTTTTCTGGTAAAAGGTTCAAATGATAAACGCTTCCGTTCGGATTAAGAATTAGTTCTGTTTCTGGTATGATATTGCTCATTTTTAAGATCTGTTAAATAAGGATTGCCTAAATTTGTTATTAATCAATTAATTAGTTTAATTTGTGAATACCTTCTTCAAAAGTATTCAAAATTTATGATTCAATCTACCAATAAAATATTAGTTCCAATTGATTTTTCAGAACAATCGTTAGTTGCGTTGGAGCAGTCTTATAATTTAGCTCGTGAATACGATGCTGAAATAACATTACTTCATGTCATTGAGGAACATGGGGTGTTGTCCAAATTTTTCTCCCACCAGCAAAACGATGATTTTAAACACAATGTTCAAAAAGAGCTGGATGATTTAGCTTCGGATGTTGAGAAAAAAAGCAAAGTGAAAGTAAATACGCTAATTGCAAAAGGAACTATTTATGAAAAAGTGGCTGAAGTAGCAGAACTTATTAATGCTACGATGATAGTCATGGGCACCAATGGTGATGAAGGTAAACGAAAGAGATTTATAGGCTCGAATGCCCTTCGAGTTGTTCGAGAATCTACTGTTCCTGTTATAACGATTAAAGGGAAACATCACCGTAATGGGTGTAAAAATATTGTACTTCCTTTGGATCTTTCAAAAGAAACGAGAGAAAAGGTAACGAAAGCGATTGAACTTTCTAAATTATTTAACGGAGCCACCATCCGAGTTGTTTCGGTTTTATTTACCACAGATGAATTTATTGTGAATCGTCTCACACGACAATTAGGACAAGTGAAAACATTTCTGGAAAAGGAAGGTGTGGAATGTACAGCCGAAATAGTAAAAGGAATAAAAGGTGAAGAGACGTTGGCGGCAAATATTCTTGAATATGCAAATAGGGTAGAGGGCGACCTAATTATGATAATGACTCAACAAGAAGTTGATTTTACACAGTATTTTATTGGGTCTTCTGCACAAGAAATAATTAATCACTCTACCATTCCTGTGCTTAGTATACGTCCCGTTCATAAAAAAGACTTAACCACATTCCCAAATCCGTATTAGTATAAGAAGATAATTAAATAATTAAATCATTTCAAAAAATAAACACATGAACACTTTTACCATCCAAAAAATTCTTATTCCAATTGATTTCTCGGAAACATCTTTACTAGCTATTGAACATGCTGGTTTTATGGCTCAATTATTTAAAGCGGAATTAGTTTTATTACACGTTGTTGAAAACAACTTCGAGAAATTTAGTGTGATATCCCCTGAACTAAGGATTTCAGCTCCTTCCGATTTAATAAATGCTATTGAGAAAAGATTAGAAGAAACCGCTGCCGACATTAGAAGCAAATATGGTGTTAAATCAACCTGTGTAACATCCTCTGGAAATATTTTCAATGAAATTGTTTCAATTTCAAAAGAACACAGTGTAGATTTAGTTGTGATGGGAACGCATGGTACTTCTGGCGTTGTTGAATTCTTTATCGGTAGCAATACCTACAAAATGGTTACGCAATCCGAATGTCCTATCATTTCAGTTCAGGCACATGCTAAAAAAATTGGTTTTAATGATATATTATTACCAATTGATGATTCACTACATTCTCGTCAGAAAGTGAACCACGCAATAGCATTGGCTAAACATTTTGCGTCAACCATTCATATTCTTGGGTTGGACGATTCTAAAAAGGACGAGACTGCTCATAAAAAATTCGAGCTCAAACTCGAGCAGATTCAAGCTTACCTTAAAAAATGCGATATTCCTTCAACTTGTAAAACTATAGCAGGTAAAAATCAAGCAAAGGTTTCTTATGAGTATGCTAAATCTGTGAATGCCGATTTGATCGTTATTATGACAGATCAGGAAGAAGATATTACTGGTAGGCTTATGGGTACATTTGCACAGCAAATCATTAATCATTCAAAAATTCCAGTAATGAGTATTCAGCCCGTACAAGGATATGTTGAATTCCCTCACCTAGGAGGTGGTTATCACGGAGCATAAATAACACAAAATAAAAAAGCCTTCTATGCATGTATAGAAGGCTTTTTTTATGAACGGTTGTTTCTTATTTTGTCAAACTCCCAAATACTCTTTTCAAGATGTCTGTTACCCTGGCAACAGGGTCTTTTCTGATTTTTAACTCTTCATCGGCAATCAATTTGAATAATCCTTGCAAAGCTCTGTCTGTAACATAAGCAGTAAGATCTGGATTTTGTTTTTCTACAAATGGAACTTTATTGTATCCTGTGATGATAGGATTCCAATATTTTGTCAATTCCACTTTATTAATAGCTGTTTGAACTACAGGGGTGAATTTTGTTTTTAACTCAGCAGTTGTCTTATCTTTTAAATACTGTGTAGCTGCATTGTCTGCTCCTTTTAATATTGCAAATCCATCGCCAATGCTCATGCCTTTAATTGCATTGATAAAAACAGGAGCGGCATCTTTTGCAGCTTCTTCTGCAGCTTTGTTCAAGGTCATTTCAAATTTTTCTACTTGAGACCCCATTCCGAATTTTACTGCCCAGTCTTTCACCTTTTGTGCTTCTGGAGGAAAAGGAATGAATAAGGCAGGATTTTTATAATAACCATCAACTTTAGATGCAAATGCACTTGAGTTGTTTGTACCAACGGTTAACGCATCTCTTAAACCATTTATTACTTCATCGTTTGTTAAAGGGTTTTCTGCAGGTTTACCAGCTGTTACAACACTTTTAGCTGCGTTTGCTGTTTGCTGTATTTGTTGTGAAGTACATGCAGCTAACATCAATATTGTTAACGCAGGAAGAATTATTTTTTTCATTTTTTTAGTTTTTAATTTATTTTATTTGAAAATCGAGCAGTTTTTCATTTTCGATAGAAGCTTGCAGTCTGTCGCCAATTTCAACATTACCAACACCTTCCGGTGTTCCGGTGTAGATCAGGTCCCCCTTTTTTAGCGTAAGAAACGTTGATACATATGCAATAATAGTATCGAATGAAAACAAAAGATCTTTTGTATTTCCTTTCTGAACTACTTTTCCGTTTATTGTCAATTGAAAATTTATATCATTTAAATCCTTCAGATTTTTTTTGTCAATGAATTTGCCAATAGGTGCGGAGCCATCAAACGCTTTCGCTTTTTCCCACGGCAGGCCTTTTTCTTTGCATTTCGCTTGAATATCACGAGCAGTAAAGTCAATGCCTATTCCAATCTCGTCATAGTATTTATGGGCGAATTTTGGTTCAATATTTTTCCCTGGTTTATTGATTTTCATGACCAATTCTACTTCATGATGAATTTCTTTTGAAAAATCTGGATAGTAAAAAGGTGCATTGTCTTTAATTATTGCTGTATCCGGCTTTAAAAAAAAGACAGGCTCCGTTGGAACCGCAGCATTCATTTCTTTTGCATGTTCGGCATAATTTCTACCGATACAAATTATTTTCATAGCACTTAAAATTTTGATTCAAAAAACAACTCTTATTATTTATTGAAAGCCATTCGTAATTTTATTTCTGTTAAAACCTTTTTCGTATATAATGGAAAGTCACCATTTAGCATCCATGAATAATACGATGGTTCTTCTCTTAGCACTTGCTCAACAGGCTTCCCTGTATGTTTCCCAAAATTAAAAACTTCAACATTGTTTTCGTTGAAAATGATTCTTCCTGCGAGGTCTGCATTTTTATTGATGTTTGTAAAATCGTGTAATGCTTTAATGTCATTTTTAACCGGATTCGATTTTACTCCTTTCCGATCTTCAAATTCAACACCGTCATATTTTTCGAGTTGAGCTAAAAATACTTCATAGGTAGCTTCAATGTCTGCTTGTGCACTATGAGCATTGATGATCTCTTTGCCACAATAAAATTTATACGCTGCTTTTAAAGTCCTTTGCTCCATTTGATGAAAAATGTTTTGTACATCAACGAATCGTCTTCCTTTCAGATCAAAATCGATCTCTGCACGTAAAAATTCTTCAACTAATATCGGGATATCAAATTTGTTGGAGTTGTATCCGGCTAAGTCGCAATCTTTCAAGAATTCTGCCAGACTTTTTGCGATTCCTTTAAATGTTGGCTCGTTTGCGATATCGGCATCATAAATGCCATGAATTTCCGATGATTGAATAGGAATAGGAATAGTTGGGTTGATCCTTTTTGTTTTTACTTCTTTCGATCCATCTGGGGAAATTTTCAATATTGCAATCTCTACAATTCTGTCGGAAGCTACATTTACGCCGGTTGTTTCAAGGTCAAAAAAAGCAATCGGGCGAGTTAAATTGGGTTTTATCATTATATAATTTAAGAATTAAAATTTCGATGGAGCAAATTTATTTTTAAAGTGCAAATTGTTTTTTAGTTTCTTTTAGACGTATTCCAATGTCGAAATTTTAAAAACACATCCGTTGCTGTTTGATTGGCATCGGCTTTTTCAAAATCAACGTTGAGATGGCACTTTTATTTCTTTCTATAAGCCTTAATACATGCTGGGTACCAAAGTACAAAAAATGTGTTTTAGTTAAAAGAATAAGTTCAAAAAATCAGAAAGCGCCCATTATTTGGAATAATGGGCGCTTTCTGAAAGATGTTTATTCATTTTTAATTTGCGGATACTCTTACAAACTGATACTTTTCATAGATTGCTCTATTCGTTAAATAATCCTGCTGATATTCAGGTCCATCTACAATGGTTTGAATATCTGTGAAACTAATTTTATCTATTGAAATACCGCGTGCTTTTAATGCAGTTATGAGTTGCTCTTTTATTTTATCTTTTCGTATTATCGATAATTCATTATTTGTTAGATAAGCTTTTGTTGGCACTTTTGAAGCACTTGAAATAATCGACAAGCTAATTGCGCCTTTGGACTTATAAAGTTCTTCCAAATGATTAATATAGTCCTTAAATGGCTTACCATTTACATCCGTTTGTGTTACGTTGTATTTGAAGTACGTCTCAAAAATAAACTTATTGGATGGAACACCTGTGCTGCCATCTTTCATGTTGCTATCTTTGTTTATTTCAAGATTAGTCGTACTTAGAGGCTCCTCTTTCTTTTCCGGTAAAGAAGCCATATAAATGTCTTTTCCTCCATATCCTTCAGGGCGAATAGAAGAATAGTATCCTCTTTTTCCATCCGATGATGTTACATAAAAAACATCATCATCTGTTGTGTTGATAGGGTAGCCCATATTTAATGGTTCATTCCAGGCATTTGATTTTTCATTTCTAGTAGCGTAGAAAACATCAAACCCTCCCATTGTTTGGTGTCCTTTTGAACTAAAATACAAAGTATTTCCATTGGGATGAATATATGGAGACTCTTCATCATATGGAGTATTGATTGGTGCTCCAAGGTTTTGTGCTGAGCCCCATTGGCCATTCGGTAATTTTATTGATTTCCAAATATCACGTCCACCTAGTCCCCCCGGGCGATTACTTACAAAATATAACGTGTTTCCATCCGTACTCAAGAAAGCGCTGGTTTCCCATTGAGGGCTATTGATATCCGACCCCATTGCTTGAGGGGTTCCATCTAGTTTACTCAAATAAATATCACCACCATTTACATCTTTGTAAAGTAAAAGAGTTTGCGCATCTGCAGTTAAGCCTAAATTAGCCTCATTTGAAGTGGTATTGATGTTTTGACCAACAGATACAGGAGACGTCCAGGTGCTATCCGTTTTTTTGTGAGCAATATAAATGTCCTCGAAAAATTGACCGTCATCCGTTTTTTCGCCACCAGTGCTTTCGGTTCTTCTAGACGTGAACATAATGGTTTTCTCATCCGGCGAAAGGATAGAGCTGTAATCCGGATATCCACTATTTACAGTATTTCCCAGATTTTTTAACACAAGGTTAGTAGGAGCTGCTACCAAAGCCTTTCCATTGTTACTTATTTCAATTTGTCTATCAACATCTTTTAAAAGACTTTCTAGTTTAGGACGAAGGAAAGATTTGAATTTTTCATAGCTTGCAATCGCTTCGTCGAATTTGTAATCATAATGAAGTGCTTGCCCGAAGTAATAGTAGGCATGAACAGGAGCCGATTTTTGAGATGGTTTTACATCATCATATGTTTTAGAAACGTTTGCGATTGCTTTCTTGAGATAGGGAAGTGCTTTCCCTTTATCGTCTTCGGTTTTCAAATAACAATAACCGATTTTGTAATTGATGTTAGCATTGGAAGAGTCGATTGCATATGCTTCCAAGTAATTTTGCAATGCAAGTACATAATTACCTTCTAAAACAAGGTAGTTACCCTCGGTAAATTTTTTTCGGTAATCGCGATTTGGAGCTTGAGAAAAGCTGAAGGAAGAAATAAAAATACAGAATAAAATGAGAATCTTTTTTTTCATTAATGGAGTAGCGATTTTGAAAAAAGTAATGATAATATATAAATATAAATATAAATATAAATATAAATATAATATCATAGTAACATACTAAAAAATAAATATTTTATAGTATAATTATCAACCAATAAAATAGTGGCGTTTACTTTCTAGAAAGAATTAAAAAACTAACCAATAATGGAACAAGTACCCGACTTCTTACTAGGATTCACGATTAATGTCCCATTGCTCCAAATAATCGGCCACTCTTCTAACAAACTGACCTCCTAATGAACCGTCAACAACGCGATGGTCATAGGAATGTGAAAGGTACATGAAATGACGAATGCCGATCAAGTCTCCTTGAGGTGTTTCAATAACGGCAGGTTTCTTTTTAATAGCTCCCACAGCCATGATTGCAACCTGAGGTTGATTGATAATAGGGGTGCCCATTACATTGCCGAATGAGCCAACGTTGGTAAGCGTGTAGGTGCCGCCTGAGATCTCATCGGGTGATAATTTACCGGCACGTGCTCGGTTCGCAAGATCATTTACCTGTTTGGTGATACCTGCCAGGTTCAAGGTGTCTGCATTTTTGATAACAGGAACAATTAAATTTCCCGAAGGCAAGGCTGCAGCCATTCCAATATTAATATTCTTGCGTTTAATGATCTTCGTTCCATCTAGGGAAATATTGATCATTGGAAAATCTTTAATTGCTTTCACTAAGGCTTCAATGAAAATAGGTGTGAACGTCAATTTTTCGCCTTCACGTTTTTCAAAATTACCTTTTATTTTCTCTCTCCATTTTACAATATTCGTTACATCTGCTTCAACGAAAGAAGTTACATGCGGAGAAGTGTGTTTACTCATCACCATGTGGTCGGCAATGATCTTACGCATACGATCCATTTCGATGATCTCATCGCCAGCTCCAACTGAAATAGCAGGCTTATTGACAGGAGCAACCGTATTTGCAACTACATGAGGTTTTGTCTCAGTAACAGCAACTGTTTGCTTTCCTTTATTTGGAATATAAGCTAAAATATCATTTTTGGTAACGCGTCCATTCGAACCGGTTCCGGAAATAGACTCTAATTCAGCCATCGCAATACCTTCTTCTTTCGCGATGTTTCTTACAAGAGGCGAAAAGAATTTTCCAGAAGAAGAAATTTTTTCGAGTGGGACATTTTCAGTTACAGCAGTAGTAGTTAATTCTTTTTCAACTTTAATGGGTTGAGCAGCGGCAGGCGTTTTAACTTCTGTTGTTTCAACAACCGCATTCGCATCGGTAGAAATGATGGCAATTGCTTTTCCAACTTGCACAACATCGCCTTCATTGAAAAGACGTTTGATAAGAGTTCCTTCAGCGGTAGAAGGGATTTCCGAATCTACTTTATCAGTTGCAATTTCTAAAACGGTTTCATCAGCAGCAATTTTATCGCCTTCTTTTTTTAACCATTTGATAATTGTCGCTTCTGCAACACTTTCGCCCATTTTAGGCATGATCAACTCTACTTGTGCCATATTTGTTAAATCTTAATAGTAATAATCTGAATGTAAAGAGGGTGCAAAAATAGCCTATTATTTACTCTTTTGCAATCCTTAAAACACCTTTAAAGGGTTGAAATATCTGATCTATGCGAAAAGTGGGAAATCCTTCATTAATTTATTCACTTCTTTTCTTACTTCCGTAATCACTTTTTCATTGTCATGATTCATTAATACTTTATCAATCAAATTCACGATTTTAGGAATGTGTTTTTCTTTGATACCTCTTGTTGTGATTGCTGC
Organism: Bacteroidota bacterium; assembly: GCA_947449315.1. Taxonomy (GTDB): domain Bacteria; phylum Bacteroidota; class Bacteroidia; order 2-12-FULL-35-15; family 2-12-FULL-35-15; genus 2-12-FULL-35-15. The sequence goes on from CANFRC010000007.1 coordinate 103,671, forward strand.
TGAACCAATACGGATACCTGAAGTAACAAACGGAGATTTATCATCAAAAGGAACCATGTTTTTATTCACAGTAATATCCGCTTTAACAAGTGTTGTTTCAGCAAGTTTACCTGTCAAGTTTTTTGAACGAAGATCGATCAACATGCAGTGGTTGTCGGTTCCACCTGAAATTACTTTATATCCTTTGTCAACAAAACATTGCGCCATTAATTTTGCATTCTTCATTAATTGAATACAATATTTCATGTAGCTGTCATCCAATGCTTCTGCAAATGCAACAGCTTTAGCCGCTATAACGTGTTCTAGTGGTCCGCCTTGTGTACCAGGAAAAACAGCAGCATCTAAAAGTTGTGACATCATTTTAATTTCTCCTTTTGGCGTTTTTTCTCCCCAAGGATTTGGAAAATCTTTTCCGATCATGATCATACCACCGCGAGGACCGCGTAATGTTTTATGCGTTGTGGTTGTTACAATATGGCAATGTGGCAATGGGTCATTCATCAATCCACGGGCAATTAATCCGGATGGGTGAGAAATATCAGCCATTAAAAGTGCGCCCACTTTATCAGCTACTTTACGTAATTTTTTATAATCCCAGTCACGAGAATAAGAAGAAGCACCACAAATAATCAATTTTGGTTTTTCTTTCATTGCAATTGCTTCAATTTTATTGAAGTCAACGCGACCGGTTTTTTCTTCTACACCATAAAAACTTGGCACATACAGTTTACCTGAGAAATTAACGGGTGAGCCATGGGTAAGATGGCCACCATGAGAAAGGTCAAATCCTAATATTTTATCGCCAGGTTTCAATACGGCCAACATAACAGCAGCATTTGCTTGTGCTCCAGAATGCGGCTGAACATTTACCCAGGCAGCATTAAATAATTTTTTAGCACGATCAATAGCTAGTTGTTCCACTTTATCTACCACTTCACATCCTCCGTAATAGCGTTTTCCGGGAAGTCCTTCCGCATATTTATTGGTAAGAACAGAGCCCATTGCTTTCATTACGCTTTCGCTGACATAATTTTCGGAAGCGATGAGTTCCAATCCAATCGTTTGACGTTTTTTCTCTTCTGTAATCAGGTCAAAAATTGCGGTATCTTTTTTCATATAGCTGTATTGAAGTTTTATTAGTGATTGCCATGCAAAAGTATAAAATTAATTGCTCAGTGATTTAGTAATTTCTTTTTCTGATAATTTAAAGGCGGGTATCAGTACCATTAAAATTATGGGCGACTGTGCCATTCCCATAAAATACCTGGCAAATTCATACATTTTATCGGTGGTAGTTTGAAAATAATGACCAATGAGCATAAATATTCCAGAGAAGATCGTTATTCCAATATAGGTTCCTATAGTGATTTTCAGGTAGTTCTTGTTTTTAAAGAGCAGATGGATCGTTATTAAAGCAATTATCAGATAAAGAAGACTGAATACGAACGTTAGTATCCATTTTAAGGTGAGCAAGTTGTCGTATGGGTAATTTTCCATAAATCTTAAGGAAGAGGGCATGGCATAGTCCATGTTAAAATCCCATGCTTTTAATAAGGCGTTTATGCTTTTGAAAACAAAATCTCTGTAAAAGCCCAAAAAAAGTAAGGAACACACGATCAGTGATAATTTTATAATTTTTTTGGGCGATTGGAGTGATGTCTTCACGGTTCGAATTTACAGTTTTTATATTTTTTTACTTGACAAAAAAAAGAGAGATTTTCTTTGAAAGCAACCTGTGTTTTCTTGAAAAAAGGTTAAGTCTTCTCCGAAAACCGATTTACCCAGATCATCCAAAGCATAAAGATATATGCATAAATAACAATCGTAAAAGTGTAGGTGTGATTGAATTCTGTCCATGCACGGGAATGGGTATCTAAAATACCAAGTGCTACAACTCTGAATACATTCAATAATTGTATACTTAGTACCCCAACAATAAGATAGATGAGCTTGTATTTTACTTTTCCTTTGTACGCGATAACAAATCCTGAGAAGAGCGCAAATAAAGCAACACCATTGCAATTATCACCGATCCAAAGTCCACCGGTTCCATCCACACCAATCACACGTTCTGCTCCGGTGAAGACCGTGTACCCCAATGATTCAAGGATCCATTTACTGAACGCGATGGTATTGTCTATGACAAAAAGATCCATGGTTTCCTGGGGATGCAACCATAAGTCGTACACACAGTACCAGATGAAGTAAAGTGCCAATACTTTTAAAAGAAAAAAAACGACAGGATTTTTGGAGAGAGAAAAATTCATGAGTAGAGAAAAAAAGAATCCCGTTAAGCGGGATTCTTTTTCATTGAGTCGTATATTTTTTTGACGCCATAAAGAGCACCAGCAAACAAAAGAAGTATTACTTTACTATCCAAAGGTACCGGACAAGGAGGAAAAGGCCCTCCACAAGGCGGTGTACTCGTAGTTCCCATTCCTACAGCGAATGAGTGGCTAACAAATAGAGGTGAAGCAATGAATAGAAGAATAAAAGCTATTTTGATATTTTTTGTAGTCATAATCTATACTGTTTATAAAGAAAATTTAGAATGTGTTTGTTGTTAAAAATTATTTTTTCACAAACTTTTTAGAAATAACCCCATTTTCGTTTTCAACTTTAACGATATACATTCCGAAGAATCCATCAGGTAATTCGATGTTTAAGGTTTGCGTATTTGCTTGCAAAGAAACGGTTTCAACAATTGTTTGACCCAACACATTCGTTACAGAAACGTTTGTACTTACTGTTTGATCAAAATTAAAATTGATGGTATTACCAGAGACAGTAGGTAAAATTTGAACTTGATTCTCCAACAGGTCTACTAACGAAGCATTTGTAATCGTTTTGCAATTTCCATTTTTTGAGAAATGCAAAGCAAAACGATCTTTGTTATCATTCGGAGAGGCAAAGAAAACATAATTGGTGGTTGCATTTAAGTCGACTAATTGGTGTAAAACTTTATCTTCTAAAGAAACACAAGAATACGCGTTGTTCACGAACTCAATACCTTTGGAGTTAATTTGGAATTTTCCAGCAATACCTACGTTAACACTTAGAGGCATTGTGTATTCATCGTCGTTTGAGTTGAATGTACTAACACTCAAAGGAAACATTTCACCATCAGCAGTTAAGTTAGGAGCTAATTTGTTCAAGCTAGGTCGGAATTTGTGGTCTTTTTCATCCCAACCATCCTTAGCATCTGCTGCACAGGCCACTTTGAAGGTGTGAGCCATCATGTTACTTCCGTCCGCGCTGGAAAGAGTTAATTGTAGAAAAGGTTCAATTTGCTCCTGTTCAAAAGATCGGAGGTTTGTAATAGTATTGGCTGATTTAGCCGATTCCGGAATAGATACACTGGCACCGGCACTTTTTGCATATGCCCAAAAACCTTGGTATGGTCCAATAAGTCCTGAGGACAAACTTAAATAATTGTCTGTGGCATTATTGTAAACATCGATGTAGGCAAGAGTATTGGTTTTAACAATCGAAGCAACATTAATAGCAGAAGCAAAGGGGTTACCAACTAAATTTTCTCCATCGAAACAAGTAGGGCATTGTGTATAATATCCACCAGTATTATTCGTATAGCTTAATGGAAAAGTTTGTGTTCCATAGTTGGGGGTGCCGACAGTAGTTAGGGTAGTATTTGAAAAAGTAGTTAAAGTACCGTCATCGGTTAAGGTAATTTCAAAACCTTTCCCTGCAGTTAATGGAGTAGCGGCATTCACCCCAACAAAATCTCCAATCGTTTCATCATATGCTAAAACGTTTGATTTTACAGAAGGTGGAGTGTGCGGGTATGAAAAGAACAATTCATTGTCCCAATCTGCCATCGAAGAGTTTGATACAGGGGAAGAAAGATCCGACCAATTGATGGCTGTGCGAGAAGGTATATATCTCTGAATAGTAAAGCTACCAGAATAGCTACAACCAGGACAAGAGGTTGGAAAGGCACCTACTCTGGCATATTTAGTGGCATCGGCCATTAATGTAAAGTTGCCACCAGAGTTATTAATATTCCCCGTGGTGAAATTTATAGCTTGTAAAATATCAATATTGCTAGAATTTTTTAGAACCCCTGCAGAATTTGAGATTTGCATAAAACCTAAAGTTGCATTACCTGAGCCATCAATTCTTTGAATAGAAGTGCCCATGCATTTTAACGTATGATTCATTGGGCATGAAATAACACCATTGTTTCTTAAATCACCTCTTAAAATAGTTATTTGAGGCGACCCCAATAAAGTTCCGTTGTTAAGGAAAAAACCATTAACGGTAAAAGCGTTTGACGGACTCTGTTGAACTGTTGCTCCAGAGTTTATTGTTAGATTTTTTGCAATGGTTGTTGTACTAGCTGCAGATAAGGTTTTAGTTCCAGCCCCATTGATAATCAGGTTTTCGAAAATGGGTGTGCTGATATTCAAAGTATAACTAGACGGGCCATCAAAAGTGACAGTATTATTAGCGCAGTATCCAGCATTTAATACCCAACTGCCAGCAGTTGGAAAAGGAGAAGAAAATAGAGTTAAAAATGAATTAGTCTTATTGAACCAAACAGAAGTTGATTTTGTTCCATCAAGAATTTGTGCGCTAACATTTGAATTGTTCGAGATATTATAGCCTGCAGTTCCATTATCTCCTATTAGAATTTTATTGCAGATGATTGTTTGAGGAGAATTAATTGTAACAGGGGCATTCAAGAAGAAATTACCACTAAAATTTATAGATCCACTTCCTGAGATACCTATTCCACCTGTATTTTGAATCGTAAATCTACTTAAAGTACCGGAAAATGTACCAGATATACCTCCATTGTTACTTATGTTTCCAACGGAAGTAAAGACATCCACATTGTTAAAATTTAAAACTCCACCAGCATTAACGGTAATGGTTTTTACAAATTGATTATTCACAGAAACGACCACAGTAGCTCCTGAATTAATAATAATATCGTCATCAATGTCAGGTACGCCGTCTGCATCTGTCCCTGATTGTATCCAAGTGGAGGTTGTGTTCCAATTACCTCCAGGTGAGTTAGCTGTAAAAGTTGCTGATTGGGCGGAGAAAAATGTTAATACAAGAAAGCAGGTGAAGGAGATTTTTTTCATGAGATATTTTTTGGAGTGGTTTGATATCTAGTTTTATACAAGTATAATTTTGTAAATATATAAAAAATGTTTGATTCTGTTTGTGTATTTTTAAAAATAATGTGGAATTGATACGTTAAAAATAATTCTATTCACATGTTTATAATGGCAGATATGACTTGTTCAAATAATAGTATATTTGTTTTTTCTAAATAATATTATTTTTTTGTGAAAAACAATAAAACCACATCGATTATTGAATTAGAAGATTTTACTTCTATTCTTCGGATAGCACTAAAAAATTGGTACATCCCGCTAATTAGTATTCTAGTGTCTTTTTTTATTGCATACATCTATTCGTACAAATTAACGAATGTCTTTGCCGCTCAAACGCAAGTTCTCATCGAGCCCAAAGGCGAAGGGGCTTTGAATGAGCAGAATATTATTTCCGAAAATTATGGGGCGTATAATTTGTGGAATAAGTCTAATGTAGACAATGCCACAGAAATGCGAATTATTCAATCGTACGACCTAACAAAAACGGCCTTATTAAAGATGAAATTAGATGTTTCTTATTTCATCGTAGGCAGAATTAAAACGACAGAAGTGTATCAGGGAATGCCATTTCTAGTGGAAGTATTCAATGTGAATCCTCAGTATTATGAGCAGTTTATAGGTTTTCAGATTTTGAGTCCGGAGAAATTTCAGATTCGTTTTAGTAAGAATGGAGAAGAGGTTGTTAAAGAGGGATATTTTAACAAGGAATTTATAGATGCTGATTTTAAATTGAAAATTTCCAATATTTCAATCAATAAGGAAAGGTTAGTTTCTTTAAAAAAAATTGACTATAATTTTCAAATACACGACATTCCAAATTTAGTTTATTCATTTCAAAATGCATTAACCGTTGAAAATCCGGATGCGACTAATATTTTGCAGTTGAAATTGGAAGATGCTATTCCAGAAAGAGCCTTGGCTTTTTTAGATACCTTGACGAATGTGTACATTGAAAATAGTTTAAAGACTCGGTTGTTTGTTAATTCCAATACACTAAAGTATATTGAAAAACAAATGGCAGAAGTGGTTGAGGTGTTGAATGGAATCGAAGATACAATGCAACACTATAAAGAAAATAAAGCGATTCTTAATTTAGACAAAGAACAAGAAGATTATTTTAGTAAAATGAGTGAATATGATGCGACACGGTCAAAACAAAGTATAAAAATAGGTGCGCTGAATTCATTGGAGAGCTATATTATTGAAGGGAAGGATCCTCAGTTTCTACCCCCTGCAGTATATATAGGGGCGGACGATCCTTTTTTGGAGAAAAGTGCTACGGAACTCTATACTTTACAAATCGAATTGAACGAAAGAATGAATAGCAATACTTCCGGGAATTATGGTATTAAGGAATTGCAACAACGAATTGATAAATTAAAAAATAATTTATTGATCTACATAGCAAATTCTAGAACAGCATTAAAAGAAAATTTATCCAACATTGAGAAACAAATCGCTTTTTATGTTGCTAATATCAAAACAATTCCTCAGAAACAGCGCGATTTGATCAATATTGAACGGAATTTTGAGGTGAATCAAAAAATGTATGTCTTTTTGCTAGAAAAAAGATCAAATACAATTGTTAGTAGAGCAGGGATATTGCCTGAAAAAAAAGTGATTGAGACAGCCCGCTCTATTGGCATAGTGCGCCCTGATAAGCAGAAGATAATGCTTTCTTTTATTGCAGTCGGATTTTTGTTATCGCTCTTTATTATTTTTATTAGAACTTCTTTTTACTCAAAAATTGAAAGCATAGAGGAGCTAAAAGCAAAGACTTCCTTACCTGTTCTGGGAGAAATTTTGTTTTCACCTACTGTTGCAGGCTGGGCGATAGCTGTAGAAAAAGAAAGCAAATCACCCATAACGGAATCGTTCAGGACCATTAGAACAAATTTGCAATTCATGACGCCTGGTCAGAGTTCAAAAATTGTTGTTGTCACGTCAAATAATCCGGGTGAAGGTAAAACCTTCACCTCCTTAAATATTGCAGCAATATTAGCAAAGGCCGGCAAAAAAGTGTTGATATTGGAGTTGGATCTTCATAAACCAAAGGTGCAAAAAGCCTTAAATATGGTCGCTGATGTTGGTATCAGTTCAGTGGTGATCGGGAAAACTTCAATTGAAGAATCAATTAAGCCCACAACCATTGAAAATCTGTCTGTCATGCTGAGCGGACCAACTCCTCCGAATCCTTCCGAAATGATCTTGTCACAGAAAATGCTTGATATATTACATTTTGGAAAGGCAAATTTTGATTATGTAATTATTGATACTCCTCCAGTCGGTCTTATTTCTGATGCCTTGGTATTAATGAAACATGCTGATTTGACATTGTTTGTATTGAATACAAAATATGCGACTAGGGAAGCAGTTGCAAATGCTATTGAAATTGTTGAATTGAATCAATTGAGCCATTTTGGCTTTATTTTGAATGGAGTTAAAAGAAAACACTCAAAATATTACTACAATAAATATAGTTATGGCTATGGCTATGGCTATGGTGAAGGGTATGGGAATGATTCCGGAAATAATAAAAACTCCTAATATCTAAAAATGTTTAAAAGATTGTTTTTTTATAATGTTGTTAGGAATAGCATTTCTTTGCTCAATTTGGAAGAAAAAAGAAAATCTTTCTTTTTGATTTTCATACTTTTTTTTAATGGAATTGTTGATGTTTTAGGTTTAAGTATTTTTATACCACTTGTCTCGATTTCTGTAAATCCCCAATTAATAAATTCAAATCATTATTTGAATTGGATGTATTTACATTTTAACTTTTCTTCATCAAAGGAATTTCTGGTAACTATCTATTTAGTAGCGTTCGTGTTCTTTGTCTTTAAAGTGGTAAATTCTATACTTGTAAATAGATATCTGTCCAATTATTCTTGGGGAGTATATCGATCTTTATCATCAGGTTTATTTCATGAATATTTTAATAGAAATTATATTTTTCATACTACCTATTCCATATCTGAAATGATCAGAGATATTATTGCATATCCTTTGCAATATGTTAGGCTTGTAATTTTCCCAATCCTAACCATCTTATCTGAATTAATTGTTTTTTTTATTATCATCATTTCCATTATTATTTACGATTATCGGTTGTTTTTTTTATTGATTTTCACCTTGTTTCCAATTATTTTCTTTTTTTATAAAAAAGTAAAAACTCGCATTGTTAAATATGGTGAACAGGAAGGCGAGTTAGAAGCTAAATTGTATGACAAGGTGATGACAGCTATGAATGGCTACGTTGATGTGAAAATTTTAAATAAAGAAAAATATTTTGAAAAAAATTATTTAATTGAATTAAAAAAATTTTCTAACGTTCATTCAAAATCCTATGTCATTTCAATACTTCCTGCTAAAATTATTGAATTAGCTTCTGTGTTGGGAGTTTTGATTATGCTTTTTTATTATTTGTTTTTTTCTTCTGCTGATTCCGATTTGTTTACTATTGTTGGAATTTACATCGGTGCATCCTATCGCTTAATACCTTCCATTAACAAAATTCTTAGCTCTTTTTTGTTCGTCAAGCAATATGCTCACTCGTATGATATTTTAAAACAAAAGAGTTCCGATATTTCTTATCCAGATATTACGGATAAAATTTCCTTTGAAAGTACTATCGAATTTAAAGATGTTAAATTTCGTCATGACAAAAGTTCTGATTATGCTTTAAATGAGATCAATCTTACTATCAATAAAGGGGAAACGATTGGAATAATAGGACGATCAGGCTCTGGTAAAACTACGTTGATGAATTTACTTTTAAGATTTTATCAAGAAGAGTCAGGAGATTTATTAATTGACACTAAAAAAATTACTAAAGAAAATGCTTCCATATTTAGGAAATTGATTGGTTATGTGAGACAGGATGTTTATATTATAAATGGTACAATAGCCCAAAATATTGCGTTTGGTATACCTGACGAATTAATTGATAAAGAAAAAATAAACCAGGTTGTTATAATGTCATCTTTACTTGATTTTGTAGAAACATTGCCGGATGGAATAAATACTTTTTTAGGAGAAAAAGGAGCCCGTTTATCGGGTGGTCAAAAACAACGAATAGCAATTGCTAGAGCCTTGTATTTTGATGCGGAGATATTGTTATTTGATGAAGCGACAAGTGCCTTGGATACAGAAACAGAGGATAAAATCACGGAGTCCATTAATTCTTTAGGAGAATTAAAGAAAACGATTATAATAATAGCGCATCGGTATTCCACCTTAAAAAATTGTGATGTTATTTACAGAATGGATAATGGTTCGATTATAGAAAAATTATCATTTGAGGAATTGATCAGTCAACAATAAATGGAAAATAAATCAAAAAGAAATGTGATACGGGGTACCTTTTTTTGTCAAATTAAGTATTAGAAATTTCTAGATGAAATTCCTAATTTAATAATGGACAATAACACGCGCTATAATTTTGAACACTTAATAAAATTAATTGCTTTTTTGTAAGTTTTATAATTAGATCAATGATAACAGTAACAAAGACGTTTTTGCCACCCATAGAGGAATATATAGCGATAATGTGCAGTGCTTGGGATAATCAATGGATTACAAATAGAGGAGCATTGGTTTTAGAATTGGAAGAAAAATTAAAAAGATACCTTTCTTTAGAAAACATTATCATTACAAATAACGGTACTATTCCTTTACAAATTGCAATAAAGGTTTTGCAATTAAAGGGTGAGATAATAACTACCCCATTCAGTTATGTTGCAACTGTTTCATCGTGTTTGCTAAGAAAATAATTATTAAAAGTTAATATCCATGCACGTTTTAATTATCCCTTCATGGTATAAAACACCTGAAAATCCTGTAATAGGTACTTTTTTTGAGGAGCAAGCCCGTATGTTACAAAATAAAGGCTTTCAAGTAGGTATACTTTATCCCGACCACTTGATGCGCTTTGACATTAAACAGTCACACGCTAAAAAACAACTTCAAAATTTTATTGATAACGGTATTCCTACTTATTATTCTTATACCAACTCAATTATTCCGCGTACTAAGAAAATTAACTATTGGTATGCTTGCCAAAAAGCACTTTTAACATTTAAAAAATACAAAAAAAAGTATGGCATGCCAGATGTAATTCATGCACATGCTACATTTATTGGTGGTTTGGTTGCTAATGCTATTTCGAAAAAATATGACATACCTTATATTTTAACAGAACATTATACCGGACTAATACTTGACGAAACATTAGCGAATGACAAAACAAATAAATCAATAATAAAAAAAGTTTTTTTAGAAGCAAAACGAAACATTATTGTAAGTAATTTTTTCAAACAAGAACTCATTTTAAAATATAAGATAGATTCTTCAAACCTACAGGTTATAGCCAATTTGGTAAATCCAATTTTTTACACAGCATACACCCAAAAGGAAATTTCAGTACCCTTTAATATCGTTTGTACAGCATTTTTAACCCCAAGGAAGCAACATAAACTATTATTCGATGCGCTTTGCTTGCTAAACCAAAAAGGGTATTTCATTTCATTAAAATTAATTGGTGATGGGGCATATAAGGATGAGCTTCTTACTGATATAAAAAACAAAAACATAATGCACCTCGTAACATTTATGGGCAATCAGCCACGCGAAGTTATAAAACAAGAAATCGACAATGCTCACATCGTTGTTTCTGCCAGTAAATTTGAGACTTTTGGTGTAAATTTAATTGAGGCTTTGGCTTGCGGACGACCAGTGGTAGCAATAGATTCGGGTGGACCGCGTGACATCATAACTCGTGAAAACGGGATATTAGTATTGGAAAATACGGCCGAAAGTCTTGCGATGGCAATTGAAGAAATGATTGCCAATTACGAAAACTATGACCAATGTCAGATAGTAGCTGATTGCATAAGCAGATTTTCGGAAGATGCTATTTTTGAAAAGTTAGAAAAGGTATATAAATAATAATTATGTCTGCAAGAACATTGAAATATCCAAGTTTAAATGGTTTGCGAGCTACTAGTATATCGATTATGCTGTTTATAAAATAATAGTTTATATTTTGAAGAAAAAAGGATTGTATATTGTTTCTGAAAAAGGATGTTTAACCAAAGGGTCTGGCGCATGCAATCATATTGAAATTGGTGTAAAAGAGCTTAATAAATATTTTGATGTTAATTTAATTCTTCTCTTTCGTGATACTGTTCTTTCTTCTGAAATTATTGGACCTCAACCTGCCGTTAAACAATTTTCCGCTTCCAATATTTTAAAAGGTTCTCTAAAAGATATTTTCCTTTTATTTAAGAATCATAAAGACATAATAAAATATTATCGTCTAATTAAGTCTGAAAGTCCTGCGTTTATTTATGAAAGAGGCGGATATTTAAATTTTAATGGTTTAATAATTTCAAAATTATTAAAAATACCTCATTTTTATGAAGTAAACGGAGTCATGCATAATGATATTAAAGTTTATTATAAATCTTTTTTTAATTCAATAATTAAGAATTTATTGTATTACTCTTATAAGAAATCTAATGGTGTATTTTATATTGGTGGAATAAATAAATATTTGGGTATTAAGTATCTTAACTCCTATTCAATTCAGAATGGTATTGATGAAACCATATTGTTGAAATTTTCTGAGTTAAAAAAAGAGAAAAAAACATTTTTAAAAATTGTTTTTATAGGTCATGTAATGCAACATCATGGATTAGATTTTTATTGTGAAGCAATTAAAAAAATGGATTATAAAAATAATTTCGAATTTATTTTTATAGGGAAAGGCACTGAGGTTATAAAAACAAAGTTGCCAAAAGGTTTGTCAGTTAAGTTTCTTGGCGAAAAATCAGAAGAAGAGTTGTGTGAGATATTAATGGATATGGATATTGGAATAATACCTTCTACTTTTGAATATGGTAGTAATATGAAATTGTTTTTGTATGGAGCAGCAAAATTATGTGTGATAGCACCAGATGTCAGCAATTTAATTGATAATTTCAATTCAAATTCTTTATTATATTTTGAAAAAAATAATGTTAGTTCATTGTCGAGAACTTTAGATGAATTGGTTATAAATAAAGTAAATTTCTCTCTTCTTGGTCAAAACTTACATTTCATTATAAAAAAAAATTATACTTGGAGTAAAATTTTTAAATTTAAGGAGCAGGTTATTTCTTCGTTTTTAAATTAAATTATATGAATGTTCTTCATTTAAATGATAATTATCAAATAAAAGGTGGTACTGAAGTTTATATTCACCAGTTACAACAACTTTTACCGGAATTTGGTGTGAACTCTTTTTTTATTGGAGTTTCATTCATCATTGGTCAAGGGTTTACTATTGAAACTATAAACTATTCAAAAAAAGGACTTCAAGAGAAAGAGGCTTTTGATTTTATAATTTCTTTTGTTAATGAAAATAAAATCGATTTATTACATCTTCATGGAATTTCAGATCCAAATTTAGTAAAGTTGTGTTTAATTCTTCGCCCAGTTATTAGATCAATGCACGAACCACGATTGTTCTGCCCTGGGAATCAAAAATTTTGGCTTAAATCGGAAAATATTTGTACGAAACCATTCGGTAAACATTGTTTAGTTCACGCATTTACTCAAAGATGTGCGAGCATTCGCCCCAATAATTTAATTAATAATTATTCGAATGTAAAATTTGAGATTGATGTGGCCGCACCTCAATATAAATTCATTCTTGCTATGAGTGAGTATGTGAAGTCGGAAGCAATTTGTGTTGGTATTTCTTCTGATAATATAGTTGTAAATCCATATTTCACTACTATTCATAATGATATAGATTTTGTTGATGAGTTTGTTCCGGATAAGGTAAAGCATATAGTTTTTGCAGGTAGATTGCATGCTAGCAAGGGTGCGCATTTATTGATTAAAGCTATGCAGCGTATTTTCTTGGATTATGAAGATGTAGTATTGGATATTATCGGTGATGGTGATTTTAAAAATGAATTATTATCTTTAATAAAGCAGTTGGAAATCCCTTCCGACAAAATTATTTTTCATGGTTGGTTGAATCATCATCAGACAATTGAACACATAAAGAACTCTTTTTTATTAGCTTTTCCTTCGATATATCCCGAAGCTTTTGGAATTGTCGGGATTGAAGCAATGATGTGTTCTAAGCCAATCGTAGCTTTTGATGTTGGTGGGGTATCCACATGGCTAAAAGATAAAATAAACGGTTTTTTAGTTGAAAATAAAAATGTAGATATTTTTGCGGAAAAAATTAAAATTTTATTAAATAACGAAAATATTTATTCTCAATTTTCTAATAAATCACGAGAATTGGCTTTGAAAAATTTTTTACCTGAGATTCACATTGATAAATTGGTAACTTTATATAGGAAATGTGTTTAATTGTTGTTTCGGAAATTTAATTAAGTTATATTGAAAATTGCTTTACTTACGGATGGTATCTCTCCCTATGTAATAGGAGGGATGCAGCGTCATTCTTTTTATTTAGCTAAATACTTAGCTAAAAATGAAGTCTATGTAGACTTGTTTCATTTCAATAACAGTGATTTGGAAATTAATGATTTGGAATGTTTTACCTTGGATGAAAAGAAATACATCAATTCAATAGTCTTAAATTTCCCTTCTTTCATAAATTTCCCAGGTCATTATATTCGTGAATCGTATACATATTCCGAAATAATATTTGACCATCTTCAAAACAATTTATCGGATTACGATTTTATCTATGCAAAAGGATTTACCGCTTGGAAATTAATTGAAAAGAAAAAAAAAGGTTTGAAATGCCCTCCAATAGGAGTTAATTTTCACGGTTATGAAATGTTTCAAAAATCAGCCGATCTTAAATCTTTTTTTCAACAAATAATTTTTCGAAAACCAGTAAAATGGATCACCCAAAATGCTGATTTTGTATTTTCCTATGGCAAAGGAATTACACAAATAATCATTGAATTAGGCCTGTCACAATCCAAAATTATTGAAATACCTACTGGGATTGAAGATAGTTGGTTAAATAATACCATCAGTATCAATAAGGTTCGACACTTTGTTTTTGTAGGTAGGTTTGAAAGAAGAAAAGGAATTCAGGAATTGAATGCTGCATTAATAAATATTGCTCAAAAACATCAATTTGTTTTTGAAATTATTGGAGATATTCCTCTGAGAGAAAGGATTATTCATAATAATATTATATATCATGGTGAGATTCGAGAAATATCAAGAATTCAAACGATTCTTAAGAATTCAGATTTTTTGATTTGTCCAAGCCATTCTGAAGGAATGCCAAACGTAATAATGGAGGCAATGGCTTCTGGTTTGGCCATAATTGCTTCAGGTGTAGGTGCTGTATCGGATATGGTAGATGCTAGTAACGGTAAAGTAATTATTCCTGGAAATGTTTATTTGTTGCAGTCAGCAATCGAAGAGTCGATTGAACTGTCGGATGAAGATGTTTTAAAAATGAAATTATCTTCTATAGAAAAGGTCAAAAATCGTTTTTTATGGAAAAATGTTATAAGTTTATTGATTGAAAAGGTAAAAGTAGATGAAAGATTACATAGTTGAAAATAAACAATTTTTAGGGTTAATGTTTCTTTGGTTTATAGTTGGGGCTTTTCTTCCTACTGCTATGTTTGCCGTTGTTCCGCTTTCAGTCATCGCCTTAAAAAACAAGCAACTTCACAAAGAAATTTTCATTGGTTTTTTTTTAGTGTTAATATTTTCTGATAGTAGACAATCGGAATTGCATTGGGCACAATCTGTTAAAAATATTTACATCGTTTTATTGTTGCTTTTTCAACTAGTTGATAAGAAAAGGGTCGTTTCTAAAATCTCGGTGTTCTCTCTTTTCATCCCTTTTCTTCTATTTTCTATTTTTTGTTTGTTTAATTCACCAGTTATTTCTACATCAATTCTTAAAACAATTTCCTATTTCGCTTTAATTTATGTTGTTACGAGTAGTGTATTCGATTTGTTAATTGAAGACCCTGAAGATTTTTTTAGGTCAATAGTTTATTTTGTTATGCTATTGCTTTTGGTAGGATTGGTTATTTATGTATTTGATAAAAATGTAGCAACATTTGTGGGTAGGTACAGGGGTGTCTTTGGTAACCCCAATGGAATTGGTCTTTTTTGTTTGATTTTCTTTCTTGTATTCAATGTGATTTTGGATTTTAAATCAGATCTTTTTGGTAAAAATGAAGTTCGTATTATTTATGCAATTTTATTTTTGTCGATGTTCATGAGTGGTTCTAGATCATCTATTTTCTCAGTTTTATTGTTCTTGTCCTTAAAAAAAGTGTATAAAATATCCTATTTTTTGGGCTTTATTATAATGCTTGCTTTTGGTTTTGTCTATCAGTTTATTACACTAAATATTGTAACTATCATAAAGCTGTTAAGTTTGCAAGAGTTTTTTAGATTAGATACATTAGAAGACGGTTCGGGAAGATTAATTGCTTGGAAATTTGCATGGGACAATATACAGCACAGTATTTTTTTTGGTAAAGGCTTTAGTTATACAGATTTTTTATTTAGCAAAAATTATAGTTATTTAAGTATGTTGGGACATCAGGGCAATGCTCACAATTCATTTTTAACTTTTTGGTTGGATACAGGATTGGTGGGCTTGTTTCTGTTTTTTATAGGTTTCGTTGGGAATTTTTTAATGGCCTCAAAAGTAACAGCTATTGCATTGCCTATAATGTATACGGTTATTTTTTCAGCTTTTTTTGAATCGTGGTTGACTGGCTCATTGAATCCGATTACCATTCAAATATGGATAATGCTTCCAATTATGTTATGGAAATTCAAAGATAAAACAAATGAAAATCCTCTTCCTATACACTGAAATAGCAGATTATTTTTTGGCTGGATGTGTTGCACTCATTAAAAAGGGTGTAGAAGTGCATGTAGTGAGATGGCCTGTTAACAAGGAAGCTCCTTTTCAATTTACATATCCAGAAGGCGTATGTGTGTATGAAAGATCAGATAATTCGGATGAAAAATTATTTGAATTAATTGATCGATTGTCTCCAGAAATAATAGTTTGTAGTGGTTGGGTCGACAAAGGCTATTTAAAAATGATTAAAAAATACAAGAACAAATCAACCACTGTCTTAACATTAGACAACCATTGGAGGGGCGATTTCAAGCAACGGCTTGCCAGTGTTTTAAGTCCATTTTTTCTGAAAAAAAATTTCTCGCATTGCTGGGTTCCCGGCAATTTTCAATATCAGTATGCTCAAAAATTAGGCTTTCGACCAGAAAATATTTTGACAGGTTTTTATACATGTGATTTTAATAAATTCCACGATCAGTATCTAGATAATTTATCCGCTAAGAAAATTAATTTTCCTAAACGCTTCATTTTTGTGGGTAGATATTATGATTTTAAAGGAATTCAGGACCTTTGGAATGCATTTATACAATTGCAAAATGAATCGCCCAATGCATGGGAATTATGGTGTTTGGGAACAGGTGATATAGAACCGTTCAAACACGATAAAATTAAACATTTTGGTTTCGTTCAGCCCAAAGATCTTTCTTCCTATATTAAAGAAACAGGAGTCTTTGTGTTGCCTAGTCATTTTGAACCCTGGGGAGTGGTCGTTCATGAATTTGCTGCTGCCGGCTTTCCTATTATTTGTTCCGATGCAGTTGGAGCCAGGACAGCGTTTGTAGAAGATACTATAAATGGCTATATTTACAAAGCGGGTCACATTGAGCAATTGAAAGTGCAATTAAAAAAAATGATGGAACTCGATACGAATCAATTAGAAAAAATGGCTTCTAATAGTGTGGAAAAAGCGAAAATGAATACTCCTGAACTATGGGCCGATACATTAATTTCATTATTAAAGAAGTAAGCTACGTTGATCCCCTTTAACAAACCATATTATTCAGGGAAAGAAAAGAAGGCTATTGCAAAAGCAATGGATACAAAGATTCTGACTGGTGAATCGGAGATGCTTCATCAATGTGAATCTTTTCTTGAAAAAAAATATACATTCCATCGTGTTTTTCTTACCAATTCCTGTACAATGGCGTTGGAAATGTCAGCATTGCTGGCTACTATTTTACCAGGTGACGAGGTTATTATGCCATCTTATACCTACGTGTCAACGGCAAATGCATTTGCTTTGAGAGGTGCTAAGATTGTTTTTGTGGATAGCAAAGCCGATCATCCAGATATGGATGAAAATGGAATAGAGCAGTTGATCACTCCCCAAACAAAAGCTATAGTGGTCGTTCATTATGCCGGGGTTGCTTGTGATATGGATAAGATCATGTCTTTGGCGCTTAAACATAACTTGTTGGTGATTGAAGATGCCGCTCAGTGCATCGATTCTTACTACAACAAACGGGCACTGGGAACGATAGGGGACATCGCTTGTTTTTCTTTTCATGAAACAAAGAATATACATTGTGGTGAAGGTGGTTTTATTGCCATTAACACGATGAACTTAGCCGCAAGAACGGAAGTTATTCGGAATAAAGGAACCAATCGCTCAGCTTTTACTAGAGGAGATGTGACTAAATATGAATGGACAGATCTTGGATATTCTTCGATGCCATCAGCTATTACTGCAGCTTTTCTTTATTCTCAATTAGAGAATATCGACAAGGTACAGAAAAGAAGAGTCAAACTTTGGAAGAATTATTATAAAAAATTGAAAGTGCTTCAAGGAGTTCATCAAATTCAATTACCGGTAATTCCTAAGTATGCTTCGAATAATGCACATATCTTTTATTTTGTTTGCTCTTCGGCAGAAGAAAGAAAAAGCCTGATCGACTATTTAAAAAAGAACGATATTCAGGCGGTGTTTCATTACCAGTCATTGCATAGTAGTCCGTTTTATAAAGGAAAGCACGATGGAAGAGCGTTACACAATGCTGATCGTTATAGTGAATGTTTAATTCGTTTACCCTTGTTTTATGATATGACAACGAATGAACAAGAACTTATTTGTGCTAAGGTGATTGAGTTTTATTCGAATAGGAATGTCTGAAAGGTTATCCCATTGATTATTCTATGTGGTAAAAAAATAAAAGGTTTTAATTTAAAATTTTAGATACTGTAAAATATTAAATGTGCGGAATTAACGGTTTACTCGGCTTTCCAGATAAAGACAGCGCATCACAATCCAGACTATTCTTTTTTTAACCACATAGAAACATAGTTTTTTAATGATTACACAGAAATATTTGGATGATTTGACGTATGAAGTAGTGGGAGCCGCTATTGAGGTGCATAAAATAATGGGGAGTGGTTTGCTTGAGAGCGTCTATCACCAGTGTTTGAAAGAGGAGTTACTACATACCTGCCTGTCGGCAGACAGGGAAAAATAATTTTTTTGAAAGAGTGGTAAAAAAATAAAAGGTTTTAATTTAAAAATTTTAGATACAGTAAAATATTAAATGTGCGGAATTAACGGTTTACTTGGCTTTCCAGATAAAGACAGTGCAACACAAAAAGTGAATGCAATGAACGAGGCAATGATACACCGCGGACCAGATGATGGCGGTGTTTTTGTGAATGATAAAATCGCATTAGGACACAGACGACTTTCCATCATCGATTTATCTTCAGCTGGTCATCAACCGATGCAATCGCATGATGGTCGCTATCAAATTGTATACAATGGTGAGATTTATAATTTTAAAGAACTTAAATTTGAGTTAAAACGTGTTGTTTCCGGTTCCGCTGAACAGGCTTATTTTTTTCAAACAAATACGGATACGGAAGTAATTATTGCGGCGTATGCTCGTTGGGGAACCGATTGTGTGAATCATTTCAATGGTATGTTTGCTTTTGCTATTTGGGATAATCATACCAATGAATTGTTCATTGCGCGCGACCGATTAGGAATAAAACCTTTGTACTATTGTTTTACAAATAATGTCTTGGCTTTTTCTTCTGAAATCCGCTCCTTGTTAGCTTCAGATCTGCTACCTAAAAAAATCGATGAAAAAAGCCTGATCGATTATCTACGTTTCCAAACCGTACATGCTCCAAATACAATTGTCAAAGGTGTGAAAATGTTGATGCCGGGACATTATATAAAAGCAAACAGTAAAAAAGTTACGATCCATAGTTATTGGGATCTTATTGCGAATACTTCAGATGCTTCTAAAGGGAAGTCCTATGAAGAAGTTTGTAAAGATGTAAATACTTTACTAACAAAAGCTGTTGAAAGTCGATTGATTGCGGATGTTCCATTCGGAGCATTTCTTTCCGGAGGAATTGATTCAAGCGCTATTGTTGGATTGATGAGCAAGGTGTCCACAGAAAAAATAAAAACCTTTTCGGTTACATTTGATGAGACGGAATTCTCAGAAGCAAAGTATGCGCAATTGATCGCAAAAAAATTCAATACAGATCACCATGAAATAGTATTAACGCCCGAACATTTTCTGGAGCAATTGCCTCAGGCTTTAAAAGCGATGGATCATCCGAGCGGAGATGGGCCTAACACCTATATTGTTTCAAAAGCAACCAAAGAAGCAGGTATTACAATGGCTTTGTCGGGCTTAGGAGGGGATGAATTATTTGCCGGTTATGCTATATTTAATCGTTCCTTAGAATTAAATAAGAAAGCGTGGCTCAATGCCATTCCATCTGTTATTCGCAGATCAGCAGGAAGTGTTTTGAGTACTCTAAAACCGAGCGTATCTTCTGAAAAAATTGCCGCATTATTAAAACAAGATTCTATTAATTTTCAATCATTTTATCCTCTATCGCGCCAAGTGTTAATGGATAAACAGCTATTGGAAATTGTTAATCTAATGGAGCTTCCTTCAAATGTTGTTTCTGAGATCATCGAACCAATATATTTGAACAAGCAACTCGCTAAACTATCAAAGGTTTCCATTGCGGAAATTTCTACGTATATGCAAAATGTACTTTTAGGTGATGCAGATCAGATGAGTATGGCCTCGGCATTAGAAATACGGGTGCCATTTATTGATTATACTCTTGTTGAATATGTTTTAGGTGTTCCAGATAAATATAAAAATCCGACCACTCCTAAAAAGTTATTGGTGGATGCTTTGGGAGATCTGCTGCCAGCAGAAATTGTAAACAGACCTAAAATGGGTTTTACATTTCCTTGGAAAGATTGGATGAAAAATGAATTGAAATCTTTTTGCGAACAACGCATCAATAGTTTGGCAAAACGTAAACCGTTCAATGGAACAGGTGTTATAAAATTATGGACCGATTTCCTGAAAGATGATCCAAGAGTTACCTGGTCGCGTATTTGGTACTTGGTAGTATTAGAAAATTGGTTGCAAGAAAATAATATACAGGATTAATGTCGAAAAAAAAGATCCTTATTTTCATTGATTGGTACCTCCCAGGTTATAAAGCGGGCGGACCGGTTCAGTCTGTTGCGAATCTTGTAGAAAATTTAAAAGACGAATTTGATTTTTCTATTATTACACGTGATACTGATTATTGTGAAAGCAGTCCATATTCGAATGTAAAAAGTGATGAATGGAACATATTACCAAATGGAATTAAGGTTTATTATATTTCTAAAGAGCAATTAACTCGTTCTAATCTAAAAAAAATGATGAGTAACACAGCCTATGATGCTGTTTATTTGAACGGAATTTTTTCCTTGTATTTTACATTAATTCCATTGTATTATTTTAGGAAAAAAAATAAAAAGCTTCTTGTTATTGCTGCAAGAGGAATGTTTGCGAGTAGTGCAATGAATGTTAAAAAAAACAAGAAGCAGTTTTTTTTTAGAGTCATAAAAGTACTTCAACTGTTTGATAATGTATTGTTTCACGCTACTAATGAAAAAGAGAAGCTGGAAATAATAAAAGTTCTGGGTGATAAGACGGGAGTAAGGATTGCAGCAAATCTTCCTCACAAAATGAGCATTCAGACATTGCCTCCACGTATTAAATTATCTAATACACTCAGATTGGTGAATGTTGCGCGTATTGCTCCTGAAAAAAATTTGTTAGTCGCTTTGGAAATTTTGAAAATGGTAAAGTCGAATGTAGAATTCGATTTTTACGGACCTATTTATAGTCAAGCGTATTGGAGCCAATGTAAAATAGCATTGGATAATCTCCCATCAAACATTAAAGCAAATTATAAAGGTAGTATTGAGTCAGATAGAGTTTTAGATTTACTAAAGGAGTATCATTTTATGTTCATGCCAACTCGTGGCGAAAATTTTGGACATGTTATTCTTCAATCTCTTACTGTCGGATGCCCAGTTATAATTAGTAATAAAACACCTTGGGTAGAACTGCAAGAGAAAAATATTGGTTGGGATTTACCTTTAGGACATACTGAAAAATTTGCTGAAGTGATTGATCAATGCACAAAAATGGATCAAAAAGAATTCGATATCCTATCGAAAGCATCGTTTGATTACGCTTCAGCCTTTATCAATAACAAAGAAATAATAGAACAAAACAAACATTTGTTTATTGTTTAATACATTTGTAAAATGAATAAAACCGATTTAGCTACCTATAATAATTCTTGGTTTCATCCGGGAGGAAATAGAATCAAACGTGTATGTTGGTATTTTACCAATGCCATTTGGATAAATTCTTCGTTTCCGATAAATGGGATTAAAATTTTTTTATTGAAATTATTCGGTGCAAAAATAGGGAAGGGGGTAATTATCAAACCAAATGTAAATATCAAGTATCCCTGGAATTTGTCTATCGGAAATTATGTTTGGGTTGGAGAAAGTGTTTGGATCGATAATTTAGGGAAGGTCTCCATTGCAGATAATGCCTGTCTTTCTCAAGGTGCCATGTTAGTATGTGGGAATCATAATTACAAAAAGACAGGTTTTGATCTGACCGTCCAAGATATTATGTTGGAAGAAGGTGTTTGGATTGGTGCAAAAGCAATTGTTTGTCCTGGTGTTATTTGTAGATCACATTCAGTTTTAGCGGTCAGTTCTGTTGCTGTTAATGATTTGGAAGCATATTCTATTTATCAAGGAAATCCTGCCTTAAAAACAAAACAAAGAATGATTCACTAATGCTTAAAGTTTCCATCATAACAGTTTGTTATAATAGTGCTGAAACAATTGAAGATACTATCCTGTCTGTTGTTTCACAGGATTATGCTTCCATAGAATACATTATTATTGATGGAAAGTCTTCTGATACTACTTTGTCGATTATTGAAAAATACAATAGCAAGATTACAAAGGTCCTTTCAGAAAAAGATGATGGGATTTATTTTGCTATTAATAAAGGGATTTCGTTAGCTTCTGGTGATATTATAGCTGTTTTGCATGCTGATGATGTTTACTATAGTAATCATGTTATTTCGGATGTTGTCAACACATTCACAGAGAAAAATACCGATACCGTTTATGGTAACCTTTACTATGTGGATAGAATTGATACTTCAAAAATAAAACGTCAGTGGATTTCCGGGGGGTATACCAAAAAATCATTTCTGAAAGGCTGGATGCCTCCTCACCCTTCTTTTTTTGTTAGAAAAAAATGTTATGACAAATTTGGTGTATTTAATACAAGCCTTCATTCGGCCTCAGATTATGAGTTGATGTTGAGGTTTTTGTTCAAACATAATTGTTCCGCTTCTTATTTACCTCAAGTGCTTGTAAAGATGAGAGTAGGAGGCAAAAGCAATGTTAGTTTGATGAACCGCATCAAGGCCAATAGAGAGGATAAGAAAGCTTGGCTAATGAATGAGCTTAAACCTAGCTTGTTTACTTTTATTAGAAAGCCATTATCGAAACTGGGTCAGTTTTTTTAATTGATCAAACACGTTTCGGTACGAGAGAATTTCATAAAAAAAGCCCTTCGATAGAAGGGCTTTTTTTATGAAATATAAAACTTGGTAGGTTTATTTTAAAACTTGGCAGGTTTATTACTTTTCTTGTATTTATTTTGGTTGAAAACATTTCCATATTTAGAAACGTAGAAAGCACTTCTTCCTCTGATGATATAGCTGTAAGTAATAGAAGATGATAAATAAGAATCATTGTGAGTAGGATCTCCTCGCTTAGCACCAGGTATATAATTTTTAGGATCTGCAACACTTGATGTGTTACCTAATTCACCTCTTCGGTTCGCTAAAGCAATAGCTTCTTGGCTAGAAAGTTTAGAAGGATCAACATAAACGGAACTAACATCATCCAAATAATCAGAGAAAGTAGTTCTCCAATTAAATTCCCAACCGATTCTGTGTTTTTTGTCGATCGAAAAATAAAATCCTAATCCAACAGGCACAGAGGCTACAAATTTGGAATAATGAACACCTTCTGTTTGTAATGGTTGTAAGGCAACCCAGCTGCCATTGTAATGTGTTTTAGGGTTTGAATACAAAGCACCCACCCCTGCAAAAGCATACATTTTGAAATCGTTACTGTAACGGAAAGTATGTCCTAAATCGGGAATATCTACAAAAAATACCTGAGCAGTCAATTCCATATCAATGATGTCATTTTGAAAGGATAAATTCCTTCCAGCTCTTCCTTTATTTGTTGATAGGTAATCATCTCCTCCGATTCGAACCCAGTCAATTCCAACTTTAGCGGCAACATATGGAGAGAACTGGTAGCGTGCAAATCCACCCAAGGTTAATTGAGTTTTAGAAAGTTTCAAATCCGCAATTAAGTTTTTACGGGTATCAGCTTTTCCACCCATCTCACCCAGGTAATTAGAAGCACCAACGTGGCCTCCAAAGTCCCAAACATATTGACTGTAGGCTGAAATGGACCCGGTAACTAAAACAAAAATCATAAGTAATTTACGCATGTTGCAAGTATTTTAAATAATCAATTAAAAAAAACAATGTTTTACATTAGAATCTTTCAAGCAAAAATAAAAAATATAATCATATATACAATTAAATTATGCATATTTATAATAAATAAAATTATCAATAAAAAAACACAAAATAATATTTTACCTTCGTATTCCCCATCCACAATAAAAAAATCGAATTATATGGACAATAAAATTACGCGTCTTTTTAATATTCAATATCCTATCGTCCAGGCAGGTATGATTTGGTGCAGTGGTTGGGAATTAGCTGCTGCTGTAAGTAATGCAGGAGGTTTGGGGATCATAGGAAGCGGTAGCATGTATCCGGATGTCTTGAAAGAACATATTCAAAAATGTAAAAAGGCTACCAGTAAACCTTTTGGAGTGAATGTGCCCATGTTATACCCTGATATTGATAAACATATGGATATCATTATATCGGAGGGGGTAAAAATTGTTTTTACTTCGGCAGGGAATCCGAAAACATGGACGCAGAAGTTAAAAGAT
The DNA here is from genome assembly GCA_947449315.1 of Bacteroidota bacterium. GTDB lineage: Bacteria > Bacteroidota > Bacteroidia > 2-12-FULL-35-15 > 2-12-FULL-35-15 > 2-12-FULL-35-15. The sequence continues at coordinate 128,090 of CANFRC010000007.1, forward strand.
CATGGAATAACCGTTGTTCATGTTATTTCTAACTCGAAATTTGCTATAAAAGCAGAAGAAGCGGGAGTTGATGCCATTGTTGCAGAAGGTTTTGAAGCAGGTGGTCATAATGGTCGTGAAGAAACTACTACGCTTTGTTTGATCCCTTTAATTAAACAATGTGTGACTATTCCTGTTATTGCAGCAGGTGGTATAGGAACTGGCCGTGGTATGCTTGCTGTTATGGCTTTGGGGGCAGATGGTGTTCAGATAGGCAGCCGGTTTGTCGCTTCTGATGAATCTTCTGCTAACATAAAATTTAAGGATAAGATAATAACTTCAAATGACGGAGATACTTTGTTGTCTCTTAAGAAGTTAACTCCAGTTCGTTTGTTGAAAAATAATTTTTTTGACCAAGTGCAACAGGCGGAAAGTAATTGTGCATCTTCTGAAGAATTAACAAAATTATTAGGTCGCGGACGCGCAAAAAAAGGGATGTTCGAAGGTGATATCGATGAAGGAGAATTAGAAATTGGACAAGTTGCCGCCTTGATCAAAGAAATTAAACCAGCTCATGCAATTGTTGAAGAAATTATTGCAGAATATAAATTGGCAAAAGAAGAATTAAATAAGAGTACTTGGTAATTTTCCTGTCCCTATTTTAGACTGAAATTCCACTATCTTACTACTAAAACAATATGATAAAATACGAAAAATTTGAATTGTCGAATGGCCTAAAAGTCATATTTCATCAGGATAAATCAACTCCTATAGCTTGCATCAATATCTTATATAATGTTGGCGCCCGCGATGAAAATCCCGAACAAACAGGATTTGCACATCTTTTCGAACATTTGATGTTTGGTGGATCTATCAATATTCCCAGTTTTGATGAACCTTTGCAACGTGTTGGTGGTGAAAACAATGCTTTCACAACGAATGATATCACCAACTACTATTTAACACTTCCTGCTGAAAATTTGGAAACAGGATTCTGGTTGGAAAGTGACAGAATGTTAAGTCTTGCTTTTTCTGACAAAAGTTTGGAGGTGCAACGCAGTGTGGTAATAGAAGAGTTCAAACAACGGTATTTAAATCAGCCATATGGTGACGTATGGCTGTTGTTGCGACCAATGGCCTATAAAGTTCATCCTTACAAATGGGATACGATAGGTAAAGAAATTGCTCATATCGAAAATGCAAAAATGGATGATGTGAAAAATTTTTTCCAGAATTTTTATTGTCCTAATAATGCCATCATGGTGGTGGCGGGCAATGTTGAACTTGAAGAAGTGAAACGACTTTCGGAAAAATGGTTTTCTCCAATTCCGAAAGGTCCCGATAACAAACGTGCACTTCCAGTTGAACCGGCTCAAACAGAAGCACGCAGTTTGCAGGTTGAGCGCGATGTGCCTGTGGATGCAATCTATAAAGCCTATCACATGTGCTCCCGTCACGATAAAGAATATTATGCAGTTGATCTTATTTCTGATATTCTATCCAGAGGAAACTCTTCCCGCTTGCACAATGCGTTGATAAAAAATAAAAAACTTTTTGGTGACCTTCATGCTTATGTAATGGGTGATTTCGATAAAGGATTATTTGTTGTATCAGGAAAACTTTCGCAAGGTGTTAGCATGGAAGAGGCTGATAAAGCTATTGATGAAGAATTACAAAAAATGAAGTCGGAGCAGGTGACAGTGGACGAATTGCAAAAAGTAAAAAATAAAATGGAAGCGGCTCATGTTTTTGGTGAGATAGAAGTGTTGAATAAAGCAACCAATTTGGCTATTGCTGAGCTTTTAGGCGATGCAGATATGATCAATAAAGAAGTAGAAAAATACTTAGCTGTAACCGCTGAACAAATTCAAGAGCAGGCAAACGCAATTTTCAGAGCAGAAAATTGTTCTACACTTTATTACAACGCAAAAAAGTAACGATTAGATAGTGTTTTTTTTAATTTTCAATTTTATAATTATTTAAAAGTTATATGGTAATCGACAGGAAAATATCACCCGCATTTAAAACAGTAGAAAAAATCGAGATGATCCGTGCAAGCGAAAAAAGCTTGAAGAATAAGATCCCTGTTTATTCTATTCATGCAGGAACTCAGGAATTGATCAAGATTGAGTTTTTGTTTTCAGCCGGAATGTATCAGCAGAAAATGCCATTGCAAGCGGCTACCGTAAATGCAATGATGGAAGAAGGGACATCAAAAATGAATGCTGCTCAGATTGCTGATGCTGTTGATTATTACGGTGCCTTTCTCGAAGTTGGTGTTTCTCAAGATAGTGCATCTGTTGTTTTATACACCCTCAACAAACACTTAAAAGCAACGCTTCCGGTAGTGGAGGATGTTATCAAAAATGCTTCTTTTCCTCAGCACGAGTTGGAAACTCATCTGACAAATAAAAAACAGAAATTCCATGTGAACAATCAAAAGGTAGCTAATGTTGCCCGCAAGCGTTTTTCAGAATTGATCTTCGGAGAAAAACACCCTTATGGAATTAATGTTAAAGAATCCGATTTTGATGCCATCAACCGATCTCATTTGAATGATTTTTATAAAACATTTTACCGAGCGAACAGTTGCAAAATTATTTTAGCAGGCAAAATAAATGAAGATGTTTACACTTTATTGGATGAACATTTTGGAGGAAACGACTGGTTAGCACAAAACAATTTAAGCAGAGCGGGTATTGCAGTTGTTTCTGCAACAGACCGTGAGCAGCTGATCTATAAAGAGGATGCTCTTCAATCTGCTATCCGTATCGGAAAAATCATGTTCAACAAAACACATCCCGATTTTCAAAAGATGCAAATTTTGAATACTGTTTTTGGAGGGTATTTTGGTTCCAGGTTAATGTCGAACATACGTGAAGACAAAGGTTATACCTACGGTATTGGTTCTGGAATCGCTTCATTGCAGCATTCAGGTTATTTTTTTATTTCTACAGAAGTAGGAGTAGATGTATGCAAAAATGCGATCAATGAAATTTATTTCGAGATGGACCGTTTAAGAACTGAATTGATCGCTGCTGATGAGTTGCAATTGGTTAAAAATTATTTGTTAGGCACGTTTTTGCGCTCTGTGGATGGTCCATTCGCAATGGCCGATAGATTTAAAGGAATTATGGAGTATGGTCTTTCGTATGACTATTTCGATAACTATATTGCAACGATTAAGAATGTTTCTGCATCTGAACTACGTGATTTGGCTACTACTTATTTGGACAAAAATAGTATGATAGAGTTGGTGGTAGGTAAAAAATAATTGGTTAAACACTCCGATTTCATTAAATTTGCTCCAAAGGAGCCCCTTCGGGGTAGTTATTCTTATTGTAAATGTTAAGGAAATTATTTCTTCTGTTTTGCTTTTCAATTTTGTTTTTTTCAAAAGCAAATGCTTCTCATTTAATGGGTGGTGAAATAACATGGGATTGTGCAGGAGGAGGGAAATATGTTTTTACGTTAAAATTATACAGAGATTGTAACTCTACAGGCGTTTCTTCTACTGTATCCTTAAATGTCTGGTTTCATCCAACCATTTCAAGTATTCCATTAAATATAGTTTCTCAAACTGATATATCGCCAGTCTGTAATCTCGCTGGCCCTTCAATAACATGTGCTGCGGCTACGTCAGCGCCCGGTTGGCCTAGCAGTCCGACTCCTGTTATGGGTGCAGTTCAAGAATCTGTTTATCAGTCGGCACCTATTGCCATTCCAGGAGTTCCGCCCTCCACAGGATGGGTTTTTACTTTTGATGAATGTTGTAGAAATATTTCTGTTTCTAATTTAGTTCCTGGACATGGAATGGAATTACGTGCAGTGATGTATGCCTTTTCTGGAATGAATTCGAATCCCTGTTTTGATTCATCTCCTCAGTTTTTAGAAAAACCGAGTTCTGTTATTTGTTTGGGATATCCTTATACATACAATCCGAATGCATATGATCCGGATCTCGATTCTTTGTATTATTCATGGGCTCCACCATTAGATAATTACAATGCCGGAGCCACACCACCCCCACCACCTTTTAATACGCTTACATCTCCTGCTCCTATTGCCTTTCAAGCTGGATATAGTTATACAAGTCCATTGCCCGGAGTATCACAAAATCCGTCTAACGTTCCTGCAACGATAAATCCTCATACTGGAGAAATATCGTTTACTTCTTTTACAATTGGGTATTTTGTTACCAATGTAAAAGTTCAGGCATACAAATGCGGGCAATTGGTTGCTGAAGTCTATCGTGAAATGGAAATTGTGTTGTTGCCATGTACAACAAATAATCCTCCTGCTTTTACCACATCAACCTATCAGGATACCGTACTTGCCGGGACACTGGTTAGTTTTACTTTATCAGGAAATGATGCTGGCTTGTTATCTGATGGTATCACTCCGCAAACGTTAACAATCTCGGCAACAGGAACACAATTCGGAACGGGATTCACCAGCACAACCACAGGTTGTTTGCATACTCCTTGCGCAACATTAACTCCAGCTTCGCCTGTTTCGGCGCCTACCAATGTAGCAACAACTTTCAACTGGCAAACGAGTTGTAATCATATTGACAATAACGCAACATGCAATACGCATTCAAATACCTATACGTTTGTTTTTAAAACAAAGGACGATTTTTGTCCTGCTCCAGCAGAAAAGATCTCTACGGTTTCTATTACGGTTCTTGCATTGCCTGTTGTTAGTGCTCCTCAGCCTCGCTGTGTTTCGGTATTGCCAAGTGGAGATGTTACGATCACATGGTCCACACCTTTGGACACCGGTGGTACATTTCAAGCGTATATGATTTATACATCCAATTCGGCAGCTGGTCCTTTTACTTTACTTGACAGTATTTCTGTTTATACTCAAACAACCTATACTCATCTTGGTGCAAACGCCAATGTGGCTCCTGTGTATTATTTTATACAAACCCGTTCCGGCTGCGGTGGATCTATTCTTTCTCCGGCAATTGACACGGTGAGTTCCATTCATTTGTCGGTTAATAATCCCTTAAACGGAACCGCCGTTTTATCTTGGAATCCGATTGCCCTTCCGAATATCAGTACTTCGACAGGAATCTATTCTGTTTACAGAGAGTTCCCTACAGGCTTTTGGTCATTGATCGGTACAACAACGAATCTTAGTTATATTGATACCACCATCATTTGTAACGCTAGCATTCATTACCGGGTTCAGATCGCTGACAATACAGGATGTGTTTCTGTGTCATCTGTCAATGGCGGAATTTTTCAGAATACGATCGTGCCTGCTATTCCTGTGTTTGATACACTCAGTGTTGATAATAGCAACAATGCACTCATGAGTTGGAATGTGAATCCGTCACCGGATGTTGTAGCCTATATTATTTATCAATTTAATGGAACTGCCTGGATTCCGATTGATACAGTGTTTGGCATAAATAGTATTTCGTATAATTATTTAGGATCAAATGCTGATCTGGCATCAGAAGATTTTCGTTTGACGGCCATTGATTCCTGTGGCAACGAATGTCCGCTGAGTCCAGTGTTCAGTACCATTCATTTAACTTCGGTTGCAAATATCTGCAGTAGGAGTGTAGATCTTTCCTGGACGGCTTATCCGATAATAGGAACCGGACTTGCTGGTTATCGCATCTACCAATCATCCACAGGTATTGCCGGACCTTTTACGTTGGCAGGCTCTGTTTCTGCATCAACTTTAACCTATTCTGTTTTTGGTTTAGCAGCCAACACCAACTATTATTTTAAAATTGTAGCATTTGATGCTTCTGGAAGCAAAACGGTTTCATCGAATAGGATTACGTTTTACTCCGCTATTCCAGTCCCGCCTACTTTTTCGTATTTGCGAAAAGTGAGTGTGGTGGCTCCTAACCATGTTGAAATTTCTGCGCATATTGATATCGCCGCTTCCACTTTGAATTATAAGATTTTCAGATCACTGGATAATATTCCTGCGAATTTTACTCAGATTGGTGTAACTCCGGCAAGTGCTACAACACCAATTTTATATAGTGATTACACGGCTTTAAACGATAAGAATAGTTATTACTATAAAATTGTAAATGTTGATAGCTGTGGTTTCGATGGTATGGAGACTAATATTGGCAGAACAATTTTATTGAATGCCATCAGTAACAGCGACTTGATGGTAAATAATTTATGGTGGAATGACTATGAAAACTGGTCAGGTAATGTGATGTCATACAATATTTATAGAGGAATAGATGGGGCAATGGATCCAACACCCATTGGAAATGTTCCATTTACAGGCTCCGGGTTAAATACCTATACAGATGATATTTCGATGTTACTGCAAGGGGATGGCGTATTTAATTATTATGTGGAGGCATTGGAAGGAATGGGAGATACGTATGGTTTCAGTGAAAACAGTTTATCGAATGTTGCAGAAGCGTATCAAGATCCGATCATTTTTTTTCCGAATGCATTTAGACCTTCCGGTGTGAACACCGTTTTTATTCCTGTAGCTACGTATGTTGATGTAACAGATTATGTATTTGATGTATTTAATCGTTGGGGGCTTCGGGTATTCTCAACCAGTAATGTTCATGAGGGTTGGGATGGTACTCATAATGGCGTTAAGCAGGAATTTGGCGTTTATGTATATTTAGTAAGATTCAGGACATCAAAAGGAGAGTACAAAGAATTTAAAGGGTCAGTGAATCTCTTAAGATAGTTCCTGTCGCCATTTTTTATAAAACGAAATTGTTCCTCCCAGCAACTAATAAAAAAAGTATATCTTTGCGGGAATTTTAACCGTAAATTTAAAACCTGCCTACCGTCAGTCAGGTTCAAACCTTAAAATTCATATGTCATTAGATTCAAGCAAATTTGTAGGTGAAGGCTTAACTTACGATGATGTACTTTTAGTCCCTGCTTATTCAGAAGTGCTTCCACGCGAAGTAAACACAACCTCTTATTTTACAAAAAAGATCAAACTGAATACTCCAATTGTTTCCGCTGCAATGGATACAGTTACAGAATATCAATTGGCTATTGCTATTGCTCAAGAGGGTGGTATCGGTGTGCTGCATAAAAACATGAGCATTCAGGACCAGGCAGATCAGGTTCGCAAAGTAAAGCGTTCAGAAAGCGGTATGATCCTAGATCCGGTTACTTTGCTAGAAACAGCTACAGTAAAAGATGCACTAAGCTTGATGAAAGAATTTAAGATCGGTGGTATTCCGGTTATTAATAATAAAAGAGATCTGATAGGTATCATTACCAACAGAGATCTTCGTTTTGAGAAAAACCACAAGCGTCCAGTAAAAGAAGTGATGACCTCTAAAAATATGATCGTAGCAAAAGAAGGTACTGATCTAAAAAAAGCGGAACAGATTTTACAAAATCATAAAATTGAAAAACTTCCAGTAGTAGATAAAAACGGAAAATTGGTAGGCTTAATAACGTATCGTGATATTATAAAAGTAAAAGTTCATCCGAATGCAAATAAAGATGAGTTAGGGCGTTTGAGAGTAGCGGCAGCTATTGGTGTTACCTCTGATGTTTTGGAGAGAGTCGAGGCGTTGGTAAAGTCAAGTGTGGATGCAGTTGTATTAGATACGGCTCATGGTCATTCGAAAGGTGTTATTGAAGCACTTAAAAAAATAAAAAAATCATTTCCTAAATTGCAGGTAGTCGTTGGAAATGTAGCAACTGCTGAAGCTGCTTTAGCCTTGGTAAATGCAGGTGCTGATGCTGTTAAGGTGGGAATCGGTCCGGGTTCTATTTGCACCACAAGAATTATTGCAGGAGTTGGGGTTCCTCAGTTAACTGCTGTTTTAGAAGTGGCAAAAGCATTGAAAGGAAAAGGTGTTCCTTTGATCGCTGATGGTGGAATTCGTTTTACTGGTGATATTGTGAAAGCATTAGCTGCTGGAGCGAGTTCAGTAATGATGGGATCCATGTTTGCTGGTGTAGAAGAATCGCCTGGCGAAACAATAATATTTGAAGGAAGAAAATTTAAATCATATCGTGGAATGGGCTCTATTGAAGCCATGCAGAAAGGTTCGAAAGACCGTTATTTCCAGGATGCAGAAGATGATATTAAAAAATTAGTACCTGAAGGGATTTCTGGTCGTGTTCCAGTTAAAGGAAGTTTGGCGGAGGTGGTTTACCAATTCGTTGGTGGGTTAAGAGCTGGAATGGGATATTGTGGTTCTAAGACTATTTCGGAATTACAAAAAGCGAAGTTTATCCGTATTACCAATTCTGGTATCAGAGAAAGTCATCCACACGGTGTTTCCATTACTCGCGAAGCACCCAATTATAGTAGATAATGTATCACTTTTCAACGAAGCTGAGAACTAAAATTGCGTAAAAAAAAGAGTCCTGTACTTTTACAGGACTCTTTTTTTTGTGATTTTTTTATTCTAAAACGAACAAAAAGGGTTCATATAAACTGTTTTTATTTCAATAGGAATGCCATTTTCATCAACGGTTTCCTCCGCGTGATCTACTTGCCCTTTTCTTTTTGGAGCTCTTATTTTTATAGAAAGCGTTAGCTCATTCCCGCGTATATCATTGTTTGAATTGTTAAGTCCGGAGCTGATCAAATCTGAACTATACCCAATAGAATAGTTTTTGTGATCAAATCCTATCATGATTGCCATAGCATCGTGCGCTCTGTACCACCCTCCAACAACCATTCTGAAATTCTGGTTGAGGTGATAATCAATATATATTCCTGCAGCAGGCTCAATATTTCCACTTTGATCATTGACTCTCACATTTGGGCTGATATCCAGTTTTTTGCCACTGAAGATTGTTATTCCAGCTTGATATGAAAAACGCATAGGAAGTTTATAAGTGCTATTCATTAATGATGTATTCGCTTGATTTAAATGGAAACCGGAAACACCCATGAAAGCATTCAGTTTTGATTCCGTTCGTTTGGGATTGTAAAACCAAGTGAACCCGAAAGCAAGATCGGGGTGACTAACTTTATTGTTAATGACCAATTCGCCAGTTGGATTACTAGCATTGAATGATCCATTAACATATTGATTGTCGAAGATCTGATCAGTCATATTCAACGATTTCTGAACATAGCCTGCCATAAATGATAAACACACATTATTATTAGGAGACAGTTCTTTGCAGTAACCTAAAGCCAAAGCAATATCTAATGATTTGAAAGCACCGGCTTTATCATTCATGATATTGGCACCTACATCGAATTTGTCTTTTCCATTTTTTGTCAGGAATGGGTACATAGCAGTGAATGCCGAAGTTTTATAACCACCATCTGCCATTGCCCATTGGCTACGGTAGTTCATGCCGATTTTAATATCCTGATTAACTCCCATAATTGCAGGGTTTAACCTTAATGGGTTTGAATAGGATTGCGCAAATCGAGCATCCTGTGAAAAAGTGTAAGAAGTATTCAGGAGGTTAACAAGTGTGAAAACGGTTCCTATTAAATATGTTTTTTTCATGTTTCGTATGTCTTTATCAACTTATCGTATCAAGTTTATTATTCCTTTCAGAGAGATGGCAGTTCCATCGGTATGCATTCCTTTAATCTGATAGACATAAGCTCCAGCCGGCAATTTTTCTCCGCTCGATTCTCGTGTTCCATCCCATCCTACATTTACATCTTTGGAAATAAATATCTGTTCACCCCAGCGGTTATAAACAGTGAATTCCAGATCTAGAATTCCTTCACCACGGATATAGAAAACATCACTTACTCCATTTCCATCAGGAGTGAATGCTGTTGGAACCCAAAACGTAGGTTCGAAAACTGTTAAGAGCATCACATCGCTACTCTTGCAGCCAAAAGCATTGGTAACGGTTACTGTATAATAGGTGTTTATGGCAGGGGTTGCAATTGGATTATAGATACTTGAATTGCTGAGGCCGGTTGTAGGATACCAAGAGTATTGAACGCCACCCGAAGCATTAAATTGAGTTGATGATCCCACTGTAATGGTGTCATCTATTCCTGCAGCAGCAACCGGGATCGGATTAACTACAACAGTTACCAGATCAGTTGCAGCAGGACAACCATTGCCAGAAACGGTCAATGTATAAGTTGTGGTAGCAGTTGGGCTGGTGTTTGGGTTTGCAATTGTAGAATCACTTAATCCTGCTCCTGGACTCCATAAATAGGATTGACCAAATATGGAACCCGTTCCGATCTGAGCACTATCATTTTTACAAATCTCATTATCAGCACCAGCATTTGCAATAAATGGAGCCAGCATAGAAATAGTAACATTATCCTGGCTGGAACAACCCGTGGTAGCGTTTGTCATTGTAACTGTATAAGTTGTAGTTGGTGCTATCGGGCTGGCTATTGGATTTGAAATAGCCGAATTGCTCAACGTTGATGAAGGAGACCAAGAGTAAGTGTAACCAGCTGTAGCGCTTGTTCCAATCTGAACGCTATTGCTTTGGCAGATGGTAGAATCAGCACCAGCATTAACTGCAGGTAGCGAGTTAATGGTAATGAGTTGCGTTGTCGCAGTGGTGCAACCATATTGATTCGTTACGACTATAGTAACATTTTTTGAACCGGATGTACTATACAAAATTCCGGTTGGAAACTGAGACGTTGAATTGATAGGTGATGCACCTGAACCAAAATCCCAGGAATAAGTAACGCCAGCTCCGGTGGCGCCTGTATTGCTAAAATCTACTACAGATTCTGCGCATACAGGCGCTGTAGAAGAAAAAGAAGCAATCGGAGAAGGGTTGATGGTGATCAAGTTGGTGATGGTATCGGAACCTAATGTTGTTGTGACGATATGTTTAATAATTTTTGCTCCATTGGTAGAATAAGTTACTCCGGAAGGATTAATGGAAGTAGAAGTTGCAGGGGTAGCACCAATCCCAAAATCCCAGGAATGAGTAACGCCAGGGATACCGGACATTACGCTATAAAAGTTAATTGTTTGACCCACACATCCTGGAGCAGAAGAGGTGAACATTCCGTCTGGAGCTACAGGAGCTGCAGGTATAGCCCATTTCAGAATCGTGCCATCATTTCCAACCGCATAGCCTGTGTTTGCATCAAAAAAATTAACTTTTACTAATCTGGATGATCCAGGAGTGTAAATTGACCAAGTAACTCCGCTATTGTTGGTAGTTAATATGGTGCCGGTATTTGCAATAAAATCACCTCCCACAATAACACCATTGCTTGCATCATAAAAATCCATTCCGGTTAATGCATCTGATGTTCCACTGGTTATTGAAGACCAGCTTGTACCTGAAGTCGTTGTCCTTGCAATCGTTCCTGTTTGTGAAGCAACGATTCCGTCGGAAGCGCTTGTAAATTCAATAGCCTGAAGCGATGAAGTTCCACTAGGAACGCTTCCCCATGTAGTACCTCCTGAGACCGTTTTGTAAACAGTCCCTGAAATACATGAAGCATAACCATTTGTTGTTGTTGTAAAATAAACGGAAGTAATAATATTTGTTGCTGAAATACTTAAGGCAGTCCAGGTAACACCAGCATCGGTTGTTTTAAATATGGATCCTGAAACTCCAGAAACCCCACCAGAGATATATCCTGTATTTGCATCAAAGAACCAAACATGTTTGAGTGAATTTGTTGTTGATACTGACATGGGAGCCCATGTTAATCCTCCATTCGTTGTTTTGATGGCAGCGCCATTATTCCCTACAGCATAACCAACAAGTGTATTGGTGAAAAACACCGAAAATAGATTTTCAGGAGTGCCAGTAGCTAGTGGCGTCCATGATAATCCTCCATTTGTTGTTTTTCTGATGTCCCCGGAAAAACCAGAAACATAACAATCTGTTGTGCTAGGTGCATAAACCCCCAGAAAATTATTAGTTGTTCCACTCGTTAATGCTGTCCAGGTGCCTGTTTGTGCTTTCAAACTCGGAGCAAAAATGACAATAAAAAAAGCAATAATAAGAGAGTAGTTTTTTTTCATGAGTAGAAAAGTAGTAGTTAGGTAAAAATTCAGAAATCTAAAGTAGCTAAAATATTCGATTTTAAGAGGAAATTGCTTAACAAAATTTAACATAATTGTACACAAACATTAAGTACTGTTTTATTTTGATACATCGTAATATTAGCTACATTTGTTACCCAAAATAAAAAAATCGTTTACTATGAACAGAAGTATTATTTCAAAATCTTTAATATTGCCTTTGGCACTATTATCATTCAATTTGTCAGTCGCTCAGGATAAAAAGCCTATGCAGAGAGCCACAACAGCAGTTGATAAAGGAAAAACAGATGCTGTGCTTATGACCATCGGAAATTCAAAAGTTACAGTTTCCGAATTTGAAAATGTTTATCATAAGAATAATACAAAAGAAACAGCTGGTGATACAAAATCATTGAATGATTATGTTGACCTTTTTGTGAATTTTAAATTGAAAGTTAAAGAGGCTGAAGAAATGGGCCTTGATACTTCAAAAGCATTTAAAGAAGAGTTGGGAGGTTATCGTAAACAATTGGCTCAACCTTATTTGACCGATAAAGATGTTAATGAGAAATTATTAAAAGAGACCTACGATCGTTTGAAAGAAGAAGTTCATGCGTCTCATATTCTCGTTAAAGTATCTGAAAATGCACTTCCGAAAGATACATTGGATGCCTATAATAAAATACTTAAAGTACGAGCTCGTATTGTAAAAGGAGAAGATTTTAATAAAGTAGCTGCAGAAAAAGGTATTTCTGATGACCCTTCAGCTAAAGATAACGGTGGTGACCTTGGTTTTTTTACTGCTTTACAAATGGTATATCCTTTTGAATCCGCAGCTTATGCTACTAAAGTGGGCGATGTTTCAATGCCTATTCGCACCAGATATGGTTATCATATTATTAAAATCACTGAAAGAAGAAAAGCACAAGGAGAAGTGTTGGTGGCTCATATCATGGTAAAAACATCTCCCAACATGACCAAAGATGATTCTTTGAATGCCTTTAAAAAGATTAATGAAATTTATGGAAAGCTCCAATCAACTTCTAAGTTCGAAGATCTAGCAACAGAATTCTCAGATGACAAAACATCCGCTAAGAAAGGTGGAGAATTACCATGGTTCAGTACTGGGAAAATGCCTGCAGAATTTGAAAAAGCATCTTTTTCTTTGCTTAACAAAGGAGATTATTGCATGCCAATGAGAACAAAATATGGTTGGCACATCATCAAATTAATTGATAAGCGTGGTTTAGCATCATTTGATGATATGAAAAATGAATTGAAAGGGAAAGTAACTAAAGATTCTCGCTCACAAGCAGGAAGAGCATCTTTGATCGCGAAAGTAAAAACAGATTATAATTTCAAAGAAAATTTGAAAACTGTTGATGAATTTACAAAGGTATTGGATACAACATTATTTGAAGGTCGTTGGGATGTTTCAAAAGCTGCTGCGCTTAAAAAGCCGATGTTTAATTTAAATGATAAAGTGTATACCCAAACAGATTTTGCAAATTACATATCTTCCCATCAAAGTAAACGTCCGAAAACTGATTTTAAATTGGTAGTAATGCCATTGTACAAACAGTTTGTGGAAGAAAGCGCCGTTGCTTATGAGGAATCTCACCTGGATCAAAAATATCCTGAATTTAAAGCATTGATGCAGGAATATCGTGATGGTATTTTATTGTTTGAATTGACAGACGAAAAAGTTTGGAGTAAAGCAGTGAAAGATACCACAGGTTCTAAAGCATATTACGAAAAAAATAAAATGAATTATATGTGGGATGAGCGTTCTGATGCTTCCGTTTATACTTGCGCAAATGAAAAAGTTGCAAAAAAAGTTCGTGATCTCATGAAAAAGAAAAAATCAGAAAAAGATATTGTAGCAGCTGTTAATAAAGATTCTCAATTGAATTTACAAGTTGAATCACGTATTTTCAATAAAGGAGAAAATGAGTTTATAGATAAAAACTGGACGCCTGGTACATCTGCCAATATTTTATCTGAAAAAGATAAAAAAACGGTCATCGTAGTAACCAACAAATTGTTAAAACCAGAATCTAAATCGTATTCGGATTCAAAAGGAATGGTTACTGCTGATTACCAAAATTATTTGGAAAAAGAATGGATCGCTTCTTTGAAATCCAAATATCCCGTTACAATTGATAAAGCTGTTCTTGTAACAGTAAAATAATTAAAAATAGTTTCTGATAAAGTTTATGGTGTATACAGCACCATAAACTTTTTTAGTTTTTATAGGAATCAATTTTTTTAGATAGACTTGAAGGATTTGATGTTTGTTTAATTTATAATTAGTAATTCGTAAGGTGTTGATAAAACAGTTCACATATATAATCATTGTACTCTTTTTGTATTCGTGCAAAACGGAATCTGATAAAGATCAGAATCTTGTTGCCATTGCAAAGGCAAATAATGAGTATTTATATATGGATGACATTAAAGATATTGTGCCCCAAGGTACCGCTACAAAAGATAGTGCTGAATTAATTAAAAAATATATTGATAACTGGATACATGAATCGCTAGTCATTCAAAAGGCAGAAAGTAACCTGAGTGAAGAACAGAAAAATGTTGAAAAGCAGCTGAAAGATTATCGTAATTCTCTCATAACTTACGCTTATGAAAAGGAATTGGTTAAGCAAAAGTTAGATACAACCATCACCGATTCGGAAATTGAAGTTTATTACAATAATAATCAGTCGGATTTTGAGTTAAAAGACAATATTATAAAAGTAATATATGTTAAGGTAGATAAAAAGGCTCCAGGAATTGATAAGTTGAAAAAATGGTACAAGTCTGATAATTTGAAAGACAGAGAACAATTATCGAGTTACTGCCATCAGTTTGCTGCTAATTTTTATTTGGATGATAGTTCTTGGTTATTGTTCGATGATTTGTTGAAAGAAATTCCTATTCAAACCTATAATAAAGAGTTATTTTTACAGAATAATAGGTTTGTTGAGGTGAGTGATAACTTGAATAATTATTATGTGAATATTAAGGGATTTAAGATTAGAAATAGTCTTTCACCTTTGACTTTTGAAAAAGAAAATATAAAAAATATCATTTTAAATAAAAGGAAGTTAGAGCTTATCACAAAGATGAAGGAAGATGTTTATAATGATGCAATCAATAATAAAAAAATAGAAATATATTCGAATGAAAAACATAAAAAATAAAATTTTCCTGATTGTTATTTGCTTTTTATTTATTTCAATAGCCAATGCTCAAGAAAAGGTAATAGATAAGATTGTTGCTGTTGTAGGAAATAATTATATTCTTCAATCTGATCTTGAAACTGAATATCAGCAAATGATTTCAGCTCAAGAGGCTGTAGATGGAAATACACGTTGTAAACTCATGGAAGAATTGTTATTTCAGAAATTGCTTTTAGCGCAAGCTCAGCGGGATAGCTTGGATGTAACAGAAGGTCAGTTGGAGCAGGAGCTCGATAGAAGGATGCAATATTATATTCGTCAGTTAGGATCAGAAGAGAAATTTGTTGCTTTTTATGGTAAATCAGTAGAAGATTATAAGTCAGACCTAAAAGAGGATGTTCGTGACTTATTGATGGCTCAACAGATGCAAACTAAAATTACCGCTGATATTGCCGTTACACCAAATGATGTAAAAGAGTATTTTAAGAATATACCAGAAGATTCTATTCCTTTTGTAAATGCAGAAGTGGAAGTGGGGCAAATCGTTAAGAAACCTGCAATCACACCAGCAGAGAAAAAAGAAGCGAAGGATAAAATCGAAGAAATACGTCAGCGTATTTTAAAAGGAGAGGCTAGTTTTGCAGCAATGGCTGCCTTGTATTCTCAAGATCCCGGCTCCGCTAATAAAGGTGGTTTATACGAACACATTCAACGAGGACAATTTGTTCCTGAATGGGATGCGTGGGCATTTAGACTAAAGAAGAATGAGATGAGTGAAGTTTTTGAGACCGTATATGGCTATTTTATTATTCAGCTAATCGAACGAAGAGGTGATGAAGTGGATGCGAGAAGTCTCTTAATTACACCTGCTGTAGATATGAATGATATGCTTAAAGCAAAATTGGCATTAGATACCATTTATACAAAATTACTTCAGGATACAATTTCTTTTTCTGAGATGGCTGCAAAATATTCTGATGATGATGAAAGTAAAAATAGCGGAGGATTGATTGTTAATCCCTTTAATGGATCAACCCGTTTTCAGATGGATCAGATTGGGCAATATGATCAAGGTGTTGCATTCGCTGTGGATAAATTAAAGATTGGTGAAAAAACCAAGCCAATGGCTATGTCCGGACAAGATGGAAAACAGGCTTACAGGGTGTTGTATTTGAAAAACCGAACACTTCCTCATAAGGCTAATTTAGTTGATGATTACCAAAGTATTCAAGCAGCTACGCTG
Organism: Bacteroidota bacterium; assembly: GCA_947449315.1. GTDB lineage: Bacteria > Bacteroidota > Bacteroidia > 2-12-FULL-35-15 > 2-12-FULL-35-15 > 2-12-FULL-35-15. Next base: position 144,417 of record CANFRC010000007.1, read on the forward strand.
GCAAAAAAGCAACAGGAAGCAATTCAAGTGTGGATCAGAAAAAAATCAGCCGATACATATGTTCATATTGCTGATGATTTTAAAAATTGTACTTTTAATAATAAGTGGATGAACTAGGATTTAAATGTTTGGGCTTTCCGTTTTTTTTGAATTAATTGACCCAACCAATAAATACATGAACATATAAAATATGAATTTCAAATCAGATGTTGAAGCCGTAGATGCCTTTGTAGTAAAATACAAAGAGCTGAATTCCGAAATTAGTAAAATTATTATTGGTCAGGATGAAGTTGTTAAAGATGTTCTAATTTCTATTTTCAGCAAAGGGCATTGTTTATTGATTGGTGTTCCTGGATTAGCAAAAACATTACTGGTTAATACAATTGCTGATGTGCTCGGCTTGACATACAATCGGATTCAGTTCACTCCTGATCTTATGCCTTCCGATATCATTGGTTCTGAAATTTTAGGAGATGATCGTCATTTTAAATTCATAAAAGGTCCTTTGTTTGCAAATATCGTTTTGGCGGATGAAATCAACCGTACGCCTCCGAAAACACAAGCCGCATTGTTAGAAGCAATGCAGGAAAGAAGTATCACTACAGCCGGTAAACGTTATGAATTAGGCAATCCTTTCTTTGTTCTAGCTACACAGAATCCAATCGAGCAGGAGGGGACCTACCCATTGCCTGAAGCCCAGTTAGATCGATTTATGTTTAATGTTTGGTTGGATTATCCAAAATTAGAAGATGAATTATTGGTTGTTAAGAATACAACATCAAATTATAAAGTAGCATTAAAAAAAATACTTACGGCTGAAGAGATTATTTATTTTCAAGAATTAGTAAGAAGGATTCCTGTTACAGATAATGTATTGGAGTATGCTGTAAAATTGGCTTCCAAAACCCGACCTAATACTGCACATGGAGCTGAAATAGCAAACAAATATTTATCTTGGGGTGCTGGACCAAGAGCATCACAATTTTTAGTGATTGGGGCAAAGTGTCATTCCTTGATAAAAGGCAAATATTCACCGGATATAGAAGATGTGAAAGCAGTTGCTGCAGCAATTTTACGTCACCGTATTGTGCTCAATTATAAAGCAGAAGCAGAAGGAGTGAGTGTAGATAAAATTATTGCTGAATTGATAAAATAGAAAAAATAGTTTCATTTGATTGCATAAAAAAACTCCTCTTTTCTCTAAGAAAAGAGGAGTTTTTTATGTCACCACAATTTTTTTCATTCTGCTAGTAATTCATTGTATCGTAAATTCGAAATGAATCAATAAGTGCGTTCTTACATAAGGTAAGAAAGCACTTATTTTTTGGGATGTTGTGATTCGGCTTATTCAATCAACTTGGCTTCCGGGTATTTTTCTTGCCATATTTTTAAAGCTTCGGCAGAACGAACAGTAATGGTTGTTCTGGTATCGACTTGCAATTTGAATTTCGGCCGATTATCTATTACTTCTTTTTTTATTTTCATGATTTCTAGGTTTTAATACTGTTAGTATAACACAACAACTAATCCAATTGTTGCAGTCTTAACATAATTTAACTGGATACTTGTCAATTATGTTAGTGCTTGATTAATGTTTTATTTTTTCCTTTTTCGTTTTTTTATCCACTTCTATCGGATTTCTGAATACAAATTCTTTGTTGAAAACATCTAATACTAGTTGAGCATCCTTTTCCACTTTTCCAGCAAGTATCTGTTTTGAGAGTTCATTCAATACTCTTTTTTGTATCACACGTTTCACCGGTCGTGCACCAAATTGAGGGTCAAATCCTAATTGTGCTAACCAATCAATAGCTTCATGCGTCGCACTTAAGTGGATATCGTTTTCTTCCAACATTTTACAAATTCCTTTGAATTGTAATTCAACAATTTGATGAACATTTTCACGATTTAAAGGCGTGAACATGATAGTTTCATCGATTCTATTCAAAAACTCAGGACGAACAGATTTTTTGAGTAACTCAAAAACTTCCACTTTTGTTTTTGCCATGATCTCATCTCTATTATGGTCATTCATTTTCTCGAAATTTTCTTGAATTAAATGAGAGCCGATATTTGATGTCATGATGATGATGGTGTTTTTGAAATTCACTACACGTCCTTTATTATCAGTCAATCTACCATCATCTAACATCTGCAAAAGGATGTTGAATACATCAGGATGAGCCTTTTCGATTTCATCTAAAAGAACAACACTGAAAGGTTTTCTTCTTACAGCTTCGGTTAATTGACCACCTTCTTCATAACCGACATATCCCGGAGGTGCACCAACCAAGCGGCTTACCGCATGACGTTCCTGGTATTCACTCATATCGATTCTGGTCATGCTGTTTTCATTGTTGAACAGGAAATCTGCTAATGCTTTTGCTAATTCTGTCTTACCAACGCCTGTTGTTCCTAGGAAGATAAAAGATCCAATAGGACGCTTAGTGTCTTGCAAACCTGCACGACTTCTTCTCACTGCATCACTAATTGCTCCAATCGCTTCTTCCTGTCCAACCACACGATTGTGCAATTCATCTTCCAGATGCAATAGCTTTTCTCTTTCACTCTGAAGCATTCTTGCTACAGGAATACCAGTCCAAACAGCAATCACTCCAGCAATATCTTCGCTATCTACTTCTTCTTTTATCATTTGTAGGCCATCTTGTTGCATTTCTGCCAAGTTGCTCTCAAATTTTTTCAGTTGTATTTCAGCATCTTTGATTTTGCCATATCGTATTTCTGCTACTTTTCCATAATCACCGGTACGCTCCGCTTGTTCTGCTTCAAATTTGAAGTTTTCAATTTGCTCTTTTACTTTTTGAATACCTTCTACAACTTCTTTTTCGCTTTGCCATTTGGCTGTAAGGTCGCTTCTCTTGTCTGATAATTCTGCAATCTCTTTGTTAAGACTCTCTAATTTTTTCTTATCGTTTTCGCGCTTGATCGCTTCGCGCTCAATTTCTAATTGTCGAATCTTACGTTCTACTTCATCTAATTCTATTGGTTTAGAATTTATCTGCATGCGTAATTTTGAGGCGGCTTCATCCATTAAGTCGATTGCCTTGTCTGGTAAAAAACGATCATTGATATATCTTTGAGACAACTCTACAGCGGAAATAATAGCTTCATCTTTAATTCGGACTTTATGATGAGTTTCATATTTCTCTTTGATTCCTCTTAATATGGATATCGCGTCTTCTGCGCTAGGCTCATCTACCATAACCTTCTGAAAACGTCTTTCAAGAGCTTTGTCTTTTTCAAAATACTTTTGAAACTCATTCAAGGTGGTTGCACCAATTGCTCTTAATTCTCCACGCGCTAATGCAGGCTTTAATATATTCGCTGCATCCATAGCTCCTTCGCCACCACCTGCTCCAACAAGTGTGTGGATCTCATCAATAAAAAGAATGATCTCACCTTCAGCTGAAATAACTTCCTTTACCACGGATTTTAGTCGTTCTTCAAATTCTCCTTTGAATTTTGCTCCTGCGATTAAAGAACCCATATCTAATGAAAAGATCTGTTTTGTTTTTAAATTTTCAGGTACATCACCGTTAATGATACGATGAGCTAAACCTTCTGCAATAGCTGTTTTACCAACACCTGGTTCTCCAACTAAAATTGGATTATTCTTGGTTCTTCTGGAAAGAATCTGCAATACTCTTCGTATTTCTTCATCACGACCTATTACTGGATCCAATTTCCCTTTTTTAGCCTGCTCATTTAAGTTAATAGCATATTTGTTTAACGCATTGTATGTTTCTTCAGCAGTCTGGCTAGTTACTTTAGCACCTTTTCTTAATTCATTGATAGCTGCTTTCAGATCTTTTTCACTTACACCATTGTCTTTTAATAATTGTGAAATGGTATCTTTTATTGAAAGTAGTGCTAAAAGTAAATGTTCAATAGAAACATATTCGTCACCAAATTCCTTTAGATAGGTTGATGCTTTTGCTATTGCTTGGTTTGTATTGTTTGATAGGAAAGGTTGCCCACCCGAAACTTTAGGATAACCCTCCACTATTTTATCTAAGGTTTTAGAAAAGAATGGAGTATTAATGTTTAGTTTCTTTAATATGAAAGGAGTTACATTTTCATCTACATGAAGTATGCCTTTTAGAAGATGACCATTTTCGATCGATTGTTGTCCGTTGATGGTTGCAATTTGAACCGCTTGTTGAACGGCTTCTTGCGATTTGATTGTAAAATTATTTAAGTTCATAGTTTTGATTTTATGATCGTTATTTTTTCTTGTCTTTTTAATGAAAACGTTTTATCAGTTTCATTTAAATAGTTATAAATGGTCAATAATTTTTTGTTTAGATCTATTGCTAATTCATACTTTCCAGATTTTTCATATGAGACAGATATTTCATAGAGTAGTTCTGCAAATAAATTTATTTTTTCAGTACTTATTTTTTTCTTCTGTGTTAAAAACTCAATTGTTTGTGATGGTTCTGTTTTACTTATTTCTTCAAGCGAGCATTCGCATTCTGTTTTTAAAAATTCAGTTGATATCGAAATAGCAGAATTTATTTGGGTGACTGTTTGCGCTTTTCTAATTTCAGCTATAATTTTTGAAATAGCAATGCTAAGTTGTTCAAGTTGTTTTTCTATGTAATCTTTTCTAATCATTCTTAATTTCGTTCCAAAGGTCAATAGTTATTCCAATCAATGCAATGATATTTATCAAGACGAAATGACTTGCTATTTCGTCTTGATATGCCGAAATGACCTGTTTATATATTTGAGACTGACTATTTTACATAATGTTAAATTTGATTTCTTATATAGAATGAATACATCTAAAGTGATATATTTACAAAAATAACACTTCATGAAATTAAAATACCTATTATCCTTTTTTATATTGGTTACATTATTTTTTTCTTGTAACAAAGAAAAAAGACAAGCGAAAAAGGACAACGACATCATTGAAAAATACATAAGCAGTAATCATTTAAATGCAATTGCAACGGGTAGTGGTTTGTATTATGTAATTGATTTGCAGGGTACAGGTACCAATCCTAATGCTTCATCTCAAGTAACAGTAGCTTATAAAGGTTATTTTACAGATGGGAGTGTTTTCGATCAAAGTGATGCAGCAGGAATAACATTTAGTTTGTCAGGTGTGATAGAGGGGTGGGTAGAAGGTATCCCTTTCTTTAAAAAAGGTGGCAAAGGAAAGTTGCTAATTCCTTCAAAATTGGGGTATGGCCCCGATGGAACAAGTGGTATTCCAGGCAACAGTGTGTTGATATTTGATATAACATTGCTTGATGTAAGATAACTTTGTCGTTCGATTGGTTTATTAAAAAAGTGCCAATTGTCCTTCTTATTTATGGATGCTAGTTCATTGGAACATCAATAACTAATAGTTCAGAATCAGAGGTTGTAGTGATTGAAATTTTTTCTGTTTCCCAGATGCCAATAGCATCCCTTTTTCCTAAATTCTGTCCTTCAATTTTGGCTTCACCTTCAATTAAAAAGAGATAGGCGCCATTACCTTTATGTTGAATAGAATAATCAATTGAACTTCCTGCTTTAAATTTCCCAATGGAAAAGTAGGCATCTTGATTGATCCACATTACATCTTCTGCGTTCACAGGTGCAACTATGGTTTTAAATTTTCCGTTTTTATCGTCAGCAGAAAATATCCGCTGATCGTAACGTGGAGCAATGTTTCTTTCTTTTGGGAAAACCCAAATTTGCAAAAGATTAATAGGTTCTGTTTTAGAGTGATTGTATTCGCTATGCATCAATCCGGAGCCGGCACTCATTGCTTGTATCTCATTTGGTTTTATGGTGCCAATGTTTCCCATGCTATCGCGATGCTCAAGTGTTCCACTAAGCGGAATTGTAACAATTTCCATGTTATCATGCGGATGCATTCCAAAGCCCATGCCTGGTGCTACAATATCATCATTCAATACACGGAGCAATCCAAAATGTACTTTATTAGGATCATGATAACTTGCAAAACTGAATGAGTGATGAGCATTTAACCAACCGTGATCTGCATGTCCGCGTTCTGATGCTTTGTGATAAATAGTTTTCATTTGTATTCCCTTTTTATCCTCCGAATATTGAACGAAGGAGCGTTAATTCATTATTAATTTCGGTAATTCTGTTGATACACTATTGTGAAACGCCAGTTCGGAAATTTCCGGTTTCATAAAATGTATCATTGGGAACGAGGAAAGTATGTCCATCGCTATCGTTTCTGTTCTTGCCACTATCGTGACCCACAGTTGAGATCTGTCAAGAGAAAGAGAGTAGTGGAGAATCTTTCCTTCATTCATTAACTCGTCCACTTTTGCTCTTTGCTTCGGAATCAGAGAAAAGAACTCTTGAGTAGGTTCTTTTGGAAGCTGAATGGTGATCATAAATAGATTCATCAGGTTCAATTTTAGTTCAATAAAACATGTCGCATGCTCATAGTTGCATGTTGCCAACTCATATGAGGAAATGAAATTCTGTCATTTTCATTTTTTATTCCCATCAAATAAAGAAGAGGCAGATAATGATCATTTGTCGGATGATTGATCCGGTAAAAATCGCTTATCTTTTCAATATTAACAAGTGAAGATACATCATTTTTTAAAATTGCATTTTTAATAGTTTCATCAAATTTAATTGCCCAATCAATAGGTTTAGCATCAATGTTTCTGAAATCTGCATGTGAGAAATTGTGTGTCATGTTTCCACTTTAAAGAATCAAAACATTTTGCTCACGAAGAGGAGCCAGTTTTTTTGCTAGTAGATAGTGTTGTTCAAAGTTTTTTGTGCGATCAAGACTTAGTTGAAGAACTGGGATATGACCATTAGGGAATAAATGTTTGAGCATGCTCCACGCTCCATGATCGAGTCCACGTTTCGTATCTCGTTTTACAGCTTCTCCGATCAGTTTTTCAATTTCAGGAATCAGACCCAATGCTCCTTTTGCAGGATATTGCACATCGAATAATTCTTTTGGAAAACCGCCAAAATCGTGATAGGTAGGTAGGTGTGCCGAATCGGTCACGTAAATGCCATTTGTTTCCCAATGAGCCGAGATCACCAAAATAGCATTTACGTTCTTTAATTCTTCTCCGATCTTATTTAAATCGTTCGTGTAAGCATTTTTTGCAATAGCATTCATAGGTGAGCCGTGACTCACAAATAAGGCTGGAGAAATAAGCTTATCGATCGTATTCATTTTTTAGAAATATTATTTTGCTCTAATTATTTCTATTTCAGCTTCTAATTTTACTTCTTTGCCCAACATTGCGCCACCTGCTTCTAATAATGCGTTCCAATTCAAGCCGAAATCAAAACGATCGATAGAACTTTCCAATGCAAATCCTGCACGTAAATTTCCATAAGGGTCAACAATTTGACCACCATAATTTACTTTAAATTCAATTGGTCTAGTAATATCTTTTAGTGTGATGTTGCCAGAAAGTTTGTATTCCTCTTCGTTCATTTTTTTCATTTCATTCGAAACAAATTTTATGGTTGGAAATTTGGCAGCGTCAAAAAATTCTGGAGATTTTAAATGTCCATCTCTGTCAGCGGCTCCTGTATTGATAGAGTTAACCTCAATTTCTAACTCAATCTTTGCATTTTCAAAATCGGTTCCGATTGTTTCCACATTTACCTTGTAGCTTCCGAAATTACCTTTTGCTTTCGCTATTACCATGTGTTTCACTGAAAAGTGAACGCTTGAGTGAGATGAATCTACCGCCCATACTTTTACATCATTTTGTTTTGTTGTTTCCATTTTTTCTTTTTTTAGTTGATTATTATTATTATTGTTTTTCTTGTACTTTTTTTATCAATTTATACAATTAATGTATATACATGTATTTTCGTAAATTTTTTTTAACCTCTTAACTTATCTAAAAGTGTATTCAGAAGTATGGCTTCTTTTTCAGATAAGTTTTTTAATTCTTTGATGAAATTGCCCTCTTGTTTATCTAATTTAGATAATAGATCCAATCCTTTTTGTGTGATGACCACATTTACGGCTCTTCTGTCTTCTGGGCAAACAGCTCTCTCCACTAATTTTTTTAATCTTAACTTTTCTACCAAACGCGATGCATTTGAATTTTTATCCAACATTCTTTCGATTAAAAGATTTACTGTTGCAGGTTTCGGATGTTGTCCTCTCAGAATTCGTAATATGTTAAATTGTTGCGTTGAAATTCCAAATGGTTTTAAGCTATTAGCATGTGCAGCGCTTAACCAACCATTTGTAAATAGTATGTTGATCAGCATTTTTTGGTGCTCACTTTTAAATTTAACCTGCTTAATTTCTTTACCTATTTCCATCTTTTTTTTATTGGCACAACAAAGATATGTAAAAATAAATACAATTACATTATATGTATATACATTTATTTAGTAATCGCACTTAAAATATCGTATTAGCGGCTATCCATCCGCTACTCCAGGCATTTTGGAAGTTGAATCCACCCGTTATTCCGTCTACATCTAAAATTTCGCCTGCGAAGTATAAATTAGGAACTATCTTACTTTGCATCGTAGTGAAATCAACCTCTTTAAGCATTATTCCGCCACAGGTTACAAACTCTTCCTTAAATGTAGTTTTTCCTTTGATCGAATATTCATCGTTTATTAAACTGTGTGATAGGAGGTTTGCATTTTTCTTTGGAAGATCTGCCCAGCGTGTTGTTTCTGAAATGCCTGCCTTAGCAACCAAATATTCCCAAAGCCTTTTAGGCAAATCAACCGGGCAATGATTAAAAATGGTTTTTGAAGGATTTTCTTCCCGTTGATTATTGAATTCGATTCTTAATTTTTCTTCTGTATGCTTTGGAAGCCAACTAATAAGAGCTGTGAAATTATAATTCATCTCGCCCAGTATTCTTGCACCCCAAGCGGATGATTTTAAAATTGCTGGTCCGCTCATTCCCCAGTGTGTGATTAGAAGCGGTCCTTCTGTCTCTAATTTCGTTCCTGCTACTTTTACTTTTGCATGCGGCACGGATACGCCCATTAATTCTGTTATTTTATTATCAGGGATGTTGAATGTGAATAATGATGGAAGAGGCTTTACAATCGTATGCCCCAGTTTTCTTAACCATTCATATGCTGCCTCTTTCGAATTCCCTCCGGTTGCGATGATCAATTTGTCACAATGAAATACGCCTCCGCCAATTTCTTTTAATTCAAAAGAGAGATCTGCATTTTTAACAATCTCAATAATATCTACATTTAATTTTATAGTAACCTTTGCTTTTTCTGCTTCTTGCATCAGGCAATTAACAATTGTTTCGGATGTATTGGATTCGGGGAACATTCTTCCATCCGCCTCGGTTTTTAATTTAACACCTCGTTTTTCAAACCAGTGAATCGTATCTGTTGTCGTAAATCGACTGAAAGCGTTTCGTAATTCCTTTTCTCCACGTGGATAATTTTTTATTAGTAGGCTGTTGTCAAAACATGCATGTGTTACATTACATCTTCCTCCACCTGAAACACGTACTTTTGAAAGTAATTTCGAGCTTTTTTCTAATAAGGTAACGCTGCAATTTCCATGTATTTGAGCGCAATTTATTGCTGCAAAAAAACCTGCCGCACCTCCTCCTATAACAATCACATTCATTTGTCCTGCTGTTCTTAATATTTTGTGTAAGTATAGCTAAAATCTATATATATTTGAAATGATTCTTTTAAGAAAAAAGGTTTATTTCATAGCAACGAATGATGAAAAAAATTAAAACAAAAAGTACAGCATTGGGTGTTGTTGTCAATCCTGCTAAATCGAAAAAGTTAAATTAATTGAACTAACAGATAATTGAAATGAAGAAATTAGGTATTGTATTAGTAGTTGCTCTGTTTGCTTGTAATAAGCCAAAAGGGGATGCGAATGAGATTCTTATTGTAGATAAAGCTTTTTCTGCCATGTGTATGGAAAAAGGTATGGCTGTCGCATTCGTTTATTTTGCTGCAGATGATGTTGTGAAAATGAGACCTCAGGAATATCCGATCATGAATAAAACGGACCTAAAAAAAATGTTTGATGATCACAAAGATGATGGTGTTTTAAAATTTAAGTGGGAGCCTGTGAAAGCAGATATTTCGAGCTCTGGTGATCTTGGTTATACTTTTGGTAATTGGCAGATTTTTGTAAAAGGGGGCCCTACTTCCAAAGATACTACCATCTATGGAAATTATATCAGTATCTGGAAAAAACAGGCTGATGGCTCCTGGAAATATGAATTGGATGGAGGAAACGTAACTCCCAAGCCAGTAGATGTTGATTAACGAAAATGAACTTGACATTTGTCATCAGCGTCAGAATGATAACAACTCGGAGTTATTTAATGAGGTTGATTACCTCATTGCTGCTCCAGTCATAACCATTTAGTTTGCTCAGGATGATTATGCCTTCTTTGTTTAGCAAATAAGTTGTTGGAAAAACACGTATGCTAATTGAATGGAAAGGTTGGTTGGTTTGATAATATTCTAAGGTGTTGCAATACTTTTCTTTGAAACGATTCATTTTTTCTGCTCCTTCATCATTTACCATCAGCACTTTTAATTTTTCTTTTCCAATTTTACTTTGCAATGCATCAATCGTAGGTAGTTCTTTGATACAGTCGCCACACCAGGTTTGGAAATAACTTATTAAAACATACTGACCTTTGAAATCGGACAGTTTTACTTTTTGTCCTTGTTCATTCGTCAGATCATTTTCATAGGCAGGCAGAGCCGGAACCATTTTATAGCTCTTGTATAACCAGCCAACAATTGCAATTGCTGCAATTGCAAATAAAACCGAGAAGATCTTTTTACTGTAAACCATATTGACTAATCATCCAAATCATTGCAGCCATAGCAGCCCCACCCAGTTCAAGTTCACGTTTATTTACCGCTTCGAACGTATCAACTTGTGTGTGGTGAAAATCGAAATAACGTTGCGAGTCCGGTATTAATTCCATGCAAGGAACTCCCAGTTCTTTCAATGGTTGAATATCCGAACCGCTTCCATCACGATCAAATTCATAAACACCATAAGGTTCAAAGAATGGTCGCCAGCTTTTTAATTTTGTTTTTACTGCCGGTGTAACATCGCTGCTGAAACCACGAGGAGAAAATCCTCCTGCATCGGATTCTATTGCTGCAATGTGTTTTTCATTTTTCAGTTTAGCCATTTCAGCATATTTTTTTCCACCACGGCCTCCATTTTCTTCATTCATAAAAGCAACAGCACGTATAGTACGTTTTGGTTTTATACCTAATGACTTATAGATGCGCAATATCTCGATTGATTGAACAATACCCGCACCATCATCATGAGCACCTTTTCCTGTATCCCATGAATCCAAATGTCCGCCAACTGTGATGATCTCATCTGCTTTTTCAACCCCTCTGATCTCACCAATTACATTATAAGATTTTTCATCAGGCAAAGTTTTGCAACTCATCTTTAAATAAAAAGTTAATGCTTTATCTGTTTTTAAATTATTACTTAACCAATTAGCAGCGTTTGTGCTAATGGCACATGCAGGGATCTTATTTAATGAATCTTTATATCCCATAACTCCGGTATGTGGGTTGTCGTCCTGAACTAAGGAGCATGAGCGAACAATCACGGCTACAGCACCAAATTTTACTGCTTCTGAAGCACCTCCCCAACGTTGCTTTACAGCTTTGCCATAGGCATTAAATGTTTCTATAAAGGTGGGATCCATTGGTTGATTAAAGAAAACGATCTTTCCTTTAATTTTTTCTTTTCCAAGATTTTGAAGGTCTTCAATACCATTTGCCTCAATAACTTGAGCGGTAATCCCTTCAGCTGGTGTTCCGATGGAACTGCCTAATGCACAAATAGGAACTTCTTTCGTTCCTTTTCCACCAGTCGAAATAATTTTACCTACCTCTTTTTCCCCTCTTACCCAATGAGGCACCATGCATTCTTGAAGATAAACGGTGTCTGCTCCAGCCTCTTTCATTGCTTTGAAAGCCCATTCAACAGCCTGCTGTGCTTGCGGAGAACCACTGAGGCGGCCACCAATTTTATTGGTTAGGTAATCCAGATTGGAATAACTTTTCCCATTGCTTAATGCTTCGTTGTATATTTTCTTGATCATTGCTGAGTCGGTCTGAGCGATACCTGTTGCAATGGATAAACTAATTAAGGCAAGTGTAAGTGTTGATTTCATATAGCTTCAATTATATATTTTTTCAATTATGAATTACTTCAAAATAACTTCAACAATGACCTGGCTGCCAACTTCATCGTTGAGCATTTTTACAATCTTAGTTTTTGCCAGAGAAAGTTCATTTCGTAAAGCAGCAGAATCTAATGTTACAAAAAGTTGTTGATGTTTAATATACAGATCCTTGGTATGTTTCGCAATCATAGCACCCATCACGCTTTCCCAGGAGGCAATCAATCGCCTTTCAGCCAATTTATCATCCAATTTATAGGCTTTTAATAATTGGTCAATCACTTCTTTTAAGCTATGTTCGTTATGTCTGCTCAATTTTACTTAGGCTATTTTTTTTATTTCTATTTCCGTGGTTTTTACTTCTAAAGCATTTCCATTTGTTATCTGAAATACTTTAAAATCGGCATTTGTTGTTAGAAAAAGATTTGCCAATCGGGTTGGATGGGTATCTGTAATAAATAGTTGTCCAAAATTATCACTACTCACCAATTCCATCAATTGTTTTACTCTGCGGTCATCAAGTTTATCATAGATATCATCTAACAATAATATGGGCGTCACTTTTTTTATGTTTTTTATAAAATCAAATTGAGCTAGCTTAAGTGCAATTAAAAATGACTTTTGTTGCCCCTGAGAAGCGTATTTTTTTAACGGGTATCCATTAATGGTAAATTCAAGATCATCCTTATGAATGCCAACAGTGGTGTATTCCATTGCTCGGTCACGATTCAATGCTTTTTCCAACGCATCAGCGAAAGAAGTGTCATTTAAATGGGAGGTATATCCCATACCCACCTCTTCGCGGCCTCCAGATATTAATTCGTAATACTTTTGAAAGATTGTAATAAAGCTGTTGATGAAATCCTGACGCTTTAAATGAACCCGTTTACCATATTCGATGAGCTGCATATCCCATATTTCGAGCGATGTTCTATCAAATTGACGACTATCCGAAAATTGTTTCAGTAAGGCATTGCGTTGAGAAAGCACTTTGTTATAGCTGATCAAATTTTCTAAATAATCTCTGTCGAATTGCGCGATCACGCTGTCAATAAATTTTCTTCTGCTTTCACTTCCTTCAGTGATTAGCTCAGAATCAGCAGGAGAGATCATGACTAGGGGGTAAAGCCCAATATGGTCTGCCAAGCGACTGTATTCTTTTTTGTTTCGTTTGAATTGCTTTTTTTGATTACGTTTTAGCCCACAATAAATATCATCCTCCTGGTCAGGTCCCTCAAAAACCCCTTGAATAAGAAAAAAGGGGGACTCATGAAGTATGTTTTGGCTGTCAATAGGGTTAAAAAAGCTTTTACAAAAGGATAGGTAATGAATCGCGTCCAGAATATTGGTTTTTCCTTCCCCATTATTGCCGGTAAGACAATTGATGCGGTTGCTAAACTGAAGTTCTGTTTCAGGGTAATTTTTAAAATTTAGGACAGATAATTTTTTTAAATGCATTAAAAAAAAGGCTTTGTATTTCAAATCAAACCCTATTTATTTGATAGTAACAGGGCAGATATCATTGCCCGTAAAATTAGCCAAAAAATGATTAAAAATCAGATTGTTCAGAATTAATTATAGATATTGCAAAAAAAACTTATTTTTGCAATCCATTAACAAGATTTAAACTAATTATGGCAAAAGAAATTAATGACGAACCAATCGTTGACGTTGAAGAAGCATTTTCGAGAACGGAACAATATTTAGAGCAAAACAAAAAGAGCTTATTGATTATATTAGGCGCCCTAGTAGTACTAGTAGGTGGCTATTTTGCATACAAATATTGGTATGTAGCAGGTGAAGAAGCGCAAGCCCGCACCGAAATGTTTAAAGCGGAGGATTATTTTGGTAAAGATTCATTGGATCTTGCTATGAATGGCGACAAAAGCGGTTCTAAAGGATTTATTGATATTGTTGAGGAGTATAGCATTACTCCATCAGGAAATTTAGCTGAATATTATTTGGGAATCTGTTATTTGAAAAAAGGACAATTTGAGGATGCGATCAAGCATTTAGAAGAATTTGACGGAAACGACCAAATAGTTGGACCTTTGGCTACTGCTGCCATTGGTGATGCAAATATGGAATTAGGGAAGGTAGATGAAGCCATTACATATTATTTGAAAGCAGCAGAGCAAAACAACAATAATTTTGATACTCCTATTTGTTTGAAAAAAGCAGCATTGGCTTATGAAGACAAACAAAATTATGCTGATGCCATAAAATTATATGAGCGCATTAAAAATGAATTCGCTGAAACGATAGAAGGTAAGGAAATGGATAAATACATTTCTCGCGCTAAAGTTTTGGGTAATTTATAATAAGATCTAAATAGTTTTTAAAAAGGTGATTTCTGAAAAGAGTCACCTTTTTTTATAGTTTTTTTAATTAGTTAAATATCCAATAGTAACGATGTCTTCAGTAAACAAAAATTTATCGGAATTCGAAGGAAGCGCTATTCCTAATGGTGCAGAAATGAAGGTTGGGTTGGTTGTGTCAGAATGGAATACACCCGTTACGGGAGCGCTTCTTCATGGCGCCTTAAAAACCTTATTGGAAAATGGTGTGCAAGAAAAAAATATAGTTTTAAAACATGTTCCGGGTAGTTTTGAGTTGACAATAGGGGCACAGTTTTTATGTGAAGACCAATCAATTGATGGCGTAATAACATTAGGCTGTGTCATACAGGGAGAGACCCGTCATTTCGATTTTATATGTGATGCTGTTGCTAACGGCGTTACAACTGTTAGCTTAAAATATAATAAGCCAGTCATCTTTGGTGTGTTAACTCCAAATACATTGGAGCAGGCAATGGACAGAGCAGGAGGAAAGCATGGTAATAAAGGGGATGAAGCAGCTGTAACAGTCCTTAAAATGATTGCCATGAAAAAGGGGCTGTCATAAGAAGCTGAAATTTTATTTCCAAACCTTCCTTATAGTAGGTCTTTTTCTTCTTTATTTAGGATCAATCTTTTATAGTAAAAATAAACGACACAGATCATTCCTGCAACAAAAGGAAATCCAGCATAATTTTTTATTTGTTCATGATCTGAAAATTCACAGATCATCCAGTAGGAATTAGCTCCGATCCAAAAACAGATGGCAAGGTTGATCCAAAATTCATCATCTTTTTCGCGCCATGTTTTATAAGAAATAATGATCGCCACAGAAATAGTTGGAATGATCATACAGATGCCCAAAATTTTCCATTGTAGCATCCAGCAAGTGTCTTTTAAGAGCCAAAGCGGTATGTGAAGGTTTTCGTAGTGACGGATTTTTCTCATAGCGCAAATTTAAAACATCTAACAAAAGGGCGGCTGAATTATTGAATAAAAAAAGCCATTCAAATGATGAATGGCTTAAAATGCATGTGATCCCATTTGGATTCGAACCTTTTACTACATCTAACGCTATTTAATTTTTAATATATTGTATATCAAGCAAATAAGATTTTACACTTTTTCTTAAAGTAAGATAATGTTCGCTAAAGTAAAGCTTTTTTGTCAATGTTATTGTCAATTTGTATATTTGCATCAGAATAATTTTGACAAGTAAAAATAAAAAAATAAAACACTTGTCAACGTTGCGTTTTGGTCAATTTAGGTTCGAATCCTTTTGTAATCCTTTTAATAAATGATATCCGTTTCATTTTATCTGCTTACACCGAAGGCACTTACTCAAAGTCA
The DNA here is from genome assembly GCA_947449315.1 of Bacteroidota bacterium. Taxonomy (GTDB): domain Bacteria; phylum Bacteroidota; class Bacteroidia; order 2-12-FULL-35-15; family 2-12-FULL-35-15; genus 2-12-FULL-35-15. The sequence continues at coordinate 160,288 of CANFRC010000007.1, forward strand.
AGTGTATGTTTCTATTAGTAATAAAGAAAACAGGTTACGTTTTGCCACCGGTGAAAGTTTTATTACTTCCTATTGTAATATTCGAAAAAAGAAAGGGACAAAAGAATTGGTAAAAAGGAATACTGAGTTTTATTTTGAGTACCGAAGCAAATTGACAGAGATCAGGGATTCGCTTATCCGAATTGAGATGCGTTTAACAGATGGGGCAAATAGGCCTTCATTGGCGCAAATAAGAGATGCGTTCTATCTAAAATCGGGTAAAGTGAATTCTGAACCTCGGATAACCTTTGATGTAGCTTTTGCTAAATTTATTGCAGCAAATGAAAGTCAGTGGAGTGAAGGAACCAGAAAACATTTTACAACCATTCAAAATCACATCATTGAATACGAAACTACTTTTGGAGATATTACTTTGGGTAATGTAAACGAAGACACCTGGAATAGTATTAGGGATAAATATTTTGTGGAGAAGAAGCAGTATGGCAATGGCACTATTAATTCTAATCTAAAAAAGTTTAAACAGTTTTTAAAATTTGCGGATAAGAAAGGGTTCTTAAAAAACAAAATTGATTTCGAAGAGCTAAAATATCTAGATGAAATTGAGCCTTTTAAAATTGCTTTGAAAGAGGATGAAGTAGAAGCTTTATTAAATCTAAAACTCTCAGCTAACCCAAGGCTTGATAAAGTAAGAGATCTATTTGCATTGGAAATAATGACTGGTCAACGTTTTTCAGATATGCCAAAACTATTAGATCCAAAAAATATTTCAGAAACGAACATCCAGATATATCAGGATAAAACA
>CANFRC010000008.1 GCA_947449315.1 Bacteroidota bacterium
CAGAACCGACTGTTTGAGTAAATCCTGTTCCCGTAAATAAATCGGATGCATCACGGTTGCCGAAACCGCCATAATCTGCTCTCCAGTTTGCACCTGTTGCTGCAAAACCTAAATAACTATTCCATGGGGTTGATTGAGTTGCCTTTACGTGCGCTAAATCACAACCACCGCCTGGCTGACTTACAATTGTATTTGTTGTTGTAAAAGTACCACCACTTAAAACTTGGTTGTTGTCTGGATCCACATTTCTATAATAATACATATCAGGAATGGTAGCGGATGTATTATTGGTAATGGATACGGTGGTGGTATAGTATAGATCAGTCTGTTGTAAAAAATAGTTGATCTTGAAATGAAGATCGGTTCCTGAAGTAAAATCACCTTCCCAATCTGAATTATAACAATTAAACGTATGAGACCAAGATGTAATTGCTCCGGGGATCTCATGAAGACCCGTACAGTTGTTACTTTTCTTGATACCACCAGTGGTTCCTATCTCAAAACCCCAACCATTTTCAGGACTTCCTGGTGTAAAAAAATCTCCATCATATGCGGAACCAGCCCAGGAATTCAACTGAGGATTTGCATAAAAACCAAAAAGATTAGACGTTCCACGGTAATGATATCCTGCTGGTGGTGGAGATGTAGTTGTGCTAACACCTTCGAAACCACCTAACCCTTCAACACCAATTTCAACACTCGTTCCTTGAATATAGCCATTCGGACCTACCATCTGTGCTAATGCAAAATTTATTTTAAAGAAGGAAAGAATTAGAATAAGGATAGATGCGAGGAGTAGTTTACTTTTTATCATATTATTTAACTTAAAAATTTTTATAAAAATAAGGTCGAAAATATAAAATTAATCGCAATATTACTACTAATTTTGCTACTTAGTAGGACGCTAAAAAACCAAATAAGGTTGCACGAATATAAAATCCCATTTTTTATCGACAAACATGCTATTTGTATCTACAGATTTTAAAAAAAACGATGTGTTTTTTTTAAACATTTGATAACCAACCACTTAAATAAAAATAGTGGCGCGTAAGCAAAAAATAGCGAAAAAGCACTTCCTTCTTATTTAAAATCATTATAAACAAATGGAATTAACCAAACAAATAAACACTTATGGCTTTCGAATTGTTTAAATAAAAAAATGTTATGAAATAATTTACTTGATACAAATCATTTTGAATTATACATTTGTCAAGAAAAAAAAACCGAAAAAATAAATTATTATGAGTAGTACATCCGGAAAAATGATGCAATCGTCCATTGGAAAAAAATTGTTAATGGGTTTAACAGGCTTGTTTTTAGTTTCTTTTTTGATTGTTCATTGCTTGCTTAATTCATTCATTTTCTTCAATGATGGAGGGTTGCTGTTTAACCAAGGTGCAAAATTTATGGCTACAAATCCAATCATCCGTGCCATGGAATATGTATTGTTTCTTGGTTTAATCATTCATATGTTGCAAGCATTGATTTTAACAATGCAAAATAATAAAGCACGACCTGTAAAATATGTGATGCAGGGAAATGAGGCAAACAGCAAATGGTATTCACGTTCAATGGGGCTTTTAGGGACGCTCTTGTTATTATTTTTGATTATTCACCTTGCACATTTTTGGGTAAAATCAAGATTTACAGGCCTTCCAGGTGAAGATGCCAATGGCAACGAAAATTTATACGCAGTCATGCAAGATGTTTTTCATATCTGGTGGGTAGTTGTCATTTATGTTGCGGGTGTAATTTCCCTGGCCTACCATCTATTACATGGCTTTCAATCTGCCTTTCAAACACTAGGATGGAATCATCCTAAGTATACGCCGACAATCAAAAAAATCGGAATGTTTTTCTCTATCATTATCTCCTTGATTTTTGCTTTAATGCCGATCTGCATTTATTTTGGATGCATTAAATAACAGATGTAATAAACATAAATTCGAAAATTACAATTATCAAAATATGTCAAAATTAGATAGTAAAATACCTGAAGGAGCACTAGAACAGAAGTGGGAAAAATATAAATCCTCTGTTGCTCTTGTTAATCCGGCTAACAAAAGAAGTTTGGAAGTTCTAGTGGTGGGGTCCGGTCTTGCAGGAGCATCGGCTGCTGCTACTTTAGCAGAGATGGGTTATAAAGTGAAATGTTTTTGCTTTCAGGATTCTGCAAGAAGAGCACATTCAATTGCTGCTCAAGGCGGTATCAATGCTGCAAAAAATTATCAGAACGATGGCGACAGTACCTATCGTTTATTTTATGACACTATTAAAGGTGGCGATTACAGAGCGCGTGAAGCAAATGTATATCGTTTAGCATCTGTGAGCGCAAACATCATCGATCAGTGTGTTGCTAGCGGAGTTCCTTTAGCACGTGAATATGGCGGTATGTTAAGTAACCGTTCATTTGGTGGAACACAAGTACAACGTACGTTTTATGCAGCAGGACAAACCGGACAACAATTATTATTAGGTGCATACAGTGGATTACAGCGTCAAGTAGGACTTGGAACAGTTGAAATGATGTCGAGACATGAGATGTTGGACATTGTAAATATTGATGGAAAATGTCGCGGAATCATTGCACGTGATCTTATATCCGGAAAACTAGAACGTCATTTTGGACATGCTGTATTATTGTGTACAGGAGGATATGGGAATGTTTTTTATTTGTCGACAAATGCAATGGGAAGCAATGTTACTGCAGCATGGAAAGCACATAAAAAAGGAGCATTCTTCGGAAATCCTTGTTTCACACAAATTCACCCGACATGTATTCCAGTTTCTGGAGATCATCAATCAAAATTAACCTTGATGAGTGAATCATTAAGAAATGATGGACGCATTTGGGTGCCAAAAAAACAAGGGGATACTCGTAAAGCAAATGAAATTCCGGAAGAAGAAAGAGATTATTATTTAGAGCGCAGATATCCTGCATTCGGAAACTTAGTTCCCCGAGATGTTGCATCTCGTGCAGCAAAAGAACGTTGTGATGCTGGCTACGGTGTGGGCACTTCTAAAATGGCTGTATACCTAGATTTCAAATCAGCGATTGCTCGTTATGGTCATACAAAAGCCGTTACACAAGGTATTCACAATCCAACAGCAGAACAATTAAAAGATTTCGGTAAACAAGTTGTTGAAGAAAAATATGGAAACTTGTTTGAAATGTATGAACAAATTACGGGAGAAAATCCATACCAATTGCCCATGAGAATATATCCTGCTGTGCATTATACAATGGGTGGATTGTGGGTAGATTACAACTTGATGACAACCGTACCAGGATTGTATGCATTAGGGGAAGCGAATTTTTCAGACCATGGAGCGAATCGTCTTGGAGCATCTGCATTGATGCAAGGTTTAGCAGATGGTTATTTTGTGATCCCTTACACAATAGGCGCCTACTTATCAAAAGAAATTTCTACGAAAGCCATTTCAACCGATCACGAAGCATTTGTAAAGGCTGAGAAAGATGCGCAAGCGATCATTGATCGATTATTTGCAATAAAAGGAACGAAATCTGTTGACCACTTCCACAAAAAACTGGGAAAAATAATGTGGGATAAATGTGGAATGGCTCGCAATGAGAAAGGCTTAAAAGAAGCAATTGCTGAAATTCGTGCTTTACGCGATGAGTTCTGGAAAGATGTTCGTGTATTGGGTTCACCAAATGAATTAAATCCTGAATTAGAAAAAGCCGGACGCGTTGCCGACTTCCTTGAGCTTGGAGAACTCATGTGTATCGATGCTTTAAACCGATCCGAATCGTGTGGTGGACACTTCCGTGAAGAATCACAAACAGAAGAAGGTGAAGCGTTGCGTAAAGATGATGAATTCGCGTATGTTGCGGCTTGGGAAAACAAAGGTGACAACAATTACGAAATCCATAAAGAAGAATTGAAATTTGAAGTAATCAAAATTTCTCAAAGAAGTTATAAATAGAATAAACTCTAAAATTATGAGTCACGGAAATATGAATTTAACGCTAAAAATTTGGCGTCAGAAAAGCGATAAAGAAAAAGGAAAATTAGTTACCTATCCGGTACAAGATATTTCTCCCGATATGTCGTTCCTTGAAATGTTTGATGTTTTGAACGAACAGCTTATCACAAAAGGTGAAGAGCCGATTGCATTCGATCACGATTGTCGTGAAGGAATTTGCGGAATGTGTAGTATGTTTATCAATGGCCGTCCGCATGGCCCAAAGAGAGGTGTCACCACTTGTCAATTGCACATGCGTTCTTTTAAAAATGGAGATACTATTGTAGTAGAGCCATGGAGAGCAGCGGCATTTCCTGTCATCAAAGATCTTACTGTTGACCGTTCTGCATTCGATAGAATTATTTCTAAAGGAGGATTTATTTCCGTTAACACAGGCAATGCACAAGATGCTAATAATATTCCTATTCCAAAAACAGATGCAGATGCAGCTTTTAATGCAGCTGCTTGTATTGGGTGCGGTGCTTGCGTTGCTACTTGCAAAAATTCATCTGCTATGCTATTTGTTTCTGCAAAAATTTCTCAATTGGCATTATTGCCTCAAGGAAAAGTAGAAGCTACTGCACGCGTAAAAAACATGGTAGCACAAATGGATGAGGAAGGTTTTGGAAACTGTACGAACACAGGTGCATGCGAAATAGAATGTCCTAAAGGAATTTCTTTGGAAAATATTGCACGTATGAACCGCGAATTTTATGTTGCTAATATAAAATCATAATCATTCAACCATCCAAACAAAAAAGCCTAGGCATTTTTGTTTGGATGGGAAACACTTCCAGTTATTTCTTTTCAATCGGAAAGCCTTTCTGAATCCATTCTGAAAAGCCTTTCTGAAGATTGTACACTCTCTTAAAACCATGGCTTTGCATGTATTCTGCTGCATCTCCACTTCTACCGCCTGCTGCACAATAAATGTAATATGTTTTGTTTTTATCTAATTTATCAATTTGCTTCTCGGCATCTTTTGACAAAAAATCCAACTGAACAGCTCCTTTGATATACCCCTTATTGGTAATCTCCTCAGATGTTCTCAAATCAAGGATAACGCCATTATTATCACTGGAAATGATTGCCTTAAATCTTTCCGAAGATACATTTGTAACTACAGTTGAGCTTTTTGGCTGAGCTTTACTAACGTTTGTGATTGCAATAAAAGCAATACATACTAGAAACAATTTTTTCATTTTTTTATTTTTTTATTTACGTTTAAACAACTGCAGGCATTACTAACTTAATACCTGTTTCTTTTATCTTGGTCATACCACCTTTCACATTGGTGATGTTATTATACCCTCTCTGTTTCATGATGGAAGCTGCCATCATAGAACGATAACCTCCAGCACAATGTATATAATAATGTTTGTTTTTATCGAGTGTGTGAAGTTCATCTTGAAAACCTGACAAACAAATATGTTGCGCATTCTCAATCATCCCACCTTCTACTTCACCTTTTTTCCTGACATCAATAATATTATCGTCGTTTTGAAGCCTATTGTTAAATTCAACAGCCGTGATACTATCAATTACATCCATTGGGTGGCCTGCATTTTTCCAAGTAGTTATTCCACCTTGTAAAAAACCATGAACATTTTCATAACCTACACGTGCTAATCGCAAAACCGCTTCCGCTTCTTTTCCTTCATCAGCAATAAACAACAAAGGAGCATGTGCATCTAACAATGCTCCAACCCATGGAGCATATTGTCCGTTCAAACCAATATTGATTGATCCGGGAATATATCCTTTTTCAAAAGCATCCGGATCACGAGCATCTAAAATAGTTACGCCGGCACCCATTTCTTTTTCAAATTCAGCAATGCTCAAAGGCAAGGTGTTTTTCGTCATCACATCTTCAATGTTTGCATATCCTTTTTTATTGAGCATAGCATCCACAAAGAAATATTTTGGAGGATCGGATAGTCCATCTACAACCGCATCTACAAACTCTTTTTTGGTCATGGGCTGCAAAGCATAATTCATTTTTTTCTGAACACCGATAGTAGAAAATGTTTCTTTCCCTATATTCTTTCCGCAAGCAGAACCTGCGCCATGAGCAGGATACACGATGACTTCATCTTCTAACACCTTGATTTTTGAATTTAAAGATTCGTATAAAAGGCCTGCAAGATCTTCACGTGTTAAGTTGCTTTTTATGGCTAGATCGGGACGGCCAACATCGCCAACAAATAAGGTGTCTCCCGTAAATACTGCGTTATTTTTTCCTGCCTCATCGATCAATAAAAAACAAGAAGACTCCATTGTATGACCAGGAGTGTGTAATACTTTAAGTTTGATAGTTCCAATGGTGAATACTTCTTCGTCTTTCGCAATTATGCTATCAAAATCGGTTTCAGCAGTTGGCCCAAATACAATCGCTGCACCTGTTTTACGCGCAAGATCAATATGTCCAGAAACAAAATCAGCATGAAAATGCGTTTCAAAAACATATTTTATTTTCGCATTACGTTTAAGTGCTAATTCTATATACGGAGTGGTTTCACGCAAAGGATCAATTATTGCGGCTTCTCCGTTGGATTCGATGTAATAAGCTGCTTCAGCTAAACATCCGGTATAAAGTTGTTCAATGTACATGCTAACTATTTTTGCAAAGATAAATTAATCTGTTTTATCAAAATTTTTATTTTAAAAAAAGCTCTTTACTGATGATGTAAATTCCCATCAACAAAATAAACCAACCGAAAGCAGGCTTTAGCTTTGCTCCGCTCACATATTTGGATAAATAACTTCCAATTAAAATTCCACTAACGGCAAATGCAGAAAAAACAAACAAAAAATTCCAATCAAATTGATGCACTCCGAAATCGCTTAAAAAACCAATGGATGAATTTAAGGCGATAATGGCCAGAGAGGTTCCTACTGCTTTTTTCATAGGTAATTTTGCAAACATCACTAAAGCAGGTATAATAATAAATCCACCGCCTGCACCAACCAGACCGACAAGAATACCAACGATAATGCCCTGTTGAAAAATTAAAAAATATCGGTACTGCTGATTCTGTTCATTTGAATCTATTGGGACGGAAGAAGGTTTCTTAATCATCGAATAAGAAGCAACCACCATTAAAATTGAAAGCAGTATCATTAAGGCAGCATCTTTCGTTATTTCTATTTGCCCAATCTTAATAAGGTGCATAGGGATGGCATGGAGCAAATATTTTCTTGTAATAAAAATGCTGATTACTGAGGGGAAACCAAAAACAAGTGTTGTACGGAGACAGATAAGATTGTTTTTCAGATACCTCAACCCACCTATAAAAGCGGAAATTCCAACAATGAATAATGAGTAGGATGTTGCATTAACTGGTGAGATACCAATTAAATAAACCAATACAGGAATAGTAAGTATGGATCCACCGGCTCCGACTAATCCTAGCATAATACCTATTAAAACTGCTGCTATGTAACCGAAATACATCATTCAACTAAAGTGATATTTTTTTATAAAGATACAACGAATAAACATTATGAGTTATAAAGTGTTTTTCACTATGCGCAAATCAAACAAGCATTTGCATAGATTTTATTCTTACACGCCTAATTTTATTGGATTTAGTCCAACGATTCGCACGGCCTTTTTTTGTTGCCTATAGAGCTGTTTTAGATGGTTTGGCTAGAAATAAAAAAGGCATTTACCCAAGGGTAAATGCCTTTTTATAAAGAAGCTCTACGCTATCCAAATGCATTGAATCCGGTAACATCCATACCTGTTATTAACAAGTGAATATCGTGTGTGCCTTCATAGGTTATAACTGATTCAAGGTTCATCATGTGGCGCATAATCGGATATTCACCGGTGATACCCATTCCTCCGTGAATTTGACGTGCTTCACGTGCAATTTGTATGGCCATATTCACATTGTTACGTTTACTCATTGAAATTTGGGCAGGAGTTGCACGGTTTTCATTTTTCAAAACACCTAATCTCCAAGTTAACAATTGCGCTTTGGTAATCTCTGTGATCATTTCTGCCAATTTCTTTTGTGTCAACTGAAAAGCGCCGATTGGCTTTCCAAATTGAATACGCTCTTTTGAATACCGTAAAGCTGAATCATAACAATCCATAGCAGCGCCAATAGCTCCCCATGCAATACCATAACGGGCTGAATTCAAACATCCTAATGGGCCTTTCAATCCTTTGATGGTAGGAAATATATTTTCTTTCGGAACCTTCACATTAGCAAAAACTAATTCACCTGTAGCACTCGCACGCAAACTCCACTTCCCATGTGTTTCAGGCGTTGTAAAGCCTTCCCAACCTCTTTCTACTATCATTCCTCGGATATCACCTGCTTCATCTTTTGCCCAAACAACTGCAATGTCGGCAAAAGGGGAGTTTGAAATCCACATTTTTGCTCCATTTAACAGATAATGGTCGCCTTTGTCTTTAATATTTGTTATCATTCCACTTGGGTTTGATCCATGATCGGGCTCCGTTAATCCAAAGCAGCCCATCATATCACCAGATGCTAATTTTGGAAGATACTTCATGCGTTGTTCTTCTGTTCCATAGGTATAAATTGGATACATGACCAAAGAGCTTTGAACAGAAGCTGTGGAACGTAAACCGCTATCACCACGCTCAAGTTCCTGCATAATAATTCCGTAAGATATTTGATCTAATCCGGCACCACCATATTTTGTTGGGATATAAGGACCAAATGCACCTACTTCAGCTAACCCTTTTATCCATTGTTTTGGAAATTTAGCATTTTGACACGCCTCTTCAACTATCGGAGAAACCTCCTTCTTAACCCATGCACGGGCTGTTTCGCGAATTAATTTATGTTCGTCGGTCAATAACTCATCCATTAAATAATAATCGTGAGCTTCGAATCTATCTGTAGCCATAATAAATAGTGTTAAATTTTTGCGAAACAAAAGTAAGTAAATAAATAATATAAAAATCTCCCATTTAATACCCCTTTTTATAGGAATTGAATACCCTCTAATCAGAAATACAACATCCTCAAATAATAACCGTTAGAAGAGGTAATTGTTGAAAACGTTTGTTCAAAAGTTTGCAAACCTCACGATCAAAGGCTAACTTTAGAAAAGTATTTTTATAAAAAAATAGACGCAACTCATAATGACTGTCAAAAACACATACACCTCTACTAACCTTAAAACAGTTTTTTTGTTTGCGCTATTGGCATTTACCCTTGTATCACCTGCTCAAATAAATGTAGGCAGCATTCCTGTTGTTGAAAAATACGTTGTTGGATACAATGATGTTACAAAGATGAAATTCATTAATGATGCTATGCTGTATAAGGAGGGCTGGCAAAAATTGGCGCAGCCAAAATTCTGGCAACAGATCATGAATCTCTCCCCCGATTCTGCCATTGTAAGCATTGGCAGTAATCGAAAAATGTTGGACAGAATTAATATAAAAGAATGGAATAAATTAAGTGATGTTCAACATACTCTTTATAGGGACAGTGTCCGAAAAGCGAATAACATCCCAGATAGCCTGAATGTGCTTATTACTATAGGTAAAAAAGATTTTTACGAATTTAAAAAGGTAATGCCTACTATCAATCGTTCCATTGATGTTTTTAAACAAAATGGGGTGGATCCTTGGTATGCGCAAGCAATCTTATTAATTGAAAGTCCGGGTAAAACAACTACCAAATCAGGCGTGGGCGCCAATGGGCCATTTCAATTAATGAAGGCTGTAGCCCGCAAAGAAGGTTTGATTGTAAATGGAACAATTGATGAACGAACAAATGTTGAAAGAGCTGCTTATGGTGCTTCGCGGCTATTAAGTACCATTTGTATCCCCTATACAAAAGCAATGCTTGACAGCGCTCATGTTACTTACAATGAAACAGATCTTTGGTTTCGCCTACTTGTTTTACATTCTTATCACGCAGGGGCAGGGAATGTTGCCGGAGTAATCAAAAAAATTAACCCTTGCGAAGGCGGAATGCAACTCATACAAACCGTTTGGCAAACTACGTATGGCGGATTTAAAAATGCATCACAAAATTATTCTCAACTAGCATTAGCAGCATTTTGCAATTTTGATGAAATGATCTCCCAACAAAAAGATTCCGTTTACCTTATCGATGGCGACAGAATGTACAATTCTTATGTAAGTTGCAAATGTGCACCATACGATCATTCTAGCTACCTAAGCAACTGTATCTCTAAATATGAATCGGACTTTATCGATGGAGTTATTCCCTTTGATTATTTTATTTCAAAGGTAAAAACTGTTGAAACAGAACTAAGCGGATTAACGCCTTCGTTTATAAATGCAAATAATAATGAGCATTACAACAATATCGGATTTCAATTATTGAAAGCACGAAAAACGGAAGATGCCTATAAACTTTTTAAACACAATGAATTGAAGTACCCGAATTCATGGGAAGTATATCATGGGTTGGGTGAAACCTACCGGCTAATGGGGCAAAAAGAACAGGCACTTACCAATTATAAAAAGTCGCTAAAACTCAACCCCAACAACGAAGAAAGTCTTCGAGCAATCGCCAAATTATCGGGAAAATAAATTCCGTTTTCAAACGCATTTTTTTCGTAAATTAGCATTCCGTTTTTCTGAGGGATGTTGGATGACATTTTTTTCCAATTCTGCCCACATGAGATTCTGGCAATAATACCATTTGCATTGATACACAAAGAAGACATAGATAAAATATTTGAAGCGGCCCGTGTGGAGGAAGTAGTTGCTGATTATGTTACACTGAAAAAACGTGGAGCAAATTTAATCGGCTGTTGCCCATTTCATAATGAAAAGACCCCTTCATTCTATGTTTCTCCCGCCAAAGGAATCTATAAATGTTTCGGATGTGGAAAAGGCGGACACGCCATTAACTTTATCATGGAGCATGATAAATTAACCTATCCAGACGCGCTTAGATACCTTGCAAAAAAATACAATATTGAAATAACAGAAGAAGAACAAACTCCCGAACAAGTTCAACATCAGAATGACAGAGAGAGTTTATTAGTCGTTTCTTCCTTTGCACAAAAACACTTTTCAGAAAATCTTTACAATACCGATGAAGGAAAATCTATCGGATTAGGTTATTTTAAGGAACGAGGATTAAGAGAAGATATTATTCAAAAATTTCAATTAGGATATAGTATTAATCAGCGAACAGCATTTACTGATATCGCAATTGCTACCGGTTACAAAACCGAATATTTAGTAAAATCTGGTTTAACGATTGAATATAAAAATGAGCCTGAAACAATTTCGGAAGAATCAGATACAGAAGTTAAACCAATAGAATCAAAATACGTTGACCGTTTCTGGGGCCGTGTAATGTTTCCTATCCACAACCAAAGTGGACGGGTTATTGCCTTTGGAGGAAGAACTTTACGTACCGATAAAAAAACTTCTAAATACGTTAACTCCCCCGAAACAGATATCTATCATAAGAGTGATGTTTTATATGGATTATACCATTCCAAGAACGCAATTCAAAAAGAGAAATTTTGTTTTCTCGTTGAAGGTTATATGGATGTGATTGCCATGCATCAGGCAGGTGTTGAAAACGTAGTTGCCAGTAGCGGAACAGCATTAACTGCAGGACAGATCAAACTAGTTCAGCGTTTTACGAATGACATCATCATTTCATATGATGGCGATCAAGCAGGTATCAATGCGGCATTAAAAGGGATCGATCTTCTTTTAGAAGAGGGAATGAACGTGAAAGTACTTCTATTTCCTGATGGCGATGACCCTGATTCTTATTCTAAGAAAGTAGGAACTCAGGAGTTAAAAGATTTCATTGTCAACAATGCCCAAAATTTCATTTCATACAAAGCAAATATTCTAACAAAAGGAACAAACAACGATCCTTTAAAGAAAGCAGAGGCCATTAAAAAAATTGTTGAAAGCATTGCGCTTATCCCTGATGCAATTTATCGCTCAGTGTACGTAAAAGAATGCGCTCGCATCATGGATGTGGATGAACAAATCTTATTAAGTGAATTGAATAAGATTCGAAATAAGAATTTCAATGAAAAAAGAAATCAACCTTTTCAACAAAATGAAACGACAAGTATTGAAGAACTTGTTATTGAAGAGAAGAAGGAAAATGCAACTGCAGATGCTGAGCATCAGGAACGAGATATCATTCGACTGCTAATCAATTATGGCGACAAGCTCTTGAGCATTGATAGTGAAAACGAAGCAGGCGAATCGATGAACATAGATGTGACTCTTGCTTATTTATTGACCCATGAGTTGAAACAGGATAATATTGTCATTGAAAACTTATTATACAATCGTATTTACAATGAATTTGTAGAGCATTTAGAAAAAGATAGCGTTCCTGATACAAACTATTTCATTAGTCATGAAAACGCCGCTATCTGTTCATTGACCATTGATCTGATAAGCAGTCCGTATACACTTTCTAACTGGGAACAACACGGAATCTATATTAACAGAGAAGAGGATATGTTGAAAAAATCCTTGTACAACGCCATTTATGCATTAAAGAGCCGAAAACTGGAAATGATGATTCACGATATTCAAAAGCGCTTAAAAGAAAATCCTGATGAAGAAGAACTGATGACTTTGATGCAAACACAGAATCAATTGAATATGGCAAAAATTGAATTCAACGCTTTGTTGGGAAGGATTGTAGTGAAATAAGTGTTAAATTGAAATACAATCTATTTTACTCCATCTTCATATCTTTCACATTCAGCTGAAGAGATACTTTTCCATTAAATTCATTTTCTTCTATTGCATAACATGCGCTGAAAGTTTTTTTGCGAAGTACCTCATCAAAATGGCTTGCTTGAGAAAACGCAATAGCTGGAAAGGTTTCTTTTAATGCTTGCGCAGATTGCAGATCCATTTTCAGATGGTTATTCCCTACTATACGAACATACCCTTTATCTACCAACCCTTTCGACATAAATACAGGTGACATATTTTCTGGGCCAAATGGTTCGAACTGTTTTAAGATGCGGAAAAATTTAGGCGTGATATCGCTGAGCTTCAATTCCGCATCAATAGCAATTTCAGGGATCAACATGTGGTCTTCAATCGTTGCTGTTACTACCTCTTCAAAACGTTGTTGAAACGCAGCAACATTCTCTAATTTCAATGTTAATCCTGCAGCATATTTATGTCCACCAAACTGCTCCAGAAGATCCGCGCACGCTTCAATTGCATCGTACACATCGAAATCTTTTACAGAACGTGCCGAACCGGTTGCTTTGCCATTTGATTCCGTCAAAATAATTGTAGGTCGATAGTATTTTTCGGTTAACCGCGAGGCAACAATTCCGATCACACCTTTGTGCCAATCTGAATGAAATAAAACAGTTGATTTACGATTTATCAATTCCATATTTTCATCGATCATACGCAAGGCATGTTGCGTAATGGTTACATCCAAAGCTCTTCTTTCTGTATTCGTGGTGTTGATATTGATACCTGACACTTTCGCATCCGCATGGTTATCGGAAACCAAGAGCGCTACTGCATTGCGTCCGGTCTCAATTCTGCCTGCTGCATTGATTCGCGGTCCAACAGTAAATACCAATTCATTAATTGTAATTTCCTTTTTTATGTTGGCAAGATCCAAAATTGCTTTGATACCTTTCCTCGGACTTTTGTTAATTTGCTGTAATCCAAAATAACACAATGCACGGTTTTCACCAACAATAGGAACAAGATCGGAAGCAATAGAAATGGCTGTAAGATCTAAATATTCAAAAAGTTTTTCAAATGGTATATTATTTTTTTGTGCATACGCCTGAACTAATTTAAAGCCTACTCCGCATCCGCATAATTCATCGAATGGATACGTACAATCATTTCTTTTAGGATCAAGTACGGCAATTGCATTTGGCAATTTTTCACCCGGACGATGGTGATCGCATATTATAAAATCTATGTTCCGCTCATTGGCATAGTCTACTTTGTCGTTGGCTTTGATACCACAATCAAGAGCAATAATTAAACTGAAGTTATTTTGTTTCGCGAAATCAATTCCCTGAAAAGAAATACCATAACCTTCCAGATAACGATCTGGAATATAATAGTCAATAAGACCTTCCGCAATTGGAAGTGTCTTCAGAAAAGAATAAACCAATGATACTGCTGTCGTTCCATCCACATCATAATCTCCAAAAACAAGGATCTTTTCTCCATTATTAATCGCTTTTTCTAAACGATCAATTGCCTTGTCCATATCCTTCATTAAAAAAGGATCATGAAGATCATTTAAAGAAGGACGAAAAAATTTCTTCGCTTCTTCAAAATTTACAATTCCTCGCTGAACCAATAAATTTGCCAACACCTTATCAATTCCCAAATCTGAAGCTAATTGAACAACCACAGCTTCATCAACACCCGATTTTAGACTCCAACGTTTTTCCATAATTTTTTTCTGAATTGTAAAATTAGTCAATTTGAGCTTGCTTAAACTTGTGTTGACAGTTTCTAAAATAAAAGCTATTTTTATGTAAATTTAGGGAAATGAAAAAAATTACTCTGCTAACAATTTTAGTATTTACATTTTTAATTGCAAGGGCTCAAACATACACAAGTACTTCAGGAGGATCCATTCCAGATGCAGGCCCGCAACTCTCTTTCCCTATTACTGTTTCAGGCCTTACTCCTTCAACAATCGATACAGTTTTTGGATTAGAAACTGTTTGTTTTACAATTACACACACTTGGGATGCGGATCTTAGTATCAAGCTGCAGGCACCTGATGGAACGATTGTAGATCTTTCTATCGCTAATGGTGGAGATGGAGACAATTACACTTCAACATGCCTAAATGCATATGCAAGCACATCCATAGTCACGGGGACAGCTCCATTTACAGGTGTTTTCAAACCGCAAGGCTTTATTGGTGCAATAAATAATGGTCAAAATGGAAATGGCGAATGGAACTTATTAGTACAAGATTCTTATGGTTTGGATACAGGCAGTGTGATGGACTGGAACCTTACTTTTGGGAATTCTCCTGCAAAACCTTTTAGTTTTAAATCTTCGAACTTGCCGATTGTGGTTGTAAATACAGCAGGAATGAGCATTCCGAATGAGCCCAAGCTGCAAGTTCAAATGGGAATCATTTATAATGGCGTAGGGATGAGAAATTATTTGACGGATCCATTTAATAATTATAATAATAACATTGGTATTGAGACACGTGGTTCCAGTTCTTCGGGTTTTCCGCAGCAGAGCTATGGGTTCGAAACAAGAGATATTAATGGGACACAGCACGACACAATACTGCTTGGTATGCCGAGCGAACACGACTGGATTTTGTATGCGCCATACGATGACAAAACATGTATGCGGAATGTTTTGAGTTATGATATTGCAAATAAAACTGGCCGCTATGCTTCCCGAACAAAATTCTGCGAATTGGTGATTAATGGTCAATATCAGGGAATATATGTACTAGAAGAAAAAGTAAAACGGGATGCAAACAGAATAAATATTTCTAAATTATTGCCGACTGATATCACTGGAGATCAATTGACAGGCGGATATATCATAAAAGTAGATAGAGATGATGGCCCTGGAAGCTTTTGGACATCACCATATCCGGCAGATGATGGAACACTAATTAACTTTGTGTTTGATTATCCTCAAAACGGAACAATTGTTCCACAACAAAGAGCCTATATTCAATCCTATGTTGATACCGTTGAAAATGTTTTAGCAAGCTCAACTTTTGCCGACCCAACAAACGGTTACAGAAAGTATATTGGTGTCAATACATTTATTGATTATTTTATTTTAAACGAAGTAAGTAAAAATGTGGATGGCTATCGATTAAGCACCTATTTTTATAAAGATAAACAAAGCAGTGGCGGAAAATTGAAAGCAGGTCCAGCCTGGGATTACAATTTAGCTTGGTGGAATGCAAATTATTGTGAAGGAGATCTCTCTTCCGGTTGGGCTTGGAATCAAGGGACGATATGCACCGGAGGTTGGCAAGGAAATTTTTGGTGGAGAAGATTATTAGAAGACCCAGCCTATACAGCTGATCTTAAATGCAGATGGAATGAGCTCCGATTAACCACGCTCAGTATTCCCGTATTAAATAATTTTGTTGACTCAATTGCGTCCTACTTGAATGAAGCACAAGCAAGACACTTTTCTGCATGGCCTATTTTGGGCGTATATACTTGGCCAAACCCTAGCCCTATTCCGGCAGATTATCCAGGAGAAATTACTGCCCTAAAAACATGGATCCATGACCGTATCACATGGCTAGATGCGAATATGCCTGGAACATGTAACGTAGGGATAAATGAAAATGCGATGTTAGAAAATAATGTCACCGTTTTTCCAAATCCATTCAATGCTTCACTAAAAATAAATTTTTATTTATTGCATAAAGAAAAATTAAAAATCGATCTCACCGACCTTTTAGGGAAAGTGGTAAAAGTTGTAGCTGAAAAAGAATTCACAGAAGGCGATAATACAGTTGAAATAAGCATTAATAATGAAGAAATTGTTAGTGGAATGTATCTCTTACATATTTCCTCAAACAACGGAACAATTGTAAAAAAGATTACTAAAGCAGAATAAAAAATATCAATCCTATTTATTTTTTTTACAACCTATAACCATTTCTTTTTTCTAAAATAAATTAACAGCGATATTATTATTCCAATCATTACTACCCAGACAATTCCATATGCCCAGTGGGAATGCAGCTCTGGCATATATTCAAAGTTCATACCATACACTCCTGCAATAAATGTTACTGGAACAAAAATCGTAGTAATGATTGTAAGCACTTTCATAACTTCATTCATTCTGTTACTCACACTCGACAAATAAATATCCATCATTCCAGAAAGCAGATCTCGATATGTTTCAACAGTATCAATCACCCTTACGGTATGATCATGCACATCCCTTAAATAAATATCTGTGCTCGGTTTTATCAATTCTGTTTCGCTTCGCTCCAGATTATTAATTAATTCTCGCATGGGCCAAACTGCCTTTCTTACAAAGATCATTTCCCGTTTCATGTAATGCAACTGCTGCATTGTTTCTTTAGTAGGATCAGAAATCAATTCTTCTTCCAACAACTCAATTCGGTCTCCGATTTTTTCTAGGATTGTAAAATAACAGTCTACAACAGCATCGAGTAAAGCATACGCCAAGTAATCGGCCGCCATTTTCCTGATACGCCCCTTTCCTAAACGAATTCTGTTGCGAATTAAATCAAACGCATCACCACCATGTACTTCCTGAAAAGAGATCACCATTCCTTCCAAAAGAATAACACTCAATTGTTCCGAATGCAATTCTGTATCATAATAAATCATCTTCATGATCGATACCACATAATTGTCGTAATCTTCAAATTTAGGTCGCTGATTCGTATTCACAACATCTTCCAGCGTAAGCGGATGGATATTAAAATACTTTCCAATTTTCTCTACCAATGAAACATCATGGATGCCATCAATATTTATCCATTTCACCATTGAAGGGTTAACCAGATCCAAACATTCTGTCAAATCATAGAACTCCTTTTCGATATATTCCGTTTCGTTGTATTCGATCAGGGTGATCTTTACCTTTTCAGTTTTGTCTTCACCGTAATAAACAATTGTTCCTGGAGGTGCGCCTGTTTTGTTTTTTAATTCAGCCATAATTTAAATGGTATAAATAGAATATGAAAAAAAGATCATTCGTCTTCTTCTGAAATATGCTTGTTTTTATTTCCTTCTATGACAATCACAATCTCACCTTTCACCGTTTTCGATTTAAAATAATCCGCCAACTCTTGCAAGGTTCCTCTTTTATTCTCTTCGAACATTTTAGTTAATTCGCGGGATACGCATGCTTTACGATCTGTTCCAAAAAATTCTATGAACTGCTCCAGTGCTTTTACCAACCGGTGAGGTGACTCATAAAAAATCATTGTTCTTGGTTCATAGATCAATGATTTTATTTTTGTCTGACGGCCTTTTTTTTGAGGAAGAAAGCCTTCAAAACAAAATGTATCACTAGGCAATCCGGAGTTAACCAAGGCTGGAACAAAAGCCGTTGCACCTGGTAAACATTCTACCTCAATCCCTTTTGCGATACATTCTCTTATCAATAAAAAACCCGGATCTGAAATTCCTGGTGTGCCAGCATCCGTTATCAAGGCGATTTTTTCCCCATTCGCAATTCGTTCTGAAATCAGCTCAACTGTTTTGTGTTCGTTGTGCATGTGATGGGCAAACATTTTTTTATTGATGTCGAGGTGCTTCAATAAGATTCCTGATTTACGGGTATCCTCTGCTAAAATTATATCCACTTCTTTTAGGATACGTATCGCTCGAAGAGTAATGTCTTCAAGGTTTCCAATTGGTGTAGGGACAATGTAAAGTTTCATGATACTTTTTTAATGCTGTAGATAATCGCCGAAATCAGTGATTAATTTAAACAAATTTTCAAATTCGTTCAAAGGTAATGTTTCTGCTCGATCATAAATATCATGGTAGGCTTTTATTCCACCCATCGTATACATGAAACAAGCCCTCACCCCTTTTTCCGAAAAAAAGTAGTGGTCACTATTGGCCGCTTTTCCCCGAATTTTTACATCTTTGATATAATTATTTTGGGTATTTATCTCTTTTAATTTATCAAATTCTTTTTTAAATAATGTTCCATTCACAACTGTAATACCCTCTTCACCGGTTCCCATAATATCCATATTCAATAAAAAACGAATATTTTTCATTGGGAAAAAAGGGTGTTCACAATAATAGTTAGAACCAAGTAATCCAACTTCTTCTCCGCAAAAAGCAATAAAAACAATAGAATAGTTCGGGTGATGTTCGGGTGATGAATAGTATTTTGCAAGATTCAGAAGCATAGCACATCCACTTGCATTATCATTTGCGCCAGGGAAATAGGTTTTATCGCCCATTTGGCCAAGATGATCGTAATGAGCAGTGTAAACTATAAATGAATCGGGATATTCGGAACCTTGAACATAACCTATTACATTTTGAGTTTTATGAGCTGGGAGAATTTCAGCCTCTACGTCAAAACTAATTTCTTTTGGATCATGAATCGATGTTCTTACTACCTCAAAAAGTGAGCGATCGTTTTGTTTTTGAGCAACACTCCATGTTAATTTATTCTGTAATGAAATTATTGCTTTTGCATTCAGGCTATTTCCGAGTAGATCATACAATTCCGTAGTTTGTTTACCCGTATCATTTACAATAATAATTTTATTGCTAAAGTTCTGCCTACGAAATTTTTTAAACTTCCTTTTATTTTGAACTAATTTATCATCTGCCAAAACTGTTGCATATTTTCCCGATGCAGTGGGATTCCAATGAAACGCAATATAATCCTTGCCCGGAGCCAATTCCTTCCCATCAACATTTAAACTCATTCTACCCGGAAACGTATTAACAGGAAAACTGAACCGCTGATAATAATCGCCCGTAAAAGATTTTAATCCGAATTTATTAAATTCAGATCTGAGATAATTTGCAGCAATACTATCGCCGCCATTTACATAGCCTCTTCCATGCATACTTTCAGAAGCCAAGGTGTCAACAATTTGCCTGGCATAATTATACACCGGCCCCTTTTTTATTTCTTGAGAAATAAGTGATGAAGTGAAAAACAAAAAAAGTAAAAAGTGGGAAACTTTTTTGATACACATAATTTTTTCGTAATCGAATAAACTCCTATAAGCAATAAAGAAGAACAAACAGCTAGGAATGCCTTCTTTCAACCAATTCCAACAAGCGCTTTACCGTTTCATTCTCCAAATCCCACTTATATAACATTTGCAGATTGCTAAAATAATCCATAGCCGCTTCTAATGATTCAACACTGTTCAATTGCTGAACAGCGATACTATACTCCTGCATATTTCCGCCAAATAATTCGTTAGCAAATTGAAACTTATCGTTTATTCCAATCACTTTGCTCATATCTGCTATTGCTGGTTTTTGAGTTTTATTGATGGAAGGTTTCACAGTTTTTTCTACCAATAATTCTTCTTTTTTATCCAGTATAGTTTCTTGTTTAGGATTTTCTGGCACCGAATTAACTATTGGGACAAAAAGATCAGCAGGCGCTCCTTCTTCCATTGCTATCTTTAAAGGCTCTGATTTTGCGGAAGACAAACTTAGGGGAGTGGACAAACCTTCTTTCTTTTCAACAGGACTTTCATTTGCGATGGGTTCCGGAAAGGAGCTCAAATGCTGATAGACAATTGCTTTTTGATACAATTTTTCAATATTATGAAGCATCAATTCCAATTCCAAGTGAGGAATATGCTCTTTATCGCTAATGTTATCGGAATGCTCCTTAAGAGTGTTGATCAAAGAACCTATTTCCTTTCTGATACTCGACTTGTCCATTTTTTATTTTAATAAGTTAAAAAAACACAACGCTTTTTTGATTAGTTTTGTTGTGCATTTATAATGACTAAATATACATTAAAAATGTGAATTGAAAAACAAGCGTTTTTCAATAAATTCAACACCAGCTTTAAACTATGTTTCTCGAAAACACGATCCATTTACATAAACGCAAAGGCTCTATTGAGGTCATTTGTGGTTCTATGTTTTCAGGGAAAACCGAGGAGCTTATCCGCAGAATGAAGCGAGCGCAGTTTGCCAAACAAAAAGTGGAGATTTTTAAACCGGCCATCGATATACGATACGATGAAGTTAAAGTGGTTTCGCACGATAGCAACTCCATTCATTCAACTCCTGTGCCAGCATCTTCCAACATTTTGCTATTAGCAAGCGATGTAGACGTTGTAGGAATTGATGAAGCACAGTTTTTTGATGAAGGCCTGTTAGATGTTTGCAATCAACTCGCCAATAGCGGAATTCGTGTAATTGTTGCCGGGCTTGATATGGATTATCTTGGAAAACCTTTCGGTCCAATACCTGCGCTGTTAGCTATTGCAGAATATGTTACAAAAGTACACGCAATATGTATGCGCTGTGGGAATCTTGCAAATCATTCCCACAGGATCACAGACGAAGCGGGATTAGTTTTATTAGGCGAAACGAATACTTATGAACCGCTTTGCAGAGATTGTTTTACTGAAGCAAAAAAATAACCCATGAACTATTCTGTTGCAACAATTTCATCTATTATCAGCGGGAGTATCCATGGAAACGGTGATCAAAATACCATTACCAAAACATTATTAATCGACAGCCGTAAGCTCAGCAATGCTGAAACATCCATGTTTTTTGCCATCAAAGGCGAACGTCATGATGGTCATACTTACCTAAATGAACTTTACGAAAAAGGAGTACGCAATTTTGTTGTTTCTACTTTGCCACAAAACAATTTCGTTTTCTCTGATGCAAATTTAATTTTAGTAGCCGACACGCTGCTTGCAATGCAGCAATTATGTGCTTACCACCGACAACAATTCAACATACCGATCATTGGTATTACCGGTAGTAATGGGAAAACTATTGTAAAAGAATGGCTTTTTCAATTGATGCGGGAAGACAAAAATATTGTACGAAGTCCGAAAAGTTTCAACTCGCAAGTTGGTGTACCACTTTCTGTTTGGCAACTGAATCAAGAACATAATCTTGGAATTTTTGAAGCAGGAATCTCCAAAGCGCAGGAAATGAAATTTCTTGAAACAATCATCCGACCGACCATTGGACTTATCACAAACATTGGTCAAGCTCACGATGAAAATTTTGAAAATCAAAAGCATAAAGTGGATGAAAAATTAAAACTTTTCATTCATTCAGAAGTACTCATCTATTGCAAAGATTATTTATTGGTTCACGATGAGATCACAAATGAAAAAGCGTTCCGTGAAACAAAAATTTTTACATGGTCGAAAAAATTAAGAGCAGACCTTTTAGTTGGAAGGATCACAAAAAGTGAAGCAGATACTGAGATACAAGGAGTGTATAAAAATGATTTTATCCGTATAACAATTCCGTTTACCGATGAAGCAAGTATTGAAAACTCCATTCATTGTTGGGCGACGCTTCTATACCTCGGTTATGAAAACAAAGTGATAGCTGAACGTATGCGTTTCTTAAGTCCTGTTGCAATGCGACTGGAACTGAAGGAAGGAATCAACAATTGTTCGATCATCAACGACAGCTATAATTCTGATTTAGGATCCTTGGCAATTGCACTTGATTTCTTAAACCAACAAAAACAGCATCCTAAAAAAACATTGATCCTCTCAGATATTTTACAAAGCGGACAGAATGATGCTACGCTCTATAAAGAAGTTGCAGAGTTGATTCACAAAAAAGGAATTTCCCGTTTTATAGGGATTGGAGAAGGGATTTCCAGCCAGGCAGATCAATTCAATGTAGAGAAAAGTTTTTACAGATCAACGAACGACTTTTTGCAACAGTTCAACAATTCATTTTTTCGCGACGAAACTATCCTTCTAAAAGGTGCTAGAGCCTTTAGTTTTGAGACTATCAGTAAAGTCATTCAGCAAAAAGCCCATGAAACTGTATTAGAAATAAACTTGAATGCGATTGTACACAATTTAAATTATTACCGCTCTAAATTAAAAGCGGAAACCAAAGTGATGGCAATGGTAAAAGCATTTTCTTACGGAAGTGGAAGCTTTGAAATAGCCAATGTACTTCAGTTTCATCGTGTTGATTATTTGGCTGTTGCTTATGCGGATGAAGGTATTGAGTTGCGAAAAGCCGGAATTACCATGCCAATCATGGTGATGAACCCGGAAGAACAAAGCTATGATTCCATGATTCAATACAATCTTGAACCGGAAATATACAGTTTCAGAGTACTCAGCTTATTTGAGGAAACGTTGAAGCGAAGCGATCGCACAAACACACAACCGATAGCTATTCATTTAAAACTTGATACGGGAATGCATCGCTTAGGTTTTGATGAGCAGGATGTAAATGAATTGATTGTTCGCATTAAGAATAATAAAAATCTTATAATAAAATCAATATTCTCTCACCTGGCAGCAAGTGACGAATCAGAACATGATGATTTTACCTGGCAACAGATAAAAAAACTAAATGTGATGAGTGAAAAAATAAAATCACATTTCAATTATCCGATCTTAAAACATATTCTCAACTCATCTGGAATTTCACGATTCCCGGATGCTCAATTTGAAATGGTTCGCTTAGGGATAGGTTTGTATGGCATAGGCGCAAATGCTTCAGAACAATCACAATTACTAAATGTGAGCACTTTAAAAACAAGCATTTCGCAAATAAAAAACATTCCCGCGCAAGAAACGATTGGTTACAGCAGAAAGGGTGTTGCTACACGCGACATGCAAATTGCAACTGTTCCAATTGGTTATGCCGATGGATTAAGTAGAAAGCTAAGCAACGGGAAAGGAAAAATGATGGTGAAAGGAAAGCCGGCACCCATTATTGGCAATGTTTGTATGGATATGTGCATGATTGACATTACCGATATAAAAGCAAATGAGAATGATGAAGTAATTGTATTTGGTGATGCAAACCCAATCACTAATATTGCGACTGACATCGGAACCATTCCATATGAAGTATTAACGAATGTTTCGAGAAGAGTGAAAAGAGTGTATTATCAGGAATAAAATCGAAAATTAAAAAGTACATTTCACTTATAAAAAATAGAAGAGAATCAGATTCTTCTTTTTTATCCGCGTTCTATTCCCCTCACAAACTTATACAAATTAAAATCTTTCTTCTTCATCTCCACATCAATTTGCTTTTGTAAGTCTTTTTTGGAAACCCCTTTCATTTTGGTATTCTGAATTAATCGATAGGCTTTCTCTGCTAATAAATAAGGACGTTTTAAATTCACTCCTATTGTATGATGTTTAATAATAGCAGCTATTAATTCGTCAACGCCTTCATTTTTTGTAGCAACCGATTTAATCACGGGAATACTCCAATCACTTAATGCTTTTGAATGAACCAATTGCATTATGTTTTTTATAAACGTGTTGGCTCCGTCTCTATCCGATTTGTTAACGACAAATATATCTGCAATTTCCATTATCCCAGATTTGATGGCTTGTACTTCATCCCCAGATTCGGGAACTAAAACCAAAACCGTTGTATCGGCCAAACCAACAACTTCCACTTCACTTTGACCCACACCAACCGTTTCCACAATAATATAATCAAATGCAAATGCACGCATCACATCAACTATCTCGATGGTTTTTGAGGACAATCCACCCAAAGAACCTCGTGTTGCGAGCGAACGGATAAATACATTCTCATTCGTAAAATGCTCCGCCATCCTTAATCTATCTCCTAACAACGAACCATAATTAAAAGGTGATGTAGGATCGATTGCAATCACTCCAACCGCTTTCCCTTCATCGGTAAGCTTTTTAATCACTGCATTTATCAATGTGCTTTTACCGGCACCCGGAGGGCCCGTCACACCAACAACAGGAATATTTTGATTAAAAGTAAGAGACGTTAAAATTTCTTCGAAACCAGCCAGTTCATTTTCAACAATCGTAATACAACGTGCAAGCGCTTTTTTGTCGCCAAGTTGTAATTGTTCAATGAGTGTTTGAGTCGTTGACATCGTTAGACAAATATAGTAGATAATTTTAGTACTTTTGTGAATAAGAACACTAATTTCATTCAATACAATGCCACAACTATCGGTTGTCATTATCACATTTAACGAAGAAAAAAACATCGCACGTTGCCTTGAATCTATTAAAGGTCTTGCCGATGATATTGTTGTGATTGACTCCTTTTCTACCGATAATACTCAAAACATCTGCAAACAATTTCAGGTAAATTTTATTCAGCATGCTTGGGAAGGTTATTCCAATACAAAGAACTACGCCAACAGCCAAGCAAAATTTAATTGGATTTTATCATTGGATGCGGATGAAGCGCTATCAGAAGAATTGAAATTATCCATTGAAGAATTGAAAAAATCGGACAAACTAAATACAGCCAAATTCAACAGAATCACAAACTATTGCGGCAACTGGATAAAACATGGAGGCTGGTATCCCGATACGAAGATCAGATTGTTTGACAAAACAATTGCAAAATGGACAGGCATTATTCATGAAGAATTAAGTTTTTCAAAACAAATTGATACCCTCCATTTGAAAGGCGATTGTTTGCATTATAGCTATTACAGCATTGAACAACATTACAAACAGGCAGACACATTTACTACCATTGCAGCAAAAGACTTATACGAACAAGGCAAAAGAAGTTCTTATCTGAAAATGATCATTGGCCCTGTCCTAAAATTTATTCGCGATTATTTTATAAAATTCGGTTTTATGGACGGTAAAGCAGGATTGACAGTTGCAAGAATTTCTGCCTATGCCACTTATTTAAAATATAAAAAATTAAACGACCTACATCAGTCATAATCATTGACAACGAAGCATAACATAAAAAAAATTATTATCAGCCGCACGGATGCGATTGGGGATGTTATATTAACATTGCCTATTTGTGGTATTATCAAACAATTTTATCCAAACATAAAAATTTTATTTCTTGGACGTTCTTACACAAAAGATGTAATAAATTGCTGTGAGCATGTTGATGAATTTATAAATGCCGATGAGGTTCTAAAACTTGCTGACAAAGATGCTGTATTGTATTTAAAATCATTGAATGCAGATGGAATCATTCATGTATTTCCCAATAAGCGAATTTCTAAAATTTCTAAAAAGGCAAAAATAAAATTGCGAGTAGGAACAACCAACAGAATATTCCATTGGGGAACAGCAAATAAATTGGTTCGATTAAGCCGTAAAAATTCAACATTACACGAATCGCAATTGAACTGTAAGTTATTAGAACCTTTAGAGATATTTATTTTACCCGACTTAAAAGAAATGGCCTCCTATACGGGATTTACAAGAATACCGGAGCTAACCAATAGCGGTGCATCGGTCTTGGATAAAAATAAAACAAAGATCATTCTTCATCCCAAATCAAATGCGAGTGCACGTGAATGGAGTTTAGACCATTACGCTTCACTCATAAAACAATTACCGAAAGATCATTTTCAATTTTTCATCAGCGGAACGGCAAAAGAAAAAGAATTATTAGCTGGCTGGATTAAAACGCTGCCACCAGAAGTAGTGGATCTTACCGGAAAATTTACATTGAACGAGTTCATTGCATTCATAAACCAAGCCGATTATTTAGTTGCAGCGAGTACCGGCCCTTTGCACATTGCTGCAGCATGTGGAATTGGAGCAATCGGAATATATCCACCAATTCAACCAATGCATCCTGGCCGCTGGCAACCAATTGGTAAAAAAGCGCAAGCGCTGGTAGTAAACAAGGCTTGCTCCGATTGCAGAAAAAATCCCCAAAGTTGCAATTGTATCAATGAAATTGAAGCAAAAAAAATAGCTGATATTATTCGGAAGTAATTTGCTCCTTCTTGTTCCTTTTTATGAAAAGAAAGAAGGAGTTAAAGAAAGCAAAGAATGTTACTCCTGCCTGAGTTTCTAAAGTATCTTCCGTAAAGAATGAAACAATAGCAATCAAGAAAAAGGTGATGTATAAATAGTCAAAAGTTTTATTGAAAAGAATCATTGGGTAAATAAGGGTGATTAAAAACCAAATCAATCCTATGATACCAAAAGCAACCGTTATAGATAAATATTGATTGTGAGACCTCAATCTCCACTCTTTAATCAAAGGTGATTTCATTTTATCGTATTCCAATTCAAAAGCATTTTTAATATCTCCGGTTCCAACACCGAAAAGCACATTCTCTTTTATTATCCCTAATGCTGCTTTCCAAAATTCAAATCGTTGCGTAATCGAATGCCCGTTGGGGTCTCCAGAGGTTTTATACAGATCCAACTCCCAAAATATTTCATGAATACGCCCTTCTATACTGGAAATATTCTGATAGTTCACATTGACAACTCCCCTTTCTATTGCAGCAACTTCCTGACTTGATAAAGCGTTTACTGCATCCTCATCTTTCCTTAAACCTTTAGAAGTTAAAAATCTAATCAGTGTAAAATCGATCTCATTCCCCTTCAGATCTTTGTCTGTATATTTTATTTTACTTCTTTTATTCCATGACGCTTCCAATTCATTCGGGCAAACATACAGCCATATTAAATGTCCGTTCTCTGTCAGCTGACCACTAGGATCATATAAATATTTGTTTCCATGAGCGGTGAATGTATCCAACTTTGCAAAATCAACAATCTCTTTTCCAAGATTTTTCTTTTTTATTTCTTTGATAAAAGAAAAAATTCCTAGTGTCAAAAGAATAAGGGAAACAAAACCTCCATATTTTATGGCGCGGTTAGCAGACTTCGCTAAATAATAGATCAGCAATATAAAAGATGTAAAAATTAATGCAAAAAGCCCTGTCATGGATTGCATGATGATTAGAAAAACAATCAACCAAATGATTACAAAAACATTGATCAGCTTAATAATCATACGATCGTACAATTGAAAAAAGTAACCTGAAATAAAAATTGCAACACAAATCAACAAGGCGAACCGGATATGGGAAATAAAAATAGAAGCCGCTCTGATATCAACCACCTGACGATGAACGATTCCTGTCAAGATACAAATGCTTATCAATGTGCCTGCTATGATGGAGCCTATAAATAATTGTAAAATAGTATTTATTACTTTTTCTGTCAGCGGTTTTGAAGTAGAGAGGATTAAGGGCAGAATCAAAAGCGGCCCTTTTATTCTGATGTCATGAAATGCATATTCAAAATCAGAAGTGTAGATCAAACCAATAAAATGCAATAACACGAATGAACTCATAATAAGTGCTGCCCTATTTTTTAAAAAAGAGCTGAACTTAGCAATCAAGCCACCTTCTAAAACCCAATTGCAAACTAAAATAATCTGGGAAAGACTCATTAAAAATTTAGAAACTGGCATCCCGATTACCAAAAGGGTGAGAGCAAAAACATAAATAAAATAATGGAACTTCTCGGGGAATAATGATTTTCTCATATTGGATTGCAACGCTAATGTTGCAAATAAATTGCATGTTTGAACAAATTTTAAAAAAAAGAGGCAGTTGTGTTCAACAAATGCCTCGGGATTGAATGTTTTTTAATTCACTTTCCCGTCTCCCTTTTTAAGATCCTTAAGTTTTGTTTTATCGGAATTGTAAAAGGGTTTTTCAGATTTTACAATCGTGGTTAAGATCTTATTATATCTGTCGGAATCATTCAATACTGCAAATGCTTCTGTTAATTCTTTGTCTTCTTTGAAAGAAGCTTCGAGCCTACCATTTTGGAAATAGTATCGAGACGAGATCTCTTCCTCTAAATATTGTTTTATCTCTGGCTTATATTTCACTAGATCATCTTTCTTATTATGGGTGATCTTATTCTTCAAAGCTTCAATATCGGTTCCGATCAGATCAATTGATTTGTCAGCTTTTGCATCGTTTTTAAAATCTTCCAGCGCCTTTTCTGTCTTTGACGTATAATCATATTCTTTATCACTCAAAAATGCTACAAACGAATCGTATTCTTCATCTGATAAATTAAAATCTCTTGCTGGAGCAATCTTTTCATGCGCAACGCGATATTTAGTGGCAAAATCAAAAAGCAAATTTTTTGTAATCAAACTGCCCAAAATACTACTGTACTTTTGTGGTTCTATCGCAACATCAGGAGCAATTCCACCGCCATCATAAACGATACGTCCGTTTTTAGTTTTAAAAGCAGAGATCAGTGAATCGGCTACCTTGTCAACACTTCCATCTTCATTACGATGTGAATAATCTAATGCCTGAATGCATCTTCCGCTTGGCGTATAATATTTTGCAACTGTTACTTTTAATTTCGCATTGTAGCTAAGATCACGTGTCTGCTGCACCAATCCCTTTCCATAGGAACGTTGACCAATTACTACACCTCTGTCAAGATCCTGCAAAGAACCCGAAACAATTTCGGAGGCAGAAGCAGAACCTCGATCAACCAAAACAACCATGGGTACAGAAAGGTCTACAGGATTGTTTACTGCCTTGTATATTTTATCCCAATCTTTTACTTTACCTCTAGTGCTTACTATCTCTGTTCCTTTATCTTCAAATAAATTAACGATATCAATTGCTTCCTTTAGCAATCCTCCCGGATTTCCTCGCAAATCAAAAACGATCGATTTAAGCGCTGGGTTCTTTTTTAGATCAAGTAATGCATCCTTAACTTCCCCTGAAGCATTTTCAGTAAATCCGGTAAGTTTAATATAACCAACACTTTTAGAGATCATCCCTGAATAAGAAACACTTTTTATTTTTATCTCTTCGCGGTTGATAATTTTTTCAATCGGCTTTTTTTCTCCCTCGCGTTCAATCAATAATTTGATGGATGTACTTGCCTGTCCTTTTAAATATTTACTGATGTCATCCGTCTTTTTTCCCTTTACATCAATGTCATTCACTTTTAATATTTTGTCGCCAGCTCTCAGATCAGCTTTTTGGGCTGGAAATCCTTCATATGGTTCAGAAATAACAACATAATCGCCCATCTGGCGAACAAGCGCACCGATACCACCATAAGAGCCTGTTGTCATGTAACGGTAATCTTCAATCTCTGATTCAGGAATAAAATTGGTGTAGGGATCCAATGATTCAAGCATATTATCAATACCTTTTTTCATCAGATCTCCCGGATTTGTTTCATCTACATAATAGATATTCAACTCCCGAAATAATGTTGCGAAAATGTCCAGATTTTTTGACACCTCAAAATAGCTATCAACAAAGCTATAGGAAATAATTGCATAGCTCCCGATAAGGATTGCAATGAATAACAATTTAAATTTTCTTAGAAACGACTTCATATTATACAAATTTAAAACTTTAATTGCACGTAGTGGATTTTAAGGAACTGGATCATGGCCATGGCCTCCCCAGGGATGACATTTAGCTATCCTTTTTAGCGTTAATGTAAACCCTTTCATTATTCCATGTTTTGTAAACGCTTCTATTCCGTATTGAGAGCAGGAAGGCTCAAACCGACACGAAGGTCCCAATAGTGGTGAAATGGTATATTGGTAAATTTTTATAATACCGATAAACAAATAACGAATAGGAACACTTATTACTTTCAAGATCAATTAACGATTAACTGTTTTGTTTAAACGTTGCAATGCTTCAATTATTTTTTCTTCCAGCACCTTAAATTCCATTTTTGTTTTCGAGGTATAAACGAGCATCAGTAAAATTTTTTTGTCTCCTAAAAGATCATAGCATTTCTGTTTTTCTTTACGATAAACTTCTCTGATCTGACGTTTTATCTTATTCCTTTCAACCGCTTTTTTTACAATTCGTTTAGGGACACTAATAACAATTTTGATGGGTGAAGAACTTTCAGCAATCTCCATCCAAGTGATTCTAAAAGGAAAACTGTTAAACGATTTTCCTTTTTCAACTAATCTTTCGATTAATACCTGACTGCATAAACGTTCGGTTTTGGAAAAGGTTTGCATTTCAAGTATAAAAGTAAAATTTTAAAATCAGTTATTCTAAAAATTGTGATGGGAGAATGAAGAATTGACAAGTGATAAAAACATGTGCTTATTTTGCTGCCTTATTAGCTGCTAAAATATACTGCTCCAAAGCCATTGTCATTGAAGGTGCTTTTGGATTTGGAGAATGGATATCCAGTCTCAAGCCTGCTTCCTTTACAGCTAAAGCTGTAGTAGGACCAAAACATGCTATCCGCGTTTTATTTTGCTTAAATTTTGGAAAATTCTTGAATAAAGATTTTATCCCGGAAGGACTGAAAAAAACTAACACGTCATAATTCACATTTGCAAGATCGCTAAGATCACTGGCTACCGTACGAAACATCACTGCTTTCGTGAATTTTATTTTTTGTGCTTCTAACTTATCCGCTATTTCTTCTTTCGCGATATCTGAACAAGGCAATAAAAAATTCTCGGTTTTATGCTTCTTTATCACTTCCATAAGGTCAACAACTGTTTGCTTCCCGTGGAAAATTTTCCTTTTGCGGTATAACACATATTTTTGAAGATAGAAAGCTGTTGATTCAGAAACGCAAAAATATTTCATCGTTTCAGGAACGGTAACACGCATCTCCTGACACATCCTGAAATAATGATCGACTGCATTCCTGCTCGTCATAATAACAGCTGTATGCTCGGCTATATTGATCTTTTTTTTACGAAAATCCTGGCCGGAAACACCTTCCACATGTATAAATGGACGAAAATCTATTTTAACATTGCATTTTTTTGCAAGATCAAAATAAGGCGACTTATCCCCTTCTGGCTTTGGTTGCGATACAAGTAATGTTTTAACTTTCAATTTTGTTGAGCTTTAATGAAAAACAAAACTTAAATACACTCTTTCTATGGAAACTATCTAGTCTTTAAAAGAAATAATTTAACCATAATCACAAAAGGGAGTATTTCAAGGGTGCAAAGATATAAAAATAAATAGAATTTCGAAATTCTTATGCTGTTTAAACCAATAATAAGCCCTCGTAACAATCTGATACAAAGGAAAGAACCGAAAATAATATAGCCACAATAGATGAACAATTCCGAGGGCGCTTGCTTTACAAACGCCAAGCACACAACAACTGGTAACATAAACAAACCCAGTGTATTACAAAACAAAAATACGGTCATTGCATAATCGTTAGCCTCCTTTTGGGTTTGAAAAATAAATCCGAATATCCGAACGCTTAGCATTTTTAGACCATATGCAGCAATGATGATGAGCGCTACTTTTATAAATAATATGAATTGGTTGTCCCCGATAAAAAAACCGTAATAATTTGCCACCTGTGAAACAAACAAAGCAAATGTCAATACAAATAAGGTAGAAAGAAATATGGTAACCCTGTTGCCAATAGAGACTTCTTCTCTTGCTAATTGATTTGCGTATCTGTTAACATAAAAAGCTTTTATAACCTGGTTCAAACGCTTTCTGTTTATTGCATATAACCATACAAATAACAAGTAAGCAAAAAAGAGAATGCTGGCTACTCCATAATCATATTTTGTAATATGGAGTTGGGGGGTTTCTTTCCTCACCTGTAATAAATTATGATGGAATAAAGACTCGGTTTTGGAAGTGTCGATAGATGACATAGTGCTTTTAACTGCTATAACAGTATCTTTTGAAATAATATGACTATGTTTTGTAGGCAAAGCGACACAAAGTTAATCCATTTCCATTAAATAAAAAGAGGTTGACCAAAAACGGATCAACCTCTCTATAAGAATAATAATAGCTATTTACGTTTTTTTCCTCCGACGTTAAAAACTCTGGAAACATTAAACCCTAATTTAAAGCCTCCTTTCGCCCAGCTATCTGTAGTGTTGGGAATGAAATTATTTTCTACAATTCCAGATGCATTTGTGAAATTAATATGAAATACGTGGCCGCCTGTTTCAATTTCAACTCCAAGTGCTAAGGGATTGTAAAATGGATTTGCAGTGTTCTTTGTGCGATAAGGCGAAATTGTGTAAAAATAATCGGCAATGATCGCGAAACGTTTTGTTAATTTAAAACGCATCCCGGCACCTAAAGACATCAGATCATTTGTTTCTACAGCATTATTATCCGCATTTATGTTTCCTATCACAAAATTTCTATGTTGATAGGTTGGAAGAAGCTCCATTGAAAATCTCCAACCAAATTTACGGGCAATAATCAATTGACTTACATAAGAGAAACGGTGAACATCATTTTGTTTAAAATCGCTGCTCATGACCATTCCACTATAAAATTGACTGGCTTTCTGAGGGTTGTAGCCCATATCACCATAAAATGCTAATGAGATAGGAATATGATTATCTAGTGTTTGAGTAAGAATACGGTATTTTACTAGTGCGTCAATTAGCTCGCCTTGTTTGCTTCTTCCAAAACCTAGGGTAAGGTCATTCGTAATTCCGAAATCAAAACCTAATCTAACATCCGTTACATTATCTAATCCATAAAGTGTATGACCTCCTCCATTACTTTGCGTTCCCATATTTCCGAAACGATGCGTAATGCTGAAGTCGCAGGTTTTTGCTTTAATAGTTTCGGTAGACTGTGCATTGACAATTTTTGAACCTTTGAAAGTTGCCAATACTTTTTCGTGCGTCTTTTGCCCTCCAGCAGAGTCAAGCATACTTAACATATCATCCTGGGCACAAACTAATAGCGCTGAAGTTGAAAATAAAATTGTGACTGATAAATTTTTTAACGTTCGTTTCATAAATTATTGATTCTTTTTAAATGGTTCTAAAGTTGCATCCAATTTCACATCGGTATCCTCAGGAATAATTCCAGAATATAATCTAGGGATTACAACATTATGATCTGCAAATTTTATTTTAAAACTGGAAGATATTGAGATGACAGCACCTTTAACAGATACAAGCCCATCTATGGTTCTGTCTTTTTCTACACCATGCAGATTCAGTTTTCCTGTAACAGTCACCTTATAATCACCGTCTTTGGTATAGTCTACTTTCTCATTTATTTTACCTTTAAAGGTAGCAACAGGAAATTTTTCGCTTTCCACATAATTTTCATTAAAATGTTCCTGCATCAATGGTTTTTCAAAAACAAAACCTGTCATAGCAATCTTCATTTGAATATCACCTGTAGCTGTATTAAGCATAGGCTTGGTTGATTTATTAACGGCCGCAATATCTTCAACAGCAGTCTTTGAAAAGAAACTGATTTCAGACGTTTTTGCAATATAAATCTGTGCAAATACATTCGCACAAAAAATGATGGCTGATAATGATGATACTATTTTTTTCATTTTTTTATGTTTTAATAAATGATAAAAATCATTTAGTCAATAACTGTGCCCTTATATTACTAATTATTAGGAGCGCCTTGTCCGATCCAACAATTTAACTTTGATAATTGATCACTAGTTAGGGGTGTTGAACCCGCTGGAGGCATCGGACTATTTTTATCAAATATCCTATTTTTAATTTTCATATCAGCAGCTTTAATATCGGAGTACAGAGTATAATCCCCGGGACCAGAACCCGTTCCACCTGCGCTATGACAGCTAACGCAATTTGCATTCATGATAGGCAAAATGTCTGTTCCGTAATAAATAGTTGCATTACAACCTACTGGCAATGGTGTTGCATTTTCAAAAGTACAAGATGTAACAAAAATGGATAGTGCAAGAAAGTAAAGTATATTTTTTTTCATTTGATAATTAATTATTTTGTTAAAATTATTTGTCGAATTTGATGACTCAAAGACATGCTATCTCCTCTTTAACAACTTCGACAACTAATTTTAATAGGATTGAATTGTAATCAAAAATAAGAATCTTTATTTGCAAGTGC
Organism: Bacteroidota bacterium; assembly: GCA_947449315.1. Lineage (GTDB taxonomy): Bacteria > Bacteroidota > Bacteroidia > 2-12-FULL-35-15 > 2-12-FULL-35-15 > 2-12-FULL-35-15. The sequence continues at coordinate 34,300 of CANFRC010000008.1, forward strand.
AAGACTCACATCAAAAGTCGAGTGCAATTTTAACAAGCAATTTTGTAGATTTTATGAATTTGACAAATTTATTTTGTTCCAAAATCTTTCACCAATTGCTCCTTACCATTTTCATCCCAATATTTCCAGTTACCACTTTCAATATCATTTAAAAAGAAACCTTCATATCTTTTTTTTCCATTGGGAAACCATGTAGTGGTAGCACCATTCTTAATACCAGCAGAAAAAGTCGTTTGGCTCCAAGGTGTACCGTCTTCATACCAGCTTTTCCAAAGGCCTTCTCTTTTTCCATCCTTCATGAGCCCTTTCATTTTTATTACACCATTTTTATATCGTTGAATGCTTTCCCCATCGGAAACAATTGCTGTATCTTGTTTATTTGTAATAGTAAAATTTGAAGAGGAAGAATCAGGAGGTGTAGGAATAGTTGTTTCCAGTTTAACAGCCGTTTTTTCAGTTTGATTTGAACAAGAGATCAACCCGACTGAAAAAAATAAGGATACGATAAAATAGGATTTCATGATTACAGGATTTTAATTTTTTCTGTCTGTTGTATATTTTACCAATTCCAACAATGACGTTTTTGATGGGCTATCAGAAAATAAAGACAATCTTAAAAGCGCCTCATTTTTATATTCATTCATTTTTTGTTCCGCATATTGAATTCCTCCGCTTTTAATAACGAAATCAATAACTTCAGCTACTTTCTTGGGATCGTTATTATTGTTTTTTACGATATTAATTATTTTTCTTTTTTCAAAAAAAGAGGCATTATTCAATGCATATATCAGAGGCAAGGTCATCTTTTTTTCTTTGATATCAATTCCCGTTGGTTTGCCAATATTGGTTCCATCACCATAATCAAAGAGATCATCTTTTATCTGAAAAGCAATGCCAACAGATTCTCCAAAGGCTCTCATTTGTTCGATCACCTGTTCGTCGGAACTTACAGAGGCGGCACCACAAGCACAGCAGGATGCAATCAGAGAGGCTGTCTTTTTCCGAATAATATCAAAATAAACCGCTTCATCAATATCTAGTTTTCGCGCCTTTTCGATCTGCAATAATTCACCTTCACTCATTTCGCGAACGGCATTTGACACCAAACCCAACAGGTGAAAATCTTTATTATCAACCGAAAGCAATAGCCCGCGTGATAACAAAAAGTCACCCACCAAAACGGCTATCTTATTTTTCCAAAGCGCATTGACCGAAAAGAAACCTCTGCGTTCATTAGAATCATCCACCACATCATCGTGCACCAAAGTAGCTGTATGCAACAGTTCAATTAAAGATGCAGCGCGATAGGTGGATTCATTCATTTCTCCGCAAACCTTAGCAGCTAAAAACACGAACATCGGGCGCAGCTGCTTTCCTTTTCGTTTGACAATATAGCGCGTGATTTTATCTAACAATGGGACAGAACTTTTCATTGAAGCTTTGAACTTCAATTCAAACTCTTGCATTTCATTTTCAATCGGGGCCTTTATTTCGCTAACTGTCATTTCTTAATTTTAATAGTTTTGAAATCTATTTGACCTTCATTTTTCGCTTCTCAAAACCTTCTTTATTTTTATTTGCCAATTGCCCGCAAGCTGCATCAATATCTTTCCCTCTGCTTCTTCGAACATTCACAATTATATTTTTACTTTCCAGATATTTTGCAAAGGCATCCAAGCGTTCAGTAGTAGTCTGTTGAAATTCGCCATCATCTATCGGATTATACTCAATAATATTCACTTTACAAGGAATGTGTTTGCAGAATTTTGCAAGATCTTGTGCATCTTCCAAAGTATCATTAAAATCTTTAAACGCTATATACTCATAGGTTACGCGGGTTTCTGTCTTTTCGTAAAAATATTTTAGAGCCTCTGCCAACGCTTCCAGTGTATTGCTTTCATTGATCGGCATAATGTGATTTCTTTTCTCATCATTTGCTGCATGCAATGATAACGCTAAATTAAATTTCACTCCGTCATCCCCTAGTTTCTTGATCATTTTGGAAACTCCGGCTGTACTTACAGTGATTCGTTGTGGCGACATATTTAATCCTTCCGGAGAAGTGATCTTTTGAATAGAGTCCATTACGTTTTTGTAATTGAGCAAAGGTTCCCCCATTCCCATATACACAATATTGGTAAGTGGCGACTGGTATTTCGTTTCCGCCTGATTTTTTATTAGTACAACTTGATCGTAGATCTCATCCGCATTCAGGTTGCGAAGTCGTTCCAATTTTCCTGTTGCACAAAACTTACATGTTAAACTACATCCAACTTGCGATGATATGCAAGCAGTCATGCGCGTTGTACTTGGGATCAACACCCCTTCAACAATATTGCTATCATACAATTTAAAGGCATTTTTAATGGTGCGATCCTTGCTAATCTGCATGTCATCAATCGCTACTGCATTGATTACAAAATGAGTGTTTAGTAATTCTCGGGTGGGTTTTGACAGATTTGTCATTTCATCAAACGTACGCGCCGACTTTTTCCAAAGCCATTCATATACTTGTTTCGCACGAAATGACTGATCACCATTTTCAGTAAAAACAGTTTTTAATTCGTCCAGCGAAAGCGCCCGTATGTCCTTTTTAGTATCCATTTTAAAGCACTACAAATTTACGAATAGATATTGATATATTGAACAGTTTATAATTTCGTAAATTCGCAGCTCTGAGGACAAATTATGCGTAAAATCTCTGCTGATTATATTTTCACAATTTCTACCGACCCTATTAAAAATGGCGTAATTACCATTGATAAAGTGGGGACCATTCTAAATGTTGAACATCCTGATATAAATAATTCGGAGATGGTTGAACATTTCGAAGGCGTGATCTGCCCTGGATTCATAAATTCACATTGTCATTTGGAATTGTCTCACCTTCAAAATGAAGTTTCTGAAAACACAGGAATGACTGGGTTTATAACAGAATTGATCGGCAAACGATTTAATTATCCAGAAGAAAAAATAGAGCAAGCAATTATCGCTGCTGAAACTAAAATGATAAAAAATGGAATTGTTGCTGTGGGCGATATTTCCAATAACAACAGTACATTCAAACAAAAGTCGAAAGGTGAATTGTTGTATCACACTTTTATAGAGATCTTCAGTTTAGATCCTAATAAAGCTGAAGAGGTTTTTAACACAGGTAGAAAATTAAGCAATGAACTTTCAGATTTGAACCTTTCCAACTCCATTGTCCCTCATGCTCCTTATACAATGTCAGAGAAATTACTGACTTTGATCAATGAATATGCTTCAATAAATAATAGCCTTCTTTCCATACACAACCAGGAAAGCGCAGGTGAAAGTGAATTATTTATCTCCCAATCTGGGAGTATGTTTGACACATTTAAATCAATGGGAATAAACACGGATCTGATGAGAAAAACCGGGCTTAATTCTTTGAAATCTACTTTGCCATTTTTAAAAGATGCAGAGAAACTTCAATTGGTCCATAACACCTACTCATCACTAGAAGATATTCGTTGGGCAATCTCTAAAGACTCCGGACGAAAGACTTCAGATGTATACTGGTGTACTTGTCCCAATGCAAACATGTATATCGAAAATAAACTTCCCGATTATAATTTATTTATACAAGAAAATGCCAAATTAACAATAGGAACCGATAGCCTAGCATCCAATTGGTCCTTATCGATTCTGGATGAGATCAAAACAATTACAAAACATTTTCCTGAGATCCCTTTGCAGACATTACTTACCTGGGCTACAAAAAACGGTGCAAATTTTTTGAAATTTGATCATTTAGGTGTCATTGAAAAAGGGAAAAAGCCAGGATTGAATCTCTTGACGAATTTAGAAAACTTAAAGATTTCTGATAAAACAGAAGTAATCAAAATAATTTAAATAGAATTACTTTTCATAAGTGCCTCAGCAATGATAAGGTCTTGAGGAGTTGTGAGCTTAATGTTTTCGCGATTGCCTTCTATCAAATTTATTTTCTCTCCAAATGATTCCAACACACTTGCATCATCCGTAAATTCAGGTTTGTAGGCCTTTAAGAATGCTTTTCTAATCAGATCAGAATGAAAACATTGGGGAGTTTGGATAATGGAATAATGTGTTCTGTCAACAGCACAATTATCCACCCCCTTTAAAAAACGAATTGATTCATTTAATGGAATTGAAGGACAAGCGTTCCCTAATTTTTCAGCAGTGGTGTATGCATTTAGAATTGTTTCTCTGCTTACGAGTGGTCTTGCCGCATCGTGGATCCCAACAACACATGCATCCGGAACAAGCTCTAACCCTCTCTTTACAGAATGATAACGAGTTTCTCCGCCTTCAACAACGTTATGAGATGTAATGAAATTATGTTTTTCACAAATCTTTGACCACTCCTCGTGTAATGCCAAAGGCAATACAATTACAATATTTATATCAGGGATCGCGGAAAGAAATTTTTCTGCCGTATGGATCAAAACAGGCTTGCCAAGCAATTCGATAAACTGCTTCGGAACAACATTATTCATGCGTGTCCCTGTTCCTCCTGCTACTATGATAACGTATTTTTTCAAATTGATTTTTAGAAGAAAAACCCCTCTCGAAATTGGAGAGGGGTTAAGTTATTTTTTTGATTACAAGATTAACATGGCATCTCCATAGGTATAGAAATGATATTTTTCTTTGATCGCTTCTTTGTAAGCTTTCATCATTAGATCATACCCGCCAAAAGCGCAAACCATCATCAACAATGTCGATTCAGGAGTATGAAAATTTGTAATCATACAATTGGCAACACTAAAATCATAAGGAGGAAAAATAAATTTGTTTGTCCAGCCATCATAAGGTTTTACATATCCATCAGTGCTTACAGAGGTTTCTATGGCACGCATAGAAGTTGTTCCAACACAACAAACTTTCTTTTTTGCTTCGCGAGCTTTATTAATGATTTTGCAGTCTTTTTCGGATATAAAAGCCTGTTCCGAATCCATTTTATGTTTTGTTAAGTCTTCTACTTCAACTGTGCGGAATGTTCCTAAACCAACATGTAAAGTAACATTTGCAAAGTTCACCCCTTTTAATTCAAGTCGTTTTAATAATTCACGGCTAAAATGCAATCCTGCTGTAGGGGCTGCAACAGCACCTTCATTTTTAGCATAAACGGTTTGGTAACGCTCTTTATCATCTTCTGTTGGTGCGCGTTTTATGTATTTTGGAAGTGGTGTTTCTCCCATATCATTTAATGTTTTGCGGAATTCTTCATAAGAACCGTCAAACAAGAAACGTAAGGTACGTCCGCGAGACGTAGTATTATCAATTACTTCAGCAACCAAAGTATCGTCGTCCCCAAAATATAATTTATTACCAATACGGATTTTACGAGCAGGATCCACCAGAACATCCCACAAGCGGCTTTCTGCATTCAGCTCACGCAGCAAGAACACTTCTATCTTTGCACCTGTCTTTTCTTTGTTCCCGTACATGCGGGCAGGAAATACTTTTGTATCATTCAAGATCATACAATCGCCATCACCAAAATAGCTTAATACGTCTTTAAATGATTTATGTTCGATCTTCCCTGTTTTACGGGTAACAACCATTAATCTTGCTTCATCACGCGTTTTTGCAGGTGTTTCAGCAATCAACTCTTTTGGTAAATTGAATTTGAATTGTGATAATTTCATAAAATTGATTTTGGAGTAAGTAGGTCTGAAATTGCAAAGCAGAACGCTTGAAGCAATTACATAAATCTTACGGGATTTATTTAAGTGTTTAAATTAAAATTTAATAACAAGGGCTCAAAAGTAAGCTTTCAGGGAGGCGATGTCAACTAAAATCGTATTTATTTTTCTTCGCATCAATGTTTTTAGTACTTCTAGAGACTACTATGCAGGTGTAGATGACTTGAAATAATCGGGGCTCCTATTTCTGAAAACTTATAGAATGTAGGATTAAATGTTGGACGTTATTTCCGCTTTTAATCCTGCTTCAAACTCTTCAATATCCATCGCATCGCTTAATTTATATTCTCCTATCCTAGTTCTGCAAAGTGCAGTAAGGTGAGCACCACTTAGCAGTGCTTCGCCAAAATCTCTGGCAAGTGATCTAATATAGGTTCCTTTGCTGCATATAACTCTAAAATCTACTTCTGGTAGAGCTATACGGGTAATCTCAAAAACAGAAATCGTAATTTCTTTGGATTTTATTTCAGCGGTTTCTCCTGCTCTTGCAATATCATAGGCACGTTTTCCATTGATCTTGATTGCTGAAAATAAAGGAGGGGTTTGTTGAATGGTGCCGGTGAATTGTTTTGTCGTTTCTTCTATCAATTCATCTGTAATGTGTTCAGTAGGATAATGCTTATCAATAGGCTTTTCCATATCATAACAAGGGGTTGTTGCGCCAATATAAAAAGTCCCTGTATATTCTTTTTCCTGTGCCTGATAGCTCTCAATGTTTTTTGTTTGTTTCCCAGTACACACTATCAACAAGCCAGTTGCCAGGGGATCCAAAGTGCCTGCATGTCCGATCTTTGGTTGAATTTTTTTTCCATCCAGTAACAATGAAGGATGATTTTTGATCAGCCATTTCATTTTATTGACTACTTGAAAAGATGTCCAGGTAAGGGGTTTATTCATGAGAAGGACTTCTCCTGTTCTGAAATCTTTCATTTATAATAGTTATTCGGTGATGTGCGTACCGAAGTAAATCGAAAAAATAAGAAAGGAAGTTCCCAAAATTATCCGGTACCATCCGAACAGACGGAAGCCATGCTTTTGAACATATCCTATGAAAAATTTGACGGCTAATAATGCAACAATAAAAGATATTATAGCGCCAATCGATAATACAGACATATTGTTTACTTCCAACACCTCCGGATGATCTTTGTATACATCCCAAAAGCTTTTCACAGAGGCAGCAAACATAGTTGGTACTGCAAGAAAAAATGAAAATTCTGCCGCCAGATTTCGGGTTAACTTCTGACTCATTCCTCCAATGATTGTTGCAGCGCTTCGGCTTAATCCTGGTAGCAAAATGGATAATGTTTGAAACCCACCAATCATAAAGGCTTTTAGATAGGTTATTTGTTCTTCCTTTTCAATGGTATTGGATGTAAAAAGCTTATCCATAAATAATAATAAGATTCCACCACCGATCATCACACAAGAAATAAATGTAAGATTACTTAATGCAACATCTATATGTTTTTTTAGTAATGCACCCACTACCAATGCAGGAATCACTGCTACAACAAGTTTTATATATAAACTGATATTCTTAAAATCAATAAATCGTTTCCAATAAATAACTACAATAGATAAGATTGCTGCAAGCTGAATCACTACTTCAAAAAGATCAACAAAGGGTGTTTCAGCAACATGAATCAATGGGTTTGCCATCTTCATATGTGCGGTACTGGAAATAGGCAAAAACTCAGTAATGCCTTCAATAATAGCGATGATGATTGCTTGGATGTAGCTCATATAATTGGGGGTTCGAGAAGTAGTATTTCGGAAGCCTTTCGGATTTGCTAATTACGCTCTCGATTTTTTCATGATGCCATACAACACCACAACAAAGCCTGCTAATATTACAATCGGAGAAAGTGTGATCCTTCTGAAGCTAAAAAGTTCTTCCGCATGAAACTGATTGGGATCATCTGAACCTCCACCTACCATCAACATATAGCCAATAGCAACAATAACAACTCCGATAATTAATATACGGTAGTTTTCTTTTCCAAAAGCAAAACCCGGTTTTTTAGTTTCTTTACTCATTACTGAATCAAATTTTAGTGGAACAAATGTAATATAATTTGGATAAAATAAGTGTTAAAAAAGGTGAACACTTTTGTTCATTGTCTTTTCGAGCGCAACCGAAGGATGTGTCCTCTGAAGCGGGGTCGAGGGACGAAAACTAATAATGCAATTCATCCGATTTTAAACGCAAATACTTACGAACCGCTAAAGATGTACTTATCCAAGAGATGATGATACCTAACAAAATGACCAATCCGAACAAGGAGGCTAACATATTAAGGTCTTGTAATTCGGCTAATTCAGGTAACTGTTTTTGAATAAAGTATAGGAATCCGATTAATAACATTATGGCAATAATTGCCCCGTAAATTCCGTGTTTAATACCTTTTAGCACAAATGGGCGCCTGATGAATCCTTGCGAAGCACCAACCAGCTGCATCGTTTTAATAATAAATCTTTTACTGTAAATCGACAATCGAATCGTATTGTTGATCAATGCTAATGCAATGATCATCAACAAACTGCTAATCATTAAAACACCTATGCTGATGGTCTTTACATTTTCATTGATGGTATTTATCAACGATTTTTGATAGATGACTTCTTTCACCAACTTGGTGTCTAGCAATTCTTTTTCGATCCAGGTCAAGCTGTCACTATTTGCATATCCAGCCTTTAAACGTACACTGATGGATGCTGACAAAGGATTAAAACCAAGGAAATCAATAAAATCTTCGCCCAAATCCTGCTGCAATTTTTTGGCAGCCTCTTCTTTTGAAACCAATTGAGTTGATTTCACATAATCGGAAGCATCCAATGTTTTGATCAAATTTTGAACATCTCCCTCTTTGGCATTATCACTCAACACCACCTGTATACCAATATTCTCTTTAAAATTGTCGGAAAGTTTACGGGTATTCAAAATAATGATCCCGAGTAAACCTAACATGAACAACACCAGTGAAAGGCTCACTACAGTTGTGATTGACGACCCTGCTAACTTACGTTTTGAATATTTATCAGACACTTTATATTTTCTTGGTTGGCTAAAATTAATCATTAAACTAGCATTGCTTTTAATTAATTCGAATTGAAATAAACAATCCATCGTTAATAACATTAAAATTACCCTCAGGGAAAGTTTCCAAATCAAACATAAACAAATAGGAACAGCGATTTTTTATGATTAATTAAGATGGGAAATTAGAAGAGGGCTTATTAGGACTATCTATTTTATCTCCGAAATTCATAAAAATCATAAAAGATACACGTTTCCATCCAACACAGATTTCGTATATTCGCGATTCGAAAAAAAGAACAAGAATCAAGATGGAATACAATTTCAGAGAAGTAGAAAAATACTGGCAAGCATACTGGGCGAAAAATAAAACGTTTCGTGCGGAAGATAATTCAACCAAACCAAAGTACTATGTATTGGATATGTTCCCGTATCCTAGTGGAGCTGGGTTGCATGTTGGGCATCCGTTGGGCTATATCGCCTCTGATATTTTTGCTCGTTACAAACGCCTGAAAGGATTCAATGTATTGCATCCTATGGGGTATGATTCATTTGGTTTGCCTGCTGAACAATATGCCATTCAAACAGGACAGCACCCAGAAATTACTACCAAAACAAATATTGCTCGCTACCGCGAACAGCTTGATAAAATAGGATTCTCATTTGATTGGGATAGAGAAGTGCGAACTTCGAACCCTGACTATTACAAATGGACACAATGGATCTTTATTCAACTTTTTAATTCTTGGTACAACCCTGAAACAAATAAAGCAGAAAATATTTCTACCCTCATTCCTAAGCTTAAAGGCTTTGATGCACTTACTGAAAAAGAACAATCAGATCTTTTGTTAGAACATCGCTTAGCGTATTTAAGTGATACAATGGTAAATTGGTGTCCGCAATTAGGAACTGTGCTTGCCAATGAAGAAGTGAAAGACGGCGTTTCGGAGCGTGGAGGATATCCCGTAGAACGAAAATTAATGAAACAGTGGAGCTTGCGTATCACAGCTTACGCGGATAGATTATTGACTGATCTCGAAGGTCTCGACTGGACAGAATCCATCAAAGAAGCGCAACGCAACTGGATCGGGAAAAGTGAAGGAACAAGTTTATCATTCAGAGTAGAAAATTCTGATGACCATATTGAGGTGTTTACTACACGTCCAGATACTATCTTCGGAGTTTCTTTTGTAACGCTTGCTCCAGAGCATGAACTCGTATCAAAATTAACTTCACCTCAGCAAAAAAATGCTGTGGAAGAATACATCACGTTTGCAAAAAACAGAAGTGAACGTGAACGGATGGCCGATGTAAAAAAAATCACAGGCGTTTTTACTGGTGGATACGTTTTACATCCGTTCACCGGAAAACAAATTCCAATTTGGTTGGGTGATTACGTATTGGCAGGTTATGGAACTGGCGCTGTAATGGCTGTTCCTGGACACGATTCACGTGATTATGCTTTCGCAAAACATTTTGATCTGCCAATTATTGAAGTCGTTGCTGGTGGCGATCTTTCAAAAGAATCGTACGATGCCAAAGAAGGAAAATTAATTAATTCCGATTTCTTAAATGGAATGGAAGTAAAAGCAGCGGTTAAGAAAGCGATTGCTGCGATAGAAGAAAAAGGTTTAGGAAAAGGAAAAACAAATTTCCGTCTGCGTGATGCAATTTTCGGTCGTCAACGTTATTGGGGAGAACCAATTCCAGTTTATTATGAAAATGGCATTCCAAAAGTATTGGATGAAAAAGAATTGCCATTGGTGCTTCCAGAAGTAGATAAATATTTACCGACAGAAACAGGCGAACCGCCATTGGCGCGCGCTTCATCATCATGGAGAAAAGACGGCAAATTTGAATATGAATATTCTACCATGCCTGGATGGGCTGGAAGCTCTTGGTATTTCCTGCGTTACATAGATGCGCATAACGAAAAAGAATTCGTTTCAAAACAAGCTGTCAACTATTGGCAGAATGTGGATCTTTACATTGGTGGCGCTGAACATGCAACCGGACACTTATTGTATATTCGTTTCTGGACAAAATTCCTGAATGACCTAGGGTTGATTCCTGTTACGGAGCCCGCTAAGAAATTGATCAATCAAGGAATGATACAGGGGGTGAGTAGCTTTGTTTATCGAGTTGGAACTTCCAATAAATACGTTTCTTACGGATTAAAAAAAGATTACGAAACAACACCAATTCATGTAGATGTAAATATTGTAAACAATAATGTTTTAGATATTGAAGCTTTCAAAACATGGAGAGAAGAAAATAAAAATGCAGCGTTTATTTTAGAAGACGGAAAATATATCTGCGGAAGCGAAGTCGAAAAAATGTCCAAATCAAAATGGAATGTTGTTTCTCCAGACTTAATTGTAGAACAACAAGGAGCCGATTGTCTTCGCCTGTATGAAATGTTTTTGGGTCCCTTGGAACAAAGCAAACCATGGAGTACGAGTGGGATTTCTGGTGTAAGTAACTTCATCCGCAAGCTTTGGCGATTGTATCACAATGGCGATGCATTTGCTGTAACAAATGATGCTCCTACACAAGCTGAACTAAAAGTACTACACAAAACCATCAAAAAGATTGCTTATGATATTGAGAATTTTTCTTTCAATACATCTGTAAGTAATTTTATGATTTGTGTAAACGAGCTCACAGATTTAAAATGCAACAAGCGTGAAATTTTGGAACCTCTTGCCATTATTATTGCGCCCTATGCTCCGCACATTGTAGAAGAATTGTGGCATAAATTAGGTCATACAGCATCTATCACCTACGCTACTTTCCCTGAATGCAATGAAACGTATCTAGTAGAAACCGCGTTCAGTTATCCTGTTTCCTTCAATGGAAAAACCCGTTTTTTCCAGGAGTATGATCTTTCGTTATCAAAAGAGGCGATTGAAAAAGAAGTTCTTTCTCTTGAACAAACCCAAAAATACTTAGAGGGTAAAACACCAAAGAAGATAATTGTGGTTCACAACAAGATCGTAAATATTGTTGTTTAACTCGAAATTTGCTCCGTTTTTAATCAAAAACGGAGCAAAAGCTGTCATTTTTCAATCATTTTACTCAAAAGTAGAACTTTAAATGGTGTTCCATTTATTCCATTTCTCACAACATTTTCATAACTATTTTCGTTACACAATATAAATAACGGTTTGGCACAGCGTTTGAAATACCCCGAACAACAAACTCTCAAATTATGAAAAAGTTCGTTTTAGTAAGTACAGTCGCTACAGCAACAGCAATAGCTTGTATGTCGTTCCAAAAAGAAAAAGAATTACCACAAATAACCAATGAAGGTCCTGTAAGAGAACTTCCAATGGTAAGCAATGAAGCCTTTAAACGCGGAGAAATGTTGACTTTCCGAATGCATTATGGGATCATAGAAGCAGGGGTTGCCACATTAGGAATTACCGATGAGGCAAAAGAAATAGCAGGGAGAAAAACATTCCATGTTATTGGTTTAGGAGAATCGAAAGGCGCTTTCGATTTTTTCTATAAAGTCCGCGACCGTTATGAAACTTATATTGATGAAAAATCAATTGTTCCTTGGATCTTTTTAAGACATGTGAACGAAGGAGGTTACAAGATCGAGCAGAGTTATGTGTTCAATCACTTCAATGAAAAAGTAAGTGTAGGAGACGGTCAGACATATGCTATTGAACCGAATATGCAGGACATGCTTTCCGCATTTTATGCAGCCCGCAACTTAGATCTTTCTGCGGCGAAACCCGGCGAAACATATGCTATCAAATGTTTTATGGATAAAGAAGTTTGGCCTTTAAAAGTTAAATTCATTGGTCGCGAAACCATTACAACGGATCTTGGAACATTCAAATGCTTAAAATACCGTCCAGTGATGCAAAAGGGACGCGTCTTCAAACATGAAGAAGACGTAAATATCTGGATCACTGACGACAAAAACCATATACCTATATTAGGACAAGCAGATGTCTTGGTTGGTTCTATCAAAGCAGAATTAATGAAGTATTCAGGATTAGCAAATCCAGTTGCTGTAGTAAAATAAACAACATCCCCATATGCATAAAAGCGCCATTCCGAAAAGAGTGGCGCTTTTGTATATCTAATGAGAATCATTTTTTATAATTAGTTGATTTAACTATCTTGCAGCACTATTCTTCGAATAAAAAAAATATTATGGAATTAAAACCTGAAATCATAGAACGCATCAAATTATTGGATGCAAAATACCAGGCCATGGGACAAGACCTTTCATCTTACCTGGATGGTTTGTTATATGCAGATTATTTAACCTATTGGGATTACATACACCTCGACACATTATTAAGTTTACAAACTCCAAAAACACAAATACCCGATGAAGAAATTTTCATCATGTACCATCAGATAACAGAATTGTATTTTAAACTTTGTTTACACGAATACAATCAGCTTGCTGAAAAAGAAGAGCTGGATGTAAAATTTTTGACCGACCGCATCACCCGTATCAATAGATACTTTGACGGGTTGATCACTTCTTTTGATATCATGGTGGATGGGATGGATCCAAAGCAATTTTTAAAATTCCGAATGAGTTTATTACCTGCAAGTGGTTTTCAATCGGGACAATACCGAATGATAGAAATTTGTTCTACCACTTTTAAAAATCTTGTTGCAAAAGATATCCGTAACACATTTTCTGATGAGGTGAATGATGCGCAGATAGAAAAAATGTATGAGCATATTTACTGGAAGGCAGGAGCAACAGAGCTTGCTACAGGTAAAAAAACATTGACACTTATTCAATTCGAAGAAAAATATCAAAAAGCATTTATTGAATTAGCACAAAAATTCAAACATACCAATCTACTTGCATTATACAAATCACTTTCGGCAGAAGATCAAAAAAATGAAAAATTGATCCTTGCTTTAAGACAAATGGATGTGAATGTAAATGTGAACTGGCCTTTGTCTCACTATAAATCTGCGGTCCGTTATTTACAAAAAGACCCAGAAGACATTGCCGCAACAGGTGGTACCAACTGGCAAAAATATTTGCCTCCGCGTTTTCAAAAACGTATTTTTTATCCTGAATTGTGGAATGATTATGAAATGGATGAGTGGGGAAAAGCTTGGGTGAAAAGTGTCGTTTTTAATCAGAAATAATTTTTATCAACTACTTCTCGATACGCTCCATTTCATTTCGCACTCGAAGTGCCTTTTAGGATGTCAGTTCGAGTGTTTTTCTTTTGAGAAAAATGTATCGAGAATCCTAATTTTATTTCTTCCCTATACTATTCATTACATCGGTTTGTCTGCGGATAGACTCATCGTGTATCAATTGATAGATCGCTTTAATAAAATCTTTAGGCAGTCCTAATTGATTTCCATTTGCAATACTATTTTCGATCAGATTTTTCCAATGCGTTACTTGAAGGATCGTGATATGATTATCCCGTTTGTGTTCTCCGATCTGACGGGAAACAGCCATACGTTTCGCCAATACTTCCAACAGATCATTATCTAATTTATGAATGACAGAGCGAAGCTCATCTAATTTTGTTTGTAGTTCGCTATTTTGAATCGATGCCGATCGGATCTGAAGATTGCCAATGATTTCATTTAACGCGAATGGAGTAATCTGTTGTTTCGCATCACTTAATGCAACAGAAGGATTGACATGTGTTTCTATCATCAAGCCATCCATATCCATATCCATAGCTTTCTGAGCGAGGTAAGGAATCAATTCCGGTGTTCCTCCAATATGCGAAGGATCGCAAATGATGGGTAATTCAGGACAAGCAGTTTTTAATTCAATTGCTAATTCCCATTTCGGAGAATTACGGAATGGGCCATTATCGTACGAATGAAAACCTCGATGAACGGCAGCTATTTTTTTTATTCCTGCATTATTTACCCGCTCCAACGCTCCTGCCCATAATTGAAGATCTGGATAAATGGGATTTTTTACAAAAACTGGAATATCAACCCCTTTAAGGGCATCCGCAATTTCCTGAACAGAAAATGGGTTGACGGAAGTACGAGCCCCTATCCATAAAATATCAATCCCTGCTTTCAAACATTTATCCACATGGTCGGCTGTTGCCACTTCAGTAGCCGTTAGCAAACCGGTTTGTTGTTTCACCTTCTGCATCCATTGCAGCCCTATATCCCCAATGCCTTCAAATGTTCCTGGTCGGGTGCGAGGCTTCCATATGCCTGCACGGAAAATACTCTTTGGGAACAACGATACAATCTGATTGGCGGTAGCAAGCATTTGCGTTTCACTTTCTGCACTGCAAGGGCCTGCAATAAGCAATGGCTTATCGTAATCGGGAAGCCACTCTTTTAATGGTTTTATGTCGAGTTGTAATTTCAATTTTTGATATATAAACTAAAAACTCCCGAAAAGGTACGGGAGTTTTATAGAACAAGGAATAACAAACACAGATCTGCTATTCGTTTTATTCGTTATTCGAACTTACCATCCTAATATCCAAGCAAACATCAAAGGAGCAACAATTGTTGCATCACTTTCTACAATAAATTTAGGAGTATCTATATCTAATTTTCCCCAAGTAATCTTTTCATTGGGTACAGCTCCAGAATATGAACCATAACTGGTTGTAGAATCTGAGATTTGACAGAAATAGCTCCAGAAAGGAACATCATGCATTTCCATATCCTGATACAACATAGGCACCACACAAATCGGGAAATCGCCGGCAATACCTCCTCCGATTTGGAAGAAGCCTACTCCTTTACCGCCTGAATTTTTCGGGTACCAATCGGCCAACCAAGCCATGTATTCTATACCTGATTTCATTGTAGATGCTTTGATTTCATTCTTAATAACATAAGAAGCAAAAATATTACCCATGGTTGAATCTTCCCAACCTGGAACCACCATAGGTAAATTACGTTCTGCCGCAGCCAACATCCATGAATCTTTTGGATCTATTTCATAATATTGCTTTAACTCGCCACTCAATAAAATCTTGTACATGTATTCATGTGGAAAGAAACGTTCTCCTTTATCATCGGCATCTTTCCATATTTTATGAATATGCTTTTGCAATCTTCTGAATGCCTCTTCTTCTGGGATACACGTATCTGTAACACGGTTAAAGTGATTGTCCAACAGGTCTCTTTCTTCCTGAGGAGTTAAATCACGGTAATTAGGAACACGTTTGTAATGGGAATGCGCAACCAAATTCATGATATCTTCTTCCAAATTGGCTCCTGTACAAGAAATAATGTCAATTTTCCCTTGACGAATCATTTCCGCTAACGACTTACCCAATTCTGCAGTACTCATGGCACCCGCAAGGGTCACCATCATTTTACCGCCTTCTGTTAAATGTGTTTCATACCCTTTTGCAGCATCTACCAAAGCAGCCGCGTTAAAGTGTTTATAATGTTTTTCAATAAAATTTGAAATAGGTCCTTTGCTCATAGCTTTTTGTTTTTATTAATTTTTGTCCCGATTGGGATGCAAAAGTAAGAGATAATTAAAAATACCAAGCTACTAATGTAAAAAATATGTTATCTGTTCATTATCTATTAAATAGAGTTGGGAATTGGGAATTGTCATCTAAAAAAAAGATAGTACATTTGTAATGTAATTAAAAAGGAAGCGAACAACCTACAAGAATTCTTCAATCGAAGAGTATTCCGAAACCGCTCCCGTTCGGCTTTTAACAATTTATTTAAAACAAAACATCATGAAAAAACTTTTACTATCCGTATTTGCTTTTGCGTCAATTATTAATGCTAGCGCGCAGTGTAATGAATTATTTATTTCCGAGTATGTTGAAGGAACTGGAAACGATAAAGCCCTTGAAATTTACAATCCAACAAATAGCGCTATCAGCTTAACAGGATATCGTGTTGAGCGTTTTTCAAACGGCGCTTCTACCTCAACGCTAGGTGGTGTTTTAAATCTTACTGGAACCATTGCCGCACATGGTGCTTTTGTAATTGCAAACGGACAAACAACAACAACAACGGGATCACCAGCTTGTTCTCCTGCATTGCAAGCATTGGCAAATCAGTTAGATGGTGTTTATCCTGCACCTACTTATATGAATGGGAATGATGCAATAGTATTGTACAACAACACATCTATTGTTGATATTTTTGGTATGACCGGAGACGCTGCAATGACAACCAGCCAAGCATGGAGCGATGTGTTTCCCTATGATGGCTCTGTTGGTACTTGGTGGACAAAAGACCATACTTTAAGAAGAAAAGCTAGTGTTCTGCAAGGTGTAACTGTTAATCCTTCCCCAGAATTTAATGTAACGTTAGAATGGGATTCTTTATCTGTAAATACTTGGAGTGGATTAGGTACTCATACTTGTAGCTGCCCTACAGGAATCAACGAAATTGATAATTCAGTTTCAATAGTTGTGTATCCAAATCCAACAAATGATAATCATTTCAACATTTCATCACCTGAAGCAATTAAGGTTGTAGAAGTATATACTATTTTAGGAGAACTCGTTATTTCTCAAACAGGGAGCAAAACAGAAAAAGAAATGATGATTGAAACAAGTAAATTTGCAAAAGGAGTTTATATTGTAAAAGCATTGTTCGAGAATAATAAAACAACCGTAGTAAAACTTTCTGTCCAATAAATTAAATTTGAAAGCATCCCGTTCTGCAATTGTAGAACGGGATGCTTTTTTATCTGCCTGATTCAAATGAAACGCTCTATATTATTATTAATTTTTATTTCTTTTGCTTCACACCTCTTCTCACAAGGTGGAGAAATAAAAGGAACCATCAAAGATGCAACAACAGGTGAAACTGTTGTAGGTGCAAGCGTTACAATAGCTGCGGGAAAAGGTGTAGTAACAGACATTAACGGAAATTACGCAATAAAAATTGATTCTACAGGACAGTACACTCTTCTAGTTTCCTATGTTGGATATGCGCCCCAAAAACTAAAAGTAAAGGTTTTAAACAAGCCCATTGTTGCTAATTTTTCATTAGAAACAACTACTCTAAGTGAAGTGGAAGTGGTAGCAGATGTAGCAAAAATAAGAGAGACCCCTGTTGCCTTTTCAACTATTTCAACAAAACAAATAAAAGAAGAATTAGGAACTCGAGATTTACCGATGATTCTTAATTCTACACCCGGTGTTTACGCTACGCAACAGGGAGGAGGAAGCGGTGATGCTCGAATTAACATTCGAGGTTTCGATCAACGAAATATTGCAGTGATGGTAGATGGGGTTCCCGTGAATGACATGGAGACAGGTGCAGTATACTGGAGCAATTGGGATGGGTTAGGAGATATCACACAAACGATGCAAGTTCAAAGAGGATTGGGTGCATCAAAATTGGCAATTCCATCTGTAGGAGGAACTATTAATATTATTACAAAAGGTATTGATCAAAAACTAGCATTCAATATCAAACAAGAAGTGAATGATTACGGCTTATATAAAACATCATTCGGATTTAATTCAGGACAATTAAAAAAAGGATGGGGAATCACTTTAGGAGGTTCCAGAAAATGGGGGAGTGAATGGACGAATGCAACTTATACCGATGCTTGGTCATACTTCGGAAAAATTCAAAAAAGATTTAAAAAACAATTATTTAGTTTCAGTGCAAGTGGCGCGCCCCAATCACATGGTCAACGAAGCACTCAATTGCCAATTGCTGTTTATAGCAAAAAAATGGCTGAGGGCCTAGGAATTAATGTAGACTCTTCCTATGAATATATGGGAACTCACCCACCATCTTATTTTACCACTGCAACTCAAGGCGAAAGAGGGTTGAAATATAATCCCAATTGGGGCTATTTAAATGGAGCTGTTTTTAATGAAAAAATAAATTATTTCCACAAGCCTCAATTTAACTTAACACACCTGTGGACACCGAATGAAAAACTAAATGTATCAACGGTGATTTATCTTTCTGTTGGTCATGGTGGAGGAACTGGAATGAAGACATCAGCAGGAAGAGATAGCACAGATGGGCAGTTGGATATTCAGACTATCTACGATCACAATTTAACAACCTATTCTCCCAGCTACAGTGCAACAGAACATGCTTCAAGTAATTATTTACGCTCTGCTCATAATGACCATATTTGGTATGGTGTATTATCTTCCTGGAATTACAAAGTAAATAAAAACATTTCTACACTTTTTGGTGTTGATGCACGATATTATAAGGGTAGCCATTATCAATCTGTTTACAATTTAATAGGTGGTGATTACGCCATTGACAATTCTAATAAAAATCAACCTGTAGGTTTTGGAAATACGCAATATAGCATAAAGAGAGTTGGCGATAAAGTAAGCTATTACAACGATTCAAAAGTAATGTGGGGAGGATTGTTCGGGCAAATTGAATACAAAAAAGATAAATGGAGCACATTTGTAACGGGTTCATTTTCTGAAACAGGTTATCAACGAATTGATTATTTTAAAAAGAAGGATCTAGTAATTGATGGTCAAACATATGAGCAAGCTGTTGGTTTCGGAGATGTATTTTATACGAATGGATCCCAAAACGTTACTGCGACATCTGGTGCAAACATTACCACTAGCGGTGACACTACATTCATTGCAAATCCTGGCAAACCTGTCGTTTCTATTTTAAATGCAACATCCTACACCAATACTTCTGCTGGATCAAGAGTATCAACTACAAAACAAAAATGGTTTTTAGGATACACCGTTAAAGGTGGCGCTAATTATAATATCAATGATTATCACAATGTATTTATTAACTTCGGTTATTTAAATATGGCTCCGCGAATGAATGCAGTATTTGATAACAATAACAAAACGTTTTTGGCAATTGAAAGTCAAAAAGTATCTGCAATTGAAGCTGGTTATGGGCTTCACAACCGCCAATTTTCTGTAAATGTAAATTTATATTACACATTATGGAAAAACAAACCACCACTTACCACACCAAGTGTAGTCACTCCTGATGGAACTTTTTCTTATAACATAAATGGCCTAGATGCTTTGCATAAAGGAATTGAAATTGATTTATTTTATAAGATTCTTAAAAATTTAGATTTTGATGGATTGGTTTCTATCGGTGATTGGAAAACGATTTCGGGGTCTACTGTTTATGTTACTGATAATAACAATGTAACTGTTGCAACTGTAGATTTTAGCGCAAAAAATGTGCATGTTGGCGATGCTGCTCAGGAACAATTTGTTGGAAGTCTTCGATACGAAATAATTAAAAAATTATACATCAAACCCCGCTATACATATTTTGCTAAAAATTATGCTAACTTTGATCCTATAGCATTAGTTGGCACTAACAAAGATCGCGAGTCCTGGAAAATGCCAAATTATGGTCTGCTAGATATTTATGTAGGCTATGATTTTAATTACTGGAAATTAAAATTTGGAGTGACTGCTGGAATCTTAAATGTAATAAATACAACATACATTACGGATGGATTTAATGGAGTAAATTTTGATGCAACTACTACCAACGTATATATGGGTATGGGCAGAAGATTCAACATTGCTTTACGAATAGGATTTTAAAAACAATTATTTTATACCAAATCAAACATGAAAAAACTACTACTTACATCCATTGCAACAATTTGCATTACAATACTGAGTTTCGCTCAGGCTACCTTGCCTATTTCTTGGGGCTTTCCCACAACAATACTTCCAACAGGATGGACATCCGCAGGAACAGGGTTTGCCTATTATTCCGGTTCGGGTGCCCCTGCTCCCGCAGCCAAATTCTCTACTACTGGAACTACATTAACAGTGGCTTTTGCTGGTACGCCTGGAACTTTATCCTACGACTTAGTTGGAAATCCTCCTACAGGATTAACCTGGGCAGGAAATTTTAAAGTAGAGGAATCTGTGAATGGAACCACTTGGACAACTGTTGCAACATACACGACACTGCCCACTGCTTATACTACATACTCTTCTGCACTATTAAGTACTAGCCGTTATGTACGTTTTAATTTTGTTACCAAAACTACTGGAAATGTTGGATTAGACAATGTGACTATTGGAGTTGGTGTTTCTACTACACAACAAATAAATGTGCAACAAAGCGCCACAACAATTGTGAATGGGGGAACGTATACTTTGAGTTCTCCGGTAAGTACAATGCTCCCTACAACATTTGCTGTGCAAAACACAGGAACTGTTGGAACATTGAATGTGTCTGGGGTTACCATTACAGGACCTGCTGCTGCCGATTATTCAGTAGCATCTTTCCCTTCCACTGTTGCGCCATCAGGAAGTGGAAATATGGTTATTAACTTTACGCCTTCCGTTGCAGGTTCACGAATTGCTGCAATAAATATTGCAAATAACGATCCTACCGCTCCTACTTATGTTATTAATATGTATGGTATTGGTGGAACGCTTGCTTCTGATCCAACAGCTCAGCCTAGCAGCTTTGTGTTTTCTACTATTAAATCATATCAATTCACTGCTAACTTTACAGCGGCATCACCAGCTCCAGATGGAGGATATTTAGTTTTAAGAAGAACTGGGTCACCTGTTACTGATGTTCCTGTTGATGGAGTTGATTATATGAGAGGTGATGTTATTGGAAATTCTAAAGTTGTTTACAGCTCTACAGCGACTGGTTTTTATCCAAATGAACTAGTTGCCAACACAACGTATTATTTTGCTGTTTTCTCCTACAATGGCCCGGGTGTTTATCGTAATTATTTAACAACGTCACCTTTAACAGGAAGTGCAACAACTTTGGGTTCGATGCAACCCGCTTCCTATTATAGCACAGTTTCAACTGCAAGTCCAACATTTGTTACCGACTTACATAATAAAATTAATCCTCACACAATACAATTTTATAGTAGTTATGGACCATTAATGGTAGAACGAATTTATAATCGTGATACAACAGCTGGTCAACGAGTAGTAACGTGTGTTTACAGTGGGTTGAATAAAGTTTACAATGACCCTTTTGATTGGACAACAGATGACTTTAGCCGTGAACACACCTATTGTCAAAGTTGGCAGGTAACGGTTAACTCGCCTACTTTCCAAAGCTTACCTGAGTACAACGATTACCATATGATTACACCAACAAATCAAACATTGGTAAATGCTGTAAGAAGCAATTATCCTTTAGGAGAAGTTGTAGGAACACCATTAGCGTCCTCTTATTTAGGAGATAAAATAGGTAATGACATTAATGGGCACAAAGTATTTGAACCACGTGATTCTGATAAAGGAGATGCCGCACGTTGTATGTTATATCAATGTATTTGCTACACAGGTGTTGCTTATTCAGGTCCTGCTAACACAAATGTTGTATACGCTGCGGGTGCTGCTTCATGGTCTTTACCGAAAATTATAAGCAGTGCTATTCCTTATGGACAAGATCAGGATGTTTTGAAAAGATGGAACTACCAAGATCCTCCTTCTAATTTTGAAATTGCACGCAACGATTATGTTGACTCATTGCAAGGAAACCGTAATCCATTTATTGATAGTATGCAATATGTTTGCTACATCGATTTTACAACTATGACAAAAATAGCTGGTGTTGCTGCACCATGCAATACTTCTGGTATCAGCGACTATCAAACCAACAATGATGTTGTTGTACTTGCACCAAATCCAAACAACGGGAACTTTGTTTTGAATTATACTGCATCAAAAAATCAAAATGTAGCTGTTAAATTATATGATATGGTTGGACGAATAGTTTACAACAGTGAGTTAACTGTAAACAGCGGCAACAATACCATTAACATGAACATAGATGGTTTGACGAAAGGGATATATATTTTCGAATTTGTTACATCAACTGGAAAACAAACACAAAAATTAGTGATTGATTAATTGAGAAAAATTTGATTGAGAAAAAAGCGCCATACAGCAATGTGTGGCGTTTTTTTATTTGCGTAGGCAAAAATTTAACCAGCTTAAACTATTTTATTTTATGAATTTCATCACACATTCAAAAAATGCTTTTGGTTGTTCTGCATGCACCCAATGACCCGCATCGGTAATTGTTTCAAGAATACTACGAGGGAAAATTTCCTGTATCAGATCAATGTCTTCCTCTAAAATATAATTTGATTTTTCACCTCGAATAAACAAAGTTGTCACATCGCATATTTTATCTGAAACAGTTGCTTCGCCAATATTCTCGATTTTTTGCACCATCACATTTAAATTAAAACGCCATGCTAATTCACCATCTTCTTTCCAATAAATATTCTTTAAAAGAAACTGTTTTGTACCAAGATCTGAAATGTATTGTGACAATACATCCTCCACTTCCCTCCTAGCTTTGACAACACTAAAATCAACTGCCTGAAGAGCGGCTAGAACGGACTGATGATGCAAGGGATAATATTTAGGTGCGATATCAACAACAATTAATTTATCAAGATGTTGTGGATGATCGATCGCGAATTGCATCGCCACCTTTCCTCCCATTGAATGCCCCATAAAAATGACATCCTCCAAATTATTGTCCTTGATCAATTCTAAAATATCGTCACTCATCACTTTGTAATTCCACTCATCACTGTGCGGTGAAAGCCCATGATTACGGGCATCTACTGCATATACTTCAAAACCGTTTTCTGAAAATTGTTTGACAAGCGTATTCCAATTATCACTCTGACCAAATAATCCATGAAGAATAATTAGTGGTTGCCCCTGCCCTGATTTTCTATAAAATAATTTCATTTCAATTCCCTTAAATAGAGCTGTATTGTATTTTCCAAACCATAATATAAAGCATCTGAGATCAAAGCATGGCCAATAGAAACTTCTAACAAACCCGCTACATGTGTGGCGAAATATTTTAAATTTTCCAAACTAAGGTCGTGTCCTGCGTTAACCCCCAAACCCAAGTCCATAGCACATTTTGATGCAATAACATACGGCTCAACTGCTGCGTCCCGATCAACAGAAAAATGTTTTGCGTATGCTTCTGTATACAATTCAATTCTGTCGGTCCCTGTTGATAAAGCACCTTCAATCATTTTAACATCTGGATTCACAAAAACGGAAGTGCGTATGCCTGCATTTTTGAATCGAGAGATTATCTCTGATAAATAATCTTTATTGGCGAGGGTATCCCAGCCATGGTCAGAAGTGATCTGCCCCAAACTATCAGGAACCAAAGTAACTTGAGCCGGTTTGTTCGCTAATACTAACGCTACAAATTTATCCTCTTTCGGATTGCCTTCAATATTAAATTCAGTTTTAAGCAGTGGCTTCAGATCATACACATCTTTATAACGAATATGTCTTTCATCAGGGCGTGGATGAACAGTAATGCCTTGCGCACCAAAGCGCTCACAATCCAAAGCAACTTTGATCAGATCGGGTGTCGTTCCTCCACGTGAATTTCGAATTGTCGCAATTTTATTGATATTTACACTTAACTTTGTATCCATATTTTAAAAATGAAAATGTAAAGCTAAAAAATTACTAAGTTTGTGTAATAAGATGAATGATTAATTGTTTTAAACATAAGAAATAAAAACGGGACTGAGAACAATTAATTAAATTTGAAACCATAGAATGCTCGCAAAAGACCTCATAACGGACGAAATACCTCCACTAAAGACTTCAGACACCGGATTAATGGCAATTAACTGGATGGACGAATTTAAGGTGTCGCAACTACCTATAGTTGACAACTATGAGTATTTGGGATTAATTTCAGATACCGATATTCTAGATCTGAATATAACAGAAGAAGAATTAGGTAAAAATAAACTTTCCCTTTTACGGCCTTTCGTTTTTGAAAGTCAACATATTTATGAAGTGATAAAATTAGTTTCAAGTATGAAACTTTCTGTATTGCCTGTATTAAATGAAAATCAAAAATATGTTGGTCTGATCCCTGTATCATCATTAATACACCAATTTGCAACACTTGCTGCAACTCGTGAACCGGGAGGCATCATTGTTTTAGAGATGAATGTCCATGATTATTCTTTGACTCAGATTGCTCAAATTGTGGAAGGGAATGATGGTAAAATTTTAAGTTGTTATGTTAATTCGATGCAAGATTCTACTAAAATTGAAGTCACTTTAAAACTTAACAAAGAAGATCTTACATCTACTTTACAAACTTTTTACCGATACAATTACAATGTAAAAGCATCTTTTCATCAAAGTGAATTTTCTGATGATATGAAAAATCGTTTTGATTCTTTTATGAATTATATCAATATATAATTGCTTTTTACAAAATGAAAGTAGCAATATACGGTCGTTCAACAATAGACAATACTTCTGAGTATAGTCAATTACTGTTTCATAAACTCAACGAATACAAAACAGAAATTCTTATTTATGAACCCTTCTATAAATTCCTCAAACAAAAGATTCAACTAACCGGAAACATCAGTACATTTAATTCACATGCTGATTTGATTGGGAAAGTAGACACCGTTTTAAGTTTAGGAGGTGATGGTACATTTTTAGAGACCTTATCTTTTGTCAGAAATTCTGGAATCCCTGTGTTAGGTATCAATACTGGTCGTCTTGGATTTTTAGCCAATGTGGCCAAATCCGAAATAAATGTTGCCATCGAAGCACTGGCGAATAAAAAATTTACCATTGAAAAACGATCCATGCTAAGCATTTCAGCTCCTTCCGGCATTTTTGGAGAAGTGAACTATGGCTTAAATGAAATAACCGTATTAAAAAAAGATACTTCTGCGATGATCACCATACATGCGTATATCAATGGTGAATATTTAAATTCTTATTTTGCAGATGGACTAATTATCGCTACTCCAACAGGATCAACAGCCTATTCATTAAGCTGTGGCGGCCCTTTGGTAATGCCCGGCTCAGAAAACTTTGTCATTACTCCGATCGCTCCTCACAACCTGAATGTAAGGCCCTTGGTTATTTCAGACAATAATATCATAACCCTAAAGGTGGATGCAAGAAGCCCCAACTACCTTGTAACACTTGATTCTAGAAGTGAAATATTAGAAAGCTCTGCGGAATTAACGATCCAAAAAACCGACTTCAGTGCCAACCTCATAAAACTGGAAAATCAGAACTTTTTTACTACCATCAGAAACAAGCTCCTTTGGGGACTAGACAAGCGTAATTAACTAATTTTAACACCTCCAAGTAAGCAAAAATCCATTATATTTGTTTTCCGTTGCCTAAAATGCAATAAAACTCGATTTTTTGAGTTAATAAACGGGACATAAAAAAACGTGAAAAAATATTTTTTTATACTTTCTATTCTTTTGTTATCAGCACTTTCTGGCCTGGCACAACGCCAGAAAAAAAGTGTTGAAATTGGATTGTTTTTAGGGGGTTGCTATTACATTGGCGACTTGAATCCAATGGGTCATTTTAATCAGTTCACAAAACCAGGCAGCGGAATCGTTGTCCGTTACAATATCAATTCACGCCTTGCAGCCAGAGCAAACCTATTATTCGGAAATGTGGAAGCACATGATTCCTATTCAAATTCATTAGCCGCTCAACAACGTAATCTTAGTTTTAGGTCACCAATTAACGAGCTTTCTGCTCAATTGGAATTTAACTTTTTGAACTACTCGATCGGAGATGAAAAAAAGAAATTTTCCCCGTATATCTTTTTAGGTATTGCTGGTTTTAATTTCAATCCGCAAGGAGAGTTGTATAATGGCGACTGGGTTAGACTGCAACCCTTGGGAACTGAAGGGCAAGGGTTGGATGAAGGTGCTACAAAAAAGAAATATAAATTAACTCAATTTTCAATTCCATTTGGGGTCGGTGCAAAAGTAAACCTTTCTAAAAGCATTGGCGTTTCCTTCGAATGGGGGATGAGAAAAACATTTACCGATTATCTGGATGATGTAAGTAAAAAATATTACGATCCAGCAAAACTGGCGGCCGCCCACAATGGAAATGCTGCTGTATTATCTGATACAAGCATTGGAACAGATGCACGCTATAGCAATGTTGGAAGACAAAGAGGAGATTCAACTACCAAAGACTGGTATTCATTTGCCGGAATTGCCTTGACAGTAAAATTAAAAGGGAAACCGGAAACTTGCCCTAATTTTACATATTAAAGAATTAGATTAATTTACGTTCTTCAGCAAGAACGATTTTTTGTTTTTTAGAACCTATGGACTTTAAAGATAAAATCAACCTGAATAAATTACCTCAACACATTGCTATTATAATGGATGGCAATGGCAGATGGGCAAAACAACAAGGGGAAGAAAGAATCTTTGGTCATGAGAATGGCGTGAAGTCGGTTAGGGAAACTGTTGAAGCTGCTGCTGAATTAGGCATACAATATCTTACTCTTTATGCCTTTTCAACTGAAAACTGGAACCGTCCGAAGGAAGAAGTAATGGCACTAATGCAGCTGCTGGTTCATACCATTAGCGCAGAAACAAAAACCCTGAATGAGAATAAGATTAGACTTCAAGCAATTGGTGACTTGAAAAGTTTACCTCAAGATTGTTTGCATGAATTAAATGAAGCCATTGAAAATACAAAAAATAACTCCCGAACAACGCTTGTACTTGCCTTAAGTTATAGCTCACGCTGGGAAATTGTGAATGCTGTAAAACAAATTGCACAGCAAATAGAAAACAAAACCCTTTCCGCTTCCCAGATTTCTGAAGAAACAATTAATTCCTTCTTATGCACAGCTTCTATGCCCGAGCCGGAATTAATGATCAGAACGAGTGGAGAACACCGTATCAGTAATTTTCTTTTATGGCAATTAGCATACTCCGAGTTTTACTTTACTGAAAAACTATGGCCGGATTTTAGAAAAAATGATTTTTACGAAGCAATATTAGAATACCAAAACCGTGAACGCAGATTTGGCAAAACGAGCGAGCAATTAATTTCATAATATCGATGTACAAAAAAATAGCAATTTTATTTTATTTTTCACTTTTTACCCTTGCAGTTAAATCACAAGAAGTCATCATGCTTGGAGGTGATACAACAGACATCGATTTTGCAGTTCCTAAAGAATATAAAATTGGAGGTGTTACTTTTTCTGGTGCAGAACATTTAGATCAGGGAGTGCTTACGCTTCTTACTGGTCTTGCACAAGGGGATGTCGTTCAGGTTCCGGGAGAAAAATTTTCAACAGCTATCAGTAACCTTTGGAAACAAGGATTATTTGAGGATATTAAAGTAACAGGAAAAGTGGTTGCTGACAATGTTTTTGTAACATTTACTGTTGTTGAAAGACCTCGCTTATCTAAATTTTCTTTAAAAGGAATTACAAAAAGTGAAGCAGATGATTTGCGCGAAAAAATAAAATTATACAGAGGAACAGTAATTACGGATCGTCTTATCTCATCAACAACTTCTAAGATCAAAGACTTTTTCATCAACAAGGGTTACATGAATGTGAAGGTTGATATCAAAGAGGAGAGCGTAGAAAAGGTGGATAATGTTGTCATCCTTGCTATTAACGTCTATAAAGGAAACTTAATTCGGATCGAGAATATTAATCTGTATGGTGCAACTGCAATTTCTAAAGGTAAATTACGTAGAACCTTTAAAGAAACAAAAGCTAGAAAATGGTGGAACCCTTTCAACTCCGGAAAATTTGATGAAGACAATTACGAGAAAGATAAAAAAGCTTTACTCGCAAAATACAATGAACGCGGATTCAGAGATGCTAAAATTAGTAAAGATTCTGTTTATAAAATTGAAAAGACAAAGGTTGTTAAAAGACAGACTAAAACAGGTGTTGTAAAAGAAACTGTCACTGTCACAAAACGGATAGGAATTGATATTACTATTGCTGAAGGAAACAAATACTATTTCAGAAATGTAAACTGGGTTGGCAATAGCAAATATACCACAAAAGTATTGAGTGAAGTCTTTGGCATCAAAAAAGGAGACATCTATGATCAATCTCAATTAGATCAAAAATTATTCAGTAATCCAAATGGAAATGATATCAGTTCATTGTATATGGATGAAGGATATTTATTTTTTAATGTTTCCCCGATTGAAACAATGGTGAACGGAGATTCGATTGACCTAGAAATGAGAATTTACGAAGGGAAGCAAGCTATAATAAACAAGGTTACAATCGTAGGAAATACAAAAACAAACGACAGAGTAATTCTAAGAGAGATTCGAACTAAACCAGGACAACTATTTCGCAGATCCGATGTCATACGTTCTCAACGTGAACTTTCTCAATTAGGATATTTCGATCCTGAAAAAATGAATGTTGTTCCTACACCCAATCAAGCTACAGGAACTGTTGATATCGAATATACCGTGGAAGAAAAACCTTCCGACCAAATTGAATTATCCGGAGGTTATGGTGGTGGCCGGGTCGTTGGGACCTTAGGGATATCTTTTAATAATTTTTCAGGCAGAAATTTTTTTAAGAAAAATGCTTGGAGACCTTTGCCTTCTGGAGACGGGCAACGTCTGAGCGTTCGTGCACAATCTAATGGCTTGTATTTCCAATCCTATAATATGTCGTTTACAGAACCATGGTTAGGAGGTAAAAAACCGAATTCACTTAGTGTAACAGGCTATTATTCTGTGCAATCAAATGGTCAAAAAAGAAATATAACTAAAGAAGGTGCTACTATTCCGAACCCTTTAAGACAATCCTTGGATATTTTTGGAGTATCTGTAGGATTAGGGAAACGATTAAAACGCCCGGATGATTATTTTACGTTATACCAAGAATTGAATTATCAATATTATACGCTGAACAATTTTAATTCCATCTTTTCTTTCAGCAAAGGATATTCAAATAATATTTATTACAAGTTAACACTTCAGCGAAACAATATTGACAAGCCAATTTTTGAAACGCGCGGATCTCAAATAGCTTGGACAGGACAGTGGACCCCGCCCTATTCTTTGTTTAATAACAAGGATTATTCTAGCTCTTCAATGACTGATCAGGAGCGCTATAAATTTGTAGAATACCAAAAATATAAATTCACGACTACTTTTTATACGCCAATCACCAACAAACGTGGAGTGGATGGAAAAGAGGCACGCAATTTGATTCTGCGCACATCAGCTGGATTTGGTTTCTTAACATCTTACAATAGCAAAGCTGGAATTTCACCATTTGAGCGCTTTTATTTAGGAGGGAGCGGATTAACAGGATTCGCATTAGACGGAAGAGAAATAATTGCATTAAGAGGTTATGATGATCAATCATTATCACCTCAAACAGGAGCAGCTTATATTGCAAAATATTCTGCTGAATTACGTTACCCGATCACACTAAATCCTCAGGCAACAATTTATGTTTTAGGATTTGCTGAAGCAGGGAACTCCTGGTCGAAAGCAAAAGATTTTAATCCGTTCAAAGTAAATCGTTCGGCAGGAGTTGGAGTTAGAGTGTTTTTACCCATGTTTGGATTATTAGGATTTGATTATGGATGGAGATTAGATGATGTGCCAAGCAATTTGGGAATGCAAAAAGGACAGTTCCACTTTACTATTGGAGCAGCTATTGGAGAGTTATAATAAATTACTAAATTCGCAACCTCAGTGTTGAAAAGAGTGTTAAATCAAAAATTAAAAATTAAAATGAAGAAACTAATTTTAACATTAAGCATCCTGCTAGTCACTAGCATTGCTTCATTCGGACAAAAATTTGCTTATGTTGACACCGAGTATATCTTAGGACAAATACCGGAATACAAGGCCGCACAAACTGAATTAGATAAAACTTCTATGCAATGGCAAAAAGAGATTGAAGCAAAATATGCGGAGATCGATAAAATGTATAAAGCCTATCAAGCAGAGCAGATCTTATTAACAGACGATATGAAAAAGAAACGCGAAGCGGATATTGTTCTGAAAGAAAAAGATGCAAAAGATCTTCAAAAACAACGTTTTGGGGTAGATGGTGAATTATTTAAAAAACGTCAGGAATTAGTAAAACCTATCCAAGACAAAGTATATAACGCTATTAAAGCTGTTGCAGAAAAAGGTGCGTATTCAATTATTTTTGATAAATCTAGCGACTTAACTATGTTATATACCACCTCTAAACTTGATAAAAGTGATGATGTATTAACTCAACTGGGTTACAAAAGCGGAGAAAACAAAGCAGGATCAAAAAAATAATAACTTAAATTCTATAATTAAAAACAAATAAAAAAAACCATAAAAATTAATCCTATGAAAAACATTTTTAAAATAGCTGTTGTTGGAGTTGCATTAATAGCTAGTTCGTATACTGCAAATGCTCAAAAGATGGCTCACATCAATTTAGATTCTTTAATCACTTTAATGCCGGAATCTAAAACTGCACAAGCAGCTGTTCAAGATTATTCAAAACAATTGGAACAACAAATCACTGCAATGCAAACAGAATTGCAAACAAAATATCAAACCTACCAAACTGATTCTCCTAACATGGCGGAAGTTGTAAAAGCATCAAAAGAAAAAGAATTGAATGACTTGAACCAACGAATCACTGATTTCCAGCAACAAGCGCAAGCGGATTATCAAAAGAAAAGTGCTGAACTTTCTAAACCTGTTTACGAAAAAGCTAAAAAAGCAATTGATCAAGTTGCGAAAGACAACGGATACAAATTTGTGTTAGACACAAGCACAGGTTTGGTTTTATACAGTGAGCCCACAGATGATATCATTTCTTTAGTTATTAAGAAATTAGGTATTGTTGTACCACCTGCACAAACAAAACCAACGATCACAACTACTCCTGCTCCTAAAAAATAGGATCAACTAAAAAATAAAAAGCCCCATTTCTATTTTAAGAATGGGGCTTTTTATTTTAAAAGTATTTTTTTTAACTTGCATTAAAATTAGCCGCATTGCAAAATCAAGCAAAAAAACCAATAGGAGTATTTGATTCTGGTTACGGAGGATTAACTGTTTTGAAAGAAATAGAGAAGCAACTACCTGATTATGATTATTTATATTTAGGGGATAATGCACGTGCTCCTTATGGCACACGATCCTTTGAAACGGTTTATGAATACACCTTGCAATGTGTAAAGAAGTTGTTTGATATGGGTTGTCCTTTGGTGATCTTAGCCTGTAATACTGCTTCCGCAAAAGCATTAAGAAATATTCAACAAAAAGATCTACCGCTAATAGCACCTGAAAAAAGAGTGCTTGGAGTAATCCGCCCAACGACCGAAGTTGTTGGAAAATACAGCAAAACAGGACATATTGGTGTACTAGGAACAACGGGGACAATTACATCCAACTCCTACCCTATTGAAATAGCAAAATTTTATCCAAATATGGTTGTTCATCAGGAAGCATGTCCGATGTGGGTTCCTATTGTGGAGAACAATGAAATAGAAAGCGACGCATCCGATATTTTTATCCGCAAAAATTTAGAAAATCTACTTTCAAAAGATAAAAATATCGACACTATTATATTGGGATGTACGCATTATCCTTTGCTGATGACTAAGATAAAGCAACATTTACCCGACACCATCAAACTAGTATCACAAGGAGAAATTGTTGCAGAAAGCTTAGTTGAATATTTAAAACGGCATGACGAACTAGAACAAAAATGCACGAAAGGAGGTTCTATTGATTTTTTCACTACGGACTCATCCGAAAATTTTGATTCGGCTGCAAGTATGTTTTACGGTAAGCCTGTAAAATCAAGCCATTTAGAATTGTAATTTATTTCTCCTCTTTAAACCAACTACTGTACATTAAATAATTATCTGCGATTCTATTTATCTCCCCTTTTATTAATTCCTGATTAATGTCTTTTACTTTTTTTGCTGGAACACCTGCATAAATAACTCCGGATTCAACCTTCGTATTTTCAAGCACAACCGCCCCGGCTGCAATAATGGTATTACTTCCTATCTCACAATTATCCATCACAATGGCTCCCATCCCAATTAAAACATTGTCGTGTATGGCACATCCGTGAACCAAGGCATTATGACCTATAGAAACATTATTTCCGATAGTCACTTTCGTTTTTTCATAGGTGCAATGAATCACTGCTCCATCCTGAACATTTACCTTGTTTCCCATACGGATGGAGTTTACATCACCTCGTACTACAGCATTGAACCAAATGCTGCATTGGTCACCCATAACAACATCGCCTACAATTGTTGAATTTTCTGCTAAGTAACAATCGTTACCAAATTTCGGATGAACTCCTTTTACTGGTTTTATTAATGCCATTTAATTTATAATTTTTTTCTGAAGTAAAAATACAATTAATTTTTGCTTGAGATGAATGGGTTTATTTGCTAATCAAAAAAAAGAGTTTACTTATCCGTGCAAACTTTCCCTTTTTTGCAACAGTCGTCTAAATTGTTGTAGGCCTTTTCATTTGCTTTCACATCATCTGCATCATATCCACTTTTTGAAACAGCCAGACGAATTTTTTCTGGAGTCGTTTTTTGGGGATTATATGTGACCGTTAGAATTTTCGAATCAACATCTAAGCTAGATTTTTTTATTCCTTTTTCAAATGAAAGGTAGTTCTCAATAGTAGTTTTACACATACTACAGGTAGCTGATGTTTTAATTTTTATTTCAGCTTTTGTCGCTTCTTGAGCATTGATAGAATTTGCAAACATTAGCAAAATACTTACAAATAAAATTGTTTTTATTTTTTTCATTTTTTTATTTTTAAAATTTAAATATGTCCGTCAAAATTAAAAAGCGAGTTGGAAACGATATTCATTATTTAATTTCTAATCTTAATCCCAAATAAATAATTCTTCCTTCTACAGGCGCATAGATCATCGATGCATCAAAATTTGATCCAAAGGGATTTTCAGAAGCAATAATTGGGTTTTTTTGTGTGTAATTCAGAATATTTTCACAGCCCAAATACGTTTCAAATTTTCTGAATTTTTTTGTAACCTGTGCATTCAACAGAAAATAATCTTTCGAATGAGAGGGCAATTGGTATGGAGCTGGGCTTAGCGCAGTAGATGGAAGACGGCTTTGCCCTAACCAATTTGTTGTAAAATCGAATTTCCAAATATCCATATATGTTGAATAAGCCATGTTGAGCATCACGCGGTGCTTTGGCACATAAGGTTTATCTAGCAACTCCTTATTATATGTGCTTTTTACATCGTACCATTTATATGCCAATTTAACTGCAAAATCTTCCAATGGCTCAAAACCCATATCCATCTGTAAACTGTGTGAATAGGAACGTCCATCTAGATTGTAAAAAACTACTTTATTTACGCTTTGATCCAAATCAACGATGACCTGATTTTCAAAATCT
Organism: Bacteroidota bacterium; assembly: GCA_947449315.1. Lineage (GTDB taxonomy): Bacteria > Bacteroidota > Bacteroidia > 2-12-FULL-35-15 > 2-12-FULL-35-15 > 2-12-FULL-35-15. Next base: position 68,233 of record CANFRC010000008.1, read on the forward strand.
GTTCTAAAAAAATCGAGATTAACAAATGCTTCATTGCCGAAGAGTTTAAATTGCTGATTGAAAGAAATACCATAATTCCAGGCTATTTCCGGATTTAACTTTTCATTCATTACAATTTTCCGAGAGCTGGCAAATACCGATTGGTTTTCTATAAAAACATTGCTTGTTCTAAAGCCTCTGCCACCAGATAAGCGCAGGGTTGTTTTCTTTGTAATAGTATATCGAACATGTAAACGCGGTGTATAAAATATCCCATACATATTGTGATAATCCGCACGAATACCGGCAACCAAAGAAAAATTATCCAGATAAGAATAGGTATATTCCGCAAACACACCGGGAACACTTTCTGTTCTCGCAAATGCTGTGTCATTATATTTTTCGGAATAATCATCTAACAAATAACTAGCTCCCAATTTATATTTATGATTGGTATTATGAATAATATTCGCATAAATAGCATTCACATAAACGTTTTTCTGCTCCCCATTATAATTCCTCAAACCGAAATACATATCCTGCTGTTGCCACTTTCCGGATGTTTGAATTCCTATACTTTTGTATGGTTTAGAAGGAAACATAAAACCGGTTTTAGAAAAATACTCCATCGCTTTCGTATTTATTCCTATTCCATAATGATTTGAAGAATCTCTTTCCGGCGAATAAATAAAATTTGTTTGTCCACCTTGTCGAGTTTCATACAAGCCCTTTATACCGAACTGCGCTTCAAAATTTTTCTGGTTGTGAAAATCCCATCGGTTAAAAACGGAATACTGACGGGTGAGTGGCATATCCAAAAAACCATCCTTATTCATATCTTGTTTCATTGTATTGGAGCTTGCATGTGTAAACAACATCGTAGTTAATTTAGTATTGAATTTTTTTGCTGCATGAACATTCACTTCCGCTCTTCCTTTCTGATTGCCGTATACATTAATAAAAAAACGCTTTTTCTGTTCTTGTGGTTTTAGAAACTCCAAATTAATTTGTCCGGAGATACTTTCATATCCATTCACAACGGAACCGGTACCTTTGGTGACCATGATATTTTCGATCCAGGTTCCTGGAATATAATTTAAGCCATACGATGCAGAAAGCCCACGCAGCATGGGCATATTTTCGGAAAGTATTTGTGTATAAACACCATCCAGTCCAAGCATTTGGATTTTTTTTGCTCCAGAAACGGCGTCCGTAAATGCAACATCAACAGAAGCATTGGTGCTAAAACTTTCAGAAATATTACAACAAGCCGCTTTTAATAATTCTTTCCCGCTTATGACTTCAGTGTTAATAGGTGTAAAAATTTTATATAAGGTTGTGCCTTGCTTGTCTGCAACTTCAACTACATTGAGATTCATTGCGCTAGCGAGTTCAACAAATAAGTCCGACCTCTCATAACTATTTATATTAATCGTATCGCTTAAATAGCCGACCATCGTCACAATTAATTGTGCTGGAATTGTTGCTGGATTGGGGATAGAAAACATTCCGAGGGAGTCGGAAGTTGAAGCTACAGTTGTTCCAATCCAATAAACTGTTGCACCAACAATTTCTTCTTTTTTCCCAATACTAGTTGATCCAACAACTTTTCCGGAAGTGTGCTGAGCAGCAACTGGAATAGTAAAAAATAAAAGAATGATTAAATAAAATAATTTATTCATTTGATTGTATATGATTGAATATAATTTCTTGACAAGCGAGAACAACAAGTATGATAATTAGAGCATACCTGAAAACGAATACAAATCAAATAATAAGGATAGAAATAATACTCAATAGATTTCGTCCGAAAGGAGGTGGAGGAAGATCAGAAGCATGAAAGGGTAATTTATTTTCTGAGGAAAAAACAGGAGATAGGTCCGAAGAAAGAAATATTGAATTTAAAACAGTTGGCAGACCAATAAATAATTGTTGTGAATTTTGAAAATCATTCAGCTTATACGTAAAATTGGTAATGTCGCAGCATTCGCCTTTATTAATTGTTGCACTGCGATCGGATAATTGTAATTCCTTTTCATCATCACAACAAACGGGTTTGGTAATTACTGCAGCTCTTTCTGTATTTTTAGAGCAGCAGTCCTCTATCATTGCAAAAGAAACTTTGCCTTTCCCACTTTTGATACACACCATTGAACTAATGGTAAAACCAAAACTGCTAAAAAGAAAAATCACTGCTAAAAAAACAGCTGTTATTTTTTGAATTGTTTTCAATTACTTAGCTAAGTTAAGTAAATCGGATTGTTTTCTCATTAAAAAATGTTAAATCATTTTATCTGCCTTTTTCTTCAAAACTATTACCTTTATCCCTCAAACAAAAAAATCAAATGAAAGATTCATCAAAATTTGGCTTTGGAACAAAAGCGATACATGCAGGTCAGGAGCCTGATCCAACAACTGGAGCAATCATGACTCCAATTTACCAAACCTCTACCTACTGGCAAGAAAGTCCAGGAAACCACAAAGGATATGCGTATGCTCGAGGTAAAAACCCAACACGTTCTGCATTAGAAAAATGTTTGGCCGAATTGGAAGGAGCGAAACACGCATTGTGCTTTTCAAGTGGTATGGGTGCAATTGATGCGGTCATGAAATTATTGCGTCCTGGAGATGAAGTAATCACAGGTGATGATTTGTATGGCGGAAGTTATAGGATGTTCACAAAGGTATTCGCACCATTTGGTATCAAATTTCATTTCATTGATATGAAAGATGTAAACAACATCAAAAAATATATCAATGCAAATACAAAAATGATCTGGCTGGAAACACCTACTAATCCTACTATGCAAATTGTAGACATTGAAGCATGTGCTAAAATTGCAAAAGAAAATAAATTAATCTGTGCTGTCGACAACACCTTTGCTTCTCCTTATTTACAAAACCCGTTAGCCTTAGGAGCTGATATTGTCATGCATTCGGCAACAAAATATTTAGGAGGTCATAGCGATGTCATTATGGGTGCTTTGTGTGTGACCGATGAAAACCTTTATACACAACTAGCCTTCATTCATAACAGTTGTGGTGCAACGCCAGGACCAATGGATAGCTTCCTTGTTTTGCGCGGACTGAAAACCTTACACATCCGCATGGAGCGTCATTGTTTTAACGGACGTAAAATTGCGGAATTCTTAAAGACACACCCTAAGATTGATAACCTCTACTGGCCAGGGTTTCCTGACAGTCACAACCACGACATTGCTAAAAAGCAAATGAAGGATTTTGGCGGCATGATCTCTTTCTCATTAAAAGGAAACAAACAAGAAGATGCTTTTAAAATTGCTTCCAGCATGAAAGTTTTCTCTTTGGCTGAATCATTGGGCGGAGTGGAATCCTTAATTAATCACCCTGCAACAATGACACATGCTTCTATTCCAAAAGAAGAAAGAGATAAGGCAGGAGTGGTTGAATCCTTGTTGCGTTTAAGCGTAGGTATCGAGAACATTGAAGACTTGATAGCAGATCTGAAACAAGCATTGGCATAAGCCAAATTTCAACTGATTTTAAAAAAGCAAGAGACCTAAATTCTCTTGCTTTTTTTGTTTTCATTGATTATCTTTATAACCCTAAAAAAATCATTGGTGAATTATTATTACATAACAGGTACAAGTCGGGGAATTGGAAAAGCATTTTCAGAACAGTTATTGGAAGATCCTTCTAATAATGTGATTGGATTATCGCGCCAAAACACCATTGAACATGGAAATTATAGGCATTTCTACCTTGATCTGACTGATGTGAAAGCAATCGCGGATTTCAAATTTGAATTGCATGCAAATGCTAAAAAAATATATCTAATCAACAATGCAGGGGACCTAGGATTCATTAAACCAATTGGTAAACATAGTGCTGATACAATCATCAGGAATTACACGCTTAATTTAATTTCACCAAGTGTGTTAACAAATTCCTTTATTGATTGTTATAATACAACTGAAGCTGAAAAAGTGATCATAAATATAAGTTCAGGCGCAGGCAAAAACCCAATTGACGGTTGGGCTAGTTATTGCGCATCAAAAGCAGGGATAGATATGTTCAGCAGAGTGGTTGATGCTGAACAAAAAATTAAAATAGAACATGCAAAAGAAAGTATTCATCAAGGATTTAAAATATTTTCGATCGCTCCTGGAGTTGTGAATACAAAAATGCAAACAGACATCAGAAGTGCTAATAAGGAAAATTTTAGTCGATTGGAAGACTTTATTGGATATCAATCGAATAACCAACTTGCCGAGCCAGACGCTGTTGCAATGAAATACATAAATTTATTTTCTAACTTAAATAATATAAAAGATGTTGTATCATCTATTAAAGATTACGAATAAATCTCTCTAACAATCAATAAAATCAAACAAAAAGCTATGAATACACCTTACAAAATAATTTTAGCCGGATTAATATCCCTTTGTTCTTTCAATGCAGGTCTTGCACAAGATGTAAAAATGTGCGGAACATATGAAATGACAAAAAAGTTACTCGATACTAATCCTGAATTGAGAAAAGAATATTTGGAAGGTCTTAAAAAAGATGATGAAGCGGATAAAGCAGCATTTGCAAACGGATATAAAACAGGTGAAGGCAAATCAATGCTTACACTTTATACTATTCCGGTTGTATTTCACATCCTTCATCTTGGTGGAACTGAAAATATCAGCGATGCTCAGATAAAAGATGAAATTACAATCCTAAATAATGATTTCCGTAAATTAAATGCAGATATATCTGCGGTAGTTCCTGCATTTACTTCTGTTGCTGCTGATTGTGAAATTGAATTCCGCTTAGCTCAAAAAGATCCTAGTGGTAATTGTACGAACGGGATCGATCGTATTTATTCAACAGAAACAAATATCGGTGACGACGGTTCTAAATTAAATCAGTGGCCGCGCAATCAGTATTTGAATATATGGGTTGTTAAAGCAATTTCCAGCGGAGCTGCTGGATATGCCTATACTCCGGGATCTGTTGCTGGTGGAGGATCTGCAGCAAACGATGGGATCGTTATCTTATCTACTTACGTTGGAAGTATTGGAACCGGACATGTTGCTACATCTCGTGCATTAACTCATGAGATCGGACATTATTTAAATCTACAACATACCTGGGGCCCTACAAATCAACCGGGGTGTGATGGAACAGCAACATTAACAACAGATCCTTGCTGGAGCCCAGGACCGTTTCCAGCGGCAGGACCAATTGATAACTGCTCGTATGATGATGGTGTAACAGATACACCTAACACTCGCGGATGGACAAGTTGTAATCTTACAGGAAATACCTGCGGTGCGTTGGACAATGTTCAAAATTATATGGATTACTCGTATTGCTCTAATATGTATACCACAGGACAAAAAACCAGAATGCGCTCGGCCTTAACAAGCACTACTGCATCGAGAAATAATTTATGGACAGCAGCTAACTTAACTGCTACAGGATTAAGTACCCCATCTGTTCTTTGCCTTGCTGATTTTCAATCAAGCAAAACAACAAATACCGTTTGTCAGGGAGACAGTTTAACATTCACAGATCTTTCCTGGAATGGTAATCCTACAAGCTGGAGCTGGACATTCGGAGGTGGAACACCTGCAACATCAACTGATTCAATGCCTACGATTATTTATAATACGCCGGGAGTTTATAATGTTTCTATGACAGTATCAAACGCTTCAGGTTCTGTGAGTGCAACCAAAACCGGGTACATTACTGTTTATCCAAATACAGCAACCTATGCGGCTCCATTCTATTCCGAAGGATTTGAAGGAAGTGCAATTCCGAATGTTGACTGGAATGTAAACAATGCAAATTCAGGTACTAATACCTGGACACAAACATCTACTGCTGCTGCTACAGGAACAAAATCGGTGAGCATCATCAATGCCTCTACCTATGATGGAATGGTAGATGAGTTGATAAGTCCGCCAATTAATATGACTGCTATAACAGGATCATCTCCAACGCTAACATTCAAAGTTGCTCATGCACAAAAAACATCTACCTCTTCAGATAAGTTACAGGTTTATGTATCTACAAATTGTGCACAAACTTGGATCTTAAGAAAAACGATTTCCGGAGTATCTCTTTCTACGGCAGGAGTAGTAAGCACTTCTTTTGTTCCAACAGCAAGTCAGTGGGCAACACAAAGTATAAATCTTACAGGATACGCAGGTGTCTCAAGTCTTTTTGTTATGTTCCGCTTTACAAGTAATGCAGGAAATAATATTTATCTGGATGATATAAATATTGCAGGTACATTAGGGGTTCAGGATGAAATTTCTAGCAATCTGAATTTCAATGTTTATCCTAATCCTGCCGAAGATAATACCGTAATTGCATTCACGCTATTAGAGAACAACAAAACGGATATTTCTATTTGTGATGTAGTTGGTCGTAAAATTGCAATCGTTTATTCCGGTGAGCTAGGTGCAGGTGAGCATCAATACACAATCGCAGACAATGCAAAATTATCGGCGGGAGTTTATTTTGTAAAACTAACAGTAGCAGGCGAAAGCTTCACGAAGAAATTGATTGTGAACTAATAGAAAACAAAGAATCTCTGTTTTCAGTATTCGCTTCGATGCGGGAAGTTGTTTTTTCATCAAACGTGTTAGAAAAAACTATTGCATCCCATTAACATTTTCAATATAATTCAAAAAGTTTGCTTTATTTTTTGAAACAACTACTTTTAACAAAGTAGTTGTTTCAACTGAATAAGGAATTTAACAAAAAATAGTTTGCGCTTTCTTATCATTGATAGGAGGATTAGAATCTGGTCTGTCCTACTTAGATTCGGAAGGAAGCACAAGAAATGAACGCTACTGAAATAGCAAACTAAGATGCGAAAGGATTGTTTTTAAAAGTTGTGAAAAAATGAGGCTGGTAAATTCGAGGACTATTTTTTAATTTGAAGCTGCACTATCCAACCATTGTATTCTGTTTCATACCAACCATTTCAACGGCAGTTTTAATAATACTATCTGTATCGAATCCGCACTCTATTTGAAGCTCCAGTTGTTCGCCATGCTCAATGAATTTATCAGGAATACCCAATCGTTTTATATGGCAATTGTAATTATTGTCAGCCATAAATTCTATGACAGCACTTCCCATACCTCCCATGATGCAACCATCTTCAACAGTAATTACTTTGGTGTGTTTTGCAAAAACCTCATGTAATAATTGTTCATCGATTGGTTTTACAAAACGCATATCATAATGAGCCGCTTTGATACCAGATTCTTCTAACTTTTTGCAGGCCTCTACCGCATAATTACCAATATGTCCGATCGTTAAAATGGCAATATCATCTCCGTTCTGAATTCTGCGCCCAGTGCCAATCTTTACTTTCTGAAAAGGTGTTTTCCAATCTTTCATGACACCATTTCCTCTAGGATAACGGATGGAGAAAGGGCCTGCATTTTCAGATAATTGAGCTGTGTACATTAAGTTACGCAACTCTTCTTCATTCATCGGAGCAGAAACAACCATATTGGGAATACAACGGAAATAAGCCAAATCGTATGCTCCATGATGTGTAGGACCATCAGCGCCCGCAAAACCGCCTCTGTCCAAACAAAATACAACATGTAAATTTTGCAAGGCGACATCATGCACTACTTGATCGTAGGCACGTTGCATAAAAGAGGAGTAGATATTACAAAATGGAACTAATCCTTGGGTCGCTAATCCGGCAGAAAAAGTTACCGCGTGCTGCTCAGCAATTCCAACATCGAAGGCTCTGTCCGGCATTGCTTTCATCATGATGTTCAAAGAACATCCGGAAGGCATTGCAGGAGTAATGCCCATAATCTTGGAATTTTTTTCTGCTAATTCCACAATTGAATAACCAAAAACATCCTGGTATTTCGGTGGCTGCGGCTCCTTTGGTACTATCTTTATGATCTCTCCTGTATCTTTATTGAAAAGTCCTGGAGCGTGCCAAACTGTTTGATTTCCTTCTTCCGAAAATTTATACCCTTTTCCTTTTTGTGTTAAGCAATGTAAAATTTTTGGTCCCGGAATATCTTTCAGATCCTGCAACACTTTTGTCAATCGTTCTACATCATGTCCGTCAACAGGTCCAAAATAACGGAACTTCAATGACTCAAATAAATTGCTTTGTTTTAATAACGAAGATTTAATTCCATTCTCAATTTTAGACACGATCTCCTGCGCATTGGGTCCGAACTTACTTATTTTTCCCAGCAGATTCCAGATTTCATCTTTTACTTTATTGTAAGTATGTGACGTAGTGATGTCTGTTAAATATTCTTTTAAAGCACCCACATTCGGATCGATGCTCATACAGTTATCATTCAGAACAACCAATAGATTAGAATTTGTTATTCCAGCATGATTGAGTGCTTCAAATGCTTGTCCGGCAGTCATGGCGCCATCACCGATAACGGCAATATGCTGTCGTTCTTTTTCACCTTTATAAGCAGAAGCAACTGCCATTCCTAAAGCCGCACCAATGGAAGTAGATGAATGCCCTACACCAAAAGTATCGTATTCACTCTCTGAACGTTTTGGGAAACCGCTTATTCCTTTATAAACACGATTGGTATCAAATACTTTTCTTCTTCCGGTAAGAATTTTATGGCCGTAAGCCTGATGACCTACATCCCACACCAATTGATCATAAGGCGTATTAAAAACATAATGCAAGGCAACAGTTAATTCAACTACACCCAGACTAGCTCCGAAGTGGCCGCCTTTCTGGGAAACAACATCAATGATAAATTGTCTGAGTTCATTACTGACTTCCGGTAGCTGATCTTCTTTCAGCTTCCTAAGATCTGCGGGAAATTCAATTTTATCGAGAAGCTTACCTGCTTTAAATTCCATTCCTTGGGGATACTTTTTTATTAATCACAAAGATAAAATAATTTCCAATACCGTATTTTAACAATTGATTAACATCTAAAGATACCATTTGTTGTGTTACCACTCCATTTTTTGATCTTTTAACAAGTCCGAATGAGAAGAAGCTTATTTTTCCTTTTCAGAAAGATCAGGAAGGAAGAAAAGGATAAATGTGGCAATCACAGGCAATAGCAAGCCAATAAAGAACCATCGTTTAGGGTCTCGGCCCATTCGTTTTGCAAGTCGGGATGTAATGATAGGAATGCTTAAGAGAAATAGAATTCCAATAGAAAAGAAAATAGCGGCTCCCATTCTTTTTTACTAATTTTTGATTTGCCTTTTTGTATTTAAGATATAAAAAAGCGTTCCAGAATGCCCGGAACGCTTTTAATATTAATAATCTAGATCTCCGTAATCCAATTTTATCCCTCTTAAATACATCACAAAACGTGTTATTAAGATGAAGAACGGAACATACATCACAACATTGGGTAATCCAAAATATTGTAAGATAATCGCAGATTTTCGTTTCAAACGTTCTGCAATCAGATACATTGCAGGTACTAACAACAGTGTTAAAAATGTTGCGAAAGAAAGGCCAAAGATCATCGTCCAAGATAAAGGCCCCCAGAACACCACGTTGTCTCCTCCAAAATAAATGTGAGGATTGCCATGTGAAAGGAGTGTTTCAAAATCGATATTCAATCCAACTGCTAAAGGTATCAATCCAAGAATTGCTGCTGTTGCGGTTAAGATCACCGGAGTCATACGCGTACGACCTGCATTAACGGTTGCGTCCCACAAACTTTTTCCATCGGCACGTTCCATCTCGGCAAATTCTACCAACAATATTCCGTTCCTTACTACAATCCCTGCTAATGCAATTACTCCAACACCTGTCATCACGATACTCATATCCATCTTGAATAAAGCGGTACCAATTAAAACTCCGATGATACTAAAGAAGATCTCTGTTAAAATGATAAATGGTTTTCCAATAGAGTTAAACTGAGTAACCAGAATCAAAAGGATCAAGCCAAGAGATAGCAACATGGCATTGCCAAGAAATGCGCCTGTCTCCGCTTGCTCTTCTTGCTGACCAGTCATTTTTATCTCCACATTTCCTTTTGCAACGTAGCCTTTCATCGCTTTTTCAACTGCCGCAGCAACTTCATTTTCATTATTTCCTGCCGTCACATTCGAACCCAATGTGATCACACGTTTTTGCATCTTACGTTTAATGCCGCCATACGTGTTGCTATATTCAACAGATGCGAAAGCAGACAAAGGAACACTTCTTAAGATACCTCCCATGTTCATATCACGGAACGTGATCTTCAAATTTCTTAAGGCTTCAATATTATTTCGTTGATCATACATATAGCGAAGCTGAATAGGATATTCATCATTGTCATCACGAAATTTACTCACCTCAGCACCAAAAACAGCATTACGAATCTCCATACCAATACTTCCGGTAGAAATACCTTCTCGATTTGCACGCTCTCTATCGATATTAAAAACTATTTCGGGTTTGTTACTTTCAAAATCGGATTTTAAATTTTCAACTCCGGTAATTTTTTGTTCATCTAAATAACGTTTCAATTGTGTTGCATTATATACAAGCTCATCAAAATCATCTCCTTTTACTTCAATATTAATTGGCTTAGAAACAGGAGGCCCAGCTTGTTCTTTGTTGACGTTTATCTCCGCTCCTGGAATATTCCAATCTAATTTTTGCAGGCTTGTTAAAATCTCTCCAGTAGATGCGCCATGACGTTCAGAAAAATCTACAAAGGAGATCGCAATCTTTCCTTTATTCGGATAATCACTTTGATCCTGATCCTGAGGATCGGTAGTTCCTTTAGTAACATTGGTGATCACCGATTTTACAATCTTATTTGAATCACCTAATACTGAATTTACTTTTTGTTCCACCTGCATCATCACTTTATTTGTTTTGGCAGGATCGGTACCTACAGGTAATTTCACATATACATATACGAAGTTCGGATCTCCTTGCGGGAAGAACACCACCTTTGGGCTGCGCAAAGCGAAAAAGACAATTGCAAAAACAAACAATACCAAAGTGCTGGCAAGAGCCATCCAAGGACGATTTAAAAAGCGGAATAATAATTTTGTATAACGATCCTGAAAGGCAGGCCAAATTTTTGTTTGAAATTTTTCAATCACTTTGTGCAACCAAAAACGGTGAAGCAACATAAAGAAAGCAAAAAACAAAACCAGATTTCCAAACGAGGAATGTCCCATCAAATGAGCAATTACAGATGCAACGACATATAACAATAATTGAATTTTTGCAAGCTTAGTCAGTTTACCATATTTCGCTTTTTCTTCTTCATGTGTTTTCATAAAATCAACAGCAAAAACAGGATTGATAATATAAGCAACTAATAAAGAAGCGAGCAAAGTAATGATCAAAGTGATGGGCAAAAAGAACATAAATTTACCGATGATACCTGTCCAAAATGCAAGTGGGATAAAGGGCGCCAGCGTAGTAAGTGTTCCACTTAATACGGGAAGAAACACTTCTCCTGCAGCCATTTTTGCAGCCACTTTAATGTTACGTTTTCCGTTATCAAAAAGTCGGTGTGTATTTTCAATAACAACAATCGCATCATCTACTACAATTCCGAGAGCCAACAAAAATGCAAATAGCACAATCATATTTAATGTAAATCCAATACTCGGCATAAACAAGAAAGCGATGAACATGGATAATGGAACCGATGCCGCCACAAATATGGCATTAGTAACACCCATAAAGAACATTAAAATAAAAGTCACCAAAATAAATCCGATGATAATCGTATTGATAAGATCATGCAGGGTGCTTCTTGATTTTTCTGACTGATCACCGGTAACTGTAACTTTCAGGTCTTTAGGAAAATCTTTTACCTTCATATCTGCAATGATCTCATTGATCTTGTCGGAAGCTTCGATCAGGTTTTCTCCAGAACGTTTTATAATGTTCAGCGTTATTACGTTCTTTCCTTCCAAACGAGCATAACTCTCTTGCTCTTTATTGCCATCTACAACTTCTGCAATATCTTTCAAATACATTTTTGCACCAGAACCCGAGGTGATCACAAGATTTTTTATTTCTTCCACTGATTTAAATTCAGCTTTCACGGAAAGGTTTCTTTTCATCCCATCCATTGGAACCAAACCACCGGAAATATTCATGTTCTCGTATTGAACGGCTCTTTGAATGTCACTCAAAGCGAAATTTGCAGCCTGAAGTTTATACATATCCACATTGATCTGAATTTCTCTTTCAAGATCTCCAACCATAACTACTTTGGATATTTGTTTCATTCCTTCGATCTTGTCTTTCAGATCATCGCCATATTTTTTTAATTTATTAAGATCCATGTTCCCTGCAATGTTCACATACATAATAGGAAGATCGGAGAATGCCACTTCCAAAACATTTGGCTGACGCGTAAGATCTTTCGGAAGATCTGTAGCTGCTTTATCAACAGCATCTTTTACTTTTTGCTTTGCAATGGCAACATCCACATTTGTATTAAACTCAACAAGTATAACCGAGACATCTTGTAAGGAGGTAGAATTTAATTTTTTTACCCCTGAAATCGATTTCAATTGTTTTTCAATAGGTTTCGTAACCAAATTCTCAATATTTGTAGGAGAATTTCCTACGTATACGGTATTCACATAAATTGTCGGAACAACAATATCCGGGAAGTTTTCTTTTGGTAATTTGTTGTAGGACATAATACCAGCAATTGCAATAAAAATGGTAAGAATATAGATACTTATTTTATTATCAATCGCCCAGCTTGATGGTTTAAATTCTTTAAAATTCATAGTCAATTTATATTAATTTCATTTTAATTCGAATCATTTTGGAATGCTACCATTCTGTATGAATCAAAAAATTATTTTTTATATGCGATCAAATCTCCTTCATTTACTAGGTCGTAGCCACTTTCTAAAAGAAGATCCCCTTCTTTTAAGCCCGAAATAATTTCCGCTTTCCCATTGTACTGTTTACCAATATTTACCAATTGTTTTTTTGCTTTATTGCCTTCGGCAACAAAAACATAAAAAGAATTGTTCTCATCTTTTTGTATGACATTTACCGGAACAATCAAAACAGGTGTCGCCGATTGGTAATCATTAATACTTAAACGTGCAACCATATTTGGATGATATTGTTTTTTATTATCCAACAACACCTCCACGTTAAAAGTTCTGCTACTCAAATTAATTGCACGGGAAACAAAATTAACTTTCGCGATAATGGAATCATTCATGTCGGGAAAACGAACAACAACATCAGCTCCTTTTTGGATCTTAGCAGCATAGGTTTCTGCAACATCTGCTTTCACTTTTAAGTTAGAATAGTTGATCACTCTAATGGAAGGCATTCCAGGAGAAGCAATTTGGCCAAGCTTAATATCCACGGCATCCACATTTCCATTAATCGGAGAAATTATCTTTGTCATTTTTAATTGCTCCTGTAACGCAGCCATTTTTTTAGACATACTTTCTTTATTTGTTTTCGCTTGTAAATACTGCACTTCAGTACCAATTTTTTGTTCCCAAAGATTTTTTTGTTTCTCATAGATTTGGGTTACAAGATCTGCATTGGTTTGCAAGTCAGAAATTTGCTGACTGATAGCGCGAGCATCTGTTTCAGCTAAAACCTGTCCTACACTAACTTCATCACCTACTTTTACATTTATTTTTGTAATCGTTCCGGGCATTTCAGAACTCAGCGCAACATTTTCATCTGCATCTACTTTGCCTTGCACATCAATAAAATTTCTGAACATTTCTGCTTTAAGACTAATGACAGAAACAGCCAACCCTTTTGGAGCAGAATCATTTGCGCTCAACTCTGTTTCCAAAGCTTGAATTTTTGATTTTAATTCTGATTCTTGTTTTTTTAATTTCTCCAGCTCCGCTTTTTTGTCGTTACCTGCCGAATGACATGCTAATATTGCTAATGCTAATGTTGGTATAAAAAATAATTTTTTCATTGTATCTATTTTTTGATTGAATAAGTAATTTACTATTTAAGGTTTCCGTTTGCTTTATCAAAATCGATCTTTGCCACAATGGCATCAAACAAGGCATTGTAATAATTTGTCTGTGCTTCTTTTAATGCTGTTTCTGCTGAGGTTAGCTCCAAATTTGAACCCACACCTTGTTCGTATTTTAGCTTAGCAACACGCACAACTTCTTCTGCAATAGAAATATTTTTCTTTTGATTATCTAATGAGGATGAGGCATTCTGTAGCACAGTAACAGATGAAGCCAATTCAAGATCGATGGATTTTTTTATAAAATCCATATTGTTTTCTGCTTTTTGCAATGACAATTGTGCTTGTTGTGTTCTTGCATGACCTCTTAAACCTGTGAAGATGGGGAAGGTAACTTTAGCGCCTATTAAAGCTGTAGGATACCAAGGTGTAGCAGCATTGAAAATATCAAACTCGTTTCTCATCGCAGTTTGAGACAGCGATCCATAGGCAACAGCAGTAGGTAAAAAAGCCATTTTATTACGTTTCAGATCAAGTTTTGCTAACTGATATTGCGCTTCAAATAATCCATACTCTGAACGTTTGGCATAGTCGAATTTATCAGATGTATTGTTGGTGCCCACATCAAATTTTACATCGTCTAATTTATCCGACAAGGTAAGTGTTGCGTTGATATCCATTCCCATCTGATATTTTAACAGATAGCTTCCTAAACCTAACAAGCGTTGAATTTTCTCTTGTTCTACTAAAAGATTGTTATAGGTAACGGTCAGTCGGTCGTAATCAATTTTTTCAACAAAGCCATTCTCCAACAAAGCTTTTGTATCATCAAGCGCTTTTTTTACCCGCACAATATTTGCATCCATCAGCTTGTTTCGTTGTTCATTTACAAGAACAGTGTAATATGCCTTGCTAACAGCAGCACATGTTTCCGTCTTAGTTCGCTGTGTGGCTATTTTTGATAATTCAACAAATGTTTTTGACGCTTTCAAACCAAGAAAATAATCACTGCTGAATAAAAGCTGTGATGCATCCAGTCCTGCTGATGCTTGATATTGCAATCCGAATTTAAGAGCAGAATAAACTCCCGGAGGGCCACCAAAATTTGATGCAGCAACTATGCTCGTCGGCACTTCAATAAAATCTTTGAAGTCAAAACTTCCATTGATTTGAGGTAAACCCGATCCTAAAATTTCGTTTACCTTCTTTTGTGCAATAGCTTCATCGATGATTGCATTTTTCACATCCTTTTGATTTTGCAGTGCATAATCTATTGCCTGCTTTAGAGAAAATGTATAGGACGTATTCTCTTTTGTTTGTCCAAAAGAATCCAACATCAATATACTTAATCCAATAATTATTATTCGTTTCATAGTTCTATTTTTAATCTGGTTGTGTATATATTATTTTTGATTATTCATCATCCGACAGATCTTTATTCTTGTTGATCATTTTGTGTCCTTTTAGCGTACAAATGCCATATAAAAAATGATCCAGCAACGCCAACTGTATGTCCACAATCTTAAATTTATCCAAGGGAAAAACTTCAGAATTTAATCCCATCTCAACTTGCTCAATCCTCATAATTGAAAGCACTTTTGAATTCACATCGCTTCTCACGAGCCCCTCTCTTTTGCCTCTTTCAATTGATGCTTCAATTGTTCGTGCCATACAATCATGCTTAAATGCTTGAAAGAGATTCCAGGCTTTAGGATGATATTTTTGAAGATCATAAAATATTGTCGGATTGGTTTTTGAGAAGATGATGCTAATGTGTTTCATCATGTGAAAAACTTCCTCTATCATATTTGCGGACTCTTTCTGAATAATTTGAAATTCGATCTCATCCTCTTTTAACTTAGCAGCCATTAATGTTTCTACCAACTCATTTTTATCACTATAAAACTGATAGATTGTTTTTTTTGATATGGCCAAATGTTTTGCAATATCATCCATTGTGATACTTTTTATCCCATACTTAAAGAAAAGCTCTTCGGCACCATGTAATATCCTTTCTTTTGTTTCCATTTTCTATTTAGTTAAATCCGCGGCAAAACTATGGAAACATTTTTTATTTCCAAAGTTTCCGCTCTGTTTTTCTTGCAATTGAAACTTAATGGCCTGATTACCAATAATAAAAACGGAAACTATTTTTTAAGAAAATGTTTCCAAAATGTATTTTTTCAGGAATTTACGATGACAGACTGTTTACTAATTTTGTTGATGATGCTATAGATTGTTTATTTCAAAGCATAAAATCAGTATCGAAATAATCCAAAATAACACCGTTTTAAAAAAGCCATTCTCAATAAAGAAGGGCTTTTTAAATTTAATATATTGTTAAACCCTAAAAAATTCGTTTTTTTGTATGCTCCATTTTTTATCGAATTGGGAAAACAAACAAAATGATTTATCAATGAAAAGAACTAAAGTGAAAGAGCTGTTAAATTCTACAGCATATGGAAATGAAGTAACTGTAATGGGGTGGGTGCGTACATTTCGTAACAATCAATTTATTGCAATTAATGATGGTTCAACAATAAATAATATTCAGGCAGTTGTTGATTTTGAAAACACTGATGAAACACTTTTAAAAAGACTTACTACGGGTGCCGCAATAAGCATTACAGGTGAACTCATCGAATCGTTGGGGAAAGGTCAGAAAGTGGAAGTTAAAGTGAAACACCTTGAAATACTTGGAGATAGTGACGCTGAAAAATTTCCGTTACAACCAAAAAAACACAGCCTTGAATTCTTACGCGAAATAGCTCATTTGCGATTCAGAACAAATACCTTCAACGCGGTATTTAAGGTACGTCATACATTAGCATTCGCTATTCACCAATTTTTTAATGACAGAGGATTTGTTTATTTGCATACCCCTATCATCACAGCATCGGATGCAGAAGGAGCTGGAGAGATGTTTCGTGTTACCAATCTAGATTTCGACAACCCACCTCGTTCAGAGGATGGTAAAGTTGATTTCAAACAAGATTTCTTTGGCCGCTCTACCAACCTTACCGTTTCGGGTCAGCTGGAAGGGGAACTTGCAGCAATGGCATTAGGAGAGATTTACACATTCGGTCCCACATTCCGGGCAGAAAATTCTAACACCACTCGTCACCTTGCTGAATTTTGGATGATAGAACCAGAAGTTGCATTTGCTGACTTACAAGACAACATGCAGTTAGCGGAAGACCTATTGAAATACGTGATTAAATATGCTATTGAACATTGCGCGGACGAATTGGAATTTTTAAAGAACCGTTTATTAGAAGAAGAAAAATCAAAACCTCAGGACGAACGTTCTGAATTGGATTTACTTGCTAAATTGAATTTCTGTTTGTCAAATGATTTCGAACGATTAACATACACCGAAGCGATTGACATCTTAAAAAATTCAACCCCTAATAAAAAGAAAAAATTCAAATACCTGATCGAAAATTGGGGTGCCGACCTGCAAAGTGAACACGAACGCTTTTTAGTAGAGAAACATTTCAAGAAACCTGTCATATTAACGGATTATCCAAAAGACATTAAGTCGTTTTACATGAGACAAAATGAAGATGGAAAAACAGTTGCAGCGATGGATATTTTATTTCCTGGTATTGGTGAAATAATTGGTGGATCTCAGCGAGAAGAACGAATGAGTCTGCTTGAGAAAAGAATGGATGAAATGCATATTCCTAAAGATGAACTTTACTGGTACCTGGATACCCGAAAATTTGGAACTGCCCCACACGCTGGATTCGGATTGGGGTTTGAAAGATTGGTTTTGTTTGTGACTGGAATGACAAACATTCGTGACGTAATACCTTTCCCTAGAGCTCCAAAAACTGCCGAATTTTAAATAGCACTATTTATTTTTTTCTTTTCTAAAAAAATAACTACATGCTATTGCGAATACCAATGACTTCAGGAATTTTAATATTGAAAATGGATTCGCACAATCGCAAATATTATCTATTTGTCGGGACAGAAATAGCAATATTTGGTTTACTTTTGTAGCAAGAAATTAGAGCGCACATACAGTATGTTAAGGCAAATACAATCACAAAAATTACTACAAAAATTATCCCCTCAGCAAATCCAGCTGATGAAGTTGTTGCAGTTGCCGACTATTGCGCTTGAACAACGCATCAAAGAAGAGATGGAGATCAACCCAGCTTTGGAAGAAGGTGTTGATAATGACGAAGAAACAAACTCCGATCTGGAAGATGAAAACTACGAAGACGCTCCTGTTGATGATGACAATCAACGGGAGGATTTCAGCATCAGCGATTACATGGATGATGATGAAGGAGCATCTTATAAGCTAAAAGCAAATAATACAAGCCCTGATGAAGAACGCAAAGAGATCCCTTTTTCTGTAGGAGTTTCTTTTCAAGACAATCTGGAAAGTCAACTGGGAATGAAAGCCCTTGACGACAGAGAATATCAAATTGCCCTTAATTTGATTGGTAATTTAGATGACGATGGTTACTTGCGCAGAGACCTTAGCTCCATCGTTGATGACATCGCCTTTTCACAAAATATTACGACAACCGAAGCGGAGTTAAATGAATTATTGAAGATCATTCAGGATTTCGATCCTGCTGGTGTTGGGGCTCGCGACCTTCAAGAGTGCTTACTCATTCAGCTCAGACGAATTGAAGTTCAAACCATGATTGTTGAGCTTGCTACTGAAGTGGTAGAAAAGCAGATGGATGAATTTTCAAAAAAACATTATGATAAGATTTCCAAAAAATTAGATATTGAGGATGACCTTTTAAAGGAAGTGATTCAGGAAATTTTAAAATTGAATCCTCGCCCGGGGAACTCGATGGCTGATGGTCAGAAGAGTTTTCAACAAGTGATTGCCGACTTCATCATGATCAATGAAGATGGGCAACTTTTACTTACTCTTAACTCCCGCAACTCTCCTGACCTCAAAGTGAGTAAAGAGTATTCTAAAATGCTGGAGGAATATTCGAAATCAAAAGACAAGAGCAGCAAAGAAGCGTCTGTATTTGTAAAACAAAAACTAGAAGGAGCAAAATGGTTCATTGATGCGATTCAACAACGAAGCTATACTCTACTATTTACTATGAATGCAATCATGGAATATCAAAAAGATTATTTTTTGACCGGTGACGAAACCATGCTAAAACCTATGATACTGAAAGATATTGCAGAAAGAGTTAACCTTGACATTTCGACAATCTCCCGTGTTGCAAATAGTAAATATGTACAAACACCCTTCGGTACTTTTTTATTAAAATCATTTTTTAGTGAATCGCTTTCTACAGATAGTGGCGAAGAGGTTTCTACCCGTGAAGTAAAAAAAATACTGGAAGATTGTATTGCTGCGGAAAACAAAAAGAAACCTTTAACAGACGATAAACTCACGAAAATCCTGAAAGAAAAGGGGTATAACATTGCTAGAAGAACAATTGCCAAATACCGCGAACAGCTTGAAATCCCTGTTGCACGCTTAAGAAAAGAATTATAAATGGATACAGCTCCTGTTGCCGAAAAGGATTTTGAAAAAAATCTTGCCACCATTTTTTCCTATCTATTTCATCCATTGTTAATGCCCACGTATGGCTTTACATTCATCTTTTTTTCTACAAACTATATTTCAGATGTCACACCATTAAACTTAAAAGTGGTCATCTTGTCTGTCACTTTTATTTTTACTTTTCTCTTACCATCGGTCAATGCATTCATTTTATTAAAAATGGGAAGAATCAAGTCGCTGGAGATGGAAACAAGTGCTGAACGCGTCATCCCATTTAGCACTACAGCCATCTATTATTTTGCATTGTTTTATTTATTTCATCATGCAAACTTCCCTGACTTTTATAAAGTAACAGTGATTGATTTTTTAAATATTTTAAATTTGGGAGCTGCCATTTCTATTTTACTTACGCTGATAATAAATTTCAAATGGAAAATCAGTGCTCATCTGATAGGTATAGGAGGATTAACAGGAGCGACACTTGGCATGATAGAAAGGTTACAGATCGACCTGCATTTCATATTTATGACTCTTCTATTTTGTTCCGGTATAATTGGCTTTGCACGTTTAAAATTAAAAGCACATACGCCTATGCAAGTATACTCAGGATTTGCTTTGGGATTTCTAGTTGAATTTGTACTTATGCTATTTTATTAAAAGGTCTTCATAAAGCAAAAGGCCCTTCTCGAAACATTCAGAAAAAAGGGATTCTACGAATGTGTTTCATCCCAGGTAGTTTTCAAGGCTTGCAAAAATGTAGCACTTTCCTGCGCACCAGAAACAGCGTACTTATTTCCAAGAACAAAAAACGGAACGCCTCTTACACCCACCTGCTGAGCTTCATAAACATCCTGCTGCACTTCGTCAGAAAAAGCTGCACTTTTCAATACCTCATCTACCTCTGTAATATTTAAACCTATATCTCCAGCCAGTTGAGAAAGCACATGAAGGTCGTCAACATTTTTTCCTTCCGTAAAATAGGCTTTAAATAATCGTTCTTCAGCAGCATCACCTTTGCCAGTGTTTTTTGCAAATTGAATCAACCGATGTGCATTAAAAGAATTTGCGACAACCGCTTTATTCAAATCATACTCTAAACCAACTTGTTTGGCCATTTCTGTTACACGGTCATTCATTTCTTTTGCTTGTTCAACAGACCATCCTTTAATTTCAGCTAAATACTGATTGATATTCTTACCTGCTTCCGTCTTCATATCTGGGTTCAGCTGAAAACTTTTCCAAACGATATCCACATCATCTTTATGCTCAAACTGAGCAAGCGCCGATTCAAACTTTCGTTTTCCTATGTAACAAAACGGACACATGATGTCAGACCAAATTTCTACTTTCATTTTTTAAAATGTTATTTTACTTCTTAATAGCACTATTTCTAAAGAAACGTTCAAAACAAATCCGACGCTAACAATAAAATGAAAAAACCCGCATTTCTACGGGTTTTTCTTGGGTGGGCCCACTTGGAATCGAACCAAGCACCCACAGATTATGAGTCTGTTGCTCTAACCGAATGAGCTATAGGCCCGGCTTTTATACTCTGCGGTGAGTTTTCCATTCAGAATGTATAACGAATGGAATGCGAAATTATATATTTGTATCCAATTAACAAAACTCTTTGCTCCTTATTATGCCGATTGATCTAAATAAGTATAAAAACATTCTATTCGATTTAGGGAATGTTATTTTAAACATCGACTATACCCTTACTGTGAAGTCTTTTCAGGAATTAGAACTTTCTAATTTTGAAAATCTTTTTTCACAGGCACAACAACAGCAATTGTTTGATGTATATGAGAAAGGCGAAATCTCTTCAGCACAATTTCGCTCTGCTCTAAAAACTTTTTGTAAAAAAAATACTACAGATCATGCTATTGATAAGGCCTGGAATTCAATGCTGTTGGATCTGCCTGCTGAAAGGCTTGATTTATTAGGTCGTTTGAAGCAGACCCACCGCACTTTTTTACTCAGCAATACCAACGAAATTCACATCATTGCTTTTCACGAATACCTTGAAAAAAACTTCAAAACATCGGATTTATCGGCTTATTTCGAAAAAATGTATTTGTCCTATCAAATTGGAATGCGAAAGCCTGACATCGAAATTTTCGAATTTATTATAAAGGAAAACAACTTGAACCCTATGGAAACTTTGTTCATTGACGACTCTATCCAACATGTGGAAAGTGCTAAAAAATTGGGAATAGAGGCCTATTGGTTGAATGTGAAAAAGGAAACTATTTTGGATCTGTTTTGATAATGTGTTCTTTAACACTTACCTCATTCTTAAGTCGTTCTTTCAACCTAAGCCTGCTGTGAAATAAACAAGTTCTTCCATCAGCACTTATATCATTACCATATCAGCTAAGAGAAATTCAAATTATTTTATCTCTTGACAAAGTTCTATCAGCACCCCATTTGTTTCTTTCGGATGCAAAAAACAGATCAATTTATTATCAGCCCCTTTTTTAGGTTCTGCTGATAAGAGTGTAAACCCCTCGTTTTGCAAGCGCTTCATCTCCATCACCACATCTTCTACTTCAAAAGCAATATGATGAATCCCCTCGCCCTTTTTATCTATAAATTTAGCAATCGCACTTTCAGGGTTTGTTGCTTCTAATAATTCTATTTTATTGTCGCCAATCATAAAAAAAGAGGTGGAAACAGCTTCTGAATCTACCTTCTCCAACTTATATGGTTTTTTGCCAAACAACTTTGAGAATAATTCATTCGACTGCTCTAAATTTTTAACTGCAATTCCTAAATGTTCGATTTTTAACATGATCAATAGTTTAGCGTTTTTAGAAAAAAAACAATCCCGATAAAAACCTGGACTGTTATATTATTTTCAGCGAAGCTAAAAATTATTTTTTAATGAACTCGCCCATTTTATTATCGTAATTAAAATAATAAGCTCCTTTGGCAAGATTAGAGGCATCAATTGTTGATGCATAGCCTCTTTTAAGGATATTCCCAAATTGATCGTATATCTCAAACATTGTTTCTTTTGGTGTGCTGCCGGCAAAAAATTCTATTTCTTTAGAAACTTTGGCGGGACTGAATGTAATTTCAGGAGATGTACAGTTATAATCAACTGTTTTAGATAATTTTGGTTGACCAGTATAATCTACCTGTTTAATGCGGTATTGGTTTTTTCCTGAGTGTGGAGATACTAGGAAAGAATAGTTGTTTACTTCTGGAGTACCCTTCCCTTCCACTTCACCAACTTTTACCCATTTGTTCCAACGGAATTGCTCAATTGTAAAAGTGAGTTTGCCTGTTTCTCCTTTTGTAGACCATTTGAAAATTAGATCAGATTGAATGGACATGGAGACAATTTCAAATGTACTTTTAGGCTTTAATACTTCTGGATTTAATACTTTCGGATTGCAACCATCTTTATGTGAAATTTTCACCACTACCTTATCCCCTATCTTCAAATTAAAGTTTCTGAAATCAATTTCGAACGCACTAAATGCAATTTCGTCTGTCAGTACATTTCCATTTACACGAACCTCCGACACGCAAAAACCTGCTCCGGATCCAGCATATGGATTTTGAATAAATAAATTTTTTCCTTGATAGTTTCCTTCCAACACAATTACTTGTAAAGCAAAAACAGAGGATGAAACAAACAAGATAAAAACAGCAATTAGTATTTTTTTCATTTTTTTCTATGTTAAAAACAGGAACTTATTCTTAATTGGCAGTACTTTTCATACGCAATATTGTAATCTTAACTTCAAAATAAAATTATTGCTTTTCTAATTTGTCGCAAAATTAAAGTATTTTGTCGTACAAAAAACATCTTTCGTCAACAAATTCATAAAATTTTAGTAATTCCTTGAAAAGAAGATTTTTTGTATTTTTACTTGCTTTTAATTCGCGAATGCTGAGCCTATAAATTAATGCAACAAAATAACCATTACCTATTATTAGGATTAGCAAATAACGCATCCAGCGATGAGATCAAAAATGCATACCGGACACTAGCTAAAAAATACCACCCCGATAAAAATCCTGGCAACAAAGCAGCCGAAGAATACTTTAAAGAGATTCAACAAGCCTACACCGTTTTATCAAATCCCGAGAAACGGAAAAAATATGATCTACGATTTACATATGGAAGCAGCAGTTCGTATAAGCAAAATACAGCTTCTACAGGAAGGCCCTATACAGGAAATGCCTATCAATATGCACAACAAAATGCGCAAGACAAAAAACGCCCATATGCATCTGCACAGCAGAAACGCCCAACAAAGAAGCAGGATAATTCAGAAGGGTTTCAAATAATTGTGAGTATAGGAATTGCGCTTATTCTACTCTATTTTATTATTTCCTATTCAACAGACAGCCCGAAACAAAATTCAACACATTTACCTACAACTGAAATAAAAAAAACAGAACAACCAGCTATTCGTGAATTTGAATCGCCATACTCTGGTTTCTTTGGCGAAGAAATATCGGACAACCAAAGTAAAAACTGCATAAACATCAAAACGAGTTACGAGTGCGAAAGCGTTGTATGTTTAGTTCAAAACCAGCAGCCATTTAAAACCATCCGCAATCAATACATGAACAGAGGTAGCGAATTTAAAATGAATGAAATACCAGACGGCGAATATTATTTAAAAGTTTACTTTGGAACAGATTGGGATACCACTAAACTATTTTTAAACAACCGATCCATCAGGGGAGGCTTTAAAAATGAAATAGGGTTTGTCGAATTAAATACCGGGAATGATGTTTTTAAAATGAAACAGGAACAAGCGGGTACAGGAAGATCTTTTTCATCCTATGAAATTGCAATAAGTCATGCAAAAAATGATAAAGTAAAAACCATTACCGCGAAAGATTTTTTTAAGTAACACTTATTTCTTCCCTTCCATCTTTGCTTTTGATACAATGCGGCAAGTAAAGCGACTGATGCATGTTAATTCACCAACATCATTATAAATTTTTATTTCCCAAATATGGTTCATTCCCTTTATATGAATAGGCTTACAAATAGCAGTCACATAACCTTCTTTGACAGCTTTAATATGATTTGCATTGATCTCGATGCCGACCCCAATGAATAATTCAGGATTTACCGTTAACCAGGAGGCTATACTACCCAATGTTTCCGCTAAAGCAACAGAAGCGCCGCCATGCAACAGACCAAAAGGCTGTTTGGTTCGACCATCTACAGGCATAGTTCCTTTTAAATAGTCATGACCAATCTCTGTAATCCTAATTTGAAGCGATTCTGAAAGTGTATTTGAATTCATCCAATCCAGGCTTTCAACAGTTGGATCGGCATACCATATTTTTGTAGTGTTTATCATATTTTAAGCGCTTATCTGATTCCCAAAAGTACATAATTTCGACCAACACAGATTATTAGCGGTCGGCTTATGCAGAAATACCAATAAATATCACTACTTTTGCACCCTTAAAATCAATTATTGATTGAATGTGATGAATTATTTTAAATCATGGCATTCATTTAAAACCAATTTACAATGAAAAATATCAGAAACATTGCCATTATTGCCCATGTCGATCACGGAAAAACGACCCTGGTAGACAAAATTTTACACACCGGAAAATTGTTCCGTGAAAACCAAGAGTCAGGAGAATTGATTCTTGACAACAATGACCTGGAGCGTGAACGCGGAATCACAATTTTGGCAAAGAATGTATCTGTAAGATATAAAGGAACAAAAATCAACATCATTGACACTCCGGGCCATGCTGACTTTGGAGGAGAAGTAGAGCGTGTTTTGAACATGGCTGATGGGGTTGTATTATTAGTAGATGCGTTTGAAGGTGCAATGCCTCAAACACGTTTCGTTACACAAAAAGCATTGGCTCAAGGAAAACGAGTTGTATTGGTGATCAACAAAGTAGATAAACCAAACTGTCGACCTGATGAGGTACATGATCAAGTGTTTGATCTGTTCTTTAATTTAGATGCTACGGAAGAACAATTAGATTTTAAAACAGTTTATGGTTCTTCAAAACAAGGATGGATGGGTCCAGATTGGAAAAATCCAACAGAAGATATTACCTATTTATTAGATACTATCATTGATTTTTTTCCGGAAGCTCCAAGACAAGAAGGTACATTGCAAATGCAAATTACTTCTTTGGATTTTTCATCTTTCGTAGGACGTATTGCTGTTGGACGTGTTCACAGAGGCTCTATTAAGGAAAACATGCCTGTGTCATTGGTAAAACGTGATGGGTCAATTGTTAAATCCCGTATAAAAGAATTATTCATCTTCGAAGGTTTAGGAAAAGCTAAAACAACCGACACCATTCAATCAGGAGAAATTGTTGCAATTACCGGAATTGAAGGATTCGAAATTGGTGATACCATTGCTGACTTTGAAAATCCGGAAGGATTGACTCCTATCGCGATCGATGAACCTACCATGAATATGTTGTTTTGTATCAACAACTCGCCATTCTTTGGTAAAGAAGGAAAATTTGTAACCTCACGCCACTTGCGCGATCGTTTATTTAAAGAGTTAGAAAAAAATCTTGCCTTGCGCGTTGAAGAAACAAACTCTGCTGATTCTTATTTAGTATTTGGAAGAGGGATTCTTCACTTATCTGTTTTGATTGAAACAATGAGACGTGAAGGATATGAATTACAAGTTGGACAACCACAAGTGATCATCAAAGAAATTGATGGCGTAAAATGTGAGCCGATAGAATATTTAACAGTTGATGTTCCAGAAGAGTCTGCTGGAAAAGTGATCGAATATGTAAGCCAGCGTAAAGGGGATATGTTGTTGATGGAACCCAAAGGTGATTTACAGCATTTGGAATTTGAGATCCCATCCCGTGGTATCATCGGATTACGTAATAACATTTTAACTGCAACAGCTGGTGAGGCTATTATGGCTCATCGCTTTAAAGCATTTGAACCTTGGAAAGGCCCTATCCCTAGCCGTAACAATGGTGTGTTGATTTCAGGTGAATTAGGAACTGCGATTGCCTACTCAATTGACAAATTACAAGACAGAGGTAAATTCTTTGTTGAACCAGGTGAACCAATTTATACAGGACAAATTATCGGAGAAAATAACCGCCAGGATGATATCGTAGTAAATATTACGAAAGAGAAAAAATTATCGAACATGCGCGCATCTGGAACAGATGATAAAATGCGTATTGCTCCAAAAATTCCTTTTTCATTAGAAGAAGCAATGGAATACATTCAGATTGATGAATATGTTGAAGTAACTCCAGGGTCTATTCGCATGCGAAAAGTTATTTTGGATGAGACGGAGCGTAAACGTCAGGAGAAAAAAATGGTTTCTCAATAATCATTCAATTAAAATAATGAAACGCCTTTGTAGAAATACAAAGGCGTTTTTTTTGGGGAACAATGTCAGAATTATTAATGCGTCAATAAAAAAATGCTGTTTACTAAAAATCACATTTCAAAAGGGTCATTGAGCAAAAGACGTAACCCTTCCCTCCTCTTCAACATCCAAAAACCGACTGCCGTTAACAAACTCAATCCGATAAAGAAGTAAAACATTTTATCAAATCCATATGTATCGGCAATACCTAAACCCAATAATGGGGCGAAAATATTTGCTAAGCCATAAGAAATAGAATACAATGCAGCATATTGTCCTTGACGTTCTTTTGCAGGACGGGATAAGGAATAGTTCATCATAAATGGCATGGCGAGTATTTCTGACATCGTTATGAATAATGTGTAAACAACAGCCCAAATCATCATCCCTTTTCCAAAATGCAAGATTGCAAATGAAACAGGCAAACAAAGCACTCCGGCAATAATGAAAGAGAATATCTTTTTGTTTTTTTCCAATGCAGCTACCAATGGCATTTCGATAATTACAACTAACAATCCATTCAGTGCCATCAACAAGCCAATCCTATCTTCATTATAGTGGCATTCCTGAGAAAAATACTGAGGCATACTAGCAAACAGTTGAAAAAAACAAATTCCAAAAAATGCAACAAGCACTATAAAAACTAAATAAGGCCAATCACGATAGGCTGATGAAGAGCTGTCACCTAAAACAGCAGAATCTATTTTTTTGCTTTCATCTGTTCCTCTTGGCAGATACATCCATAACATAATGGCTGCCAAAAAACCACTGCACGCATCAATTACAAATAACCATTTGTAGCCAAGGTATAAAGCAATAAATCCACCGGCAGCAGGGCCGATTGAAAATCCTAAATTAATTGCTAAACGAACTAAAGAAACGGAGCGGGTTCTATTTTCGGGAGTGCTATTTGCCGCAATTGCTTTTGAGTTTGCGGGACGAAAAATATCTGCAGCAAACGCATAACAGAAAATAATAAGAGAAATGGCAAAAGGTGTTGTAGCAATTAAAAGCAATAAAAGAATCAACCCACTAACAATGAGCGAAAGAAACATAATGTCGAAAAAATTCTTCCTATCGGTTAACCACCCACCCGCATAGGAACCCAAAACGCTTCCAATTCCATAAAAACTCAGAGCAATTCCAGCTTGAGCAATAGTGAAGTGTAGGTCTTTTGTCAGATACAGAGAAGTAAATAACAAAACCATCGAACCGCTTCTATTGATGAACATAGCAATTGAAAGGATCCAAATATTGCGTTGAATATTTGCAAAGGATTCTGTGTATAAATTAAATATGCGTAACATGATGTATTCTATAATTAATATTAAAAAAAAACCTCGCTACTACAATTCGAAGCGAGGTGTCGTTTAAAATATTTCCTTTTTTTACGAATTTGGTTTTACAGCTTCTTTTGTTTTCAATGTTTTTGCTGCATCTACCATTGTTTGAACAGCGTTTTCACTAAACACATCTCCTTTAATATCCTGGATTACATAAGGTACTGTTCCGGGTTTTACGATTGTATAAAAATGACATTCAGGTGCTGTGATCGCTGATTCCCAAAACAACAACGTTGTTTCATCTTTTACAAAACGTTTGAATTTATTGACATCGTTTCCCGCAATATCACTTTTCATAAGTGCAATATCTCCTTCCCCTTCTTCGATTGAAATTTGAAAATCTTTCCCTACTTGAATTTCAGTCGCACCCCAAGGTTGTTCAACGATTTCGACCTTCCCTTTTGTTGAGTCGGGAACCATAATAGATAGCGGAGTGCCATTCATTTTTAGGTCTACCTCCATCATACCTGACATGGATGCAGTTGTTTCTTCTTTTTTTGAACCTGCGCAACTTGCAAAAAACAAAATGGAAGAGGCGAATAATAATAAAATGAAAGATTTCATTATTGTGAATTTGTTATGTTAATGACACAAATATAGGATATATATAGAATAGCACAAATGGTTCTAATAACAAACAATGAACAAATTATTTTCGCTCCTTAAAAAAATTTGAACTAGAAATAAATTCAAGAAGAACGAACCTAAGAACACAAAGCTGAAAAATAATTTAAAAGGCTCTTACTAATTGATTCGGCATTGTCCTAAATTTTGCTTGGCGTGTTTTGCGATATTCTATTTACTTTCGTAAAAACAATAAAAAATGAAACTCACCTATTTTCCTTACACGCTCTATTTTAAACGTCCTTTTAAAATTGCTCATGGAATCCGATCAACAACCCCCATCGTAATTACTAAAATTGAATACGAGGGAATGATTGGATACGGGGAAGCCAGTATGCCACCCTATTTAGGGGAATCACATGAAACTGTTCTGTCGTTTTTAAAGAAGGCGGAATTGGTCCTTTCAAAATTCAGTGACCCATTTGAAATTGAATCTATTTTGATTGAAATTGATGGAATAGAAAAATACAACACAGCAGCAAAAGCTTCAATTGATATCGCACTACATGATCTTATAGGGAAAATTAAAAACAAACCTTGTTGGCAGTTATTTCATGGTGATAAAAAAGACACTCCGTATACAACCTATACGCTCGGGATTGATGAACCGGAGGTCTTAAAACAAAAAGTATTGGAAGGAGAGGACTATCCAATTCTTAAAGTAAAGCTCAACGGAGAAAACGACAAAATAATCATTGATACTATTCGAAGTATTTCGAACAAGCCAATCGCAATTGATGTAAATCAAGGATGGAAAGACAAACATCTCGCTTTGGAGATGATCAACTGGTTGAGCGATAAAAATGTATTATTTATTGAACAAGCATTACCAAAAGATAATTTGGATGATGCGAATTGGCTATTTGAAAGAAGTTCTATCCCATTGTTTGCTGATGAAAGCATTCAACGTTTTTCAGATATTGATAAAGTGAAGGACTGTTTTCATGGAATCAATATTAAATTAATGAAATGTACAGGAATGCATGAAGCACACAAGATGATTCTTCGTGCAAAAGAATTAAATTTAAAACTATTGATCGGATGTATGAGCGAAACATCCTGTGCAATTTCTGCTGCAGCACAATTGACTACAAAAGTTGATTATGCCGATTTGGATGGAGCATTATTAATAAAAAACAATCTGTTTGATGGAATTACTTTTGAAAACGGGAAGATCACTTTAAATGAAATGCAAGGTATTGGTGTAATTCTGAAAGCCTTGTAGGAAGAGTAATTGAGGAAAGGAAAATAAAGGGCAAAAAAAAAGCCCCGAAGGGCTTTTTTTTACTTTTTCTTTTTAGCTGCTTTTTTAGCTGCTTTTTTTGGAGCTGCTTTTTTAGCTGCTTTTTTTGGAGCTGCTTTTTTCTTAGCTGCTTTTTTTGCTGCTTTTTTAGGAGCTGCTTTCTTTTTTGTTGCCATGGTTTTTTTGGTTATTAAATTATTTGATACGAAGTAAGAAAAATAATTAACACAAACGAAAAAAAGAAGGTTTATTTTATTAACATTAAATTGTTAATATTGTTAATATCCTCTTCTTACAATTCCATTCTATTTCAATTTTATTTTTTGGATTTCAACACCAAGCTTATAAAAAAAAATTTTTGTTTTTATACGATCTCTTGTATGTTCATATTTAACAAGCTTTTTGAGGTATCGTTATTTTTATTTAAAAAAATAAAAATAAAAATAAAAATAATTGAACGAAAGAAATCGTCATTTTAATCCTTAATCAATTCAATAAAAGAGGAAAAAATAATTAAATTATTTTTCGAGATTTTTCTGAATTTTTCAAAAATGGTGTGTTATCGAACGGTTTTCAAAAAAACACTTTTGATTTCAAAGAACAAAATGATGGAATAAAAACAAGTAAAATAAAAATTCTGATATTGAAAATAATCTACTTCAGTCTTTCAAGTAATGCCATATAAAACCCATCGGCATGATACACTTCAGGAGAATAGCGCTTTTCACCAATAAGATTCCATTTGTCTCCAACATTTTTCAAAAACCACTGAACTTGATCTTCTCCTTCTGATGGTAAGATGCTACATGTGGCATAAACCATTTTCCCTCCTACTTTTGTGATATCCGAAAAATTAGTGAGGATCTCCCGCTGAATTGTTTTTACTCTTTCTATCTCCTCTAAATTCAGTTTCCACTTACTATCCGGATTTCTTCTTAATACACCTAGTCCAGAACAAGGCACATCTAATAACAATCTGTCTGCTGTATCTTTTAATCTCTTAACAACCTTTGATGAATCAATTGCTCTTGTTTCAACAATCCGAACATCGGCTCTTGTTGCTCGCTTTTTTAACTCTTCCAATTTTTTCTCTTTAACATCCAAAGCAATGATCCTTCCCTTATTTTTCATCAAGGATGCAAGATGCAGTGTTTTTCCTCCCGCACCAGCACATGCATCAACCACTCGCATGCCTGGTTGAACATTTAAAAATTCTGAAACCATTTGTGAGGATGCATCTTGAACTTCAAACAATCCTTTATGAAATGCTTCTGTTCTGAAAACATTCCTTGGAAATTTTAATTCGACAGCATCGGGTGACCAAACAATCAAAGAAGCTTCTGTAATATTTTCTGCCTCTAAAAGCGTTTGCAATTCTTTTGGATTTATTTTTAAGGAATTTGCTCTTAATACGGTTGTCGGTCGTTGATTCAATGCACGAATCACTTTATCCCAATCTTTCCCCAATTCTTTTTCGCCCAAAGCATCCAACCAATCAGGAACAGATTCTCTGATCTTTCTGATCTTATGAAATTTTTCCAGCTGAGAAACAATCTTCTTTTCATGAATCCCTTTAAAATAATTACTCTCCGGTAATTGATATCCGTCAAAAACCAGATACGCTCCAAAAATCATCCACAGGTTTCTATCTGACAATTTTGCTTCCGGCTCTACTCCTGAAGAAGCAAGTATCAAACGCCAATTACGAACCATATCATAGGTTACATCTGATACGAATGCACGTTCACGAACATCCCAATATTTATTCGCCTTCATTACTTTTTCAATGGCTTTATCGGCATAAACATTTTTTTCGAAGATGTCTTTCAATGCAGCAAAAATTGCCTTAATATGAAATGTATGGTGCTTTAAATAAAATTCTTTTGTCATAGTGCAAATATACTATTAATCATGGTTACTAAATAGTGTATAGTAAAACCTAAAAATTTAACCTCATAGAATCATAGAAAAAATATGAGCCTTTGATGAATTCTTAAATTTCCTGCACCTGACTCTTTGTTTCTATGTGGTTAAAAATTTGAGAAAGGAGATATCATCGTCTCTTCGAGATTGCTTTCAGCTCTTTCCCGATTCCGATAAATGTAAAATGATTCAGTGGAAACTCAAAAAAGACATGCAACATGCTTAAAAGAAATAGAGCGTAAAATCCAACCTTATAACTTAAAACATATAATAGAATCGAACAAACCCATAATACTATAATAACAGTAAGCCGCTGCTTTGAGATCTGATTCCATTTAATAACCGTTGTTTTTGAAAACCAATTCAAATAATGATAGGTATAGGCAAAAGCAATAAATCGCATAATTGCAATCGCTTTGGGCATATAATATAAGGCATCGTCGCTTGTCGACATTTCACCAAATCCGAAAAGTGCATAAAGTGTTGTGTTAAGAAGTTTAAAATAGGAATACGCCTTTTTCCCATATTCCGTTACTGTGAACCCAAAATTTTCAGGTATGTATAGAAAGCATATTATCCCGCATCCTATAAATAGTATAAATGAAATAATACCGGAAATGCTTTTTGACTTTAAAGCTCCGAATAGAATAAACCCGCCTGTAAAAAAATAAACATGAATGATGGTAGGTAACCAAATCGCAAAAAGCAAAAATGGAGCATTCGGGTAGTTATTAAAGTGAAAAATGACAGAGAGCAGGAATACAAACAATATAAGAATAAGCTTTAATCCTAGTTTATCTATGAATAAGATGATGAGTCCATATATAAAACCGGAAAATAGAAAACTAGCTATGAATGAATTTAATCTTGAATGGCTGTTGAACATTCCTATAGTGATACACAAAACCAAAATGACAAATACCCAAATATCATTTTTCGATTTTATAAAATAATTCTTTTTCTCTAACCAAGATATTTCAGTCAGATAATGAAGAGGACCTAGAATCGCATAAGAGAAAAGAAATACTTCAAAAGGCAAAATGTAGGCAGCTACTAAGCTGATCAACATCAAACCGATATTTATATAATTGAGTCCGTTCCCGGTTGATAACTTAGAAATTAAACCTGTTGAATTATTCATACGTTATTTTTTTATATCGTTAGGAAAGCTGCTGAAGTATTAAAATTATCACCTTGTTCTAACAAACCAATCTACCTTCTTTATTTTTTAAAAGTTCATGCATACGATCAAACATATCAGAATAACCATTCTCTGCTTCCATTCTTTCTGAAGTAAAGATCACGGCATAATAAGGTGGTTTTGGTGTTTTTGAAATCAGAGACATGTATTTGTTATATCTAACAAATATAAAAACAAAAAGCGATTAGTCTTAAAACGAATCGCTTTGAAAATCGCCATCTCCCTGCTCGCTTCAAAAGAAGACATTCTCCGAAACAGTTATTATTCTTAACAACTAACACTTATCCGAACTCCCGACTCCTAACTATCTACCAACCTTCACTCTAATGCCTTCTGAGTTACTAGCAAATTCAGGAGCATACATACATTGAATAGATGTAATACCATTTGAGAAATCTCCGTTATGAGTTACCACCATCGGATATTCAAAAACATACGTTCCTTTTGGCAATCTATCAAAAAAGAAGTTGGTTGCTGCATCACGGGTGCTTTCATAATATCCTAAGCCGTCTTGATACTTATACGTTGAAATAACATTGGTCGGTTCAAATCCGGAAGCGCGCATATCTTTCATCTGAACATATTCCATATCTCTATCTACTCGTAACTCAATTCTTACTTTTATCTTATCTCCTACTTTTAAAGTAGTTTTTTCAGACATCGGTTCGATCACCGGACCGGCATCTGTATTTTTTTGAAGGAACAATTGTTTTTTCAAATTCAATGGTGTCTTTGAAGGAGTGATCTTATCCAACTGCTCGAAATATTGCCAATAGACTGCCCCCCAACTTACACCTTCATCTTTTTTAGAAACCGTAATTTCCCCCATGATTGGTTTTATATCGCTTCCGCTCCAGGATGTTTTAAAATATCCTGTCCCTGCTTCCACTTTTACATCGGGCATTTTCTTAGGATCTATTTTTATATTCCCCATCGTAATTTCTACATTGCTTTCTGTCGCCAACCAATCTGTGCCTCTCAACAATAAAGCATATACCGCTTCAGTTGTTGCTTTTGTTGTTTGCCAGTTTTGTGTTTGTTTCGATTTCAACAACCAAACTTTCATATCGTCTACCGATTTTTTATCATGACTCACTTCATCAAATGCTTCTATCAACAACGCTTGCGATTCGATTGGTGCTTGATACCAATAATACCCTTGATAGTTCTCTTTCCAATACATTCCCATTTCATCTGAAGAAAGTGAATTTTCTTTCAAAGATTTCATGATGTCTTTGGAAGTTACTTTATCGTCATACCGATATAAAGCCAATGCAATCATCCCTTGCATGTATCTTTCGTTCGACAACCAATATTTTTTCTCTTGACCCAAATAATAATCAAATGCTTTTTGATTACGATGGTCAATTAATATATCTTTAAAATAACTCCGCGCATATAAATATTGGATTTGCATATAACTCAAATGATTTTCGTTTATATGTGCTTTATCATACTTTAAGATCCATTCATAATCTTCACGAATACGATTATCCAAATATTTCACCCCCTGATTTACCATACTCCAAGTTGCTTCTTCCTCATGAACACTTTTCACACCTAAATGATCTAAATGTCCCATTCCTGTGATTATGTGTTGTGTGATGTAACGATCATCTGGCATTCCTGCAAACCAAGGGAACCCGCCGTTTGGCGACTGCATTTTTTGCAATTTTTTCATCGCATGTGTTAATTCATTACTCATTTTATTCAGATCAAATAATAGACCTACGCGTTTTTTACGCTCAGATTCATTCTTTGCATCCAACACCCAAGGAGTTTCTTCTAACATCAATGATTTTAACTCTTGGTTTTTTTCTAAGTTCGAAAGCAATGCTTCCGGACTTTGTGATTTCCAGGAATTAAATACGGCTTTTATCTTAGGAGAAGAATTGGCGATATGTGACGCAATACTATTTGCATAAAAACGAGAAAATGTTTGTTCTGCACATTCATATGGGTACTCCATTAAATAGGGTAATGATTGCACAGCATACCAAGCAGGATTGGAAGTAAATTCTAATGTTACTTTATGATTCCTTAAAGTAGAGGACCCATTACTTTGATTGATCAGTTTTTCGAAACGGAAGGCTTTTGTCTGATTACCCCGAATGGACAGAGGCATTGTTTCTGTGACTAACATCCGATTTGTCAAAACGGGCAAAGCCATTTCTTCACCATCAGTAAAACTTCCAGCTTTCGCAACAACTTTATAGGTAATAGCGCCAACACCTTCTGGAATTAGGATATCCCAATTAATCGAAACGCTTTGACCTTTTTTAGACGTAAATGTTCTGACACCCTCATCATGAATATTTTTGGTCTGCACAAGAATATCAATAGGTTTCATTGTAGTAGCATCTGAAAAGAAGATCTGTGCTGTTCCTGTGAGATCCCCATCAGACAAATTGGAAATTTTTGTACTGAATTCCATTTTATCGTTTTCACGAAAAAATCGTGGTGCATTCGGAACTACCATAAGATCTTTCTGCGTTTGCAATTCTTTTTCTATGGTCCCAAACTTCAAATCTTTAGAATGAGCGAAGCCCAACATTTTCCATTTTGTTAATGCCTCCGGAATGGTAAACTTTATAATAACGTTTCCATCCTTATCTGTTTCTAATTGAGGATAGAAAAATGCTGTTTCTGCAAAATTGCTTCGTGCCGAAACTTTGGATAAGTCAACTCCTTTTCCTTCTCCGCTCATTACTGATTGAAATGTTCCAGTCGTCGCAGAAGCTGTTGTAACAGCTATACCAGCAGTTGCATCGTTTTGATTTTCTGCAAACCCTGCCCGATCTTCTTTTTTTCGAGCTTTGTCCTTAGCACCTTCTTCGCGTTCTAAGGACTTTTCTTCAGTAGCGGTTACATCAGAAACATTCCTAGATTTTGAAAAAGCCAAGGCTCTTGCTCCTCGATAGTTAGATTCATCCCCATCCAGATTGTCATCATAATAACCATAATAACCATTGCTATATCCGAACCAATTCAAATGATCATAATAACGATATGCTCCTGTGGGATATTTATTCCAACCCATTTCATATAGTTGCGCATTGACGATGCCGAATCCATTGTTTACTTCCCAATATAAATTGGAATAATAGTTATTATATATATTGAAATACCAGTTGTTTGGTTTAAAAGAATCTAAAGAAGCATCGTATAATGTTGCCATCATTTCAGCCGCCACTTTATCACCTTTTTTATCTTTTATTTTTACTTTCCATTCCTCCTGTTGTCCGGGAATTAATTTATTACGGAAGGTTTCAAATTCCAAATCCAATTCTTTGTTCGTATAAGGAACTGTAACAACTCCATTTTGCATATACGTGCGGTTATTTTTTACAAATACTAAATGGAAAGAAAAATTTCCTCTGTCAGATTCCTGAACTGGGATCTCTATTAATTTTTGTTCCTTATCAAGAGTAATATATTCCTTCTTTACAATTTCGCCTTTGCGTTCAATTTCATATAGAACTTTTACATCATCCTCTTTTGTACCTATAACAAATTTTGCATTCTCGCCCGGTTCAACAGGGTTTGTTGTTAACTGACTGAACCAGTTAATTTCATTGCTTGGGGCTTCATGCCCGTTATTTGCATACACCGTAAAATATTTTATGTCTTTCACATCCTCCCCATATGCATCTGTGCTGTGGGCCTCCATCACATAAACACCCTGTTTCCAATTTTTAAGATCTGAAAATTTTACAGAGTCATTTGTATTTGCCGTTGTTGATGTCTTTGTTTTTAAAGGAACCTGAACGGATGTATTACTAAAGTTTTTTTCAAAAACCTTTTCTCCTCGTGCCCATTTATAAAGATTGTTTTCATCCTTATATTCATCTTTAGGAAATGATTTTTCAAAGGTTTCTTTACTGATGATATATGTATCGGGTTGAGCCCATGGTCGGCTGCGATAGGTCTTTTCTGGTTCTTTTAATTTATAAATTTCAACTTTCCCAGTGGCTGGTTGAAATTGTCCACTCATATTGGTAGTATAAATAGCAAAGTTTTCTTTGTTATCTTTTTCCAATAACGTAGGAATATTCACATTCAGATTCAATGCGGTATAAGCTGCACTTACATATGTTTGTGAACTATGTGTTTCACCATTAATGTCTGTTACGTCGGCATAAATTGTATACGAATACGTTGGCTGATACGATTTAGGAATACTCAAATCAGGAATTGCTTTAAAGTTGACAAAAAACGCTCCCGTATCATTTGAAATAGTGACCCCGTTTGTAATTTCCATTTGTGCTGATTGCGGGGAATATCCTCTCCACCAATACCACCAATAAGGGAACGAAGCATTTCTCACCACACGATATTTCACTTCAGCGCCATCAATATTTGCTCCTGAATAAGCTTTTGCTATTCCATTTACTTTTATATTTTCATCTAATCTGTAGCTTCCTAAAACAGGATTAAAGGTCACATCGAATTTCGGACGCTTGTATTCTTCAACAGAAAAATAAATACTTCCATTCTCATTCATTAAACTCATTTGACCATTCAGAACTCCCGAAGGAGTTGTAAAAAATCCAGTGAATGTTCCATATTCGTTAGTGGTAAGTTTCACATCTGAAATTTTCTGACTGTTCACATCATAAAATGTAACGGTTGTAGTTGTGTTAGGCATTATTTCGTTTGTTTCACCATCGGTATTGATCATAATACCTTTAAAATAAAGCGTTTGACCCGGACGATAGATTGCTCTATCCATAAAGAAGAAGGAACGAGGATATTTTTTCTTGTCTTGCTCGTAAGTCTTGTACTGATAAATTCCGTTATCTGTTTGAAGATGATCTAGCTCCCCTTTTCCCTGAACAAAAGGAGAGACACTTCCATATGAAAAATCAATCGTAAAATTCCTATAATCTGAAGTGGGAGGGACATTAAAATAACCCTTATCATCAGAAGAATATTTTTCAGATCGCACATATTCATAAGCACGGGTTCCATAATTATATTTTTCATAATACAATTGCGCAATCACTCCTTTCAATGGCTTCCCGGATTCACGATTTTGAACATAAAAATCATAGCTCCCATTTGTCATTCTGCGGTTGATGTAGCTGATATTTGATGACCAGGTTGCAGCATATGCAACACCATTTTCTTTATATGAGAACGCCTTATCGGTTCCCATCATTATAACATAATGACCCAGCGGTAATTCAGGAATTTTAATCTCCGTAGAATGAGATTGATAATCTCCATCATCGGGGAGTTGTATAATAAACTCCTTCACAGGAATTAGCTTCGTATACTCTTTTATAAGTTGTTCACCATAATACCGCTCAATGGATTTATTATATTTATCAATATCCATTTTAGCTATGCGAACATAAACTGTCTTTACATTTTTGAAAGTTACTCGTGCACGAAAAGGGGTATTAGGGACATTCACTTTTTCAGTTTGAAAGTCTAAGGAATGAGCCATTATTTGTGCTTTTAGTGCAATACAATTTTTTGCACCATCGCTATCTGGATATTTTTTAGCAACAGACTCACATAATGCTAATGCTTGTTTTTTCATCCATTTATTTTCTTCCGATTGAAGAGGCGCATATTTTGCTCCCTTTTCAAAATACATTTTCGCTATTTCGTAATTTACTTCTGAGGAAGCAGGGTTCGTAGAAAATTTTGCTTCCAGATCTTTTAAAGCCATTAGATATAGGCTGTCTTTTATTTCTGAGATTGATTTGCTTCTGACAAACTTTAATCGCTTTAAATCAACATCGATCAATGCTTTCGGATTTTCATCTTGGCAATGAAAAGCTGTCAGCTCCTGCAATATTTTGATCGCATAAAATTTCAAAGACAACGTATCTTTCGATTCAATCTTCAGCTTTATAAAATCATTAAAATTCCAGAAATAACTTTCAGAATTCAATTCAAATTTATAGTTGGGACGGGTAACATCGGGCTCTTCATTGGAATAAAAATCAACAGCGCGATGCGCAAGGAAATCATAAAGCGTTGGACGGAATTTTCTAGAATTGCTTTGTTTTACTAAAACCTCATCATAAATATTTAGGGGTGTTCTTTTTAAACTGTCTGTGTTTTGTAAGGAAGACTGATAATTTTTTATTACCTGAGAAAAAATAGTTTTTAGATCCCATGTAGTAATGTCGTCATTATTAAAATTTATTGTTTCTGTTCGATTGTAGAATTTATATCTGTTGTTCTGATAATACTGCCAGTAGCTTTCTGCTATCATGGATTGTAAAATCGGTTTTACGGGATATTTTGCCTCCTTTGCTTCTTTATTTAATTTATTAAGGGCCTCCACCAAAGAATATTCTTCCATATATTGTTCAAACTTCATTCTATGAATGATTGCTTTTACATATTGGGAAGCGTTATTTTCACTTTTTGCTTTGTCATAAATTCCGTTTACAACATCGAGTGCAGACTTGTTCAACCCTTTTGCGGCAAGAGAATCTACCTTCTTCCATTCCTTTTCATAGGAGCTTCCTTTGGGGAATATCAACAATGTTGGTTTGCTGTTTGTTTGATAAGCTGCAACTGTTATAGCGCCTATTACAGTCCATATAGCTATAGAAAAAAGAAAAAAAGTTTTTTTGAATTTCATACCTAAAGAATTAAAAAATGAATGGTTTCACCATTAGATGCAATTTAAATCAAAATTCCACAACAGAAAATGATTTTTAACGGAAGCGGTTAATATTTGCTTCCTTGTCCAATGGTAATTGGTGCTCAAGAAAATTTACAAACTGTTTTGCAAAATACGGAGCAAGCATGACCCCCTTTGTTCCCAAACCATTAAAAACAGCTAAAGATGGGTGATCTGGATGCAGCCCGATAAGAGGTCTTCGATCACTAACAGTTGGACGAACCCCAGCCTGATGATCAGTAATTTCAAAAGGCACCTTTAGAACTTTTTGCAGCTTCTCAATCAAATCAGACTTTCCTTTCTCGGTGGGTAACTGAGAAAGATCTTGCCACTCGTATGTGGCACCAACTTTATACGTATTATTTCCCAATGGTAAAATAAAAACACCTTTATTAATGACTTTATCTATCGGGATAACATGATTTCCATTCAGCTTTATGGTGATGATTTCACCTTTAGTTAATTTAAAAGGGAGCCATGAAAAATAGGGGTTTTCAAGTGCTTTATAGCCTTCACAAAAAATGATTTTTTCCGCCACTATGTTTTTATAAGTGACCGAATTTTCAGAAATGACCATTTGTTTATAATCAAAGCGTTCTTCGAGAAGAAGTTCCCTTTCATTATAATAATTACGAAAAGAAGTTAAAAATATTCCTGTATCTAAATTACCCGACTGCATAACTTCTGATGCACCCAAAGGACTATAAATAATGTCATTTATATAGTTATCATACATTTTTTTACCCAAATATTTTCCAATATCTTCATTGCTTTTCTTCAACCATAACACCTTTTCTTGTTCTTCTGCAAAAGGTTTAAGGATCTGCTTTTTAAAATAAAATTGAGTTCCTAAAAGTAGTTCCGCATGTCGGTAAAACTCCTCCATACTAGGTAAAAGTTCATCCGCCAGCCAGCTTTTTACCAAACGTTTAAAAACAACTGGATTGAATAATCCAGCTGCAATTCTTGATGCATTTGAAAATCCAAGTTCGTCAATAACAATTATCGATTTGCCTTCCATGAGAAATGTCTGAGCAAGAATAGTACCTGCAAGGCCTTGTCCAACTATTATATAATTTGTTTTTTTCATACAGCAGCATAAAATTAGTACTAAATCTTTGATTAAAAGTTTTTATCTTGCAGTGGATTAAAACTTGGCCTAACTATAATTTTTGAAAAAATTGGTGTTTGAAAATGATTAAAGAAAAATTAAGGATAGGCAGAAGAGAAACAATTGACTTTCCGGAACTGGGATTGTATGGAATTATAGCTAAAGTTGATACTGGTGCTTATACAACTGCGCTTCATTGCCATGACATCAGAGAAGAAAAAGGTGTTTTGTATTTTAAATTATTAGATCCAACGCATCCTGATTATAATGAACAAGAACAACTATTTTCAGACTATTTTCAAAAAGAGATCAAGAATTCTTTCGGTGAAGTTGAGAAACGATACATGATAAAAACGACAGTTAAAATTGGTAGTAAGCGCATTAAATCATTAATCTCGTTAACGGACAGAGGAACAATGCGCTATCCTGTTCTAATTGGAAGAAAATTATTAAAGAACCGTTTTATTGTTGATGTTTCATTATTAAATAATATTCCGTCCATCATTAAAAAAAACAAAAAATAGAATATGAAAATAGC
This sequence comes from Bacteroidota bacterium, assembly GCA_947449315.1. GTDB lineage: Bacteria > Bacteroidota > Bacteroidia > 2-12-FULL-35-15 > 2-12-FULL-35-15 > 2-12-FULL-35-15. Next base: position 109,624 of record CANFRC010000008.1, read on the forward strand.
AATCCTTTCCCGTGGACCAAAGCTTTATTCAACTCGCAGATTAGTTGAAGCAGCAGAACAGCGCGGGCATGAAGTAGTTGTACTCGACCATTTGAAATGTGTATTAGTAATTGAAAAAGGGAATCCACATATTTATTATGGAGGGAAAGAAGTTGTTGGCATTGATGCAATCATTCCTCGCATTGGAACGTCTGTAACCTTTTATGGGGCAGCCGTTGTTCGTCAATTCGAACAGATGAAAGTTTTTTCTTCTGTTGAATCACAAGCATTGGTTCGCTCGCGTGACAAGTTACGAAGTTTGCAATTACTTGCAAAAGCAGGAATTGGAATGCCGAAGACCGCATTTGCATCCATTCCAAAAAACATTGAAAACGTATTAGAACAAGTTGGTGGTGCACCTGTTGTCATTAAATTACTAGAAGGGACGCAAGGGATAGGCGTTATTTTAGCGGAGACGCATAAGTCGGCGAAATCGGTGATTGAATCTTTCTTGGCATTAAAAGCAAATATTTTAGTCCAAGAATTTATTAAAGAAGCAGGTGGTGCTGACATAAGAGCATTTATTGTAGATGGAAAAATTGTTGGCGCAATGAAACGTCAGGGATTGCCAGGCGAATTCAGAAGCAATTTACATCGCGGAGGAATTGCTAATGTAATAGAACTAACTAAGGAAGAAAGAGAGACAGCTATCAAAGCGGCTAAAAAATTAGGATTAGCAATTGCTGGGGTAGACATGTTACAATCTTCTCGTGGGCCGCTTGTCATGGAAGTAAATTCATCACCTGGATTAGAAGGAATTGAAGGGGCTACAGGCATTGATATTGCTTCTAAAATTATTGAGTATATTGAAAGAAATGAGTTTAATGAACAATCTTAATTGAACATTCAATCTCAATGTTTACATTCAGTAATCGTGTATTTCGAAAACAAAAATGACTTATCACCACAAGAACATTCATATAAACGGAGTTGAAATAAGCCCAGGCAATAACGCTCAGGTAAGTTTAAATTGGTATCAACTTCCAACCAAAACAGTTATTGAGATTCCGGTTTATGTTTTTCGTTCAGAGAAACCAGGACCTGTTCTTTTAATACTTGCTGGAATGCATGGTGACGAAATAAACGGGATTGAAATAGTCCGTAGATTAATAACTCGCGAGGATGTGAAAAATCCGCTGTGTGGTAGTATCATTGCAATTCCAGTGATTAATATTATTTCATTTTTATCCGGTTCGCGTGACCTACCAGATGGCAGAGATTTGAATCGTTGTTTCCCTGGAACAAAAAGTGGTTCACTAGGCAGCAGAATTGCATATGATCTGATGAATGAGATCATCCCTCAAATTGATTTTGGAATCGACTTTCATACAGGTGGTGCCAAGATCAACAACTACCCGCAATTACGCTGCGTATTCAACAATAAAACGAATTTAGATTTAGGTAAAAAATTTTCGCCGACATTGATTATTAATTCAGCATTCCGAGATAACACATTGCGAAAAGAAGCAGCAAAAAAAGGAAAATCTATTCTTGTTTTTGAAGGGGGTGAATCGTCACGCTTTGATTACTTATCTATCAATGAAGGCATGAATGGATGTTTAAGATTAATGAAGCACCTAAAGATGGTTGATATTGATCTTCCAAATAACCCTACTGTTCTTCTGCATAAAACATCATGGGTAAGAGCAAAATCATCCGGATTATTTCACACTTCAAAAATGAATGGCTCACATATTAATAAAGGTGAACTGATAGGAATGATCGTTGACCCCTATGGCGAGCATCAAGAAAAGCTGGTTGCGCCGCACGATGGATACATTGTTGGAATCAACAATCAACCGGTAGTAAATCAAGGGGATGCCTTAATGCACATAGGAATTGAAGAATAAAAAAAAGAGGGATGAAATTTCATCCCTCTTTTTTTTATTTTATAACACCCAACTGTTTTCCAACTTTTTCAAATGCCGCTAACGCTTGATCCAAATGCTCCTTTTCATGAGCCGCAGAAAGTTGCACACGAATACGTGCCTGTCCTTTTGCAACAACAGGGAAAAAGAATCCGATAACATAAATTCCTTCATCTAATAATTTAGCAGCAAACTCTTGAGCCAATTTCGCATCATAAAGCATTACAGGAACGATTGCGGAATCGCCCTCTTTTATTTCTAAACCTGCTTTTTTAATCCCAGCTTTAAAATAATTAACGTTCCACTCTAATTTATCTCGAAGCGTAGTTGCTTCACCCAACATATCCAAAACAGCGATTGATGCACCTACAATAGAAGGGGCTAATGAATTACTGAATAAATAGGGGCGTGAGCGCTGGCGCAACATATCTATAATTTCCTTTTTTGCAGATGTGAATCCACCCATGGCACCTCCCAATGCTTTCCCTAAAGTGCCTGTTACAATATCAACACGATGCATTACATTTTTTAATTCAATCGTTCCTCTTCCTGTTTTTCCGATAAAGCCACTTGCATGACTTTCATCTACCATTACCATCGCATTATATTTATCGGCCAGGTCACAAATTTTATCTAGTGGAGCAACAAAACCATCCATAGAAAAAACACCGTCAGTAACAATTATTCTAAAACGATTTTTCTGAGCGGCTTTCAATTGCACTTCCAAATCAGCCATGTCACAATTTTTATAGCGGTAGCGTTCCGCTTTACACAAACGCACACCATCAATAATAGAAGCATGATTTAATTCATCTGAAATTATTGCATCCTCTTCACCAAAAAGAGGTTCAAACACTCCTCCGTTTGCATCGAAACAAGCAGCATATAATATTGTATCTTCTTGTCCGACAAACGTGGAAAGTTTTTGCTCCAATTCTTTGTGAATATCTTGCGTTCCACAAATAAAACGAACACTGCTCATGCCATAGCCATGACGATCCAATGTTTTGTGAGCTGCTTCTATTACTTTTGGATGGGACGATAAACCCAAATAGTTGTTGGCACAAAAAATTATTACATCTTTCCCGTTTACTTTTACAACAGCACCTTGAGCACTTGTGATTACTCGCTCGCGTTTATACAAACCGGCTTCATCAATCGTATTTAATTCCGCTTGTAAATGATCTTGAAATTTTCCGTACATAATATAAATATTAGATGTTAGCCCAATTGAGTTTGTTGATATTTCGAAACAAAAGTATAGAAAATTTCCTTTAAATTGCGATACTAAATTGTTGATTTAAAAACATGAAAAAAATAATGCTTTTAGGCTCGGGAGAGTTAGGAAAAGAGTTTGTAATTGCACTGAAACGACTTGGGCAATTCGTAATTGCAGTAGATTCGTATAATGATGCTCCAGCACAACAAGTTGCGGATGAACGCGAAGTGATTAATATGCTTGACGGAACAGAGTTGGATAGAATTATTGAAAAACACAAACCAGATATTATTGTTCCAGAAATTGAAGCCATTCGCACCGAACGTTTTTATGATTATGAAAAGCAAGGAATTACAGTTGTGCCGAGTGCGAAAGCAGCCAATTTCACAATGAATAGAAAAGCTATACGAGATTTAGCATCAAAAGAGTTAGGATTAAAAACTGCAAAATATCAATATGCAAATAGTTTTGATGAATTAGTCTCTGCTGTTAAAACAGTAGGAATTCCTTGTGTTGTAAAACCTTTGATGAGCTCATCGGGGAAAGGGCAGTCGGTAATAAAAACGGAAAATGATATTCAAAAAGCATGGGAATATGCACAAGCAGGCAAACGTGGCGATTACACGGAAGTAATTGCAGAAGCATTTGTAAAATTTAATTCTGAAATTACATTACTTACCGTTACTCAAAAAAACGGAACCACTTTATTTTGCCCGCCAATAGGGCACCGACAAGAACGAGGCGACTATCAGGAAAGCTGGCAACCAGCTGAAATAAAACCAGAACATTTGAAAGAAGCACAAGAAATGGCTGCTAAGGTGACTGAGGCATTAACAGGTTCAGGCATTTGGGGAGTAGAATATTTTCTTGCTGATGACGGTGTTTATTTTTCTGAATTGTCTCCTCGACCGCATGATACAGGAATGGTAACATTAGCAGGGACACAAAATTTTTCTGAGTTTGAATTGCACGCCCGCGCCGTTTTAGGATTACCAATTGCAGAAATCACGTTGGAAAGAGTTGGCGCTAGTGCAGTCATTTTAGCAAATAAAGAAGGCAAAAACCCGACCTATTCCGGATTACAAAAAGCGATGGATCACAAACAAAGCGACATTCGTATTTTCGGAAAACCAATCACAAGACCTTTTAGAAGAATGGCTGTTGCACTCACTTATGATAAGGTAGGAAGCAATGTAGATGCTGTTAAACAGCGCGCCATTGAAATTGCAAAATTGGTTACTGTTGACGCAAACTAATTTTACATTTCGTTATAAATAAGTATCTTTCTAGAAATATACAAACAATGCAAGAAGAACTAACATTAGATCAAATTCAGAATTTTGAAGGGAAATATCCGAAACAATTATGGTATCTGTTTTTAGTGGAAATGTGGGAACGTTTTTGTTTTTATGGAATGCGTGGTGTTCTTACAATCTTCATGGCTGATAAAATGTTAGGTCTCTCCTTATCAGACAAGGACGCAAATTTAAAATATGGCGCTATTCAAGCGTTTGTTTATGCTTTTACTTTTATTGGTGGGATTTTCGCTGATAAAATTTTAGGATTTAAAAAATCTCTCCTATTTGGAGGATTAGTTATGATCATTGGGAATTTGATCATTGCAGCTTCTCCGCAAAAATTTTTCTATTTAGGAATAACATTGTCAATTATTGGTACTGGTTTTTTTAAACCAAATATTTCTTCTATGGTTGGTGATCTATATAAAGAAAATGATCCAAGAAGAGATGCAGGATTTGGTCTATTTTACTCAGGTATTAATATAGGAGCTTTGCTTGGTGGGGCAGTTTGCGTTTACCTTGGAACAAGCAAGGATTACGGTTGGAGCTATGCTTTTCTTTCTGCTGCTGTTGTAATGGTTGTAGGGCTATTCACTTTTTTATTTACAAAAAAATCCTTAGGTCCGATCGGTAATTCACCCTTGTTGAACCTTAGTTCTTCTAAAAGAACAACAAAAGAAATATTCGTATATGCCGGCTCATTGATCAGCATTCCTTTGATCTTCATCATGATCAAAAATACTGAATACACAGACTATTTTATGTATACAATCGGACCTTTGGCAGTAATTTATTTTCTTTATGAAACCATGAAGGAGAAAGAAAAGTCGGCACAAAAAAAATTAATTGCAGCATTCATATTCATATTATTTTCTATTATTTTTTGGGCCTTCTTCGAACAAAGTGGTGGCTCTTTAGCCCTTTTCGCACAGGACAATTTGCAACATAGCTTATTATCCTTTGAGATGAATCCTAATATTATTAATAATACCTCTAATTCTTTATTCGTAATTATTTTTAGTCCTCTATTGGGATTGGTTTGGCTAGCAATGATTAAAAGAAAAATTGAACCTAATACTGTAATAAAATTTGGAATCGGATTTTTATTCTTAGCTGCGGCATTTTACATCTTTTACTATACTCGCTTTTTTGCTGGAGCAGATGGAAAGACATCTTTAAATATTTTCACCATCGCTTATCTCGTCATCACCTTCGGAGAACTTTGTTTATCGCCGATAGGGTTATCTATCATGACCAAACTATCGCCAAAAAGATTAGCAGGAATGATGATGGGGATGTGGTTTTTAGCAAGTGCATATGGTCAATATGCAGCCGGAATATTAGGAGCAGGAATGTCTAGCCCAAATGAGAATGCAACACTTATGGAAAAATTGCAATCCTACACTGATGGATATAAACAACTTGCGATCTATGCACTTATAGCAGGTGTTTTAATGATCATTGTTTCTCCTATGATTCGTAAACTGATGCACGAAGTAAAATAATTTTGCGAACTTCCTTACACATAGATGAATTTTTAAAACTTTCGGAAACCCATCCGATACTGGATGTTCGTACGCCAGCTGAATTTGAGCAAGGCCATATTGTTGGTGCGCTCAATTTACCATTATTTACAAATGAAGAACGTGTGATTGTTGGCACCATCTATAAAAAGGAGGGGAAACAACCTGCTATTTTAAAAGGACTGGAAATTGTAGGTCCTAAGCTTCACGAGTATGTGAAAGCTGCCATTCAACTAAACAAAAGCGCTACTTTTTTAGTTCATTGTTGGCGGGGAGGGATGCGAAGTTCAAGCATGGCTTGGTTTTTAGAAACATATGGATTCAAGTGTATCACGCTCAAAGGAGGGTATAAGAGTTATCGAAAACATGTACTAGATAGTTTCAACGAACAAAAAAAAATTATTATACTCGGAGGGAAAACCGGAACAGGGAAAACACTTGTTTTACAAGAGCTACAAAACCTAAATGAACAGATCATTGATTTAGAAAAAATAGCGCGTCATAAAGGTTCGTCTTTTGGATCATTGGGAGAAAAGGCTCAAACATCTCAAGAGCAGTTTGAAAATGAGCTTTCCTTTCAACTTTCAAAAATTACACCTCAAAAAAAATGTTGGTTTGAAAATGAAAGCAGAAGTATTGGCAAAAACATTATTCCTGCAGGATTATGGGAGCAAATGAGAAACGCAATTGTACTATCACTCAATCTTCCTCTTGAAGAACGAATAAATTACCTAGCGAAAGAATATGGTACGTTTTCGAAAGAAGAGCTAATAGCTGCGACAGAACGTATCGGGAAACGATTGGGGGGGCAACATGTAAAACGTGCTATTGAAGCACTTCAAGTAGGTGATTATAAAACAGCTTTTGAAATTTGTCTCGTCTATTATGATAAAACATATCATTATGGGGAAGAAAAAAGAGAAAAAGAAAAAGTCATTCATTATACATTTGAGAAAATGGATTTAACTCGCATTGCGAAGACCATAAAAGATCATGACTGCTAAGGCAAAAAAATTAAAAAAATAATCGCATTTTACTGATCAACAATATGGAAGAAATAAAATTAACACATTACTCACATGGAACGGGTTGTGGCTGCAAAATAGCGCCTGCTGTCTTAGATGAAATATTAAAATCCAAATTCGTTGCTCCTCCTAATGACAAACTAATCGTTGGAAATAGTAGTAAAGACGATGCTGCTGTATTTGACATCGGAAACGGACAAGCTCTTATCAGTACGACGGATTTTTTTATGCCTATAGTTGATGACGCCTTTGATTTTGGTAAAATTGCATCCGCAAATGCGATTAGTGATGTGTATGCGATGGGCGGGAAACCCTTGTTGGCAGTGGCAATTTTGGGATGGCCCATCAACAAGCTTTCTACTGAATTAGCTCAGCAAGTGATTGAAGGAGCTAGAAAAATCTGCTCTGAGGCAGGAATACCACTTGCAGGTGGACACAGCATTGACAGCCCGGAACCTATTTTTGGACTTGCAGTAACAGGAATTATTGATCTCAAAAATTTAAAACAAAACAATACCGCGAAAGCAGGAGATCTCATCTACCTTACAAAAAAAATAGGAGTGGGAATCCTTTCTACTGCTGAGAAAAAAAACCTCTTAAAAGAAGAACACAAAGGCATTGCTGCCAATCAAATGATGCAACTAAATAAATTAGGAGAAAAATTAGGAACGTTGAAAGGTGTTACAGCAATGACCGATGTTACTGGATTTGGATTGTTGGGGCATTTAATCGAAATGGCAGAGGGAGCAAACTTATCGGCAGAGATCCACTATTCTAAAATCCCATTAATAGAAGATCTTAGTTTTTATATTTCACAAATGTGTGTTCCCGATAATAGTTTCAGAAATTGGAGTAGCTACGATCCGAAAGTGTCCGGCATAACAGGAGATTCCTTACTAACGCTATGCGATCCACAAACAAATGGAGGGTTATTAATTACCGTTAACGCCGATTCCAAAGATGAATTTGAAAAATTATTGAGAACTGAAGGATTCGAGAATTTCCTTGAACCTATTGGTTTCATGAAAGCAAGTGGAGAAAAAATTATTGATATTAATCCATAGATCATTTTGAGCAAACTTATAAATACAACCAGCCAAATTTTAGTGTGGATTTCTGCTATAGCATTTGTTTTGCTTTACCTTACCTTAAGTTATTATAATCGTTTGGCATCTGATGATATTGTATTCATTGCTCTTTCAAAGAATCAAACCCTTTTCCAATATATAAGTGCTTTTTATCAGACATGGAGTGGACGTTGGTCGTGCGGTAGTTATTTTTATATTATTACGAATATGGGTAATTCTTTTCAAAACACTCCAGTTTATATTTTCTTGTACTATTTTATCTCTTTAATAATTTTCATTTATTCTATAAAGTCCATTCTTCATTTCTCTTTTTTAAAATTTTTCAACACCTGTCTTGATAGAAGTACATTATACCTTTACAGTATATTATTTATCGCTAGTTTTTATTATTTCACCTTCCAATGTAGTGAAGTATGGTGGTGGGTTTGCGCATCTGTTGATACCTTACAAGGGATCATTTTTTTATTATTTGGAATGAGCCTTTTGCTTAAAGAACAAAAAAATAAATTCCATTACTTTTTAATCTTCCTTTCATTTATATATGTTGGAGGAGGGTTTGAAATTTACAGTTTAATAGTAGAATCATTCTGCTTTTTATTATTCATATATTGTGTTTTCAAAAATCAATCCGTTTTTTATACGCTAAGAAAAAGCACTTATACAAAAGGTATACTTATCGGAATAATTTCCCTGTTTTTTTCTTCGGCAATTTCTTTTTCCGCACCCGGCAACAGAAACAGGAGGGATGCTGTTACTAAGGAGCTTTCACTTAATGTTATAGCCAATAAACAGAATACACTCGTTGAAATCAGTAAAAATATTTTTTCTGAAAAAAAATACATCCTTGCTGCAGGACTTTCCAGTTTGTGGATATTATTAGGAATGAGACTGAAAAAGGATGGAAATGCCGACAAAAAAATAGCGCTCAAAAAACTATTAATTATTTCCTTATTGCCATTCATTCTTTCAATATTAATCACTTGGGGGTTTCAAATATTATTAATGAGAGGCTATTCTATTCCAGTAAGAGCATGGACATTTTCTAGTTTTTCTTTGACTTTTTTCTGCTGTTTCCTTTGTTTAACAATCGGATACTCATTTCAATTTCAATCACACGCATTAGATTATTTAATTAAAGTAATTGTTCCTCTTTCCATTGCAATATTATTATCTACAAATTTTATCATGCAATATAAATACGCATCCGTTTACAGCAGAGCATACGATCAATTGATAAGTAAATTAATTGATTCGAGATCTGATGGCCGAATAAAAACGATTGCAGTAAATAAGCTTCCCGAATCAGGAATGTTGATTCCGCTAGACATTGCGGATGATTATATTAAAATTCCGCTAAAGGAATTCTTAGATCTGAAGTGCGAAATAAAAGTCATTGAATAAATCAATTTTTCAACTCCATTAGTAATTTCCGAAATAAACTTATCGCCTCGTTGATTTCAGCTTCTGTAGTATATTTCCCCAAACTAAAGCGAATGGAAGAAAAGGAATCATCATCATTTAGGCCCATTGCTTTTAACACATGCGATGGTTGAGCAAGGGCAGAAGTACAAGCCGAACCCAAGGCAACTGTAATGTTTGGGATTTTATTTATCAAGGATTCGGAACGGATACCCTGAAAAGTAATATTTGTGGTGTTAAACAAACGGTGTTTGGTACTTCCATTTATAAAAACATTTTCCGTTTCACATAATAATTGTTCTAATTTGGTCCGTAGTTTAGAAATGCGTATTGCATCCTCCCACATTTCTTCTTTCGCCAATTCACAGGCTTTTCCTAAACCAACAATCCCCGTAACATTTAAGGTTCCAGATCGCAAACCGCGTTCGTGCCCACCCCCATGCATTTGAGGAAACAAAGAAACACGAGGCCCCTTCCTTCTTACATAAAGAGCTCCTACCCCTTTTGGACCATACATCTTATGAGCACTTACACACATAAGATCAATATGCTCTTCTTCCACATCAATCGTAATTTTCCCTACCGCTTGCGTGGCGTCACAAAGCAAAATACTATTGTTAGCATGAACCAAATCGGCAATTTTCTTTATCGGTTGAATGACTCCTGTTTCATTATTTGCATACATAACGGCAACAAGAATTGTTTCCGACGACAAAGCACTTTTTAATTCATCAAGGTCAATTAACCCTTCTCTGTCAACAGACAAATAAGTTATTTTTGCTCCCCTTTTTTCAAGAAATGCACAACAATCCAAAACCGCTTTATGCTCCGTTTTTACAGTTACAATATGCTTTCCCTTGAATTGATAATTTTCCCAAACACCTTTTATAGCAAAATTAATTGCTTCCGTTGAGCCGGATGTAAAAACAATCTCTTGCTCTAAACAGTTTATCAATTCTGCAACTTGTTGTCTAGCTATTTTCACAGCATCCTCTGCTAACCAGCCAAAAGAATGGGTTCGGCTAGAAGCATTTCCAAAATTTTCAGTAAAATAAGGCAACATTACTTCCAGCACCCGCTTGTCAACAGGAGTGGTGGCATTATAATCTAAATAAATAGGCATTTTCACGCTACAAAAGTAACAAATAGAACCTGGATAATACAGAGATTCATTTCATAAATCTTACTTTTTATTCCCCATAGAACACTTTATTTATAAGGAAACAGCTCGCTATTTAGAATAATTCTTAACTTAGCGCTGCAAAAATATGAGCCAATCAGCCAACCATCGAAAAAGCATAGCCATCGAAAAAATTCGTGCTGATTTCCCAATTCTTTCCAAAAAAGTAAATGGGAAGCCACTCGTTTATTTTGATAATGCTTCAACCGCCCAAAAACCGAAATTGGTGATTGATGCAATCACCAATTATTATGAAAATCAGAATGCAAATATTCATCGTGGCGTTCATACCCTAAGTCAGGAGATAACCATTGCCTATGAAAATGCACGCGTTACTGTACAAAAACATTTGAATGCAGCGCATCCTCATGAAATAATTTTTACAAAAGGAACAACTGAATCTATCAACCTTATTGCAAGCTCTTTCGGAAAAAAATTTATTTCAAAAGGTGACGAGATAATCGTTTCGGAAATGGAACATCATTCCAATATATTGCCATGGCAACAGGTATGCGAGGAAAGAGGTGCACTATTAAAAGTAATTCCCATCAACGATGCAGGCGAATTAATTATTTCTGATTACAAACGATTACTGAATTCAAAAACCAAGATTGTTGCAATCACACACCTATCAAATACACTTGGTACTATTAATCCAATCGAAGAAATTATTGCCTTAGCGCATGCTCAAAACATTCCTGTTTTGGTAGATGGAGCGCAAGCTGTGCCTCATATTCGTGTTGATGTACAAAAACTATTTGCTGACTTTTATGTTTTCAGCGGACATAAGCTATTTGGTCCAACAGGAGTTGGAATTCTTTACGGAAAAGAAAAATGGTTAAATGAGTTACCACCTTACCAAGTGGGTGGCGGAACAATAAAAACAGTGACTTTCGAAAAAACCGATTTTGCTGATCTGCCTTTAAAATTTGAAGCTGGAACACCACATATTGAAGGCGGGATTGGACTGGCAGTGGCAATTGATTATATCAATACTATCGGATTGGATGCTATTGCAGAATATGAACACGAATTATTAGTTTACGCAACTGAAAAATTAGAAACGATAGAAGGAGTAAAAATAATAGGCACATCAAAAAATAAAGCGAGTGTAATTTCATTTATTGTTGACGGCTTACATCCGTTTGATATCGGAACTATTTTGGATCAACTTGGAATCGCTGTCCGAACAGGTCATCATTGCACCCAGCCATTGATGCAACGCTTTGGAATTCCAGGTACAATAAGAGCATCGTTTGCTTTTTATAATACAAAAGAAGAAATCGATATCTTCCTGTCGGGCTTAGAAAAGGCTATTAAAATGTTGAAATAATATGAGCATAGAAGCAACTGAAAATGAAATAGTAGATGAGTTCGAAATGTTTGAGGACTGGATTCAGAAATATGAATATCTGATCGATCTTGGAAAATCATTGCCATTGATCGATGAAAAATATAAAACAGAAGATAATTTAATCAAAGGGTGTCAAAGTCAAGTTTGGATGCATTCTGAACTTAAAGACGGGAAGATTGTTTATACTGCTGACAGTGATGCTATTATTACAAAAGGAATGGTTGCACTTATGGTTCGTGTGTTATCCAATCATTCCCCAGAGGAAATAATAAATTCCAAATTAGATTTTGTAGAAAAGATTGGATTGACAAAACACCTTTCACCTACCCGCAGCAACGGATTGGTAAGTATGATCAAGCAAATGAAATTAGATGCAGTAGCTTATAAAATCAAAAATTAGAAATGCCCGCAATCATAAACACACATAATACCGAACTTACTCAGCGCGTAATCGATACGATTAAAACATGCTATGACCCCGAGATTCCTGTTGATATTTGGGAGCTTGGACTGATCTATGAGATCAACATTGATGAAGAAAATAATCTTTTAGTCAAGATGACCCTCACGTCTCCATCTTGCCCTGTTGCTGAAACATTGCCTCCGGAAGTTGAAGACAAGCTGCGTGAAGTAGAAGGAATACGATCAGCAAAAATTGAACTCACGTTTGAACCTTCCTGGGAAAAAGAAATGATGAGTGAAGTGGCTCAACTAGAATTAGGTTTCATGTAAATAAAATTTGAACCTTAAATTCGAAGACCTCAAAAATGGAAAATGAAATTGTAAATAAAGTATCACAAAGCGGCTTAATAACTATCGATCTGGAAGAATTTTATCCGGATGGAGAACGGGTATTGTTTGATATAAAAGAGTTGTTATTCCAAGGGTTGGTTTTGCGAGAAAAAGATTTCAGAGAATTTATAAAAAATGAAGATTGGAATAAATACAAAGACAAGTATGTAGCATTAACCTGTTCTGCTGATGCTATTGTTCCCACTTGGGCATATATGTTATTGGCTACCCAGTTAGAACCTATCGCAAAAAAAGTTGTTTTTGGAAATCTGGAATCTTTAGAAACAATTCTTTATACTGAAATTCTTTCCAAAATAGACATTAACAATTATAAAGATGCGCGCGTTGTAATTAAAGGCTGCGGAAATTTACCAATACCCAAATCTGCTTACGTTCAAATAACAAGCTTATTACGACCGCTTGCAAAAAGCATTATGTATGGAGAGCCTTGTTCTACGGTTCCTTTGTATAAACAAGCAAAATAATTTTATAAAATAAAAAAGCCCCGCAAATTGCGAGGCTTTTTTGTTACCGATCTTACCGATTATTATTGTATGATTAATTTTTGAACTTTCATATCTGTTCCTGTATTGATTCGTACATAATAAATCCCTTTGGATAAACCTTCCAAATTAATTTGTTTATTATAACCTGATGTAATGTTTTTATCCATTGTGCTGAAAACTTCTTTCCCTTGAAGATCAATTACACTGATCGTCAATTGGCTAAAAACAGCATTGTTAACTGTTACATGAAACAGTCCATTTGTTGGGTTCGGATAAACAGATACACTTCCAGCTGTTAATTCATCTATTCCTACTCCTGTTATTACAACTGTGTTGGAAACAGTATCTGCGCCACAACTACCTGTTACAATCAACTGAACAGTGTATGTGCCATTCGCAGTATATGTATGAACTGGATTTGTAACAGTACTTACAGCACTTCCATCTCCAAAATTCCAAGAGTTTGACCCACTTGTAGATGTATTTGTGAATGTAATCACATTGGCTACGTTTGAATACGTATACGCAGCAACCTGAAAATCTGAAACAACTACTGTTTGTGCTGTTGAATCACACGAACTCAAATGATAAACGATTGTGTGTGTTCCCACACCTGCAATGGAAGGATCAAATGTATATAGCATTGTTCCTGGGAATTGTGCAACACCCGCTCCCGTGAAAAAACCTCCTAATTCAACAGGCACAATTGTAACGGCTGGATCAAGGGAACAGTAATTCGGATTCAAGGTTGTGAAAGAGGGGTCTGCAACACCCAAATCAGTGAGCACAATCGTAGTTGAACCACCAGGAGAAGTATATGGATCTAATTGAACATAATATGTTTTACCAGGTGTAAGACAACTTACAAGACTTAAATAAGATGAAAACTCAACCCCTCCATGAAGAAAAAAATGTCGGTCATCGTCATTTGCAGCAATGAGTGTTGCTCCGCCTTGTAAAATACTATCACATGAAACTGCATCCCATATTGCTAACTGCGTATCAAAACCAGGTGACTGAACAGATACGCGACCTGAAGCTGGTGCAACAAATGTAAACCATAGTGTATTGGTTATAGTGTTGCTAAAATTACACCAACCTGTTTGCGCTGTACAATCACCTCCTGGCGGAACAGGCTCTCCAACCTGAATTGTTCCCACTGATGTATTAAACGGCCCATTCACTCCAAAAGATAATGGTAGCGCTGCACAAACATTGTCAGCAGGAGGTATCGTTTGTGCATTCAGATTAGATTGGTAACCCATTATTAAAAAGGGGTAAAATAAAACAAGGTTTAATTTTAAAAAGAATTTTTTTTTCATAGTTTTAAGAAATTTAAATAATACATTCAATTAATATGGATTCGTTTTTTATTAATAATGCTAGACTAATTGATACAAGAAAGTCCTATTAAAATAAAATTATAGTTTGATGACTATCAATTAATATAACAGGACAAAAGTGAAATAAAAAATACCAGAGCACAAACACAAAGAGTCAAAAAACAAGTTCTCGGAACTCGAATTTTTCTTTTTTTTATACTTAATTATAAAATAAAAAACACGTTACACCTATCGGTTTTATTGATTAAAAAATAATTAGGCTGAAGGTAGTACTATGAAAATCTTTAAGTTTTCGAAGCCTATTTTTAGGGTCGAAATAAATAACCAATACCATATTAATTGAAAATACAATACAAACTAAGGAGGAGCTGATTTGCTAAGTTCGATTTGCTATGAAAGCCTTTCGAAGGAAGTAATTTACGGAGAGTAAAAAACATTGAAAACAATTTTATATTCAAAAATTAAAAATCAATTAACTATTGACGAATACACGTTGTGCGTAGTGTTATAAAATTAAAATCCCCTCCTAATATAGGAGGGGATTTTAATTGAAAACTATTGTATGATTAATTTTTGAACTTTCATATCTGTTCCTGTATTGAGTCGTATATAATAAATCCCTTTGGATATGCCTTCCAAATTAATTTGTTTATTATAACCTGATGTAATGTTTTTATCCATTGTGCTGAAAACTTCTTTCCCTTGAAGATCAATTACACTGATCGTCAATTGGCTAAAAACAGCATTGTTGACTGTTACATGAAACAGTCCACTTGTTGGGTTCGGATAAACAGATACACTTCCAGCTGTTAATTCATCTATTCCTACTCCTGATATTACAACTGTGTTGGAAACGGTATCAAAACTACATCCATTTGTTACTAACAACTGAACAGTGTATGCGCCATTCGCAGTATATGTATGGACTGGATTTGTAACAGCACTGGGTGCACTTCCATCTCCAAAATTCCAATAATTTGTGTTACTGCCTAAAGACATATTTGTGAATGCAACAACGTTAACTACGTTTGAATACGTATAAGCAGCAACTGGTACATTTTCCACAGCTACTGTTTGTACTGTTGAATCACACGAACTCAAATGATAAACGATTGTGTGTGTTCCCACACCTGCAGTTACAGGATCAAATGTAAATCCTGCAACTCCATCACCACTGAAAAAGCCTCCTGCTTCAACAGGCGCTAATGTTAGTGCCGTATCAAAAATACAGTATGTCGGATTCAATGTTGCGAAAGAGGCATCTGCAACACCTATATCAGTGAGCACAATCCTAGTTGAACCTCCAGGAGAAGAGAATGGATCTAATTGAACATAATATGTTTTACCAGGTGTAAGACAACTTACAGGACTTAAAAAAGATGAAAACATAACACCTCCATGAGCATCAAAATTTGGGTCATCGTCATTTGCAGCAATGAGTGTTGCTCCGCCTTGTAAAATAGTATCGCATGAAACTGCATCCCATATTGCTAACTGCGTATCAAAATCAGGTGATTGAACAGATACGCGACCTGAAGCTGGAGCAACAAATGTAAACCATAGTGTATTGGTTATAGTGTTGCTAAAATTACACCAACCTGTTTGTGCTGCACAATCAGCTGCTGGCGGAACAGGCTCTCCAACCTGAATTGAAGCTACTGATGTCTCAAAAGGTCCATTCACTCCAAAAGATAATGGTAGAGCTCCACAAATACTATCATAAGTATAACTTGTAGTAAAACTAATAGGACCATAGGATGCACTTGTTCCATCACCTGTTCCGGAACAATCTTGTGAAACAGAAATCTGATAGTTTGTTCCTTGCATTAATCCTGTTAAATTAAATGGAGAACTCGCAACTGTATCAATGATTCCTGCTCCTGGAGTGAACCCAGTGGTATTATATTCAATAATATAAGGACCTGTACAAGTCGGACAAGACCAAGCAATCGTAGCTGAATCGATTCCAACATTTGAAACTGATAATCCTATCGGTTGCGGGCAAAGTGGAGCACTTGCAATATTTACATTGTAATCCTCTGTTTCTCCGAACCCGTATGGGCCACAAGGATCAATCGGAGTGTCTTCGCTACAGATTACTCTCATTCCTGTAATTCCTAATGATGCTGTTAATGGTATTGTAATGAATCCTGTTTCAGTATGTGGTCCTGTGAAAAGTCCTGCTGAATTGTACACATTTTCACCCGCATCGGCATAGGAGCCATTTTGATTAAAGTCAATAAAAATAGCAACCCCGTTTGTAAAATCACCGCCGCAAGTTCCTACTTGTACCGAAAAATGGACAATTTCGGTTTGCGCTAAACTTGGTGTAGCTACTCCATAATAATTGGAATATCTGTTTATTAAGGAGCCGGCACCACCTGTTGTGGCACAAGTTGACGTATTATTTAATGAACCAACTGTTACATTAAAAATATCTTCATCCCCCGTATTTAATGCTCCTGATCTACAGTAGCAAACCGAGAATGGGTTCATAGCAACATTCACAAAATTTGATGTGGAAGATGCACCTGATGCCGTACACGTAACAATACATTGATAAAATGTTGCTACCGTTTGAGAAGTGGTATAGTTTGCCGTTGTTGCTCCTGCCATATTTGTATACGTGATTCCATCTGATGATGATTGCCATTGAAAAGTAATCCCTGATGCACCAGATGTATATCCTGCTAAAGAAAGAGCAAAATTTACACCGCTACAAGCCCCTGCAGGTGCAGATGCCGTTCCTGCTGTTGGAGCTCCTGCACATGGCAAAGGAGGAGTAAAAACATATTTTTTTCCCGCTAAATTTGTTACACTTGAAATTGCATTGTCTGGTGTTGCTGAAGAAGCGGTTGCTGCAACAGCGGGTGTAACACTCAGAAAAGATGTTAAGTCATTCAATCCGATAGATGCTGACAAAGTCCCTGCAGTCGCCAAGGACCCACCGTAGACCATATCAATAACATTTGTTGTTTCATACAATCGTATTTTGAAGGATGCTGTGCTCGTTGCACTTGTAGAACCACCTCCACCAACATTCACATTGTCCCAGCCCACTTCTAATGTTCTGTTAGGAGCAACGCCTGCAACAACATATTGAATTGAGCCTGTATTTCTATTATTATCATCCCACAAAGGAGCAATTAAAGGGCTCAGCACTGCTGAATTATTTAGATTGTTTACCCATCCAACAGAAATAGCAGCTCCCCCCAAACGAATCATTCCGTTTGTAGTGATACTGAATGTAGTATAAGGAGCCCCTCCAAAAGTAAACGTAAAACCAATTGGAATGGCTGTCTGCGTTCCATCATCACCAATTGCTGTAGAAACTGTTCCGGTTAAAGGAACATAAACTTCTGTTGTTTGTACAAAAGAATATGCACTTACTTGTGCAGTTATTGCTTTTCCAAACAACAGAAAAAAACAGGATAAAAATAAACTTAATCGCATGTTGACCGTGTAATTTTTTTTCATTTTATTGGGTTTAATTAACTATTCTATTTTATTGTATTTGCTGTAATAAAACTGTTTAATCTGCATTAAAAAAATAATAACCAGATAATGGATCGAAGCTATGCACGCCTGATTCAAGTGGTTCCTTTCAGTTAAGAACTACATTGTTTACTGCTTTCAAACAATTTCATTAAGGCGGCAAATTTGAGATAATAACAAAAGGAAGTAAATCACACTTTGATGATTTTTAAGGAATCGAATGATATTAGTGGAAGTAAATAATGTAGCACTAATAAACGTTTAATATGCATTCGACTAACAAGTCTAATAAGTGCAATGTCTAAAACTAAAAGCGACCAAGTTCCAAGAATCGCTTCGAAAGCTGTGTGAATGGAATACACCTAATAAAATGTTTACTCCATAAAAATCGGGGAAATCTGAAACTAGAGTTCCGTTTTATTTATTATTTTATTTGAAAAGCGGAAGTGGAGTGCAATTTATACGACCTTGCTTTAGTCAACAATACGATTCCGTATTCATTCTTTTCGCTTCTCGAATAAAAAATTATTATGACTTCAAAAGACAATACCAGAAGTAAGCTGAAGGTGTTTTTAAACGATTAAAGGACTCACACACTTTCTATACAGACATTTTGGAATAGCAAATTAATTAATATGCTCTTACATTTTTACCTTCCATGTAATTGATGAATGATTTATTCACCACTTTATTTCCTCCTGCTGTAGGATAGTTTCCTGTAAAATACCAATCACCCGAATGATTTGGAATTGCATTGTGTAATCCTTCTATCGATTGATAAATAATATCAACCTCCGCATTAATTGATTCCGGGCGAAGCAATTCGGCAATTTTCGAAGAGATCTGTTCGGCTGTAAAAGGAGCATAAATTTCTTTCACAACATTTATTATTTCTTCTTTCGGAAGTTCTTCTTGCGCTTTCGCTTTTTCATAAAGCTCGTCCAATAAATTTTCCTTGAAATTATCTTTCAACAATGCAACAGCTGCTTGAAAAGCAATAAAATCGCCTAATTTAGCCATGTCAATTCCATAACAATCCGGATAACGAATTTGAGGGGCAGAAGAAACAACAACAATTTTTTTCGGTCCCAAACGATCTAATATTTTTAAAATACTTTGTTTTAAAGTTGTCCCACGAACAATTGAATCATCCACAATCACTAAACTATCTAGCCCTTCTCTGATCACACCATATGTTGTATCGTATACATGAGCAACCATATCATCACGCTGAGAATCGTTGGTAATAAACGTACGTAGCTTGGCATCTTTTATTGCTATTTTATGAACGCGAGGCCGAATGGTTAATATTTCACTTAATTCGGGATCGCTTACATGGCTTCCCATTTGCAAAATCTTGTGGCGTTTTATGGTATTAGCGTAATGATGAAGCCCTTCTATCAATCCGCCAAAAGCAACTTCAGCTGTATTGGGGATATAAGAGAACACTGTATTTTTTAAATCGTAATCTACCGCTTTTAAAACGGAAGGACACAGTTGACTTCCTAATTTCTGACGTTCCTGGTAAATATCAGCATCACTTCCGCGAGAGAAATAGATTCTTTCAAAAGAACAAGACGTTTTTTTAAGTGGCTCTATGATCTCTTCTTCAGAAAATTTGCCATCCTTTTTAATAATAAGTGCATGCCCTGGAGAAAGCTCCTTTACACTGTCAATAGGGACATTAAAAGCTGTTTGGATAACTGGCCTTTCAGAAGTAACAACCACAATCTCATCGTCGGAATAATAAAACACAGGGCGAATTCCACTAGGATCACGTAAAACAAATGCATCGCCATGACCAAATAATCCAGCCATTGCATAACCCCCATCCCATTTTTTACTTGCATCTTTTAAAATGCTATACACATCTAAGTGCTTCGCTATTAGAGCTGAAATATCTGTATTTGAATGACCTTCTTTCTTGAACTTTTTAAACAAGCGTTCATTTTCTTCGTCCAAAAAGTGTCCAATCTTTTCCATTACGGTAACGGTATCTGCCTTTTCTTTTGGATGTTGACCTAGCTCTACTAACTGATCAAATAATTCATCCACATTGGTAAGGTTGAAATTTCCTGCAACAACCAGATTTCTGGTCATCCAATTATTCTGACGCAGGAAAGGGTGACAATTTTCAATACTGTTTCCGCCGAAAGTGCCATATCGTAAATGCCCTAAAAACAACTCTCCTGTATAAGGCAGATTTTTTTTAAGCCATTTCGCATCTTTTAATCGTTCTGGATTTCTTTTGTTAAGATCTTCGAATTTTGAATTGATTTTGCCGAAGATTTCTTTTATTGCGCCACTGCCAACCGCTCTTGTTCTGCTGATGTATTTTGTACCAGGGGTGACATCAAATTTAATATTTGCAACACCTGCCCCGTCTTGCCCTCGGTTGTGCTGCTTTTCCATGAGCAGATACAATTTATTGATACCATATAAGGGCGTCCCGTATTTTTCTATGTAATAATCCAATGGTTTAAGCAATCGGATCATTGCTATTCCGCACTCGTGTTTTATTGCATCGCTCATGATAAATTGGGTTTATGAAAAAGACGTATCAAATTTACGATTTTATTTCATTGGTTTAAAATGTAATTCCCCCTTTATAGCGATATGTGATTTGTTGGATGAAAGTAAAATCAGGGCTGCCACGATTGCGAAAGAAGATAATCCTAATAAACTGAAATTTAGTGAGTATTCTATATCGTATGGCTGTTTTAGATAAAATAAATCCCGAAGAGCTTGTCAAAAACTTCGGGATTTTGGATAAAACTAAACATGAACAATGTTGTGCTACTCCTTCACAACAACAAGCTTTTAGCATAATTAATATTAATCGAGAGACTAATAATTAATTCTACGGTGCAAATATGAATCTATATAATACACAATGCAAACCATAAAACACTAAAAAATAAGACTTCGGAAGCAATATTGGAGACTAAAAATAAGGTTGAAAGTTGAAATTAAAACACTTTATAATTCAACAATATAAATGATATTAGAAGTTTAATTGGTTAAAAAACGTAATTCGGCTCTTAAGTTTTCGTGGTTTATTTTTTTATTAAAAAAAAACTAAAATCAAGTAAAAATTTCTTAAAAACAGTCCTTCTTTTTAGTTTGAAATATTTTTGATGCCGATTTTACGGCAACATATTCACACTTATATCACAGAAAATTTGGCAGTACCATTTAGTTGTATTGCTGTAATTTATATAGATAAAAAGAAGCTGTTGAATTGATCCTAAAAACACTGCTTTTTTATGCCTATTTTCATAAATTGTAGACCAAACTCTGTTTTTTGTCTACGAAAAGCACTTTTTTATAGATAAAAATTGGGCGGTTTGAAATTTTTATTACATTTGTATCTAGCTTTTTAACATAGATTAATTGTCCATCGAATGAAGAATCGATTTTTAATTCTGATTGTTTTTGTTTTCTGTTTCTGTAACAGCTGCATTTTGTATTCTCCCAATTCTATTTTTTGAACAATCGAAAAAATATGACAGAAAATCATTTGCATCAACTTATTAAATCGCTATCTGCTCCTGAGAAAGGTTATATCAAGAAGCAAGCGATGCTGCATGTTATTGGCTCACAAAATAAATACATAAGGATTTTTGATGCGATCGACAAACAGAAAGAGTATAATGAAAAAGAGCTCATCCGAAAATTTAAGGGGGAGCCTATTCTTAATAATTTCGCTGTGGCTAAAAATTACCTATTCAAGTTCATATTAAAATCATTAGAATCCTATAATACGAGTATAAAAAGTGAATTGCGTAGCAGCTTGAACCAGATCGAGATTTTGTATAACAAGAATCTTCCACAAGTTGCAAAGAAAATGATCCTAAAGGCAAAAGCAAGTGCCCATAAATATGAGTTATATGAATTCATGGAAGAATTAATTGATTGGGAAATTATTTTATTAGTTGAAGAAGCTACTCCCCACAATTATTTGAATTTAGTAAACAACTATTTTAATGAATTATACGATTCAATAGAAAAGAAAAAAATTATTATTGGCTATAAGCACCTGTACCAAAAATTACGAGCAAAGGCTTTGTATACCGGATTGGCAAGAAACGATGAAGATGTTTTACAGTTTCAAAAGATTGCCAGTGAAGATAAAAATGAAGATAAAAACTTGTTGAACACTTTTAATGCGCAGTTCTATCGCAATTTAATGTTATCTAATTATTTGTTTACCATTAATGAACAAGGGAAAGCAAATGCTATTTTAACCAAAAACGTTGATCTTTTGGATAACAATGAACACATGCTGAAATTAAAACCTTTTACATACATTGGATTATTGCGGAATAAGGCTGTGAATGAACTTTCCTTAATGATGTACCCCGAACTGTTCGCTACATTAGAGCGAATGGATCGTTTTGTTGAAAAAAATGGGCACCTGAATCGGAATTTTGAACTGCTTACAGAAAACCTAAAACTCTTTGTTTACATTCCAACAGGGCAATTTGAAAAGGCACTTAGCATAGCTGAAAAAGTAGAAGAAATTTATACAAAGTTGCCACACACACAAAGTTTGAAAAAAGAAAAACAATTGCACCATTACGCATTGGCTTATATTTATATTGGCTTGGGGGAATTCAAACTTGCTAAACAAAAAATTATTCTGCTTTTACACAATACGGATCTAGATTTTAGAAGCGACTTGTATTGTTTCGCTCATATTTTGAGTTTAATTATTTACTATGAAATGGATAATCAAGAGATGATGGAAAAGAGTATCCGATCAACGTATCGGATCTTGTTAAAAAGGAATAAGCTTTACACGTTTGAGAAACAGGTCATCACCTTTTTCAAAAAAACGCAGAAAGAAACCAGCAACCCGTATCTATTATCTAAAGATTTTATCAATCTAAAAGAAAGCATAGAAGCAGTTACAAAAAGTAATGTAGAAAAAAATGCATTGAATTTATTTGATTTGATTTCTTGGCTAGAAAGCAAAATTGAGCGAAAAAGTTTTAAGGAAATAAAACAGGCGAAATTCAATACCCTCATATCTAATGAAGCCTTAAATGCACACATGCATTAGAACAAGTGTATACATTTTTTAATTATCCGATTGTTTTCATTTCATTCATTCAAAAAAATCGGCTACCCCGGATTCATTTTGAATTGTAAATGCCTATAAAAATTTATCCTTTTTTAAATTCAGCCATTGCAAAGCCGCTCCATTCAGAAGTAATTCTTTCACTTCTCTTTCATACGGCATTTCTTTGATGAGTTTTCCGGGCTCGAGTTCTCCAAGAGGGAAAGGATAATCTGTCCCTAATGCCACTTTATCTGCGCCAAACATTCCTACAACGTAATCGAGCATTTGGTCATCGTGTACTAAACTATCAATCCAGAATTTACCTAAATATTCGCGGGGATTCACCTGATTATCGACTGCTACTAAATCGGGGCGGCAATTAAAACCGTGCTCGATACGACCTATCGTTGCTGGAAAAGAGCCTCCTCCATGCGCAAATGCAACCCTTAGGTTTGGAAGTTTTTCAAACACTCCACCAAATATCATTGAACAAATTGCCAAAGATGTTTCCGCAGGCATACCCACTAACCAAGGTAACCAATACTTTTGCATTTTATCTTGGCCCATCATATCCCATGGGTGAACAAAAACTGCCATGTCTAATCTTTCACATGCCTCAAACACAGGAAAAAGATTTGGATCGCTTAAGTTCCAATCGTTTACATGCGAACCAATTTGAACTCCTACTAATCCAATCTCTTTACAACGTTTTAATTCTTTGATGGCCAATTCGGGAGATTGCAGAGGAATTGTTCCCAGGCCAATGAATCTTTTCGGAAAACGTTTTACGATATCAGCAATGTGATCATTTAAAAAAATAGAAAGTTCCAGACAGTCTTCCGGTTTTGCCCAATAATTAAACATGACTGGAACAGTTGATAAAACCTGAACATCAACATGGTGATGGTCACATTCGTTCATCCGTTTTTCTGCACTCCAACAATTGTCTTCAATTTCTCGAAAGAATTTTCCATCATCCAAAATCATATTTGCACAGCAAGGTTTGTGGTGTTGTAGCTGAACAAATCCGCCATAACCGAATTTCTCTTTCCAATTTGGAATGTGCTCGGGCAAAATATGTGTATGAATATCTATCGTAAGAATTTTTGGCATTCCATTTTATTTTATGAATTCACGAACTACTTTTTCTGCTTCAGCAAAAGCTTTCTCCAGTTTATCATTCAAAATAATTGTATCGAATTGTTTGGCTGTTTGCAATTCCACTTCCGCTTTCCCAATTCTTCTTGCAATACTTTCAGGGGTTTCTGTTTCGCGCATCTGTAACCGACTTTCCAAATGCTTTATGCTTGGTGGCATAACAAAAATAGACAGCGCCTGCTCTCCAAATTGCTTTTTTAAATTTAATCCGCCCACTACATCCATATCAAAAATAATATGATGTCCTTTTTTCCAAATTCGTTCAATCTCCGCTTTTAAGGTTCCGTAAAAATTATCCTTGTACACTTCTTCCCACTCCACAAATTCTTCGTCAGATATTTTTTGTTTGAATTCTTCAACAGAAATAAAATAATAATCCACCCCGTTCGTTTCACCTTTTCTCATAGGCCTGCTACAAGCGGAAACAGAGAATTCAAGGGCTGGAAACACGTTTAATAAGTGATGCACAATGGTTGTTTTGCCAGCACCGGATGGAGCAGAAAATATAATCAGTTTGCCTTGCATTTGTTATAATACATTCAACAATTGTTCTTTCACCTTTTCAAGTTCATCTTTCATTTGAACAACCAGCTTTTGTACACTGGCATCATTTGCTTTCGAACCGATGGTATTAATCTCTCTTCCAATTTCCTGAGTTATGAACCCTAGTTTTCTTCCGCTTCCCGGTTCTTTCATGGTATTCATAAAATAATCAATGTGTGTTTTTAATCGAAGTTTTTCTTCCGTAATGTCTAACTTTTCGATGTAGTAGATCAATTCTTGTTCAAATCGATTCTGGTCAATCTTCTCCTTTTCTACCGCTTCTGCTATATTGTTTCTGATGCGGGTCTTTATATTTTCAACACGAGGGGCATCCATAATAATCACTTCAGCCAACAACGTGTCAATGATCCCAATGCGTGAAATAAATTCCGCAGAAAGTGTTCTGCCTTCGTCCCCTCTGAATTTCTGAAATTCTTGAATTGCAAGATCAACCGTCGCCCTAACTTGTTGCCATTCCGTATCATCGAGTTCCACTACTTCCCGCTCTGCTTTCATCACATCGGGCATTTTAACGATCAAAGACAATAAATTATGACTTCCTTCATTCAATTCTTCCGACAAGGATTTTAATTCGTTGTAATATGCTTTTGCCAATGCTTTATTAAGTGCAATAGGCATGGTCTCATTTGTTGATTCGGTAAAAATGGTAATGTCTACTTTACCTCTTTCAATTTGCTTTGAAATTTCTGCGCGCAGTTCCAGTTCCTTTTCCTTGTATAAATAAGGTAATCGTAAATTCAGGTCCAATTGCTTACTATTCAGTGAGCGGACCTCAACAGTCACTTTCTTCCCTGGAATTTCGCTTACTGCTTTTCCAAAACCCGTCATCGACTTCATCATAGTATACTAGTATTTAAAACAAATGTAGTAATTTCCATTATTTCAAGAGCCATGAATGTAGCAAGAATAAATTAATTTTTTGCCTTTTTAAAGGGTTGACTAACGAGTGTAACTCCAATAATTATTAAAACAGCGGAAAGGATCTTGCGAGCATCGAGTGTGTCGTTATGATAATAGAATACTGCAATAAGTGTGGCCAAAAAAGGTTGCAAATAAATATAAATACTTACAACAGCAGGGCTTAACGCTCTGAGTGCATAGGTATTTAAAACGTAAGCAAAAAAGGTTGTCCCCACGACTACAAAAATTATATCTTGCCAAATGGAGGAAGGCATTGAAGCCCAGTTCACTTCCGTGAATTGTTTAAACCCAAACGGCAGCACATAAACAAATCCAAATAAAAACACCCATTTCACAATGGTGAATGTATTGTACTTTTTCATGAGTGGCTTTACAAGTACAACGTAACACGCCCAAGAAATCGAATTGACTAATATCATGAGATCCCCGGTGATTGTTTCGGAACCAAAGGAAAATGTTTTACTATAAAGAAGCATAATTGCTGCTCCTATAACTCCAAAAGAAATTCCTGCAAATTTACTGATGGATATTTTTTCCTTAAGAACAACAGCTGCGATCAACAAAACTACAATCGGATTAGAGATCATAATAATTGCAGCATTAATCGGTGTGGTAATACTTAGTCCTTTTAAAAAAAGTAATTGATTGCATGCTACTCCGCAAACAGCTAGTAAAGCAACACGGGGCAGATCTTTCTTATCGATTTTTTCTTTGATGAATAGCGCACTTACTATCCAGAATAAGATCAATGCCCCACCTACACGCATCAATACAAATGCAAAAGGCTGAACATAGGCAGGCATTACCTCTTTAGCGATGGAATAATTTGCGCCATAAATTAGATTTACGACTAGTAACGCTAAATGTGCTTGCAGGGTTTTATTCAAGTGTTTGATTATAATTCTGCTTTCGCGGAAGCAACGGTATTTTTAGAATTTCCAACAAATATTTTACTTCCAATAATAATAACCGGTCGTTTCAGAAAAGTGTATTCATCAAGAATGTAATTTTTGTAATCTTCTTCCGTCAGCTTCATTTTATCTAATCCTAGTGCCCTATATTTTAATGCTACACGGCTGAACAAAGCTTCGTAGCTGCCGGTCAACTTTTTCATTTCAAGAAGTTGGACACTTGTTATTTTATCCGATTTAATATCTTGAAATTCAAATTTTTTGTTTTTCAATCCCAGTTCGGTAATGATGCGTGAGCATGTTGAACAGGCGCTTAGAAAATATATTTTTTTCATTCTGTTTTTCTCTAATTATTCCACTGCACTCAATTTGATCATATTTGCTTTACCCATTTCACTTAATGGGATACTTGCTATATTGATGACAAGATCATTCGTTTTCACTTTACCACTTTTCTTTAAAATGAATTTTATGTCCGCAATCGTGTGATCAGTGCTGATATTTTTATCATAATAGAATCCGCGCACTCCCCAAACTAAATTAAGAGTAGTCAGTATGTCGTAATTATCTGTAAATACAAATATGTTCGCTTTTGGACGATGGCTCGCTAATTTAAAAGCAGTATACCCAGAGTGCGTCATTGTAACAATTGCTGCAGCACTTGTACGCTGCGCCATTTTAGCAGCAGTAAAACAAATGGAATCGGAAAGAAAGCGATCGTTTCGCAGGTCTACTTCTGGAGCTTCGCTGTCTATGTTATAAATATCACTGTTCGCTTCAACAAAATCAATAATTTTTGTCATTGCTTCCACCACCTTAGCAGGATGATTTCCAACGGAAGTTTCCCCGCTTAACATAACTGCATCAGCGCCGTCCATTACACTGTTGGCTACATCATTCACCTCAGCCCGAGAAGGGCTAATATTGGTTATCATACTCTCCATCATCTGAGTAGCAATGATAACAGGCTTTGAAGCCTCCAAGCATTTCCGAACCAGCATCTTTTGAATTACGGGAACTTCTTGCATTGGAACTTCAACACCAAGATCGCCACGGGCAACCATGATTGCATCTGTTTCTTTAATAATGTTATCGATATCAGCAACCGCTTCTGGTTTTTCTATTTTAGCGACCACTTTTGTTCTCACATTGTGATCAAAATTTTGGATCAAATGTTTTAGTTCAATAATATCGGCTCCTGAACGAACGAATGAAAGCCCAACCCAATCAACGCGCTGAGTTAATGCAAAATCAAGATCTTTCAGATCTTTTTCTGTCAAACAAGGCAATGAAATTTTAGTGTTGGGCAAATTCACTCCTTTTTTAGAAGATAAAATTCCTCCATGACTCACAATCGCTTTCACCTCATCATTTCCATTTGTAGAAATTACATTCAACAAAAGTTTTCCGTCATCGATCAAAATGTTTTCTCCCACTTTTACATCCTTCGGAAATTGAGGATAGGTAATATATAAACGTTCTGCTGTTCCTATGCATTCGTTGGTTGTAATGATCACTTCTTTTCCAGCCACTAATTCAACTCCATTATTTTCTACCACACCAATACGCAATTTAGGTCCTTGCAGATCGGCTAGAATAGCCGTGTGGGTTCCTAATTTTTTATTGATAGCACGTATGTTATTTATTTGATCAACTACTGCATCGTATGAACCATGGGAGAAGTTTATTCTGCATACATCTGCCCCTGCTTTGATCATTGCTTCTATGACTTCTGCGGAAGAAGATGCTGGTCCGAGCGTTGCGACAATTTTTGTTCTTTTCATATTGATAATCCTAGGTATCTGTTTAATTCGTTTGTGTGCTTATAATATTAAATTTTGTTTTGATTTAAGCGAGGCAACATCCATTCGAAATGCTGTTTGCACAAGATCAATTTCTTTGATTTTTTTTATCATCTCCATCACGTCGTCATTTTCTATCTCTCCTCTGATAATAAAAAAGTAATCCATTTGTTTTTGTTCAGGAATAAGCATTCCTTTTTCACTTCTGTTAGCGATGATAAAATATTCCATAAACTCATCGGGTCTTTCACAAGAGAACAAGGAGAAGTGGGAAAGTTCATCCTGCTTTTTATCTTTAATTTCAAGCGGCTCCATTTTAACCAGATCCAACCCTAATTTGGTATTTAGTCCCCAGCAAATACGATAGTCCTTTTCGTGTGATGAGACCCCTATCAACACAAAATCATAATCGTAATCCAATTCAAGGGTATACTTTCCCAAAGCGCTTTTATTAAAACAATGGTAAATTTATAAATCTAAAATGAAGAATGCTTGTAAATTGGGATTATTTTTATGTTGTTAAATTCCTTCCTTTGATTTCGATCCCAATGAGCGCATAAAATTAAATCCCTAATGCCGTACATGCAATTTCTGCAACAAGCTGTTCTGCACGTTTTTTAGAAAAATGTTGAGCTGTACCCATCACTTCATTATCGATTAAAAGTTGCAATAGAAAAAGTTTATCTATACTCGCTGCCCCATCATTGAGTGTTTCAAATCGGAAATCCTTTTTTTCCTTTTGTGCCCATTCTATGAATTTACTTTTAAAATCTACCTCTTTGGTTTCCACTTCATCCATATCAATAAATACATTCACGATACGGGTAAGAATAAACTGTTGCGCGAATTTATATCCTTTATCAAGGTAGATTGCCCCAATTAGTGCTTCGTAAGCATCGCCATTAATAGAACTTGGCTTTGAACCAAACCTGTCGTTATTCGCTTCAATAAATGTATTTAATCCTAGTTTGACAGCTAATTGATTGTGCTGTTGACGGCTCACCATTTTAGATCGCATTTTTGTCAGGAAGCCCTCATCTTTGAAGGGAAATTTTTTGAAAAGATAATCTGCTACTACTGTCCCAATAACAGAATCGCCAAGAAACTCTAATCGTTCATTGCTGTCTTTAATTCCTTTTTTAATAATTTGAGCAGCGGAACTATGACGAAAAGCAAGTTTGTATAATGAAATATTTGTTGGATAGAATCCAAGAATGTTACGAAGCGATTCGTGTAAATTTTTATCGGGAGAAAAATAAACCCTTATTGGTTTTATAACTATTGGCAATCGAATGGATTAAGCTGGATATTTTTTTACGATCACAGAAGCGTTGTGTCCGCCAAAACCGAATGTATTGCTTAGTGCAGCGCGTACAACACGTTTTTGTGCTTTGTTGAACGTAAGGTTCAATTTATTATCCAAAGCGGGGTCATCATTGAAGTGATTGATTGTAGGAGGAATAATATCATTCTGGCAAGCCAAAACACAAGCGATAGCTTCTATTGCACCTGCTGCGCCTAATAAATGACCTGTCATTGATTTTGTAGAGCTGATATTCATTTTGTACGCATGTTCACCAAAAACACCAAGTATAGCTTTTGTTTCCGCAACATCACCTAAAGGCGTTGATGTACCATGAACATTTACGTAATCGATTTGATCTGGAGTCATTTCAGCATCAAGTAAAGCATGACGCATCACATTCAATGCACCTAATCCTTCCGGATGAGGAGCCGTGATATGATTTGCATCGGCAGTCATTCCGCCTCCTACAACTTCAGCATAAATTTTAGCACCACGTTTTAGCGCATGTTCTAATTCTTCTAAGATCAAGCACCCTGCACCTTCACCTAAAACAAATCCATCACGATCAACATCAAATGGACGAGAAGCCGTTTCAGGTGAATCGTTACGAGTAGAAAGGGCATGCATCGCATTGAATCCGCCAATTCCAGCTTCGCATACTGCCGCTTCAGAGCCTCCGCTAACAATGATGTCTGCTTTTCCTAATTTAATATAGGTGGCAGCGTCAATCAAAGCATTCGTAGAAGAAGCACATGCAGAACATGTGGTGAAATTTGGTCCGCGCATTCCAAAACGGATGGAAATATGCCCGGCACAAATGTCAGAAATCATTTTAGGAATAAAGAAAGGGTTAAAACGCGGAGATCCATCGCCTTTTGCAAATCCAAAACATTCATCTTGAAATGTTTGTAATCCACCAATTCCGGAACCCCAGATAACTCCAGCCCTGTCCTTATCAAAAGCATTTTCACCATCTAAACCGGCATCTTTAACAGCTTGAATTGCTGCGCATAAACCATATTGAGAAAATGGATCCAGCTTACGCGCTTCCTTACGGTCGAGGTAATCTTCTGGGTTAAATCCTTTTACTTCACAAGCAAATTGCGTTTTAAACTTAGAAGCATCAAAACGAGTAATAGGTGCAGCTCCGCTAACACCATTTAGTAAATTATTCCAATAATCTGAAATATTATTACCAAGTGGTGTGATCGCACCAAGTCCTGTAACTACTACTCGTCTAAACTTCATTAAATAAATCTTTTGGAATTATTTTGCGTTTGCTTCAATGTAAGAGATTGCATCCCCTACAGTACCAATTTTTTCAGCTTGGTCATCTGGGATAGCAATATTAAATTCTTTTTCAAATTCCATGATCAATTCTACAGTATCTAAAGAATCTGCTCCTAGATCATTTGTAAAGCTCGCTGCTGGTGTAACTTCTTTTTCGTCTACACCTAATTTATCAACGATGATCGCTTTTACTTTTGTTGCAATGTCTGACATTTTTTTAAATGTTTTTGGGTTAATTTGGGTGCAAAGATATAGTTATGTGTATAATTACAAAAAAAATATTCAATTATTCATAAAAAACTTCCCCCTCACCTAGCCTTATACTCTTTAAATCAAGTACTTGCGTGTTTTTTAGGAGGTTTCAAGTGGAAAAGGGAAAAAGGGGACGTTAAACCCTAAAAAAATCAAAATCTTCCTTTGCTTATCCACCATTTAAACTAATATTATTGACTTGGAATCGTTTCTGCGTAACCCATTTCTACCATTACAGTATGCTTTGTAATGATATGTTTTCGGCATTATAGAATTTTGCTTTTTGTAAATTAGTACTTTTGCGCTATGATCAAAAACATTGCAATTTTTGCTTCAGGTGATGGAAGCAATACTCAAAACATTATCGATTACTTTAAGGCTTCAAAAAATATAAAAGTTGCATTGGTGGGGTCCAACAAATCAACAGCCAATGTTTTGAACAGAGCTAAAAACGCTGAAATACCAACGTTAGTGATCAATAAAGCTTCTTTTTATGATACGCAAGAAGTAATTGATTTATTAAGATCCGCCAATATTGATCTTATAGTTCTTGCCGGATTTTTATGGATGATCCCAGAAAGCTTGGTGAACGCATTTCCAGATAAAATCATAAACATTCACCCTTCATTACTTCCTAAATATGGTGGAAAAGGAATGTATGGAATGCATGTACACAAGGCAGTTATTGATGCAAAAGAAAAAGAAAGCGGGATCACCATCCACTATGTTAATGAACATTATGATCAAGGCGCAATTATTTCGCAGCACATTTGCCATGTTACAGAAAATGATTCCTGCGACACGTTAGCAGAAAAAATTCACCAACTGGAATACGAGAATTTTCCAAAAGCGATTGAAAAACTGTTGTCAGAAAAATAAGTGAATTGTGGTTAGCTCGATTCTGCACTATTTAAACATCATTAACCAAAAAACTAAATTAAATTTGTACCCATGAACTTCAACTTTAAACAAATTGCAACCATTGCCATGATCCTTTTTGCTGTGATCGATGTAATTGGATCATTACCGATATTACTGGACTTACAGAGCAAACACGGAAAAATACAGGCCGAAAAAGCAACACTTGTTTCGGGCGTGATCATGATTGTTTTTATGTTCATTGGAGTTCAGATATTAAATTTAATTGGAATTGATGTCAGCTCTTTTGCAATAGCCGGCTCCTTTATTATTTTCTTTTTAGCATTAGAAATGATCTTAGGAATAAAGTTCTATAAAGAAGAAAGCGCTACAACGGCTTCGGTTGTCCCTATTGCATTTCCGCTGATAGCAGGAACAGGAACATTAACGACTTTACTATCGATACGAGCTGAATATGCAGATGAAAATATTATAGTGGCGATCCTGATCAATTTAGTTTTTGTGTATGCGGTTTTAAAGAACACGTTCCGATTAGAAAAGATATTAGGCGTTGGGGGTATCAATATTTTAAGAAAAGT
Source organism: Bacteroidota bacterium (assembly GCA_947449315.1). Lineage (GTDB taxonomy): Bacteria > Bacteroidota > Bacteroidia > 2-12-FULL-35-15 > 2-12-FULL-35-15 > 2-12-FULL-35-15. The sequence goes on from CANFRC010000008.1 coordinate 142,499, forward strand.
TTTTGGCGTAATCCTTTTGGCAATTGCCGTAAAATTATTCAGAACACACGCAGGAATATGATCTCCATTTATACTGATGGTGCTTCCCGAGGGAATCCAGGTCCAGGAGGATTTGGAGTAGTGATGCTTTTTGGAGCATTGCGTAAAGAAATTTCAGAAGGCTTTAAACTTACTACCAACAACCGCATGGAATTAATGAGTGTGATTGTTGCCTTAGAAGCTTTAAAAAAAGAAGGCACGGCTGTCACCATTTATTCTGATTCAAAATATGTAGTCGATTCTGTTGAACTAAAATGGGTATTCGGATGGGAGAAGAAGAATTTCAAAGATAAAAAAAATCCTGACCTGTGGATTCGCTTTTTAAAAGCATACCGACAACACAACGTAAAATTTGTTTGGGTGAAAGGACATGCGAGCAACAAAGAAAATAACAGATGTGATGAATTAGCAGTTGAAGCCGCATTAGGCGGACATTTGAAAATTGATCACGGATACGAAGATTCTATTTAACTTCTACAAACTTCCTGTTCTTCCTCCATCAACAGGAACATTGATTCCTGTGATATAAGAAGCAGCAGGGGATGCTAAAAATGCAACAGCATTGGCTACCTCTGATGGTTCAGCGAAACGACCTAAAGGAATTTCACTTTCCATTTCGTTTTTAATTTCATTCAACGATTCGCCTGTGTTTTTTGATTTATTTTCAATGATTGCGCTTAATCGCCCTGTTAATGTTGCCCCAGGGAGCACATTGTTTACCGTTATTCCATAAGATGCCACTTCGTTGGCTAATGTTTTACTCCAATTTGCTACCGCAGCACGAATGGTATTAGAAACACCTAAATTTTTCAACGGTATTTTAACTGATGTGCTTATAATGTTTATCACGCGACCATATTTTGCTTCTTTCATCCCCTCTAGTAATGCCTGCACTAAAATATGATTACACACCAAATGATTGTTGAACGCTTGGAGGAACTCATCTACTTTTGCATTTTGAATAAGTCCGCTTGGAGGCCCACCCGTGTTATTCACCAAAATATGGATAGGACCATTGGTTGCAACATGGTTCTCTAGTTTTTCTTTTAACTGATTGGATTGCTGAAAATCAGCACATAGAAAATTATGTTTTTGTCCTTTCGAAACATCTAGCTCTTTTATAGTTGCCTTCAACGAATCTTCATTTCGTGCAACCAAAACAATATTTGCACCCAAAAATGCTAATTCAACAGCTGCTGCTTTTCCGATACCTTGTGTGCTTCCGCACACCATGGCAGTTTTTCCTGTAAGATCTAAATTCATAAAGTAAAAATATATAAAATTCTGATAGCTAATCTGTAATCATTATCCGAACAACAAACTAAACACCTCTTCAATTTTTCCTACCATAGTAATTTTGATATGATAGTTTTTTAAGTCCAGTCCTTTTTTGTTGTACTTGGAAATAAAAATATGTTCGAAGCCCAATTTTTCTGCTTCAGAGATTCGTTGATCAATTCTGTTCACAGGGCGAATCTCCCCACTTAATCCAACTTCACCGGCGAAACAAACTTTCGGAGAGATGGGCATGTCTTCGTTGCTAGATAAAACAGCACATACTAAAGCAAGATCAATTCCAGGATCTTCCACTTTTATTCCGCCCGCGATATTTAAAAAAACATCTTTTATTCCTAAACGAAATCCGCAGCGTTTTTCCAAAACTGCCAATAACATAGACAATCTTCTGAGGTCGAATCCTGTGGATGAACGTTGAGGTGTTCCATAGGCAGCGCTGCTTACTAAAGCTTGCGTTTCAATTAACATCGGACGCAATCCTTCCATTGTTGCAGCAATGGCGACCCCGCTTACCAATTCTTCACGGGCAGTGATCAATATTTCAGAAGGATTACTTACTTCACGCAAACCACTTCCTTGCATCTCATAAATTCCTAATTCGTTGGTAGAGCCGAACCGATTTTTTGTGGTGCGCAACAACCTGTATACATGATTTCTGTCGCCTTCAAATTGCAAAACGGTGTCCACCATATGCTCTAATACTTTCGGTCCGGCAAGGCTTCCATCTTTTGTAATATGACCAATTAAAAACACAGCTGTTCCGCTCTCCTTTGCATAACGCATTAATTCCGAAGTGCATTCTCGGATTTGCGAAACACTTCCTGGAGAAGATTCAATATGCGCAGAGTGTAATGTTTGGATAGAATCAACGATCAATAAATTGGGCTCCAGTAGTTCTATTTGCTTGAAAATATTTTGAGTGGAGGTCTCTGTTAAAATATAACAATTGGGATTATTCATCCCGATTCGTTCTGCACGCATCCTTATTTGTTGTTCACTCTCTTCACCAGAAACATAAAGTACTTTCAGGTTTTTCATGTTGAGTGCAACCTGAAGCATCAAGGTAGATTTTCCAATTCCCGGTTCTCCACCAAATAATATCAACGACCCTGGAACTAATCCTCCACCAAGCACTCTGGAAAGTTCTGAATCATAAACAGAAATACGATGTTGTTCGGATAAACTTATTTCGGAAACCAATTGTGGCTTTGAAGCGCGTTGAGTAGTTGTACTTGCAATACCAGGAGTTTTTGCATCATCCCCTTTTGAAACCACTTCTTCAACATATGTATTCCATTCGTTGCACGAAGGACATTTCCCAATCCATTTACCAGATTGGGCGCCACAGTTCTGACAAAAATAGGATGTCTTTGTCTTAGCCATTTTTTATTTTTTCCTCGATCATAGTAGTAGAAAATCCTTCTAAGAATTCTATCGTTATTACACTTCCTCCGCTTGCTTTCACAAGATCTGAACCTACAATGTATTTTTTGCTTTCTTTGTTAGTTTCGTTTGCATCATAGTCTGCCCCTTTCACTAAAATATCTGGTTTAACAAAACGGATCATTTCGAGAGGTGTATCTTCATCAAAAATAATGACAGCACTTACAAAGTGAAAGGAGGCCATGATCATCGCTCTTGTTTGCTCATCCTGTAGGGGACGGGAAGAAGATTTCCCCAACCGCTTCACAGATGCGTCGCTATTTATGGCAACAACTAGTTTTTCTCCCAAATCAGCTGCTTTAGCAAGATAATCAATGTGTCCACGGTGAATAATATCAAAACAGCCATTTGTAAAAACAATCTTTTCTTCTTTAAAGCGCCAAACATTTAAATGGTAGAGAAACGGTTCCGTTGTAAAAATTTTTGACTGAATTACTTCGTGTGCTGATATTTTATTTGGAAAGGGAACCATATTGGAAGAAAGGATTTATTAGTAAAATGAATGGAATAAGATATAAATGTATCCGACTAAATTATAGAAATAAATTACTCTTTGGCATCTTTATTTAATAATGCTAAAAAAATTAGCGATAACAGTCCGAGAGAAAGGATTAATAAAAACTGGGATGTCCAAACAGCCCAAGCAAATGCAAATGCAACTGTGTTTGCAATCAGATAAACAGTTGTCAATATTTGTATAACAATCAATTGATATGCGCCTGTCCCCCCCGGAACAGCAATCACACCCAAACTTCCGAAAACTACTATCACCACTGCAACCATTACTGAAAGATGAGCCGTTTCAGTGAATGCGAAAAAACAAACGTACACCTGAAGGATATACATGATCCAGATCAGAAGGGTGTGAATAATAAATTGCATCGGTTTGTCTACATTTTTAACGCTTAACAAGCCATCCCACAAGCCTTTGATAAATCCTTTTGCTTTTCCCGAGAGAAGTGATTGGATCTTTTTACGGAAGTATAAAAATGCAAATGATCCCATTAGCAGAATGATACCCCCAATGATCACAAATAATTCTTTTTGCATCAAGGCCTGAAATTTTTGTGAAACAGTTTTGAAAATAAGATCATTCGCAATTCCTGAAATCTTGTCAAACTCTATCGCTAGTGTTGCAAAAAAGAGAATGATCAAACAAACGACATCCAAAGCCCGTTCGGAGATCACCGTACCAAAGCCCTCTGTAAAAGGCACTTTTTCATACTTGGTGAGAAGACCGCAACGAGACACTTCACCTAGTCGTGGCAGCGCAAAATTGGCGAGGTACCCCACCATTACCGAGAAAAAGGTGTTGTAAATTTTAGGTTTATATCCTAAAGGATTAAGTAGCAACCTCCAGCGTAGTGCCCTGAAATAGTGGCTCATTCCGCTAATGATCATGGATGCAAAGATCCAATAATAATTTGCGTTTGATAAAGAGGTTTTAATGTTTGCAAATTCAGCGTCGGTTGTTTTCCTTAATGCCAGCCATATCAAAGCAGCTCCTAAACTTAAAAAAAATAGGAATTTCAATATGTTGAGCAGTTGTTTTTTCAAAATACTATCGTAAGGTATTTGTTTTTGAATCCGGGAAAATAACTGTTGGCTGGTGTTTTTTAGCAAGTTCAAAATCCATTGTTGCATAAGAAACAATGATTATTTCATGCCCTACTTTTACTTTTAAAGACGCGGGGCCATTCAAACAAATAACTTTTGACCCCCGCTCACCCTTAATAACATAAGTAGTAAAGCGTTCTCCGTTGTTGTAGTTAAAAATATCAACCTTCTCATTTTCGATAAGGTTAGCAGCCTCCATTAAATTTTCGTCGATGGTTACTGAACCAATATAATCAAGATCGGCTTGCGTAACGCTTACGCGATGTATTTTTGATTTTAAAACTTCTATTTGCATAACGTTAGCAAAACTAAATAAATAAATTTAATTGAAGGGCAGGTTTTTAGTCGGAAAGGGGAATTATTAAAACAAAAGCACATTATCGATCAAACGCACGTGACCAATTTTTACTGCAATGCAAGCAACAGCGCTTTTTGCTTGGCTGAAAGATGTAAGTGGCTGTAATGTTTGAGCATCCACCATATCGAAATATTCGAGCTCCAATTGAGGCACTAAGTTTATTTCATTTTCTACAAGCGCTTTGAGTTGCTCCACATTTTTGATGGAATACAGGTCTTTTACTTTAAATAATGCCCTAGAAATAGCAGAAGCCTGTTCTCTTTCATCTTTCGTAAGTCTTTCATTACGTGAGCTCATAGCCAAGCCATTCGCTTCGCGAACAATCGGGCAAGCAATAATTTCAATGGGCATATCCAGTTGTTTAACCATACTTCTAATAATTGCCAATTGCTGAAAATCTTTTTGGCCAAAAAACGCTTTTTGAGGTACTACAATGCGAAATAATTTACTGACAACCTGAGCCACACCGTTAAAATGTCCGGGGCGCTGAGCGCCTTCCATCACCATTGCCAGGGATCCAAAATCGACTGCTTTTCCTTCCGACCAACTTTTATCTTCTTTTTTTTGCCGCTTCAGCTCCAATTCCGCTTCAGAATACATCTCAGCAACTTCCGGAGAAAAAAGAATATCGCATCCCGCCGCTTCAAGCAACTGACTATCAACATCTATGGTTCTTGGATATTTTGCCAGATCATTCAGATCATTGAACTGGGTAGGATTAACAAAGATGCTGCACACCACTACATCGCTTTCAGATTTGGCAGCATTTATTAGGGAAATATGCCCCTGATGAAGGGCGCCCATCGTAGGAACAAAACCAATGCTTTTTCCTTGGTTTCGAAAACTATTTAGGTGATTTTTAAGATGTTGTACGGTATTGATCCGAATCATTCATTTAATTTCTAATTAAAAACTAACAAAATCAACATTAATAGCCTTCTTTTTCCTATAAAAGTGGTCAAATCTAATATTAATACTTTGAAATAACGGAAATTTTTACTTACTTTTGTATACTTTTTTAAAAACCTAACCTTAATTCGATCTTATGAAGAAGAAAGCTAGAGTTCTTTTTGTATCGCAAGAAGTTACCCCTTATTTAGATGAGACACCTATGAGTGTTATCGGACGCAAATTACCCCAAGGAATACAAGAACGAGGCAAAGAAATAAGATTATTCATGCCAAAATTCGGAATCATCAATGAGAGAAGAAATCAGTTGCATGAAGTAATTCGTTTATCAGGCATGAACCTTATCATTGACAACAATGACCACCCGTTAATTATTAAAGTGGCTTCCATTCAGGCAGCACGTATGCAAGTGTATTTTATTGATAATCAAGAATATTTTGAACGCAAGCATGTTTTAACCGATAAAAAAGGAGCCCATTTTGCTGATAACGATGAACGCGCTATCTTCTTTTGTCGCGGGGTAATCGAAACTGTTAAAAAATTAGGCTGGTCGCCTGATATTGTTCACCTTCACGGTTGGATGACTAGCTTAACTGCCCTTTATTTGAAAAAATCATTTAAAGACAACCCATTATTTACGGACACAAAAATTGTGTATTCTGTTTATGATGACGAATTTACCTCTCCTTTGCACAAAGATTTTGCAAAAAAGGTTTTACACGAAGGAATTGAAAAAGGCGATGTAGAACATTATAAAAATCCTACCTTTGTAAATGTTAGTAAAGCAGCTGTTGATTTAGCTGACGGTATCATAAAAGGAAGCGCTAAAATAAATACTGATGTGGAAAAATACATCAAAAAATCAGGAAAACCTGTTTTAGAATTTATTTCCGGCGATAACAATGAATACATTGATGCTTATTCAGAATTTTATGATGCAATACTTGAAGAAGTAGTAGAAATGGCTGAATAATTATTTGTAAAGTAGGTCCGGCTGTAAAATATTATCTTACGTCTGACGTATAAAACAACAATGAAAATGAACAAATCATTTATGAATATACCGAACAGCATACCACCAATTTTGTCCCGAGCATTCGGGACAAAATTTTTTTTATTCCTTTCCTTTGGGGCAACTCTTTGTCTTACATCCTGTGATGAATCAAGCGTAGTGGGACTGGATATACAACCAGCAAACGACCTTTTGAATGTCGGCTATCAAGATACGACCACGTTGCTTACTACTACGATCCGAGAAGATTCGTTACGAACCGATGCTTTATTAGTTACAGATGGGGTTGGCTTGATAGGGAAATATGTTGATCCAATCTTCGGAACATCAACTGCTTCCATGTATACACAATTAAGATTGCCATCCAACATTACCACCTCTTCCAATTTTGGTATTAATCCAGTTTGTGATTCTATTGTACTTTCCTTGGTTTATGAAGGATCGTCCTATGGTAAAAAAGATGCAAAAGTACAAACAATAAATGTTTACGAGGTTACGGAGGAAATCGTAAAGACCTCTTACTACTACTCTAACAATTCTTTAAGCAAAAACCCTATTGATCTTACACAAGGCCATGCAGGTTTTAATTTTACTCCTAGACCTACTGACAGTGTAAGTAATATTTTGGGAGCAACTGTTGAACCAAAGCAAAAACCACAGATCAGGGTAAGGATGGACAATACATTTGGGCAATTGTTGTTGAACAACCAGAGCTCCGGGAACCTTGCAGATGACGCTTCATTCAAAAATTTTTTAAAAGGATTGTATATCACTACAGAAAATACATCCGGCTTATCTGTGAATGAAGGAAATATTATGCGTTTTTACATGGGCGCATCCAATTTGATCCTCTACTATCATCATGACAGCCCGGCACCAAACACCGGGTTAAGCTACACCTTCAGTTTAGGAAGTGTGGCTCGTTTCAATACATTCACACACGACTATTCGGCATCAGTAGATCCAATGTTGGCAAATCAGCTTGGTGCATCACCTGCCTCACAAAACGGAACAACATTTATTCAATCGATGTCGGGTGTAAAAACAAAAGTTTTGTTTCCTCATTTGATGCGTTGGGCTGATAATGGTGCCATCGGCATCAATAAAGCAGAACTTGTTATCCTTGCAGACACTTCTCTTTCACCTGTTTTTAATTGTGACACTTTCCCTCCACCACCAACATTAATCATTTATGGTATTGAAGATGATGGTGTGACTCCATTTTTAATTCCGGATGCTTTCGAAGGAACAAGTTATTTCGGAGGGTCCATGAATTATACAAAATATCAATACACATTTAATATTGCCAGATACATTCAGCAAATATTGGATGGCAAGAGAAAAAATAATGGAATCTATATTCTTGCATCAAACGGTGCTGGCTATGCCAACAGGGTTATTATTGGCGGAGGCTCCGCTAGTAGTGCAAAACAAATGAAACTAAATATAACCTATACAAAACTACATTAAAACATGTGTGGAATAGTTGCATACATCGGAAATAAACAAGCGTACCCATTTCTTATTAAAGGACTTCAACGTTTGGAATACAGAGGGTACGACAGTGCCGGAGTGGCGATGATCGACAACGGTCAGCTAAACGTTTATAAATGTAAGGGAAAAGTTATTGATCTGCATAATTTTATTGGGGAGCAAAACAAAGGAGGTAACATTGGTATTGGTCACACTCGTTGGGCTACACACGGTGTTCCAAATGATGTGAATGCGCACCCTCATTATTCTGCATCAAAAAACATGGTGATGATCCATAATGGGATCATTGAAAATTATGGTCCATTAAAAGAAGAACTAAAAAAACGCGGACATGTATTCATGAGTGATACCGATACAGAAGTATTGATTCATCTGATAGAAGACATCCAACAAAAAGAAAACGTACCTTTAGGAGAAGCTGTGCGCATTGCATTAAATCAAGTAGTTGGTGCATACGCCATTGTTATTTTATCGAAAGATAATCCGGACGAATTATTTGCAGCTAAAAAAGGCAGTCCGATGGTGATCGGAATTGGGCAAGATGAATTTTATATTGCATCGGATGCAACACCAATTGTTGAATACACAAAAAATGTAGTGTATTTAGAGGATGAGGAAATTGCTTTTATTGAACGAGGCAAAGAATTAAAAATAAAAACCATAAAAAATAAAGCGAAAACTCCCTACGTACAGGAATTGGAGATGAAGCTGGAAGCATTGGAGAAAGGTGGGTACGACCACTTTATGTTGAAAGAAATCTACGAACAACCCCGTTCTATAAAAGATAGTATGCGCGGAAGATTAAGCTCGGAACAAGGGGTTGTCAACTTGGGTGGTATTACAGAATACGAACAAAAATTCCTCAATGCAAAGCGCATCATTATCATTGCATGTGGAACATCATGGCATGCAGGATTGGTTGCAGAATATTTATTTGAAGACCTTGCACGTATTCCTGTTGAGGTGGAATATGCATCGGAATTCCGTTACCGCAATCCAATTGTTTATGAAGATGATGTGGTGATCGCAATTTCTCAATCTGGTGAAACGGCAGATACATTAGCCGCTATTGAGTTGGCTAAATCAAAAGGGGCAACCATTATAGGAGTATGTAATGTTGTTGGTTCTTCTATAGCAAGAGCAACACATGCAGGATCGTATACACATGCAGGACCCGAAATAGGTGTGGCATCTACGAAAGCATTTACTGCTCAAGTTACAGTATTAACTTTAATGGCTTTAAGAATTGCTTTCCGCAAAGGAACCATTTCCTCTTCCCGCTTTCATCAGTTGCTCAGTGAACTGGAAGCAATTCCCGCTAAGATAGAACGTGTATTACAAACGAATGACAAAATAAAATACATTGCGGATATCTATAAAAATGTAAGCAATGCGCTTTATCTTGGTCGTGGATACAGCTTCCCTGTTGCATTAGAAGGCGCATTGAAATTAAAAGAAATTTCCTACATACATGCCGAAGGTTATCCTGCTGCAGAAATGAAACATGGACCAATTGCCTTGATTGATGAAGAAATGCCTGTGTTTGTTATTGCAACAAAAGGAACATCATACGAAAAGGTGGTAAGCAACATTCAGGAAGTAAAAGCACGTAAAGGAAAAATTATTGCCATCGTTACAGAAGGGGATACACAGGTGAAAGCGATGGCGGATTACACCATTGAAATTCCGGAGACAGATGAAATTTTGGTTCCTCTTGTTTCTGTTGTTCCATTGCAATTACTTTCATATCACATTGCTGTGATGCGCGGGTGTAACGTAGATCAACCAAGAAACCTGGCGAAATCGGTAACCGTAGAATAAATCAGGTAACGTCATTGCGAGGCACGCTTTGAGCGTGATGTGGCAATCTTATTCCTTAATGCTATAAATTAGGCGCTTTGTAGAAATACAAAGCGTTTTTATTTTTATCAATTCATATAATCCTGCCACATTATTAGCATATACTTTGCGGCATTCTTTTGCAACCCACCTTTTAGAGAATGGAACAGATTTAAGATACATTCAAACGCTATTAGGGCACAGTTCTCCCAAAACAACGGAGATCTACACCCGGGTTTCTACAAAAAGCCTGAGGGATATAAAAAGCCCGTTGGATAAATTGAATATTGAGTTCTGATTGAAAAACGAACATTTATCATTATCTTAGTTAAATATTTAAGAAAAAGCAACATCCACACATAAAGGAAATAACAGCAATACGTATATCCGGATGTTAGTGCAACCCTTAAAGAGGAATTAAACCAATAAAAGAAAAACAAGTCCAAAGAAATAAATAGAGATGAAAAAAATATTTTTACAATTCATTTTGTTGATTTCACTATCCAATTGGGCTTTTGCTCAAACGAATATTTATGACAGTATTTTTGTTGGAGGTCGTTGGAGAACTTTTTTAACTCATCTTCCAACAGGATATACTGCTTCGACAAACTATCCATTAGTCTTGGCTTTTCACGGAGGTAGTCCTCTGGGTTATCAATCAATTCAATTTCAATCTGGCCTATCCCAAAAGGCAGACACTTCAAACTTTATAGTGGTTTACCCTGAAGGCGTAAAAGTTGCAGGTAATAGGACTTGGAATGCCGGTGGCTGTTGTGCTCCTGCAACTACACTAAATATTGACGATGTCGGGTTTGTAAATTCATTATTAAATAACCTATTTTCAACAAGGCCAATTGATACAACTCGTGTTTATGCAACTGGCTTTTCTAATGGTTCATTGCTTTGTTACAGACTTGCAAATCAATTAACACACAGATTCGCTGCAATTGCCCCAGTAGCAGGTGATTTAATGTATTATCCTTGGAGTCCATCGAGAGCTATTCCAATTATAAGTTTTCATTCCTATTTAGACCTGAATGTAAAGTATTTTGGTGGTGTAACAGTTGGGGCAACAGGAACTTATTTCCCTCCTCAAGACAGTATGTTCAATATAATCAGTTCAAATTATAATTGCACTATATTGAAAGATACATTGTATCACAATGTCAGCCAATATGACCACTTAAAATATTCAAGTTGTTCATGCAACTCGATTATTGAACAATATGTGAGTTATGACGGTGAACACTCTTGGCCTGGAGGACAAGCAACAGGAGGGGTAACAGTTAGCAATCAGTTTAGTGCAACATATTTAATGTGGCAATTCTTTCAGAATTATACAACCACATGCTTGACATCAGGAATTAATAATATTCCCGAAAAGGTAAACTTGAAAGTATATCCCAACCCTTTCTATGACAAAATCAAATTGACAAACAGAACAGGTTTGGAAAACTATATTTTATTAAATTCAATTGGGCAGATAATCTGGAGGGGGGCAAAAATTGAGCAAACAGATTTTTCATATTTGACAAAGGGGCTTTACTTCCTGAAAGTTGACAGCGAAATGATTAAATTAATTAAAGAATGATATGCAGGAAAAAAGGGCAGCACATAACAGCACCTCCTATGTAAAGCAGTTCACCGAGAACTCAAAAGTAATATTTTAATTTCAATTATTTCATTTGTTGTTATTGTTGTTGTGTTGGAATGTGAAAAACTTGGCGCAGCAAAGCGCGTTTGAA
>CANFRC010000009.1 GCA_947449315.1 Bacteroidota bacterium
CAAAAACTAAAAATCATTGTACTAAAACAGTATGATTAAACTAAAAATGGTGGGGGCTCTTTCGTCCGATCTTGAGGGGGCTCTTTGCTCCGGTCAAGTGGGGGCTCTTTCAAGCGATCTTGAGGGGGCTGTTTGGCTGAAATTTCCACTATTAGAAAACAGAGATTATGTAATCAAAAACAATTTATTTGTATCCTTGGTAAACAACACCATTGCCCTGAGCCAAGAAAAAAAGTAAACAAAGCATAAAAGAAAAACAATTAATTAATACACTACTAAAAATAAAAAAATATCTCAATTAGATTAGGAGATACCGGAGCGGATTTTATACCAGAATCCAGCGAAGGAAAAATTAATTTTTATGCTGCGAAAAGTTTAACATGGAACAATCTAATTAAATTGGTGTGAATTGCCATGGAATAAGACCTATCTCACTTCGATATCAGGGTTTATTTTTATAAAATAATTAGTAATAGTTCAGTTACAGGCGAAATGATAATAACTTAATTCCAATTAAAACGATTTTTCATACTAGATTATAATTATTACATTTACTACCCTAAAAAAGATCCTAAATGAAAAAACTGTTGCTTTTGTTATCTCTATCTTTTGGTTTACTCCATTCTTCTGGAGCTCAGAACATTGTAATCCCTGACTCTATCTTCAGAAACTACCTGATAACAAACCCTGCGATTAATACCAATAGTGATACATCCATCACCGTTGCTGAAGCTGCCGCTTTTACAGATACCATTGCTTTAGCGCATTATCATATTCATACTCTTGAAGGAATTCAGTATTTTATTAATATCAAAGGATTGGATTGCCAAGGGGAATGTTGCGGAATACATGGTCTATTAAGAGATTTGGATGTTACCAAATGCACAAAACTCAACTATTTAAACTGCTACAATAATCTTATTCATTCCCTCGATTTAAGTCACAACCCTGATCTAGAGGTTTTGAATTCAGAAAGTAATCCCTTAAGCACATTGGATTTAAGTAACAATCCGTTGCTAAAAGAATTGTATTGTTCCTCAGACAGCCTCAGTAGCATCAACATTTCAGCAGCAGTGCAATTACAACATTTGCATTGCATGAATAACCAATTAACAAGTCTTGATGTTACTCATAACAACTTATTGAAAACACTCTATTGTTCATACAATCCATTGGTTACTATTAATGTTACTAATAATTTAAGTTTAGAGGAGTTCCTTTGTGTCAGCGATAACCTAAACAGCCTTGATGTTTCTAAAAATCTATTACTTGGCTATTTTTATTGCTATTCAAATCCTTCCTTAACAAGTATTTGTGTGAACAGTATTTCTGATGCTTCTAATTTTGAAACATTAACTGCATATGTCAAAGATTCAACTGCTTCCTGGTCGGAAGCTTGTAAAATAGCATGTATTAAAGACATCCAGACAGCACAAACCATTGTTGCGTCTCCAAATCCAAGTCATGGACAAATTAATTTTAATGGATTAAAAGGAGAGAATACCATTGAGGTTTTTGATCTATCGGGACGATTGGTTTATAAAACAGTATCCAATGATACTTCTCTAAAAATTGATCTTTCCGGAAACGAGAATGGTTTATACTCCTACAAGATTAGCGATATTCATTTGAATGCAGCGTTTGGGAAATTGATACTTCAATAATCTACATTTTAGTTACTGAAAGTCTCGCACCAAACATTTTGGACGAGACTTTTTATTTGAAATTCTTCTGTACTTTTATACTATAAAAAAAACAGCATACATGAATAAACATTCCGGAACAACCAATCCCTTCAATATTGTAGTTGTTGTTGCAGCTCTGGGCTACTTTGTCGATATATACGACCTGATTTTATTTGGAATTGTAAGACGCCCCAGTTTATTAGATATCGGTGTACCCGAAGATCAATTAAAAAATGCGGGAATCTATCTGAATAATATGCAGATGATCGGGATGATGCTGGGTGGAATTGTGTGGGGTATGCTAGGTGATAAAAGAGGCCGCTTATCGGTTTTATTTTCAACCATTCTGCTTTATTCAATAGCCAATATTGCAAATGGTTTTGTTGGATATAGTTTTTTAGGAGGGAACAATCTTACAGCATATGCCTGGCTACGTGTGATTGCTGGTTTCGGACTAGCAGGGGAATTAGGTATCGGAATTACATTGGTATCGGAAGTAATGACAAAAGAAACGCGCGCCTGGGGAACAACCTTAGTGGCCGGAGTTGGCGTATTGGGAGCTGTATTGGCTTATTTTGTTGCTAAATTTGGTTGGAGAGAAGCCTATTGGGTAGGTGGTGTCTTAGGATTATTATTATTAGGACTTCGTATTTATGTTCATGAATCGGGCATGTTTGCTAAAGTAAAAAGCTCAGCTGCAAAACGAGGTAGTTTCCTTAGCCTATTTACCAGTGGCAAAAAATTCTTAAAATACATCTGTTGCATATTAGTTGGTGTGCCCGTTTGGTATGCCATTGGAATTCTAATCTTTTTTGCAACAGAAATTGGAAAAGCCATTGGTGTTATAGGAACCATTGATACAGGTAAAACAATTATGTTTCATTATATTGGAGCTGCCATTGGTAGTATTCTGATCGGTTATACAAGCCAGAAGCTTCAATCGAGAAAAAAAGCACTGATCATTTTTATTGTTTGTATGGGTATCCTGTGCGCTTATTACTTAACATCTTCAGGACTTACACCGAACGGTTTCTATTTACTGATTTTCATTTTAGGAATCGCAATGGGATACTGGGCGCTATTTGTTACTGTTGCATCTGAACAATTTGGCACCAATATTCGTTCTACGGTTACAACTACTGTCCCTAATTTTGTAAGAGGAACAACAGTAGTCATGACACTTTGGTGGAATTACATGTCAACAGGTATGGGGATCATTCATTCTGCCATGATCGTTGGAGCTGTTGTTATTCCTTTGGCAATAATTGCAGTATTATACTTAAAGGAAAGCCACGGCAAAGATCTTGATTATTTAGAAATTGATTAATATGAGCAAAAAAACAGTCGTAATTGGAGCATCAATAAATCCGGAGCGTTATGGGTACAAAGCAACCGTTGCACTTCAAAATAAGCAACATGAAGTAATTGCGCTTGGAATAAAAGAAGGTGAGATCAACGGCACAAAAATTCTATTAGGCCAACCAGAGATTAAAGAAGTAGATACTGTATCACTTTATGTAGGACCGAAAAACCAAGCAGAATGGATGAATTATGTGATCGGATTAAAACCAAAACGTGTCATTTTTAATCCCGGAACAGAAAACGCTGAATTCGAAGAACTTCTTAAAAAAAATGATATTGAGCCAGTTGAAGCCTGCACGCTGGTGATGCTGTCAATCGGTAACTATTAAAATCAAACAGCCTCACTCCGATTATTCGGGGCGAGGCTTTTTGAAAATTTTAATCACAAACAATCTCTTTTATTTTTTACTATCTAATACTGCCGGTTGAGGAGCAATTTTTACTACCACATTTTTTCTAACAAGTTTAGTTTTTCTAACAGATACAGGTGGTGTTGACGTGTTGGAGGTTGAAGATGATGCAGTCGTAGTTTTTGAAGTTACCGAAGGCGCTGTTTGTTCTGTTTGGGATGCGTCTGAACCAGGTAATGTTTTTGTTCCCGGTTTTGAAGCTGGAGCAGCTGGTTCAACTCTTGAAGCTGGAGCTGTTTTAATTACTTTTGAAGCATCTTGTGCAAATGTTGCTGTTGATATGAATCCAACCATCGCAACCAATAAACTTACTTTTTTCATATTATTTGATTTTAGAATTATACCTAACCACCAAACAATGTTGATGCCATAAATTAATTTTCTAGGTTAAAAAATGCTAATTGCTTTCAGAAATCGCTTCCAGAATGATTGTGCAGGCAAAATGAATTTCTTCTTCTGAAATTGTTAATGGAGGTGCAATACGCATAGAATGAGAATTAAAAAGAAACCAATCAGTGATCACTCCTTTTTGAATACACCTATCGATAATGGATTTGTTTTGTTCATAGCTGTCAAATTCAACAGCTAGTAATAAGCCTTTCCCATTAATCGATCTTATTTTTTGATGAACGAGTAGCTTTCTGAATAACTGCTCCTTTCCTCCTACACTGCTAATAAGATTCTCTTCAAATAAAACTCTTAATGACGCACAACTTGCAGCACATGAAACAGGATGACCGCCAAACGTTGTGATATGGCCCAAAATAGGATTATTCGTTAACGAGTTCATGATCTCTTTTGAAGAAATGAACGCACCAATTGGCATCCCTCCTCCCATTCCTTTCGCAATACAGAGAATATCTGGAAGTATCTCAAAGTGTTCAAAAGCAAAAAGTTTACCGGTCCTACCAAAACCACATTGTATCTCATCCAAAACCAACAATGCTCCCACTTCTTTGCATCTTTCTTGTAATTTTTTAAGATAATCAATTGAAGGAACAACAGCACCTGCCTCCCCCTGAATTGTTTCTATCACCACACAAGCTGTTCGTTTTGTTATTTCTTTCAAATCGTTCATATCATTGAAACAAATCAGCTTTGTATCGGGCAGCAAAGGACGAAAAGCATTTTTAAATTCTTCATTACCCATAATACTCAAACTGCCTTGTGTACTTCCATGATAGGCATTCTTAAAAGAAATAATCTCTGTTCTTCCTAAATACCGCTTGGCTAATTTCATTGCTCCTTCAATGGCTTCGCTGCCTGAATTAACAAAATAAACTGAACTTAAATCTGATGGAAGATGCTCTGCCAAAGCTTTTGCTAACTGTACTTGTGGACTTTGAATGTATTCGCCATACACCATTAGATGCATATATTTATCTACTTGATCTTTGATAGCTTGCACCACTTTGGGATGGCGGTGTCCGACATTACTGACAGAGATTCCTGAAATAAGATCGAGGTATTTTTTGCCGGAAGTATCAACTAAATAAACACCTTCAGCCTTTTCTATTTCTAAAGCCAAAGGTGTTTCAGAAGTTTGAGCGATATGATTTAAAAATAATTGTCTTTGTGAAAGCATGAACAAAAGTAATGATTCTATTTTAGAATTATTTTAGATTTATTATTTCTACAGAGAACAAAAATATTTTTTTTCGCTTTCAAATAAGACAAACGCAAGGAGGTAGCTCCTTTTTAGTTATAATAGCTTTTATTAAACAGATAGGCAATTCTAAATTTTAATTATATTGCACAAACTAACACAGACGATGCTCTACTCCTTTCTAAAAATATTAATGCGCATGACGATACGGGTCTTCTTCCGTTCGATTACCATTAAGAATCAAGAAGCCATCCCTAAAAAAGGACCATTGCTCGTTTTGGCGAATCATCCCAGTACTTTCCTAGATCCTATTGTTATTGCTTCTTTATTAAACCGACAAGTATATTTTCTAGCAAAAGGTGAATTATTTAAATCGGGATTCGCGAAATGGTTTTTTCCTAAATTACGAATGATCCCCGTTTACAGAAAGCAAGATGATCCTTCTCAAATGAGTAAGAATCAGGATACTTTTAAAAAATGTTTTGAGCATTTGGAAAAAGGTGGTGCCATCTTAATGTTCCCAGAGGGAATCAGTATTACCGAGCGCAAGCTAAGACCCATAAAAACTGGCGCTTCCAGAATTGTTCTGGGTGCAGAAGCTAATAATGATTTTAAACTGAATTCATCCATCATCACCATCGGATTGAATTATGCCAACCCTCACCAATTCAACAAAGACCTATTTATCAATATTGATAACCCTATCCACGTTTCCGATTATAAAAAAGTGTATGAATCCGATAATTTTAAAGCTGCTGAAAACTTAACAGAAGAGATTAGAAAACGATTGGAGATGTTGATCATTGCTATAGAAGATGACAAGACAGATGAATTAGTAAAGAACATTGAAACATTGTATAAATACAAACTGACCAAGGATAATGGCTTTTCGAGAGACGATCTATTTGCCGATTTTACCTTGACAAAAAACATTGTGGAAAGTGTTCTGTATTTCAAACAAACACAACCAGAACATGTTAAAAGTTTGGGTACTCGAATAGAAGAATATTTTACAAATCTATCGAATGTAGGTATTAACGATATTGATATCGCAAGAAGCACGAAGAACAGAAATTTTATGACCGGTAATTTAAAAGCTGTTGCCACTATAATTTTGGGTTTTCCATTTTATGTATATGGATTAATAAACAATATTTTACCATTTGAGATCCCAAGTCTGATTGCAAAGAAGGCAAGTAAATCAATTGAATTCAGAGGCCCCATTGCTATGATAAGTGGAATGTTCCTGTTCATCATTTTTTACTCTGTGCAAATTTCGTGCTTCTGGAAGTTTACAAATAGTGAAGCATATACACTTCTTTATGCCTTGAGTTTGCCGCTATCAGGCATCTTCGGATATTGGTATTATCAGGTAGTAAGTAAGATTAGGAACAAGTGGTTGTTGCTAAGTAAGTTTTATAACAAAAGCGTACTTATCTCTAAACTCATAAACGAACGCGAACAGTTAATCGCGGAGTTTGATAAGGCAAGAAATGAGTACGCTCAAGCTAGAACAAATCCTTTAACTACATCCAAGTAGCCAAGAATTTTTTGAATTCATTTTTTAATTCAATGTAAAGAATCGGAAAGCGTTCCATTTTCTCATGCATTGTTTTATGATCCCCGAAAAGAACATGATCAACTGCAACGGGGTGCATTTTCGCATATTTCGCTAACCATTGTTCGTGCACATTCACTTCATGATTCAAAATATCTAATTGCTCTTTTTGAATAATGAATTGATTTTGAAAATGCTCTACTTGTTTCCTCACTTCAGCAGCTGTATTTTTAGAAGCTACTTCTGCTAATCTTTTTTGATAAATCTTTAATTCATCAGCATAAAATTTAGCCTGTGAAGTCCATAATTGATGATCGAAATGTAAATCGTCGATGTGTTTCGTTTTTGATGCTGTTGTTGTCATATTGTTTTTATTAGAGGTTTGTTTTATGATGCTGTAAAACTATTCTAGTAATTTTTAAACAGTATTACATCTTTCCGAAACAAATTTACAGGTAATGCAAAAGAGGGGTAATGATGGAAATCATTTAAACACATGATTTATGTCAGCATCAAAAACGCCACATACATTTTAAATACTTTTTTCTTTGAATTCCGGAAAACACGTCCCATGCATCCCAAAAAATACAGACGCATCCTGAGGATGAAAAAAGATTAAGGGATTTCATAAGCGAATTATTTTTAACTTTATCTAAGTATTTTTTTATGCTGTGTTAAGACATACGTTTAAAGCATTGAAATAAAGGAGAAAAAAGGACAAGCGGTTTCGATGAGAAGGATGACTTTAATAGTAGAGAGATCCAATGATGACATCTTTCTTTACTGAATTAGCTTTCAGAAAAAAAAAAATTACAATTTATAAATACATCCATTAATAAGCAACAACATGTGGAAAGAAGAAAACAACAAATTGAAGCGTGATTTTGAATTTACAAACTTCATTGAAGCATTTGGCTTTATGAGTAAAGTAGCATTGGTTGCTGAAAAAATGAATCACCATCCCGAATGGACCAATACTTACAATAAAGTATCAATTGCTTTGTACACCCACGATGAAGGCGATAGTGTTACCTCAAAGGATGAAAAACTGGCTTCCGAAATTGATAAATTATATACCGGAGGAAAAACTATTTTTAAAGGCTAAGTTCATCGGAATGATAAAACGATCGTCACTATTTTTGTTATTTCTTTTTCAGATCGGCTTTTGCTATTCACAAAAAAACAAGCTGAATGCTGCCATCGATAATCTTAAAAAAGATGATGCACTAAGACATGCGGTATGGAGCGTTTGTGTGATGAACACAAAAAAAGATTCGGCCATCGTTGAATACAACAGTGCTATTAGTGTTGTTCCTGCAAGCACGATGAAAATTGTTACAACAGGTGCAGCACTTTCTATCCTTGGTAGTAATTTCAGATTCGAAACCAAGATTCAATACGATGGTGTTTTTGATTCTATTAATGGAATTCTAAAAGGCAACCTATACATCACCGGTGGTGGCGATCCTTCATTAGAATCAGAATTTTTCAGAGATAAAAAAGACAGCACAAGCATCGTTGAGAAGTGGGCTTTGCTTTTAAAATCACGTGGCATAAAAAAAATAGACGGTGCTGTGATTGGTGATGCTAGCGTATTTGAAGACAACCTGGTTCCTACACAATGGATCTGGGGCGACATGGGGAATTATTTTGGAGCGGGGGCTTGCGGACTAACCTATCACGATAATAAATACACGCTCTTATTTAAATCAGGTGCAGCAGGCAGTAAGACAACCATCAATAATACAATTCCAACTATTCCGGGAATGCAAATCAACAATAATGTTACTTCAGGTGGTAGTGATGACAATGCTTTTATTTATGGTTCTATTTATTCCAACTACCGCATGGCAGAAGGGACTATTCCTGCCAACAAAAACAATTATGAAGTAGAGGGCTCTATTCCTGACCCTGCACTTTTTTGTGCGCAATCATTGGAAGAAGCATTAAAAGCTAACAACATTACCATCACCGGAAAAGCAAATACAGTAAGAACCTTAAAAGAGCTGAGTACATATACCATTCCTGCTAAAAAAACATTCTTCACCAACTACTCTCCTTCGCTCGATAAAATTGTTTACTGGACCAATTTAAAGAGTCTGAATTTATATGCTGAACATTTATTGAAATACATCTGTTACAAACGAACAGGATTGGGAAGTGAGACCGAAGGAACAATGATTCTCACCAATTTCTGGAAGAGCAAAGGTGTTGATGTTAGCGGATTTTTCATGAATGATGGCTGTGGCTTAGCACGCGCGAATGTGATCACAACCAAGACAGAAACGCAGATCTTGCGCTTGATGACACAAGACAAAAATTACAAAGCGTTTTATGAATCGTTACCTGTTGCCGGCAAATCGGGTTCAATGACTAACTTGTGCCAAGGCACCTGTGCAGAAAACAACATGCATGCAAAAACAGGTTACATTACCCGCGCAAGAGGGTATGCAGGTTATGTGAAAAATAAAAAAGGAGAACTGCTTTGCTTTTCTTTGCTAGCGAATAATTACGACTGCACGCCTACCCAAATGAAAGTGAAGCTGGAGAAGATACTTGTTGCGATTGCAGAAACAGAGTAGTTCTCCATACATTTCTTTCTCTTTCGTTCAGAAATATGCGAACTAAAAATTTATTACAACAAT
Organism: Bacteroidota bacterium; assembly: GCA_947449315.1. Classification (GTDB taxonomy): domain Bacteria; phylum Bacteroidota; class Bacteroidia; order 2-12-FULL-35-15; family 2-12-FULL-35-15; genus 2-12-FULL-35-15. The sequence continues at coordinate 9,267 of CANFRC010000009.1, forward strand.
CCTTTCTGCCAAAGAGAACAAACATCCATTGTAATGGCAACGCTAAAATGAATCGCCACACCTAACCAGATGCTTCTGCTTTTCAAGCTCAATGTTCCTAAAACAATTCCAGCAACAATAGCGGCAATTGTTTCCGGCAAAGGCTTTCCGAAATGAATCATGCAATACGGAATGGTCATCACAAAAACAGAATAATATCCGAACTGCTGTTTGGTGCCGTGAAGCATAAATCCTCTAAAAAAAAATTCCAGTGCAAAGAACTGAATGAAATACACTACTTCCCATATCAATAAATTAGGGTAAACAGATTCACCTTCTTTCATATCGTAGAAAGGATAACGCGCCTGAAAGCTTTCTGTGCGGGAGAAGAACAATACCAATGGGATCATCACACATAACATAATCGCATATACTTTATAATCTTTGAAAGCACCTTTTAAACTTAAACCGTAGGCTGCGAAATTTTCTTTGAATACAAATTTAATGAGGAGGAATGGCGGGATCACATAAAAGAAGATGACATTGCCTGCCCAATAAATTAGTCGATACAATTCAGCATTGGCGTTGATGGTCATCACGTTTTTAAAGGTGTCGGAAAAATCAGTGAAGCCGCAATTTTTAAGAAAAGCGAATACGAAATTATAATCGCCCAGGTACTTGATCATAGTAAGGGAAAAGGCCACAGTGATACAAATGAGCATCACCTTGCGATCAAGCTTCGCAGTTTTTTTTACTTCTGCTTCAGCAGAATGAAAGGCGGTGGAAAATAGTTTATTGATCAAGGCCCATGTTGTCGATCCAACCTTTGTAATAATCAGAAAGGAAATTCATTTGAGTACTGCCCGCATATCCGATTTTATTAGCCGTTTCCATTAATTTTATTTCATTGGGAAAGGGTAAATATTCACGGGTACGCAAGTCGAATAAAACATATTCTGTTTCTGTATGCCCTGATTTTAATTGCTCCTCATCGTTCTTATTATCAATTTTTGCGATCATAAAATTCTCATCGAAAGCCATGATCGAAACATTTTTAAGGAACGTGCTGTCGCTGATATCACTGATCACATCACCTAAAGTACTACCAACATGATATCTAAAAGAGAGCGGATATACGAAAGGCAAGGTGGTTGTATATTCGTCTTTATTTAATTTTGCACTTTCGTTGCTATAAAAATCGGTTGGCACCTTTACGCTTTCTCTGGTATATTTCTGAAGCGTATCCAAAAAATTCTGACGTTGTTCTTGGTAAAACCCATTGTTATCGCTATCGCCATTGCTCAACATATTCTGCTGAGAATAGGCAACTTCATCTTTCATGCGATTACCAACACGTTTAACAAAGGTATAAATAGAGATGATCAAAAAAGTCATAGAAAAAATGAAACCAAGGCCCCACATCAATCCGTTCTTTGTTTTTCCTCCAGATAAAGCCAGTATTCCAAAAATAAGTGTAACAAGGGTTAGGATGCTCCCGAAAACAATTCCTATAATAACTACTGTAATGCTCATAGTTTAAATTTTTTGACCAAAAATACATCATTATTTCCATTTTGTAAAATTCAATGAAAGGCAGGGTTGAACATTATTAGTCAGCCAAATAAATTGATTTGAGATGAATTTTCAATAGTTTCAAAGAGTTTAGAAATCAATAATTATTTGATTTTCAAGGGAAGAAGCAAAAAATATGCTTTTTTTAAAGATAATGTTTGCTTGAATGAAAAATTCAGCTATTTTTGCAGTCCAATTCTGAAAAAAGTAATTTTTAAAGGGTTGTTGTAGGATCGGTAGTTCAGCTGGTTAGAATGCTGCCCTGTCACGGCAGAGGTCGCGGGTTCGAGTCCCGTCCGGTCCGCTCGAAATAACAAGAAGCCCTGCAAATCAATGATTTGCAGGGCTTCTTGTTTCAATTAGGTACAGTTTTAGGAAGAGTATTTGAAAAAATCTAAGATTTATTACCTTTATTTTAAACGGAAAAGTTACATTTAATGAGATATATACGAAACCAGTTTCGTATATATCTCAAAAAGACCGTCAAATGGGTTATATATGTTTAGTATTATTTCAAATAAAAATACTATTGCCCAACAAAAAATTGTAATCAATAAATAAATTCAAAAAACAGTTCCGTGGAAATGCGGAACTGTTTTTTATTTCAAAAATGAGAAAAACTATATCTATATTATTCTGCATTATTTTTTTTCAAACTATGTATTTGCATTGTCAAACAAGCACGTATTTAAAAAAATATCAAGTTTCTGTATCCTATGCAACAGGCTCATCTTATGTTAATATTGTTCAAAATAAAAAAATATTAACCGAATCGGGAACTGGTTTAATGCTGGTTGCAGAAATAAATGAATTAGGAGACACAATTAAAACCCAAAAAATTATTGCATTTACAGGTGGTATTGGTGGTAAATTAATCGAAGATATCGAAGCCAATTTATGGCTAAATGGTTCAAGAATAGGAGTTACACCTTATACACAATCTTTCTTAAGTAAATTAGATAATAGTTACAAACCTCTAACTGCAAAATTTTATTCTTCTCCGACAGGCCATTTAAGTATGGGTTTTAATTCTGCCATAGATACTACGTTTTTAGGAGTAGGATATATTACTCAGGGTGGATGGAATACGCCAATTGATATGGCTCTGATTAAAGTTGATAAAAATGGTGACACAATATGGTGTAAAAAATATGATGACGGAGGAAATTTATTAGTTGCCTCATGCTCTCAAAATATTCCATTTTCAGGCGGCTCCTCATTGATTTTAGGGGCAACTAGAGCGATTGATACAGGGGATGTTGTTTTGTCAAAAGTAGATAATAGTGGAAATGTATTATGGTCAAAAGCATACGGAGGGAATGTTGATGAAGGGGCTACAATACTATACAGAAGCAATAATAGTTTTTATATTATGGGTGCATCTACTAGCTTTGATGGAGGGAATGTTAGTGATTTGCTAATAAAAACTGATACTTTAGGCAATTTAATTTGGGCAAAATCAATTTCTAGCATAAATGGTTTTGGTAATCAATATGGAATATATGAGCCTAGCAGAGGAGTATTTACTTTAACGGGAATATCAAACTATAGTACGACTAATTGGGGCTTTCTAGCTATGCAAATTGACACCAATGGTGTTGTTGTGAACAATAAAAAATATGAGTTTAGTCCTGATAATGATTACGGTTTAAGTTTCGTAAAAATGAATGATGGTGGTTATTTATTCACCCTAAGTGAATATAATAATAGCATACTCACTTACGATACAAAAATATTTAAAGCAGATAGTTTATTTAATAGTGGCTGTTTGCCAAATACTACATTGAGTTTTACAACAACAGATGTCACTCCTTTAATGCACGTAAATACACTTTCAATGGTTGCTAGCCCACTATATATTGATGTAATTGACACGGTTACTTTTGGCTCTGGAAGAGGGTGTGTAATTTTACCTGAGTGTAACGGTTTTGTTGAAGTAGATGAATCAAAAGCGAATGAAAATGAATTCTTAATTTATCCAAATCCTGCAAATAGTTTTATTGATATTGAAACTGAATTTAAAAATTATTCTATTTCTGTATTTGATAACATGGGTAAATTAATTTTGAAAGAAGAGACAAATCAAAATGAAATTCGAATTGACATCTCATCTTTTTCTACCGGTATCTATTTTATTCAATTGCAAAGCAATCATAAATTGGTAAGCAAAAAGTTTATAAAAGAATAAATAGGATTTTACGACCTTTGTGTAAGTTCAATGGAAAACATTTTTGTGTTTTACGACCGTTATGTTATGAGAAATGTGGAACGACCGTTGTGGAAAGAGAAATAGTTGCGACCGTTGAATTCTTAACTTAAGACCTATGTGTAAAGACTGTTGTGATTTAGATTTAGTGCAGAATGAAAATTTAAGTTCTAATTTCACAGCTCAAGGTCAAGCACATTTAAAAACCGCAAAAGCAAACGCACATCCAAAGTTTTTAAATAAGCTTGCCCTTTTCTAGCGCAGAAAAAAAAGAGAAAAGCCTCCCCCAAAAAACAAAATTTTCTTTCCCTCGCTTCTCCGACACGCTGGGTAATCTTTGTAACGCCCTAGTGTATAACACAGGGTTTATTCAATAGCGAAGTTTGTGCAAGTTTTTCAGTTCAATTCTTTTCATTAACTTTATCACCTAAGACAAGGCAGTGTTTTTTTATTTCGCTACTGAAATAAACCCTGAAACCGTTATGGGCAACCTTGAAATAAAACTTGACAAGTTGAAAATTAAAATCTATATTAGATTATGCCCAAAATTGCAATTTATAAATTTCTAACTTTTTTTATTTTCGCCTACGATGCGCTTAATGAGCCACCGCATTTGCATATTGTTAAAGAAAAAGGAAATCGACAACGTTCTGCGAAAATTTGGTTAGAAACTTTTAAGGTTGCTGAAACTGGAACACTAAACGAGAAGTAATTAAATCAAGCAATTAGTTTGATTAAAAAGAACCAAATAATACTTATTGACTCATTTAATAAGGTGAAAAATGGCCAAAAAATAAGTACTATAAAACTAAAATAAATGTCAACTACGCTTAAAAACACCAAAATTTGTATCGAAAAATTAAATTTCGATATCGTGGGGAAAATGTCACTGAAACTTGAAGATGGTCGTGTAATTATTGTTCCATTAAAATATTTTCCAGACATACAAAAGTTGCCGGTTGAAAAAAGAAAAAAATACACAATTGTTGACGACCGGACCATTCTTTTTTCTTATTCTGACTCTGTATATCATTTGGAGGATTTTATGGGATTAGAAAGCAAATGGCGAGAACGATAAGAAAGGCAGCTTATAACACGGGTTTGGCAAAAGTGACGGTTCAGTGCTCCGCAGACACATTTGTGGTTAATCAAAGTTTTGTTCTCCGCATCTACATTTGTGGTGAAAATCGCCACATCGCCAATCTGCAAAATGTTATGCGCAATAGTGCGAACCGGTCCGCAAAAAACTAAAAAACCTAGTAAATCTAAAGATTTACTAGGTTTTTTAGTTTTAGGCATTCATCGAGTGCCTTTTATCTTAAACAATTGCAAAAAATAAATAGACGAATTGGTTATTCGTGATTAGAGATTTCTTGTCTACAAGGATTTCTTCACAAACTTTGTAAGAATAACAATTGTTTGATCATTGATCTTCCCTTCTATCTGATCTACATTGTCGTGTACCAATTTAATTTTCTTTACCACTGTTCCTTTAGATGCTGTGAAACTAGTTCCTTTCACATTCAACTGCTCTGTTAACACTACTGTGTCACCACTTTCCAATTTGTTTCCAAAAGCATCGGTATGAACTGCTGCTACTTCAAAAGCAGTCGTTGCCCATTGAATCACATTTTCATCCAAATCAACAGAGTTAATTAAGTTGTTCGCCCAATCTTCCGATTTGTATTGATACAATAAACGGTAGCTCAACGCTTGTACACTCGGCTCCGGATTCCATATACTGCCTTCTAAACAACGCCAATAAAACCCTGCATCTGTTTTTTCTAATGCGGCAAAACAGGTATCGCATAATGCTACCTGGTTAGCAATAGAATCATCGTTTTTAGGACTAACGGTATATGCATGTGTTGCAGAATCTGCATTGCATAACTCACATAGTGCTGAATTTCTTTCTTTTAACTGAGTACTGATTGACATAATTAGTGTTTTGTGTGAGCGACAAAAGTAGGATTAATTAAATAAAATAGATAGCTCCCTTATTGTTGTCTCTCTTTATCCAAATACGAATGCACCACTTCTATCGCGTTATCAATTACATCGCTTAAGGCAACAATGAACGAACCTTGTTTTGCTATGCTGAATGCGTGATTCAAGGCTTCAATTTCTTTCGGCACATATTCATAGGATTTTTTTGTATCCACCTGATGAATTCCTTCTACCAACAGCTTAACAATATCATCTGCTTGTCGCCCTCTCAAAAATTTATCCTGACGAATGATGATGTGATCGAACATCTCTGCTGAGATTCTTCCCATCGCACGAATATCATCATCACGTCTATCTCCTGTTCCGGTAATGATACCTATCTTAGAAGAAGAATCGATAGTGGTTAAAAATTCTTTGATGCCCTGAAAACCATCTGGATTATGAGCAAAATCGATCATCACTTTGTAATCTTTGAAATCGAAAATGTTCATTCGTCCCGGTGTTTGTGCAGCCGATGGTATGAATGTTTCCAAACTCGAAGCGATATCTTCTGTTGCAAATCCATAAACATACGTTGCTAAGGTAGCCGCCAATACATTCTGAATCATGAAGGAAACACGTCCACCAAAAGTCAAAGGCACATTGGCTACTTTTTGCACTCTAAATTTCCAATCGCCTTTTTTAATGGTGACAAACCCATTCTCATAGATGGCAGCAATACCGCCCTTTTTACAATGTTCAATGACAACAGGATTGTTTTCATCCATAGTAAAATACGCCACATTGCAATCTGCCTCTTGTCCAATGCTCACACAATGAATATTATCGGCATTAATCACCGCATAGCCATCTCGCTTAACACTTCTTACCACAACGCCTTTTACTTTGGCCATGTCTTTCAACGTATGAATATCAGAAAGCCCCATGTGATCTTCTTGGATGTTGGTCACAACCGCAACATCACATCTGCCAAAGCCTAAACCAGAGCGAAGAATCCCGCCACGTGCTGTTTCCAATACAGCAAATTCTACGGTAGGATCTTTTAAGATAAACTCCGCACTCACCGGTCCGGTAGTATCTCCTTTTGTCAACATGGAATTACCGACATAAATACCATCACTGGTAGTGAAGCCTACTTTAAATCCATTATTTTTTACAATGTGAGAAATCAAACGAGTAGTTGTTGTTTTACCATTAGTTCCTGTGATTGCAATGATTGGTATGCGACATGACTTTCCAGTTGGATACAACATATCAATGACAGGAGCAGCAACGTTACGCGGCAATCCTTTTGCAGGAGCAAGATGCATGCGGAATCCAGGAGCGGCATTTACTTCCAACACCACACCACCTGTAGCTTCTAATGGCTCACTTAAATTCGATGCCATGATGTCGATACCACAGATATCTAATCCGATAACACGTGAGATACGTTCGCAGATAAAGATATTGTGAGGATGAACAATGTCGGTAATATCGGTCGATGTTCCACCAGTACTTAGATTAGCTGTGCCTTTTAAATAACACAGTTCATCTTTGTTTAATTTTGTTTCAAGCGTATAACCGCTTTTAGCAAGCTGCTCCATCGTTTCATGATCGATGCTTATTTCGGTCAAAACATTTTCATGACCATACCCTCTGCGAGGGTCTAAATTTTCTTTGTCTATTAATTGTTGGATAGTTGATTTGCCATCGCCAATTACATGCGCGGGCTCACGCAAAGCGGCTGCTATAAAACGATTGTTGATGACAAGAATTCTGAAATCGAAACCTGTAATAAATTTCTCAATAATAATCCTTCTTGAATATTTTTTAGCATGTTCAAAAGCCGCAATAGCTTCTTCCATGGTCTTTACATTTATGGAAGCACCTTTGCCGTGATTTCCGTCAAGTGGTTTAAACACCAAAGGGAACCCCACATTTTTCACGGCATCTTCCAAGTCGTTCGGGTTGGAGATACATACTCCTTTTGCAACTGGAATAGCTGCATCTTTCAACATGCGTTTTGTTTCATCCTTGTTACTAGCCAGATCCACCGCAATAGAACTTGTTCTGTCAGTCATGGTTGCTCTGAAACGCACTTGATTTTTTCCATAACCTAGCTGCACCAGCGATTCACCATTGATCCTGATAAAAGGAATATCACGCGCTATGGCTTCATCAACAATAGATCCGGTACTTGGACCAAAACGAACACTCTCGCGTAACTCGCGCATGTGACGGATGTCGTTATCGATGTCGTAGGGTTCATTCGCAATCAACGCTTCCGCTATTTTAACTGCAACTTTTGCGGCATAAATACCAACCGCTTCTTCCATATAAGAAAATACCACATGATATACACCCACAGTACCTGTGCTTCTTGTTCTTCCGTAACCGCATTCCATGCCTGCCAAACTTTGCAACTCTAAAGCAATGTGTTCAATCACATGTCCCATCCAGGTACCTTCTTGAATACGGCTAAACAGCCCCCCTTCTTTTCCTTCGGAACAACGATGTGTAAATAAACTAGGCATTAACTGCTCGATACGTTTGTCGAAACCGTCGATTTTGTTGGTAGGAAGCTCTTCCAAGCCTTCGATGTCCAACTTCATAACAATTAATTTTTTTCTATTAATGGACCAGAAATTAGGCCCGCGCATCACTTTTATTTCAATTATTTTCATAGACGACAATAAGCTAGTACTGAGAGTTTTTATAATGTATTTTTTAAATGTAAGGCATGTTTTCTAAATAAACAACAGATTGTTTAAAATAATGGTATAATCTCTTTACAAAAAATTCAGTTTATAACAGAATAAAGATAGTTTTGTAATTCAAAATATCTATCATGAGCGCACCAAAAGGAAAATTAATAATAATAGGAGGATCAGTTGATAAAGGCAGTTTTTTTCCTTCACCGGATAACCTTCCGAAGAGTTTAAAGTTTTTTGAAAAAGGAATTTTAAAACGTATCAGCGTTGAAGCAGATAAAGGCATTGCATCTCGCGTAGAAATTATTACAACGGCAAGTAGTATTCCTGTTGAGGTTGGGGAAGAATACATTGAAGCCTTCAAACAATTAAACATGTTGAATGTTGCTGTGCTGGATATTAAAACACGTGAAGAAGCAAACGACCCTAAAAATATTGAACGCTTGCAAAATGCAGATGTAGTAATGTTCACAGGCGGAGATCAATTGCGCCTTACTTCTATTTTTGGCGGCACTACATTTCATCATTTATTATTAGATCGATACGAGAACGAAAACTTTATCATCTCCGGAACATCTGCAGGTGCTGCAGCCAGCTCCAACAACATGATCTACCAAGGAAGTAGTCACGGTGCTTTATTAAAAGGTGAAGTAAAAATAACCGGAGGATTGGGGTTCATTAATAACGTAATTATTGATACGCACTTTGTAGAACGCGGCCGTATTGGTCGTTTATTATATGCCTGCGCAAGCAATCCGATCAATGTAGGAATCGGTTTAGGAGAAGATACCGGCCTATTAATTACAAATGGAATTAACATGGAAGCCATCGGTTCAGGTCTTGTTATACTCGTAGATGGAACAAATATGCGTCATACAAACATTACAGATGTAGAAATGGGAGAACCTGTTTCTATTGACAATTTAACGGTTCATGTGATGTCTTACGGTGATCATTTTGATTTGAAGACTAAAAATTTATCATTACATGCCGGTAAGAAAAAAGAAAATGCATAGTATTTAATGAGCAACTTTTTAATCCGAAGAACTATTGGAAAGTAGTTCTTCGTTTTTTTTGTAGCTATTTTTTTATGGAGCTAGGAATATCGCTACGACACAATGCAACCTCCGCCATCATACTTTTTATTAATAAAATTGGAACTGCAAATTTTTTATTATAAATTTAGGGTATGAAAAAAATCTGCTTATCTCCACTATTTTTATTTCTGTTGGCGTGTCATCACCCATCTGCAGAAACAGAAACACTAGCTACAAAAGCGAGTCCTGCTGAAGTAAAAACGGCTGATTCCTTATCAAGGTGGACCAGAAATATTGTTACTTATCCTACGAATGCTGTGAATTACACCGATCCTAACGGTGTCAAACAAGGCAAATGGGTGACGATTGTAGCGGGAAAGATTGTATTCACCGTAGAATACAAAGATGGAAAAGTAGTAGAAGGCTGCTAAGCATCTATTATTTATAAATTCCTATATAGAGTGCTTCATTTTGTTTTTTACTAGCACGGTACATTCCTTCTGAATTAAAAGATAATTCAATATTTCCTTTTGCATCCAAGGCAATCAAACCGCCTTCACCACCAATCTTTACTAGTTTATCCATCACCACCAAATCGCAGGCTTCTTTTAAGGATAATCCTTTGTATTCCATCAGACAGGAAATATCGAATGCTACCACCGAACGCATGAATAGCTCACCATGACCGGTACAAGAGATGGCACAAGTTTTATTATTCGCATACGTTCCAGCACCAATAATAGAGCTGTCTCCCACTCTTCCAAACTTTTTATTGGTCATGCCTCCGGTTGACGTACCGCCAGCTAAGTTGCCATGAACATCCAATGCCACACAACCTACTGTTCCGAATTTTTTTTCACCATTTTCAATTTTATCTTCTGTATGATCCAAGATCATTGTGTTCGATTCTTTTGCTTGTTGCAATTGATCGTAACGCATCTGAACAAAAAAATAATCGTCAGGTTCTATGGCTGCATTTACTTTTTTAGCAAAGTCCATCGCACCTTTCCCTGTCAGCATTACATGCTCCGACTGTTCCATTACAGCACGAGCCAGAGAGATCGGATTTTTTATATTTGATACACCTGCTACAGCACCTGCCATTAAATCTTTTCCATTCATAATAGAGGAATCTAATTCATGTGTTCCACTATTTGTAAACACCGCACCTTTTCCTGCATTGAACAAGGGATTATCTTCCAAAATTCTGATCGCAGATTCGACAGCATCCAAAGAAGTTCCTCCTGCTTTTAGGATTTCTTCTCCAGCAAGAATGGCATCTTCCAATCCTTTTTTATAAGCAGTTTCTTTTTCTGCTGTCATGGTGGATGGAAGAATCGTTCCTGCTCCACCGTGTATTGCTATCGAATAGTTGTTCATAAGGCTTTTTATTTGTGATTAAAATTAATGATTAATCTGACACTCAAAACAAGCAAAGAGAATTTGAATGGTAAGATTCCTATTTATTCCTTCGCTGCTATATGAAAGAATTATTTATTATAACTAGTTTGACTTCAGAAAAAACAAAATTGTAGCTTGAGGAAATAACAGAACAATAAAAGAACCGAAAAAATTGAACTCTTATCCTCAAAAAAAAATTCTGCATTACTGCAGAATTTTTTTATTTTTTTATAATGTTTCTTTCAACCATTTATAAAATTCACGTTGCCAAACAAGACCATTCTGATCTTTCAACACCCAGTGATTTTCATTTGGAAAATAAAGCAATTTACTTTTAATACCTTGCAACTGTGCTGCCTGGAAAGCTCCTAATCCTTGTTCGATAGGCACACGAAAATCTTTTCCACCTTGAATAATTAAGATTGGTGTATCCCATTTTTTCACGTTGTTCACAGGATTGAATTCATCATACGATTTTTGTGCAGCATCATTATCCTTATCCCAATATGCACCACCCAAATCCCAATTCACAAACCACAATTCTTCTGTTGTACCGTACATTGCTCTCCAATCGAAAATACCATCATGCGCAATGAATGTTTTAAAACGTTTTTCATGGATACCTGCTAAATAGTATACAGAGAAACCACCGTAGCTTGCTCCGATACAACCTAAACGAGCTTTATCGCAGAAAGGTTGTTTTGAAAAATCATCGATAGCGGATAAATAATCCTGCATATTTTGCCCACCATAATCTTTAGAGATCTCTTCGTTCCATTTCACTCCATGACCTGGCATACCTCTTCTGTTTGGTGCTACAACAATATATCCATTCGCAGCCATGAGTTGAAAATTCCAACGGTACGAATAAAATTGAGTAAGGCCTGATTGCGGTCCGCCTTGACAATAAAGAAGTGTAGGGTATTTTTTCTTAGGATCGAAATTAGGAGGATAAATCACCCATTCCATCATTTGCTCTCCATCAGTAGTTTTCACATAACGTTTTTCAAATTTACTCATGTTAATCTTTTTGTACTTCTCATCATTTACATGAGATAACTGTACCATCATTCCTGACATAAGATCAACGGTATACAACTCCGCTGCATGATTCCAATCAGTTCTGGTCACTACCATTTTAAAACCTGATTGTCCTACGATTGATTGCACATCAAAATTTCCTCTGGAAATCTGTTTTACGAGAGCAGGTTTCTTTGTTTCAATAGGATCGTTCACAGAGAACAGCTGAACCGTCCCGTCAATATCAGCAAGGAAATAAATCAATTTCCCATCTGTGCTCCATGAAAAACTGCTTACAGTACCATCCCAATCTTTTGTGATGTTTACTCTTCCTGTCGGCGCATTGATGATGATGTCATTTTTATCTGATTCATATCCATCTCTTGCCATGCTTAACCAAGCCAGTTTTCCTGCTTTTGAAAAAGCTGGATTCACATCATACCCCATCATACCTTCCGACAAATTTGTTGTTTGCTTTGTAGCAATATCGTAAGAATAAATATCTGTATTTGTACTTACAGCGTACTCTTTACCAAATTTCTTTTTTGTAACATATATGACCTGTTTACCATCAGGGCTCCAGATAAAATCTTCGTCGCCACCGGATGGCTTTTGAGGACAATCATATGGCTCTTTTGCCATAATATCGATACTGTCAGAAACTTTAGAACCATTCATTGTATTGATAAAAACATGTCCGAATGATCCGTCTTCCCAAGTATCCCAGTGACGGTAGTTTAAGTCGTCATAAATCATTACATCCGATTTGGTGAGATCTGAATAAACATCTTTACCAAAAATCTTTTTCACCTTTACTTCGTTGGATGAGATACTCATTTTTCCATCGGCTGAAATTCGATCACTTGGAACAAGGTCGTTTGCATTTGCATTTTCAACAGCTTTTCCACCAACAATAGGTTGAATAAATACCTGTGTTGTTTTTTTATTGTCGGCAATGTTATACGTACGAACAGTGTAAACAACAGATTTACCATCTTTTGTTATACCAGTAGCACTTAATTTACCCATCTGAAGAAGTCCTTCAGGAGTAAGGTTTTCTTGAGCATTCAAAGCGCATGTGAATACTAAAATTGAAAATGTAACTAAAAGTTTTTTCATGGGTTCAGAGATTTTAGAATATCTAAAAAAATCAATTTTTCTTTAGGTTGCCAAAGATAATAGATTTTTGATAAAATGGAAAAGAAGATGGCAATACTATAGGATTAACACGAATTATTGTTGAATTCCTTATCTTTGCTTGGGTCTGAAATGAAGCGCTCAGAAAAAATTTATTCGCTTTCACGTTCCTATTTTATTTAGCAGATGCGTTAGATTAAAAAAAACGGCAATAGCAGAATGAAGAATTAGTTATTATCAAAAATATTGTAGTGGAGCATCGCTCATTTCAAAAATAAAAATATATTGAGGGAACAACTTTTTTAATATTAAAATTTAATGACTGATAACAAAGCGGATCCTCAATTATTGCTTCATCTCGTATCCATGCAAATGCCATTTGGAAAATTCAAAGGACAACTTTTATGTAATCTTCCCGTCTCCTACCTCGAATGGTTTCAGCGAAAAGGATTTCCCGAAGGGAAACTTGGAATGTTGCTTCAAACTATGCTTGAAATCAAAATGAATGGATTAGAATATTTACTTGTTCCATTAAAGAAAAAATAGTTTTAACTTTGTTACACCTATAAAAAAAATTATGCTACGTCGTTTGAAAATTTTCATTTCTTTCTTTTTACTCCTAAACAGTAGCATTGGTATTTCTCAAGACAATACGGATAATGATAACACTGAATCAGCTGGCAAGCAAAAACACTGGAAAATTGGAATGTATGTAGGATCCTATTTCGCTAATAAATACACAGCAAGCGCTTATGATGGATATGGCTATAATATAGATGGAATACGAAACAGCTCTTTTGAAACCAGTTACATGTATGAAAAAATAATCATGGAATATGGTGGATATAACGGTTATGGAACCGACCAAATAGCTGTAGCATTGAATGTGAATCATGGAGAATGGAATTTTACAAAAGACGATATGCCTATTAATATGCATTATCGACCAGCATTTATATTCGGCATCAACGGTCGATATTCAGTTGATAAAGTAAACGCAATCGAATTAAATATGAATTTTGCAAAACTAACTGTCAACGGAAATTTCACCATCAGCACACTTCCTCCTCCCGGCTCAACACAGATCAACAATAGTATTCAGACATTCGGAATCATAGGAGGAGAACAACGCTTAATGACACAATTAGGCTATTGCAGGATCCTTGGGAACAATGAAAATCTTAATTTTTTAGTGGAAGGCGGAATGAATATGACGTATGCAAGATTTTCTTCCAACCAGATATTGATAAACAATTTAAAGATCGACCTTACTGCTTTTTATGATAATCAAGGAGTTCAGGCGAACTACACTAGAAAGCCTGTTGGATTTGGATTAGGAGCTTATGCAGGTATCGGGCTTAACCTTTCTGCAAATGATGATTATACCATCCAGCTAGTTTACAATCCCTCGCTAGAAGGAATAAAAATTGTTTCGAATTCAACATTAAAATGGCAGCATGCGATTGCATTGCGAGCATATTACAATTTCTAAGTTGATTATCATTCTTTCTCGAAACAATTCTTTCCATTTTTCGGAAATAAACGAATTAATTACAATCCAATCTTATATTTGTAATCTATGGATGACATTATTTTAAAACTTAAAGACGCACAGTTAAAAGCATGGCAACTGATTTCTGTTGCTGAGCAAAAAGGCTTTATTACCGCTGGTCAAACCGAGAAAGAGCTCAATGAGAATATCTATCAATTAGCAAAAGAACTTTTCGGCATAAAAAAATTCTGGCACAAACGTATTGTCCGCTCCGGAAAGAACACCTTATTCCCTTACAAAGAGAATCCAGAAAATTTAACATTTCAGAAAGATGATATTTTGTTTTTCGATTTAGGTCCCGTTTTCGAAGATTGGGAAGCAGATATTGGCGACACCATTGTTTTAGGTGATGATCCTGCTAAAATTAAATTAAAAAAAGATGTAAAAGAGGCATTTGAGACCGGAAAAAATTATTTTAAAAGTCATCCTGGAATTACGGGTTCAGAATTGTATTCCTTTACATGTGCGTTGGCTAAAGAATACGGATGGAGCTACGGAAACGAACATTGTGGACATCTGATCGGGAATTTTCCACACGAACAATTATTAGGTGAAGAAATCAAAAATTACATTCACCCCGATAACATTCTTCCGATGAATACACCAGACAAATTCGGCAAACCAAGACACTGGATCTACGAAATTCATTTCATTGATAAAGAAAAACAAATAGGAGGATTTTTTGAGCAGCTGCTAACAATCGATTAGCATTATATCAACTTGTTTCTTTTGATAAGATATGGCATCAGCACTTGTTCAAACCCTTCATGAATATCTGCCTCTACAAATTCTATTTTATATTGACCGCACTTAAGCATTAATTCCTTTTTATAAGCAGCCATTTGCGTTAAATAATTTTCTTTTACTTCATTCGGATTTAATTTCACTTCTTCTGCTGTCTCCATGTCTATAAAACGATATGGACGATTTTCAAAATCAAACTCAAGCTCCTTTTGTTTATCCACCACATGAAATAAGATCACTTCATGCTTGTTGTGTTTTAGATGCTGAAGCGCAGAGAACAATTCTTCGGAACCTGCTTGTCCGGCAGGCAGATTCGCTTTTGAATCCATCATATCACTAAAGATCATCACCAACGAACGTCTGTGAATATTGTCCGCTATCTGATGCAACGCCTGAATAGCAGATGTCTGTTTATGCACCTTTACATCATGTGGCTGTATCATTTTCTCCAATTCATGATACAACATTTTATGATGAAGTGAGCTCGACTTGGCTGGTGTATGAAGCTCCAACGTTTCCGAAAAAATACTTAAACCAACAGCATCACGCTGTCGCTTTAAAAGCTCGATCATTGCAGCAGCAGCGTAAACGGAGAATGTTATTTTATTCTGCTTTACACTTTTGCCATCAGGAATAGGGAAATACATGGATGACGAATCGTCTATAATCAACTGGCAACGAAGATTGGTTTCCTCCTCGTATCGTTTGATAAATAATTTTTCGGTGCGACCAAATAATTTCCAATCGATATGCTTTGTCGATTCTCCTTTATTATACAAACGATGTTCTGCAAACTCAACACTAAAGCCATGGAAAGGGCTCTTGTGTAGACCGGTGATAAAACCTTCCACCACTTGTTTCGCAATCAACTCTAAATGAGTAAAAGGCTGTAAGGGTTGCTGATTGATCGTTTCCAAATGAATAATAATAAAGGTGACAAAAAACAAAAACAGTATACTTTTCTTGTATACTGTTTATAGTGCAATGTTTTAAGGATTAAAGTAACGCTTTTAATTTAGCGTCTAATACTGCTTTGGGAACTGCTCCTACTTGTTTATCTACCACTTGTCCTCCTTTAAAGAAAAGGATAGTAGGGATATTACGAATACCAAACATAGCAGAGATATTTGCATTGTTGTCAACATTTACTTTACCAACAACTGCTGTATCGCCATAGTCTTTTGAAAGTTCTTCAACTACCGGTCCAACCATTCTACATGGTCCGCACCATTCAGCCCAAAAATCCAATAATACTGGTTTAGTTGACTTTGCTACTAACTCTTCAAAGTTAGCATCTGTGATTTCTATTGCCATTTTTTTAAAAATTAAATTGTGAATTATAAATACTAAATTTTTATTTCAATTGAACCATAAAGATAGAATTGTAAGTCCATAATGACAAACGATTTGCCAATTTGTTTTTTGTGACAGACTGACACTGTTTGTCTTTTAATTCAACTTATACTCTAGTCCATAGTCACTTAGCAGATCTAAAAGCTCATTGTTGGGATTTACCTTGATTTTTTTTGAAGGCATGACCACTGCAATGTTTTCTTCAGGATCAAAGATTTTAAACTGAAGTGTGCAGTTTTTCGGCTGTACTTCAATATTCTTTGCAATGATCTCATTCACCTTTAAGATAAAGTCTTCATTTAACTCATTCAAATTAACAGTCAGGGTGATACTTCTTGCAAGTTTATCGCGTAATTCGGACAGCAACTGAATATTACTTACTTTAAACTCAAAATTTCCTGAATTCCTGAAACGCTCAGAGATCTTACCTTTTACATACAAAAACAAACCATTAACCATATATGGTTTAAATTTCACGTAATCTTCTCCAAAAAAGGCTAATTCAGAAGATTCTTGATAATCCTCAATCGTAATCTTACCCCAAGGATTGCCAGTCTTTGTTACGCCATTGTGAACGTTTGTCACGATACCTCCAAAAACAAGATCTTTATTTTTATTTTCTTCTATTCTTTTTATATCTGACAAATTATGAAAACAGAATTTATCCATTTCTAATTTATACGTATCCAATGGATGTCCGGATATAAAGAATCCGACAACCTCTTTTTCATTTTTCAGCTGCTCCAAATTATTCCAGGCCTCACATACCGGAATTTTAGGCTCAGGCATATCAATAGCACTGTCTTCTCCAAATAAGGATACCTGAGATGAATTCACTCCATCTTGATGCGACGTTCCATAACGGATCACCCGCTCTAAAAAATTTCCATTATCATTTCCTTCTGTAAAAAAATAGGTCGCACGGTGAATATCAAATGAATCCAAACCACCTGCATAGGCTAAGCTTTCAAACGTCTTTTTGTTTGCAGAACGAAGATTTATTCTTCTTACGAAATCGAAAATACTTTTGTATGGACCGTTTTCATTGCGTTCCTGAACAATAGACATAACAGCTGCCTCGCCTACTCCTTTTACAGCACCCATTCCAAATCGAATCTGTCCATTTTTATTTACTGCAAATTGATATTGACTTTCATTTACATCAGGACCAAGAACAGGAACACCCATGCGCTTGCATTCATCCATGAAGAAGGTGATCTTATCGATATTACTTAAGTTGTGCGTTAAAACGGAAGACATGTATTCACCCGGATAATGCGCTTTTAAATAGGCAGTCTGAAATGCCACAAAGGCATAACACGTAGAGTGAGATTTGTTGAAGGCATACTGAGCAAACTTTTCCCAATCGGTCCAAATCTTTTCCAATTTATCTTTTGGCAAACCTTTAGCAGTTGCGCCTTCCATAAACTGGCCTTTCATTTTATCCAGTGTATAGCGATCTTTCTTACCCATCGCTTTTCGCAACACATCGGCATCACCTTTAGAAAAGCCTGCCAGCTTCTGAGAAAGCAACATCACCTGCTCCTGATAAACAGTAATACCATAAGTATCTGCAAGGAATTCTTCCATCTCTGGAAGGTCATACGTAATTGGCTCTTTGCCATTTTTACGCGCAATAAAATTGGGAATGTATTCGATCGGACCCGGGCGATACAATGCATTCATTGCTATCAGATCGGCAAATTTATCGGGTTTTAAATTGATTAAATGTTTTTGCATACCAGCACTTTCAAACTGGAAAGTACCATTGGTATCGCCATTCTGATAGAGCTCAAATGTTTTAGCATCATCCAGTGGAACATCATCGATCACAATATCAATACCATGATTTTCTTTTATCAAACGAAGTGCATCACGCATGATGGTCAAGGTTTTCAAACCAAGAAAATCCATCTTTATAACACCGGCATCTTCGATCACCCTGCCATCATATTGTGTAATCAACAATTCGGTTTCTTTCGAAGCAGAAACAGGAACAATATCTGTCAGATCCTTCGGAGCGATGATAATAGCGGAAGCATGAATTCCAGTGCCGCGCACAGATCCTTCCAATATTAATGCTTCTCTTAATACATTTGCCTGCAAATCCTTTCCGGCAAGAATAGCACGTAACTTTTTTACATCTTCTAAATCTTCTTTTGTTAAGCCTTCCTTTGTTTCAAGACTTGCTTCGCCCGTCATTGGAGCTTTTAATACTCTTTTCAGCTCAATCCCTGGTTTGTCGGGAACCAATTTGGCAAGCATATTAGAATCCTGCAACGGAAGATCCATAACACGTGCAACATCTTTGATACTCATCTTTGCAGCCATTGTGCCATAAGTAACAATTTGTGCAACCTGATTTTTCCCGTATTTATCAACCACATAATCAATTACTTTCTGACGACCTTCATCATCAAAATCCGTATCAATATCGGGCATTGACTTACGGTCGGGATTCAGAAAACGTTCGAATAGTAAGTTGTATTTAATAGGATCAATATTCGTTATGCCAATACAATACGCTACGGCAGAGCCTGCAGCGGAACCACGCCCAGGACCAATGAACACGCCAATATCGCGACCTGCTTTAATGAAATCTGCCACAATTAAAAAGTACCCTGCAAAGCCCATGATGCGAATGGTATTCAACTCAAAATTCAAACGCTCTTCTACTTCTGGTGTAATATCGCGATAGCGCTCTTTCGCACCGGTAAATGTTAAATGGTGTAAATAATCATCCTGGGTTAAAAAAGTTGTCGGTATCTGAAAATTCGGTAACATGATGTCCTGCTTCAGTTTCAGCGGAACTATCTTATCAACGATTTCATTTGTATTGTCAATTGCTTCAGGCAGATCACTGAACAATTGTGTCATTTCTGAAGTCGTTTTAAAATAAAATTGGTCGTTATAAAACGCAAAACGTTTTCCTTTAGAAGAAGATGAATCATCATCTCCGAAATCCTTCATAATAGGCGTACTCTGCTTTTCACCGGTATTGATACACAATAAAATATCGTGTGCATTGGAATCCTGCTGATCCACATAATGTGAATCGTTGGATGCGATCATTTTAACATTGTATTTCTTAGACCATTTCACCAATATCTCATTTACCAGATTTTGATCGGGAATGTCATGTCGTTGCAACTCGATGTAATAATCCTCACCAAAAATATCCAACCACCATTTGAACTCTTTTTCACCAGCTTCTTCGCCATGCTTTAAAATGGTTCTGGGCACAGAAGCACCCAAACAACATGTTGTTGCAATCAATCCTTTGTGGTATTGCAATACGAGCTCTTTATCAATACGCGGGTATTTTCCGTACAAACCCTCCATGTAACCTGCAGAACAAAGTTTCACAAGATTTTTGTAGCCTTCTGCATCTTTCGCTAATAGCAATTGGTGATATCGAACGTCTTTATCATCCTTTGTAAATTGGCGTTTGTGACGATTTTCTACCACATAAAATTCACAACCAACTATTGGTTTAATCTTATTTGGATTTTCTGGCGTATTGTGTTTAGCTGCTTCAGCAACAAATTTAAAAACACCAAACATGTTACCATGGTCGGTAATGGCAAGCGCACGCATATTATCATTCACTGCTTTTTTATAAAGCGATGAAATATCTGCTGCACCATCCAACAAAGAAAATTGTGTATGTACGTGTAAGTGGGAGAAATTCATTGTTGTTTAGTTTACTCGTTACTATTTCATAAAAATGTGACATTTATTCATAAAACGAGATTGTAAATTTACTCAATTAAAGAGTAATTTTCTGCCAGTGTTAATAAGATTGGAAAAGTGCTGATTTTATTCTTGATCCGTATTTTGCAAAAAAAAACCTCCAAGATTTCGCAAGGAGGTTTTGAATAAAGAATACGATGTGTAATTCCTAGTAAGGATTAAATACGGTTGTATCTTTTCTTTCCATAGGACGGAAACTCAATACAGGAATGTCGCTTTCGTTGATGATACTCTGAGCTACTGTTCCGATGAAGAATTCTTTTATGCTTAATTCTGCTTTGGTCATAATCAGTATCAAATCGGCACCAACTTCATGACCGTAGTCCATAACCATCTTAGGAATATCATCACCTCTGAGGGTTTTGATAGTACAACGTACATCCTGATCTTTAATGAATTTCCAAACCTGGTTAGAATAAGAAACCAGTTTGTTTTCTGCTTCTTCATCTTTTATAGTCAGGATGGAGATCACACGAATTTCTGCATTAAATATTTTAGCTAATTCAATGGCTTTATTTACCTTCTCACGAGTTTCTTTTGTTAAGTCAAGCGGCAACAAGATGGTATTGCAACCGTCGCGGTGAACTTTACCACGAATACTGATAACAGGGTGCTTTGATTCACGCACCATTTTGAATGCGTTCTTACCTATGATCTTACTTAAAGAAATCTTTGAAGATAATCCGATCATTACAAAAAGAGGGTTCAAAACATCCGCAACTTTATTGATTTCTTCGTAAACATTTCCTTTACGAACCATTATTTCAACCGGTTGTCCCGATTTTGCAGCAGCTTCTTTTGCTAATTCATCTAATTTATTTTGTGAGAAAGGATGACTCCCTTCATCAACACTCAATAATATTATCTTTGAATTTGTTAATCTCGCAAGATTGTATGTTTGGCTTAAAGCAATGATTGTTTGCTCAGAAGAATCAATAGGAACTAAAATAGAATTTACTGCAGGTATAGACATTGTATTAAGTTATTGTTAATTTTTTTACAAAATTACGAATAAATCTCGTCTAATGAAATTTTTAGCTATAAAAAAATGCTTTTCATCAGCCTATTTTCATTGTCAATAGAAGAAAAATTTCATCTCAATAAAAAAAGATTAAACCACATTTATAAAAAATAAAAAGGATATCTAAAAATTTATATTGCAACGCATCGTCGCGCATGAAGCCTGCTGTAACTGTTGGAAAATGGCAAGTAATTCAAACACAAAAGTTCAATTATCTATGTGGCAAAACCCTTTTAAAAGATTATTTATGACTAAAATGCTCAAAAAAGCAAGTAAAATGTTTGTCAATTAATGAAAAATACGTACTTTCGCCTTCCCAAAAATAAAAACGGGACATTTATTAATCATTAAAATCAAAAACAAATGCCAGTAAAAATTAGATTACAACGCCAAGGTAAAAAAGCTTCTGCTTTTTTCCACATTGTAATTGCGGATGGTCGTGCACCTCGAGACGGAAAGTTTATTGAGAAAATTGGTACGTACAACCCAACTACAAATCCTGCTACTATTAACCTTGACAGCGACAAAGCGCTAGCTTGGATCAACAATGGAGCTCAACCGACTGATACTTGTCGTGCAATCCTTTCATACAAAGGTGTAATGTACAGAAATCACTTACAAGGTGGAGTTACCAAAGGTGCTCTGACACAAGAACAAGCAGATGCAAAATACGCTAAATGGCTTACTGAAAAAGAAAACAAAGTAGTTACGAAAGTTGACAAATTAGCAAATGCTAAAAAAGATGCTTACAAAAATCGTATGGCTGCTGAAGTAACTGCAAAAGATGCCAAAGCTGCAAAAATCATTGCTAAGAACACTCCTCCACCAGCTGAAGAAGTAGCTCCTGTTGTTGAAGAAGTTGCTACACCAGAAGCAGATGCTCCACAAGCTGAAGCATAGGTAATGAAACGTATATTTTAAAAGGCATTCTTCTTTGAAGAATGCCTTTTTTATTAAACATGAAAAGATGGAACACTTAAAATATCCTCAAGGAAAATTTGAATACGGAAAGACGTACACTTCAGCCGATAATCAAAAACACATCGCCATCATTGAAAAATTCCCCAGCGAATTAAATACACTCGTTCATTCACTTCGTCCGGAACAATTAGAAAAAAGTTATCGTCCGGATGGTTGGAATGCAAAACAGATCATTAACCATATTGCAGACAGTCATATGAATGCTATGATCCGATTAAAATTAGCCCTAACAGAAGATTCACCCACAATAAAACCATATCAACAAGACCTTTGGGCAAATCTGGAAGATGGTAAAAACACTCCTATTCAAACCTCTTTGAACATCATTGAAGGGGTTCATCAACGCATGTCGATCTTATTAAAATCATTGACTGACATTGACCTACAACGGAAATACATTCACCCCGAATACAATAAAGAATTCAAATTGGATGAAATGCTTGCGTTGTACGCTTGGCATGGTCGCCAACATTACGAACACCTTAAGATTATTAAGAATTTACAATAAGGAATTATGACCAAAAACGAATGTTTTAATTTAGGATACATTGCCCGAAGAGTTGGAAATCATGGTGAACTTGCATTTGTATTGGACGTGGACAATCCTTCTAGGTACAATAAGTTAGAATCTGTATTTGTAGAACTTAATAATTCACTTGTCCCCTTCTTCATAAAAAAAATTCAAGTAAAAGGTAACAATGCAACTGTTTCCATTGAAGGAATAGACACCATTACCAAAGCGGAAGAACTTGTAAAAACAGGGCTCTTCCTACCATTAAGCTATTTACCATCTTTAAAAGGAAAGAAATTCTATTTCCATGAATTACCCGGTTTCACAGCTGTCGACAAGCGTTTTGGTGAAATAGGAATTGTAAAAGAGGTCTTAGACTTTCCCCAGCAAGCCATATTTAGTATCATGCGAGGCGATCAAGAGATTCTTGTTCCAGCAAAGGAAGATTTTATTGTTGCAATAAACCGCGAACAAAGAAGACTTGAGCTTGATGCTCCAGAAGGCTTGATCGATATTTATATCTCAGACAAAGAGGAGGATGAATCCGAAAAAGAAACGGATGCAGGCGACCTCTAATTAAAATGTTAAAAGATTGCAATTCCAAAAAAAAAATTAACTTTATAGTAAGGTTAGAGTAAATGTTGAGTTAATCGCACGTTTTTTACTCCTTTATGTCGAATCAAACATTCGTTTTTAAACAGTTCAAAATTGTACAAGATAAGTGCGCTATGAAAGTAGGCACTGATGCTGTTTTATTAGGCTCTTGGGTAAACGCTTCCAATGCAAAAACTATTTTAGATATTGGCACCGGCACAGGCATCATTTCACTGATGCTGGCACAAAAATCGGGCGCCCGCATTGATGCTATTGATATTGATACCAATGCTTTTATTCAAGCATCAGAAAATGTAAATGATTGTGCCTGGAAAGACCGTATTGATGTTCATCATATTTCACTTCAGCAATTCACAAAAGAGAGCGATCACAAATATGATCTGATAGTGAGTAATCCTCCTTATTTTGTAGATTCATCGAAAGCAATGGAGGAGTCGCGTACCAACGCTCGCCACACAGATCTTCTTCCGTTTGATCATCTTTTGGACGGGGTTTTGAAATTATTAAATAGTACTGGAAAATTTTATGTGATACTGCCTACAAAAGAAAGTGAAACCTTTCGTCAGATGGCAGAAGACAATAAATTGTATTTAACAAAACTCACCAGAATAATTACGCGGACGGATAAACCCGAAAAACGTGTGATGATGCGATTTGAATTTACACAACGTGCTTTTTCTGAAGATTCTCTTACTATTGAAAAAGATGAACGACATTCCTATACCGATGCATATAAGGAATTGACAAAAGATTATTATTTAAGTTTTTAAACTTTGACTCCCAAAACACACGCATCATCCACTAGAAAAAAATAGAATTAACTTTCCTTTTCTTCGAATTTTACACCGTAATTCTCTAGCTCATTTAATACTGGTAAGTAAATTTCTTTTTTGGTAGGAATAATAACACCTCTAGCTGAGATTTTTCCTTGCAAGATCAATTTTGCTGCGATAGCCAAAGGAAGTCCTACTGTTTTTGCCATAGCAGTATATGTTTGATCGTCGCCTTTAACAACTAGTGAAGAGGTTATTTTTTTTGCTTGACCATTTAGTGTATATTCAAATTGATGTTGCATGACAATCATATCTTTGTCATGTTCTTTCAACAACCATTTTTCTTCAAGAAGATCTTGCAATATCTGAGCTGGAGTAGCATTTTTCACTTTGATTTTCTTATCTTCAAATACACCTAACCATTCGATTTTGTTCATCACTTCTTCATTCATTTCAGCCCCCATGAATGTTGTCAATTTTTCTTTTGTAGATTGTTTTCCAACAGGCAAAAAAGATTCAAGCAATTGTTTATAGGTTAAGGTGTCGGAAGCTTCGATTTTATAAGAGTCGTCTGTTAATCCCAACTTCACAAACACATTCCATGCTTGGCAGTAGCCGGGCATACGCAATGTTCCGCGCAACATAGTTGGAATATTCTCGATACCATAAAACTTACGGTACGACAAGGAATCACGGTTAGCGTATGCATCAAATTTACCATGACCAAATACTTCAATTGTACAAATCTGAGTGAACAATCGATTGTATGGGATGTATTTATATTCCCCGTTTTCAATAAACTGCGCAGTTCCTTGCCCTGCCAATATGACGTTACGAGGATTCCATGAAAATTTATATCCCCATGGATTGTCGTTGCATTCTGGTGCGACTAAACCACCACAAAACGATTGAAAAGATGTTAACTCCCCTCCTTGTTCATGAATATGATCAATCACCTTCATAGCCGAAGCGTGATCAATACCAGGGTCCAAGCCGCTTTCATTCAAAAGGATGATTCCTTCTGATCTAGCTTCTGCATCCAATTTCATCATCTCTTTAGAAACATATGAAGCTGTAGCAAGATGTTTTTTGAATCGAACACAATCACGTGCAACATTCATATGCATAGAAGCAGGCAACATGGAAATAACCAAATCTGCTCGCTTAATTTCTTCTTCTCTTTGTTTGTCGTTAGTAATATCAAATGCAATGGCTCTCGAATTTGGATGATTTGCTGATTTTTGTTTAACAAGATCGATTGCCACATCGCCAACAGTTATATTCCAATTCTCTTTTGATGAATTATCAAGTAAATACTTTATCAATGATGAAGCAGAACGCCCTGCACCTATTACAAGAATATTTTTCATAGGAAATTAAAAAATTAGACTGCGAATATACTAAATCATGATACAATCAATTTAATAAAAAAAAATTGCTTTAGTTTTTTCTCCCCTTCTTTGTTTCTAGGCATCTTCTAGAACAAATCTTAAAGTGATATAGAACAAATTATTATATTTGTTTTTTATATGGCATAGAATTTGAAAACCAAGTCAACTAACATTATACGTTTAAAAACATGAAAACAACATTTACTACCCTTCTGCTTACATTAAGTATTATAATGTGCGGTTATTCTCAAAACAACAATCTAGTGATCTTTTCACAGGATGGTTTAAAGTTCACAGTGATATTAAATGGGATTCGTCAGAACGGAACACCTGAAACTAATGTAAAAGTAACTGGTTTGAATGCACCGAATTATAAAGTAAAAGTAATTTTTGCTAATAAGTTACCTGATCTTGATCAGAACGCCTTTTTAATGGATGGTGGAAATCCGACACAAAATACGGAGTACACTTATTCAGTTAAAAATGTGAAGGGGAAATACAAATTAAGGTTTCAAAGTGCTGCTCCCATTTCTGCATCTTCTGCTGTGGCTCCTCAGCAAATTATTGTCGGATACAGTCCTGTTGATGTTACTTCTATAAATACAAACACATCAACATCCGGAAATACAGTTAACACCAATATTAATTCTACGAATGTAAATACAACCACCACCACAACAACTAGTACTGTAGCAACAAATGCAACTATTGGCGGTAGTTCTGTTGGCATAAATATGAATGGCGTTGGACTTGGAGTTGGTATCAATATCAATGTAACTGACCCAACAATGGGCAATACAACTGGAACAACAAATAGCACATCAACAACTACATATAGCACTACAACTGGCAGCAATACGAGCTCATTGAATAATAACAATACATATGTACTTCCGGGTTATAGCGGAGTGTATGGGTGCCCTTATCCAATGAGTCAAAGTGATTTTGAAAGTGCAAAAAAATCGATTGCGTCAAAAGGTTTTGATGATAGTAAATTAACGATTGCTAAACAGATTGTTGGAAGTAATTGTCTTTTGTGTTCTCAAATAAAGGAACTGATGTTATTAATGAGCTTTGAGGAAAGCCGTTTGGACCTTGCAAAATTTGCATGGACACATAATCTTGACAGAGGAAACTACTACAAACTAAATGACGCCTTCACATTTGAATCATCTATTGATGAGTTAAACCAATACACTCAAAGTCATTAATGTAAAAGGGCATTAACTTCTAAAAATACATTTTTAAAAAAGCGTTCCAAATCATTTTGGGATGCTTTTTTTTTACCTTTGCTCCATGAAAAAACAATTTTTAATATTTAGCGGATTTTCGGGAGCAATATCAGTCGCACTGGGTGCTATGGCTGCACATTTCCTTAAATCAAAAATTGAAACTGGTCTAATTACTGATGCGAACCTTTTGACGTTCGAGACAGCAGCCCGTTATCAAATGTATCACAGTGTCGTATTACTGGCTTTTGCTCTCTTCTCAGAAAAATTTGACTACAAAATGATCCATAAAGCAGGATACTGTTTCATGGCAGGTATAGTTTTATTTTCAGGCTCTTTGTATCTTTTGGCAACTGCTGGATTGATCGGTCTAACAGTTACTGGCTGGCTGGGACCAATCACACCTATCGGTGGATTGTTCTTTATTACTGGTTGGATTTTAATGGCTTTTGCAGGATTAAAAAAGAAATAATCCAAAGAAAAAGCATGCTATAAAAAAAAATTGGATTCGAAAAAAATGGCTGATGTGCACTATGCTTCAACTGTTTAAAATTGGGATCAAGAAACAAATCTGCCACTTTGCTGAGAAACTATGTCTTTCTATTACCGGTGAGAAATTAAAGTTTAAATACTTTATGGATTATGCTATGAAGAAATACACAGGTTTGTACAACTTGTATTGAAATCTGAACTGTTTGTCTGTTTAAAACTTATTATTTATCAACAGGAAAGTTTAATAAACGGCTACACACAACCTATGTAACTACCTGAAAACAAAAATATTAACATTGTTTTTTCAAAAAAATATTATTTGTTTAAAAAACTAATTTCAACCTGCTTTAACAGCTTTTTAGCCTAATTTTCTTAATTTTATACTTTCATTTTTAAAAAAACTATTAAACTAAAAAATCAGAAATGAACGAATTTGGAATTAAAGCTAAAAGTGCAAGCGTTGCAAGTTTAGGCTTAGAGAATGTTCTTGCGGCATATTGGAATTTAAACGCAGCAGAACTTGTTGAAGAAACTTTAGTAAGAGGTGAAGGTGTATTAACAGATACTGGAGCATTAGCAGTTGATACAGGGGAATTTACGGGTCGATCACCCAAAGACAAATTTATTGTAGAAGACGCAAAAACAAAGGATTCAATTTGGTGGAGCGATGTCAACTTTAAATTTGATGCGAATAAATTTGATGCACTTTACAATCGCGTTTGCGCTTACTTGTCGGGAAAAGAAGTTTATGTGCGAGACTCTTACGCATGCGCTGATGTTAATTACCGCTTAAACATTCGTGTTGTAACAGAATATCCTTGGTCGAACTTATTTGCAAACAATTTATTCTTGCGTCCTACTCATGATGAAATCATGAACTTTAATCCTGAATGGACAATCGTTTGCGCTCCGGGTTTCAAAGCAAACCCTGCAATTGACGGAACTAGACAACACAACTTCACCATCTTAAATATGACCAAAAAGGTTATTTTAATTGGTGGTTCAGCTTATACAGGAGAAATTAAAAAAGGAATTTTTTCTTTGTTGAATTATATTTTACCACACGAAAAAGGTGTTTTATCAATGCACTGCTCTGCTAACATTGGAAAAGATGGCGATACCGCTATTTTCTTCGGTCTTTCAGGAACAGGAAAAACAACATTATCAGCTGATGAAAACAGAGGGTTAATTGGTGATGATGAGCACGGCTGGAGCGACAAAGGAGTGTTTAACTTCGAAGGAGGTTGCTACGCGAAATGTGTTGATTTAACAAAAGAAAAAGAGCCTGAAATATTTGGTGCTGTGAAATTCGGTTCGTTATTGGAAAACATTGAATTCTTCGAAAACACTTCAACTGTTGATTTCAGTAATATTTCTAAAACAGAAAATACACGCGTTAGTTACCCGATTAACTTCATCAACAATGCTGTGGAGCCATCTGTAGGAAATATTCCAAAAAACATATTCTTTTTAACATGTGATGCTTATGGCGTATTACCTCCTATTTCCAAGTTAACACCCGGACAAGCAATGTATCACTTCATTTCAGGATACACTGCTAAAGTTGCTGGAACCGAAATGGGAATTACGGAGCCAACCTTAACTTTTTCTGCCTGTTTTGGAAAAGTATTCTTGCCTTTACATCCAACTAAATATGCCGAGTTATTAGGAAAAAAATTAAAGGAAAACAAAGTAAATGTTTGGTTGGTTAATACAGGTTGGTCTGGCGGAGCATTTGGTGTTGGTAGCCGTATGAAATTATCTTACACACGTTCTATGATTACTGCTGCTTTAACTGGTAAATTGGATAACATCAAATATGAAACATTGCCAATCTTCGGATTGCAAATGCCAACAGAATGCGCTGATGTACCTGCAGACATCTTAAATCCTCGCAACACATGGAAAGATAAAGATTCATATGATGCAACGGCCAACAAATTAGCCGCATCCTTCATCAAAAATTTTGAACAATATGCAAGCGCAGCTAACGAAGAAATAATGGCTGCTGCGCCTAAGGCTGCTGTAAACGCTTAATTCCTGCTTGAGCCGGTTTTAAAAAAACAACGCACTATTAAATTATTTATAAATGTGCCACCCGAAAGGTGGCACATTTATTTTTTCTACTTAAAAGAGAGCTAGGAGGATTATGGCGTATCGCCATTAGAAGGATTTCTTTACATTTGTATCTCACAAGTCAATATGCATTTATTCTACACACCCGATATTTCATCCAATACATACTCTTTAAACGAAGAAGAGAGCAAACATGCCATTCGTGTATTAAGATTGAAGGTGGGCGACAAAATACAACTAATTGATGGTGTTGGTGGTTGGTATGAAGCCGAGATTATAGATGACAACCCCAAACGCTGCTCAGTATCCATTATCGAAACAAAAATGGAAGTTGGGAAACGGAATTGGAATCTCCACATTGCCATTGCTCCTACTAAAAACATGGATCGGTTGGAATGGTTCGTTGAAAAAGCCACAGAAATTGGAATTGATGAAATTTCATTGCTCAATTGCAGCAACAGTGAACGTTCGATTGTCAAGACAGAACGATTGCAGAAAGTTGTTGTTGCAGCAGCGAAACAAAGTCTGAAAGCATATCTTCCAAAAATAAATGAGATGAAGGATTATAAAAAATTCATCGCTGGAACAAACGATTTTAAGTGTCAAAAATTTATTGCACATTGCTATAAAACCTCTCTTACACATTTGAAAACTGCATATTCAAAAGAAAAAAATGCAATGGTGTTGATTGGTCCAGAGGGTGATTTCTCTGTTGAAGAAGTGAAATATGCTCTGGAAAACGGTTTTACAGAAATAAGTTTGGGAGTAAGTCGTTTACGCACGGAAACGGCTGCGTTATATGCCTGTACTGCTCTAAATATTTTGAACGAGTAATTTATCTTCTCCGAAATTCAGAACAAATAATGGAAGTCGCAATAGCTGCATTCAGCGACTCAGCCTCACCACTACCCGATTTATAATGAGAAAAAGAAGGGATACTAATTTTATTAGTAATCAACTTTTGAATTTCTTCTGAAATCCCTTTCGACTCATTCCCAATCACAATAAGCCCTTCAGCAGACAGCTTTTCTGAATAGATATTATTACCTTCCAATAATGCGCCATAAATTGGTTGTTGGGGATTGGTTGTTTTTTGTTGCAGAAATTCTATTAGATCTAAATCGTAAACTTTTATTCTAGAAATAGATCCCATTGAAGCCTGCACCACCTTAGGATTAAATGAATCGACTGTTTCATGGCTGCAAACAATGTTTTCGATACCAAACCAATCCGCTATTCGAATAATCGTACCTAGATTGCCGGGATCTTTAATGTCATCCAAAACCAGTGTTAGCTTGCCTTTTAAATCATCTGAATTTAATTCGTATTTAGGAATCTCACAAACAGCAAGCACTTCATTAGCTGAAGAAAGAGCTGAAATCCTTTCTAATTCCGATTCTTTTATCTCGTAACGCTCTATCAAATTTGAGATGGAATGACTTCTTAAAAACTCAGATGTTGCAAATAGTTGCTTGACAACAATTGGCGAGTTTAATAGTTCAGGGACAATCTTTGCACCTTCGGCAATAAATAAATTATGCTCTTCTCTGAACTTTTTCTGTTTCAAAGAATTAACAAATTTGATCTGATTTTTAGAAAGCATAAAACTTAACTATTTTTTGTAAGCACAAATGTAGTAATTTAGTAACCTTTACTACTATGCAATTAACATTATACTGTGAACAGAAAGCATAAAAACATACAGTTCCTTCTTATTGCCCTGCTACCGTTGGTGTTTTTTGCTTGTAACCCTACGCGCAAATTAGTGAAGGACGAATTCCTGCTTCAAAAAAATCATATCATTGACAAGGACACGAAGATCGATAAAAGCGAATTTGAGTCGTATATCAAACAAAAACCAAACCGTAAGATCTTATTGGTATTCCGCTTTCATCTTTGGCTGCACAACTTAGCAAACGAAGACAAGATCAGAGAAAAAAGGATTCTTCAAGATAAAAAAGCTGAGGATAAAAATAACCGAAGAATTGCTAAAGGCAAAAAACCTAAAAAAAACGACAGACAATTATTTGGTGAATGGCTGTTGAATGTTAGTGAACCTCCTGTTATTTATGACACCTTGCTTGCACAAAAATCGGCTAAGCAAATAAAATTATTTATGAATAATAAAGGTTTTTTTGTTAGCTCAGTCAAGGATTCCGTTTATTATGGTAAAAGAAAAAAAGCTTCCGTTTATTATTTGATCAAAGCTGCAGCACCTTATAAAATAAATCTGGTTGACTATAAAATACCTGACGAACTATTAAACTATTATGTGACCTCAGACACAACCAACTGCTTGCTTCGTCATGGCAAAAATTACGATGTAGATGAAATGCAATTAGAACGGGAACGGATTACTTCAGAGCTGAACAACAATGGATATTGGCTCTTCAACAAGGATTATGTTTATTATGAAATTGACAGCACAATTGGAAACAGAAAAGTTAACATAACACTCGGGATAAAAAACTACGCTTATAAATATTCAGATAATTCCGACTCTATTGTTGAAAGACCTCATCAGCGATTTTATATCAATAACATTTATATACAGCCAGATTTTGTATCAAAAAAAGTTGATGCAATTTCTGTAAAAGATACACTGAAGGTAGATGACAATTTTATAATTCATTCTAATAAATTACAATACAAAACTCGCGTATTATTAAATTCTATTTTCCTTCACAAAGGAGAATTATATCAGTTAAAAAATATTGAGGATACTTACAAACGCCTTTCTGAATTAAAAGCATTTAAAACGATTAATATAAGTTTTACACCTGCAGCGAATGGGTATTTAGATTGCCATATTCAATTAAGTCCCATAGCCAAACAATCTGTTACTATTGAAACAGAGGGAACAAACAAATCAGGTAACTTAGGGATTTCTGGAAGTCTAGTTTATCAGAATCGAAATCTTTTAAAAGGAGCAGAAGTTTTTGAACTTCGCTTAAAAGGGGGTATTGAAGCTCAACGATCTGCTACAGGAACAGCAGACCTTAATACTGTAACCCAATTTAACACCATTGAATTTGGTCCGGAAGCCAACCTGTATATTCCTCGTTTTATGATTCCTTTCCATGTAAATGAATCAAAAAAATCAAATCCGAAAACCACATTCACTAGTTCATTAAATTATCAAAGTCGATCGGCTTATACAAGATATATTTCCAATCTTTCATTTGCATACACTTGGAAAGAAACCGCTAAAAAAAGACATACCATCAGTCCGCTAGTGATCAATTTTGTAAAGGTTAATTTGTCATCTGACTTTTTATATACACTTCAAAACAATGTCCACAACCTCTATCTGTTAAACAGCTTCAGCAATCACCTTTCAACAAGTACACGGTATTCGTTTACATTTAATGAACAAGATATTAAAAAGGAAAAGAATTTCATCTATTTTAGGGTGAATGCAGAATCTTCCGGAAATTTATTAAGAGGCTTTTATGATCTTGTCAACTCCATGCATGAAAATACTTTCGCTAAAGATGCAGATGGCCACTATAAATTATTTGATGTGGTTTACTCTCAATATCTGAGGATTGATGGTGATTTCCGCTATTATTTTAATTCAAACGAAATCAACAAAGTTGTTTTCAGAGTTGCGGCAGGAATCGGAAAACCGCTAATCAATTTCCCGACCTTGCCCTTTGAACGAAGTTTTTATAGCGGAGGGGCGAATGGTATTCGCGCATGGCAAGCCCGTACTTTGGGCCCCGGCTCATTTTACGATGATGCCACCAACTCATTCGGCCAGGTTGGGGATGCCCAAATTGAAGGAAATGTCGAATATCGATTTAAGCTTTTAAAAATGCTGAAAGGGGCATTATTTATTGATGGAGGAAATACCTGGTTAAGTAGAAAGGATGTAGCCCGTCCGGGTGGTGAATTTCAACTGGATCGTTTTTACAAAGAAATTGCACTAGGCTCGGGTATTGGATTAAGAGCAGATTTCAGCTTTTTTATTATCCGTTTCGACCTGGGTTTAAAGATACGTGACCCTAAATTCAGTGAAAATAACCGATGGGTGATTCAAAACCTTTTTGATGCCCACTGGAAAGCCCAATACAAAGAAACTAACGGCAATAGAAAATACGGATTTACTACCTTTAATATTGGTATTGGATACCCTTTCTAGTATCAGATTTTTCTGCTTTCAGACATTTCCTTTCACCAATAACTAAAAATTAGTAGATTTGTCTTCCAAAATTTATAAACCATAATTTGTTTTGCAGATTGCTAATCAGTTGGCAATGCTAAAAACAGATAAAAAAAACAAAAACATTTACACGATGGCAAACAAGAGAATTGAAGAATTGTTAGGTGCTAATGCTGATAGCCTACTGAATCACAATTGTAAAACCATTCCCAAAGAAAACATTCATCTGCCAAGTGCTGATTTTGTTGACCGCTTTTTTGTTCAGTCAAATCGCAGTCCACAGGTATTACGCAGTTTAAACCAATTATACAATCATGGTCGACTTTCCGAAACCGGTTATATGAGTATATTACCAGTAGATCAAGGTATCGAACACAGTGCTGGCGCATCCTTTGCTCCCAACCCAATCTATTTTGATTCTGAAAATATTGTTAAACTAGCGGTGGAAGGAGGCTGTAATGCAGTGGCTTCTACTTTCGGTGTTTTAGCTTCAGTATCCCGAAAATACGCTCACAAGATTCCTTTTATCGTAAAATTAAATCACAACGAATTTTTAAGTTACCCAAACAAATATGACCAGATCATGTTTGGAACAGTTGAAGAAGCTTGGAATATGGGTGCTGTTGCTGTTGGTGCAACCATTTATTTTGGTTCACCTGAATCAGGTCGCCAGATTGTTGAAGTTGCAAAAGCATTTGCCCGCGCTCATGAATTAGGAATGGCAACTATTTTATGGTGCTACACCCGTAACAATGCCTTTAAAAAAGATGGAATTGATTATAGCACAGCTACTGACTTATCTTCACAAGCAAACCATATCGGAGTAACAATCCAGGCAGATATCATTAAGCAAAAATTATCCGACAAAAATGGTGGTTATACAGCCTTGAATTATGGAAAAACACATCCAAAAGTATACTCTGAATTAACAACTGATCACCCCATCGATCTAAACCGTTATCAGGTAGCCAATTGCTACATGGGAAGAATGGGATTAATCAATTCAGGAGGAGAATCGAAAGGCGCATCTGATCTTGCAGAAGCTGTAATGACTGCTGTTATCAACAAACGTGCAGGTGGTCAAGGATTAATATCTGGCCGCAAAGCTTTTCAAAAGCCTTTAAAAGAAGGAATAGAATTGCTAAATACCATTCAAGAAGTATACTTAGATAAGACGATTACTATTGCGTAGGCTATAATGACAATTTGATAATGCGGCATTGGGAAATATCCCAACACGCTGTTCTTCAAAACTTTTAATTTTTAAATTTTTAAATTAAAAAAATGAGTTGGTTTAAACGAATAAAAAAGGGTATCACAACATCTACGATGGAGAAAAAAGAAACTCCTGAAGGTTTATGGTACAAATGCCCCTCATGTAAAAAAATAACAAATACAACAGAACATGCTTTAAATAAGTATGTATGCCCGAACGAAGAATGCGCTTATCATGAGAAGATCGGTTCTGCAGAATACTTCGAAATTATTTTCGATAACAATGAATTCAAAGAACTTAATGAAAACCTTACTGCTGGAGACCCTTTAGATTTTGTAGACACAAAAAAATATACAGATCGATTAGTTGATTCGGTTAAAAAAACGCATCTCAAAGATGCTATCCGAACTGCACATGGCAAAGTAGAGGGCGAAGACCTTGTAATTGCTTGTATGGATTTCAGCTTTATTGGTGGTTCTATGGGATCTGTGGTAGGTGAAAAAATTGCAAGAGCATGTGATTACTGCATCGAAAAGAAGATCCCATTAATGATCATCTCAAAATCTGGTGGAGCTCGCATGATGGAAGCTGCCTTTTCATTGATGCAAATGGCTAAAACAGCTGCTAAATTATCATTGATGTCGGAGGCAAAAGTTCCTTATATCTCATTCTTAACTGACCCTACAACTGGTGGAGTTACAGCTTCGTATGCTATGTTAGGTGATTTAAATATTGCTGAACCAGGAGCATTAATAGGGTTTGCAGGTCCAAGGGTTGTAAAAGAAACCATAGGTAAAGACCTGCCAAAAGGCTTCCAAACATCTGAATTTGTGTTGGAACACGGATTCTTAGATAAAATAGTAATTCGTAAAGAGCTGAAAGCAAAATTGGCTCAATTGCTGAAGATGTTCAAGAATTAAAGAAAATTATTGCAGATTTAAAAAGAATATTTATCTTTGCAATCCGAAAATTAAAAAACAAAATACCAAATACAATGTATTTAACAACAGAAATTAAGAAAGAAATATTCAAAAAACACGGTAAATCTGAAAAAGATACTGGTAACTCAGAAGGACAAATCGCTTTGTTTTCTCACAGAATTGACCACTTAACTGGACATTTGAAATCAAACAAAAAAGATTTTGGAACACAAAAATCACTTATTGCTTTAGTTGCAAAAAGACGTAGTTTATTAGATTATTTAAAATCTAACGACATTGAAAGATATCGTGCTATCGTTAAAAAACTTGACTTAAGAAAATAAGTTGATTTATACAGATACATTTTTTCAAAAGGCATCACGCAAAACAGCATGATGCTTTTTGTGTATATAAACATTAGGAAAACAAAACAATAAAAATAAATAAAGAGGTAAAGAAAACAATAAATTAAAACAAAAAAACTATGTCACAAATTGGAATTACACACACATTTAAATTAGCGGATGGTCGCGAAATTTCACTAGAAACAGGAAAATTAGCGAAACAAGCCGATGGTTCTGTGGTGGTAAGAATGGGTGATACGATGTTGCTTGCAACAATCGTTTCAAACAAAGATGCAAAAGAAGGAACAGATTTTCTACCATTATCTGTTGATTACCAAGAAAAATTCGCTGCAGCGGGTCGTTTCCCTGGAGGATTCTTCAAACGCGAAGCTAGAATATCTGATTATGAAGTATTAATTTGCCGATTAGTTGACCGTGCCCTACGCCCACTATTCCCTGAAGATTATCACTCTGACACACAAGTGTTGATCTCTTTGATCTCTGGAGATAAAAATACAATGCCTGATGCATTAGCATGTTTAGCTGCTTCTGCTGCAATTTCAGTTTCTGACATCCCTTTTAACGGACCCGTTTCAGAAGTTCGTGTCGGAAA
This sequence comes from Bacteroidota bacterium, assembly GCA_947449315.1. Lineage (GTDB taxonomy): Bacteria > Bacteroidota > Bacteroidia > 2-12-FULL-35-15 > 2-12-FULL-35-15 > 2-12-FULL-35-15. Next base: position 46,008 of record CANFRC010000009.1, read on the forward strand.
AGTTGATGGAAAATTAATGATCAACCCTTCTGTGGAAGATCTAGCAAAATCATCGCTTGATATGATCATTGCTGCTTCTGCAAAAGATATCATGATGGTGGAAGGTGAAATGAATGAAATTTCTGAGGCAGAAATGCTTGAGGCTATTAAGTTCGGTCACGAAGCTATAAAATTACAAATAACTGCAATCAACGAATTGGTTGCTAAAGTTGAAGCTGTAAAAGGCAAAATTGTAAAACGTGAATATTGCCACGAAACTAACGATGCAGAATTGGAAGCTCGTGTTCACAAAGCCCTTTATGATAAAGCATACGCGGTTGCTAAATTGCAAAACCCCAATAAAAAAGAACGTGGTGCGGCATTCAAAGCTGTGGTAAATGAGTTCTTAATTTCATTGCCTGAAGAAGAAAGAAAATTAAAAGAAAGTCTGGTAAAAAAATATTATCATCATGTTGAATATGATGCTGTTCGTAGATTTGTATTGGACGAAAGAGCTCGTTTAGATGGTCGTAAAACCAACCAAATTCGCCCTATTTGGAGCGAAATTGGCTATTTGCCTTCTGCTCATGGTTCAGCTGTATTTACTCGTGGTGAAACTCAATCATTAACTTCAGTTACGTTAGGTACTAAATTAGATCTACAATCAATTGACAGGGCTTTGCACCAAGGACAAAACAATTTCATGTTACATTATAACTTCCCTGCATTTTCTACAGGTGAAGTAAAACCTAACCGTGGTCCAGGAAGACGTGAAGTAGGACATGGTAACTTGGCTGAACGAGCGTTAAGAAAAGTACTTTCTCCCGAAAATCCATATACAGTTCGTATTGTTTCTGATATTTTAGAATCAAACGGATCCTCTTCTATGGCAACAGTTTGTGCCGGAACATTAGCATTGATGGATGCGGGTGTTAAAATCACAAAACCTGTTTCAGGAATTGCAATGGGATTAATTACTGATGATAAAGGTAAATACGCTATCCTTTCCGATATTCTTGGTGATGAAGATCATTTGGGTGATATGGACTTTAAAGTTACAGGAACAAAGGACGGAATCACTGCTTGTCAGATGGATTTAAAAGTAGATGGTTTACCATATGAAGTGATGGCTGAAGCTTTACAACAAGCGAAAGAAGGTCGTTTGCACATTTTAGGTGAAATGGCTAAAACCATTACAGCTCCTCGTGAAGACTACAAACCTCATGCTCCGCGTATTGTGAAAATGGTTATTCCTAAAGAATTTATCGGTGCAATCATCGGACCTGGAGGAAAAATTATTCAAGAAATGCAACGTGAAACGGGTGCAACCATCGTAATTGAAGAAAAAGACGGAATGGGCCATATTGATATCGTAGCTGTTGATAAAGATAAAATTGATGCTGTATTAGCGAAGATCAAAGGAATTGTAGCTCAACCAGAAGTTGGTGAAGTATACGAAGGGAAAGTAAAATCGATTATGGCTTTTGGTGCTTTCGTAGAATTTATGCCTGGTAAAGATGGTTTATTGCATATCTCGGAAGTAGGTCATTCAAGACTTGAAAGCATGGATGGCGTTTTAAAAGAAGGTGATAAGATACAAGTGAAATTGATTGGAGTTGATCCTAAAACAGGTAAATTCAAATTGTCTCGCAAAGCATTATTGCCAAAACCGGAGACTACTCCAGCTAGTAACTAATAATACATTCATTAAAAAGAACTCTCATCGTATGATGAGAGTTTTTTTTTGCCTAAACGCACCCAACACACTTCTTTTTTGATGCTGATGGGTGAAGCTGAGTTAAGGATTATAACGCGATTGCTTACAAAAAAGGAAACGCTTTTGGTACTAACCAAAATTTGCTACACTTCCCTATCAGAAACACATTAAATCCACATCCAAACAAAAATTAAATCCATCGACAAAAAAAACATAATTATCTTTAAAAAAAAGTAATTTAGTTGAAACTTTTATAAAACATTATCGTATAGTTATTGGTTTAAAAAATTACACCCCAATTTATGAGACAGCTCAAGATATCGAAACAGGTTACAAACCGCGAAACAGCGTCATTAGACAAGTACCTTCAAGAAATAGGAAAAGTTGACCTAATTACTGCTGATGAAGAAGTTGAATTAGCAAGAAAAATTCGCGCAGGAGACCAGTCGGCACTTGAGAAATTAACAAAAGCCAACTTACGTTTCGTTGTTTCTGTATCTAAACAATACCAAAATCAAGGGTTAAGTCTCCCCGATTTAATAAACGAAGGAAATTTAGGGTTAATTAAAGCGGCACAACGTTTTGATGAAACGCGTGGTTTTAAATTCATTTCATACGCAGTATGGTGGATTCGTCAATCTATCTTGCAGGCTTTGGCAGAACAATCCCGAATTGTTCGTTTACCCCTGAATAAAATCGGCTCTATCAATAAGATCAATAAAACATTCTCGAAACTAGAACAAGAATTCGAACGTGAACCAAGTGCTGCTGAAATTGCTACTATGCTTGAGATTTCTGAATCTGAAGTGAAAGAATCAATGAAAAATACAGGGCGACATGTATCCATGGATGCGCCATTAACCACTGGCGATGATAATGCCGGCAGCATGTATGATGTGATGCAGGCTGAAGATAGCCCTAGTCCAGAAAACGGATTATTAAATGAATCCTTACGCAGAGAAATCGAAAGAGCATTACATACATTGACTTCCCGCGAAGCAGATGTTGTTCGATTATATTTCGGATTAAGCGGAGAACATGCTATGACCTTAGAAGAAATTGGTGAAAAATTTGACCTTACTCGTGAACGCGTTCGTCAGATCAAAGAAAAAGCCATTCGCAGATTGAAACATACGTCTAGAAGTAAAATCCTAAAAACATATTTAGGGTAATTTTTTTTACTATAAAAAAAAGAGGAAATAATATTTCCTCTTTTTTTATACCCCTAATACAATTAAAGAATTATTTCCAGAAACACCCTCATTCGAAAAGAACGTATTGAAGATTATGTAATTGAAATAAAAATAAAAGTTCTAAAAAAATCGAAAGATTTATAAAACGTCTGGTTTATTATAATTTTAACACCTAAATCACAGAGAAATATATTTTTTCGTACATTTATAACTCAAACAATACCAGCATATGAGTCATTTAATAGCACCTTCCATCCTATCAGCCGATTTTGCAAACATTCAACGAGATGTTGAAATGATCAATGAAAGCAATGCTGATTGGATTCATGTCGATGTAATGGATGGCGTTTTTGTACCAAACATCTCGTTTGGTTTTCCGGTTCTTAAAGCCATTAAAAAGCATGCTAAAAAACCTTTAGATGTTCATTTAATGATAATGGATCCTGATAAATATTTACAAGCTTTTAAAGATGCAGGGGCCGATATATTGACTGTACATTATGAAGCCTGCACTCATTTACATAGAACTATCCAGGCGATCAAAGCATTAGGTATAAAAGCCGGAGTAGCAATTAACCCGCACACATCTGCAAACTTATTGATTGATATCATAGCAGACATTGATGTAGTTTTGGTAATGAGTGTAAATCCTGGATTTGGAGGACAGAAATTTATTGAAAATACGTATCACAAAATTGCAGCCATACGGGATATTATCAGAGCAACAAAATCAAAGGCTATTATTGAAATTGATGGTGGTGTGGATATGAATAATTACAAAAAACTAATTGAATATGGGGCGAATGCTCTCGTTGCAGGAAATACCGTTTTTTCTTCTTCTAACCCAAGTCAAACAATTACAGAATTAAAAAAAGAAATTTAAAAACACCAATTAACTATTAATTAAAAAAATAATCATCCATGAAAAAGTTACTTCCGTTTTTATTGATCCTAATAACATTTACTTCTTCAGGCCAAACAAATGGCCAAACAGCAAAAGTCGTTGCTAAACCAAAATTAAGTGCTTCAGATATTATGATGTGCGATAAAGAATGGCACGCTGTCTCTATTATTGAGTGGGCTGTTGAGCAAAAGCCAGGTGAAAAAAATGTAAATGACATGTTGAAATTATCACAAGATGGTACTTATACTTTGATCTTATTTGGTACTGCAAAATCAGGAACTTGGACAAAAGTTGGACAATACATTTATTTTGTGGATACAACTACAAAAGAAAAATTTAATTATAAAGTAGTCAGCGTAGAAGAAAAAAAGTTAAAAATAGATTACAGAGATCCTGACGAAACACATACCATTTTTATGATGGAACCTAAATAAAAAAAACTCCCGAATGATCTTCGGGAGTTTTTTTTAAACTAATTTTTGAATTTGTAAATGTGTCCGGGAGGAGATTCGAACTCCCACGGTTTCCCGCCACCCCCTCAAGGTGGTGCGTCTGCCAATTTCGCCACCCGGACGTTGATATCACAAAGATAATTTTTTTATTAGTAAATGGCACAAACAAAGACGATGCATTTTTGTTACTTTTATAGAAATTAAACTCACACAAAATGGAATACAGAAGATTAGGAAAATCTGGCTTACAAGTAAGTGCATTATCTTTTGGATCATGGGTAACTTTTGCAAACCAGATAGGTGACAACATTGCTGAAGAATGCATGAAAGTAGCTTATGATAACGGTGTTAACTTTTTTGATAACGCTGAAGCATATGCAAGCGGTAAATCAGAAATTGTAATGGGAAATATTCTAAAAAAAATGAATTGGGATCGCTCGAGCTATGTACTTTCAAGTAAGGTATTTTGGGGAGGTAAACTTCCTAATCAGATAGGATTAAGTCGCAAGCACGTAATGGAAGCTTGTCATAATGCTTTGAAACGATTACAAGTTGATTATCTGGATCTTTATTATTGTCATCGGCCGGATAAAAACACACCAATAGAAGAAACTGTAAGAGCGATGGATACCCTTATTCAGCAAGGAAAAGTTTTATATTGGGGAACCAGTGAATGGAGTGCTCAGGAAATAATGGAAGCGTATGGTATCGCCCGACAATACAATTTAACGCCACCAACTATGGAGCAACCGCAATATAATATGTTTCACCGTGAACGTTTCGAGAATGAATATGCCCGCCTCTATTCTGAAATTGGTTTAGGAACAACAATTTGGTCGCCGCTTGCATCAGGTCTTTTAACAGGTAAATACAACGACGGGATGCCAAAAGATACTCGACTGCAACTGGAAAAAATGGAATGGTTGAAGGAATCTACTCTTGGAGAAGACGGCAAAATAAAAATTGAAAAGACAAAAAAACTAAGTTTATTAGCCGAAGATTTAGGAACTAATTTACCGCGATTAGCTCTTGCTTGGTGCCTTAAAAACAAAAATGTGAGCACTGTTATTACAGGAGCTTCAAAAGTAGAACAACTAAAAGATAATTTATTAGCGATGGAAGTGGTTGAAAAAATAACAGAAGAAGTGATGATCAAAATAGAAGCTATCTTAAACAATAAACCAAAACCACCTGTTTATTAAAGTCGGTGCTTACGATCCGGCAACATATTTTCTAAGTTCCAAATTAATTGTTTTACAAATACACCCTTACGGACAGAACAATCCTTTCTAGGACAAATAGGACAAGATAAAGGAAGACAAGGATCCGCGTGAATAAAAAATTCTACCTCACCTTCTAGTTTATCAGTAATCAAATTTTCAACTGCTGTTACTTCAGCATGTGATGCTTCGAGATTGTCATACCAAGGCAATGTAATATGAGCATCAATATGTAAATGAGATCCATATTTTAGAACCCGCAGATTATGCATATCTATCCATTTCTCACGTCTATTACTGTTAAGTATCTCAACAACCGTATTCAATTGTTCGTAATCAGCTTCATCGAGTAAATTATTTACAGACTCCTTCAATAATTTGTAACCGGTAACAAAAATATAAACACCGAAAAAAATAGCAATAAGATTATCCAGCCAATAGATCTTAGTATAATAAATTATTATTAAACCAATTATCAACCCAATGCTGGAAACGGTATCGGTCATCAAATGCTTACCGTCCGCAACCATTAAAGATGAATTGTGGGATTTTCCTTTTTTGATGAGGAAAGTCCCCATAAAATAATTTGCCACCCCTGCAAAAATTGAAATAAAAACACCTATATCAACAGATTCAATCGCTTTAGGGTGAAAAAAGCCCATGATCGATTTAATAAAAATGGCGCCACCGGCAATGATGATCAACCCCCCTTCTATACCAACAGCCAAATATTCAATTTTACCATGACCATAAGGATGGTTTTCATCCTTTGGTTGAGCCGCATAATAAACACTAAAAAGTGCGAAAGAACCTGCGACCACATTAATGATACTTTCAAGCGCATCGGTTAATATTGCATTTGAATGCGTAATGATATACGCAACGAATTTAACACCCATGATCAGAATACTGAAAATCAGCATCAACCGCATTGTTTTTATTTTGAACAAATTACTTTCAGAAATCATTCTGTAAATTTAAGGAATAAGTATCGAAGATGCTATGACATAAAAGATAATTCTATAGGCCTCATCAAAAACGATAAAATTTTATTTATTAAAACTATTCAGATTATATAAATTTTCAAATCACAACATTCGTATCTTCGTAAAATTAGATTCTAAAATGTAGTCGAATTAAAGTAGAATATACATGAACACATTCTTCAAAGATCTTAAAGTTATAGAATTAGCAAATGTTTTAGCAGGCCCTGCAGTAGGAATGTTTTTCGCTGAGCTGGGCGCAGAAGTTATAAAAGTAGAAAACCTGATCACAAAAGGCGATATTACGAGAAGTTGGAAGCTCCCTTCAGAAAACCAAAACTCATCTATTTCCGCCTATTATTCCTCCATCAATTGGAATAAGAAAAATCTAGCTATAGATCTCAATAAACAAAATGAAAAACAAAAAATTTATGATTTAATTAAAGATGCAGATATCGTTATTTCAAATTATAAGCCCGGGGATGATGTTAAATTAGGAATGGATTATGAAACCTTAAAAAAACTTAATCAAAAACTGATTTATGCACAAATAACAGGTTTTGGTAATGATAGTAACAGAACCGCTTACGATCTGGTTTTACAAGCAGAAACAGGTTTTATGTTCATGAATGGGACTAAAGAGAGCGGACCGATAAAAATGCCTGTTGCATTGATCGATATATTGGCTGCTCATCAACTGAAAGAAGGGATTTTAATTGCCTTGATAAAAAAATTAAAAACAGGAAAAGGGTCAAAGGTTTCTGTTTCATTATTTGATTCTGCCATAGCATCACTCGCAAATCAAGCGAGTAATTGGCTTATGGCTGACCATAACCAACAAGCAAGCGGATCTTTGCATCCAAATATTGCTCCTTATGGAGAACTATTTACCACGGCAGATAAAAAAATGATTGTGTTGGCAATTGGAAATAACAAACAATTTGAACAGTTATGTTTTTTACTAAATATAGAAAAAGACACATTATCTTCCAACTTTTCGGAAAACACAGACAGGGTAAAAAACAGGGTTCAACTTTATAAAATTTTACAAAATGCAATTGCGAATTTTTCATCAGCACAATTAATGTCAGATTTTATTACACATAATATTCCAGCAGGAATCATTAAATCAGTGAAAGAAGTTTTTGAAGATGATAAGGCGAAATCTTTGATATTAAGCGAACAAGATGAAAATTTGGTGGTAAGTAAAAGAGTGAAAACAGCTATTTTCAATATAAATAACTAATAACAAACTAGATTTTTTAAAAAAATATTTCCATTCAATTTACCATTCTTGTTCCAGAAAAAAAATAGGCTAAAAACTACTAGTCGTTTGAAAAAGTGAGTTATTTTTTTTCTTCTACCAAAACAAAGATCTCTTCATTGTCTCGCTTCATGAGGTATTTTTCTCTTGCAAACTTTTCTAGAGTTTTTGGATTGGTATATAATTCATTGATAACAGAAGTGATACCAAAGATCTCTTTTGCATAATAATTTCTTTCTTCTTGCAATTGTTTTACTTGCTTTCTAAATTCTATTTGTGTTTTTAAGTCGTTCTTATCAAAAAAAACTACCCAAACGAATAATGTGGTAATTGTTAAAAAATACTTATTCTTAAATATGGAAAATACTTTCTTCATTTTTTCAATTAATTTAGACAAAAATAACTTCATTTCAGCCAAAATATCAACTTAATAAAATACGTTATCAACTAAAAAATTAACAATGTGCTAAGACAACTCGTTATTTTTATAGGCTTACTCTTCTGTTTTCAATTGCCAGCGCAGAGTTTCAAGGCCGAACAGCAAAAATATGCTCGTGTAAAAACCGCTTATTCTGAAAAGTGGGAAAGTTTAAAAGCTGAAATTGATAAGAAAGGCATCAATAAAGATGGATTTGAGATGTTCATCCGTGTTTTCAAGAATGAAAAAATTCTTGAGGTATGGCTGAAATCAAAAGACCAGCAGGAATACAAACTTTTTAAAACGTATAATATCTGTGCATCTTCGGGAGTTCTTGGCCCTAAACGACAGCAAGGGGATGCACAGGTGCCGGAAGGGTTTTACAACGTTGCTTCATACAACCCATACAGCAGTTATTATTTATCTTTAGGACTAAGTTATCCAAACACGAGTGATAAAATAATTGGCAAAAGGAATTTAGGTGGCGATATCATGATCCACGGTAATTGTGTTACTATTGGTTGTATACCATTAACAGACAACTCTATCAAAGAAGTATATGTAATGGCGGTTGAGGCTCGCAATAAAGGAGAACAAAACATCCCTGTTCATATTTTCCCTACTAAAATGGATGAAAAAAGAATGATCTTTTTATACAATGAGTCGGATGAGAATACAGCATTAATGAATTTTTGGAAAAATATAAAGACCGGCTATGATTATTTTGAAAAAAATAAGAACTTGCCTAGAGTAACTACTAATAAGGTAGGGAAATACATTTTTAACTAGGAAGTTTAGCTATCCTGTACATGTAGTGCTTGCTCGTTGGCAATACAGCAGCATATTTTTATAATAATCCGGTTTTTTGAGAAAAAAATCCTTGTTCCAAAAACCAAGTCATTTTCTTCAGCCTTGTTTTTCAATTTTGTACTTGACGATCATTGATAAATACAATTTCAGTCTCTAAATCTTTAACAAATATTAAATTAATTGATAATTTTGTTTCTCAATTAATTATTAAAATGGAATATATAGGTAAACGTATCAGCATCAAAAGAGATGATAAAGGAATGAGTATTGTAATTCTTTCAACTGCTGATAAGGTAAAAAAGATTCTACTTTTTTGTTGGTTTTTTCTTTGGACGTTAAGTGGTGTCATTGTACTTTCTCAATACTTTTTAATTCATGATCAGCAAACACGAGCAGCTCTAATCGTATGGTTGGGCTTTTGGGCTTATTTTGAATACAAGACCTTTAAAGCTGTTATGTGGAGGAGTTTTGGTGTTGAAAAGATAAAATTACGAGATGGTAAATTCTTATATAAAAAAGATGTCTCCGGAAAAGGAAAAATAAACGCCTATAATTTTGATTTTATAAAGGATGTAAGAATAATTGAGCAGAAAAATAATTCTTTTTTTGAAAATTTGAACAACTCCTATTGGGTAATTGCAGGTGAAAAGATAGCATTTGATTATGAAGGAAAAGAAGTGAAATTAGCTCTTCAGTTGGACGAAGCTGATACAAAAGCATTATTCAAAGTAATCAAAGCCAAGATAAAATAGAATCTGAAACAAGAATTTCATTTGAATTCTTTGATCATAAGATAATGCTGGATTTGATTCCACATTAAGAAGCTTTTTTCTTTTATTGAATAATTACATTTTTTGTAAAAGTCGATAGCATTTTCTCTAGCTTGAAGGATCATTGAGGAAGCGCCTTCATTTTGAGCTTTCAATTCTGCATATTCAATTAATCTTCGTCCTATACCCAAGCCTTGTGAATCCTTTTTAACAGCCATAAATCGCAACTGTGCTTCTGTATGGGAGTTAAATTGCAAACGGCATACACCAAGTACAGAATTGTTTTCATCAATAGCCATAAGATGAATGGATGTATTTTCATTTTCATCCTTTTCACTGCCCAATGGTTGATTCCATGGTTTGCGAAGGACTTCATATCGAAGAAAAAAATAAGCCTCAAACTCTTTTGGAGTTTGAGGCTCAATAATACGTATGGGTTGTTTCATAATAATCCTAGTATCTAAAACGCATTCTTTGTTTTTTAGGAATTTTATATGAAAAAGTAACATTTAAGAACATATAGGCATCTTTATGTTGGGAATGCCCTCTCACTTCACCTGCAGCCGTTTGGTAACCATTTCCGTCAATACCTGCGGGAAGATTACTAAGAGATGGGTCTGCGAGATCGGCAGCCATGTCGCCACGAGCGGCTCTTAATTTATTATTGTCATAATAAACACCGCTTACATCATCAATATAGTCGGTAAATGTCTTACGCATTCCTACTTCTACCCCGACAGACCAATATCTGTTAATCGCCTCTTTTACTCCTATACCGTATGGGATACAAAAAGCAACTCTAGAATACTTCGCTTTTTGTCCTGGTAATCCTTGACCTTCTGTACCTAATGGTTGAAGATTTTCCCAACTACCATAGTAGAAAGCTTTTGGATTAAAATAAAATCCTCCGACCCCTAAAAATAGATAGGCCTGAAAGTCGTAGGACTTAAATCCTCTCGCATTTTTAATTTTGTATCGGGCACCTTGTTGTTCTCTTGTAAGAAAAAATTCACCTTGCAATGATAATTCGAAGATATTTGATTTGAAACTAAGATTTCTATTTTGACGATAAGGTTCCTTCGTTAATTTATCGGATCCTTTAACTAATTCATAATACAAGCCACCTTTAATAGCAAAATGGTTGTTTAATTTAAAACGTCCCGCAATTTGTGCTGAAGGTGCGGTTGCTTTTATTTCAAGATCTCTTACAAAAAAAGTTCCTGTTTGATTTGCTCCTCCTAATTCGCCAAGAAAATTAGATGCGCCAACTCCTAATATTAATTCAGGACGAGGGTTGTTCTTTCTTCGATAGAAGCTACTTGTGCTAGTTTTAAACCTTTTTGCACGAAAATGCCTATATTGAGCAGACGAAATAAAAGGCGAAATAACTAATAGTAATAGTATTAATTTTTTAAGCATCTTTTTAAGCATTTTTTCTTTAGAGATAATAGCAAATATAATAAACAAATATAGAAAATAAATTTACAATAATCAAGTTTTTTCATGTTTATAACACAATTCGTAATTTAATACCTAAATAAATGCCAAAACACCGATTTAATCACTTGGCAAAGTTCGGTTTTAAAAAAAAGAAAATCAAATCACAATTTGGTCATTTTTAAGGAGTCGAAGGAAGTTAGTGAGAGTAAATAATGTAGTTCTAGCTTGCGTTTAAAACTCATTCTGCTATTCGATCGGGTAAGCGCAATAAAACATAAAGGACCCGAATTCCAATCACCTATGCGAAAGAAGCGTGCATGATCTACACCACAAATGTTTGTTCTGGAAATTATTGCAGAATTACTTGGCCACATTTCTGCTCCTCCGATATTTTAACACGCGTATTTACTAGCCTATCCGTTATATTCACCAAATACATTGCGCATCACATCAGCAATTTCGCCCAAAGTAGCATATTCTTCAGCGGCATTCAGAATAACTGGCATCAAATTAACTTCTGCACGCGCACTTTCATCTAATTTTTTCAAAACCAATTCCACCTTTTCATTATCCCGTTCGGCTTTCACTTGATTGATTTTATCAATCTGCAACTGACGAATAGAATCATCTACAGTAAAAATATCTTTTAATGGCACCTCTTCACTTGCAAATTTATTCACGCCAACGATCACTTTTTCCCCTGATTGGATATCTCTTTGGTATTTATAGGCCGATGCAGCAATCTCGTTTTGCATATATCCTTGCTCGATTGCATCAACAGAACCTCCCATCGCATCAATTTTTTTGATGTAATCCCAAGCAGCTTCCTCTATTTCATTGGTCAAAGCTTCCACAAAATAAGATCCAGCCAATGGATCAACAGTGTCAACGACTCCACTTTCGAAACCAATGATCTGCTGCGTTCTTAATGCAATTCGAGCTGCTTCCTCTGTCGGCAAAGCAATCGCCTCATCAAATCCATTGGTATGCAAACTCTGTGTTCCACCTAATACAGCAGACAACGCTTGAATAGTTACCCTTGGAATATTATTCTGAGGCTGCTGGGCTGTTAATGTTGAACCACCTGTTTGCGTATGAAAACGAAGCATCTGAGCTCGAGGATCTGTGGCTCCTAACTCCTTGGTTATTTTTGCCCACATTCTTCTTGCTGCTCTGAACTTCGCCACCTCTTCAAACATGTTATTGTGCGCGTTAAAAAAGAAAGATAATCTCTTAGCAAAAACATTGATATCCAATCCTTTATCTATTGCAGCCTTAAGGTATGCTTTACCATTTGAAAGGGTAAATGCAAGCTCTTGAACGGCTGTTGAACCCGCTTCACGAATATGGTAACCCGATATGGAAATTGTATTCCATTTTGGCACTTCTTTACTGCAGTATTCAAAAATATCAGTAATTATTCGCATGCTTGGTTTAGGAGGATAAATATATGTTCCTCGGGCAGCATACTCCTTTAAAATATCATTCTGAATGGTACCTGAAATTTTCTTCAGGTCAGCACCTTGCTTTTTCGCCAATGCGATATACATCGACAACAATATAGATGCAGTTGAATTGATGGTCATGGAAGTCGTGATATCTTCCAATTTGATCTTATCAAATAATATTTCAATGTCTCTTAGGGAATCGATTGCTACTCCAGCTTTTCCTACCTCTCCATCAGCAAAGTCATGATTACTATCGTATCCAATCTGGGTCGGAAGGTCGAATGCTACCGATAATCCTGTCGTTCCATTGTTAAGCAAATAATGGTACCGTTTGTTGGATTCTTCTGCGGTAGAAAAACCTGCATATTGACGCATTGTCCAGAGTTTACTCCGATACATCGTTGCCTGAACTCCTCTGGTAAAAGGATATTCACCCGGTTGCTCATCAGCAACATCTATTTTTTGATATACTCTTCTAATTTCAATGTCTGAATCAGTTAAAAATTTTGCTTTACGCTCTTTTTCTTCCATAACTTAAAACTCTTTGCCTATTTCTTTTTTAATAAAATCGATTGCTGATTTTGTCGGTAACTCTGACAATTGTGAAGAAACACCTATAACTGCCTGCGCCAGCTCCATTGCTGAAGCATCAGGTGCAACCCGAGTAGCTGCGACATTCACCAGCTTAATGGTTTCTTCTTTGGATCGTACTAATATTTCCCATGACTTATTACTCATGTAGATTTGTTGCGATAAATTATGCTCAAATTCACTCCTGATCGTTTTTAATAATTCGCCCTGAAAATTAGCTGCAGTGCCTACTTTTGTCATTCGCATTACCATACTGTTTGGGTTGATGCGCTCTAAGAAAAGAATAACACGCTCATAAGCCTGCAAACGTATAGGTGTAATAATAGTTTGATTCGCTAATTTTAGATCCACCACTCTTTTACGACTCTCATGCTCCAAAAAGTTTTTTACCAAGTAATAAGCTGTAAGAAAAACAATTGCCGCTGGCAATAGAATCTTAACTAATTCAAACATATAATCCATAGTAGATACTGAATTTAAGTTTATTTTTTCTGTCAATTAAAAAAGGTTTAAATAAAATAATGCTATGTTTGTTGCTTATTGACATCGAATATTTATTAAACCAATCTAAATTTGTTGCTAAATATCGTAATTTAGAATTAATTATCTACTGCAATATTAAAATCTATTTTAAAAATTACCCTAAATGAAAAAAGCCAGTTTAATCTTATTGATTGTTATTATTCAAGTTTCTGCTTTTGCAACCCATATTGTAGGTGGAGATATTACATTAAAGTCGCTGGGGTCCAATAACTTTCAAGTTACACTTCGCTTTTATCGTGATTGTTCAAGTGGAACAGCTGCTTTTGACAACCCTATTACACTAGGAGTATACGACAAACTTACAAATGCTGAAGCTTTCCAATTTAATTTACCGCTTATTTCAACCCAAATTCTTGCGCTTGGAGATACCTGTTTTACTCCTACAAACTTGTGTGTTGAAGAAGGTGTATTTTTGGATACAATCAACATTCCTAATAACATAAACGGTTATTACATAAGCTGGCAACGCTGCTGCAGAAACAACATCATTCTAAATATTGTTTTACCTGGCGATGCAGGAATGGTTTTTTATACTGAAATCCCTAACCCTGCCATCGGCAATTCCACACCCGTTTTTGGATCCTATCCCAATGCATACCTGTGCAATTCCCAACCAAATATTCAAAACTTTTCAGCCATCGATGCTGATGGAGATTCTCTTGTATATTCACTAAGCACTCCTTTGAATGGCAACGCTTCTGCTGTTACACCAATCCCTACGCCGTCATCTGGACCTTACAGCTTAATTACTTGGCAAACACCTTACAGTGCTTCTGATATGATAGGAGGCACTCCCGTTTTATCCATTAACTCATCCACCGGGATCCTAACAGCAAATCCCGTTACCTTGGGAATTTTTGTTTTTGCAGTAACAGTTGAGGAATTCAGATCCGGAATAAAAATTGGAGAAATCAGAAGAGACATCCAATATCAAGTTATACCTTGTAATACAAATCAAGCGCCTGTATTTACTTCACCTTCCACTAACCCAACAACCTATTCAATCGTTGCAGGTGATTCTATTTGCATACCAGTAAAAGCAAATGATATCAATTCCGATTGGGTTGGATTAAGTGCCTCATCCGAACTATTTATCAATCCAACAACCTCCTCAAACACTAGTTTTGCTTCTGACAGTGCCATTGCAAACGTTCAGTCAACCTTGTGTTTCGAATCTACTTGCGCAGATATCCGTGATACTCCCTATAAAGTTATATTTTATGCACGTGATTATTCTTGTTATGGAACAAATACAGTCACTAACATTATTTATATTAACGTTTTGTCACCTTTAGAAGGTCAACTGGATAAAATAATTCCTAATATTTTCACTCCAAATAACGATGGGAATAACGACTTTTTTAAAGTGAATGCTAAAAACATCAATTATTGTTTTGATGCCTTCAAAATATCCGTATACAATCGTTGGGGACAATTAGAATTTGAATCCGACGACTTTCATTTTAAATGGGATGGAAAAAACAAACAAGGAATGGCACAATCTGATGGTGTTTATTATTATACCATTGAAGGTAATTTTAAAAATAATAGTTTTAACTACAAAGGGAATTTACAACTCATAAGATAAACAAAAACGTATAAAGCGCGTTTAAAGCATAATTAAAGATATTTAAACGATTGGGAATACGAAAGTGAATCCCAGCATTAAACTATTTATGAAAATAATGTGAATCCCTCATTGGGTTTTTATTTTTTAACTTATTTTCCCTTAAAAAACGACAACTTGGCTTAATTAACATTTTAGATGATACAATTTTAGTAGATTTGTGCTCTCTAAACTAGAATTAATTATGAGCAAATTATCTGATAGAATAAATAATTTAGCGGAATCACAAACACTTGCAATGGCTAAAAAAAGTCGTGAATTGCAATCTCAAGGAAAAGATATCATCAGCCTTAGTATAGGTGAGCCCGATTTTAACACTCCTGATTTTATTAAAGAAGCTGCTAAACGCGCTATTGATAATAACATTACCCGATACTCCCCTGTTGCAGGATACCCTGATCTGCGAAAAGCTATTTCTGAAAAATTTAAACGTGATAACAATTTGTCCTATACTCCTGAACAAATTGTTGTCTCTACAGGTGCAAAACAGTCAATTGCTAATATCATTTTGAGTATGGTAAACCCTGGCGAAGAGGTGATTGTTCCTGTTCCATATTGGGTAAGCTATATCGAAACTATAAAACTTGCAGAAGGTATTCCTGTTACCATTCCTACTACTGTGGAATCTAATTTCAAGATCACACCTGAACAACTAAAAAAAGCGATCACTTCTAAAACAAAAATGATTGTTTTTAGTACTCCTTGTAATCCAAGTGGTTCTGTATATAACAAAGAGGAATTAAAAGCTTTAGCGGAAGTGATCATTCAGTTTCCTGACATTTATATTATTTCAGATGAGATTTATGAATACATTAATTTTATTGGGAAACACGAGAGTATTGCTCAATTTGACTTTATATACGATCGAGTAATAACTGTAAATGGAATGTCGAAAGGATTTGCCATGACGGGTTGGAGGATTGGATATATTGGAGCTCCGCTTTGGATTTCTCAAGCCTGCGAAAAAATGCAAGGTCAATTTACTTCCGGAACATCCTCTATTTCTCAAATGGCTGCTTTAGAAGCTGCAAAAGCAGACCCTTCTGTTACTTTTGAGATGCGCGAAGCATTTAAAAAACGAAGAGATTTAGTTTTAGGTCTTTTAAATGAGATCCCTGGATTAAAAACCAATACACCTGATGGCGCCTTTTATATTTTCCCAGATATCTCTTCTTATTTTGGAAAATCATATAACATGTACCAGATAAAAAACTCAAATGATTTGAGTATGTTCTTATTGGAAGAAGGAAATATCGCACTTGTTTCCGGAGATGCTTTCGGTGACGACAATTGCATTCGGTTTTCATATGCAACTTCCGAGAAAATATTAATAGAAGCAGTAAAAAGAATAAAAGAAGCATTAGCAAAATTAAAATAATGTCGATACAGGAACTATTCAGATCTTTTAATAAACTAAATGTATTGATCATTGGAGATGTAATGATTGATGCTTACATGTGGGGAAATGTAAATAGAATTTCACCGGAAGCTCCAGTGCCTATTGTAGCTGTCAACAAAAGAGAAAACAGATTAGGGGGTGCAGCAAATGTAGCTTTAAATATTCAGGCTATGGGTGCTAATCCTATATTGTGCTCTGTAATAGGCGATGACGATGCTGCTAAATTATTCCACTCCCTTTTAAAAGATCAAAAATTATCTTCTAAAGGCATCATCAATAGTAAAAAACGTATCACCACAGTAAAAACACGCGTTATCAGCAATAACCATCAAATGATTCGCGTAGATGAAGAAATTGAAACAGCTATCAACGAGAAAGATGTGGAAGCACTTTTATCTCAAATAAAAAAATTGATCATATCAGAAAAAATTGATGTCATCATTTTTGAGGATTATGATAAAGGCTGCATCACAGAAGATGTAATAAAAAAAATAATTGCATTAGCGAAACAAAAAAACATTCCAACTGTTGTAGATCCTAAGAAGAAAAACTTTTTAGCTTACCAAGGAGTAAGTTTATTTAAGCCCAATTTAAAAGAATTGAAAGAAGGCTTGAAAATTGAATTCGATCATACTAAAATAAAAGAGTTGGATAAAATTGTTGATGCTTTTATCAGAAAACAAAACATTACAACAGCGCTTATCACACTTTCAGAAAAAGGTGTATATACGCACAGTGCAAAAACAAAGGCCTTAGTGCCCGCACACATACGAGACATAACTGATGTTTCAGGTGCTGGCGACACTGTGGTTAGTGTTGCAGCGCTTTGCCTTGCACTTAAACTTTCACCCGTAACTACTGCAACACTTGCCAATTTAGCAGGTGGATTAGTTTGTGAAAAAGTTGGTGTTGTGCCAATCGATAAGAAACAATTGCTGGAAGAAGCAGTAAGACTAAAACTTTAAGATGAGCCAGATGGTAACCCCCTATAAAGATCAAACAACGAGCAAAAAGGAACAAGTTGCTACCATGTTTAATAACATTGCTCCGAAATACGATTTCTTAAACCAACTGCTATCTTTAGGCATTCACAAAGGCTGGAGAAAAAAAGCGATTCAATTATTAAAAGAGTTACAACCAAAAACAATTTTAGATATTGCTACAGGAACAGGAGACTTTGCCATTGAAGCACTGAAACTGAATCCAGAGCATGTTGTTGGGGTTGACATTTCGGAAGGGATGCTAAAATTAGGTGTTGAAAAAATCAACAAACTTGGTTTACAAAACAAAATAGAATTAAAATTAGGTGATTCCGAAAACTTACCGTTTTCAGACAATAGTTTTGATGCCATTACAGTTGGTTTTGGAGTCCGAAATTTCGAGAATTTAGAAAAAGGCATCAATGATATTTTTCGTGTCCTTAATAACGGAGGAATGGTATCAATTCTTGAATTTTCTAAACCTAAAAAATTCCCAATCAAACAGTTTTATAAATTCTATTTTAGTGTCATCACTCCTGCCGTAGGGAAATTATTTTCAAAAGACAGTTCTGCATATACATATTTACCTGAATCGGTAAATGCATTTCCTGATGGAGATCGCTTTTTATCCGTATTAAAAAAAGCAGGATTCAAAGACGCTAAAGCAATACCAGTAACGTTTGGCATCGCTTCTATATATATTGCAAAAAAAATAGAATAATTTTAACACTTTTACGTTACTAAAATAAATAAGTGAAATTTGAAAATAAGTACGAAATATCTGCTGCTGCTTTTGATCGTTTTAGTTTCTTTGATCTCAAAAGCGCAGGAAAAAAGAGGAAACCTTCCAAACTATTACGATGCTCCCTTGCATTTTGGTTTTACTATTGGTGTAAATCGTGGTAATTTTATAATACATCCTGCCCAGCACTTTGAACGTTTCGACAGCCTAAAAAGTGTAGAATCAGTGCATAAACCAGGTTTCAATTTAGGAATTGTATCTGAATTGAAGTTGCACAGATACATCACGCTTCGGTTTATTCCCAACCTCTCCTTTGTTGAACGAAGCCTTCACTACTCTTTTGCTGGACACGATACCATTGTTAGAAAAAAAGCAATAGAATCCACCTTTTTGAATTTCCCATTAGATTTAAAACTTCGTTCCAAAAGAGTTGAAAATTTCGGCGCCTACATTCTGGCTGGTGGAAGCTATAGCCTCGATCTTGCATCAAAAAGAAAAACTGAAACAAGTGCCAATATGAATGAGCAAATCGTTAAGTTAAAACGAGATGATTTCTCCTACGAATTTGGTGCAGGAGCAGAATTTTATCTGGAATATTTCAAATTTGCAATTGAAGGCAAATTAAGCATTGGAACAAAAAATGTTCTGATAAAAGACAACACTGTATTTTCAAATTCTGTTGACAAATTAAATTCGAAAATATTTTTGGTCTCTATTACTTTTGAAGGATAAGGCTTGCAATCTGATAGCAACAAAAAATTATTAAATAAACTTGCACGATAAACACGTGCCGAAATAAAAATGAAACAAGAACTCCAACTGGTTGTTTCTCCTGAAGAAGCAGCAAATGAAAACAGAATAAAAGAAATTGCTGCTCAGCAACTTCATACAAACACAACTAATATTTCTTACATCAAGATTCTAAAAAGATCCATTGATGCTCGTTCCAGAAACATTAAGATAAATCTAAAAATTGAGATCTTTATCAATGAACAACCACCTTCGTTACCTTCTTATAAAATAAATTACCAAGATGTCACTAACAAAGTACCCGTAATTGTTATTGGAGCGGGACCTGCAGGATTATTTGGAGCCTTGCAATTGATGGAGAATGGTTTCAAACCTATCGTGATTGAACGAGGAAAAACAGTTAAGGACAGAAGACGAGATCTAGCAGCGATCAACAAGGCACAACTCGTAAACCCTCATTCGAATTACTGTTTTGGTGAAGGTGGTGCAGGGACTTACTCTGATGGAAAACTATATACGCGTTCAACCAAGCGCGGTGACATAAAAAAAATACTGGAAACTTTTGTTGCACATGGAGCTGATGAAAACATTCTGATTGAAGCACATCCGCACATTGGAACAAACAAGCTTCCTAAGATAATTGAAGCGATGCGTCAAACCATTATTAATAATGGCGGAGAGGTACACTTCAACACACACGTAATTGATCTTATCTTAAAAAATGATGCAATAAAAGGTGTTATATGTCATCAGCTAGAAAACAATACAACAACTGAAATTATTGCAGATTCGGTACTATTAGCAACAGGACATAGCGCTAGGGATATTTTTGAATTACTTCATTCAAAAAACATTTTAATAGAAGGAAAAACCTTTGCAATGGGGGTTCGTGTAGAGCATCCACAAGCATTGATCGATTCATTGCAATACCATTGCACGCCCAATGAGGTGGCACATAAGCGAGAATATTTACCTGCGTCGTCCTATAGTTTGGTCCATCAGGCAATGGGCCGAGGGGTTTATTCTTTTTGCATGTGCCCTGGTGGGATAATTGCTCCTTGCGCGACTGCACCGGGAGAGATTGTTACCAATGGTTGGTCACCTTCCAAAAGAAATAACCCTTATGCTAATTCGGGAATTGTGGTAACGATAGAACCGGAAGATTATAAAAAATTTTCTGAACATGGTCCATTAGCTGGCTTACGATATCAGCAAGCATTAGAAAAAATGGCTTGGAAAGCAGGAGGACAAACAAATGAAAAGGAATCCTTAGGCCAAATAGCGCCGGCACAGCGTTTACAGGACTTTGTAAACAACAAGCTTTCCACTACTCTGCCCGATGCTTCGTATCAACCAGGTATACGGTCAGCACCGTTACATGAATTACTGCCTGCAGAAATCGGAAAACGCTTACAAATAGGATTTCAGGAATTCGGAAAAAAAATGAGCGGTTATCTCAGCAATGACGCAGTAATTGTTGGTGTTGAATCCCGCACTTCTTCTCCTATTCGTATCCCTCGAGATGTAACCACCCTGCAACATCCAAAGATAAAAGGCTTATACCCTTGTGGAGAAGGCGCTGGTTATGCAGGTGGAATAGTATCTGCCGCTATTGACGGACAAAAATGTGCAAATGCAATTGCAGGAAGCTTTATTTAATAATACTAACTTTGTAAATAAATATCAATAACCTTCAAATTTTTAATGACATGAAATTTTTAATTCAACTTGTTATCTCCACATTAGCAGTATTAATTTCAACGTATTTATTATCCCCTCATATCCGTATAGATAACAATAGTTTTTTTACAGCATTGGTTGTAGCAGCAGTATTGGCATTCTTAAACACGGTGATAAAACCCATAATGATAGTACTCACAATACCTGTGACGGTCTTTTCATTTGGCTTTTTCCTTCTAGTAATAAATGCATTGATGATCATTCTTGCAGCAAAAATTGTTTCAGGCTTTCATGTACAAGGATTCTGGTGGGCCTTATTATTCAGTTTCATTTTGTCATTTGTCACCTCTATTTTAGAAGGAATAAAAAAACGTGACGAAAATAAAGGAGGAATTTAATTTAATTTTCATTAATACAACAAAAACTTGATACAAGTAGGAGAATACAACGAACTGGAGGTAGTTAAAGAATTAGATTTCGGAATATACTTACGCGATGGGGATGTAGAAATTTTGATGCCTACCAAATGGGTACCAAAAGATACCAAAATCGGAGATTTTTTAAATGTATTTATTTTCAGAGATTCTGACGACCGATTAATTGCCACAACAGTTACACCTTTGGCTGTGGCAGAGTCTTTTGCCTATCTCGAAGCTAAACAGGTGAATGATATAGGTGCTTTTTTAGATTGGGGAATGGATAAAGATCTTTTTGTCCCCTTCCGCGAACAAGCAACCCGAATGGAACCTGGAAAAAGTTATGTCGTTTTTGTTTATGTGGATGATGAAACAAATCGAATTGTTGCATCTTCAAAATTAAGTAGATTTATTGAACGTGAAGATATCGATGTACAAGAAGGAGATATTGTAGATCTGTTGATCTATTCTGAAACAGATCTTGGTTTCAACGCTATTGTTAATAATTTATACAGTGGCCTTATCTACAAAAACGAAATTTATGAAGCAATACGTGTAGGAGATAAAATGCAAGGATTTGTGAAACGAGTTCGAGAAGACAATAAAATTGATCTTAGTCTTCAAAAAAGCGGGTATGAATTAGTGGATGATGTAAAGTGGCGAATTTTAAAACTGATGAAAGAAGAAAATGGACTTCTTCCTTTAACAGACAACAGCACACCTGAAGAAATAAAAGCTAAACTTCAAATCAGTAAAAAAGCGTTCAAAAAAGCAATTGGAGCACTTTACAGAGAACGACTTGTTAAACTAACAGAAAAAGGTGTTGAATTACTAAAATAAAATAAACCCTATCAAACATGGTGGTAGGGTTCGTTCTTTAAGATCGTCATTGCTCTGTAGACTTGCTCTACAAAAAACAATCGAACCATTTGATGAGAAAATGTCATTTTAGAAAGTGCTATTTTCCCATTGGCCCGTTTATAAATATCTTCTGAAAAACCATAAGGACCGCCAACAACAAAAACAACATTCTTTATTCCGGAATTCATCTGATGTTGTATAAAATCAGAAAAACCGACAGAATTATATTCTTTTCCATTTTCATCCAACAAAATCAGTCTATCTGAAGATTGGATACATTTCATTAACAATTCTCCTTCTTTCTGTTTCTGTTGTTCTACACTTAATGCTTTTGTATTTTTTAAAGCGGGTATAACAATTGTTTCAAATGAAAGATAATGCTTCAAACGCTGCTCATAAAGAGCAAAACCTTCAATAATATGATTGTCTTCTGTTTTACCGTTTAGTATAAGCGTAATTTTCATCTTTTCTTTATAAAATCAATGCAAAAAACTATATTTTTGTGAAATAGCAATCTTTTTTTAGCTTTAAACAATGTTGTTCTTATTTATCAGTATTGAACAGACTTATTTAAAATATAAATGGCTTAATAATTGCTAACTCAAAGCAAACATAAATAAAATGAAAACAAAATCAGCTATCTTCTTAATTTTAATTGCAGTTTCTTCCCTTTCATTTAAAATGGATGTAATTGATGATATCGCATCGGCTATCCGTTCTGGCAACCCAAAAAACATTTCTAGTTTTTTTATTGAAAGCATCGATTTAAAAGTAATAGAGAAAGAAGATGTTTACAGCAAGCAGCAAGCTGAAATGATCCTAAAAGACTTTTTCTCTAAACACGCTGTAAAATCATTTACCGTTGCGCACAAAAGCGAACCCAAAGCTGGATCGCAATACGTAATAGGAACGTTGGAAACTAGCAATGGTAAATTCAGAACCTATTTTTTAATCAAGACTGTAGGAGGGCGAACCTTGATTCAACAATTTAGAATTGAAACAGAGAATGAATAAACAATTATTTCCTGAAAAGCACTACAATTTTAACATCCAACAATTCATTAAAACAGCCTTAGCCGAAGACCTTGGCGATGGCGACCACACATCATTAGCTTGCATTCCCATGAATGCAAAAGGAAAAGCACAATTACTTGTAAAAGAAAATGGCATTCTTGCCGGTGCTGAACTTGCCCTGGAAATTTTCAAAACAGTGGACAGTTCATTAAAAGTTAAAATGCTGAAAAAAGACGGAAGCAAAATTGAAATTGGTGATATTGTTTTAACAGTTGAAGGGAAATCCCAATCTATTTTACTTGCTGAAAGACTTGTATTAAACTGCATGCAACGCATGAGTGGAATAGCTACAAAAACAAACAAACTGGTTAAGCTTTGTAAAGGCACAAAAACGAAAGTCATTGATACTAGAAAAACAACACCCAATCTAAGGGGCCTAGAAAAATGGGCTGTAGTGCTGGGTGGTGGAGCAAATCACAGAATTGGTTTGTATGATATGGTTCTAATCAAAGATAACCATATTGATTATGCCGGAGGGATTAAACAAGCTATAGATGCCGCCAATCAATACCTTAGATCAAAAAGAAAAAAACTAAAAATTGAAATTGAAGCTCGTAATTTGAATGAAGTCAAACAAATTTTAGCTATTGGAACTATCCACCGAATTATGCTAGATAATTTTTCTATTTCCGATATTAAAAAAGCTGTAAAACTTATTGATGGAAAATACGAAACAGAAGCTTCTGGAGGAATAACAGAAAAAACAATTGCAAGTTATGCAAAATGTGGAGTAGATTTTATTTCTGTTGGTGCACTCACGCACCACATAAAAAGTCTTGATTTAAGTCTTAAAGCACTTTGAGATGCAAGTAAAAAACATCAGACGATTAATCAAATTTAGCCTTGCTTATAAAGCTATTAAATTGGCTCAACGAATTGTTATTCCTGGATTTGAAGGGTTATCATTTTATCTTGTGTCAAAATTTTTTTTCCATGGCTTAAGAAATGGAACCGTAAATATGAGAGCCTCATCACTGTCATTCAGTTTCTTTTTAGCACTCTTCCCCACCATAATTTTTCTTTTTACACTTATTCCATATATTCCAATTGAACATTTCCAGGATTATTTATTTAATTTATTACAAGGCGTAATGCCCAAATCGGCATTTGAAGCTACGGAAGACACAATCACAGATATTATCAAAAATCAGCATGGCGGATTATTATCCCTTGGATTCTTATCTGCGTTGTATTTTTCCACGAATGGATTTAATGCAATGATCAATTCTTTTAATGAAACCTACCATGAGATAGAAACCCGAAAACCATTGCAGCAAAGATTAATATCCTTTTACATGCTGTTGATCACCGCCTTATTGCTTGCCGTATCTATTAGTTTGCTAATCGGGACTGAAATTAGTTTCAACCATTTATTTCACAGCAACAAAGTGCTTTATTATTTTGTAACTTTTTTAAAATGGATTGTATTAGGTATTTTATGTTATTCAATCATTTCCTTCAATTATTATCTTGGGCCGAAACAAAAAAAAGGCTGGCGATTTTTTTCTGCAGGATCGATGTTTTCAACTGTGCTTATTATAACTGCAACGATAGTCTTTACCTATTATGTAAATAATTTTGGAAAGTACAATAAACTATATGGATCAATTGGAACATTGATTGTTATTATGATGCTGATCTATATCAATTCAATTATCCTACTTTTAGGCTTCGATTTGAATGCAAGCATTCATTCTGCAAAAAAACACAGAGAACTTTACAAAAGAAATTAATCAAATCACATCACGGGGATCATTATTGGTGTCACCTCTCCTCTTTTCTTCCTTTCTCCTCATTCGAATATTCATAAGTTCAACAAAGAAAGAAAACGCAATGGATATATAGATAAACTTCTTATCCACATGTTCGTGAAATGATTCTAAAACAAGAACAACACCTATCATTAATAAGAAGGATAAGGCTAGTACTTTTATTGTTGGATTATCATTTATAAAGTCGCTTACTTTTCCTGAAAATAAGATCATAATGATCATAGCGACAAGTACAGCTGCAATCATGATCAGAAGATTCGACACTAAACCTACAGCAGTTAAAATAGAATCGAATGAAAAAACGATATCTATTACCACAATTTGCAACACAATAGCATTAAAACTTATCTTTTTTACATTCATTTCTTCATCATCATAACCTTGAATCTTATTATGCAACTCCATTGTAGTTTTATACAACAAGAAAACGCCTCCTGAAAACAAAATAAGATCCCTGCCAGTAACTCCAAAGTTACCAATAGAAAATAACGCATCTTTCAAACCTACTATCCATGAAATGCTAAACAATAAAGCTACACGCATTATTAGAGCCAATAAAAGACCAATGGTTCTTGCCTTGCCTTGCTCAACACGGGGAAGCTTTCCTGCTATTATAGATATAAAGATGATATTATCAATGCCTAATACTATTTCGAGAACCGATAAGGTGAGTAAACTGATAAAAGAAGAAAGCGTAAAAAGCTCGTGAAAATCTTGTGCTATATGCATAAATGAAAATTTTATGTAAAAATACGCAGATTTATCCAATTCAAGTAAAATTTATAACCCTGAAAAAACAAGTTGTTATAAATTATTTTAGTAATAAGCCAAACAAGGAACGATTCATTATAAACAACTTTGCAATCTTTAAAGGCTGAATACAGATTACTTAAGAATCGTTTTTTCATTTCGTTAGTTGAAGCGTTATGAAATCGAAGAAGAAAATAAAAGAGGGTATAATTCGTGTAAAATTTAATTTCACGAGAATACGTTCGCAGCATTTCTTATTCTCCGCCCTATCTAATAAAAGCGATAAGTAATGCACTTATGGGTTTTATTATGAATAAATGCTTTGAAACTAATTCATTAAAGTCTCATCCAAATATTTCTTTGAAACGATTCTATTTGCTAAATCAAATCATTATATTTGTAAACAACGAATATTTAACGATTACAATTATGTCGAAAGCAGAAGAAACAATTCCCACAGGAAAAACGAAAGTATCCGAATACATCAAAATAGTTTTAAATGATTACCGCATCGCTAACGAAAGCCGTGAAGCCAGTTTGATGGGAAGACGTGAAGTACTGACAGGAAAAGCTAAATTCGGAATCTTTGGTGATGGAAAGGAAGTTGCGCAATTAGCTATGGCAAAAGTATTCCAAAATGGAGATTTTCGTTCAGGATATTACCGAGACCAAACTTTTATGTTTGCTACCAATAACCTATCGTTACAGGAATGGTTTGCTGGACTTTATGGACATACGGATGTTGATGCAGAACCGATGAGTGCCGGCAGACAGATGGGTGGGCATTTTGGAACACGTAGTTTAAATGCGGATGGTACTTGGAAAGATCTTACTAAGATAAAAAATTCATCGCCCGATATTTCTCCTACGGGTGGACAGATGCCTCGCCTATTAGGTTTAGCAATGGCTTCTAAACAATATAAGAATAACCCTGAATTACAAAAAGATAAATTTCACATCTTTTCTAACAAAGGATCAGAAATAGCTTTTGGAACCATTGGTGATGCCAGCACTTCTGAAGGATTATTCTGGGAAACAATCAATGCAGCCGGTGTTATGCAAGTCCCCATGCTTGTTTCTGTTTGGGATGACGGACATGGAATCTCTGTTCCTAAAAAATACCAAACAACCAAAGAAAGTATTTCTGAAATATTAAAAGGTTTCCAGCGTGAAAACGAAGGAAGCGGATATGAAATTTTTAAAACAAAAGGCTGGGATTACGCACATCTGTGCGAAACGTATGAAAAAGCATCGAGAGTTTGCCGCGAACAGCATGTTCCTGTTTTAATTCATGTAGAAGAAGTTACGCAACCTCAAGGGCATAGTACATCGGGCTCTCATGAGCGTTATAAATCAAAAGAACGTTTGAAATGGGAATCCGATTTTGATGGCATCAAAAAAATGCGCGAATGGATCATCGCCAATAAATTATCGACAGATAATGAATTGAACGAGATTGAAGAAAATGCAAAAAAAGTAGTTCGAGAAGCAAAATCTGCTGCATGGAGCGCTTATTTGAATCCGATAAAAGCAGAATTAAAAGAAGTTAGTTTGTTGATGGATGCTATTGCTGCGCTATCTTCAAATGCTGCCTTCATCGCAAAAATTAAAAACGACCTCTATTCTATTTTAGAACCTATCCGTAAAGACATAATTGTGGCCGCTAAAAGTGTTTTACGTTTAACACGTAACGAGAATATTGCCGCTAAAAAACAATTAGTTGACTGGATCAACGAATCAAAATTAGCCAATCACGATCGCTATAGCTCCTATTTACAAAGTGAATCTGAATTCAGCGCACTGAAAGTAAAAACTCAAAAAGCCGAATTTAACGGGGAAGCAAAAACAGTAGATGGCAGAGAATTATTACGCGAAAATTTCAATGCCATTCTTGCTAAATATCCTGAAGTTTTGATATTTGGAGAAGATGCAGGAAAAATTGGTGGCGTAAATCAAGGACTGGAAGGTTTACAGGAAAAATACGGCGAGATACGCGTTTTTGATACAGGTATTCGTGAAGCTACCATTATGGGCCAAGCAATTGGAATGGCAATGCGCGGATTACGTCCGATCGCTGAAATACAATATCTAGACTATTTATTATACGCTTTGCAAATCATGAGCGATGATCTAGCAACAGTTCAATACCGCACAAAGGGCGGACAAAAAGCGCCAGTCATTGTTCGTACAAGAGGCCATCGTTTAGAAGGTATCTGGCACAGTGGCTCTCCGATGGGAATGATCATTAATTCTCTGCGAGGCATCCATGTATGTGTTCCAAGAAATATGCAGCAAGCAGCAGGTTTTTACAATACGCTATTATCAGCAGATGAACCAGCATTAGTGATTGAACCGTTAAACGGATACCGTTTAAAAGAACAATTACCTAGTAACTTAGGTGAATATAAAATCCCATTAGGTGTTGTAGAAATTATCAATGAAGGTACGGATGTAACTCTAGTTACATATGGTTCTTGCTGCCGCATAGCTTTGGAAGCAATAAAACAATTGGCCGAAGCTGATATTTCAGTAGAAGTGATCGATGTACAAACATTGTTACCCTTTGATCTAAATCACTCGATCGTTAAATCAGTAAAGAAAACAAATCGATTGGTTATTTTAGATGAAGATGTTTCCGGTGGAGCAAGTGCATATATTCTGCAAAAAGTTCTTGAAGAGCAAGGTGCTTATCAACTCCTTGATTCAGAGCCACGAACATTAGCGGCAAAAGATCATCGTCCTGCCTATGGTTCTGATGGAGACTATTTTTCTAAGCCAAGTCCAGATGATGTTTTCGATACTATTTATGAGCTGATGCACGAAACGAATCCAGGAAAATTCCCTAGAATTTATTAAAAAATATAACCGCAAATTCTTTTTTGAAATTACGGTTATTAATGATTGTTCCAATTGAAAAAGACCACCGAATCTGACTCAAAATACCATTCACTCGAAAAAATGAGTGTACGGGAATTACTTACAAATATTAACAAGGAAGATAAAACAGTTCCTGCTGCTATTGAAAAAGAGATTCCGAAAATTGAGAAACTAGTGAATGTAATTGTAAAACAAATGAAAGCTGGCGGGCGTTTGTTTTATATGGGTGCAGGTACAAGCGGCCGCCTGGGAGTAGTAGATGCGAGTGAATGTCCACCTACATATGGTGTTCCTCAAGGATTGGTAATTGGTCTAATTGCTGGTGGCGACAAAGCCATCCGTAAAGCTGTTGAATTTGCTGAAGATGATAAAGAACAAGGTTGGAAAGATTTACTTCAACATAAAATAAATAAAAAAGATGTGGTGATCGGAATTGCGGCATCAGGCTCTACTCCTTATGTAGTTAGCGCTTTAGACTATTGCAATAAAAATGGTATCACAACGGGTTGTATCGTTTGTAATAAAGGAAGTAATGTAGCTAAAGTTTCAAAATATAAAATTGAAGTGGTGGTAGGTCCTGAATTTGTTACAGGGAGTACACGAATGAAATCGGGTACAGCACAAAAGTTAACCTTGAATATGATCTCTACTTCCGTGATGATAAAGCTCGGTAAAGTAAAAGGGAATAAAATGGTCGACATGAAACTAAGCAATAACAAGCTAGTGGACAGAGGAACAAAAATGGTTGCCACAGAAATAAAAGTAACCTACACGAAAGCAAATGAATTATTGCTCAAACATGGTAGCGTCAGGAAAGCTGTTGACTATTATAAAAATTTGAAAAGTTAATTACTAAGTTAACTAGGAATACCGGAATTAAAAAATTATCCCCAATCAACTCTTTTCCTAAAATGCAGGATATAGAACCATTTTACAACTGGCGACATTTTTACATCGCATCAGAAGATGAGCGTTCTCCATTTTTTGGCCGAGAATACAGTGAATTCGAGTATACAAATGCTATCTATAATTTCCTGATTCATCCACAATGGGATGACATCGACTCCCCTACTCTTTATATAAAAATACTTGCAGTCGATTATGATTTAGGGTATGTGATCATAGAATTGATAGGTGAATGGAATGATGCGATCAACAATGACATCATGCTTTTAAAACGTGATATCATTGAACAAATCATGCAATATGGTGTAAATAAATTCATATTGATCGGAGAAAATATTTTGAATTTCCATGCAGCGAATGATTGTTATTATGAAGAATGGTTTGAAGAAATTGAAGATGGATGGATTGCTTTTTTAAATTTCAGAAAACATGTTCTGGAAGAATTTCACAGAGCAAACATCGATTATTATATTGTTTCTGGTGGGCAACTGAACGACATAGGATGGCGCACTTCAACCCCACAGCAACTATTTGAAAAGGTAGAGCATTTTGTTCAAAAAAGGATCGGGTAAACCTCGTCATACCATCTCATATTAAATAAAATCTCTTGCATCAACTTCTTTTCCTCCCCGCTCATTTATGAATGGTCACCTTGTTGGTGTTCGCTATTATTTACCGATTCATTTTAGCATGAAATAGCATTATTCCTCAAAAATAATCTCCCTATTTTCCTTATATTTGCAACTCAATTTAAATTCAACATTTACAATTTATAACTCTCTTATTATGCCAAAAGGAATTTATACCGTTCCCGTTCCGGTGAACGAACCAATTAAAAGCTATGCTGCAGGAAGTCCTGAAAGAATTGCAACACAAGCAATGTTAAAAGAACTACGGTCTAAAGAATTAGATATCCCAATGTATATTGGCGGGAAAGAAGTGCGTAGCAATGACAAAGTTCGTCTTGCTCCACCTCATGATCATAAACATACATTAGGGCATTTCCATAAAAGCACAAAAGAACATGTAACACAAGCTATTGAAGCGGCATTGGCTGCAAAACCAAAATGGGAAGCGTTGGCTTGGGAACACCGTGCAAGCATCTTTTTAAAGGCTGCTGAATTAATTGCTGGTCCGTACCGTGCAAAATTAAATGCTGCAACCATGCTAGGACAATCAAAAAATGCGTTTCAAGCAGAGATCGACTCGGCTTGTGAAATCATTGATTTTCTAAGATTCAATGTAATATACATGACCGAAATCTACAAACAACAACCTCCTGTTGCAGGAACAGGTTTTGGTGTTTGGAACCGTGTTGAGCATAGACCTTTGGAAGGCTTTATTTATGCTTTAACACCTTTTAACTTTACTGCCATAGCAGGTAATTTACCTACATCATGTGCAATGATGGGAAATGTGGTAGTCTGGAAACCGTCAAATACTCAAGTTTATGCTGCAAATGTTCTGATGGAGATATTTATGAAAGCTGGAGTTCCTGATGGAGTAATCAATTTAATTTATCCTTCAGGACCTGATGCTGCTGATGTTATTTTCTCTCACGCCGACTTTGCAGGTATTCATTTTACTGGCTCTACAGAAGTGTTTCAAAATATCTGGAAAACAATAGGAAACAATATTCACAAATACAAAACATACCCTAGAATTGTCGGAGAAACGGGAGGGAAAGATTTTATCATGGCACACAAATCTGCAGATGCAAAAATTTTAGCAACAGCTATCAGTCGTGGTGCATTTGAGTATCAAGGCCAAAAATGTTCCGCTGCATCTCGTGCATATATTCCAAGTAATCTTTGGGAAGAAGTAAAAGAATTGTTGATTACCGATCTAAAGTCATTCAAGATGGGACCAACAGAAGATTTCACCAACTTTATTAATGCCGTGATCGATGAAAAATCTTTTGATAAATTAGCGAAATATATTGATGCTGCTAAGAAAGATAAAGAAGTAGAAATTATTGCTGGTGGCAATTACGACAAGTCAAAAGGTTGGTTCATAGAGCCTACAATCATTGTCGCTAAAGATCCAAAGTATGTGACCATGTGCGAAGAATTATTCGGTCCTGTATTAACACTTTATGTTTACGACGCGGAAAAATTTGATGAGACCTTAAAAATTGTGGACGCTACTTCTATTTATGCTCTAACAGGAGCTATTATAGCCCAAGATCGTTATGCCATTGAACACGCAACAAAAGCATTAAGAAATGCTGCAGGTAATTTTTACATCAATGATAAATGTACAGGAGCGGTAGTTGGACAACAACCCTTTGGTGGCGCTCGCGGTTCAGGAACAAATGATAAAGCAGGTGCTATGATCAATTTATTACGTTGGGTTTCCCCTCGTACAATAAAAGAAACATTTGTTCCACCTACAGATTACAGATACCCTTTCTTACAAGCAGATTAGTATTTCACATACTGATAAA
Source organism: Bacteroidota bacterium (assembly GCA_947449315.1). Lineage (GTDB taxonomy): Bacteria > Bacteroidota > Bacteroidia > 2-12-FULL-35-15 > 2-12-FULL-35-15 > 2-12-FULL-35-15. Next base: position 78,020 of record CANFRC010000009.1, read on the forward strand.
AAAACGTTCCGACAGAAGCGGGACGTTTTTTTTATTTACTATTTGAGTATTTATAGTATATTAGTTTAATCAATTATATACCAAATGAAAAACAGAATCTATCTAATAATTACCTGCTTCAGTATCTTATACTTTTCTGAAAATACTTTCGCACAGGAAAAAGCAAAAACGGAAATCACTTCGGTAATACAAAATGCCCAAACTGTTGAATTGACTATTGAATCAACTACTCCATTCTATTTTGGAGGAAATGTTCATATTCTTCATGTCGGAAATAATGATTTTAAAATGTATAAACAAACAAAAAATAATGGCAAAGGACAGCTAACCTATTTGATCCCGATCTCTGATTGGAATACTCTGACAAATGGAGCTGATGTTTGGGTGACGTATGGAAATCTTTTTAAAACAAGTCCAGATCAAAATATTGATATTAAAACCCTTTGTGAAAAAGCACCTCAAAAATGCTGGTATCTGGGCAAATTCAATGCAGATCTATTGAAAAAATAATTTTAATTCGATAATGATATTACAATGACAATAAAAAAAATAAATCTAGCCGTACTTTTTCTTCTTGCATTATTAATCGGTTCTAATATAAACAAGACGATTGCGCAAACCACTCCCGATCCAGGAATAGCAGGATCGTATAGTGTGCTTTCACTTGAATATAATTTAGGAGATCTCGCATTTTCTGATCCTAGTTTTCCAAACCCTATGGAAGTAAGAGGTTCTGTTCATTATCCTTCCTCATTATCAGGCGGACCTTTTCCTGTTTTGATGCTTATGCACGGTCGTCATGAAACAACCTATCAAACCAGTAACCCGTCCAACACAAATAGCAATTGGCCTCCTTCTTCAGGTTTTCAATCCATCACCAGTTTTCAAGGCTATGATTATTTTGCTACGCAAATGGCAAGTCATGGATACATTGTGATTTCCATTTCTACCAATGCTATCAATGCGGCAGATGCGGGTGTTGCTGATTATGGAATGTCGGCTCGGGCAGCTTTGATGCAATATCATTTAAATTTATGGAACACATACAACACCGTTGGAGGAACTCCATTCGGAACGATGTTTGTCGGAAAATTAGATATGAATAACATCGGTACTATGGGACATTCTCGTGGTGGTGAAGGTGTTGTTGCAAATGCTTTACTTAACAGATCTTTAGGCAGTCCGTATGGTATAAAAGCTGTACTTACGCTTGCTCCTGTTGATTTTTTAAGAGAAGTATTAAACAATGTTCCTTTCTTGAATATCGCACCTTATTGCGATGGTGATGTTTCCAATCTTCAAGGTGTTCATTATTTAGATGATGCGCGTTATTCTGTTCCAACAGATGAGTCACCAAAACATTCTGTTTTATTGATGGGTGCTGATCATAATTTTTTTAATACCGTTTGGACTCCCGGATTATATCCAGCAGGAGGTTCAGACGACTGGTCATACACTTCCGATCCACATTGCGGTAGCGGGCCAACAAATAAACGATTAACTCCTACTGAACAACAAGCGGCATTCAATACCTATGCAAGTGCATTTTTTCGTTTATACATTGGAAATGAAACAACCTTTGCTCCTATCCTTGAAGTGGATGATATCATTCCTCCCGCTTCTTCTATGCTTGATTCTTCAGCTGTTTACGTTTCTTATCATGCACCCTATTCAAAACGATTGGATATCAACAGAACAACAACTGTCGGTAATGCCACATCAAATACACTATCAGGAGCTGTTACAAACGGAGGATTAGTTTCTTCGGGAATATGTGGTGGCGGATTGGGAGAAGCTGCTTGTGGAGTAAGTACCATAGCAGATAAAGAACCACATAAAGGTACTTCTGGAACAGGTGGATTATCGCAAATGGCCATAAGATGGAATAGCGCCACAGATTTTTATCAGAATATTTTACCTCCAGCTTATCAAAATGTTACCAATTTTTTAGATCTACAATTCAGAGCCGCTGAAAATTTTAAAGAAACAACTTCCGGTACCGACCTTGATTTTACAGTACAATTAATTGATGTTTTGGGAAATACAAGCAGTCAGACTATAAATAGCCATACAAATGCGCTGTTTTTTCAACCTGGAACGCAACCCTGGGAATTACCAAAAGTATTGTTCAATACCATAAAGATCCCCTTAAATTCTTTTACAGGAATCGATATGACACAAATAGAAAAGATCAAATTCCTCTTTGATAAAACAACTGCTGGCTCTATTTTAATAAGCGACCTAGCATTGACTGGTCACCCTCCATTAACAACTGCTGTTGCTAATAATTTAGGATCAACTGTATTGATATACCCCAATCCAACAGAAAATAACCTAACTATTGATCTTGGGGATACCTATAAAGAAAATTCAAAAATCAATATCTATGACATTCAAGGGAAGTTGGTTTATTATTCGGAAAGTGTAAAAGAAGAATTAGTTAGAATCAATATGAGTAATTTTGGAAAAGGTATCTACATTTTAAATATTATGAGTAACAAGAGCTCCAAAAATTATAAAATCGTAAAACAATAGAAACATTGATCATCAGTCTATACTATTCATAAAATATATCCTATCTTAAAAGTGGTGATACATTCCAATGGTATGAGTATTTTTATCCTGTGAAGGAAATGATCGTTAACTACTTCCCAACTATCACAAATTCTGTTCTTCTGTTTTTTGCCCTGCCTGCTTCTGTAGCGTTATCAGCAATTGGTTTGGAGGCGCCAAAACCTTTAAAATCAACCAATCGTTTTTCATCTATCCCTTGAGCAAGCAATAGATTTCTAACACTAAATGCCCTGTCGGTGGATAGAGCAAGATTTGATTTTACATCTCCAACATTATCCGTATGTCCGTGCACTTCAATTTTAATCGTAGGATTTTTCTTTAGAAATTCGGCAAATTCTTCTATCACAATTGTAGAACTTGGATCCAGATCTGCTGAATTTGTTTTGTAATAAATATTATTAAGAGCATATGTTTTACCAACTTTAATTGTATCAACAATCATATTAACCTTTGCAGGCTTGGCATTTACAATCGAATCCTTTTTTATCAATTCAGAACTGAAAGAGTAATTGTCCTTTTTTACTGTAATAATAAGATCGTTTTTAGTTTTCTGATTTACAACAACTGTATAATCACCTGTTAAAGTATCAACCATTGCTTTGGTGACTTTTTTTGTAACTGCATCTTTCACTTCTACTGTAAAACCTTTCGGTTCACCATGACCATTGTCTTCAATTTTCCCTTTAAAAAATGCTACTTCATCAGGGCGAGCTTCCTTGTAGAGATCGAATGAATAAATATCATATTTTCCAACAGATTTCCCTTTTGTTCTGGCTGGTTCGTTTGAAGCAAAATATCCAAGGTGTCCATCAGTACTTACAAAGAAACCAAGATCATCACCTGTCGTATTAATTGGAACTCCAATATTTTTCGGTTCAGCCCATTTACCATCCTCGCCTTTTTTTGAAAAGAAAATATCAAAGCCTCCCACTCCAGGTTGCCCATCAGAAGAAAAATAAAGTGTTTGAAAATCGGAGTGAATGAAAGGTGATTTTTCATCTCCACTTGTATTGATTGTTGGACCTAAATTTTCTGGAGTACACCAAACACCGTTATCACCCCGAACAGAGTTGTAAAGATCTACGCCTCCGCGACCACCTTTTCTGTCGCTTGCAAAATAAAGTGTCTTACCATCTGAGGCAATACTAGGCTGTGAATCCCAATAAACAGGATCATTGATACCTTCTACCTTTTTTGCTTCTGTCCATTCTCCATTAACTTTATCCGAATAGTAGATGTCGCAATTAATGGTTGAACCGCCCTCATCTGTACATTTAGTAAAAAATAAATGTTTGTTATCAATAGACATGGTTGCACCGCCTTCACTTCCGTTTTTGTTAAATGGATACGACATTCGTTGCCCTTTATTAAATTGCCCGGTAATTTTGCTTCGGATCGAATAACTGAATAATTCCAATTCTTTGTCGCTCTGGTATACCACATTATTGTCAATAAAAGGCTGCTTTCTGGTAAACAACATCATTTCATCATCAGAGGATATGATTGGAAGATATTCGTCTTTTTCTGTACAAATACCAGGCACTGGATAAGGATCAAAAGGAACAGGTTTCGCTAATTCAATATACAATTTACAATAGCGAATCATTTGTTTTGATTGTGATAAAAATGCATCGTAATCTTTGTTAAATTTCTTATCATCGTCATCTTTAAAATCTAAGTATTGCTTTAAATATCTTATAGACTCTGCCCAATTTTCATCTTCGTATGCAATGAAACCAAGATAATAATAAGGATCAGAATGATATTTAGGACATATCTCAATCACTTTTTTAAAGTATGGTTCCACAGGTTTGTATTTTGCATCGGCAAGGCTAAGTGTTTTAATTCGCTCTTCAGCAAAGGCGAAATTAGCATCCACGTAATCAGGTTCCAAAGCAATGGCTTTCGTAAGAAAAGCGAGGCGCTCTTCTTTTTTATATTTTTTATCTGTTCCCTGGGTATAAAGCTTAATTGCTTTTTTATTGTCTATCTCCTGACATTTTGTTTCTTCCTGAGCCAGCAAGGGAATCGCAAATGAACTAAGAATAAAAAATGATACTGCTTTTAAATAAAATTTCATAGACTATTTTCTATAACGGGCTATTCCTTAAAAGATAAGCCATACAACCATTCAACGATGAATTTTTCCAGTAGGCATTCCATTGGAACTTAATTAAAACTTTTTTATTGCAATTTCTTATCCGATTCCGCTTTTGCATTGATCAATATCTGATCTGCTTTTTTATTTGCCTCATCTAATATAGCTTGTGCTTTTTTGTCAATCTCCTTCTTCGCTTTTGGTGCTGCTAGTTTTGCAGTCCCTTTTGCTATCGGGTTTTTTATATCCTCAATATTTTTATCAATTGCTGCATACCCTTCTGCTATTGTTTTATCTGCTAAAACTTTTGCTTCTGCCTTTATTTTATCCGCCTTTTCCTGAGCATCCTTCAATATTTTTTCTGCTTCTTCCTTCGCTTTTTGTTTAGCCGCGTCTATCCCTTTATTTAAAAGATCTGCCACCTGATCCTTAACACCTGCAGAAGGATTAAACAAGTCTGTTTTTAAAGTAGGCTTCGTGACTGTTCCACCAAACAATGCTTTGATCTTGACTTTATCCCCTAACTTAACATTTGTTCCTGCTTGTTTATTCAACTGATCCATCAAACTTCCCGCAACAGCATTCGCTTGAGAACCAAATTCCGAACGAGGAATCTCAAGATCCCATGTATAATCAATGGTTTGATCGAATCCCGTTGATCCTTTCACTTTCCCTGTCAAACTTCCGCATTTAATTGGCATTTCATCCACAATCAATCTTCCATCTACAAAACGATAACTTGCATTCACATTTTCGAAGGTCATCTTTTTGTATCTTTCTTGTTTCAAAGCATCAGCTAATTTATCAATTGGTTCAAATCCTTCAACAACAACACTTTTTGTAGTCAATTTACCACCACCTGTCAACGATTTCATATCTGGATTCATATGCTGATCCATGAAGGTCGTGAACTTTAATTTCGTACCAAATTTACCTTTTGCATATTTTCCTATCGGCGCTAATTTTTGAACGCTATTAAAAGCTTTAAATGTTTTAGGGATGTCAAAGTTTGCGATATCAACATCAAAATCAACTGAAGGCTTTTTTATATCCTGAGAACTATACACACCTGTTAAGCCCATCGTTCCTTCTAACTCATCTATTGTCAATTTCAAATCATCTAACATCATCCTGCTGTCTTTGATTGCAACACCACCTATAACATTTGTGATGGTCAATTTATCGTACAACATTTTTTTAAGATTTGCATTTAATTTTACTTCCAAATTAGAGGGCACTAGCACAACAGACATGGCGGCAGTATCAGCAGCGGCAGCAGTTTCAGGTTTAGTCGTATCACTACTACTCATTAGTTCATTCAAATCAAGATAGCTGGAATTTAAATTAAAACTTCCTTTAAGTAATGAATCCTTTAAGGCGTATTGTAAAAAGTTTTCAATCTTACCATTCATTTGAATATCACTCTTTCCAATCTTTGCATCTAAGGCAGTCAGATCAACTGTTTTAGGATTAAAAGTTAAATACAACTTGCTAATCTGTGTCGGATAATTCAAGGATTTTGTTTGGTAGTTCATATCCAAAATAGCAAGTGTTCCTTCTGCATAAAATTCATCATAGTGCTCTTTTTCAATTGCACTCAAGCGTCCGTTCATTTTGATATCCGCTGTGATCATTCCATTAAGATCGTCTCCCTTTTCAAGAGGAATAACATCTTTCATTGTAGCTAAGTTAATTTTTGCCAATACTTTGGCAACAATGTTTGCATCTGAAACAGGAGTAGAAACATGCATCGTAGCATCAACAGGATTGCCAGCCATTTCCACATGAAATTTATTCAGATCAATAACAGTGGCATCAGGATCTCCTGTTTTGTTATCTAACGCTAGATCCACCTGAATGTTTGTAGCCGATTTGGGTAGCGAAGGATATTGGAACATTGCATCTTTAATGATTAATTTTCCACCAAAAGCCGGCATTTTATTCGTAGAATATATCCCTTTTACAAAACCATCAAGCGCAAGCGATCCAGTGGTTTTCACATCTTTGAAATCAGCTGTATAAACTCCAGGCACTAATGATAAAATATTCTTGAACGCTGTTTGGTTTGCCTTAAATTTCAAATCCATATCCATATCATCTTTCGGCATAGCAAAATAGCCATCGAGTCCCAAAGTCAATTCATTTAACGAAAATTCATTGTCCTTAAATGTGAATTTAAAATTAGGCATATCGACATCCATATCGGCCTTAATAGCGGTTTTTACCTTATTCAAATAAGTAACACTACCATAGACTATTGTCATTTTTTCAATATCGGTAAGTGTTGTAAGAACAAAATTATCCGAGGTAAAATCACCACTTAACGTATGATTCATATTATACAATTCCGTCTTGAAATCCATAGACGCATCATCATACATGATGTAACCATTCTTTATTTCAAACTTCTTTAACGTCATTTTAAAAGGAGCAGAATTCGCTGTATCAGCTGTCCCTGTTGAATCCGAAGACGGCTTTGTAATATCCCAATTTGCCATTCCATCTTTCATCACCAAAGCATGAATACGTGGTTGATTAAGTTTGACAGAATTGATCTTATACTTTTCACCTTTTATGACACTAACTAAATCTAATCCTATTGTCAGATTTTGAGCGAATAACAATGTATCGCCCTGAAAATAGCCCGTATTGGCAACACTCACACTATCAACAGAAAGAGTAAAATCAGGAAACGTACTTAGTAACGTTAAGTCAAACTGACCAAAATTCACTTTCGCATTCAATTGTTCATTCGCTGTATCTTTCACAAATTGTACAATTTGTTTCTTAAATAAAAACGGTGCGCTGATGATCAAAATAATCAAGACTAGCATCGTTATTCCTGTCCATTTGAAAATTCTGCGTAGTAAACTTTTTTTCTTTTTGGGTATTTCGTTTGCCATAACTATTTGTCACTAATTAGAATTTGAATATTATAATTTAGAATTTTTTGATCGCAATAAATGATCTACAAGAACTAATGCCGCCATTGCCTCTACTATAGGAACAGCTCTGGGCAATACGCAAGGATCATGCCGACCTTTACCAGTCATTTCAACTGCTTCCCCGTTCGCATTAACCGTATTTTGTTTTTGCATAATAGTTGCAACGGGTTTGAAGGCTACACGAAAATAGATATCATCTCCATTACTTATTCCACCTTGTATTCCACCTGAATGATTTGTTTTTGTTTTGATAGCATTGCTTTCCGAAACGAACGCATCATTATGCAGTGATCCATTCATTTTTACTCCTTCAAATCCACTTCCATATTCAAAACCTTTTACAGCATTGATACTTAGCATTGCTTTACCCATATCCGCATGTAATTTATCGAAAACAGGTTCTCCTAATCCTACAGGAACTCCTTTTGCCACACATGAAATTATTCCTCCGATTGTATCACCAGCTTTACGAACCTGCTCAATCTTCTGAATCATTGTTTCGGCAAGTAGAACATCCGGACAACGAACAGGATTCGAATCAATTAAATTAAAATCCAAATCATGATAATTTTTCAATAATTTAATATCGCCAACTTGAGATGTATAGGCGTTAACGGAAATTCCGTAATGCTTTAAAATGAGTTTAGCAATAGCGCCCGCCACTACTCTACTTACTGTTTCACGGGCAGAAGAACGTCCGCCACCTCGATGATCCCGCATTCCATATTTTGCTTCATAGGTATAATCAGCATGGGAAGGTCGGTATACATCTATATTGTGTTCATAATCTTTCGATTTTTGATTTTCATTGCGAACAATAAAACCAATTGGAGTTCCCGTTGTCTTTCCTTCGAAAATTCCGGAAAGAAATTCCACTTTGTCACCTTCTTTACGTTGAGTAACAATAGAAGACTGACCAGGACGTCTTCTATCTAATTCAGATTGGATAAATTCTTGATCGATAACGAGTGCGGCAGGACAACCATCAATAATACCACCCAGCGCTTCGCCATGCGATTCGCCGAATGTAGTAAGGGTAAATATTTTTCCGAAAGTATTGCCAGCCATAAAATAGTATTATAAAACAGTCAAAATTAATGAATTATCGGGAGGAAACTTCCGCTTTAATTGTAAATAATTTTCTTGCATGAACAGCTTTTTCCAGCAACAACCTTCACAAAATAAATTCCAGTATCAAATGGTGTAAGATCTATTTGCTTTTTATATGTCCCGGTATTTTTTTCAACCTGATCAAAATAGATGGATCGCCCTAAAATGTCCGTAATAAAAACAGAAATATCTTGAGAAGAAGTTATAAAACTTAGCTCAACTATTCCATTGGAAGGATTAGGAGCAACTGTAATATCCATCTGATCAAAGCCTTCCTTTACAGACAAATTAGGATTACACATTGCTGGAGCCAAATAACTTTGATTCAAACTACAACCTGCACCATCTGAAAAAATAGCGGAAACAAAACATGTATTACTGTCGGAAGGTAAACCTGAAAATAAATAGTTCGTGGGATTAGTAAATGGAGGTGTAAACGTTTGGCTACCTCCACAACTTCCAAAAACGGTTAATGTTCCTGTTGTAGGAGGATTCGAAAAATTCATTACACCTGAAATACTATATGTGTTATCGGTAACATTACAAACAGATGGCGTAGCAGATAAGAAATTAAAAGAACAAGGTAAAACACATGTTGCCACGCCTGAACCTCCACTTTGGGAATAGGAAACAAAAGCGGGTTGCCCAGAATAGTTAGACACCATGGCTATATAGTAAGAACCAGTTGTTGCACCTGTAATTGCAAAATTGAGCAAATTATCAGTAGAATAATCACATCCCAAAATATGTCCTGCATCCAATTGCGAATAACATATCCCTGACATGCTCGAAAATGGACCCCAATAAATATAATCAATGTCCAATGGATTATCGGAAGCATCTAATCCCGCTCCTGTAATAGTAAGGTCGCCGGGAGAAGTTACAAAAATAGAAATCCATAACGGACTAGATTGTGTAGCTAAACAACCATAATCTGGTCCCGAAGGCGCAATAATACCAGCAGCCATTGTATAGTTATAATAATTGCCGCTACAAAATGGTGAAGGAGTAAAACAACTATCCTGAGCCTTTAGGGAATTAAGTATAAATAAAAACAAGATGAGAAAAGAAATGATAGTTTTTTTCATAGGATAGAAGTGAATTACAATCCTAACAAATATAATGAATTAATAACTGTTTTTTTGTTCGTTCAAAAAAATAAAAAATCATCGGATAATACCTAGTAAATTCTTATCTTTCGACCTAATTGTCTTTGCATGAAAATTCTAATAAAAAACATAAAACAATTAGTTCAGGTTGAAGAAAATTCCCGTTTAAAAGTGGCAGGGATAGACATGAAAAATCTTCCCTGTATTCAGGATGCATGGCTTGCTATTGAAAACGATACAATTGCAGGATTTGGAAAGATGGATGATTGGGAAGGAATTTCGGACTGGACAAATTTAACAATCATAGATGCTTCCGATAAAATTGTAATGCCTAGTTATTGCGATAGCCATACCCATATTGTTTTTGCAGGCAGTCGCGAAGGTGAATTTGTGGATAGAATCAACGGCCTAACCTATGAACAAATATTCGAAAGAGGTGGTGGTATTTTAAATTCTGCAAAAAAATTAGCGGATGCTTCGGAAGACGAATTAGTAAAGAGTGCTCTTATACGACTGAATGAGATCATGATTCAAGGAACTGGTGCTGTTGAAATAAAAAGTGGTTACGGATTAAGTGTTGAGTCCGAATTAAAAATGCTGCGTGTCATCAAAAAACTAAAAACACTTTCTCCTTTAACAATAAAAGCTACTTTCCTTGGTGCACATGCTGTTCCGACTGAATATAAAAATGACAAAAGAAAATACATCGATCTTTTAATAAATGAAATGATGCCCAAAATTGCCGCAGAGCAATTAGCTGATTATTGCGATGTATTCTGTGAGAAGAACTATTTTACTAAAGAAGAAACAATAGAAATATTAACAGCCGGAAAAAAGCATGGTATGTCTCCTAAAGTACATGCTGAGCAGCTAAGTAATTCTGGTGGTGTATTAGCTGGTGTAGAGGTCGGAGCAATCAGTGTTGACCATTTGGAATTTGTGGGAGAGACAGAAATAAAAGCATTACAAAATTCAAATACAATACCAACCATTTTACCGGGAGCTGCCTTCTTTTTAGGGCTACCCCATCCACCCGCACGCAAAATGATTGATTCTGGATTAGCAGTTGCTATTGCTTCTGACTTTAACCCCGGAAGCAGTCCAAGTGGGAACATGAATTTAATGCTCTCTCTTGGTTGTATCCATTACAAAATGACACCAGAAGAAGTTATTAATGCTTCAACTATTAACTCAGCATATGCTATGGATCTAAGCAAAACACATGGCAGTATAGCAATTGGAAAAAAAGCAAATATTTTCATTACAAAAGAAATTCCGGGATATTCTTTTATACCCTATTCATTTGGAAGTAATTTAGTAGATACAATTATTATTAATGGTAAAATAATCGAAAAAAAATAACGCATATGAATCAATTAATCGAATGTGTTCCGAATTTTTCTGAAGGACACGACATGAACATCATTCATCAAATTACAACTGAAATTGAATCTGTTGAGGGTGTAAAATTATTAAATGTAGATCCGGGCAAAGCAACGAACAGAACTGTAGTCACCTTTGTCGGAAATCCCGATGCTGTTATTCAAGCAGCATTTCTAGCAATAAAAAAAGCAGGTGAATTGATCGATATGAGCAAACATAAAGGCGAACACCCACGAATGGGTGCTACCGATGTATGTCCGCTAATTCCAATCGCAGGAATCACCATGGAAGAAACGGCCGAGTATGCAAAAAAACTAGGTGCCAGAGTTGGAAAAGAACTAAGCATTCCTGTTTATCTCTATGAAGCGGCACAAACAGATAAAAAGCGTAATAATTTATCTGTAATTCGGGCAGGGGAATACGAAGGTTTTTTCAAAAAAATAAAACTACCAGAATGGAAACCAGATTTCGGTCCTGCTGAACATTCTGTAAAATCAGGCTCAACCGTTATTGGGGCGCGTGACTTTCTAGTTGCATATAACGTAAATTTAAATACCACTTCAACCCGAAGAGCTAATTCAATTGCATTTGATGTTCGTGAAGCCGGTCGCGTAAAACGCGAAGGAAACCCGGTAACTGGCAAAATTGTAATCGATGAAAAAGGAAACAATGTAAACATTCCTGGATCTTTAAAATCTGTAAAAGCGATTGGTTGGTATATTGAAGAATATGGAATTGCACAAATTTCCATGAACTTAACGAATATCAATATCACATCTGTTCATAAGGCTTTTGATGAAGTATGTTCCAAAGCAAACGAACGTGGGATCAGGGTAACAGGTTCAGAGTTGGTGGGATTGGTACCATTGAAATCAATGCTGGATGCCGGAAAATACTTTTTAGAAAAACAAAATCGTTCTATCGGTGTATCAGAAAAGGAACTAATTAAAATTGCCGTAAAATCACTTGGTTTGGATGAGTTATCTCCGTTTAAGCCCGAAGAACGCATTATTGAGTACCTGTTAAAAAATAATTCAGAATCACGATTAATAAAAATGGATCTTGTTGAATTTGCTAATGAAACAGCAAGTGAGAGCCCCGCTCCCGGTGGAGGTTCTATCGCTGCTTATATTGGTTCTCTTGGCATTTCTCTAGGAACAATGGTTGCTAACCTTTCTTCTCACAAACCAGGATGGGATGATCGTTGGAAAGAATTTTCCGATTGGGCAGAACGTGGTCAGTATTATAAAAATGAATTATTAAAATTAGTAGATGAAGACACAAATGCATTCAACAAGATCATGACAGCATTTGGATTACCAAAAGGAACTGATGAAGAGAAAAAATCCAGAACATCAGCCATACAAGAAGCCACAAAATATGCCACAGAAGTACCTTTCAAGGTGATGCAATTGTGTTATGATTCTATGGAAGTAATAAAAGCAATGGCAGAAATAGGAAACCCTAATTCTGTAACCGACGCTGGCGTTGGCGCATTATGCGCAAGGTCTGCTGTAATGGGAGCCTTTCTTAATGTAAAAATAAATGCTGGAGGATTAACCGATAAAGCATTTTCACAGAACATTATTGACCAAGGGAACGTATTAGAAGAAAAAACAAAAGCGCTGGAAACAGAGATCTTGCAGATCGTTAATTCTAAAATTTAGTTATGTTACTAACCACACGCATAAAGAGGTCTTTCAGAAAGCATCCTACTTTCCGAAAACTCATTTATTCTTTTCCGTTTAGGTTAGTCTTACTCGATATTAAAAAAAACCTTCTGTTAGTTGTATTTTGGTTTTTATTTTTTGGAATTATTACCAATAGTGTTGCTTCACGATACGGTGTTGCCTACCTTTTTCTTGGACCTGAATATTTTGACAAAATAAGTTTTCTCTCTTATTTCATTCTGGGTTTTTCTTGTGGTGGATTTATTATGGCATACAATATTGCCAGCTATATAAAAAATGCATTTCGATTCCCCTTTTTAGCAACCTTAAGAAACCCTTTTCTTAAATATTGTTTAAATAATTTTTTCTTCCCCCTGTTGTTTATTACACTCTATTGTTTTCTTGTTTTTTCTTTCCTCAAAGGAGAAGATATCATGTCAACATATAAGATTTTTCTAATGATCGTAGGCTTTTTGAGCGGAGTTGCTTTTTTTCTGTTTGTATCATTCACCTATTTCTTTAAAGCAAACAAAGACATTTACAAGCTTTATGGCATCCAGCATCAAAATGAGATGACACAAAATGTAAAAACGAAAGTAATGCAGGGTGAGCGAAACCCAAGACTTATTAAAGAGTCTCGCGACTGGTATGTGGAAACCTATTTTAGTAATTTCACAAAAATAAGACTTGTCCGTTCTGTTCAGCATTACAAAAAAGAAATGCTCAAAGATGTCCTCAGACAAAATCATCATTCAGCATTCATTTTTCAAATCATAACGATCATAAGCTTATTAGGATTAGGATTATTAAGCAAAATTAAAATACTGGAAATCCCTGCAGGAGCAAGTGTATTTCTGTTATTTACTACATTTATCATGCTCTTTAGCTCTTTTTACAGATGGTTCAGAGGTTGGTCAACAATCGTATTCATTCTCTTTTTACTTTCATTCAATTACCTTCATAAAATTCAATTTCTTCATTCAGAAAATTATGCATATGGTCTAAATTACGACATAAAAAAAGCTGAATACAGCTATGATAATTTGAAGGTCATGGACAAGCAATACAGCAACCTGAAGAAAGACATTGATGAAACGCTGCAAATATTAAACAAATGGAAAGCAAAAAATACAAGCTCCATCGACCCGAATAAAAAACCTAAAATTATTTTTATTAATGTCAGTGGTGGTGGCTTACGTTCGTCTTTATGGACACTTTCTACCTTGCAGTATGTTGATAGTTTATTAGAGGGTAAGCTGCTAAGTCAAACTCAACTTATATCCGGATCATCTGGCGGAATGGTTGGTGCAGCCTATTTAAGGGAACTTTATCTTGAAAAACAAAAACATAAAATAAGTAGTTACTATGGAGAGGAATTTCAAACTAACATTTCAAAAGATATATTAAACCCAATTGCTTTTAAGGTTGCAACAAGTGAATGGCTATTTCCAATGCAAAATTTTGTGATTGATAATCAGCGTTATTCGGAGGATAGAGGGTCAGCATTTGAACATAAATTACAAGAAAACACTCACCATGTTTTCGATAAACGTCTCGATGATTATAAATTATCAGAAGCGAATTCTGATATTCCTATGATGGTATTTTCTCCTTCTATTGTAAATGATGGACGAAAAATGTTGATCTCTCCACAAGGTATTTCCTATCTCAGCATGAATGCGATAATGGACAAGACACAATACAATAAGCTATTTGATGCAATTGAATATTCCCGTTTTTTTGAAGAGCAAGGAGCCAAAAACACACTATTCACAAGTGTTTTAAGAATGAGTGCAACTTTCCCCTATATTTCACCTATCGTATCATTACCTAGCGAACCACGGATTGAAATTATGGATGCTGGCTTGCGTGATAATTACGGATTAGAAACAAGTTTACGTTTTATTAAAGCATTTAATGATTGGATCGCACAGAACACAAGTGGTATTATTATTATCCAAATGCGAGACAAACATAAAAACATCCCTATTGACGAAAACCCTACACAAACACTAGGACAAGCTTTAACACGTCCAATGGGAAGTTTTTACGGACATCTTTTTGAAGTACAAGACTATAATCAGAATCAACAGATTCAAATGGCGGATCTTTGGTGTAAAAGCCAGATTGATATTATTGATTTAGAACTCCGAAATGAATTGAACGATCGAATTTCGCTGAGCTGGCATCTGACCAATAAAGAGAAAAAGAAAGTACTTGCTTCCCTAAAATTACCTACGAATCAGGAAGAAATTAAACGATTAGTAAAACTTCTAAACTAAAAAACGTCCTGTTCTTTAAAAGAGCAGGACGTTTTCAAATTTCGTAACCGTTTAGTTTAAAACCATTTCAAAATGTTCTCCGCTTTTTGATTTTCGGATCGATAGCGCTTTTGAATAGTTCAGAATGTTATGGATAACATTATTTCCCGGTTCATAAGGAAACTCTTTTGTGTTATCATTTTTCTCATTCATTTCTGTTCTAACGGGTTCAATAATTTTTTTTGTAGTAAAGATTTTATTCATGCAATATTTGTTTAGTTTATATACAGATAACGAAAGTTATTTTTGTTTATTGTATAGGGCATAAAAAAAGCTGTTCCTCGAATAAAGAACAGCTTTTTCACAAAAAAACCAATAATTAATAACTAACAACAATCTCTTTTTCTTCAATCATCTTACGTAAATTTATTAATGCATATCGCATACGCCCCAAAGCAGTATTAATGCTCACATTTGTTTGTTCAGAAATTTCTTTAAAACTCATATCGAAATAATGACGCATCATTAATACTTCGCGTTGCTCCGCAGGAAGACATTCAACCAGTTTACGAATATCCTTCCGAACCTGAGCTTGTATCATCTCTTGCTCAATCGTTTTATCATACGTACCTAGCACACTAAAAATATCAAATTCTTCACCATCTCCATTGGTGCCACCACTTATTGTTGGCATCCTTTTGTCTTTGCGAAAAGTATCGATAATGAGATTGTGCGAAATCCGCAATACCCAAGGTAAAAACTTACCTTCTTCATTATAATGACCTTTTTTAAGGGTATTAATTACTTTAATAAAGGTGTCTTGAAAAACGTCTTCAGCCAATGCTCTGTCTTTTACAGTAAGCATAATGTAGCTAAAAATTCTACGTTTGTGGCGTGTTATTAAAGAAACGAGAGCTGATTCATCACCCTTGATGTAAAGATTAACGAGTTCTTGGTCGTCAACAATCTGTTGAATAGGCATAGGTACCTCCTTTTTTAGTTAAATAAAAAATTAAAAAAGTAGATGTTTCCCTATATCTGTTCTCCTTTGTTTGATGGACTTTTAATAATTTATGTTAAAAGTCCTGGGTGAATACTAAAATTGAATTTGTTTGGTTTAACGCAGAAATACTTTAATTGTTGCATTTAACAAATAAAATATTCATTTTGTTAAAACAAATATAGTCTTTTTAACTAAAAATCCAAAGCTAAATTGACTAATTTTGAAGACTTACTAAAAATGGAATAAACATAATCCGTTTTTTTAGCTGAAAAACGATCTATTTTAATGTGAATTCAGGTAGGTCCAAAATAATAACGAATACATAAAAACACTTTGCGCACCTGTTCAGCCGATATGTAAGCATACGACTAAGCTGCAAAAATTTCAAAAAAAATATGGCTAAGGCTAAGCATATAGAAGATCTTGATTCAAAAGAATTCATTATTATTAAAGGGGCACGCGTTCATAATTTAAAAAACATTGACGTTGCAATTCCGCGCAACAAATTGGTTGTAATTACTGGCTTATCAGGATCTGGCAAATCTTCTTTGGCTTTTGATACGCTTTATGCAGAAGGACAAAGACGGTACGTGGAAAGTCTTTCTTCATATGCAAGACAATTTTTAGGAAGGATTGATAAACCGGAAGTTGATTACATTAAGGGGATTTCACCGGCCATTGCCATTGAACAAAAAGTTAATTCACGTAACCCCCGCTCTACCATTGGAACATCAACAGAAATATATGATTATCTAAAGTTATTATTTGCCAGAATCGGTAATACTTTTTCGCCAATTTCCGGAAATCAAGTAAAGCGTGATACCGTTTCGGATGTTGTGGCATACATTCATTCACTTTCACCTGAAACAAAATTTTATGTTCTATCTCCTCTAAAAAAACAGGCCGATAAAACAATAAAAAAACAGCTAGAGTTATTATCTCAACAAGGTTTTACCCGCATCCAGCAAAATGGAAAAGTTCAAAAGATTGAGGATTTTATCAATGCAAAATTTTCAGAAAAAGAACAAATTTATATTGTGGTGGATCGTTTAACTGTTCGTCCTGAAGATGAAGATAACGAAAACCGCATTTCTGATTCTGTTCAAACAGCATTTTATGAAGGCGAAGGCGAATGTTCAATAGAAATTTTAGATGCTCCTGAACCCGAGTCAAAAACAAAAAATAAAAAAACAAAAACAGGAATGCGATCTTTTTCCAATAAATTTGAATTGGACGAGATGGTTTTCGAAGAACCAAGCACACATTTTTTTAGCTTTAATAATCCTATTGGTGCTTGCAAACACTGTGAAGGATTTGGTAGTGTGATCGGTATAGACGAAGATCTTGTTATACCGAATAAAAATATATCGGTCTATGAAGATGCGATAGTGTGCTGGAAAGGTGACAAAATGAGTGAGTGGAAAAAAGTGTTAGTGAATAATTCTCATAAATTTGATTTTCCTATTCATCGCCCATATTACGATCTGACTGCAAAAGAAAAAAAACTAATTTGGAGTGGAAATAAGTATTTTCAGGGGCTTACTGATTTTTTCAAGCATCTGGAAGAACAAGCCTATAAGATCCAGTACCGTGTCATGTTATCACGGTACCGAGGAAAAACAACTTGCCCAGAATGTAATGGAACTCGTCTTCGCAAAGATGCAAGCTATGTGAAAATAGCAGACATGTCCATCACAGATATCGTTTTGATGCCGGTAAAAAATTCATTGTATTTTTTCAAAAACATTAAACTATCTAAATATGATACAGCAGTAGCTAAACGGATTTTAGTTGAAATAACAAATCGCCTGCAGTTTCTGGATGATGTTGGATTAGGCTACCTCACATTGAACCGATTGTCAAACTCTTTATCAGGAGGTGAATCGCAACGAATCAATTTAGCAACATCGCTAGGAAGTAGTCTTGTAGGATCCATGTATATTCTTGATGAACCAAGTATAGGTCTGCATTCAAGGGATACTAGCCGATTGATAAAAGTTCTAAATTCATTGCGCGATATTGGAAATACAGTAATTGTTGTTGAGCATGACGAAGAGATCATGCGCGCTGCTGACCAACTAATTGACATCGGTCCATTAGCAGGAACACATGGAGGGGAACTTGTTTTTCAGGGAACTCATAAAGATTTAGCAACTGAAAAAAGAAGTTTGACTGCATTCTATTTAACCGGAAAAGAAAAGATAGAAGTTCCTTCATCCAGAAGAAATTGGAATCAGTATATTGAACTTATCGGTGTCAGAGAAAATAATCTAAAAGGAGTAAATGTAAAATTTCCGCTCAATGTAATGACAGTTATTACTGGTGTTAGTGGGTCTGGTAAAACCTCATTAGTTAAACGCGTTTTATATCCTGCATTAAAAAAAATCCATGGAGGTTTCGGAGAACAAACAGGAAGTTTCGATAAATTAGGTGGCGACTTTAAAAATATTTCTGCCATAGAGATGATCGATCAAAACCCTATTGGTAAGTCATCTCGTTCGAATCCGGTCACCTATGTGAAAGCATATGATGAGATACGTGCCTTATACGCAGATCAACTATTAGCCAAAAACAGAGGTTACAAACCTTCTCACTTTTCATTTAATGTTGATGGTGGAAGATGCGAAGTTTGTGAAGGAGAAGGAGAAGTGACCGTTGAAATGCAGTTTATGGCAGACATCCACCTTGTCTGCGAAGCATGTAATGGCAAACGTTTTAAACAAGACATTCTTGACATCACGTACAATGAGAAAAACATTTCTGACATTTTGAATATGACTGTTGATGACGCAATCAACTTTTTCGATTCAGCGTTGCGGCCAACGAATACTGAAAAGAAGATTGTTCAAAAATTAAAACCTTTATCTGATGTAGGACTGGGATACGTTCATTTAGGACAACCATCCAGCACACTGAGCGGTGGAGAAGCGCAACGGATTAAACTTGCATCCTTTTTGGGTATTGGTCAAAATAGCACTACGCCTACTCTATTTATTTTTGATGAGCCTACAACCGGCTTACATTTTCATGATATCTCAAAATTATTATACGCTTTCAATGCACTCTTAAAGCAAGGGCATTCATTAATCATCATTGAACACAATGCAGAAATAATTAAGTGTGCTGATTGGATCATTGACCTTGGTCCTGAAGGAGGAACAGATGGAGGAAACCTTGTTTTTGAAGGAGTGCCTGAAGATCTTGTTAAATGCAAAGGATCCTATACAGGTCAATATTTAAAAGACAAATTAAACAATTAGACAACTATTTCGTCCTTAAATTGAAGCTCAAACAGTTTCTTATATTGTCCATTCTTTTTTAATAACTCCTGGTGATTTCCCATTTCAAGGATCTCACCATTGTCCATCACAATAATTTTGTCTGCTTTCTGAATAGTTGCCAAACGATGCGCAATCACAATAGATGTGCGACCTTTTGTAAGAATATCTATAGCATTCTGGATTAGTTTTTCAGATTCTGTATCAATAGAAGATGTTGCTTCATCTAATACCAAGACTTTAGGATCGTAAACATAGGCGCGTATGAATGATATCAATTGTCGCTGCCCTACTGAAAGCATACCACCTCGCTCCATAACATTATAATCATACGTATTTGGCAACTTACTAATGAATTCATGAGCACCAACCATCTTTGAAGCTTCAATTATCTTCTCACGACTAATACTCGAATTATTCAACGAAATATTATTTGCAATTGTATCCGAAAACAAAAACACATCTTGTAATACGACTCCAATATTTCTTCGTAAGGATGTCAATTCGTATTCACGAATATTGACACCATCGATACGAATTGAACCACTGTTGTATTCGTAAAAACGGTTCAACAAATTTATGATAGACGATTTACCAGCACCAGTGGCACCAACCAAAGCAACGGTATCCCCTTTCTTAACAGAAAATGAAATGTTTTTTAAAACAAAATCATTGTTATTGTATGCAAACCAAATATCTTTAAGTTCAACCTCTCCGCTAATACCGCTTGCTTCTTTAGTTCCATTATTTTCAATAATCTCGTCTGTATCAAGCACTTTAAAAACCCGCTCTGACGAAACCATTCCCATTTGAAGCGTATTAAATTTATCTGCTAACTGTCGGATAGGGCGAAACAATAAATTCAAAAACATAATAAATTCTACCAGCTGACCCATAGTAGCTGTAGCATTCAAAATACCTCTTCCACCCCACCAAACCAATAAACCAATAGAAACAGAGGATAATATTTCGACAATCGGAAAAAAGATGGAATAAGCCATAATAGATCTAATATTTGCATCGCGATGTTTTGCGTTAATCTTTTCAAATTTTTCTGATTCTGCCTTTTCACGATTAAATATTTGTACAATATTCATTCCTGTGATATGTTCCTGAACAAACGCGTTTAGTCGGGCGACTTGCGTTCTTACATCTTGAAAAGAAGACTGGACAGCCTTTTTAAAAATGTAAGTAGCAATAAGTAAAAATGGGATTGGAACAAGTACGATCAAGGTTAATTTAAAATTTATAAATATCATCACCACAAGAATCACAATAACTTTTAAAAGATCACCAATAATGGAGATCAAACCATCTGAAAACATATCTGCAAGAACCTCAATATCAGAAACGGAACGCGTTACCAATGTCCCTATAGGAGTGTTATCATAATATTTTAGACGTAAGCGAATCACATGTTTATAAAGAACGGAACGGATATCTTTAATAATATTTTGAGCAATTTTATTTGTTAAAAATGAATCGGCAAATTGTGTGAACGATTCTAAAATCAAAAGAAGAATAAGAATTTCTGTAGAAAACAAGAGCATATGAGCATCTGGTTTGGCAATATAATGATCAAATGTATATTGAATTAACACAGGTCGAACAGGAGATAAAAATGCAAGAGTGATGGTAGTAAAAACAGCAAACAAAAAAGTTTTTTTATACGGTTTTACATACTGAAATATTCTTTTCAGGATAACAAGATCTAACGCCTTACCAATAACAGATTTTTTCTTTTCTTTAGACATGAAAATAATTTTCAGGGTAGTCTACCTTTATTAAATATAATCCGCAAGCATGTGCCGACAAGCCTGCATTAGATCTCGTTTTACTTTCTATTATCTCTTTAAATTTTTCAATGCTGATTTTTCCTTTCCCAACTTCTACTATAGTTCCTACAATAGCTCTGACCATATTTCTCAAAAAGCGATCGGCCGAAATTGTAAAAACCAACAAACCATTTTCTTCTTTCCACTCCGCGATATATAATTTACAATTATTCGTACCTGTTTGAGTGTTACTTTTTGCAAAAGAAGAAAAATCTATATAATCAAACAGCACTTTTGCTGCTTTGTTCATTTCATCCATATTTAAATCGCCATAAATAAAACAAGCGTTATTAACGCGAAATGGATCTTTGGTCCTATTTATAACATATTGGTAAGTGCGTGCAACAGCATCAAACCTTGCATTCGCATTTTCTTTTACTTTAAGAATCTTTTGAATCGCAATATCTGGAGGCAAGGCGTTATTAAATTTAAAAATCCATCGAGCCTCATCCGCAAGTAAATCTACAGAAGTATCAAAATGAGCATAATAATGGGACGCGTGAACTCCTGTATCGGTTCTGCCACATCCCATAACAGAAACAGACTCATTCAATAATTTGGAAAGCATTTCATTGATAACATGCTGAACAGTTAAAAACGTATTCGCCTGAACCTGCCAACCATGGTAGGCCGTTCCATTGTATGAAAGTTGAATAAAATAACGTTTCATTCGCATGCTTAAATCGTAGTCGTTCTAATTAATTAATAAAATGGCACATGTACCAAATAATGGTGGACAAATGTAAGTAAATTAATACTTAAAATTAGATAGACTTCCGAGCAACCTTTAACAATTTTTAACAGCCTAAATCAGCTATTACAATGGCTTTGTATTAATTTTGCAACACTCAAAAATGCTAACTAGCGTACTCTTAAAAAAACCAAACAAATGACGGACATTCAAGAATTAAACGAGCGTATTCAGCGCGAAAGCGCCTTTGTAGACTTGCTAACCATGGAAATGGACAAAGTAATTGTTGGACAAAAATACATGGTAGAACGACTTCTAATAGGTCTTTTATCAAATGGGCACATACTTCTGGAAGGAGTTCCCGGATTGGCAAAAACATTAGCTATCAAATCATTAGCAAATACTATTCATGCTAATTTCAGCCGTATTCAATTTACACCTGATCTTTTGCCTGCCGATTTGATCGGAACAATGATCTATAGTCAGAAAAAAGAAGAATTTACAGTCAAACATGGTCCTATCTTCGCTAATTTTATTTTAGCCGATGAGATCAATCGTGCCCCTGCAAAGGTTCAAAGTGCGCTGCTTGAAGCAATGCAAGAGAAACAAGTAACTATTGGTGAACAAACATTTAAATTACCAAACCCGTTTTTAGTTCTAGCTACACAAAATCCAATAGAACAAGAAGGAACTTATCCATTGCCTGAAGCACAAGTTGACCGTTTTATGCTGAAGTTGGTAATCGGATATCCAACGAAGGAAGATGAACGTAAAATCATTCGTCAGAATTTAGCAAGTGAATATCCTACTGTAAATCCAATCTTAAAAACAGAAGATATTTTAAATGCAAGAAAAGTGGTGAAAGAGGTATACATGGATGAAAAAATTGAGAAATACATAGTAGATATTGTTTTTGCAACCCGTTATCCTTCTGAATATAAATTAGACAAATTTGCGGGTCTTATAAGTTTTGGAGGCTCACCACGTGCAAGTATCAATTTAGCAATGGCTGCAAAAGCATATGCTTTTATTAAAAGAAGAGGATATGTTATTCCGGAGGATGTAAGAGCCATCTGTACGGATGTGTTGCGTCATCGTATTGGATTAACCTACGAAGCAGAGGCTGAAAATATCACCACTGAAATGATTATCAATGAAATATTAAACACTGTTGAAGTTCCTTAATAATTTAAAAATCAGGAAGGAAATTTATTTGAACTATAAAACAAATATGTTAACAATACCTTATTTTAAAATAGCCGAATCTTCAAATTGAATAATGGAAACAAGTGAGCTTTTAAAGAAAGTCAGGAAAATTGAAATTAAAACACGTGGACTCTCTAACCAGGTTTTTTCTGGAGAATACCATAGTGCTTTTAAGGGACGAGGTATGACCTTTAGTGAAGTTCGGGAGTACCAACCGGGAGACGATATTCGCTCTATCGATTGGAATGTTACAGCAAGATTCAACACCCCCTTTGTAAAAGTTTTTGAAGAAGAGCGTGAGATGACAGTTATGATTTTAGTTGACGTAAGTGCCTCTGGAGAATTCGGAACACAGAAACAACTAAAACAGGATGTCATTACAGAACTTTGCGCAGTGCTATCCTTCTCCTCCATTCAAAATAATGACAAAATCGGAGTCATCTTCTTTAGTGATAAAATTGAAAAATTTATTCCACCAAAAAAAGGGAAAAGCCATGTTCTAAGAATCATTCGAGATTTGATTGAATTTAAACCTGAACATAAAAAAACAAACATTCAGCTCGCTTTAAAATACCTAACGAGTGTCATAAAAAAAAGAAGCATAGCTTTTGTGATCTCTGATTTTATGGATGAAAATTTTACAGATGCATTAAAGATCGCAAATAAAAAACATGATTTGATAGCCCTACGCATTTTTGATAAACGCGAACAAGAATTACCTGATGTTGGGCTAATAAAACTGATTGATGCTGAAACAGGTATTCAAAAATGGGTGGACACTTCGGATAAAAATGTAAGACTAAGTTATTTGGCAAATGCTAAAAAACGTGAAGCCTATTTAAAAGACGTTTTTAACAAAAGTGGTGTAGATACTGCTAACATTAACACAGCAGATTCATACATCCTTCCTTTGACCAACTTATTTAAAAGAAGATAATAATTATTTAAAGATTCCGATCGGTGTTTGCTAAAAAAATGAAAAATAAATGGAGACTAATCCAATCATATGGTAAAACATTTGTATTGTTTGCATTGCTTTGTGTTTCTTTTATTTCTTCGGCACAAGAAACAAAAGTGAATGCAACACTCAATAGTAATAATATACAAATTGGACAGCAAATAAAATTAGAATTAAGTATACAATACAGAGTAGACAAAGGCAAACAAGTAAACATCATCTGGCCTGAGATTAACGACACCATTCGAAAAGAAGTTGAAGTAGTGAGTCAATCAAAAATTGATACCATAGTCAGCAAAAACGACCCTTTTCTTTTTACACAAACAAAAACACTTTTTGTAACCTCATTCGATTCAGGTTATTGGGCAATTCCTCCATTTAAATTTTTTGTCAATACAGATACCAATGGTATCTTAACATCTCCGCTTTTATTACAAGTAAACACGATTCCAGTTGATACTACGGTTGCTATTAAGACCATCAAACCTCCCTACGAAGAACAATACACATGGCTAGACTGGTTAAAAGACAACATGATTGTAGTGTATGTTGGAATAGCTGCCATACTATCCATCATTATAGCAATTTTTATTATTCGGCATTTTAGGAAGGTTCCTCCTCCAATGGTTCGTGTTGAAGTTCCAAAAATTCCTGCGCACATAATTGCTCTTGAAAAACTAGAAAAACTGACAAATGAAAAACTTTGGCAAAATGGAAAACTAAAACAATACCACATTGCTATTACAGATATTATTAGAGAATACATTGAAAACCGATTTAAAATTCAGGCATTGGAACAAACAACTGATGAAATTCTTTTCGGATTCAGAAACATTGCAATGGATGACGAAAGTCGTCAAAAACTAAAGCAGGTTCTTATCTTAGGGGATTTGGTAAAATTTGCGAAAGAGCAGCCCTTGCCGAATGAAAATGAAAAGAGTCTTCAAAACTGTTATGATTTCATAAACGGGACAAAACGAGAAGAGACAG
This sequence comes from Bacteroidota bacterium, assembly GCA_947449315.1. GTDB lineage: Bacteria > Bacteroidota > Bacteroidia > 2-12-FULL-35-15 > 2-12-FULL-35-15 > 2-12-FULL-35-15. The sequence goes on from CANFRC010000009.1 coordinate 103,131, forward strand.
TAGACAATAAATAGAAATAAAAATAACAGATATTTAAAAAAATGTTCGACTTTTTTAATGATATTACTTTTGCTAATAAAGAATTACGATGGTTATTCCTTGTGATCCCTTTTATTATTCTTTGGTATTTTCTAAAAAGTAAAACGAATACAGCCGAATTAAAAACATCATCACTAAGCGGATTTGAAAATGTAAAATCTTCCTTCAAACAATATTTGAGACATCTTTTAATTGTTTTACGACTTATTGCAATTTCTGCATTAATACTTGTTTTGATGCGGCCGCAATCCAGATCAAGTTTTAAGGACGTAAAAACACAGGGGATTGATATTGTAATGGCACTAGACATTTCAGGAAGTATGCTTGCAAAAGATTTTAAACCTGATCGCATAGAAGCGGCAAAAGAAGTTGCACAAGATTTTATAGACAGTAGGCCGAACGATAGGATTGGTTTGGTTATATTCAGCGGTGAAAGTTTTACTCAATGTCCAATTACGAGTGACCATGCCGTAATTAAAAATTTATTTGCTGGCATTCATACAGGAATGGTTGCAGATGGGACAGCCATTGGCAATGGTTTAGCTACAGCCATTTCGAGAGTAAAAGATAGTAAATCCAAAAGTAAAGTTGTCATTCTTTTAACCGATGGTGTTAATAATCAGGGATCCGTTGCACCATTAACTGCAGCTTCCATAGCAAAAGCATTCGGAGTAAGAGTGTATACCATCGGTGTAGGAACAACAGGAAAAGCATTATCCCCTGTAGGAATCTATCCTGATGGCAGTTATGAATATGCCTATGTTGATGTGAACATTGACGAAAAAGTACTCGGCGAAATTGCATCTTTGACAGGAGGAAAATACTTCAGAGCTACCGACAATGAAAAATTAAGAGCAACGTACAGTGAAATAGACCGTTTAGAAAAGACCATTTTTGAAGAAAAAAACTTCACCAACAAAGCAGAACACTTTTTGCCATTTGCAATTATTGCGGCTGTTTTATTATTAATAGAATTTTTATTAAAAAATATAGTATTTAAAAGTATCCCATAATTCAATTGTCATTTAAAGGTGTTTCAGTTAGAAAATAAAATATATCTATACGCATTGGCTTTGATCCCTTTGTTCATTATCATTTATTGGATAATGACCCGATGGAGAAAAAAGGCATTGTTGTCATTTGGCGAACTCGCTGTTATCCAACAGCTTTACCCTGATGTTTCAAAATCAAAACGAATCTGGAAATTTATTTTGTATCTGTTCGCATTTACTTTTTTGATAATTGGAATTGTAAATCCTCAAGTTGGAACCCGACTAGAAGAAGTAAAACGTAAAGGTGCTGACTTAATGATCTGTCTCGATGTTTCTAACAGTATGAAAGCAGAGGATCTTGCTCCAAATCGTTTAGAAAAAGCGAAACAATCGATTTCAAAATTAATAGACAAACTGGATGGCGACCGATTAGGGGTTATAGTTTTTGGAGGAGAAGCGTATGTTCAATTACCAATTACCACAGATTATTCGGCAGCAAAGATGTTCTTAGAAAGCATTAATACGGACATGATTCCAACACAAGGTACTGCGATCGGAAAAGCAATTGACATGGCTATGGAATCATTTGGTAAAGATGAAGGGAAAAATAAAGCCATTGTCATAATAACAGATGGGGAAAACCATGAAGATGATGCAATAAAAGCTGCTGAAGATGCCGCTGAAAAAGGGATTACTATCCACACAATAGGCATGGGATCTGCTGAAGGAGCTCCTATCCCACTTTATAAAGGAAATGTAAGAGAAGGCTTCAGAAAAGATAAAGAAGGAAATACTATTGTAACAAAACTTGATGAAAAGATGCTACAGGAAATTTCTGCTGCAGGTAACGGAATCTATGTAAGAGCATCTAACTCCGATGCTGGTTTAAATAATGTTCTTGAGGCATTAGATAAATTAGAAAAAAAACAGTTTGACAGCAAAATGTATAGTGATTATGAAGATCGTTTCCAATGGTTCATTGCTGTAGCATTTTTACTCTTATTAATTGAAACATTTTTAACTGAACGGAAAAGTAAGATCTACCAACGTTTGAATTTATTTGGAAATGAAAAGAAGTAATCAGTCCATACTTTTTAAAGCTAAACCTGCAGGCATATTTGTACTTGCATTGTGCTGTTTATTGGCAACTGTTGCAAACGCACAACAGGAGAAGAAATTCATTCACGATGGTAATAATCAATACAAAAGCAAAGATTTTGCAGGAGCTGCAAAACAATATGAAAAGGCGGTAATTAAAAATAAAGATTCATATAAAGGAGCATTTAACTTAGGAGATGCCTACTATAATCAAGGAAAATATGAAGATGCGGCTAACCAGTTCCAACTTCTTACGCATCGGGCAACATCAAAAGACACTTTAGCAAAAGCATATCACAACCTTGGTAACTCATTATTAAAATCCAAAAAATACCAGGAAAGTGTTGATGCATATAAGAGTGCTTTAAAAAATAATCCAAACGATGAAGACACGCGTTACAATCTTTCTTATGCGCAACAAATGTTAAAAAAACAACAAGAGCAGCAAAAAAAACAGCAAGACAAAGACAACAAGAATAAAGACAACAAAGACAAGAAAGATAAAGATAAGAAGGACAATAAGAACAAGGATAAAAAAGAGAATAAGGATAAGCAAAACAAGGACAAACAAGACAAAGATAAAGAGGATAAAGAAAAGCAAGAGCAGAATAATATTTCGAAAGATGATGCTAAAAGAATTTTGGATGCGCTTCAAAATGATGAAAAGAACCTTCAGGATAAAGTAAAAAAAGGAAAAGTGAATGGCGTGAAAGTAAAGATTGAAAAAGATTGGTAGAATAGTAACACTAATAAAATCAGCAAAGAGAATTGATCAACAAAAAATGAGAAAAATAGTTTCCATATTATTTTTTATAGTATCATTAGTACATTACTCGGTCGGACAAAAGCTGACGGCCTCTGTCAGTTCAAGCAGAGTTGCCGTTGGGGAAGCGTTTCAGATTCAGTTTTCGTTAAGTGGTAGCGGTTCAAATTTTAAACTACCACAATTAACCGACTTTGAAATAATTGAAGGACCCTACCAGTCGTCCAGTACTTCAATCGTTAATGGTGTAGTAACACAATCGTCTTCGCTTACCTATGTTCTTGTGGGTAAAAAAGAAGGGAAATATACAATTGGACCTGCAAGTGCTTCCTCTCAAGGAAAAACGATTCAATCGAACATCGTTGATATGGATGTATTAAAAGGGAAAACGGCTGCAGGAAACCCAAACACTTCCTCCAATCAAAACTCCGCCCCATCAACGAATAACGGCACCGATGATGTAGCTGGAAATCTCTTTATTAAAACAAGTGTTAGTAAAACAAAAGTTTTTCAAGGTGAACAAATTTCTGTCATTCAAAAAGTATATTCCCGTTTTCAATTACGAGATTTTCAAAATATACAATTCCCAAGTTATAATGGATTCTGGACTCAGGATGAACCCTTAAACAAACAGATAACAGTTCAAAACGAAAACATTAATGGAGTAAGTTATCAGGTTGCTGAATTAAAACGAACTTTTATTTTTGCTCAAAAAAGTGGCAAATTAGAAATCGACCCTATGAAGATCGACTGCCTTGTTCGCAAAAAATCTTCTAGAAAACCAAGAGATATTTTTGAACAATTTTTTGGTGGTGGATATGAAGATGTTGTTTGTTCCATAAAGAGTGATCCTATTACAATTGATGTATCTGCTTTACCAGAAGCCAACAAGCCTGCAGGTTTCTCAGGCGCTGTAGGAGAATATACATTTAAAGCACAGTTAAATAAAGATAAAGTAAAAGCAAATGACGGTGTAAATTTAACCATCACGCTTACAGGAAAAGGAAACATAAAACTTGTTGACCTTTCTAAAATAGATTTCCCGGAAGATTTCGAAACATATGACCCTAAAACATCTGAAAATATTATTGTTGGAGGAAATGGCGTTAGCGGTACAAAAACATTTGATTTCTTAATGATCCCTCGTCATGAAGGAGATTACAAAATCGACCAGGTAAATTTCAGTTATTTTGACCCATCAAAAAAAGAATACATCACCATACCCTCACCAGAATTTAATTTGCATGTTGATAAGGGTGACAACACTCCTGCAACAGTTGTTGGGTCTTCTAACAGACAGGAAGACCTGAAAGTACTGGGCAATGATATTCGATATATTAAAACTGATAAAATTCATTTAAAGTCGAAAGATGCATTCTTTTTTGGCTCAATACCATTCATCATTGGATTACTATCTCCACTAATAGCTTTCCTAGGTTTCATTTTTATTCGCAGAAAAAATATTGAACAAAACAAAGATATGGTTGCCGTTAAAAGTAGAAAAGCGACAAAAATGGCTAAAAAACGTTTATCAATAGCTGAAAAACATTTGAGATCAAACAACAAAGAATTATTTTATATTGAAATATTTAAATCATTGGATGGATATATAAGTGACAAATTGAATATTCCAGTTGCTGATTTTAACAAAGAACATATTTCTCAAACATTAAAATCGAGAGACGTTTCTACTCCAACCATTTTGCTTTTAATGAAAACGCTTGACAATTGCGAGTACGCTCATTATGCGCCGAGTGCTGTTTCGGAAGACCTACAAACCATTTACACCAGTACTGTTGAACTGATCACAAATATTGAAGATGAGATCAAATAAGCCATTCATTTTATTCAAAGAAAATTCAATGCTTTTAAAAAAAAGCATAGGATTCATTCTATTTGTTTTACTTTTTTCAACCGCCAATGCTATTGATTGCAACGCTAAGATAGATAGTGCAAATGCGAATTATGCAAAAGGTAATTATGATCAAGCTATTAGACAATACGCAACTGTTTTAGATCAGAATTTAGAATCTTCCGAACTTTATTTCAATTTAGGAAATGCATATTATAAAACAAACCAAATAGGATTGGCGATATTAAATTATGAGCGTGCAAAAAAGCTAGCACCCAATGATGAGGATATTATTTCGAACCTAAGATTGGCAAATCAAAAGACCGAAGATAAAATTGAAGCCGCTCCTCAATTATTCTTATCCGAATGGGAAAAAGGAATTATCGATATGACGACAGAAAAAAGTTGGTCCTACTTCTGTATCCTTTCTTTTTCCGTTTCATTAATTTTAATTGCTCTTTACATTTTGTCAACGAATCAAAAATTAAAAAAACTCGGATTTTTTGGCGGAATCGCTATTGGAATAACATCAGTAATTGTATTTTTTATTGCAAAACAAAAATATGAACACACAATAAATATTGAAGAAGCAATTATAACTTCAGCAAGTGTAACTGTTACTGGATCACCAAGTGAAAAAGGTACAAAGCTTTTCATTCTGCACGAAGGAACAAAAGTGGTTATTACTGAAGAAGGTGAAGAATGGACTGAAATTAAAATCGCCAATGGAAATGTTGGTTGGTTAAAATCTAAGACCATTTCTACTATTTAATTCTTTCCTTTCATTACTTTTGTATGAAAGAACAAAAAAATGCAACGAATAGCATTACTTTCCGATACACATAATTATTTAGATCATAAACTCTTTAAATATTTTGAAGCCTGCGACCAGATTTGGCATGCAGGAGATATTGGAACAATTACAATAACAGATGAATTATCAAAAATAAAACCTGTAATTGCTGTTTATGGAAATATTGATGGACAGGATGTACGAAAAGTTCATCCGCTAAATCAACGTTTTTTTTGCGAGGATGTAGATGTATATATGACGCACATTGGAGGTTATCCTGACCGCTATTCGCTTGAAGCATTGGAAGAGATAAAAAACAACCCGCCTAAGCTGTTCATTAGTGGACATTCTCACATACTAAAAGTAATGTTCGATAAAAAATATCAATTGTTACATATCAATCCAGGAGCCGCAGGAATGCATGGTTTTCACAGGGTAAAAACAATGGTCCGTTTCTCCATAGATGCTGACAAAATAAAGGATCTAGAGGTTATTGAATTAGGAGAAAGAGCCTAATACACGATTACCTAACCTTTATTTTTATTAACCGTTTAATTCTTAACCGTTTACAGTTCAATTAATTTCTTAATTATTATTTGTATGTTAAAAATTCTTTGTATTATTGCAATGCGTTTCCGCTGTTATGTCTTCTCATAACAATTCACAATCTTACTTTTATCGAACAACTAAAAACACAAAACTTATATCTCATTACTACCCTTAACGATCATTCATTCGAAATGATTTTTTTAAATTAACACAAAAAATATGTACGACATTATTGAATTGAACAACAAACTTGTTGGTGAATTAAAAGACATCGCAAAAAGCTTAAACATTCCTAAGTACGAGCTCTTAAAAAAGCAAGAACTGATTTACAAAATTCTTGACCAACAAGCCATCAATCCAACACCTTCAGATACTAAGCCTAAAAACAATAAGCCAGACGAACAAAAAATTATGCGACCACGAAAAGTTCGCTTAGAAAATATAGATACCGAACCTAAAACAAAAGCTCAGGAATCCACTTCTTTTTTTAATGATGATGAATTTACTCCACCTGTCCAGAAAACAGAAAATGTAGTAAATGGGAACGATTCCACATCAACTCCATCTCATGAAGTAACTCCAGAAGTTATAAAAAACACGAATGATACTGTCTCTCACCAACAATCAGAGATACAACAACTAGAAAACGCTGCAACTGAAAACCAACATGCTCAACAAGAAAACAATAATGAAGAGAAGGATGCGGTTGGAAATATGGAGCGTAAAGAAAATAATCAAAATCGCCAAAAATATAATAATGCGCGTCCACAAGATCTTTACAATTTCGATGGAATTGTTTCAAGTGAAGGTGTATTAGAGATAATGCCTGATGGCTACGGTTTTTTACGTTCTTCTGATTACAATTATTTAAATTCACCTGACGATGTCTATGTATCTCAATCACAAATAAAATTATTCGGACTAAAAACCGGAGATACTGTAAGAGGGACAATTCGTCCTCCCAAAGAAGGTGAAAAATATTTCCCTTTAATCAAAGTTGAAAAAATTAATGGACGCGAACCGGCATTTGTGCGTGACCGAGTTCCATTTGATTATTTAACTCCATTGTTTCCCTATGAAAAATTTAATTTAACAGGTCATCCGCAACAAAATTTATCATCACGAATTGTTGATCTGATCACACCAATAGGAAAAGGCCAAAGAGCATTAATTGTGGCGCAACCTAAAACTGGTAAAACGGTATTATTAAAAGATATCGCAAACGCTATTGCAGCAAATCATCCGGAAACTTATTTGATAATTCTTTTAATTGATGAACGTCCGGAAGAGGTTACAGACATGGCACGTAGTGTTAAAGCAGAAGTTATTGCATCCACTTTTGATGAGCCTGCTGATCGTCACGTAAAGATTGCAAATATCGTTTTAGAAAAAGCAAAAAGGATGGTAGAATGCGGACACGATGTTTGTATTTTACTAGACTCAATTACTCGTTTAGCACGTGCATACAACACCGTTCAACCTGCATCAGGAAAAGTATTAAGCGGTGGTGTGGATGCAAATGCATTACATAAACCTAAACGCTTTTTTGGAGCAGCACGTAAAATAGAAGGAGGCGGTTCATTAACAATCATAGCAACAGCATTAACTGAAACAGGATCTAAAATGGATGAAGTGATCTTTGAGGAATTCAAAGGAACAGGTAACTCCGAGATCCAACTGGATCGTAAGATCGCTAATAAACGTATTTATCCTGCAATTGATATTGTCGCTTCAAGTACCCGAAGAGATGACCTTTTAGTTGATAAAGAAACACAACAGCGTGTTTGGATATTACGTAAACATTTGTCTGACATGAACCCTGTTGAAGCTATGGAATTTATGAAGGACAGAATCAAAAATACGCAAACAAACGAAGAGTTTTTGATTTCAATGAATGGTTAGTTTCTTAACTAGGCTCATGGTTAACAAACGATAATTTTTTTAGATTTTTTTATATGAAGATTGGAATAAACGTAAGATTAGGAATTGCCGCAGGATGTATCAATTGTATCGCCTGGTATGCTTTCGCAAAAAAATTAGGCTTTTATTCTATTGACGTCTATATCTACAGAAATTATGTAACGCTTGCCGTTTTAATTCTTGGTGTGTTTCTATCCGTTTTTTTAACAAAAAGAAAAAACAAAAGTTTTTTAGAGTTCAAAGAAGGGTTAAAAACTGGGGTGCTTTATAGTATAGTATTGGCATGTATTCTCGGAATTTTCAACTACATCTATTACACCTACATCACTCCTGACACCATCGATTATTTTCTTAGCGAAGCAAAAAAATCTGCCATCGCGCATCACCTATCAGAAGCTGATCTTACAAAATTTTTAGCTGGTGAAAAGAGCAATTTCAGTTCGTTTAAACTGATTCCTCCAATTATTTTCTTTGGATTGATCTCTTCACTTTTAGCTGCATCTGCTTTTCAGAAAAAAAATCCAGCTAATCCTATTTCGGAAAACGAAAACTAAGTTGAAAATTTGTTACATTTATTTTTTCCTCTCCTGAACAATCAGCCTTATTGATTGTTCAAGAAAAAAGACAATTAATCCCGATGAAAAAAGTATCCATTTTCCTATTTGCAATTCTGTTTTCAACAATCGTTTTTTCACAAAACGGAATCATTAAGGGTAAAGTATTCAATTCGATCAATAACGAGTCGATTCCTTTTGCTTCTGTTGGAATTTCAACAACTTCAACAACTACCACTACTGATATCAATGGGAATTATGAATTAAAAAATTTAATTCCAGGCCTCTATAACGTTTCCGTTTCCTACCTAGGGTATAGACAAAAAACAATTTTTGAGATTCAGGTTAACAATTTTACTCCGACAGTTTTAAATATTCCACTGGAAGAAAAGATCGATAGCCTAAGTGAGATAGAAATAAAAGCGTCGCCTTTTAACAAAACAGAAGAGAGTCCCGTTTCAATGAGAACAATCGGATCATCTGAAATAGACAGAAATCCAGGTGGCAACAGAGATATTTCAAAAGTTATCCAATCCTTACCAGGTGTAGCATCAACTGTATCTTTCCGAAATGATATTATTATTAGAGGCGGTGCACCTAATGAGAATCGTTTTTATTTGGATGGAATTGAGGTGCCAAATATCAACCACTTTGCTACACAAGGAGCTTCTGGCGGACCAGTTGGAATGATAAATGTAAATTTTATTCGAGAAGTAGATTTTTATTCCGGTGCATTTCCTGCCAACCGGGGCAATTCACTCAGTTCAATTTTTGATTTTAAACAAAAAGATGGTAATAATGAAAAACTTGTTACTACAGCAACCTTAGGCTCATCTGATATAGGATTAACATTAGATGGACCAATTGGCAAAAAAACCACTTTCATTGCTTCAGCAAGAAGATCGTATTTGGGCTGGTTATTTAAAATTTTAGAACTACCATTTTTACCAATTTATAATGATGCACAATTTAAAGCGAAGATTCGTTTCAATGAAAAAAACGAAATATCCTTTATTGGATTAGGAGCAATTGACGATTTTAAATTGAACTTGGATGCAAATAAAACAGAACAACAAAAATATATTCTTGGATATTTACCCGTTTTCACACAATGGAATTATGCTTTAGGGGCTAACTACAAGCATTTTTATGAAAAAAGCTATCTAACGCTAGTGGTCAGTAGAAACCACTTAAACAATAGATCCTATAAATATGCTAACAATGATTTAAGTAAACCAGAGAACAAAATACTGGATTATACGTCTCAGGAAATAGAAAACAAAGTAAGAATTGAAGACACCTACAGGCAAAATGGGTTTAAACTAAATTTCGGTGCCGGAATTGAAAATGTCACCTATACTAACTCTACCTATAATAAAATAACAACTCCATTTGGTCTAACAACTATTGATTTCAACTCAAAATTAAATTTTAATAAATATGCACTATTTGGTCAAATCAGTAAAGGAGTATTTGATGAAAAGCTAGTGCTATCATTAGGTGCTCGAACTGATATCAATGATTACTCATCAACTATGAGCAATCCGCTCAATCAATTTTCTCCCCGTTTTTCATTAGCACTCAACATCACCAATAAATTAAGTTTCAATTTGAACATTGGTAGATATTTCCAATTACCCGCATATACTGTTTTAGGTTACAGAGATTCTCTAAACCAATTACTAAACAAGCAAAACAAGGTTACCTACATTTCAAATAATCAATTGATTGGAGGATTTGAGTATAATACAAAAATAAATACCAAGATAACTGTAGAAGCATTTTATAAATTATATGATAAGTATCCAATGACCTTGAGAGATTCTATTTGTTTGGCCAATCTTGGCGGTGACTATGGAGTTATTGGAAATGAGCCTGTATCCTCAATTTCAAAAGGAAGGTCCTATGGATTGGAATTTATGATACAACAAAAATTGTATAAAGGATTTTACGGAATCATTGCTTATACTTTGGTAAAAAGTGAATTCCAGGACAAAAAAAATAATTACAAACCATCAGCATGGGATAATGGTAACATTGTATCACTCACATTGGGAAAAAAAATAAAACACAATTGGGAAGTAGGCTTTAAGTGGCGTTATTTGGGCGGAACACCTTATACTCCAATTGATGTAAAAACATCTTCACTTAAATCTGTATGGGATATTAACGGCAGAGGAATTTCCGATTACAATCAATTAAACGAAAAAAGGCTGAAGGCATTTCATCAATTGGACCTAAGGATTGATAAAAAATATTTTTTCAAAAAATGGTCTTTGAATATCTATCTCGATGTACAAAATGCATACAAATATTCTGCACAGCAACCACCGGTATTACTATTGGATAGAGATGCGTTAGGAAATTCACAAACTGATCCGAATGATCCTGCTTCTTATAAAACTAAAATGATTGACAATTCTTCTGGCACAATGCTTCAAACATTAGGTATTATAATAGAATTTTAAATGAATGGACGCCGCGTATTATTTAATGACCTGATCTCCTAACTCTTTAAAATCAATACCATCAAAGTTGCCTGAGCTCATCATCAGTAAATTTTTATTGTCATAATTCATTTTTAATAACTCTTGAATCAATTGATCTGAGTTTGTAATAACATGAATGTTGTTTCCTCCGAAGGCATTTTTCACTTGCTCTTCAGTGATGGGCTTTAATTTTTTATGCTCAATCGTATGTTGATTATAGTAAACAATTGCAACATCAGCCAGTTGCATCGAACTTTTATACTCTTTCAAAAACTCATCGGTTAAACTACTGAATGTGTGTAACTCCATGCAGGCAACTAATTTTCGCTCAGGAAATTGCTTTTTAACAGCCTGAGTTGTGGCTTTTAGCTTGGAAGGTGAGTGAGCAAAATCTTTATACATGGCAGAAACATCATTTCTTTTTACTAATTCCAATCGTTTTGCAGCTCCTTTAAAACTTTGAATTGCCTCGTAAAATTGGTCATCATTCAAACCAAGTTGGTTACATACAAGGCGGGCACCATTAATATTCATCAGATTATGATCACCAAAAACTAGCAATGGAATAGATGTCGTATTTGTATTTATAAAAGTTGTACCATTTTCGATTTTATTTTCCGGAATTGCATACGGAAACTTCTTAATATCCTTTCTGGCATGCTCACACACTTTTTTTACTTCCTTGTCTAATTGACAATAAACAAGGCTTCCACCCTCCTCGATTTGATCGACAAATAGTTTAAATTGTTCCACATAAAAATCGAAAGTTGGAAATACATTAATGTGATCCCAAGCTATTCCACTTAAAATAGCAATATTAGGTTTGTACAAATGAAACTTAGGACGTCTGTCGATCGGTGAAGATAAATACTCATCACCTTCAATAATGGCAATTTTTGCTTCTTTTGTTAATTTCACCATGGTATCAAAACCTTCCAATTGAGCCCCTACTAAATAATCACAATCTATCGTATGAAAATTTAACACATGTAATATCATGGCAGTAATTGTTGTTTTACCATGGCTTCCACCAACAACAACACGGATCTTATCTTTAGTTTGCTCATAAATATATTCAGGATACGAATATATTTTCAATCCCAATTCCTGAGCTTTCAATAATTCCGGATTATCAATACGGGCATGCATACCCAGTATGACAGCATCTAATCCTGAATGAATATTAGTGACATCCCAACCTTGTTTGGCGGGTAACAAATTTAATTTTGCTAAACGACTTTTAGAAGGTTCGAAAATTTCATCATCAGAGCCAGTTACATGAAACCCTTTTTTATGCATGGCTATTGCCATATTGTGCATGGCACTACCACCAATTGCTATAAGATGTACGTTCATTTTTATTTCAAATTATGATTAAAATATCATTCATTGACATTTTAAATTTGGAATAAACTTAGGAAATCAAACAACAAGAAGATGTAATTGCTTAAGAAGTTTTAAACACTCTGCTGTTATATTATTTAATAAAGAAATAAATTTGAACCTAGCAGTTTCTAGGAAACAATAACTACTTTTTCAACCTAGGATCCAAGGCATCTCTTAATCCATCTCCTAATATATTAAATACAGCAATAGTAACAAATAGTGCAATGCCAGGAAAAAACACCAACCACCAAGCACTGAACTGCTGCCAGCCTGAATTTAACAAAGAACCCCAAGTTACTGATGTTGGTGGCACACCTATCCCTAAAAATGACAAAGTAGATTCAATTAAAATTGCTGATGCTACACCAAATGCGATAGCGGTAAATGCTGGAGCCAAACCATTAGGAAGCGCATGCTTAAAGATGATCCGAAATTCTTTAAACCCCATAGCATGTGCCGCCTGAATATATTCTAGTTTTGATATCCTCAGAAATTCGGCTCTTGTCAGTCGCGCTATTGCAGTCCAGGATATAAGTCCAATTATCACGATCAAATTAACTATCGATTTTTCTTTTGTAATCGCGGAAAGAGAAATGATCAAAATCAACAATGGCATCGACAGAAGCATTTCGATCAACCTTGAAACAATTGAATCAACTGGAATAGTTACAATTTTGTTTAAGAAAGCTATCTGGCCCACTAATTTGCCTATCCAATAAAACAAAAAAAGAATGATTGAGAAAATAAGCAAACTAAAAATCAACTCATAAAGAATTGAGAAACTAGAAATACCAAAACTATCTACTATTGCATAAGACCGAACAGAAAAGGCATAAAAATAAGCTAGGAGAATGCCCAAAATAAATGTCCAGAAGGCCCCTCTTGAAGTTTGTAATTTGTGATCTCCAAAATAACCCGCCATAGCACCAAGTAAAATCCCTAAAATCGAAGCAATTCCTATCGATAAAATACCGATTGTTAAAGAAACCCTCGTCCCATTGATAAGCCCCGACAATACATCTTCACCACGTTTATTCGTTCCTAGCCAATGACGGAATTTTAATGGGATGTTTACAGACTGTCCTTCATTATTTAAAAAAAATTGCTTTCCAGCAGGAGAAACATAATTCGCATTTTCAAAATCTGTTTTATTGGGTGCATATGGAATAGGCGCAAAAATAATTGTAGTAGCAGCTAAGTGCTTCCAATCTGCAATATCATATTGAAGCATTTCAATTGTACCATCTATATTTTTTATCTCACAATTAGTAGCAAGAGAAAAAGCAGGAAACATATTAACCCCTTTATATTTACAATACAAAGGCTGATCTGTGGCAATAAAAGGAGAAACGATGGCTAGACCAATAAGGAAAAGTAAAATCCTGAAAGAATAAAAAGCGAACTTATTTTTTCTGAATTGCGACCATGCATATTTTTTAAAACTGAAATCATTGGTAATTTTCATTTCAATTGATGTTTCCATATTTGCAGCCTCCTCTTTCATCTCATTTATTTTTTAAAAGAAATTCGGGGATCAACAATAGCATATAAAATATCCGAGATCAAATAACCAAGCAAGGTTAAAAAACCCGATATAGTTAGTGCAGCTATAATTACAGGATAATTATTATTTTGAATGGCATAAACTGCTTCAGAGCCTATTCCAGGAATAGTAAATATGCTTTCTATAATTATAGAACCGCCAATAGCTGCAGGAAAAACATTTGCAAAAACAGTGATGATGGGAAGCAGTGCATTTCGGAGAGCATGTTTCCAGATGACGGTATTCTCCGGCACCCCTTTCGCATAAGCTGTTCTGATATAATCCTGCTCTAAAACTTCAAGCATAGCACCTCTCATGATCCGTGAAAGAAAACCAAATGAACTATAGGTAAAACATATTAACGGTAGAATAATATAGGGAATAGAGGCCTTTATTTTTTGAAATAACGATGCACTTTCAGGGTATCCCAAAGCTGGTTTTACACCCGATGCTGGAAATAAATGCAGCATATCTGGATTTGCAAATGTCATTAATAATAAGGTTGCCAACCAAAACGATGGCATTGAATAAAGCATAAAAAAAATAGCCGAAGTAGTTTTATCAAATCGGGAACCACGCTTTGCAGCAGCTTTTATACCGACGGGAATACTTATTAAATATGCCAGGATTACAGAAAGCATTGAAAAAAGTAGTGACCAGCCAATTTTTGAATAAATTACATCTGAGACAGGCTGTTTGGTAATATATGATGTCCCGAAATCACCATGAATCAAACCTTTTGAATAATTCCCTCCATCACCAAAAAGCCAACGGTGGTATTGATTCTTATACCCATAAAAAATAATTTTCGGAATGTAATTTTTCCAGACTGTTGACGTGTTCTTTATTTTATTATAATTTGCCTTTGAGGTTGAAAAAGTTATTTGAAGTTTTGATAAAAAAGGAAATAAAGAAAGAAGTTTTTCAATGTTAGAAATTTTTAAATCTATTACTGAAGCAGTATAGGATGACTTTAAACTCAATGCTTCAAACCTAATCTGATTAAGCGTTTCCAAAATAGCACTTCTATCTACAAATCGAATTTCATTAGTATCCAGAACAAATGCAGCTTGTTCCTTGTAAAAATTATTCAATGAAGCATAATATTCCTCTATCTCCTTCCAATTACCGTATTGATGAATCAAACGCCCAAGCGCTTCTCTTTCATTTTTATCATAGATCTTATAGAGCGTATCCGGAAACGAAAATGGAGAGAGTGAAAAATAAAAAATGGGAAGATCCAAACCCAATTTTTTACGCCATATTTTTTTTTGTTCTAATTGGTTTATTGCTTGAGCAGCGGTTTCTCCTCCATCCTGAGAAGCGACAACCATTCGTTCAACTGGATCACCGGGAGCATTCACACTAATCATAAACCCTAGAAGAGTTATTGCAATTAGTGTAGGAATAAAAATTAATATTCGTTTGAAAATATATCTAAGCATATTTCAGTTGATCAACAAAGGGAAATACAAACCAAATCCACTATCAAAATTATGAAAAGGACAAAAAACTAATTTGCAGAGGTTGACATTTTCATGGAAGAACCACTATTTAGCAAGCGTAAATTACTTAACCAAAGGCAAGGTCGTTCATAATACATTTCCTGATTTCCAAAACGCTTATGCATCACAATTCTTCTTACCCCTGCAAATAAAAAGATATATGGCTGCTCATCGTATACTATCGATTGGAATCTTTTTATCATAGGAATCGATTTTGCAGTATCGAGTGTGTGTTTTATTGAATCTATTAATGCATCCGATTGAACAGAACCAAAACCCGTAAAATTAGATCCTTTTGAAACCCATGAAGACGTATGCCATAATTGGGTGTAATCTTCCGGAAAAACAGTACCACCCCAAGATGCAATAAACATGTCAAAATCATGATTACTTGCTTTCTCATTCAGTACAGAAGGATTTTCAGAATCTATATTTGCCTTCACCCCTGCCTTATTCATTTGTTCTGAGACCATTTCGGCAAGATCTTTCCACTCTACTGAAGTAGCAAAAAATCCTAGATTAAATTCCATTTTCACTTTTTCTCCATCTATCATTTTATCGCGAATATTATCGCCATCCGTGTCTTTCCAACCAGAATCATCCAACAACTTCTTAGCGCCTTCCACGTCAAATGGAAGCAACTTCAATGCTGAATTGTATTCGGGTTTAAGCGGAGACACAGGTCCAACTATACGTCTGTTTTTACCTTTCTGGACAATCCTAATCACTTCATCAATCGGAACAAGCAATGCCATTGCTCGTCTAACTTTTTTATCTGTGAATATTTTTTTATGTTTTATTCCATCAGGCTTCATGTTCATAGCTATGTATGCATAGTTATAAGTATCTATAAATCGAGAATTATAATTAGCATTAAAATTGGCATCTGCCTGAAGCTCCATTAATGTTTTTGAAGATAAAGAAGTTGACGCATCTAGTGTCTGTGCTTTAAATTCAAGCTTTTGAGAATTTGCATCTGTATTTAGTTTAAACAGTATTGTTTCCGGAAAAGCAGTTTCAAAAGCTGAATTACTGACATCAGACCAATGATTTTTCTTTTTAACAAGAGTAATGCTTTGTCCGGCATCCCATTTTTCGAAACGATAAGGACCTGCTCCAACAATAAAATTTGGATCACGACTGTATTTTGCACTGTTAAAATCTGTAGCCCAGTCTATCAAATCTTTTTGCATTTCTGCATTAAAATTTTTATCCGAAAATTGCGCAATTGTATATTTGGAAAGCACGTTCTTTTTATCAAAAAAGGATCGCTGCATGATAGGAAATGTAGTCAGAAAAGAAATATTTTGAATGTATTTATCTTTCATGATCACTTTAAATTTAGTAGGATCGGTTTTATCGAATACAATATCAATCAGATTTTCTAAATAGGGTTTCGCATTTGGATTGTTTGTCAAAGGGCATTTATTGGCCTTAAAAGTAAAAAGAACATCTTCCATTGAAAGTGTACTGCCATCATCAAACTTAATATCATTGCGCAATTCGTAGGTATATTCCTTCCCGTTATCAGAAATGACAGGCATCGACTTTACAGCAATGGGTCTCATTGTTAAAGATTGAAAATCAGTACCTATCAAAAACACTTGTGTATAGCCCATTATTTCAGCCCTGCAAGCGTTCAGGCCATTTGTAGGATGCATTTCATCTGGCTCACCCACAATATGATACACCATCACATTTTCGGATGACCATGAAGGCAAAAATGCCTGTGAATCTTCGATCTTAATGTACGTTGATGCATTCTGATTACTTTTCTCAACATGACCACTTGCTGAGTCATTCTTAACGGATTCGTTTGCACCGCACCCCAAAAAAAAGGCTATAGAACAAACGAAAATGAAACAAGAAACTGCAGTTCTGATAGACATAAGGCGGTATTTAAAAAATTTCAAAATGTACTACAAATATACTATTCCCCGCTGATTATTACATCAAAAACAGGTCGAGTTTCGAAATGCATCGATTTGCTAATTTTGGGAATATTTTACTTTTTGTTTTACAATAGCAAATCTTTTTCTACATTTGCATTCCTTAAAAAAAGGCTTTGGAGAGATGCCTGAGTGGCCGAAAGGAACAGTTTGCTAAACTGTCGTACTGGGAAACCGGTACCGAGGGTTCGAATCCCTCTCTCTCCGCTGAAAAATTACAAAAGATCTGCTCTGATTATCAGGGCAGATCTTTTTGTTTTTAGCAATGACTAACCCTTGAATTTATCTCACTAATTTTTATTTTGGGGATCAATAGCAATAAATACCTGTGCATTGCTTTCATTGGTATTGTTTGCGATCAAACGTGAATGAGATAAATTATGGTAAATAGTCAATAGGAATTATAAACTTTTTTATTAAAATCTTTGCAGAATAAAAAATAATGGTACATTTGCATCCGCATTTATAGTTCTTTATAGTAGTTCGGGGCGTAGCGTAGTTGGTTATCGCGCCTGGTTTGGGACCAGGAGGTCGCAAGTTCGAGTCTTGCCGCCCCGACAAAACAAGTGGTTAATGGTTATTTGTTATATTTTACTTATAACATATTATCGTTAACCATTTTTGTTAGTAGCCTTTTAAAATGATCCCATAGCTCAGCTGGATAGAGCAACGGTTTTCTAAACCGTAGGCCTTTGGTTCGAATCCAAATGGGATCACTAAAGCATACTGATAATCAATTAGTTAGCTGTTTGTATTGACAATATTATTGACAAAAAAAGGGTTTCTGATTAATTTCTGAAACCCTTTTTTTGTAATAAAAATAACTGATGAGAATCTATTCTGAGTAATCTAAAAGAAGAAACATAAGTAACATCCAAAATGCTGATAAATCCATATTATGTTTATGGTGGTTCAGGTGTTATCCTGATTTTAACAACAGCAGTTATTATTTTGATTTTTAAAAGGAAAAATAAGACCGATGAAGTCGCATAGAATGTTTGTAATCATCAATGCTAATCGCTGATCATCACTTTTCATCGTTTTTAATCGCATTTCAGCGATTAACATCGCTGTTCATCGCTGAGAAGCGCATCTCATTTCTCAAAAAACTACCCGCTATCGACTCATCATCAATTGAAAAAACTGCTCTTTTTTAGAGTTTTACAGGCTTTATTAAGTTACACAAATCTGTAACGTAATAAACATTTATACATTTTACAATACATTGTAAAATGCTGAATTTAGTATAAAGAAGCTTTGCGTCATACCAATGTTGCTTTGATAAAAGTGTTGGAAGGCTTGAACAATAATGTGACTGGCGATTTCTTAGCGATGGATATCCGCACCTCGCTTCATCATCTGGGTGAGAACACCGGAGAAATTTCGAGTGACGATCTATTAGCGATTTTTTTTAGTCGATTTTGTATCGGGAAGTAATTTTTTTGTTTTTGGAGCAGTCAATTTTTGTAAAAAAAAATAAGGCTGTCATGAGTTTGAACTGAAAAAAGCAGCAGTAAACGGGGGGCAACATGTTTATTTTATTGAAAAAGAGTTTCCAATTAAAAAATCATTGGGATGGCGGGAAAATATATGAAACATAAAAAATGAAAAAATCATAAAATGTTTACATAAATTTGTATCTTACAAGAGATAAAAGCAAAAACTAGTGAATATATCTAAAGATTTAATTTATCTTGATAATAATTCGACAACAAAAGTTGATGATAGGGTTATTGATGCAATGATTCCAATCATGACAGAATGCTATGGAAATCCCTCTAGCTCTCACCCATTTGGAAAAGAAATTCATCAATTAATTATTGAAGCCAGAAAAAACGTTTCAAATCTAATTAGTTGCGAACCTAAAGAAATAATATTCACATCCGGAGCAACTGAAGCTATTAACTTAGCTTTAAAAGGAATTGCCCAATCCTCTCATTTCAATAGAAAAAAAATAGTAACTTTCTCAACGGAACACAAAGCCGTTTTAGATACTTGTAAAATCCTTGAAAACCAAGGATTTGAAATTGTAATCCTTCCTGTAAATAATGATGGTACCGTTGACATAGCTTTATTATCCAATGTTGTCGATCAAGAAACACTTCTTGTTGCTGCAATGTTCGTAAATAACGAAACTGGAGTTATTCATGATATTAAAAAAATGGCTGAAATTACCCATAATATGGGAGCAATTTTCTTTTGTGATGGCACACAGGCTGTAGGAAAAATTAAAGTAGACATAAATGAACTCGATGTTGATATGCTATGCTTTTCAGGTCACAAGTTTCACGGACCAAAAGGAATTGGAGCATTATATGTAAACAATTCTATAAAAAATAAAATTCAAGCACAACAAACTGGTGGTGGACAGGAATCCGGATTAAGAAGTGGAACTTCCAATACTGGAGGAATTGTTGGTTTAGGTGAAGCATGCAAAATAGCTGTAATAGAAATAAAAGAAACTGAAGTCAAAGTCGCAAAGCTAAGAGACCAATTAGAGTCTGAACTTTTACAAATTCCAGGGACATTTATTAATGGTAATATAAAAAATCGAATTTATAACACTACTAACATTTGCTTCCCTAAAAATGACGCAAATGTAATAATAGGAAGATTAAAGAAAATTTCTGTAAGTAATGGTTCTGCATGTACATCTTTAATTGTTGAACCATCACATGTTTTATCTGCGATGGGTTTAGATAATGATTTGGCCTTTGCCTCCCTTCGCTTCTCATTAAGTAGATACAACAATATAAATGAAGTAAAAAAAGTTGTTAAAGAATTAAGTAATATTCTGATTCCAAATTTAATTATAAATTAAAAAAATGGAACAGACTCTAGCAAATACCACAAATTGGCTAAAAAGTAAAGAGGTTGAAAGTAAATTGAAAGTTTATAATAGTCATTTAATGCATTTAAGACTTGAAAGTAAATTAAGTTATACCAAAAACGGGAATTCATTTTTCTACAAAAAAAGTGATGTTAAGAAAATTAAAGCTATTTTTAAAAACTCAATAATTTCAAAGAGTAGAAATAAATAGAGAAAATGAATTATAAAATTGAGCCTCAAAAAAGGAAAGTTGATCTTTTTAAGGAGCTTAACAGAGTTTTAGAAGAAATTGAAAATTATGATAAATGATATTAAAGAATTAATTTGTGATTTACCTGATGGAAAAAAAAGAAATTATTTAGGTCAACTTTTCGTACAGTCGCTGAGTAATTATTACTCCAATTTTGGAGTTGATGAAGAAATTGATTTAGATGAACTTCTTGTTAGAAACATCAAAGAAATTATTATTGAGGATGAATTATTGAAAGACTTAAAATTATTCGTTTCAAAAAAATTAGAAGAACTTTTTAATCTAAATTCTAATGATATAAGTGAACTTAGAATTAAAGATCTTCGAGCAAAACTGATTTCACATTTTGAAATAAAATTTGAAATCGATCAAACAGCTGATAGAATATATGAGAATAATTTAATCTGTAAATTTCCACTTCATGATTTTCAAGATCGAATTAGGAGAAAAGTCATAAATTTAATTTTCGATAATCAGAAACGATTTTTGATTCATATGCCGACTGGTTCTGGTAAAACAAGAACCGCAGCAGAGGTTATTTTAGATTTTATTCGATTATCTTCAAGCAAATCCTTGTTAAATGATAAAATAAAAATTCTATGGATAGCGCAATCCAGCGAACTTTGTTATCAAGCTTATGAAACAGTAAAACTTATAATAGAAAATAAAGGAACTCAAAATATAAGTTTGGCAAATTATTATGGTAATCAAGAGTTGCCAAATGATATAGAAAACAAATCAGCTGTAATTTTCTGCGGTATTCAAAAATTACTTTTACATTATACAGATGATATTTGGAGAAATATAAAAAATAATACTTATTTAGTTATCGTTGATGAAGCGCATAGATCGGTAGCAAATCAATGGGTACAAGCATTAGATTATTTTGTGTCAGATCAAAGCGTATATTTATTAGGATTAACTGCGACACCTGGACTGGGTACAGTTAATGAAGATAGAACATTTTTGCTATCTACTTATTACCAAAGTAATAAGATAACAATAACGGATTCAAATTATGAAGAAATACCAAATCCAATTAATGAGTTAGTAAAATTAAAATTTTTGGCTCAAATAAAACGAATTGATATTGATTCGAAAGTTGTTATTGAAAATGGTGTAGACACCTCTGACGAAAATGAAATTAAATTTTCAAATAATACTTTAGATGAATTGACTGCGAATCAACAACGAAATGCTTCAATTATTAATATAATAAAAGAAAATCATTTAAAGAAGAAAAAAATGCTGGTTTTCACTTGTGGGTTAGAGCATAATCGTATTTTAAAATCCATATTAACAGATTTGAATATAGTTTCAGAAACTATTGATCAAAGTACTACAAATAGAAATTCTATAATTGATAGATTTAAAGATAGCAATAGTGGTCTCGATATTTTACTAAATTTTGGCATTTTAACTACTGGATTTGACGCTCCTAAAACCGATGTATGTATCATTGCTAGACCTATTTCTTCAATTGTAATGTATTCACAAATGGTTGGAAGAATATTGCGAGGGCCAAAAAATAATGGAAACGATGAAAATACACTCTACACTATAAAAGACAACCTTGGTCACGGTGACTATGATAATCTATTTAATTCATTTAATAATTTTTATAAATAATCAACTATGAGTAATAAAAGACCACTAATGGGTACAGATAATATCCTTGGGTTACAAGATAACGGATATAAAAGTACTGTTTCTGCTATTTCTGAAATAATTGATAATAGTATTCAAGCACATGCAACAAATGTTGACATTGTTATTATTAGAAATACTACTCGAGAATCGGATGAAATTGACGAAATTATGATAATTGATGACGGAGATGGAATGGATCAAAATATTTTTGACAAGGCTCTTCAAATGAGCTCAGGAAGTAGATCAAAAGCAAAATCAGGCTTAGGTAAATATGGCCAAGGCTTACCTAATTCATCTATTTCTCAAACAAAAAGAGTCGAAGTTTATACCATGCAAAAGGGGAAAATACTTTATAATCATATTGATTTAAATGAAATTTACGAAAGTCAACAACCCTATTTACCAGATACCGAAAAAAGAAATGAAATTGATATTCCTATTTTCAAATCTAAAAAATTAAAAGCACCTGAAACTGGTACAATAGTAAGATGGGTTAATCCTAATAAAGTAAAACCTAAAACTGCTAGAACATTAGCAACACATATTGAACAAATAGCTGGTCGAACATTCAGATATTTTATTAATGGCTTTAAAGACAATGATGGAAAGATTTATAAATGTAATATAAACATTTTAGTCTTTGATTTTAATGGTAAAAATTATGAACCTGATAATTTTATTACAAAGAAAAATATTCTACCATTTGACCCTATGTTTCTTATGCCAGCAACGCAAATGAATAAATTGTTTCCAGAGAGCAGTCATCCAACTAGTAGTATATTTGATGAAAAAATCAAGAAAGAATTTAAAGTTATATACAATAATGAAAAAGTAAAAACAATTGTTGAAATTAAATTATCCTATTGCAATAAAAAAGAACGTGATAGATATGGACGAAATGCCGGTGGTGAACCTTTTGGAAAAAAGTACTTGAATAGAAATTTGATTGGTACATCTGGATACAATAATATTTCAATAATTCGCGCCGGAAGAGAAATTGATTACGGAAGTTTTGGTTTTATTTTAGATGCTTCTGAATCAACAAATAGATGGTGGTCTGCTGAAATTTTAGTTGAGCCAGTTATAGATTCTATTATTGGTATCGATAATAAAAAACAACAAGCTTCACAAATTCAATTTGTCGACAATCAGACATCTGAGGATTATGACCATCATGAAATTATTCGATGGATTTCTACATTTCTTACGCAAAACATTAAAAGTGTTAAGACAATTATCGAATTGCAAAATGCGTCCTCTAATGGTACAACTGCTAAGGGGAAAGGAAAAGGACCAAAACTTCCTCCCGGGGGAGGAACTGAGCCAGGAAACTCAGGAAATCCAGGCGCTAATCCTGACGATGATGAAATGAAAAAAGTTAAGAAGGAATTATTTGAATGGATAAAAGAAAGATACCCAAAACTGAAAGATGATGAAATATGGGAAATCGTAGATTACGCATTCAGTATAAAGGATTGTCATATTTTTATTAAATCAGATTTAGGAGATACACAGCTATACAGTTATAAGGTTTTTGGCACTAAAGTTTTGATAGAAATTAATTATACTCATAGTTTTTATAAAAGATTTATTCAAGGGTTTGAAGAAGACCCAAGTCAAGAAAAATCATTACGTTCAATCAGATTATTGATAGGTGCCATGGTTAATGCAGAAATTGTGAATGGTACTGATGAAAAAGAAATACTTAAAGATAGACGGAATATTAAAAATAGGATGTCAGAATGTTTAGAGGATTATATCGAGGATTTATACGCAAGTTAAATTAACTAATTAATATGATTTTCAAATCTGATTTGGCTTTTGATATTAAAAAAAAGTAAGAGCAGTAATTATTTAACTAACTTAAAAATCTTGCAGTAGAATATTATAATTTTATTTTGTAAAAATTATTTGGATTAATTCACGAATAAAAAATGTAATACTTATTAGATAACTGCTTTAATTTATTAAAAACTGTATTTTCAGCAATTTCATCTTTTATTTCCTTTAGGAAACACTAGAGATAAATCATTTCTCACTATATATAGTGTAAAGTTATTATTATTCACTAATGTTTTACAATTATGCTATATAGAAGTGGAGAAAATTTAGAACATGGCGCAATTAATTTCGTAAATAATTGCGAAACAGTAACATTATATTCAGCATATCTTAAATTGGATGAATTAAAGAAAATAAATGAACATAAAAAAATAAAGCAAATTATTGTCAGATGGGAAATTGAAGATCTTTGTAGAAAAATTTCAGATATCGAACTATTTCTATACTGCAAAGAAAATAGTATTGTATTATACCGAAATACTCGCATTCACTTAAAAGCCTTTTGGGATAATAAATCAGATGTGTTTTTTGGTTCTGCAAATGTTACCAACAAAGGCCTTGGCGAAAACGGGAACTTCAATTTTGAATTAAATGGCGCATTAAAGGGAATAAGTTTTGCTGACCAAACTTATTTCAATAAATTAATATTAGACAGCGAATATGTTACAGACGACCTTTATAATAAGTTATTGGACTTAATTGAAAGTGTTGTTTTGCCAACATTTGATTTCCCAAAACTTCCAACTCCTCCACCAACAGTAGAATATTTTTTAATTAATCAGCTTCCAATGACAACGAGTCCTGAATTACTTTTTGAAATCTATAGTGGACAGATGAAAAATGAAATAGAAATGAATTGTGCAGCACATGACTTAGAGTTGTATCGCATACCAAAAGGACTAACTAAAACTGTTTTTTTTGACCAATTAAAACAAACATTCAACAATCATCCTTTTATATTGGAATTTAAAGTTACAATTAAAAATTCTGTCGATGAATTAAACCGAACTGATAGGAATGGAAGTATGACTTTTGGATCTGTTAAACGATGGTTTCAAGATAAAACTACTACTGTTCCCACACCCCGCTCATTTGAATTGAATGATTATGTAAATATATTATACGATTGGATCTGCCATTTCGATAATTGTTACAGCCATTCCATTCCAGGAGGGTACTCTCAGGTAATTAAGTATATTTGCTAATGAAAATTTAGTATAATAAATCAAAATGAACCTAATATAGTTACAAAATTGCGATTTACAAATATTTAAAAACATCAACATGAAAATTGAAGCTTTAAAAAATCAAATTGTTTCAGGAGGTAGAACATATCCGATATTCATTGCTTTTATAGAAGCGGAGTTAGTATTAAAATACTCTGTTGTTCCAAATTTTAGTAATGATGATCATGAAGAGGCAATTGCGGTGAATATAAAAAGTAAACCTGTAAAAAAATGGCAGCGCCCTCTAATTCAATCGAAAGTTGATGAACTGATTAAAACGTTTAATAATACTGGGGAATTCATGCCAAATCCTGTTCTGTTATCAGAAAATCCACTGCGAACAAGTAAATCACAAGAAAAAATTAAGGCCTACCCTAAAATTATCGGAGGGCAAACTAGTTCTGTTTGGGAAATAAGTTTACCTGAAGAAAAAGAGGTCTTGTGGATTATTGACGGACAGCACAGAATTACAGGTTTAGGAGATGTTGATTGTAAACAAAATTCAAATATTGTTCCGGTAGTGCTTTTATTAAACCCTGATACTGTTTTCTATACCCCCCCTGACTTTGCAAAAATATTTGCGCAAGTTTCAACGACAGCTTCAGAATTAAGACCACTTCATAAAGAATGGTTGCAGTATTCTTTTGAACTGGCAAAATACGAAGGGAAGCAGTGGCAGGATTCAATGTCTACTGTGGTTGAGCTATGTGCCCACACAGAATTTATAGACCGAGGCACCACCTACCCTAATCCATATTGGGACAAAATTGTTTTTAACGATGCCAATTTAGAGAATAATATGCGTCTAAATTGTCAAGTATTCGCAGAAATAATTCACTCAGAATATTATAATAGAAAACCAGAATACAATCATTTTGCTCCGACTGAACTAGCTGTTCTTGTTGAAAAAGCGTTCTTTCAGCTTCGTCACACAATACCAAATCCTGACCTTTCGGTGTTTTTTGGAAGCGAATCTACGATTCGTCACGTTGTTTCAATTAAGGCATATATCAGAGGCATATTAACCTATATCCTAAAATATTGCGACCCTCAAGATTCAAGCAAAACACCTGATTTGAATGCATGGAAAAATGTATATGAAACTTTATATTTTAACAAAACTGATTTTAATTGGGCTTTACATTCTATGACTGGTGAAGCGTGGTATTCAAAGTCGGAAATTTTGGCGAATGTCGTATTTAAAGAAGCTTTTAGATCTTTGACAATCCCTGATGGTGCCGTAGATTTAACTCATTGTATTTGTCTTGGAAATAATCAATTTATAGAACTGGAATTAACAAACAATGTAGGAGTTTCTACCACAAAAAAAATCACGAGTAACACAACAGTTATAAATGACCCGGGGAATATTTCAAATATAAAAATTGTAAACAAATCATTTAATTGCGAATTAATCAGTATCGTTGACCAAAAAACTACCCATAATTATCCTCAAAAGTTCAATATGGATTATGCGCGAAAAAATAAAGGAAAAGGAATAGATGTTCCTTTTACAAAGCCTGCAACAAAAAGTAAACCCGCATACGATACAACAAAAAACTTCAATCTTGAAGTCAAAATAACACGCTATGGCGGGGGGACTGATACAATGGTAATTAAATTTCACATTTAAAATGATTTTTACTGAATTAAATAATTTCAGAATCGAAATTTCTAAAAAATACGTAAATCATCTTTCTGTGTCATTTATTGTTGGATGGGAAAAATGTAGAAAATCATTAGAAACCGAAAAAGATACATATGAATTAATTTTAAAAAAATTAGCACTACTGCATCCCGAACACTACTACTTAATTTTAAAAACTGAAACCAGTAGGATTAATAGCAAAATTGAACTAATTCAAGGAAATAGATCCTTTCCGCAGATTGATGACACCGAAAAATGTCAATCTGAAGAACTTTGGGGGTATATTTGTCCTTTTACAATAGAAAACAAGGTTCAAGATCATGAATTTCCATACTCCTTAGGAGGCCCTACAAATAAGGCATTTAATAGAAGAATACTTTGCAGATGGCATAATATGATAAAAGCTAACGACATCCATAATTATCCCTGGGAAAAACTATTTAATCAATATGAATATTATATAAAAACCAACAGGGTGCACTGGGTTGATGAACAATTAAATAAAATCATAAAAGAATTCAATTTGTAAATAAGTAGAAATTAAAAAATTCTACAAAGAACTCAACAATTTTTCTAGTTCATTTTTTAACTCTTTTTCCTTTTTTCTTATTGAAACATCTATTTCAATAGGGAAAGTATGGCTCATGTACTTTTCAATGTCTCCAATTAAGCTACCTTGAATACCATTTCTCATCTTTTTTAAAAATTGAATTCAATCTTCTAAATTATTAAAAATAATCGAAGAGGAATGTCTTACAATCTCAAAAAAAATTTAAAAACAGGATCAAAATCGGATTTTTCATCCACTAAAATATTTTTTTCCAAGCGCAGCAGCAAAGCCAACTTCAAGAGTTAAACCATAACCTGAAGGATTATCCTTTTGCAATCCCAAAGAGTATATTCAATTGGAGAAAGTAATTCGTGCTCTCTTGGATTAAAAAAAACAACATTACTTTTACCGACATTTTTAATAACTAGAGATTGCCAATCTATGATATTCATCCCACCTGAAAGAAATATTTTAGAGTCCATCATTTTGTGTATTAAATAAAACAACTAGCACAACCCGCATCATCGTCTTCTAGTATATCAATTAGAAGAGATGATTTTTTCTGTGCATTCTTTTCAGTTTTTTTTATGTAATCTTCTTTTATCTGTTGAATTCTTTCAGGCTTAATTAAATCACCTAAGGCCTCCTCACTCCATGAGTATCCAGTTTTTTCATATTCCAAAGCCTTGTTAAAAAGATCAGGGTGCTGTTCGTAAAGCCAAACCCACTCTATTTTCTGCTGGTAAAAACAAAAATAGCATCCTGAGCGGCTTCGTGCATACTCCCCCATTTTACCGTTTACTTCAAATTTAATCTTTTTATAATACTCAGGCACTCCAACTCCACTTTCTTCTAGTATTTTAAAAATGTCACTTTTAATTAAGATATCCTCATTATCCAGCAAAGCAAAATCATTTTCCATTGCAAGAGGGTACTCTGTAGTTTTCAGAAATTGAAATACTAAATGATTAAAACCTTTGATGTCGGTATCTAAAATAGCATTCAATTTATGTTTTAAGGTAAATGAAGTGTCTATTTTCTTAGAAATTAATGCTTCAAACTTTTCTTTATTTCTGCCCCAGTATACATTTGAAAACATCGGCATAACTTTATCTAAATTTTGATTGGATAAAACCTTAGCAATAACATCTTCACTCCAAATGTTTTTTCGAAAAGGGAAAATCGATTGAATATTTTTTTTGGTAGAAATATAACCTTCTCTTTCCTCATCACCTCTGATGCCAACGTAAGAAACTACAGGATCATTTCCAACGTATTTCTCAAAGGGGTCAAGCTTTAAGGTCTTTGTGCACCATCTAGCAGTTGCAGAAGGCAAATAACCACCATGCAACGTCAAAAAATGATCAAATGGATCAGCTTCCGAAGTCTCTCTTGTTGCCAAAAGTAAATTAATTTTGATTCCTAAATAAACCTCCAAATTTTTTATCAGTTGGTAAGTTTCGTCAAGCTCCTTTCCAGTATCACATGAATAAAACTCCAAATCAATGCTTGGATATTTTGTTTTCATATAAATAGCTAAAGCAGCACTATCTTTTCCACCTGAAATCCCTAAAACGTGTCTTGTCTTTTTCATTATTTCAATAAATCCTTCAATAGATTAACCAATGCAGCAATATTCAATGTTTTATCTGAAGAAAGTTTCTTTTTTAATTGTTCCTTAATTTCATTTATCTCCAACTCTTTCTTCTTAGGTATTTTTACGATTTTAGGTGCAATTCCACTAAAAAACGAGTCAATTTTAACGGCTATAACTTCTTCCTTATCTTCATCAATATCAGTTTTAGAAATATTAGTCAACCCATCAAGTTGTATGATACAGTTTTTAAATTTTTCATACAAACTAATCTCGTCCTCATCTTTAAAGGTATCTAACGTTTTACCAACAGCAATTTGAGCAAGTGAGTTCAACCAAATCTTCTTATCGTCAATTTTCGAATTTATTCGTTGAACAAATACTTTCTGATCAGCTAATAGCAAATGTTGCTTTAACTTTTTAAATCTCTGCTGCAGCTTTTCTTTGTAATCTTCAAAATCTAATTTATCATATACAATTTCATTACAAATAAATTCTTCAAAACGCTCAACTAATAAATCATAACATGATCTTAACTCACGAATTGTGCTCTGCAAAGTATTTGTGTATTTCTGTAACTTCTTTTTATCCTTTTGTAGTTCTAAAACCGTAAAGTCTAAAGCTGCAGGAAATGCATTAAAAAATGTATCTTCTGGGTCTTTAGAGGAAGCTATAGAAGTCCTGATTTTAATAGCTTCTTTTGAAAGACGATTGGTTTGTTTTGAATATTCAGGCAATTGCTTGTAAAAAGTAAGAAATGGCTTTATTGTTTCAATAAATGACTTATTATCAATCTTTACCCCAGTAGCTTGATTCAAAAAAGTTCTATAACTATTGAATATATCTAATTTGACACCTTCAATATCGAATGCTTTTATTTTAAATTTCGCAGGTAACTTAGAAACTAATTCTAAATTTTCATCAGAAAGATTAGGAACGTACCCTGTTTCTCCAAAAAGCGCAAAATCGTCACGTTTAATAAACAGGAAAGTTGGAATCCAAAAATCAATTAAGCCTTGTTTGAGCTTAAATGGCCTTTTGCTTAATATATCGACAAGCTCATCAATAGACCTAGGTTCAATTTTCGTACTTGCAATAAACTTTTCTGATGTGTTCCAAAGATCCAAAAATGAAGAAGAATTTTCAACACTTGGTACATCAGTACTTCCATCTCTAATTGGAGAGATACCATTTTCTTTCATTAGAGAAAGAAAAATAGTTTTCTCTGGCGGGAATTTATCGTTTTCAAAACCAAGATTCTCCTTATCCCAATTATTTGCTAAAGCTTTAAAATAATTTTTCTTAGCCGAATGAATAGATGGAGAAATCCTATGTTTATTCATCAATTCATTAACAAATTCTGGAGTAGAACTATAAACCGAATCGCAAATTTTAGATAAAAATTTATTAAATAATTTTTTGTCTGTTATTGTTTTCACTTCCCCGTCCTTCCAAAACCATCTAACGTCAAGATTGTTACTGAATAGATTAGCAACAATGTATTCATTTAATATTTTTTTCTGATGTGAAAGAATACTCTCTAACTCACGTTTAGCAACTTTATCATCGACATTTTCTTCAATTACTTTTTGAATTTTTTCAATTTCGAAAAGCAAATCTTTAATTTCATTTGCATTTCTGTAGAAACCATAAATAACAGCATCTTGTTGATTAATAGCTATTTTTTCGAGTTCATTTAATTTAAGCTTTGAATTAAATATTAGATTTATATAACCATCTATTTCACCCGTAGGAATTTTTTCTATGGGATACTCTGAAATAACAAATTCGAAAAATCGAGGAGTACCCTTTTTATAGGAATGCTGCTTTGCCAATATTGGAGCAAAAGAAAAATATTTATTTAACAAAGTAGTTATATCAGTTACCTCAGATACTTTATTTGCAGCTTCAATAAGAGCTGTTTGTATATCCAAATCTGTACCTTCAAACAAAATATATCTTTGTGAATGGGCTCTATATAGTATAATTTTTTTCTGCTCAAGCTTTTGAATTAGTTCTCTACCGTTCTTTATTCCACAAGAAGTGATTAAATATTCATCTAGAAAAACAAGGTCTAATTTTGACCCACTAGCCGAAAAAATGTTAAGCAACCCTATTGTCTTAATAATTTTTGAATACTCAACTATAGAATCATCAAATGCTCTTTCAACTTCTTCAATAGCTGTTCTTATAGAAGACCATGCAGAAAAATCAGAATTATATTTTGAAGTTAAGTACGAATAAAAATTAAAAATTAAATAATCGTATACACAAGATAAATTATAAAAAGGATTGTCTTTTTTATTAAACTTAGCTAAACCAGTATTATCTGTAGATTCTAGAAAAGAAAACAATGACCTTTCATTTTGCCCATATCTTTGAAGTGATAGGGTCAGTACATTA
The DNA here is from genome assembly GCA_947449315.1 of Bacteroidota bacterium. Classification (GTDB taxonomy): domain Bacteria; phylum Bacteroidota; class Bacteroidia; order 2-12-FULL-35-15; family 2-12-FULL-35-15; genus 2-12-FULL-35-15. Next base: position 134,556 of record CANFRC010000009.1, read on the forward strand.
GCAGAAAGTATATCCAGAGGATATAATTTACTAGCAATTTGTTGTAGAAAATCCTTGTTAAAACTAAATGCTTTTGTATTTATATTAAGCTTTAATGACCTTTCTATAATAGCCTTTCCAGCTATTGCTTCAACCGTTTCACCAATATGTTCAGAAGCCAAGAACAGCAATTGTTCCACTGGCTCATTAAAAGTAATTTCCTTAAATCGTCCCTTAACTTTCGTCCACTCTTGCTTCTGTTGTCCTTGAAGTGAAAACGCATACGATTCAAAACTTTGATGAACGGTAGTAATAAAAACGATATTATACTTTGGGTCATTGCAAAATTCAGCCAATTGTTGAATAAAATACAATTCATCTTCTGGACTATTTTTTGAAGCATACTCTAAAAATTTGCCAAATTCATCAATAAGAAGGAAAAGGATTTTATTTCCCTTTCCCAATGAGTGATATCGATTGAAGATTTCAGAAAAAATATTTTCTTGTTTATTTTTGTTTGATGTTATCTTAAGAAGATCCGCAAAAGTTTGTATAACACTGTTATATTCCCCAATCACCTTAAGGAAATCAACTTTAGGATTATCTATAAAATTAACATTGAAAAATTGTTTTTTATTTTTAACGCTCTGCTCAAGAGCTAAAAGAAAAGAAGATTTACCCGTTCCATAAGTACCAACAATATTAAATGACCGAATCCCCTTTTTAAAATCATTTACTATTTGATTAGCAACTTGATTTCCATTAGGCGTTGGTATATACCGAAAATCTTTTTCAGTATCACGGAGAATATTTATTGACGTTGAAAAATTATTTGCCATAGTAAGAGTCTAAAATCGAATTGCTATCAAGTTTCTTTTTAAATTGTAATTCTTTTATACCTGCATGATCTGTAAAAACAATATTTTTGTTTTCATCTACAATTGCATTTATTTTATTAATTAAACCTAAGCGGTTCAGAGCAAAAATGACCCCTGGGCTATCATAGTCAGCCTCTAGCGCATTAACACTAATTGAATTACCATAATTCGGATTATCTAGTATGGAATACAACAGGATGGCTGCAGGCAAACCTTTCCTTTCAGTATTTTCTATCTGAAATTGTTCGACTTTTTTATCATTTTTTAGCTCATGAAATGAAGATAGCAAATGTAAATCTGACAAAATCCCAGAAAAGCTATCTTCCACTTCCTTTGCTGTTTTACCAGTACTTAAATACATTTTAACAAAAATATTAAAGTCATCATTAATAGAATTTTCACTAAGAATTATTGACTTTCCTCCTTCCTCAAGTCTCTTTAAATAATTAAGAAAAGTTTCTTTATTAAAGTAAATTTTTTCTCTTCTAAAATCATTAAAAATTATATTATATGTAGATGCAATATTTGATTTAATTAATTGGTAATGAAGCAGCCAAAGTGTTGCTTCATCCTCTAGAAATGGATCCCAACCTTTATCACTAAGCAATTTATCCCCAAAAGATGTTATATTGCCATCAAAATCAATAATATTAAACACTTTCAACCAATAATGTATCGATGACACCATGTTTTTTCCTACACCTAATTTCACAACAGCATCTTCATCTTTAAAAGATGATTTACTTTTAACAAAATCGTACCCTTTTTTAAGCCAAAGATCTCGACACTGAAATGTTTCATGTCCAGAAAATATATATTTTTTCACTAATGCTTTTGTCTCCATAAAAATCAATTAATACATATACATCACCAACAATTATAACTAACTAAAAATAACAAAATAAGAGACGTACATTAAAGGTAAAATTTACATAATTATCAACAATTTATCAAAATGTAAAAAAACGCTAATACCATGCAAAACGTTGAATATGAATCCAGATGGTAAAAAGAGAGCGTTTCCTATATTTTACATTTACTCAAATTCTAGCCTAGATGATGCTTTCCTTTGCTAGCTCGTTCAAAGTAAAGAGCAATTTCAACTCTGTATTAACTGCCTCTTCAAATGATTCCATTAATTCATACAACTCGATATTTCAAAACAAAATTTTACTTGATACATTTTATTTTAATTGCTGCTAATTTTCTCATCTATCATAAAATCAAACTCATTAAATCCTACATTTAGCAACACCGTTCTTGCATCAATTTGAATGATCACATCCACTTTAGAATAAAATTCCTTTTCTGCTTTCTTTTTACCTATTGTATCTAATAACACCGTCTCCATCTTACAAAGGCACTTAATTACTTCATAGCTTTTCGTTTTGATGGCCGTTTCTTTCGCTAAAAGAAATGTCTGCTCAGCAATACCGGCATACTTTTCCATTTCAGGTACCTGGAATAAATACTTTTCCCATTCCACCGTTGATTGCTTTATTATGCAGCCACTATCTCGTAACTCTGATTCGATATGCCTTAACTGCTTCATTCGATCATTCGCTTCTTCCAAAGAATCTGTTTTTAAATAATCGTTGTGAAGCAGCGCGTAAGCGTCGACCATCTCTGATAGAAAAGGAACTCTTCTGGTTTGTTGATTTCTCATATGTTTGGTTTTAGGTTATATTTTTTGATTATTATCCGTAAAAGGGTTTTCTTATATCATGAATTTTATTACATAATCCAATAACTAAAAAGGAGCATCGTCATCCTTCAAATTCCAAGGTAAATTACCTACAGCGGAATCTACGTTTGTTTTGTTTAAACCAATAATTAGTAATTTATCATCTGGTTGTTTTATCACCGCTAAATCCGGCTTCAGCTGATGAATAAACTCCCATTCTGGGGTCATCTTA
>CANFRC010000010.1 GCA_947449315.1 Bacteroidota bacterium
AAAATGCAACAGGAACACCAAAAGAATTAGCAAAGAAAATAAATGTTTCTGAGCGAACCATTTACCGTTTAATCAAAAATATGAAAACAAAGAAAATCCCGATTGAATTTTGCAGAAAAAGAAATTCCTATTTCTTAAACTATTAATTTATATCCTGCTTCCAAAAAAGGGCTCACCAGAGACAAAAAAACTACAAAAATGGAAGAAAAAAACCTCGAAAGAATTTTCTTCCGAGGTCAATTTTTAATGTGGTTTTATAATGAATCTAAGTCAATTTTTTTCAGGACCAGACAACCATTTCTGATTAGCGGATATCTTCAACAGACACCCCTTTGTGCAGCTTTGCATCGAAAGAAAAATCAGTATCAGGGATTACAGTGCCGCCTGCAAATGATTTAATGGTGTATGTTTGAACTGTTCCATCTTTCATCATCATCTTGACACTTGAAATTTGTTTTTTTGTTTTATCGAGCACCAATTTAATGGTATGAAACTTTTTCTTATCCGGATTGATCGGATACAACTCTATTATTTGTGATGTTGCATCTTCACTTACAAACTTATATTTATATCCCTTTTCGTAAATGGTAAATATGGTTGAGGGATTAACGGCATCGTCACCGCCTACTTCCATGTCTTTTATCTGAACTTCGTTTGCATCTTTGATAAAATCCCAAACTGTTTTACCATCGCAATAAATATCGTGTCCAGGGATCTCCAATTTGTATTTAGGGCCTTTTGTTTGAATTTTCCCTGACTGCGAATCTTTGGTTTTATCTTTTTTTTCAACTACCCAAGTAAATTCTGCTTTGATAGTTGTATAAGCTTTTGTTTTTAAGCTTAATTCATCCAAAATTTTCTTTGCTTTCGGATCTTTTTCCTGCGCATTTAGTGCAAAACAACCGAAGGTTAATAAGAGAATAAAAGTATTTTTTTTAGTGAACATAACGTAAGTTTTATTAATTGTTATCCGACTTATTCAAAAACTGTTCCAAAGATAACATATCTTTAATTAAGACCTCTCTGGCTTTAGATCCTTCGAACTGACCAATGATTCCAGCCGACTCCAACTGATCAACAATCCTACCTGCACGGTTATAGCCTAATTTAAGTCTTCGTTGCAATAAAGAAGCGGACCCTTGTTGTGTAGACACAACAATCTCTGCTGCCTGATTAAACAAAGCATCACGCTCAGAAGGATCGTCCATTTTCCCACTTCCTTCTCCGTTTTCATCCACATATTCAGGTAACATAAAAGCGGTTGGATAACTTCTCTGACTTCCAATAAAATCACAAATCTTATCAACTTCTGGGGTATCTACAAAAGCACATTGTAAACGGATCAGGTCGTTCCCTGTAGAAAGCAACATATCACCGCGACCAATTAACTGATCGGCACCGCCTGAATCTAAAATTGTACGGGAATCGATCTTGGATGTAACCCTAAAAGCAATTCGTGCAGGGAAATTCGCTTTGATGGTTCCTGTAATAATGTTAACAGATGGGCGCTGTGTCGCAATAATCAAGTGGATACCGATAGCACGAGCTAATTGAGCCAAACGGGCTATAGGCGTTTCCACTTCTTTTCCTGCCGTCATGATCAGATCGGCAAACTCATCTACCACCAATACTATGTATGGTAAAAACTTGTGACCATTATTCGGATTTAATTTCCTCGCAATGAATTTCGAATTATACTCTTTTATATTTCGTACTTGCGCCTCTTTCAAAAGGTCGTATCGTTGATCCATTTCAATGCATAACGAGTTAAGGGTATGGATCACTTTTTTTGTGTCGGTAATAATTGCTTCAGCACTATCAGGAAGTTTCGCTAAAAAGTGACGTTCTATTTTATTGAATAAGGTCAGCTCCACTTTTTTGGGATCTACCAAAACAAATTTGATTTGAGAGGGGTGTTTTTTATATAACAATGATACCAATACAGCATTTAACCCAACCGATTTACCTTGCCCGGTTGCTCCTGCCATCAATAAATGCGGCATTTTTGCCAAGTCGGTAATAAATGTTTCATTGCTGATTGTTTTTCCTAATGCGATGGGCAAATCCATTGTTGTATTTTGAAATTTTTCGGATGCAATCAATGAGCGCATCGGAACCATTTCAGGGTTCAAATTAGGAACCTCAATACCCACAGTTCCTTTCCCCGGAATTGGAGCAATGATACGAATACCTAATGCGGATAAACTCAACGCTATATCATCTTCTAAGTTTTTAATTTTTGAGATGCGCACGCCCGCTGCAGGAATTATTTCATATAAAGTAACTGTAGGACCAACTGTTGCTTTTATTTTATCTATCTCGATCCCATAATCACTAAGTGTTTTAAGGATACGGTCTTTGTTAGCATTCAACTCTTCGGTATTTATTACAATGTCTTTGGAGCCACCGTAATTTTCTAATAAATCGATCGTTGGAAATTGATACGTTCCAAGATCTAAAGTAGGATCATATTCTCCAACTTGCTCCACCAGGGCTTCTGATATTTGTTCAGGAGTAAGCTCCTGATCTTTCTCGTCCATTTTTTCAACAATGAACTGAACCCCATTGTCTTCTGTCGATAAAACTATCGGCTCTTTCTCAACTGGTTTTTCAACTTCTTCAATAATATCATATTTTTCCTCATTTGTAATTTCCATTTCCTTTTTATGAGGAAAATCTACTTCATTAAGAAAAGGATCATCTAAAATTTCAATATCCTCTTCTTCTTCCTCTTTAAATGTGTTCAGAGGTTTTTTTTTATCATCCTCAGGAGTAGGATCCAATTCCGGCTCATCAGTGATTGGATCTTTTTTACTCAGGTCGAACGACACATTAAATGCAGCCACAAGAAAAACAACGAAAGAAAAAACAAGCAATACCCCTGTACCAACATGCCCTAGCACCGCATTTAATTTACTACTAAGCGTATATCCGAAAGAACCGCCTAAAAAAAAGAATGCATCAGAAAAGATATACCCTAAGGTGACAGAAAAGAAGACCAAAAAGAAAAAGGAATAGGCATATGCTTTACGCAAGTTTAACAATTCTAAGTTAAAAGTGATACGTAAGCCGGTTAACAAGGCTAAAAAAGAAAAGATATAGGAAGCTACGCCAAACCACTTGTGAACAAATATGTGGGAAAGCAAAGCGCCAAATTTGCCTAGCCAGTTTGTAACAGTAACATCCGGAGAAAACAAATCACCCAGCACTTTATCTTGATCAGCCTTCCAGGTGAAAGCAAAAGAAGTAAATGAGATAGCCAGGTAGGCTGCGAAAAGCAAAAGTGTTAATCCGAATATTTTTTGAAACTTTTCATTTTGCGTAAACGCAAAGAAATTGTTTATACGATTAAAAAACGAAACTTTTTCAGAAGAATCCGGAGTTGCTTTCTCCTTTTTTAATTTTGGATCTTTTGCAGCAGTTTTATTTTCTGAAGTTTCTTCCTTCAAGGTATTTTTAATTGTATTTTTTTTAGGCTCAGCCATTCGTGATTTCAGATTAAAAATTGAAAATTAAAAAGCAGTAACTCACTTATAAACTAGTAAATTTGCTCTATAAAATTACTACTTGACGAGGCATTTCCTTTAAGGAAGTCAAAATCTTATAAACGTGGTATTGTGGATAACAAAAGATCTAATGATAGCATTATGAAAACTTATAAAATCAGAAAGTAAAGAATGATTAATAGAAACAGAAAACACATAGTTCTTATTAAAAATGTGTAACAACGAGCGCTAGCTATTCTTATTAATAATGTTAATCAATTGTTTTGACGATTTTTTATTAAAGAAAATCGTAATAGCAACAAAAACGATTTTATACTAAAGGCTAATACCCTAAGGTTTTTAACATCGACTTATAGCTTTGTTCCTTTGCAAACAAACGAGTGCTTATTTCGCCATCTTCATCCTTATCAATGATCACATGTTTCGGAGCCGGAATCAAACAATGTTGAATTCCTCCATACCCACCCAGTGATTCCTGATAAGCTCCAGTATGAAAGAAGCCTAAATACAAAGGATCCTTAGTAACGGAAGTTACAATTGGCATATATACTTGATTCAAATGCGATTCGGCATTGTAATAATCTTCGCTATCACAGGTTAATCCGCCTAAATTTACGCGCTCATATTCCTTATCCCAATGATTGACAGCCAACAAAATAAACTTCTGTTTAATGCCCCAAGTATCAGGCAAAGTAGTGATAAAAGAACTATCAATCATATACCATAACTCATTATCATTCTGCTTTTTTACATCAACGATTGAATATAAGGCAGCCCCACTTTCTCCAACTGTAAAACTTCCGAATTCAGTAAAAATATGTGGTTCTGCAACTCCTCTTTCTTCACATATATTCTTTATTTTCTGAATGATCTCATCTGCCATGTAATCATAATCATAACTAAAACCTAATGAAGTACGTATAGGAAATCCACCTCCAATATCCAACGAATCCAAAGTGGGACAAACCTTCTTCAAATCACAATAAACATTGATACATTTAGTTAATTCCGACCAGTAATAAGTCGTATCCTTAATACCAGTATTTATAAAAAAATGAAGCATTTTAAGCTCGCATTTATTGCTGCTTTTGATGCTTTTATGATAATAGTCGATAATATCGGCTTGGCGGATTCCTAAACGGGAGGTATAAAATTCGAATTTAGGTTCCTCATCGGTTGCAACACGAATTCCTATTTTGAATTTATTCTTACATAATTTCTCCAACAAAGGCAACTCATTGATATTATCCAGGATAGGAATTGAGTTTACAAAACCATCATTCACCAATTCACTGATATATTTTAGATAATTGGGACGCTTATACCCGTTATTGATAATATAGGTATCCTTTGTAATTTTCCCGGAATCGTATAATGACCTTACCAAAGGCACGTCAAAAGCTGAAGAAGTTTCCAAATGAATATCATTTTTTAATACTTCTTCCAATACAAATTGAAAGTGAGAGCTCTTCGTACAATAACAATATGTATATTTGCCTTTATAATCGGCTCTGGCCATTGCTACATTGAATATTTTTTTAGCTTTTTGGATCTGAGCGCTGATCTTAGGCAAATAAGAGATTTTAAGTGGAGTACCATATTGCTTGATGATATCCATCAAAGGTAGATCATGAAAGTTAAGTTCATTATCAACAACATTGAATCCATCTTGAGGGAAATCAAATGTTTGCTGAATTAAATCGCGATAGGTATTTTCCATTGTTTGAAGTTAAAAAGTTCTATTAAAAACATTAAAGTGCAAAAGTAAGTAACTTACATTGATAAATTATTATCAATGTAAGTAATTTAAATACATAAAATATTAAATATCGGTTAAGCTAACTATAACAAACCGAGTGCAACTAAAAAGGAAATAGAAATGAAAAATGTAAAGTTTATCGAAGTAAAATCGGAAATCGGAGCAGGAACCCGAGGTGCGAGTATGGGTGTAGATGCCATAAAAATAGCCGCACTTGATTATGGAAGTAACATGTTCAAACAAATTGAATCAGTGGAAGTTAAGACTGAAAACCAACTCTTGTTTGAGCCTACCAAAACAACTTATGCAAAACGCATAGCCGGGGTTTTGGCAATCTATGAACGCTTGGCTAATTCCGTTTCCCAAACGCTTAAAAAGAGCAATTTCCCAATCATTCTTGCAGGTGATCATAGCACTGCTGGAGGAACAATTGCAGGAATAAAGATGGCTTTTCCTAAACAACGTTTAGGCGTTATATGGATCGATGCGCATGCGGATATTCATAGTCCGTATACGACTCCAACGGGCAATATTCATGGAATGCCTATCGCAGCTTCTTTGGGAGAAGATAACATCACCAATAAAATGAATAAACCTGATAAAGAAACGGTAGATCTTTGGAACAGACTAAAAAAAGTTGGAGGTATTTCACCTAAAATAACCTATAAAGATATCGTTTACATTGGAGTACGTGATGTTGAACCGGAAGAAACATTCTTATTAAAGAAACATAAAGTAAAAGCATTCACAACTGCTGAAGTGAAACGTAACGGAGTTGAAAAGATCGCTCGTGATGCCCTGGCTCACTTAACGCATTGCAACCTGATTTATGTTTCATTTGATGTTGATAGTATGGATTCTTCGATCTCAAAAGGAACAGGTACACCGGTCAGAAATGGAATAACAGAGAAAGAAGCAGGTAGTTTATGTGTTCGATTAGTTCAGAATGAGAAGGTTTGTTGCTTCGAAATTTGTGAAGTTAACCCTACATTGGATAAAGAAAATCTGATGGCTGAAAACACCTTCGAGATCTTACAAAAGGTAGTAAGTCAATTAACCTACTAATTCACAAATCTTCCGTCTGATGTAAATTAGGCTATAAAACAAAGTGTAGTTTTTGGACTATACTTTTTTATGATGTACACAGCTTAAGTATTATTATTTTTACAAACTATAATCTTTCTGTGAATTACTGAAGACTAAAGACCAATAACTAAATATGAATATCGAACAAAAACTGTCGCATAAAACCATTGAAGCTTTTCAGTCGCTTTACGGACATACGATAGATGCCATAGCTTTTGAAAAGACAAATCCCATCTTTGTTGGCGACCTCACGCTTGTTGTCTTCAATTTCCTTAAGATCTCCAAGAAGAAACCGGAAGAAACAGCCACAGAAATTGGAAATTACCTAAAAGCAAACGTTGCAGAAGTTTCTGATTTTAATGTTATAAAAGGGTTTTTAAACATTGTTATCGCTGATTCATTCTGGTTGAATTACTTTAAAGACATCTACGGTAAGCCTTTTATTAACCATACATTACCAGAAAATGCTCCAACTGTCATGGTGGAGTACGCTTCTCCGAACACCAATAAACCATTACACTTAGGGCATGTACGAAATATTCTTTTAGGTTATTCGGTGTCAAAAATACTGAGTGCAGCTGGAAACAAAGTTGTAAAAACCAGTGTGGTAAACGACCGTGGCATCCATATATGTAAAAGCATGATCGCCTGGAAGAAATTCGGTAACGGGGAAACACCCGAATCATCAGGAATGAAAGGTGATCATTTGGTTGGTAAATATTATGTGGCGTTTGACAAACACTATAAAAGTGAAATTGAAAGCTTAAAAAATAAAGGTATTGGAGAAGAAGAAGCGAAAGCAAATGCACCTTTGATGAAAGAAGCACAAGATATGCTTCGTAAATGGGAAGCCAACGATAAGGATGTTCGCGAGCTCTGGACCATTATGAATGGATGGGTATACGAAGGATTTGCTGAATCGTATAAAACACTTGGGGTTGATTTTGATAGTACGTATTATGAAAGCAATACCTATTTATTAGGTAAAGAAATTATAGATTCAGGATTAGCAAAAGGGATCTTAAAAACACGAGAAGATAAATCCATTTTTATAGATCTAACTTCAGATGGCTTAGATGAGAAAACCTTGCTCCGCTCTGACGGAACCTCCGTGTATATGACACAAGATCTTGGAACAGCCTTGCTTCGGAATCAGGAGGTTAATTTCGAAAAAATGATCTATACTGTTGGTAACGAGCAGGATTATCATTTCAAAGTTTTGTTTCTAATACTAAAAAAGATGGGATACGCCTGGGCAGATGGATTATTTCATCTTTCTTACGGAATGGTAGAACTCCCTGAAGGTAAAATGAAATCGCGTGAAGGGACAGTTGTAGATGCTGATGATCTTATGAAAGTAATGATTGACACGGCTGCTGCCACCACAAAAGAATTAGGGAAAGTAGAAGGCTTGACTGAAGATGAAGCAGCGCATTTATTTCAAACGATCGGCTTAGGTGCATTGAAATATTTTATGCTGAAAGTTGACCCTAAGAAGAAAATGCTTTTCAATCCGGCAGAATCAATCGATTTTAACGGAAATACGGCACCGTTCATTCAATTCAATTATGTAAGGATACAGGCCTTGTTACGCAAATCAATAGAAGGTTGGAACTTTGAGGACCAAGCTATTTTCACTCCTAACATACCCCTTTTACCTAAAGAAAAAGAATTGATCATCAAATTATACAATTTTAATGCAACGTTAAGTCAAGCTGCTGCCGAGTTCAGTCCGGCATTAATAGCTAATTATGTGTATGATCTGGCTAAGGAATTTAGTCAGTATTATCATGAGACTCCCATTTTAAAAGAAGAACGAAAAGACTTGATTTTATTCCGTTTGCAATTGGCAAAGACGATTGGTATAGCTATCAAATCTTCTATTGGCTTATTAGGAATTGAAGTTCCTGAAAGAATGTAAATACTATGAATACACGTCATTGTAAAAAAAATCCCAACCATTCTTTGGTTGGGATTTTTTTATGAAACAATACAAGATCTTAATTTACGATTTTAACAATATTTGAATACGATGTAGAATTCTGTTAATTTCAGAAAAGTGGCAAACCTACGCCCATTCTATGCCTTTTTTCAGAAAAGAAAGGGTTTTTTCCTCAGGACTAGACCTTTCAGGGATGAAATTGTAATCCCAACCTGCATTTTTGGGCAAGCTCATTAAAATTGATTCTACTCGGCCATTGGTTTCTAATCCGAATTTTGTTCCTCTATCATAAACCAGATTAAATTCTACATAACGTCCTCTTCTCAACAGTTGCCATTGCTTATTTTTTTCAGAATAAGGAAGGGTTTTATTTTTATTCATCAATTTAGTATACGTGGGAGCAAATGTATTTCCTATCTCTTGAACAAAAGCAAACAATTGATCTTTCGTAACATTTTCGGATTTAGTTACGCGATCAAAAAAGATTCCTCCTACTCCTCTGGTTTCTTTTCTATGTGTAATAAAAAAGTAATCATCGGCCCATTTTTTAAAATCAGAATAATAATTTGCATTGTGTTTTTGGCATGCATTTTTTAATGACTGATGAAAAAATGTTGCATCCTCTTCCACAACGTAGTGAGGTGTTAAGTCAATTCCTCCACCAAACCACCAAACGCCATTGCTCATTTCGAAATAACGGACATTCATATGAATGATTGGCACCATTGGATTGGAAGGATGAATTACAATTGAAACTCCCGTCGCATAAAAAGTGTCTTTACTACCTGTTGTTTCAGCATTTTCCTTTGATAAAAAATCAGGTACTTCTCCATGAACAGCTGAAAATAAGACACCACCTTTTTCGATGACATCCCCATCCTGAATAATACGGGTTCTTCCTCCCCCTCCTTCTTCTCGTTCCCAGTTATCTTCTGCAAATTTTGATTTACCGTCTTCCTTTTCTAATGCACTACAAATATTATCCTGGAGCGATTTAAACCATTCGGTGATTTGTTCTTTGGTAGGCATCATTAATTGGCTTTCATCAGTTGATAATCCTGATATTTAAGAATATAAACGAATTTATTTTCAAATCCGCTTTCGGAAGGAAATTGAGAAAAAGTATAATTACTTCCAATTCCTTGGTATTTCAGATCTGGTAAATTCTTTAAAAAACCACTACCATTTTGAAATAAAGTCGACATGAAACAATAGGAAATATCGAAACCTTGAAAGACATAGGTATCAGGCTCTGTTTTATAATTTATGCGATATTTTTTTACGAAATCCTGAGTGGCAACTTTTGAATAGTCAATATAAACATTGGCAGGAATATGAAGCGCTAATTTGTTCAAGTACTCAAAATCAAGGTTATCATAATTCATCCAACTTTGCAGACCAAACAAAACGATCTTATACTTATCTGCTAGTGCATTTAATTTGCTTATCATATCTGTCACCAAAGATTGATTGTTAGAAGGCATTACAATAACATTTACTTTCGAGGAGCTCAACAAACCTTGAATTCCGGTTAACCCACGCCCTTCTTTTACTGAATCTGAAACTGAAAATCCTGCCTTAATCAGATCTTCATTGGCTTTCGACTTAAAGGTGTTAATGAAAGAAGATTCTTTTAGATTAGAACTATTCAATACTATAATATTCTGCGTTTGAAAAGAATCAACTACAAAATGAGCCATCTGTTCAACTTGTAGATTAACAGAAGGTGATACTTTTGAGACATATGGATTATTAAAAAGTATTTTATTTATTTGTGTAAAAGGCGATACAATGGCAATGCTATGCTCCTTTGCAAAAGCGGCTACAGGCATAAAACTAGAACCATAAAGAGGACCAATCATTAGATCCATTTCTGCTAGTTCCGGCTTTTTTAAAATAGCTAAAATATTCATCGAATCTTTATCATCAATGTCATAAACAAACACTTTAACATGGAACTTTAATTTTTTTAAGGAGTCAATCGCCAACAATGCTCCTTCATAAAACTGAAGAGCTACATTAGTTTTATTCTGCAATTGAAGATCTCCTTTAATAATTTTTTCAATATCAAGAGCATTTGCTTCGTCGGCATGAAAAGGCAAAAAGAAAGCTACATTATATTCATCTTTTTTAAAACCTTTGTATTTTGAATAACCTAAAGATGTTCTATCTGCAGCTTCAGTAATCTTTGATTTATCTTCAATGTGATTGTTCCCTTTTTCAGAAGATGTATTTGGAATGAGGGGCTGAATCGGCTTTACCAAAGAAGTTGTTTTTTCAGTTTTAGCCTTTGCAGAAGGGATTTTCAGCATTTGATTTACTTTCAATCCTTCAATTAACTCGGGATTTAAAACCTTGAGTTTTTCTAAAGATACACCATACTGTTTTGTGATGGAATAGAGTGTTTGACCTTTTTCAACTTTATGAAAAATATATCCAGCGCTATCGTTGATCGCCAATTCTGTTGTTTTCTTTTTATCAATCAGGATCTTTAAAATTTGTCCGGGTTTAATGCCATCAATTGCCTCAGGATTATCCATGACAATATCATTCACATCTCGGCCATAATACTTTGCAATAGCAAAAAGTGTTTCACCTTTTTCTACGGTATGCAAATAGTATTTTAATCCGTTGATTGTCGCCGAAGCACTTGTTTTATGAATTTGAGAAGATTGCTTCTCTTGAGCGAACGAAGAAAAAGACGTCAAAAGACAAATGCCAATTGACAGAATAAAATGTGCGTTACTATTTACTTTCGATTTTTTCAATTTACTCCCATTCAATTGTTGCAGGTGGTTTAGAACTAATATCATATACCACACGATTTATTCCCTTCACCTTATTGATAATTTCATTAGATACTTTCCCTAAAAACTCATATGGCAAATGACACCAATCAGCCGTCATACCATCCGTGCTAGTTACAGCGCGCAAAGCAACTGCATTTTCATAAGTACGTTCATCGCCCATAACACCAACAGATTGAACAGGTAAAAAAATTGCACCTGCTTGCCATACATCTTTATATAATCCTGATGTTTTCAAATTATCAATAAAGATATGATCGACCTCTTGCAAAATCCGTACCTTTTCTAGGGTGATATCACCAAGTATCCTGATTGCTAAGCCGGGACCAGGAAAAGGATGACGATTTAAAATGGCATCATCTATAGCTAAGGTCTTCCCCACTCTTCTTACTTCATCTTTGAACAATGTTTTCAAAGGTTCAACTACCTTAAGTTTCATATAATCAGGCAACCCTCCTACATTATGATGTGATTTTATGGTGGCAGAAGGCCCTTTTACTGAGATAGACTCAATTACGTCAGGATAAATTGTTCCTTGCGCTAACCACTTCACATTTTCAATGTGCTTTGATTCGATATCAAACACATCAATAAAAACACGACCAATTGCTTTACGTTTTAATTCGGGATCTGTTACTCCTGCAAGAGCTGAATAAAATAGGTCTTTGGCATTTACTCCTTTAACATTCAAACCCATATGTTTATAGGACTCCAAAACATTCTCAAATTCATTTTTACGAAGTAACCCGTTATCAACAAAAATACAATACAAATTCTTTCCAATAGCTTTATGCAAAAGCACAGCTGCAACACTTGAATCAACACCGCCACTTAAACCTAAAACAACTTTATCGTTTCCTATCTTCTCTTTCAATTCGTTTACTGTAGTTTCAACAAAGGAGTCCGGAGTCCAGCTTTGTGAACAATGACAGATTTCCACTACGAAATTTTTTAAAAGAACACTTCCTTCAGTTGAATGAAAGACCTCCGGATGAAATTGTATTCCGTATGTTTCTTCATCCTTAATCTGATATCCGGCAAACTTCACATCTTTAGTACTAGAGATAATTTCAAAATTATCTGGAATCTTTGTGATTGTATCGGCATGACTCATCCATACCTGGGAGTTGCTACTAACCCCTTTGAATAGTTCATTGTCCGATTTAACAAAAGACAAATTAGCACGGCCGTATTCGCGGTGTTCAGAGGCTTGAACTTCACCACCAAATTTTTGAGCCATCAATTGAGCACCATAACAAACTCCTAACAATGGAAGTTTTGTTTTAAAACCATCCAAAGAAGGATTCGGGGCATCTTTAGCACGAACAGAAAATGGGCTTCCGGAAAGGATAACTCCTTTTATATCTTTAGAAATTTCAGGGATCTTGTTGTAGGGATGAATCTCACAGTAAACATTTAATTCGCGCACTCTGCGAGCAATAAGCTGTGTGTATTGAGACCCAAAATCTAATATTAAAATTGTTTCTTGCATAGACACAAATATACAAAAGAGGATGAATGTAAAGGGTACAATAATGAAGAATTTATTGATAATTTAAAGCCATTGGAGGCTTACTTCATTGTCTAATAAAAAAACAGGGACATTTATTTTATTTTCCGCCACCCATCTGCTTCAGAGCAATCTGAGCTTGCTCATAACGAGAATCAATAGAGAGACAAGATTGAAAATCGATCATTGCATTTTTAGGATCTTTTAATGTCTGATAGCAAACACCTCTTGCATAATACGCATCAATGAATGTAGGATCTATCTTAATAGCGGCAGAAAAATGAGCTAATGCTTCTTTATAGTTTTTAAACCCTACAAGATCAATAACACCTAAATTATATTGCGCATTTTTATATTTGGGATCAATTTTCAACAATGTGATATACGCGTCAGATGCCTGCTTCCAATCTTGAACATCTTGGTAATACTTTCCGATATCATACCAGGTTTCCAAACTATTTGGTTGAATACGTAAAGCATTTTTATAATACTGGATTGCCAAAGGATTTTTTTGAGCAGCCGTTAATAAACCCAATTGCATATACGCATTATAATACAATTGATCTTGCTCCACTGCTGTCTGCATACTAGAGATTGCCTTAGCAGTATCCTTGATCTCCTTATAATTCATGCCTTTCATAAAATAGGCTTTGGCATTGTATTTATTAACCTTCAAAGCCATATTAATATACTCAAAAGATTTATCATTTTTTTTAACGTAGAAATACAACTCCGCTAATTTGAGCATCGCATCTACATTTTTATCATCCAGTTTGATACACTTTTCAAGAGCTGCCTTCGAATTGGATGTTTTATTATTTACAAAATAAAGATCGGAGAGCGTCAAATAATATTTTGCTTTTGTACTGTCGATATTCATACAATGCAGTATATCAATCATACCAGCATTAAAATCTTTCGCATCCATGTAATATTTAGCACGCTCATAGTAAAGTTCTGCGTTATTTTGGTCTGTTTGTAACTGCTCATTTAGCCGGGCTAATGTTGCAGGTACTTTTGAAGTAGCAGAATCTGCTAAATTTGTTTCAGTTTTAGCAGTATCACCACTACAGGCAGCCACTAATAGTAGTGCAGTTAAACAAAGTAAAGGAAAAACTATTTTCATTTTCATAGGAACAAAAGTAAATAAAAAATGTCATCCACCTTTGCAAAGTATTTCCAATTGAAATACAAGGCCTGGGGATGACATTTTGAATGAAATAATAAATCGTATAACTAGTGAATTTTAAATTAAAATATCATAGCATATATTAATCCAACATTAATTATTTTGAAACTTCTAGTTCAGGAGCAACAGTTAAGCCTGCATTAGAACTTAAGGCTACTCTGATCTTCATTTCAATTTCTTCACATAATTCATGATTATCACTGAATAAAGCTTTTACAGCATCACGTCCTTGTCCTAATTTTGTGTCACCATAACTAAACCAAGATCCTGCTTTTTTAATAATATTGTGCTCTACTCCCAAATCTACAATTTCGCCAACTTTAGAAATTCCTTCTCCATACATGATATCAAATTCAGCTTGACGGAAGGGAGGTGCAACTTTATTTTTAACTATTTTCACTCTAGTACGATTTCCAACTACCGCATCACCATCTTTTATTTGTCCGATTCTACGAATATCAATACGTACAGAAGCATAAAATTTCAATGCATTACCTCCTGTTGTTGTTTCAGGATTACCGAACATCACACCTATTTTTTCACGCAGCTGATTGATAAAGATACAGCAACATCCCGTTTTGTTGATCGTGCCTGTTAATTTACGCAATGCTTGTGACATCAATCGCGCATGCAATCCCATTTTTGAATCTCCCATTTCACCTTCGATTTCACTTTTTGGAACTAAAGCGGCTACAGAGTCAATTACAATGATGTCGATTGCTCCAGAACGAATTAAATTTTCTGCAATTTCCAAGGCTTGCTCACCATTATCAGGCTGAGAGATCAAAAGATTCTCTGTATCTATCCCTAATTTTTCAGCATAAGTACGGTCAAAAGCATGCTCCGCATCTATAAATGCAGCAATTCCACCTGCTCTTTGCACTTCTGCTATGGCATGTAATGTTAATGTTGTCTTACCGGACGATTCTGGTCCGTATATTTCAATCACTCTTCCTTTCGGCAAACCACCTATTCCTAAAGCTATATCAACGCCTAAAGAACCTGTTGGAATCACTTCCAAATTTTCTGCTGGCGCATCTCCCATTTTCATAATAGCACCTTTACCATAGGTTTTTTCCAACTTATCAATAGTAAGTTGTAAGGCTTTTAATTTTTCTTTGTTTACTGATTCTTTAGCTTCTTTAGCTCCTTTAGATTCTTTCGTTTCTTTGCTCATGATATATTTATTTTTATAGTTACTTGTTTATGTGTTATTGATCAGATAACATTTTATTCTAAAATTTGTTCTGTATGATTTTTTGTATCAACAGATGTGATCACTCTTTCAATTTTACCTTTCGCATCAATAACAAATGTGGTTCTATTAATACCATCATATGTTTTGCCCATGAATTTTTTCTCTCCCCACACATCAAACGCTTTTATCACTTTTAGGTCTACATCTGCGATCAATGAAAATGGAAGATCAAATTTTTCAATAAATTTAAGATGCTTTGTTTCATCGTCGGCGCTAACTCCCAAAATCTCGTACCCTTTCTTTTTTAATCTGGAATAATTATCCCGCAAATTGCATGCTTCAACTGTACATCCAGGAGTATTATCCTTGGGATAAAAATAAATTACTAACTTTTTTCCTGTAAAATCTTTCAAAGAAACAACTTTTCCATTTTGATCTTTTCCTTTGAAATTAGGCGCTTTATCCCCTTCTTTTATACTAGTAGTATGATTTGCCATAAATTTTCTTTGTCAATATTATTCGTAATTCCCCTTTTTGATGAAACAAATTACTGCTATTTAAAAACAAGAAAAAAGAAAAATTTAAGAATGCTAAAAAACTTAGCAAGATTTGATTTTAAAAAACCAACCAGAAAGCGCCTAAAATAGAGTGTAATATTAAAAATACTAATATATGTAGCAAAAATTACTACTTGATTCGTTTTTTCAAATTTTCATAATATTTACAAAACAGTTTCAATTCGCACTCAGAACATTTTGGGGATCTTGCCAAACAAACATACCTTCCGTGTAAGATTAACCAATGGTGGGCAATGGCGACTTTATTCTCAGGGATATGTTTTATCAATTGTTTTTCGGTCTCCAACGGAGTTGTTGAATTTGTCGTTAATCCCAACCGGTTAGATACTCGAAACACGTGTGTATCAACAGCCATTGCCGGCTTATCATACACAACCGAAGCAATTACATTGGCTGTTTTACGACCTACACCTGGCATTTTAATGAGCTCGTTGATCTCGGATGGTACCTTACTTTTAAAATCGTGAACGAGCATTTTAGCCATTCCAACTAAATGCTTTGCCTTATTATTAGGATAGCTAATGCTTCTAATGTATTGAAATACTTCATCACTGTTGGCCTCCGCCATCACTTCAGGCTTCGGAAACGCTTTAAACAATGTGGGTGTCACCATATTTACCCTTTTATCTGTGCATTGCGCAGAAAGAATAACAGCAACTAATAATTGATAAGGGTTTTTATAATTTAATTCAGTTTCTGCAACCGGATGATTTTTGCTGAAAAATTCAATTACTTTTTCAAAACGCTCTTTCTTTATCATCCTATATGTTGAGGTTTTAAAAAATTAATAGTTGAAAAGTGAAATCAACGCCTCTTCAAATCTTGCCTTCGGTAAAAAATTCCATTCCAGATCAGCATTCATAGGAACAGGAGTATCTAAACTTCCACAACGAACAACTGGAGCGTCCAAACGCTCGAAACAGTTTTCATTTATGATAGCTGACAATTCGCCTCCTATTCCACCGGTAATGGTATCTTCATGAAGCACAATTGCTTTTCCTGTTTTAAGGACAGAATGAATGATCGCCTCTCTATCCAAAGGAACAAGCGTTCTAAGATCGATCAAATCCGCTTTTATGTTGGGATGCTTATCCAGCAATTCCATTGCCCAGTGAACTCCTAAACCATACGTAACTATTGTCAGATCATTTCCTTCCCTCACCATTCGTGCTTTTCCGAAAGGAATGGTATAATAATCATCTGAAATATCTTCCGTAATACTTCTGTATAATCCTTTGTGTTCAAAAAACATGACTGGATTAGGGTCTTCGAAAGCGGTTAATAACAATCCTTTTGCATCACTTGCAAAAGCAGGATAAGCTATTTTTAATCCCGGAGTGTGAAAAAACCAGGCTTCATTACTTTGTGAATGAAAAGGGCCTGCAGCAACACCGGCACCGGTTGGCATCCGAACGACTACATCTGCATTTTGTCCCCAACGATAATGAGATTTTGCTAAATTATTTACAATCTGATTAAAACCTTCTGTTACAAAATCGGCAAATTGCATTTCCACCATTGCTTTCATTCCATTAATACTTAAGCCAAAACCACTTCCAACAATGGCTGCTTCACACAAAGGTGTATTCCGAACACGTTTTTTACCAAACTCCTCTACAAACCCTTCGGTAATTTTAAATACGCCACCATAATCTGCTATATCCTGCCCCATCAGTATTAAATTCGGATGCTGACGCATCGCCAAACGCAAACCATCAGAGATTGCATCAATAAATCGCTTATTTGTTTTGTTTCCTTGAGGTTTTATCTCATTCAATTCGAAAGGCATATACATATCCTTCAATTCTACTTCTGTATTGGGAGGAGGTAATGTTTCTGCGTAGGCCAATTCTAGTCCTTCTTCTATCTCCGTTTTTATTTCGGAGCGGAATGATGCTATCATCTTTTCATCCAAAACTCCTTCTTCCAATAAATAGCGTTCGAAATTATTTAAAGGATCTTTCTTGCCCCATATCTCTAATAATTCTTTCGGAACATATTTGGTTCCAGAGGCTTCTTCATGTCCACGCATTCGGAAGGTAACGAGCTCGAGAAGTACAGGGCGAGGCTTTTTACGTATCGATTCTGCTAATCGTTTTACCGTGTCATACACTTCGAGCACATTGTTTCCATCCACCTGAACTGCCTCCATTCCATAGCCGATTCCTTTATCAATAAATTGTTTGCAACGAAACTGTTCATTGCTTGGAGTCGATAAACCATAACCATTGTTTTCGATGGCAAATATGACAGGTAAATCCCAGACTGCAGCTACATTTAATGATTCATGAAAATCTCCTTCACTTGCACCACCATCACCCGAATAAACCAATGTAACTTTATTATTTTCTTTTAATAAATTTCCCAGTGCGATGCCATCCGCCAAGCCTAACTGGGGGCCCAGATGAGAGATCATACCAACAATTTTATATTCTTGTGTACCAAAATGAAAAGAGCGATCACGACCTTTAGTGAAACCGCTTGGCTTTCCTTGAAACTGACAAAACAAACGATTTAAAGGGATTTCACGTGAAGTGAAAACACCTAGATTGCGATGCATTGGTAATATGTACTCTTCTTTATCCAATGCCATTGCGGCACCAACAGAACCCGCTTCCTGACCAATTCCACTGAACCATTTTGAAATTTTACCTTGACGAAGAAGCAACAGCATCTTTTCTTCTATCATTCTTGGTTTAAGAATACCTTTATAAAGTTCTATGAGTGTATCGTCTTTGTATTTTTTTCTATCGTAACGAATTGGAGATGCAGCTGAAATCATAGTGCTTTTTTAAATTATAATTTTAAGATTAATTCACAAACAATAGTCAATGAATGAAAAATCTAATGCCTAAAATTATCAAAAATAAGCACATCTTCGGATGATTTTTTGTAAATTTGAATGAACGGAAATTGGGACAATAAACAAAATTATGATTCAAGAAGTAATAGTATATATTTTATTGATACTTGCCTGCTATTATATAGGAAAACGCATTTACAAAAGCATTAAAAAAAAAGAGGCTTGCGGAAAATGCATATTAATGGAAGCTGCAAAAAAATCCTCAACAACTACCAGCTAAACAATTCCTTGATCATCGTTTTCCCCCAGGAATACTTACCAAAATCTTTTTCTAATTTTGTTTTTAATTCTGTTGATGTATATATTTTATTTTTTTCTTTTTTAGCTATTAATATGGCTAATTCAGGCTTAATGACCTCAATACTTTTTGCAAAATAAATCACTCCCCCATCTTCAGTTGCCAAACCTAATATTGCTCCTGGCAACCCACAAAAACTTTCAGGACCAACACTCGAAATGATATCATCGGTATACCAAGCATATATCCGCGTGCTGTCATTCATTTTCCATATGGCCTTTCTGCAATTGTATCCGCTTATTATACGTTTGCTATCAGTAATTTTCCATTCACGGATTTTTAAAGTATCTTCTAAATACAAAGCTTCCCCCCAAACACTTTTAATTGAAAGTGTGCTTTTATTTTCAAAATTCTGATAAATCGTATTTTTACTTGTTGCCCAACTCATCTGCTCTTTTAAGTCACTTTCCTGTGGTTTAAAAACAGACAATGAGTCGTTGAAGTACAATTCAAAAAAATCAACTTTACTTTTGTCTTCGTCTTTTAACCATTCTCTGACATTATCATCTTTGAATTTTTTATATAAATTGGTTTTGCGTTCAAAAACAATTTTTCCAGAAGTGATCTGCCCAAGCAATTCACCTCCACAAAAAAATACAGGTATTAAAAAAAGAATCGCTTTAGAAATAATCTTCATTGTCTTTTGTCTTAGTGCTGTTAAACTTGTATGTCAGTTTTAATAAGAAATATCTGGAAATAATATTCGTTTTATCATCCGTGATCACGTTATCCTCTATGGTTCTTGTATTACTGATATTCTGATTTAAAATATCGTTTCCAGTTATTGATAAAATAAGATTCTCGTTTTTCATAAATAGCTTACTGATACTGGCATTCCAAACAACATAATTAAGATTATAGCCTACTGTTCTCTGGCTATTAATAACATATTTGGCATCTGTTTCAACTATTGTTTTAAATGGTAATTTCAATCTGAAAGATGCATCAAAAGATTGAGCTGAATAAGGCTTGTTTGATGCGCTGCTTAATGAAGAAGAAGGATTTGTATAATCATAGCTATATCCAATTGAAAAAGCCACCGTATCGATATCTAAATCAAGCTTCAGTTCAAAATTATTATTCAATGTTTTGGTAACATTTTTCTGAAGATTGATATAACTTGAATAATTATAATAGTTACTTCTGATACTAGGAGAAATAGTAAGCAACTTAGAGAAAAGAGGTAACCCTGCATTGATGTTTCCACCTGCATTATAATTACCATTTACATTTATTGTCTGAGTATGAGTGCGACCCAAACTATCGTAGGAAACCGAATTAGCAAATGCATTATTAACAGCTGAAAAATTAAGGCTCATCCACATATATTTTCCACTTACGGGTTTGTAAGAATTAAACGAAACATTAAAATTATTGCTGAACGTAGGGACTAGATTAGGATTCCCCAGTTTCACCTGATTTGGATTACTATTGTCCGGGATCGGTTGCAATTGATTGATGCTTGGCTGAGAAGAAGAAGTTGTGTACTTGAAATTAAACCTCGTCATCTGAGCAAATCTGTACATATAGCCCAGAAATGGCAAAACATTATTAACCGACTGCTTCACTAACTGATTGGTGATAAGATTTCTATTGTCAATATCAACATTTCTGATGCGGGCACCAAAATTAAAAGATTGTTTTTTTGTTTCGTGAATAAATTTTAATCCGAATAGGTTTATCATTTTAACATTTTCAAAATCATTCGTAAGCATTGTATCGATTGCATCATATTCGCCATTGATAATCTCCTTTGATTTTTTACTTTGTTCTGAAATGGCATAATTGAAATTGTATTCGAATTCCAATTTTATTTTTTTTGTCAATGGCTCCGTATAAACAATTGAAGTGTTGTGTGATTGTGAATGACTTGCATTTGTTTTTTGCTGATCGATACTGTCATTTGTAATAATTGAATCGTACTGAGTATTGTATGACTTTAAATAACCAAGGGAATTATTGTCAGTCAGCGATAAATTGTAATTCATTCGAAACAAACGATCCTGTTTTTTAAATTTCCTTGTCAACTTCAGAGATGTATTAATATCATACCCTTCCGCATTATTCGTATTCAGAATATTGGTTCTACGCATTAAGGTATCGTTGGTAGTTAAAAAATCAGTGACCTGGTTTGTACTTTGCTTTGAATTATTCAATTTAAATTTGGGTTCAATTTCGAGCTCTGTAAGAGAATCTATCGTTTGAATGATTTTAAAATTAATTGCGTGGCTTTGTGTTCTCTGAAGATTTTTGTTGCTATTTGCCGTAACATAATTTGTATCAATTAAAAAATATTGTGATTTTGTTGAACTGTTTGCTTTTAATTCATTGTTATTGAATGTATAGTTGACCCCCAATTTGGTTTTCTTTGAAATTTTATCTGTGTAATAGAAACCTGATTTTAAAGTTTGAGGTAGTCCTATATTCTGATAACCATTGTTCATCCTATACATTCCACCATCATCATCCGTTTGCATATTGGATTCGTTATCCAATCCATATTTATACATATCGCCCGAGCCAAAACTAGATTGGGGCGTATTGCTGGCAAGAGCAAAAACAGAAATTTTCTGAGCATTTTTAAACTTGTTTACCAAAAGTTCACCTTCATAAAAATTCTGAAAATCACTTGCCCCTGATACCTTTCCAAAATAGCCTTTTTTAGTATCTTCTTTTAGTTTCAGATTCATCACCTGAGTAGTCTCTTGTTCACCATCACCCGCATTTTCATTCTTTTTTTCATATACCTGAACCGATTCAACACCATTTGCCGCCAAGTTCTTAGTAGCAACGGTCGGATCGCTTCCAAAAAACTCATCACCATCAACCAATACCTGACTCACTTCTTTCCCCTGCGAAGTAATTTTTCCGGAAGCATCAACCTTAATACCGGGTAGTTTTTTCAACAGGTCTTCAACTGTTGCGTTGGGTTTTACTTTAAATGAATCGGCAGTATATATTAAGGTATCACCCTTATAATAAACGGGATCTTTGTATGCATATATGATCACTTCGCTTAATTGCTGACTTTTTGGTGGAAGTACAATGCGTCCAAAATCAAATTGATAATTGGAAGTGCTTCCAAATACATAGAAGGATTGTTCAGAAAATCGGGAATCGGAAATAATTATTTGAACGGTATCAATCTGTAAGTTGGATAACGTAAAATAACCTTTTGAATCGGTTCTTGAATGTGCAAGTAAAACAGAATCCTTCATCCTTATTGCCATTGCTACAGCATTTTTCAATGGCATTTTGGAAACTGTATCTTGTACATTTCCTGAAATAGTCATTTTTTGTGAAAAAGAATGAATCGAAATAAATAAAAAAATAAGTAGGACAATTTAACGCATAGGGTTCAAATATTGCCTAAAAAGAAAGTAATTAGGAGTAGTATACTACCAACTATTTAGAGAGTGAGAAAAAAAATACGAAATTCTTAAAAAAATAGGAATAAAAATCTCGTTTAAAATAAAAAAAGCTAAAAAAAGAGTATCGTGAGATACTCTTTTTAGATCTGAGAAAAAGAAAATTATTTCTTTCCTTTTTTAGCAGGTTTTGCAGCAGCAGCAGCGATAGAATCAGCTGTAGCTTTAGCAGCAGCAGCTTCAGCATCAGCTTTAGCAGTTGAATCTGCAGCAGCTTGCATTTTAGCAGCTTCAGCAGCAGCTTGTTGTTCTGCAACAGCAGCAATTGAATCAGCAGTAGCTTTAGCTTTAGCAGCTAACTCTTCTGCACTTGGTCCGCAAGCAACGAATGTAAACATACTTGCTACGGCAACTAATGTAAATAATTTTTTCATTTTGTTTTGTTTGTGATTTTAATTAAAATTTCGGCAAATATATATTAAATAATTAATACAATGCAAATTTTTTATTTTTTTTTTTTACCTACCCCTCTTTTTTTTCTCTGACCCCTCATAATTGAACTTACCAATCCTATAAAACTTGGTTAATTTATTTAGTAGCTTTGTGGCATATGCAAAAATGGGACACCAACTTTATGGCCTTATTAAAAAGAATAGGACTTCTTCTTGCTATTTATTCTGTTTGCAGGATCTTGTTCTATGCATTTAACTACAACTACTTTGCCGACTTGACGGTTTTCCAGCTTTTCTTGATCATGCTCGTCGGAATAAGATTCGACCTATCGGTCATCATCCTTTCCAATAGTTTTTACTTTATTCTCACACTTATTCCATTCCCTTTTCAAGCTAATAAGTTATACAAGAATCTATTAAAATGGCTTTTCATAAGTATTAACAGCTTAGCTATTTTGGCCAACTGTGTTGATCTAATCTATTTCCAATTTACTTTAAAACGGACAACTGCTGATGTTTTCAACTTTTTTGGAGGGGGCATTGGAAATGATCTTGGCCGACTTCTACCTCTATTTTTAAGAGAATATTGGTTCATTTTTGTTATTTGGATACTATTAACTTGTCTTTTAGCTATTTTCTACAAGAAAATAGAAGAAAAGAATGGTACGAACTTGAATTTCAAAAAAACGAACAGAAAATGGTTCATACTAGCACTATTCATATTTTTATCAATCATTGGGTACCGCGGAGGTTTTCAGCTTAAACCCATCAGTGCGGTCGATGCCGGCAAATATACGCCTGTAAAAAACATTGCATTAATTGTCAGCACGCCATTCTCCATTCTAAAAACACTGGATATTGCTTCGATCGAACCTAAAATCTATTATACGGATGAAAAAGAGTTGAGAAGTATATATAACCCCATGCACCTTGGCAAAAAAGCAGGTTTTAAAAAGCTGAATGTATTTGTTATTGCTCTTGAAAGTTTCTCAAAAGAATATATTGGGTCGCTGAATGGAAGAAAAACGGGGTTTACTCCCTTTTTAGATTCTTTAATAGGTCAAAGTTTGACTTTTACGAATGCGTATTCAAATGGAAAAACATCCATCACAGGGATTCCCTCCATAGTAGCCAGCATCCCTACCTGGATGGACGAAGCCTATATCACATCACCATACGGAAGCAATCAATTGAATAGTTTGGCGAATCTTTTAAAACAACAGGGGTATTATACCGCTTTTTTTCATGGTGGTTCAAACGGAACTATGGGATTTGATGCATTTGCAAGTATGGCTGGATATACGAATTATTATGGCAGAACAGAATATAATAACGAAAAGGATTTTGATGGAAACTGGGGCATTTGGGACGAAGAGTTTTTCCAATATACTGCCAGAACAATCAATACAAAAAAGGAACCTTTCTTTGCAACGTTATTCACACTTACTTCTCACCATCCTTATCCGGTTCCTGAAAAACTAAAAGGTAAATTTAAGGAAGGTCCTCTTGAAATTGAACACAGTATTGGTTACACAGATTATTCCTTAAGAAAGTTTTTTGAAACAGCAAAAAAAATGCCTTGGTTCAAGAACACTCTTTTTGTTCTATCGGCCGACCACACAGGAGTTTCAGGAGATGAATTTTACTCGAATAGAATTGGGAATAATGCAATACCTATTATTTACTATTTACCAAACAGTAATTTAAAAAAACTGGATTCTACTGTCACACAACAAATTGATATTATGCCTTCCGTTCTCGATTACATAAACTACCCTTTCAACTATTTTGCTTTTGGTAACAGCGTATTTGATTCTACTGGCCAGCACCATGCATTAATGTATTACAGTGGTTTGTATCAACTTATTGATAAAGATTACGTTTTAGAATTCGAAGGGGATCGGGCGGGTTATTTATACAACTATTCAAATGATAGCCTTTTAAAAAACAATGTAATCTTAAAAGAAGCAGCTAAAGGAAAAGAAATGGAACGCAAGATCAAGGCCATCATCCAAACCTATCAACATAGTTTGATCACTAATAAGATGCATTAATATTGCTATCAAAACATGATTTCCTGACAGATCAAAAAAGAGCCATGAACAACACAAAAAAAGTTTGTTTTATTGTTAATCCCATTTCAGGGATAGGCCGCCAGAAGGTGATCGAAAAATTAATCGATGAACATCTCGACAGGACTATATTCGATTATGAGATTGCTTATACGAAGGCTGCCAAACATGCCATAGAACTTTCAAAAGAGGCGGCTTCCAGAAATATTGATGTTGTTGTTGCAGTGGGTGGTGATGGGTCCGTAAATGAAACAGCAAAAGGATTAGTCGGTTCAAATACAGCCATGGCAATCATCCCTACAGGCTCTGGAAATGGATTAGCGCGACATTTGAATATTCCATTGAATTTGAAGAAAGCAATGAAGCTGATCAACAATGGAAAAGAAACACGAATTGATTCTATTCAATTAAATAATGAAACATTTGTTAATGTTGCAGGAATAGGCTTCGATGCTCATATCGGCTGGCAGTTTGCTAAATACGGGAAAAGAGGATTTTCATCGTACATAAAAGTAATCATGCGTGAATTTCCGAAATACAAAGCTCAGGATTTTGAAATAATTATTGAAGGTAAAAGCATCATAAAAAATGCCTATTTGATTAGTTTCGCAAATGGCTCTCAATGGGGAAACAATGCGCATATCGCTCCTAACGCTGACATTAGGGATGGCATCCTAGATATTGCTATCCTGAAAGATTTTAAAATTTTCAGCGCACTTTCGATCGGATACAAATTATTTAAAAAAACATTACACGAATCAGCTCATTTAGAGATTCTGAAAGCAAAAGAAGTGATCGTAAAACAAAAAGGGAATATTGCTCATATAGATGGAGAACCATTAGAAGTTGGAAATGAACTAAAAATAAAAGTAAATCCTTTATCTTTGAAAGTGATTGTCCCTTAACTATATAAACGAAGAATAGTATAGACTGCAATAATAATGAGCAAAAAAAATAATCAGGATGGCTTTGTTTTTTCAACCAACAAAGATTTTCAATTTGGAAGTAATGACAATGAACCAATTGAATCATTGCCGCCACAACAACAAAACCTAAAAGTATTTCTAGACAGAATTGCTGGAGGAAAATTAATTACCAGGATTCATGGATTTATTGGAAACGATACAGATTTAGAAGCATTAGGTAAAATGCTCAAACAAAAATGTGGCGTTGGTGGAAGTACTAAAAACGAAGAGATATTAGTTCAAGGTGATCATCGTGAGAAAGTTATCAAATTACTGACCGATGCAAATTATAAGGCAAAAAAAGCAGGGGGATAAATAGATCCTAACTTACCACCTTAAATTTATCCAATACTTCTTGATAAAGATTTTCATACATCGGCAAAATTCTAGATATGTCGAATTTCTTAGCTTGCTCAAAAGCATTTGCTTTAAACTGATTTAATGTGGCATCATCTTTTAAAACATGAATCGCATTTTTTGCCATGTCTTCAATATCACCTACATTACTCATAAATCCGCTGAATCCATTCACATTTACTTCTGGCAAACCACCTGAATTTGTTGAGATGACAGGAACCTTACTTGCCATGGCTTCCAGAGCAGCTAAACCAAAACTTTCTGTTTCTGAAGGAAGTATAAACAAATCAGCTATTGATAATACCTGTTCAGGATTTACAATCTTTCCTAAAGATTTTATATCATCACAAGTATTCAATTCTCTACAAAGTTTTTCAATATTACCTCTCTCCGGACCATCACCTACTAAAATTAATTTTGCAGGCATTGCTTTTCTGACTTTATCAAATACACGCAACACATCTTCCACACGCTTTACTTTTCTGAAGTTGGAAACATGAATTAATAAACGCTCTCCATTAGGAGCATACAGTTTTCTTTCACAATGCTTGTTCTCTATTTTATAATCCTCCAAACAAATAAAATTAGGGATCACTTTTATTTCTCTTTTTACATCCGGAAAATTAGAATACGTATCTTCCTTAAGACTCTCTGAAACAGCTGTCACAGCATCACTCTGATTGATAGCGAAAGTGATCACAGGTTCAAAAGAAGGATCTTTTCCTACCAATGTAATATCCGTTCCATGCAAAGTTGTAATAAATGGGATGTAAATGCCTTGTGATGCCAAAATCTGCTTTGCCATATAAGCTGCAGAAGCATGCGGGATAGCGTAATGTACATGAAGTAGATCTAACTTTTCATATTTAACAACATCTACTAACTTGCTTGACAATACTAATTCATAGGGCTGATAATCGAACAATGGGTAATCTGAAACAGATACTTCGTGGTAAAATAAATTTCCTGAAAAAAAATCCAAACGAACCGGTTGACTATACGTTATAAAATGAACCTGATGTCCTTTATCGGCCAACGCTTTACCAAGTTCTGTTGCCACAACTCCACTACCACCAAATGTGGGATAACAAACAATTCCTATTTTCATCTTGTACTTTTTTAAAGCGCTATATTAATCAAATAACACTTCGTTTTTGCTTTTGTTTTTACGAATTAGAAAATCTAACGATGTAAAGTTACCTTATTTAACTACATCATAAATTACTTGTTGAATCTTTGTTCTGATTCCTGACTTAGCTAATTTATTATCATCGGCATCTGGAAAAACTCTATTGGAAAGAAAAATATATACTAATTGATTTTGAGGATCGGCCCAAGCCAATGTACCTGTAAATCCAGCATGTCCAAAACTTAAATAGGAAACACAATCACAAACCGGACTTTCTTTTTCCTTGCTGATTTCGGGCTTATCAAATCCAATCGCTCTTCTGTTATTTATGCAATATTGACATTTGGTGAATTCTTTAACCGTTGAAGAATCAATATAGCGAACACCACCGTATTCGCCCTTGTTCAAATACATTTGCATCAAAACACCCAGATCATTTGCATCAGAAAAAACACCTGCATGCCCGCCAACACCACCTAACATTGCAGCTCCTTGATCGTGTACATCTCCATGTACAAGTTGTTTTCGGAATTTAGCATCTAATTCTGTCGGAGGTATTCTATCTAGCTCAAATCTGGCCATTGGTTTATACCCCATTGTGGTTAATCCCATTGGTGAATAAAATGTTTTTTGAACATACACATTCAATGTATTTTGTGTTTGATCTTCAATGATCTTCTTCAGGAAATAATAGCCCAAATCACTGTAAACATATTTACCAACATCCTTTACAGGAGATGCTATAATTTGTTTATAAATTGTATCCTCATAATTTTTGTTGATGTATAAATCATTTGCAACCCGTTTTGTATAAAAATCATTCGGCGTTTTATTGTAAATACCCGTTTTATACGTTCCATCTTTATTGACTGTTTTTGTCCAGAATGGGATCCAATCTTTTAACCCTGCCTGATGGGTCATCATTTCCCGAATGACCATGTTTTGCTTGTTGCTTCCTTCTAATTGAGGTAAATAAGAGCATAAATTTTCATCCAGATTTATTTTTCCTTCATCTACCAATCTCATCACACTCAATGTAGATGCGGCTATTTTTGTGACTGATGCAATATCGTAAATGTCATCATTCTTTACTTTAATTTTATTTTCATAGGTGTGGTATCCAAAAGATTTTTGGTAGATCACTTTTCCGTTTTTTGCTACAAAGATTTGACAACCCGGATAAACCTTGTCTTTAATCCCTTTTAAAGCAATACTATCAATTCGTGAGAATGCCTTTGAATTAGCACCCAACTCTTCAGGAATCGTATATTTAAAACGAATCGCTTTCGTTTCTATTCCCATCCCTTGTTTGAAATAAGCCGTTGGACTAACAGATAATTTTCCTTGAGATGCAATTCCTCCAAAAATCAATTGAGCTGAATAACTCTCGCTGTAATCATTGTCTTCATAGCTCATAATCACTCCATCCGCAAATTGAAGACTGTCTAATTTGGCAAGGATGTATGGATTTGCAGCCACGTTCACAATTACCTTCGATTGTTTCATGACTGCTTTTAACATCGACACTATCTGAGGTGTTAATCCAAAATCTTTGTCAGGTTTATTGTTGGTGTTGTTAACATGAACAATCACCAAATTAAAATCCTTTAACTTCTTCAGCACACTATCAAAGGCTAGCTGCTTGGCATCTTTATCAATTCCAAAATGTGTTACAGGAGCATAATTTGATAATGTTTTTTGAAAAATATTCAATTCTTTATACCCTAAAGACAATGATGCGATCCTTAATGAGTCTAGTTTTTGTAATGGAACAATATTGTTTTTATTTTGGAGTAATGTCAAAGAAGCTTCAGTTAGTTTCCGGTTGATCAACTCTGCTTGTGGAGTGTTCAGATCCTTCGTCAGATTTTTCAATTGTACTTTCGAATAATGATTTAATCCTGCCCATTGTTTCACCAATAATATTTTCATGCAACGGTCATCTATTTCCTTTTGTGAAATTTCACCTCGCTCAATTGCTGCTTTTATTTCTTTGATGCCAGTTGGCACATCCTCTGGAAACAATAAAACATCATTCCCTGCAATCAAGGCTTTTACTTCCACTTCACCTGGCTTGTAAAATTTACTAACTCCTTTCATATTCAATGCATCGGTAAAGATCAAACCTTTAAATCCCAATGTATCTTTCAATAACCCTGAAACAATACTTTTTGTCAATGTAGACGCTTGATTAGGAGTGGTATCCAAAGCAGGAATCGATAAGTGCGCTACCATCATGCTTCCCAATCCTTGCGCAATCAATTCTTTGAAAGGATATAATTCCAGGGTATCCAACCGAGCTCTTGATGATTTTATGGTTGGTAATGTTTTATGTGAATCGCTGTCTGTATCGCCATGTCCTGGAAAATGCTTACCGCAAGCAAGCACATGATTATCCTGCATCCCCTTCATATACATCAAGGCTTTTTTTGTGACATTCAATTTATTTTCTCCAAAGGAACGATTTCCGATTACTGGATTCAAAGGATTGTTATTGATATCGATGTCAGGTGCAAAATTCACTTGCATCCCCAAACGTTTTGTTTGACGGGCTATTTCAACGCCCATCTGATAAATAAGTGAATCGTTTTGTATGGCTCCCAATGTCATCTGACGTGGAAATTTTGTAGTGCTATCTAATCGCATTGCAAGTCCCCATTCGGCATCCATAGAAATCAACAAGGGTACTTTACTACAGGATTGGTAACAATTACTCAGCATTGCTTGACGAACAGGCCCTCCCTGAAAAAATATCAATCCACCAATCTTATATTCATCCACTAGCTTTTTTATCTCTTTCACATGCGTTTTATCCTTATTAGAATAGGCTGCAACCATAAATAATTGAGCAATACGTTCATCGGGGGATAACGTTTTGAAAACAGAATCCGCCCATCGGTTATCGTTACCTAAAAACGGAGGATCTTGCTTTTGAAATTTAGGTATAAAGCTGAAAGAAACAATGGAAAGAATAAAGAGTATGGAAAAAATGATTTTTTTCATTAATAGAAGTTGATTTTAAATTATTGCGACACACAATATTCACGCTAAAATTAGTCTTAATAAAAGGGTCACTTAATAATTATGAATTTAACTTTTCAACTTTTGAATGTTAATTGAAAAAGGGGCGTAACGATCAGACAGACTAAACATTTACGGAATTTTGCAGAGAAACAAATTTGATATGTACAAAAAACTCTTTAAAATAATGGTATTGATGATTAGTGTTCTCACACTGAATCTCCTGACAGGGTTTATAACCAATTATATTGTTCATTACAAAATAGAATTAAGCCCCTATAAATTCACCGCTATAGCAATGCTGACGCTGGTGTTTATCCTTGTTCCTGCCTATAGTTACATGAGTGGTAAAATTGAAGTTCTTGTTGCCCGTGTGCTTGTATCTGGTAGCAACTCGTTTGGAAAAATCATTGGTTTACTTTTATCATTTTCAATCATTTTCATCTTCCTGTTTGCCATTTATCTTAACAATTGGTTCAACATCAATTTACTGGTAATCTTAAAAAATAAATTTCTCTAAAAGGCTCATCTTTAGAAGGGAAGCTTGCCAGTCTTCAGCTTCTTTCTGACAATTCGTCTGCATTCAATTAATAGTATTATTTTTGTATTTAATATACCGATATGTCAGACATTATTCATCTTTTACCCGATTCAGTAGCCAATCAAATTGCGGCAGGAGAAGTCGTTCAACGACCGGCTTCTGCAGTGAAGGAATTGATGGAAAATGCGCTGGATGCAGGAAGCAGTAAAATAAAGTTGATACTAAAAGATGCCGGAAAGACACTTATTCAGGTAATAGATACAGGTTGCGGAATGAGTGAAACAGATGCAAGAATGAGTTTTGAGCGTCATGCAACATCCAAGATCAGAAAAGCTGATGACCTATTTGCCATTCGAACAATGGGCTTTCGAGGGGAGGCTTTGGCTTCGATAGCTGCCATCGCTCAAGTTGAGATGAAAACAAGAAGGATTGGCGACGAAACAGGAATTCTGATCGAAATTGAGGGAAGTGAAATAAAAAATCAGGAAACAATCAGTAGCCCTGAAGGAACAAGCATATCCATAAAAAACCTGTTTTACAATGTTCCTGCCCGAAGAAATTTTTTGAAAACAGATTCGGTAGAATTACGACATATTATTGATGAGTTTCAACGCGTTGCTATACCCAATCCATCTGTTGCTTTCAGCCTTCATCACAATAACACGGAAGTATTTCATTTAGAACCTGGAACCATGAAACAACGGCTGATGAGCATCTTCGGGAGCTCATACAATACTCGCCTGGTGCCTGTTGAAGAAGATACGGCCATTGTGAAAATTAAAGGCTTTGTGATTAAACCTGATTTCGCAAAAAAAACACGAGGCGAACAGTTTTTCTTTTTAAATAAACGATTTATTAAAAGTCCATATCTGCATCATGCTGTTCAGTCTGCTTTCGAGCAATTATTACCAAGCGACAGTTTTGCTTCCTACTTTCTGATGTTGGATGTAGATCCGAAGACTATCGATATTAATATCCATCCCACAAAAACGGAAGTAAAGTTTGAAGATGAAAAAGCGATTTATGCTTTTTTGCGCTCAGCAATAAAAAAATCCTTAGGGCAATTCAACATCTCGCCAAGCCTAGATTTTGATCAGGAAGCACATTTGTATAACATGCCTTTGAAACCTATTGATGGTATTTATAAACAACCCACTATTAAAGTTGACCAAAACTATAATCCATTCAAAACCGATCCTTCATCTGCTTCAAAAGATTCGGAACGCGAACTGTCTAACAGAGGAAATTGGGAAAAAATGTATTCTCGGCATGCTGACAACCAATTAGAATTTGAAATAAAAAAAGAAGAGGACAGCCAACAAACAATCAATACCAATTGGGATAATGAATTGCATGAGTCAAATAAAAAATCAACCTATCAGCTCCATAACAAATATATTCTTTCTCATATAAAAACCGGCTTTATGGTGATCGACCAGCAAGGAGCGCATGAGCGAATTTTGTATGAGCAGATCCTAGAAAATTTTGAGAAACATAAATCAGTAACGCAACAGGAATTATTTCCGAAAACCATTGAATTGAACGCTTCCGACTTTGAACTGGTGAAAGAACTTCATTCTGAAATTCAAGCATTGGGATTCGACATCAGCGAATTTGGCAAGAATACATTTATTATCCATGGCGTTCCTGCTGATACCGCAGAATATGATTCTTCGACTTTATTAGAAGGATTGATTGAAAATTACAAACAAAATTTGTTGGAATTAAAATCAGAAAAACGAGAAAATCTTGCCCGTTCCATGGCAAGAAACATGGCAATTAAATCAGGAAAGTCATTAACACAGGAAGAAATGAACAAACTCATTGATGAATTGTTTGCTTGTAAAATGCCCTACAGTACTCCATCTGGAAAACCAACAATAACAACATTTTCCAGTGATGATTTGGATAAAAGATTTAAAAAATAAAAAACATCAAGTAGTTAGTTAAAAAATAAAAACAAAAAATGTCCTATCAGCAATATCGTCCTAATCGTTTTAGTGTGCTGCCACCAGTCGTTAAAAATCTATTAATAATAAATGGATTATTTTTTCTAGCATCAATGGTATTCAGCAGTAATCTGGGTATCGACCTTGACACCACGCTAGGATTGCACTACCCATTATCACAAGCCTTCCGACCATGGCAACTGGTTTCCTACATGTTCATGCATGGAAGTTTTATGCATTTGTTTTTTAATATGTTCGCCTTATGGATGTTTGGAAATACACTTGAAAATTTATGGGGAAGTAAGCGTTTTTTAATTTATTATATGGTAACAGGCATTGGTGCGGCACTGATTCAAATGGCTGTTACCTATATCCGATTAATGCCTTTATATGAACAAGTAAGTCCGGACACTTTGAATATGATCATGACACAAGGTGCAGACATCATACAAAGTGGAAAAAATTTCATTGACCCTGTTGCAGGGGAAATAAATGGGCTCATAAATACTGCAACCATTGGAGCTTCGGGTGCAGTTTTTGGAATATTATTAGCTTTTGGAATGTTATTCCCGAACACAATGCTTTACATTTATTTCGCTATCCCAATAAAAGCAAAATGGTTCGTTATACTCTATGGTGCTATGGAATTATTTTCAGGTATTGCTAATAATCCAACTGATAACGTGGCCCATTTTGCTCACCTAGGTGGAATGCTTTTCGGATTTATATTGATAAAGATCTGGCAAAAAAGGAGTAACAGTTTTTATTGATCCATGGCAAATACAATCATAGACGATTTTAACACCAAGATTCGCAATGGTAATCCCATTACGCGACTAATAATTATTAATACCGCACTCTTTCTGCTGGTAAGCATTTTCAGGATACTCTCTTTCTTTAGCGGTGAATCAGGTATTTTTATTGTAATAGAAGATTTCATAAAAAATAACCTTGCACTTTCTTTGAGCTTTCATGGATTGACACTAAAACCATGGACTATCATAACCTATATGTTCACCCATTTTGCTCTGATGCATATTTTTTGGAACATGGTTACCTTGTATTGGTTCGGAGAAATACTATCGCAATACACAAATAAGAATAAAATAATTCCACTTTATTTGTTCGGTGGAATTTGCGGAGCTTTGACAACCATTTTGATCTTTACAATTATTCCTCAGCTGCATAGTTTTATTGGAGTTCCGATCATAGGAGCTTCTGCAGGTGTTACAGCAATTGTTATTGCTACAGCCACTTTAGTCCCGAATGTCAATATGAATTTAATGTTTATTGGGCCTGTAAAATTAGTTTACGTTGCTTTATTTGTTATTTTTATTGATGTCTTAAATATTGCCTCTTACGATAATATAGGAGGAAATATTTCACATCTGGGCGGAGCAGTGATAGGATACCTATTTATTGTTCAATATAAAAAGGGAAAAGACATGGCCAAAGGGCTGAATCGTTTTTTTGAATGGATAAAAAGCGTTTTAAAATCCGGTCCCAAAAGTAAAATGAAAGTGGCCTATAAAAGAGGCGTTTCGGATGAAGAATACAACTATAACAAAAAGAAAGAACAAGAACAAATTGACAAGATACTAGATAAGATTTCAAAATCCGGATACGAGAGTTTAACAAAAAGCGAGAAAGAGATTTTGTTTAAAGCCAGTAAAAATAAATAAAATAGTTGCGCTAATTTTTAATACATTAGTTAAAAGCCC
Organism: Bacteroidota bacterium; assembly: GCA_947449315.1. Lineage (GTDB taxonomy): Bacteria > Bacteroidota > Bacteroidia > 2-12-FULL-35-15 > 2-12-FULL-35-15 > 2-12-FULL-35-15. Next base: position 34,312 of record CANFRC010000010.1, read on the forward strand.
AATACAATAAACAAAATTGCAGAAAGAAGAAGACAACATACCACAACCTGAGATCAAAAAAAAGAAACGTAAAGGCAAACGATTCCTGTTTAATCAGATGGTAATGTTTTGCAACCATTTAGCCGCTGTTGCCTTACTAACATCCTATTTAGCTTCTCATGTAAGCCCTGAAAATTTCTGGTTCCTCGCTTTCTTTGGTCTAGCCTATCCTATTTTAGTAGTCATCAATTTATTATTTGTTTTATATTGGGCAATACAACTAAAAAAACGAAGCATTTATTCCTTTATCATTATCATTGCTGGCTTCAGTAATCTTCATCATTACATTCAACTCTCTACAAATAAATCGCCCGATCATTCGAAAAAAATAATCAAAGTGATGTCCTACAATGTGAAAGTATTTGACCTATATAATTGGAGTCATAATATTGAAACTAGGAAAAAGATGTTTCAGTTGATAAAGCATGAATCACCTGAAATTGCCTGTTTTCAAGAGTATTTTCATCGCGACAGTAGTAAATATGCTAATACTGACTCCTTGTTAAAGTTTTCTAACTTCAACTATTGCCATATTGAATATACTTCAACAGGCAGATTAAATCAACATTTTGGAATAGCAACATTCAGTTATTATCCAATAATCAATAAAGGAAAAATCAACTTTGGATATAATGGTAATAATGTTTGTATTTATTCTGATATTGTTTTAGGGAAAGATACCGTTCGCGTTTACAACATGCATTTGCAATCAATTGCCTTTTCCCACGACGATTACAAATACATTGATGATCTTCAAAAAGATGTTCAAGCGGAAGATGTAGAACATTCAAAAAATATCGTAAAACGATTAAAAAGAGCCTTCATAAAAAGAGCAAAACAAGCTGAATTAATCGAATATAGTATTTCTTTATCCCCTTATCCTGTAATAGTTTGCGGCGATTTCAACGACACACCTAGCTCATACACTTACAATACAGTTTCCAAAAAACTAACTGATTCATTTGTAGAAAGCGGCAATGGTTTTGGAAGAAGCTATGTTGGTGCATTCCCTTCCTTCAGGATAGATTACATATTACACAGCGACCAATTTATTGCCTACAATTTTAAAACAATACGTGAAGAGTTGTCTGACCACTACCCTATTATCACATCTCTAGAGAAACAATAAATAAAGCTTTTCAATTATTTATCCAATAATTTCTTTTTCGTTTTCTTAAGCGAAAGTAAATTCATTGAATTGGAACTTAAGCCGGAAATATTATTTTGAACTAACCTAACCACTTCATCATAATACAAAGGAACAACCGGTGCGTTGTCCATTAACAATTGATCCATTTGTTGGTAGTAATCGTTTCGAATGGTATCGTTCAATTCACTTTGTGACTTTTCATACAACAGATCAAATAGCGGATTATTATAGTGCGTGTAATTAAATCCTTTCGGACTCCAATTCTTACTGTAAAAAAGAGATAAGAAATTTTCTTTATCCGGATAATCACAAACCCAAGACTTTCGGAAAAAATTTATTTTTGAATTGGCGATTGCATCGGTTAATACTGTTGCTTTCTGAACATCAATTTTTATTGTAATACCGAACTCTGCTAATTGAGATTGAATGTATTCCGCTAATTCTAAATATTGTTCTGTTGTAGCTAATGAAATATCGGGCAATCCTTTTCCATCAGGATAACCAGCTTGTAATAATAATTCCTTCACTTTTTCAGGATTATAATCGTATCCTTTCACTATTGTCTCATTAAAAGAGGGCAAACCAGGAGGAATGAAACCTGCTGTAGCAGGCAAGCCCAAATTTTTACGCAAATACTTTACCATTTTTTTTCGATCGAAACCATAATTAATGGCTTGCCGAATCGCTTTTATTTTTAAGGGGGAATTTTTAGAAATTGGTAACTTTTCATCTATCAAAAAACCTAAATAATCCGTTTTTAAAAAAGGCTGGATCTGTAACTTGAATTTGCTTTTATAAGAATCTTTCAATTCGCCATCTATGGTCAGCACTTTATCTGTATTAATTTCATCAATACCGGAAACCATATCAATATCTCCTTGCAAGAAACTAAGAAAAGACGTCTCTTTGTCCTTAATAAAAGAAATAGAAACAGCATCCAAATATGGCAAGCGATTCCCATCTTCAAATTCAAAATATTTATCATTTCTAACAAAAACCAATTTTGAACCTTCACTCCAAATTTTAAATTTAAATGGTCCTGTACCCACAGGATTTCTTCTAAAATCAGCACCATAATGCTCAACAACTTCTTTCGGGATAACAGAAAAATATTTCATTGTTAAGATGCCAAGGAAAGGGGTAAACGGTTTCACTAAATGAATGATAAACGTACTGTCATCAGGAGCTTCAAAACCTTTTTGATTTTGCATGTCCACATTAGACAGTAATGAAGAAGCACTTGACACGATAGGGTCTAACAATCGATTGAAACTATATACAAAATCATTGGCAACCACTTTTCGACCTATCCCATTTTCAAAAAACTCATTGTCATGAAAATAAATATCTGTATGTAAATTAAAAGTATATGTTAACCCGTCTTCCGAGATTTTCCAAGTCTTTGCAATGGAAGGCTGAACAGAAAGCCTGTCACTCATCTCAAGCAAGCCGTTGTATAATTGATTGATTGCCCATACATTTTCAGTACTGCGTGCAGCTGCCGGATCAAGTGAACTTATTCCGGAGGACATATCGTTGTATTTAAAAACAGTTCTTGAATCCTTTTGCTTTTCATAATTAGATGAACAAGAAAAGAAGGAAAGAGCCAAAAAAAAATGTAGAAATTTCTTTATCATAGAATTTATTTTAGGAATTGTTTTATTGCCTTCCCTAAGCAATAATCAGCTCCAGCTTAATATGTTCAAGTTTAAGGAATCCTTTTACTGAAAGAATGCGGTTAAAAATTCAATTATCAACAGTTTTTAAACAATGAAGTAAAGCGCCCATTTAAAGAAGAAATTCGTAAATTTGCGTTTGAATGAAAAAAGTAGCATTTCATACCTTGGGCTGTAAGCTCAATTTTTCGGAAACAAGTACGATTGCTCGACTGTTTGAAGAACAAAGATATCAGAAAGTTGATTTTAAAGAACCAAGCGATATTTATGTGATCAATACATGCTCTGTAACAGCAAATGCCGACAAAGAATGCAAGCAAATCGTACGATCAGCTTTAACAATATCTCCTAATGCATACATCGTAATTGTTGGATGTTATGCGCAGTTAAAACCGGAAGAGATTGCAAATATAGAAGGTGTAGATCTTGTTTTGGGAGCCTCGGAAAAGTTCAAATTATTGAATTATCTCAATGATGTGACTAAGAAATCGAAAGCTGAGATTTACAGCTGTGAAATAGAAGAAGCAAACTTTTTTGTCGACTCCTATTCATTTGGCGATCGAACCCGAGTATTTTTAAAAGTTCAGGACGGTTGTGATTACAATTGCGCCTTTTGTACTATTCCTCTAGCTAGAGGGAATAGCCGAAGCGATACCATTACAAATGCTGTAAAAAATGCAACAGACATTGCCAAACAAGATGTAAAAGAGATTGTATTAACTGGTGTCAACCTGGGCGATTTTGGCAACAATTCGAGTAAAGAAGGTAATCGCAAACAAGAAACATTTTACGACCTTATCCAGGAACTTGACAAAGTTGAAGGAATTGAGCGTTTTCGTATCTCGTCTATTGAGCCCAATTTATTAAAAGATGAAACAATAGAATTTGTATCCAGATCCAATCGTTTTGTTCCTCACTTTCATATTCCATTGCAATCTGGAAACAACAAAACTTTAAAAGCAATGCGCAGAAGGTATTTGCGTGAGCTTTATAGCGAAAGAGTTACCAAAATTAAATCCTTAATGCCTCATTGCTGCATTGGTGTGGATGTTATTGTAGGTTTTCCAGGAGAAACAGATGAAGATTTTTTAGAAACATATACGTTCTTAAATAATTTAGATATCTCCTACTTGCATGTATTTACCTACTCAGAACGCGACAACACGGATGCTATCACATTCGAAAATGCTGTACCTATAGCCATTCGCAAAAAAAGGAACAAAATGTTACGCATCCTATCTGCAAAAAAATTGCGTCATTTCTACGAACAACACTTAGGCGAAACACGAACCGTATTATTTGAATCAGACAACAAAGATGGCTTTATGCACGGCTTTACTGACAATTACATTAAAGTAAAAACTCCTTACAATGCTTCTTTCACGAATCAATTAAAAGAAGTGACTCTATTTGAATTAGATCAAGATGGAAGCATTTCCCTTTCAAACATGAATGATCCAATTTCTGTGTTGGCTTAACTAATCAATTATTTTTTAGTTTATTTTATTACTTCGGAAAGCTAAACTTGTTTATTAGTTATACAAAAAATTAAGCAAGGAATCAACAGTGTTTTACAACTTTTAAAAACTTTAATTTTTTTAACAAAAACACGCGCATCTCCCCTATTTTCAAGGCATTGTTATTAACAGGCCAAACAAGCTACAAATTCACCAAAGCATTAAGGTATATTTGAGCATCAAACTATTTAATCTAAAATAAGATGCTTACTAGAATCTCTTTAATCAATTCGAAAGGTTACGGCAAGGCCGAAATGAAACTTGACAATTGTGATTCCATTCAATTAGTTGGTCCTAATAATATTGGAAAATCAACATTGATCTATGCCTTGAATTTCCTATTTGTAGTAGACGGGCAAAAAATGTCGTTCAGTGGTCAGCGAAAGGGTGATAAAGAAACAATCCATCACTACTTCCCTACACACAACAAGAGCTTTCTAATATTCGAGATAAACAAAATGGGATACTATTGTATTCTTGTTAAACGCAATACCGACGGGGAACTCGAATATTATAAAATTGATAGCGAATACAATGAGGAGTATTTCTTTGAAAATGAAGGGGCGCATCAACGATTAAGAAATTTTGATGAAGTGCTTGCATTACTATTAGCTAAAGGAGTTGTCCATTCTAAATTTACTACTAAGTCAGATGTTTTTAACCATGTATATCACCGTGGAACTAAAAACAATGCAGTTGTTTGGTTGGAAGATACAGTAAAAGCTGATGGGTTAAGCAACAACTTCTCAAAAGTATACCGTTACTTAATCAACTCGAAATTGATTACGAACAAAACATTAAAAGAATCATTGATTATTGCTGATAACCGTGAAAATGAAAGTTTGAACTTTTCTCAGAAAAACAAAAAAGACATTATTGATCTTTTGCGTATCAATGAAGAAATAAAAAGTATTAAATCTGTTCGTCCTGATTTCCTTGAATTCCGTGAATTAGTAAAAGTTTACAATTCTAAGACACAAATTGTAAGCGAGTTAATTTGTGCGTTCAACAATTCATACACTGCCGCTATTCCAGAGCTAGAAATCTCCTCTATTGAAAGAGGTCGTCACATTGCCGCTATTCATAACGAGATCAATGAAATATTAAAACCAAAAGAATTAAACTACGCATCTTACATTGGAGAAAAAAATGCAGAGATAAAAAACAAAACAAATCTTCATGCTGAAAAGCAAGGGGAATTAGATGAAGTGAATAAATTTGAAACTGTTGATTTCCTTAAAGAATCTTTACGCAATCTTGACAAGGACCGAAAAGACATCGAAACGCGATTCACCACCATAGAAAGTCAGAAACTTTCCTCTAAGCAATTAGAGATTCGTATTGATAAAGTAAACGGTCAAATTGCTTCACTAGAAAATCAAATTGACAACTACAATAATCTTTTAATTCATAAGATCTCTGATGACGAAGGTGTTAAACAACTTCTGAATTCAGTACTTTCAGAACAAGTAACAAGCCTTTCCAGCAAACAGATCAAAAAACCGATCAAAAAAATCTCCAACAAATTATTGGCAATTTTTGACGGCGAAATCGATATTACAAAAGGCATTGAATTAAAAGAATTCAGATCTATAAAAGAATTGAAAGACGAATTAAAAGTTCTTCAGTTAGAGAAAAAACAAACAGAAGACCTTTTAAAAACAGTTGTTGATAAAGAGAAAATAGATTCAAAATTAAAAGCCATTTTAAGTGAGATAGAGATCATTAAAGACAAAGTAAAACGTATTGAAAACAAACCCACACTTGAAAAACAAATTCGTTTTATTACTGATGATATCAAGAAAATGACAGCTGACAAGAAGGAGCTGGAAGAATTATTAAATGACTTAGTAAAAGAAATTTCTTCAAAACAGATCATGTATGACAAGCTGCAGGAAGAAAAAAGAGGCCTGGAAGTACGTGTTAAAGAATTGAAAGAACGAAAACTGGAAGTAGAAGCTATCAATGTTCAACCTACAGAATACGAAACAAATGACAATCTGGATTATATCTATTCGAAAATTCAGATACATCAAAAAGACAGAATTGAACTAAAAGCGAAAAAGGATGCGACGTTTGATAATTTAAAATATCGTTTACGAAACAGCAGTGCGGATGAAATCCAATTCATTCAATTTGTAGAAGAAGAAATTGCTTGCCTTTCTGATAAAGAACGTAGTATCGATGGCTTATTATCAAGTATCTCTACTCAATTTGCTTATCCAGCATATACTTTATTGAAACGTTACGAAGAGTTCAAACAATTTGTATACAATAAGTTCAATGAGAAACTTTCTCAAACACGTATCTCAAATATTGAATCAATGAAAATTGATCTGATTGATAATGAAAGAATCATTGGTGAATTAAAAAAGATTGCTTCCATTCAGGAATTCAACGGTCAAATGAGTTTTGAATTCGACCAATCAGAAAACTTAAAAGTATTGAACACGTATCTGGATAGTGGTAAAAAAGTTGGTTTTGATGAATTATTCAATATCGAATTATTACTTCACATTAAAGGAACAGACAAGCGAGTAGATCTTGCCAACCAAGTTGAATCAGATGGAACAGATCGTATGATCCGACTGGTGATGATCATGGCTATTATTAACCGTTTGGCGATCACTGATGAACATAATAAGATTGCACTATTCATTGATGAGGTAGCCACAATCGATAAACAAAATCGACCGGAGTTAGTAAAATTCTGTAAGGATCACAATTTCATTCCAATTTTTGCGGCACCTGATGCAGTGGAAGGATTCAACAAATACTATTTCATTTACCCGTCAAAAGGAAAGATCAATATAAGTGAAAAACAAAATGCTGTTATTGTTGAACGCAATGGTATTGTAGAAAAGATAACAAAGAAGAATTTAAAAAATTTGAACTAAGCTACACATCGAAATGAAGGCAGAACCAAAAACAATACTCCGCTTTTTATTGGAACACTATGATGTAATCGCTGAGTTATTCGAAACACAGTCAAAAGATGGCATTATAGCATTTGAGGTATTGAATTTAATTGTATCGAAACACGAAAGTGATATTCGTTCTCAATTAATTGAATACAAAATACTGAGTCCTGTAAACGATAATTACGAAATACGTACCGTCTATTACAATTTGATCGAATTCATTTTAAGTGAATTCAAACCGATGCTTCCTGAAACTATTGAAAAATACCATACTTCAATAGCCGAATTGTTTCGCAAAATCAGGGAGAATATCAATGGCGACAAAGTTACATTAAGTCAACGTCTTAACGATTTAGCAATTGAAGTCCGCTCCTTTTATGAAATGGTGGAACGCAACACACAAAGTTTATTGCAGGAAACACGTGAATTAAAAGCCAATGTAAAAAAGATCGATTACCGCGAGAAAATTATAAAAGCCTCTCGTTGGATCGATGAGTATATTATCCCTTTGAATAAAATCTTGGATATTAATCATTCTACTTCCGTTGCAAATAAGTTATATGAGATCTCTGAATTCTCAAACAAATACCGATTGAATTTTGATGATGAAAGCGCCCGCGTTCAGTTTGAAAAGCTTTATTTTCAATTAATCCAGGTAAATGACAATTTATTACGTCAATCAAAAATATTGACCAATGAATTATTACCATTAATTGAACGTATCCGAACCGAATCAATTATTTTAACCGGATGGATCACATTCTTAAAAAACCCTTACAAGCGTAAAGTTCCTAAATTACTTAAACGCAAAGAAGTTTCAGTATACTCAGCAAGCACCTTCTTTAATGCTGCAGAAATATTTGAACAGTTTAAAAATGATACGGACGTTTATTTTGAGGATGAAGAACATAATGACGAAAAATGGATCTTCGATAAAGAACATTACACTGCAAAATTAAAAGAGAATCTTCCAGTAGAAAATTTCTTTAAATGGTGTAACAAAACATTAAAAGAAGACTATAAAACAGTAGAAATAGAAAAATTCTTTGCTCTTACCACACTTGCTTTCGACGAAGACATTGAGCGCGACTTTGGTTTAAAAGCTGAATTTGATAAAATAAAAATTAACGACCTAACAATCACAGTTCCTAAAATAACAATCAACCAACATGGAATTTCCTAATCACCACAGACACATTGTAGAAGATTTAATGAGTGGAAAATTTATTTTACCACAAGAAAGAACCTATCAGGTTCTAAAAGAAAACGAGCAATCCTATCTTTATTTCTTCAAAGCTTCTTTTAATTACGACCTGAAGCTAACACAGGATTATGCATATATTGTTTCCGATGAATCCAATGAAATGCTTTCACGCGACATATGTATTTTCATCTCTTTATTAAGCTATGAACTTGATAGAGATGGAAAAAATTTCTTGGAGCGTATTCAATTCAGTGAATTTGAAATGGAGGAAATTGAAAACTACTTTACAAATTCTTCTTATATCGACCTAATCCTCTCCAACAAACAATTAAAGGATGCCGACTCTAGAAAAAATTTCATCAATACTTTAAATAGACGAAACATTATCGAAAAAACGTCAGACAATCGTTTTGTATTTACTTCAGCGCATAAGTTCTTTATGGATTTTGCAAGTGATATTGTAAAATTTGAAAACACTGAAAAAGAAGATTAAAACGCATGTAATGCTAGGCTTACAATTATTATTCAAATAATTAAAAAATAATTTAAAGGGGCTAAACGCCCCTTTTTTTCTAAACAAAAGGCTAAGAAAAAAAGGGAACAAAACATTCAAATAAATCCTAGATCTGGAAAATATATTGATATTCTATGCCCTATTGCAGATAGATTCGTAAATTTGCTACCACCTAGAATACTGCCTAAAGGTGACTATTTTTTTAATAAATGTAATTCGTAAATTATGTATCCTTCCCTATATTATGCTTTTAAAGACCTCTTTGGAATTGATTGGCAATTTCTTAAAATGATTCAAACCTTTGGATTTTTTGTAGCCGTTGCTTTTTTAATATCGGCATACTTTTGGACAAAAGAATTAAAAAGAAAAGAAAAGGAAGGACTACTAAGTTCAACTATCATAAAGGTCTTAAAAGGTCAAAGAGCAACTAAGGCAGAACTAATTTCTTCCGGAATGATTGGTTTTTTTATTGGCTATAAGGTATTATTTATCATTTTAAATTTTTCTGCTTTTACAGAAGATACTCAGGGTTTTCTTCTTTCTACCAAAGGAAATATTTTTGGAGGATTACTATTTGCTGCAATATCTGCCTATTTAAAATTCAGAGAGAAAGAGAAAACAAAATTGGAAAAGCCAATTATTGTGGAAGAGATGATGCACCCATATCAACATGTGGGAAACATGACTTTGATAGCTGCTTTTGCAGGCTTATTAGGAGCCAAACTATTTCACAATCTTGAGAATTGGGACACATTTATTGAAAATCCAATGGAAGCTTTACTTTCTTTTAGTGGACTTACAATGTATGGAGGATTAATACTTGCTTCAATTGTTCTGATCTATTATGGTCGTAAAAACAAGATACCTACAGCTCATTTAATTGATTCTTCAGCGCCATCTTTAATGATCGGATACGCAATTGGTCGTATCGGTTGTCACATGTCAGGTGATGGAGATTGGGGTATTAATAACCTGAATCCTAAACCACACTGGTTAAATTGGGCACCTGACTGGGTTTGGAGTTTCGATTACCACAACAATGTATTAAGTGAAGGGCAACCACTTGCAAATTGTATCGAAGAAAGATATTGTAATCATTTAGTGCCTGCAGTCTTTCCTACACCATTTTATGAAACACTTATGTGCGCTTTTTTATTCATAGTAATATGGAATCTACGAAAACGCATCAAAACACCAGGAATCTTATTTTCCATCTATTTAATTTTTAACGGCCTGGAACGCTTTTTTATTGAAAAAATTAGAGTTAATACATTGTATCATGTCAAAGGCTTCGCTTTTACCCAAGCCGAATTGATCTCAACACTTCTTTTCTTTATTGGAATAGCGGGAATAGTTTATTTTAAAAAACAGGAACAAAAAAAGGTATTGATGTAAAATTATTCTGTCTCCTTACCATAGGTATGTGCTGATTTGTTCTTGCCATCTCTGTAAAAACAGCCAGCACCTATCATACCTCTTTTTTTTTATAAATTATAACTATTTCATTCATTGTAACTGTTACAATTGTAGTCTTGTTTTTATTCACCTGACTAAGACGTTCCGCCATTAATCCGTTTTCAGCTTACATAAAAAAGCAAGAAAAAGCAATCAAGTAAAGGTGTAGTGATGGTTATAAGGCATTAGAAATAGTTTAACGGTAGACAATCCCAGTACATTAACAAAATTACGCACCTAAATGCTTTAACAGATCTTTAAACTTTTGCGATTAAAACGTAACTTTGTGTATAAACTAAAAATTATGAATGTCGACTTGCAAGCACTTTGCCAAGAAGTACGCTCTTTAACAATAGAAGTTGGTATATTTATAAAAAACGAACGTAAAAAATTCACTTTTGATAATATAATTGTAAAAGGCAAAAACGATTTTGTTTCATATGTTGACAAAACATCAGAGAAGTTAATTATAGAACGACTCAGTCAACTGCTACCCGAGTCTGGCTTCATTGCGGAAGAAGGTACCTCATCAAAAAAAGGGGAAACATACAATTGGATCATCGACCCGCTCGACGGCACAACAAATTTTATACACGGCATTCCCTGTTTTGCAATTAGCATTGCATTGATGAGGGATCAGGAATTGATTCTAGGTGTTGTTTATGAAATTAATCTTGAAGAATGTTTTTATGCATGGGAAGGCAGCAAAGCATATTTAAATGAAACAGAAATACATGTATCTAATGCATCTAAACTATCAGACGCGTTAATTGCAACTGGATTCCCCTATTACGACTATTCCAAAATGGATGAATATTTAAATGTATTTCGCTATTTTATGAAACACACACACGGTTTAAGACGATTAGGATCTGCCGCAACAGATCTTGCATACGTTGCTTGTGGAAGGTTTGAAGGATTTTATGAATATAGTCTTCAACCATGGGACGTTGCAGCCGGCGCATTTATTGTAAAACAAGCAGGTGGTATTATTACTGACTTTAAAGGTGATACCAATTTTATTTTCGGAAAGGAAATCGTAGCAGCAAACAATTTGGTTTTTCCTGAATTTTTAGATGCAATTAAATTACATTTCAATTAATATGGATGAAAAAGAAAAACCCAAAAATGCTTGGGAGTTTGTGAAAGTTTATTTTCCAGATGTATGGCAATATTTAATAATTATTATTGTCATGATCATAGCTGCAATTTTTATTTTATAAATAATGTTCAGGCATACCGGAAGAAAACGAACATTCAAACACAACCTTAAACTTGCGGTATTGCTATCAGCTACTGCGGGTATTGTTAATGTTGAGGGATTTTATTCTTTTTAAACGATACAAACCAAAGACCTATAAAGGTAATTAGTCCGTTAAGGATGATCATTTCAAAACCAAATTTATAGCCACCAAAAAATTCGACTGAATATTCATTCAACCAGATACAAATTAGTGGAGATAAAATACATACCAGCGGAACTAGATGATCCCGCACTTGTTTTTTGGTGAATAAACCAAATGAATACAAGCCCAATAAAGGTCCATAAGTGTATCCAGCCCAAGTGAATAAATTATTAATCACAGAATCATTGTTGATCAATTTAAAAATAACAATTACAAGAAATAAGATCCCAGCAAAAGTGAAATGAACAATATGTCGGATCTTCTTCTTTTGCTCTTCCGTTTTATGCTGATCATCTTTTAATCCCAAAAAATCAATACAAAAAACACTAGTCAGAGCGGTTAAAGCACCATCAGCACTTGGATAAGCTGCCGAAATAAGACCGATAATAAAAAAAACACCCGACAATGTTCCAAAATGCTGCAAAGCAATAGTGGGAAAAACGTGATCAGAAATAATTTTCCCTTTTTCATTTATCATCAGAGGGATGCTTGATTCATTTGCATAGATATAAAGCAATGCGCCCAATATCAAAAACAAAATATTTACGATCAACATAACTGCACTAAAAGTGAGTACATTTTTTTGTGCTTCACCAACAGTTTTACAACTTATATTTTTTTGCATCATTTCTTGATCTAACCCTGTCATTGCAATAGCAATGAACATACCTCCAAAAAACTGTTTCAGATAAAATGATTTCGGTTGCCAATCCGTGAACATGATCTGACCATAATGACTTTGAGATATTCTAGAATAGAGATCACCAAAATTAAGATTCAACTCTTTCATCACAAATAGGATCGACAAAACAACGGAAAGAAGCATAAAAGTAGTTTGCAATGTATCGGTATAAATAATTGTTTTTACGCCTCCTTGATAGGTATACAAAAGAATCAATGCAACAAAGACAGCAACTGTTACATAAAATGGAACACCCAAATTGTCAAAAACAAAAGTTTGCAACACATTTACCACAACATACAACCGAAAAGCCGCTCCAACGGTTCTCGACAAAATAAAATATAAAGCTCCCGTTTTGTAGGAATAATTCCCAAAACGTTGCTGCAAATAGGAATATATGGAAGTAAGATTTAATCTATAATACAAAGGTAATAATACGAATGCTATTACAACGTAACCAATCAAATAACCTAAAACAACCTGCAAATAGCCAAATTGAGCAGTACCTACAGCGCCAGGAACAGAAATAAAAGTAACGCCAGAAAGTGATGCCCCTATCATACCGTAAGCTACCAAATACCATTTGGAAGAACGGTTTCCGACAAAAAAACTTTCATTATCAGCGCCACGGGAAGTATACCACGTCACTCCGAAAAGAACAACAGAATAGGCAATTACGCATGTGAGAATTAGTGTTGACGACATATACTAACAAAATAAATGAATAAAACACCAGCAATTACGTCATACAATTTTTGTATATTAACAAAGTTTTTCACAAAAAAGATGGAGGAGTAACGGATTCGAAATATACTTTTAAGCGGACTTAGCATAAAGGCTGTTTAAAACAAGCGATAGAAAATTAAATACAATTGGAAGAATTAAAACACAGGCTGATAAACAAAGCAATCGGGTGGTGTTAAAAAGCAACTAATTATGTGTGGATTAACAGGAATTATAGCATTTACTGAGGAAGGAAAAAAACACTTAACCAACATAGGTGCTGCCACCAATACGTTGAAAAAACGCGGTCCTGACGCTGAAGGATTTTATAGAAATGGAAATATTGCGCTAGGGCACCGACGCTTATCAATAATAGATACTAGCGATTCAGCCGCTCAACCTTTTACTGACGTATCTGGTAGATTTACCATCGTTTTTAATGGAGAGATCTTTAATTACAAAGAACTACGAAAAAACCTTGAAAGCAAAGGAATACAATTCAAATCGAAAAGTGATACAGAGGTTCTTCTTTATCTTTTTATTTCGGAGAAAGAGAAATGCCTTTCACTATTGGATGGAGAATTTGCTTTTGCTATTTATGATACCCATTCGAATGAACTTTTTATTGCTCGAGACAGGTTGGGAATAAAACCTCTTTATTATTATTTAGATAAAGACGCTTTAATCTTCGGATCAGAAATGAAAGCACTAATTACTGCTGGCATTCCTAAAAAAATTGATACCGCTTCTTTAGAAATGTATTTACATTTGAATTACATTCCGGCTCCCTACTCTATCTTTGAAGATGTTTTCAAGCTTGATGCCGGCACATTTTTGTTTGTTAGCAAAAATGGAGAACTCAAAAAAACAGCCTATTATTCATTGCCAGAATTAAAGGAAAAAAAATACATCACTGATTACGAAAAAGCTCAAAAAAAATTAGCTGAATTACTAGAACACGCTGTTCAACAGAGAATGATTGCAGATGTTCCTTTAGGCACGTTTTTAAGTGGCGGTATTGACTCTTCCATAATTACTGCAATTGCTTCTAAGCACACGAAAAACCTCAATACTTTTTCTATAGGGTATGCAGATGAACCATTATTTGATGAATCAGAATTTGCCGAATTAGTCGCAAAAAAACACAAAACAAATCATACAACTTTTAAGTTGACGAATGAAGACTTATATGCAAACCTTCATCAGGTCCTTGATTATATTGACGAACCTTTTGCAGACTCCTCTGCATTAGCAGTTAACATTTTAAGTATGCATACCAAAAAGCATGTCACGGTTTCTCTTTCTGGTGATGGTGCAGACGAACTATTTGCAGGTTACAACAAACATGCTGCTGAGTTAAAAGCACGTAATGGTGGATTTAAAGCTAATTTAGTGGCAGCTGCCCTCCCATTATTAAAGCGATTGCCGAAATCCCGAAATAATGCTACAGGAAATAAAATTCGTCAACTTGAGAAATTTGCTGAAGGAATGAAGCTGAGTCCAAAAGAGCGCTATTGGCAATGGGCGAGATGGTCAGGTTTTAAAAAGGAAGACATTTTTACTGAGAATTTCTTATCTAAAAATCACAAAAATTCAGATTTTCAAGACAGAAAAAAAAGTCTTTTAAAAAATATTGATACTGATTTCAATTCCGTTTTGCTTACCGATATGCAATTAGTGCTAGAAAATGACATGCTTGTAAAAGTAGATAGAATGAGTATGAGTCAAAGCTTAGAAGTAAGAGTGCCTTTTTTAGATCATAAAATTGTTGATTTTGCTTTTTCACTACCGGCCAATTTTAAAATTGATGGTGCTAATCGTAAAAAAATAGTAAAGGATACATTTAAAGATTTACTTCCAGAGGAGCTTTACAACAGAAGAAAGCAAGGGTTTGAAGTACCGCTATTAAAATGGTTTCAAACAGACTTAAAATCAATGATTACAAACGATCTATTAAGTGACAAGTTCATTGCAGATCAAAATATTTTTAATTCGCAGGAAATAAAAAAATTAAAAACACAATTATTTTCTAGTAACCCGAATGATGCAGTTGAAAAAGTATGGGCAATAATTATTTTTCAATATTGGTGGAAAAAGTATTTGTCGGAATAAAAAACTACAAACCATATTAAAAAATATGACAAAAGTATTACGTATTATTAATCGATTTAATTTAGGCGGACCTACTTACAATGTTGCCTATCTTACTAAATACATGTCATCAGATTATGAAACGCTTTTGGTTGGAGGAGCAAAAGATGATTCGGAGGAAAGCTCTGATTTTATCCTTAAAAACCTAGCACTAAAACCCTTAATTATTGAGGAGATGTTGCGAGAAATTAATATCATAAATGATTACATCGCCTATAAAAAATTAAAAAAAATAATTCAAGAATTCAAACCTGACATTGTTCATACACATGCATCTAAAGCAGGGGTGCTAGGCAGACTGGCAGCAGCAT
This sequence comes from Bacteroidota bacterium, assembly GCA_947449315.1. Classification (GTDB taxonomy): domain Bacteria; phylum Bacteroidota; class Bacteroidia; order 2-12-FULL-35-15; family 2-12-FULL-35-15; genus 2-12-FULL-35-15. The sequence goes on from CANFRC010000010.1 coordinate 50,061, forward strand.
CTTGTGGCGTACCAGTTATTATTCATACTTTTCATGGCCATGTTTTCCACTCTTATTTTGGAAAACTAAAAACAGAATTCTATAAAAAAATTGAACGTTTCTTAGCACGCAAATCGACAGCAATTATTGCGCTCAGCGAGAGACAGAAAGATGAATTGGTTAATTTGCATCGTATATGCAATGTCAAAAAAGTGCATGTCATCCCTCTCGGTTTCGACCTTTCAAAATTCCAAGAAAACATCGAAACGAAACGTGACACATTCCGAAAAAAATACAACATTGATGATGATGAAATTGTAATTTCAATAATTGGACGATTAGTTCCTGTTAAAAACCATGCATTATTTTTAGAAGCATTAAAAAAGGTTTCTGAACAGACAACGAAAAAAATCAGAGGATTCATTATTGGTGATGGTGAATTCAGACAAGAGATAGAAATGCGAGCAAAAGAGCTCGAAATACCATTTATTGACGGAACAAAAACCAATGAAAAAGCACTTTTAACATTTACTTCATGGATAAAAGAGATAGACATCGCCCTGGCTGGTTCTGATATTATTGCCCTCACCTCTTTTAACGAAGGAACCCCTGTAAGTTTAATTGAGGCTCAGGCTGCCAACAAACCAATTATTTCAACGAAAGTAGGAGGTATTGAAAATGTTGTGCTTGTTCACCAGACAGCGCTTTTATCTGAAAACAATCAGGTGGAAAAATTTGCAGAAAATCTATTGAAACTTATTGAAGATGATGCACTAAGGCTGTCTATGAGCCAAAAAGGATGGCATCACGTTAAAGAAAAATTCCATTACACCCGTTTGGTTTCCGATATGGAGAAATTATACTCAAAACTTCTTCAAAAGCATTATTAAATGAATTATAAGGGCATTTGAGATATTTTTTTAACTTTGTGTGTTAAAAATCTTTTAAACAATATGCGCAAACTGCTCTATTTATTCGGATTACTCCTTTTTTTCTCTAGCTGTGCATGGCTAAACCCAAGCATTATGCTAAAAACCGAAAAGGGATTTCAGTATTCTAAAAACCCTGATACGTCAAAAGTCACAGATTACAGATTGTCTCCAAATGATATCATTTCTTTTAATATTTATTCAAATAATGGATTTAAGCTGGTTGATTTAACTTCTTTAAATTCTACAAACAATGGATATCGTATTGATGTGGGTGTTGTTTGCCTTATTGAATCAGATGGATTTACTAAACTTCCAATTATAGGTCGAGTAAAAATAAGCGGTATGACAATTAGAGAGGCCGAAAATTTTCTGGAGTCAAAATATGCTAGTTTTTATATTGAACCCTATGTAATCATATCTGTTTCTAATAAAAGAGTTATCGTTTTCCCTGGAAGAGCCGGAGATGCAAAAGTGATCAATCTTGTAAACAACAATACAACAGTTATTGAAGCTCTAGCCTTATCAGGTGGTATATCCGATGATGGAAAAGCAAAAGTGGTAAAACTTATCAGACAAAATGGGGACAAAAACGATGTTTTTTTAATTGACCTATCTACTATTCAAGGTATAAAAGATGCAAACATGGTTCTACAAGCGAATGATATTATATATGTTGAGCCAAGAAAAAAATATGCCAACAGATTTTTAGCCGAGATTGCTCCAATTGTTAGCTTAATAACAAGCGCCTTTATTTTACTTACTTATTCAAAAACGCTGACAAAATAATTATATTAAGTAATTAAATGATACAGGAAGATCTATCAAAGAAGCATGACAGTTTAGAGCGCTACAAGGACCGTATAACTAATTTTAGCGGAGAATTTGATCTTGGACTTTTTTTATTTATTGCTAGAAAAAGTTTGATTTGGATCATTTGTTTTTTTGCTATTACTTTCTCTGCAGCAAAAATTTATCTCCGCTATACCACTCCTGTTTACGAATCATCTAGTACAATTCAAGTTCAAACCAGCAATCAAGCCAATAAATTACTAAACGTTGAAAATGTATATGGATCAGAAAACGTTCTAGCGGAGGCCGTTGAGCTTTTGCGCTCCAAAGTATTTTTAAAACGGGTATTGTCTAAACTTCCTTTAGGGATAAGTTATTTTGAAGAAGGAACTTTCAAAAACAATGAGCTATATAGGAACAATCCCTTTTCTGTTGAAATAAAAGAAAACGATAATACTATTTATGGAACGAAAATACATTTAGATTTCATCAACAACAACGAAGGCACCGTTAATTTTACCCTGAATGAAAAAAAATATTCTAAAAGTTACATTGTTGGTTCATGGATTAAATTCCCTCAATTTGATCTAAAGATTAACAAAACAAAAAATGACGAAATTGAAAAACAACAAAGCACAATAAAAGAAAGCGCATATTATTTTATTGTAAATGATACAGCAACCTTAGTAAACACATACTTTTCAAATGTTGATGTGAAATTACTAAAAGAAGATGCGAAAACAATTTCAATATCATTTAAAGATTTTAATGGTCAAAAAGCGTCTGACATTGTTTCAAAGATGACAGAAGAATACACCAGTTTTGATATTGAACGAAAAGGCGAAAGCTCTAAAAGTGTTATTGGATTTATTAATCAACAATTAGATACCGTTTACCGGCAGTTGAAATTTTCAGAAAATTCAATTCAGGATTTCAAAAAAACTAACAATGTAGAAGATAACAAGGACGCCACTACTGCAAATATCAACAGATTGAACGGGTTGGACGATCAAGTAATTGCATTGGAACTTGAAGAAAATGTATTAAAAAAGATTGAAGAAAATATTTCTTCTTCAAGAAGCATAGACACTTACAGTCTGCTTGCTATGCTTGCCGGAACTGAATCAGAAAATACCATCACAACAGTTGTTGATGCTCTTCACAAATTACTTGTTCAAAAAGAAGAAATGCTTTATCAGGTTACACCCAGCAGTGAAGCAATAAAAGCAATCGATTATCAGATAAATATCCAGAAGAATCTTCTTAAAGAAAGTATTACTTCCACAAAAAATAATATCAAAAGCAGAAAAGAAAATTTACGAATTAAAGCAAATGAGTTCGAAGGATCGTTCACTAAATTGCCCGAAAACGAATTGGAATATGGCCGATTACAACGTTTATTCAATATCAATGAAAAATATTATACGCTATTACTAGAAAAGAAAACTGAATATGCCATTTCAAAAGCGGGTTTCGTTTCCCAAAATGTTATTTTGGAAAAAGCTGAAACTCCTTCAAGTCCTGTTTCACCAAATAAAAGAACTACCTATATAATTTATTTTTTGGGAGCTTTCTTATTTAGCCTTTCACTTGTTTTTATTAGATATCTTTCACACAATGAAATAAATTCATTGAATGAGATAAGTAAATATACAAACGCCTCCATAAGTATTTTAGGCATCATTCCAAAATTCCAGCAAGACATCCCTGTTTCTCAATTACTTGTTGATAAAAGTCCGAAATCACTTATAGCAGAAGCTTTTAGGTCTGTAAGAACGAATTTGCAATTTATTTCAAATGAACCAGGAAGTAAAATAATTGCTTTGACTTCAACAATTTCTGGCGAAGGAAAAACATTTGTTGCTATTAATCTTGCCGGAATCATCGCTTTTTCAGGAAAAAAAGTGGTCATTATAGATTTGGATATGCGAAAACCAAAAATCCATGTTGGATTTAATGCTACAAATATAATAGGAATGAGTACTTTATTGATAGGGAAAGATACGATTGAAAATGCAATCCAACATAGCGTCCTAGAAAATCTGGATTTTATTACAGCGGGTCCTATTCCACCAAATCCATCTGAATTAATTATCAGTAAAAAAATGGATGAGATCATTGCGGAGTTAAAAACTACCTATGATACTATTATTATTGATAATCCTCCAGTTGGACTTGTTAGTGATGGTATTGCAATGATTCAAAAAGCGGATTATCCGATTTACATCTTCAGAGCCGATTACTCAAAAAGAAACTTTATTCAAAATGTTGACCGATTATTTAATGAAGCTAATATCAAAAGATTGTCTGTAATCCTTAATGGAGTTGACATTGAAAGAAAAAATTACGGATATAATTATGGTTACGGATATGGCTATGGATATGGACAAGGCTACGGTTATTACGAAGAAGGACCGAAAGGAGCTAAGAAAAAATCTTTCTTTAAATAAACATTAATCTTCAAAAAAACATGGAAATCATAGGAACTCCTATCAACGACTTGTTTGTTATTCAGCCTAAACTATTTGAAGATGAAAGAGGGTACTTCTATGAATCGTATAGCAAAGCTCTATTTGAAAAAAACGGAATCATTGCAGATTTTGTTCAAGACAACCAATCTCTTTCACAGAAAGGCGTTTTAAGAGGGTTGCATTTCCAAAACCCTCCATTTGCTCAAGGAAAGCTGGTTAGAGCCATTAAAGGCGCCATTCTTGATGTCGCTTTGGATCTCAGAAAGAATTCTGACACCTATGGGCAACATTTTGATATCGAATTGAATGAAACGAACAAAACCATGTTGTGGATTCCGCCAGGTTTTGCACACGGTTTTTTGACCCTTGAAAATAATACCATTTTCTCTTATAAATGTACAAACGTATACAATAAAGCCTCAGAAGATTGTATCCTATGGAATGATTCAACCTTATCCATAAACTGGAAAATCAATGATCCTATTTTATCTGAAAAGGATAAAATTGGTAAATTATTTAATTCTTTTAACAGTCAATTTTAATTCTTAAAAAGCAGAAGCAAGTGATATTACTATAATTTGCCAAAATATTGGAAACAAAATGAAGCGAATCCTAGTATAAGGATAGAATTTAGCCAACTTATTTATGAAAGAAAGCACTTATTTGCTGATTATTTTTATTGGATACTTTATTGGAACAGTCATCTTATCCTTTTTGATAAATGTATTTTTACTAAAATTCGCATCCAATCTTGGAATACGAAACACTTCAGAGACCTTTATCAGATGGAGTAAAACAACAAAACCTGCATTAGGCGGAATCTCCTTCTTTTTAATTTTCCTTATCTCAATTGCTTGTTACTCCATATTTTTTGGAAAAACAGATATCGCAATAAACAAAAGACTATTGGGGTTGCTTGGCGCTTGCACAGTATCATTTTTATTGGGATTATCTGACGATGCTTACAACACAAAACCCCTAATAAAATTCAGCATTCAAATCTGCTGTGCATTTATACTTATTTCAACGGGCAACTACATTTCAATTTTCTCAAATATATATTTCAATTATGCTATTTCATTTTTTTGGGTAGTGGCCATGATGAATTCTATCAATATGCTCGACAATATGGATGGTATCACCACAATTGTTTCCATCACAATCATTATGAGTGCTTTGTTTATTTTATTCCTTAATCACAACGGGAAAAGCATACATACAATCATATTAATTGGTGTATTATCATCCTTAATTGGTTTTTTGTTTTTTAATTGGCCCCCGGCTAAAATGTTTATGGGAGATACAGGTAGTCAGTTTTTAGGTTTGTTTTTAGCCGCTATGGGAATCGAATATTTTTGGAACACCCCTGATGTTCACAATCAATTAATTCAATCAAAACAATTTTTTGTAACTATCCTTTCTTTCGCAATCCCTATCATTGATACAACAACCGTTGTTATTAACAGAATAAAGAAAGGAAAGTCACCTTTTATTGGAGGAAAGGATCATACCACACATGGTTTCTTTTTTTTAGGATTGTCAGAAAAAAGGATTGCATTGTTGTACGCAGGAATATCCTTTGTGTCAATGTTTTTTAATTATTTAATCATCACCTTTATAAAAGATTGGAGCTACCTGCATATCATTCTTTTTTCAATTTATTTTTTATTTCTTTTCCGATTTTTGTATACTCCTACTATCAAATACGGACAATAAATGCAACCTTTTTTTAATAAAGTTTTGCCTTTCATAAAATCCACAAAAAAGTATTTCATTGCTGTAGGATGTGTCATTCTGTTGATCAGCCTTTTCAAAGTATTCACTTATTCTTTTTCCGACAACCTCTCAGATGCAGCGTATGACGATTATTTTAGAGCAAGCTATAAAGTATTTAGTGTTCGGATTCCGAAAAACTTAAATTTTTCTGGTGAGGTAGTCCCTACAATGGATTTCAGCGTGCGCGAAGCAATGGAAAGAGAATTGATCATTAATACTTACTGGCAATCACAATCTCTGTTGCTTCAAAAAAGAGCTAACAGATGGTTTCCTATCATTGAACCAATATTAAAAAGAAACAATATTCCTGACGACTTCAAATATATAGCTCTGGTAGAAAGTCAGCTTTCAAATGTTGTTTCTCCCCAAGGAGCAACAGGATTTTGGCAAATTATTGAATCAACTGGAATTAATTATGGATTAGAAATCACCTCGGAAGTTGATGAAAGGTACAATGTTGTAAAAGCGACTGAGGCTGCCTGTAAATATTTTAATGAAGCTTTTAAAAATTTTAATAATTGGACCTTAGTAGCAGCATCCTACAACTTAGGGATGGGAGGAGTTCAAGCACAGATGGATAAACAAAAAGTTAAGAGCTATTATGACCTTGCACTTACAGATGAAACAGCTAGATATGTATACAGAATAATAGCAATGAAAGAAATTATTTCTAGACCTAACGTTTATGGGTTTACGCTTCGAAAAAAAGATCTTTATCCACCTCTTGTCACGAAAAAAATAACCGTTGATAGTACGATTAACGACATAGCAAACTTTGCACTTCAGCAAAAGGTAAATTATAAAATCCTTAAACTTTTTAATCCTTGGCTTCGCACCAACACGCTAAAAAATGATCAAAAGAAAAAATACACCCTTGAAATTCCGAAAGGAAGCATGAATATATATGAAATGGATGGGAACTATGACGGGAGCGATATCTTAACTGCTAAAGACTCTATTAATTTACTAACTCCTGCTCCACTCACTAACGACTCAGGTAAAAAAGAACTGAAATTAAAAGAATAAACAATTCTTTAATTTTCATATTAAAACATTTGAATCAAATCATTTTTAGTATTCCCAATTCTTTTTTGTTCAATTACGAAAAAATACTCATTCCAATATAGACAATAAGCCTGAAAGTTATTTCCAAAACAGCGCCTACTTCGATGGTATTTTTTAATGTGATTACTCCTAATCTAAGGTAAATCAAAAAACAACCTTGCGCTTCAGCTGTTAGTTCATTACCTTTGTAAAATACCCATAATTGATTTGGGCTATACAGAAAATTAAATAAAATAATGTCTAAAAACAACATCAGTGAAATTGATTTCCTAGAAGTAGTAGGAGCCCGAGTTCATAATCTGAAAAATATTGATGTTACTATCCCCCGTAACAAACTTGTAGTTATTACAGGATTAAGCGGTAGTGGAAAATCTTCACTCGCATTTGATACAATTTATGCTGAAGGACAAAGGCGATACATTGAAAGTTTTTCAGCCTATGCACGACAGTTTCTTGGAAATATGGAGCGTCCGGATGTAGATAAAATTACGGGATTAAGCCCCGTTATTTCCATTGAACAAAAAACAGTCAACAAGAATCCTCGGTCAACTGTAGGAACCATTACTGAAATATACGATTTTTTACGCCTATTGTTTGCTCGTTCTTCTGATGCATACTCCTATGTAACAGGAGAGAAAATGATTCGCTACTCCGATAATCAGATTATTGAATTGATACTTGAAAAATTTCAGAACAAAAAAATAGTGATTCTTTCTCCAGTGGTAAAAGGACGAAAAGGTCATTATCGTGAGCTGTTTGAACAAATCAAAAAGTGGGGATACTTGCGGGTACGCGTTGATGGAGAAATTATAGAACTAACTCAAAAATTCCAATTAGATAGATATAAAGTTCATGATATTGAAATAGTAATTGACCGGTTAGAGGTAAATGCAGATGCTCGTTTACGCATCTCCGAATCAATGCAGCTTGCAATGAAACAAGGCAAAGGAATTATTATGGTTCAACCATTTGTTTCAGGAAAATTGGAAGATGAATACGGAAAAGTAGAATTTTTTAGCCGTCATTTGATGTGTCCCACCTCAGGAATTTCATATGATGAGCCGCAACCGAATTTATTTTCTTTCAATTCACCATATGGTGCTTGTCCAAAATGCAATGGATTAGGGTTGGTATCAGAAGTAGATATAAATAAGATCATACCAAATAAAAAATTATCAATCAGAAAAGGTGGTATTGCACCATTAGGTGCTTACAAATCATCATGGATATTTAAACAACTGGAAGCAATCGGAGATAAATACGGATTTAACTTGGATACCGCACTAGAAGACATTTCGGATGAAGCAATCAATACCATTCTATTTGGCTCTGATGAAGTATTCAAAATAAAAGAATTTACCAACAGTTCATCTTCAAGCTATAGTATTGCCTTTGAAGGAATTGCTAACTTCATCGTTAAACAAAACGATGAACAAAGTTCACCCACAATAGAAAAATGGATACTCGGGTTCATGAACAAAGTAACTTGTACAAAATGTAACGGTACAAAACTTAAAATGGAATCGCTTCAATTTAAAATAGACAACAAAAACATTGCAGAATTATCTGAAATGGGAATCATTGAACTGAGTTCTTGGTTTAAGGATATTGAGAAACGATTAAGTGATAAACAAAATACAATAGCAAAAGAAGTATTAAAAGAAATTAGGACCCGTATTCAGTTTTTATTGGATGTTGGACTGGATTATTTATCATTGAACAGAAGCTCTAGAACACTATCTGGAGGAGAAGCACAACGAATCCGACTAGCAACACAAATTGGTTCACAGCTGGTAGGAGTACTTTACATTTTAGATGAACCAAGTATTGGGCTTCATCAACGTGATAACTTCAGACTGATAAATGCTTTAAAAAATCTCAGAGACATTGGCAATTCTATAATTGTTGTTGAACATGATAAGGAAATGATCCTAGCGGCAGATCACGTGATTGATATTGGCCCAGCTGCTGGAATACATGGTGGAAAAATAATTGCACAAGGAACGCCTAAGGAAATATTAAAATACCATACACTTACTTCTGATTACATCAATGGCGTAAAAGAAATTAAAATACCAAAAGAACAGAGAAAAGGAAATGGAAAATCCTTATTCTTAAAAGGCGCAACAGGGAATAATTTAAAAAATGTTTCCGTAGAATTCCCTCTCGGTAAATTAATTTGCGTAACTGGAGTTTCAGGAAGCGGTAAATCTACCTTGATCAATGAAACCCTCTACCCTATTTTAAACAAGCATTTTTACAGAGCAGAAAAAAAACCAATGCCTCATAAATCAATAACAGGACTTGAGTTCATTGATAAAGTAATAGATATTGACCAGTCACCAATTGGACGAACCCCACGTAGTAACCCTGCTACGTATACAAATGTTTTTTCTGATATAAGAACCTTATTTTCAGAAATCCCAGAATCAAAGATTAGAGGTTATAAACCAGGTAGATTTTCATTTAATGTGAAAGGTGGAAGATGCGAAACATGTCAAGGAGCAGGCTTAAGAACCATTGAGATGAATTTTCTTCCAGATGTTTATGTCAATTGTGAAACATGTAACGGAAAGCGATACAACAAAGAAACACTAGAAGTGCGCTTTAAAGGAAAATCGATCAGCGATGTTTTAAATATGACCATTGATATTGCTGTTGATTTTTTTACAAGCATCCCTTCTATTATTCAAAAAATAAAAACATTGCAAGATGTTGGGTTAGGCTATATTACACTCGGGCAACAGAGCACAACCCTTTCAGGAGGTGAAGCGCAACGAGTGAAACTGGCAACAGAATTATCAAAGCGTGATACGGGAAATACTTTTTATATCTTAGATGAACCAACAACAGGTTTGCATTTTGAAGACATCCGAATACTATTGGAAGTTCTCGACAAATTGGTCAATAGCGGGAATACTGTTTTAGTGATAGAACACAACTTAGATATTATCAAAGTAGCGGATCATATAATTGATCTTGGTTTAGAAGGTGGAAATGCAGGTGGGGAAATACTATGTCAGGGACCACCCAAAGAAATCATTAAAAACAAATTAAGTTACACGGCAAAGTTTTTGAGAGAAGAGCTCAAAACATCAAAAAAATAAAATATAGCAAATTCACAACTCATAGTTATATGACAAATCAAGAAGAAGATAAAATCCGAAAAGCCTTTGCATCAAAAGATTGGAATGATATTAAAGCATCCGATTCATGGCAAATTTTTAAGATCATGAGTGAATTTGTGGAAGGATTTGAGAAAATGAGCCGGATCGGACCCTGTGTTTCAATATTCGGATCTGCAAGAACAAAACCAAGTAATATTTACTATCAACTAGCTGAAGAAATTGCTTACAAATTAACAAAAGAAGGTTATGGAGTTATTAGCGGCGGAGGTCCTGGAATTATGGAAGCAGCAAATAAAGGTGCCAAAGCCGGTGGAGGAAAATCTGTTGGTTTAAATATCGTTTTACCTTTTGAACAAACACATAACCCATACATAGATAATGATAAAATTATTCATTTCGATTATTTCTTTGTGCGTAAAACAATATTCTTAAAATATTCTCAAGGATTTATTGCAATGCCAGGAGGCTTTGGAACCCTCGATGAACTTTTTGAGGCTATAACACTCATTCAAACAAATAAAGTGGCTCACTTCCCTATTGTATTGGTTGGTAAAAAATATTGGGAAGGAATGATGAACTGGGTAAAAGACACTATGCTAGAAGAAGAACACAACATTAGCGAGAAAGATCTTAATCTTTTTAATATCGTGGATACTGCGGATGAAGCAGTTGCTATTATCGTTGAATTCTATTCAAAATATTTATTAAAACCGAACTTCTAGGTCAATTGAAAAACCTATCCATAACCATTTTCATTTTTTATTTTACTTCTTTTGCTTTTGCTCAAGACGGACTTGGTTATTATCATGATGCAACAAATTATTTTTATGTTTTTGACAAAGGTGTCAACAGACAATTAGAAACTTACCATATCGACAGCGTTAATGTTGGGAATAATTACATTGCCTATATGGATGAGAAAAACAGCTTTATTGTTTATTATAATGGCGATAAACAAACAATCGAAGAAAGTAAGCCTAACAGCATTATAGCTACTGGAAATGCTCTAGTTTATAAGATGCAACAAAGATTAATGGTCTTTGAAAATGGACAAACAAAACAATTAGCCAAACATGTAGATTCCTATTTTGCTGGCGATTCAATAGTTGTATGGCAGGACATTCCCAGCCTCAACATTATGGCATATGAAAACGGAGAAATAAAAACGATTGAGCCAGCAATTTCAGTGTCTAACAATGTAATAAGTAATGGAAAGGTAGGAAAAAATATTTTCGCTTTTAATGACCTTGCTTATAACTTTAATATATATTTTAACGGAAAAATCTACCATTCAGGAAGTACACACATCACCGATTATTTATGCGGGAATAACATTGTAGCTTTTGTTGATAATTATAAAAACACGCTAAATGTTTTTTATAATGGTGAAACGAAGGTGATCAGTGATCAGATTATCAGCAGCTACCAAGTTTGTGATGACATGGTAGCATACGTGGATGCCAACAGCAACTTTTTCATTTATTATCAAGGAGCAATTACACCTATTGATACATATGCGCCCGATTATTATTTTGCAAAAAATAATATCATTTACTACAGCTATCATTCTGAATTAAAAATAATTTATGATGGGGTTATTCATAAAGATAGACTGATTGAACAAGCAAATATTGTAACTGGAATAAATGCCCTACTTTATTTAGATAACACAAATCGTCCAAAATATTTTTATAAAGGGAAAACAATCGACCGTTTCTTATACAAAAAACCCGATGCCATGTATCTATACCGAGATTTACCTGTTTTTTTATACAATGGCAACACGATCGCTTTTTTATTTGACGGTCAAATCTATGAGTATGGTTGCAGGCCCAACTAAATAAAAATACAACAAGCCTTCTCAAGGACAATCTGACTTCTTAGCACAACGAAATCTTAAGACTGCTCTGCTCACCTATTATCTTACTGCTAATCTCACAAGGTTATTAACAAAGTCTTGTTTGCAATTACAATTAACAAACCTTTAAAATCATTCCAACTTCGAATAGTTTTGTTTATCAACTATATTAAAAGGTAAGAAAAAAATAATGACAAGGTTTTGGTTCACTTTCGAAACAAACCAAATAAAGTAATTACAATTCCTTATGAATTGAAATCGGCGAATAAAAACAAGAATGGTGCTATTACTACGAATGAAATCACAACAGCCATAGATGAGTTTTTTTGAAGGAGATTCAGATTTTACGATAGAAAAATTAAATGACCTGAATGACTTTTTCTTCGAACTATAAAAACTTAAAGAGTAGTAAGTATAACCCAATACTAACAAAATGTTAAAATACGCAGCTCTTCTCTTCAATACTATCGCATTGTTGATGTATCAGTTTTTCTTCGCTGATGGCATTACTGTCTCACAAAACATTCCTTCTTCAGCAAAAGCCGATAGTGAATTCACTGTGGAATTAACAATTAATAAAGGAACAATTGGAGGCTTTGCTAAATTGCAACAAGAACTTCCGGAAGGGTTCACTGCTGTCCAGGATGAAAATAACGGGGCTTCATTTACCTTTACAGATCAATCGGTAAAGTTTGTTTGGTTATCGCTTCCCACCGAGAACGAATTTAAAGTAAAATACAAAGTAAAAGTAGCGGCGGGTCAAAGTGGAGATAAAATTATTGGTGGTATAATATCGTATGTTTCAGATAATGTAAAGCAATCTTTTGAAATTCCCCCATCTACCATTACCGTTGGTGAAGTCAAATCACAACCTATAGCAACTACAACTAAGCTAGCCAATACAGGAACAAATAACACAGAACCTGCAAATACAAACAATACATCAACAAACCAATCTGTTACTTCGGCAGAGACCACTCCTATAAACGAACCTACTTCTATTGCATGTATCAGATCAATCCCTAGTAATGTTTCTGACACCTTCACAGTTGAAATATCTATAAATAAAGGAAATTCAACAGGTGTTGCAAGATTATTGGAAACGTTACCTCTTGGATTTACTGCTTCTGCCGGAGAATCACAAGGCGGCTATTTCAGCTTTGAAAACCAAAAAGTAAAAATTATTTGGATTTCAATGCCTTCAAAAAGTGAATTTAAAATATCTTATAAAGTGACCGTTGCACCAACAGAAAGCGGCAGTCAAAATATTGAGGGGGTATTTTCATACATAGAAAATGATAAAATCAAAAAAATTGTTATCCCAACAAGCAGGGCTTCTATTGGCGAATCTCCAATTGTATCAACCACTACAAATACAGACAATACGGTAACCAAGACCAATGCCTCTGCAACAAATAATACTTCTACCAATAATACAACTGGAAACAACAGTGTTGTAAACAACACGAGCACAAGCAATTCGGACAATGCAAATTCAAACACTACAAAATCATTCGCTGCAACAACCATCCCTTCACCACAAGGTAATGTATATTACCGAACTCAAATTGCAGCCTTACGCAATCCTTTAACTACATCTACTTTAGCAAATAAATACAATATCCGTTCGGAAATAATTACTGAAATGGCTGATGGGTTTACAAAATATACGACAGGATCTTTTAATGATTATAAATCTGCTAGAGACGGAAGAGAAGAACTTAAAAATAAAGGAATTGTTAGTCCTTTCGTAACAGCCTATAATGGTGGGAAACGAATTACAGTTCAAGAAGCATTAATGATTACCACTCAAAAATGGTTTAGATAGGTCAAAAAAATCAAATTTAGAGTCTCAAATTAATACCAAAACCTACGATAAATTAAGTTTTTGTATTATATTTGTAATTATGAATAAAGGGATAAAAGTTATTTTGTTATTCTTGATTTTAAGTACTATTTCATTCGCACAAACGGAAGAGACAGTACCTTCTGATTCTATATCAAAAAACACAAAAAAAGCATCTTCATCCGAATTTATCTTCAAGCCATCCATTGGCTTAGGTACCGGAATGTTTTCGTTTTATGGCGACCTTTACAACAAGCATTTTCAGGCTCCCATGTTGAGCCGTATTGGATATGATCTTAATTTTTCTCAAAAATTTACTGATTATCTGCAATTTAATTTCTATGCCTTATTTGGCAAACTGGGAGCAAATGAAAGATCCGCACCGAATAACAGAAATCTGAATTTCGAATCACAGATACGCGTCGGTGGAATAAATTTACTATACAATTTTGGAAATTTCCTTCCAAAAAACAGAATAGTAAGCCCTTACATTACTTTCGGTGTTGAATCATTTGAATTTCTTTCCAAAACTGACATGTTTGACAAAAATGGGAACCGCTACTATTATTGGTCAGATGGCTCTATAAGAAATATTGATCAAAATGCCATTAATGCAGGCAATGCAATAATCATTCATAGAGATTACACCTACGAATCCGATGTTCGCGAAATGAACTTAGATGGCTTTGGAAAATATCCTGAGCGCTCTTTTGCAATTCCTGTTGGCATTGGAGCCATATTTAAATTAAGTGATTTCTGGGATTTCAAAATTGGCACAACCATGCATTTTACATTCACAGATTACATTGATGGTGTTTCAAATAAAAGTATTGGCAATAGAATTGGAAATAAAAACAATGATAATTTTATGATGTCCTCTTTTTCTGTTCATTATAATTTTGGAAAGAAAGAAAAAAATGGAAAAGGAATGGATGATGAGCTGTTGAAAGAGGTTGATTACTTTGCTTTAGACCTATCCGATTTTGACAACGATAACGTCCCTGATTATAAAGATACCTGTCAAGGAACTCCTCCAGGAATAGCTGTTGACGAAAAAGGGTGTCCTATTGATGACGACAACGATGGTGTTCCGAATTTCAAAGATAAAGAATTAAATTCTCCAAAAAATGCATTTGTTGATGTGAATGGAGTTCAATTAACTGATTCTATTATTGATTACCAGTACAGATATTACATGGATTCTACTGGTGAATTTGCAGCTGTTGAATATCATCTTCACAATCGACCATTTGGTAATTATAGTCAGAAAGAGTATACCATAGAGATTGGATCATTTAAAAAAGGGCTTCCGCCTGAATTAATGACAAAATTCCTAAGCATTAGTGAAATTTCCAGCACTATTCTGGATGATTCAACAACAGTTTATACAGCAGGAAAATTCAATAGTTTACTTGATGCAGAAAAAAGGAAAAAGCAATTCATAGACGAAGGTATTGCAGATGCAAAAGTTGTATATAAAGAGAATGGCAAATTTATAGATGCTCCTAAATATAGTAGTAACCCAACTAACGCGTCCAACATCAAAAATTCAGCAACGAATAAGACCACTAATACAAATTCTGTTACGAATAACACAGATAACTCAAACAATAGCAAAGCAAATAACAGCAGTGCATCAAACAACAATACAAACAATACTACAAACAACAATACAAACAACAATACAAACAACAATACAAACAACAATACAAACAACAATACAAACAACAATACAAACAATAATACAAACAATAATACAAACAACAATTCCGTAAAAAACAACAATAGTAATTCAGCTAACAAAATTGTTTCAACTAATACGAATTCAAACAACAATGCTTCTAACAATAATTTGAATACCAAAACGAACACAACAACCAATACCGACAATTTATCCAATAATGCAGTCAACACGAAAGGTGTTGTATTAAGAGTTCAGTTAGGTGCTTATCATAATCGATTGTCAAAAAGTGTTTTCAAAGATATACCTGATTTGATTGAAATAAAGACAGATGAGGGTTTATATAAATACATGACAGGTGCTTACACAACTTTTGATGCTGCAGCGATACATAAGGTTGATATGATATTAAATGGGTATAAGGGTGCGTTTATTGCCGCTTACAAAGATGGTAAACGAGTTTCTTTAACGGAAGCTGGAGCGACACAAACGAAAACAGAAATTAAGGGGCCTTCAGATAGTTCAGCTATCAACGCGGTAGACAAAACACTTATTACGTTTAAGATTCAAATAGGAGTATTTAAAAATGAACCGCCTGCTGATAAAAAAGAAAAATTCGCTAAAATAAAAGGCACAACCAAAGAGATTACTTCTAAAGGATTGAACCGATACGTAGTTGGTCCGTTCAGCGATTACAAAAAAGCGCAAACTGCCAAAAATGATTTGATAAAAAATTACGGAATTGACGATGCATTTATTACAGCATTTTTAAAAAATGAACCTATCCCTGTGCAGGAAGCATTGGAATTAATGAAATAAATCAAATTTGACTTTTCCTTTTAATTCAAAAGCGCTATCCCTTGCTCCGTTAACAAAAGAGGAACAAAAAAAAGAATATGACAACAAAAGAGGCCTAAAAAGCCTCTTTTATTCTTTTTAATCAAATTTTTAAACTTTACGCCTTTCAAATTGTTGGAGATAAGTAATGAAGAAATTAACACTATTGATAGTATTTGCTTATACAAATACCTTTTTTACATCATGTGCACAAAAACGTACTGACTACGACAAAAATAATAGTACTCTTTCACTCACAACATTAAATTCAAACTCAACTATGGATACAGCTACATTTGGCGCTGGTTGCTTTTGGTGCGTAGAAGCACAATTTCAACTTTTAACTGGCGTTGTGTCTGTTACTTCCGGATTCTCTGGAGGAACAGTAAAGAATCCTGCATATAAAGAAGTTTGCATGGGAACCACTGGACATGCCGAAGTTTGTCAAATTGTTTTTGACACTTCAAAAATCAGTTATGAAGAGTTACTCGCAGCCTTTTGGCAAACACATGATCCGACTCAACTTAACAGGCAAGGCAATGATGAGGGAACACAATACCGATCAGTCATTTTTTATCATTCCGAAACCCAAAGAAATCTAGCAGAAAAATACAAGAAGGAATTAAATGCTTCAGGAGCATGGGATAAACCTGTTGTAACAGAAATTAGTCCAGCTGGTGCATTTTACAAAGCGGAAGATTATCACCAAAATTACTTTAATGGAAATGGAGAACAATCTTATTGTCAATATGTTATTCAACCTAAAGTTGAAAAATTCAAAAAGGTTTTTAAAGATAAATTGAAACATTAGTTGTTATAACCGATTGCCTGAATTATTTGAGAAGCTTTTTCATTTTATCAAAAAATAAGAGTCATTGAAAGAAAAAAAACGCTGGTAAGGATCTAGATTACTTCGTAATATTTTTTCAAATAAAAATTGTTAACTTTGCAACCATGCTTAAAGGAAAAGAACTTATTCTTGC
The DNA here is from genome assembly GCA_947449315.1 of Bacteroidota bacterium. Taxonomy (GTDB): domain Bacteria; phylum Bacteroidota; class Bacteroidia; order 2-12-FULL-35-15; family 2-12-FULL-35-15; genus 2-12-FULL-35-15. Next base: position 67,406 of record CANFRC010000010.1, read on the forward strand.
AACTAAACCATTTGCGAAAGAGATTCGATGGAAAAGTTGGTATTATACTCTTTCTGCCTTCTTTTTTTTAATCACCTTTCTTCTTGGTACTTATTTCGTTCCCACTCTTTTTGGTAAAATACTATCCAGTGTATTAAGCGCTGTATTTTTAACACGCTTCTTCATGATCTTTCATGATTATCAACATCATGCAATTCTTCAAAAATCATTTTTAGCTAATGTCATTTTTACTATCTATGGTTTTTACATGCTAACGCCACCCAGCATCTGGAAGCGTTCTCACGATCACCATCACAATAATAATGCAAAACTGTTCAGTGCAAATATTGGCTCGTTTCCAATCATGACCAAGCAAAAGTTTATGGAAGCAAGTAGAAGTGAAAGAAGGATCTATTTAGCAATCAGACATCCGTTTAATATGATATTTGCCTATTTCACGATGTTTATATACGGAATGTGTATACAATCATTTATTAGTAGTCCCCGCAGACATTGGGATTCTTTGGCAACATTGATCATTCATATTGCAATTGCTACATTACTCATCATTTATGTAAGTCCGCTGACCTGGTTCTTAGCATTCTTTTTACCCTTTTTCCTATCACATATGGTAGGAGCCTATTTGTTTTACGCACAGCACACATTTCCTGGAGTTATTTTTAAAAGTAATACAGAATGGAGTTATGCTGATGCAGCTTTAGAATCATCTAGTTTTTTAAAAATGAATCCAATTTTACGATGGGTAACAGCAAATATTGGATATCACCACATTCATCATTTAAATGCAAGAATACCATTCTATCGTTTGCCGGAAGCGATGGCAAGTATTGAGGAACTTCAAAAAGCAAAAGTAACTACGTTTAAATTTTCTGATATTATTTCTTGTTTACGCCTAAAATTATGGGATTCGGAGGCTAATCGAATGATCTCACTAAAAGAAGTCCATCTTTCGAATTAATTAATTTTCGAGTATTTTTTTTCAATAGTATCTAATACTATTCATGCTCCTCACTCCTATTTTCCTTTTCAATCGTATTCAATCGATTTACAATTGAATCTAGATTGCGGAAATGTATGTATGACTTTCGGTATTTATTTGCTTCAAAAGCTGGAGAACCCATATACACTTCACCTTTTTTAGTAATACTTTTTGAGATACCCGATTGAGCTGTAATAATTGTATTGTCAGCAATTTCAACATGCCCTACTATTCCAACCTGACCGCTAAACATACAGTTTTTCCCAATCTTAGAAGAACCTGCAATAACTCCCTGTGCAGCGATATAAGTGTTTTCACCTACTTCCACGTTATGAGCAATGTGGATTAGATTATCAAATTTGACTCCTTTTCTTAATATCGTTGAACCTAACGTGGCTCTATCAATTGCACAATTAGCACCAATTTCCACATTATCCTCTATGATGACATTACCAATCTGAGGAATTTTTTGGTTGTCGTTTTGGGGGTTAAATCTGAAACCATCACTGCCAATTACGGTTCCTGAATGGATGATACAATCCTTTCCTATCAGAGTTTCTGAATAAATTTTCACACCAGCAAACAATGTTGTATTATCACCTATTACTGCGTTTTCACCAATAAATACCTGAGGATAGATTTTTACATTGTTTCCTATTGTCACATTATCGCTGATAACAGCAAATTCACCCGCGTATATATTCGTTCCTACTTTTGCTGTTTCTGAAATAAAAGCGTGTTTTGAGATACCTGATTTATTCAATTTCACTTGATTATACATTTCAAGTAATTTAGAAAATGCGGTTTCTGCACTATCCACCCTAATCAAGGTAGCAGCTACAGGTCCGGTTAATACAAGATCTTTGTTTACTATGACTAATGAAGCTTTTGTATGATAAATATATTGCGTGTATTTAGGATTGGCAAGGAAAGAAATTGATCCAGGAACACCTTCCTCAATTTTAGATAATTTACTGATTTTAACTGTCGCGTCACCTTCTATCTGACCTCGCAATATATCGGCAACTTGCTGAGCTGAAAATTCCATTTTGTAGTTTTTTAATTGAACTATAAAGTTAAAAAATATTCTATTTAGATCTCTTAGTACTGATTATAAATTCTACTTTATTCTTCCAATGCCATTGAAACAGAATACCCTCGCCATTTATTAATGACAGCCAACATATCATCGGGTAATTCAGAATCAAAATGAATATATTTTCCAGTTACAGGATGATTAAAACCTAATGACTTCGCATGTAACGCATGTCGAGGCATGATCGTAAAACAATTTTCTACAAACTGTTTGTATTTTGCAAAGGTGGTGCCTTTTAAAATCCGGTCGCCACCATAAACTTCATCATTAAATAATGAATGTCCGATATACTTCATATGAGCTCGTATTTGATGTGTCCTGCCTGTTTCCAATTTACATTGGATCAAAGTAACATATCCAAAACGTTCTAATACTTTATAATGTGTGACCGCATGTTTTCCTTCCTCGCTTTCCGGAGGAAAAACATCCATCTTCTTTCTGTCTTTTAAATGACGGCCTATATTTCCTGTAATGGTTCCTTCATCTTCCTGAAAATCCCCCCAAACCAAAGCATAATAAATTCGGTCTAAATTTCTATCAAAAAAATCTTTCGCCAATTTTACCATTGCGGTTTCACTTTTTGCAACCACCATGATACCACTTGTATTTTTATCGAGACGATGAACCAAGCCTGGGCGAAGTATAGCTTGTTCTTTTGACTTTTTGGTGGCTTCCACAGTTCCTCCGTAATTACTAACAGGAAGTTGATTAAAATGATAAACCAAGGCGTTAACCAATGTTCCTTTATAATTTCCATATCCTGGATGAACTACCATTCCAGGTTCTTTGTTTACAATAACAAGGTCATCATCTTCGTAAACGATATCGACTGGGATATTCTGAGGAATTAATTCTATTTCGCGAGGAGGATGAGCGAAAACAACAGTAATAACATCAAAAGGTTTTACTTTGTAATTCGACTTAACAGGTTTTTCATTTACAAGTATATTCCCATTCTCCGCTGCTTGTTGAATTTTTGAGCGGGTAGCATTCTGTGTTCTATTCATCAAAAACTTATCAATACGCAATAAGTCTTGACCTTTATCTACAACAACTCTAAGATGTTCAAATAATTCCTGATCATCATCCTGTTCTTCTGCTAAATCTACTTCTTCTTCCTTCATACTGATGATCCAATTGTATAGGATCTATTTTGTTTTAATGAATTTATGTGTTGACAAGACTGAGCCTTCCGTAATCTGAATAAAATACACTCCTTCTTTTAAGTCAGAAATAACTATTGAATGATGATACGGTGTTGACTCAACAATTGTTCTTCCGAGCATATCTATCATAGTATACGAAGTTTTTTCAGATAAATTTCCATCAGCCGATTTGATAAATATCTCATCAGTGGAAGGATTTGGATAAATAGTAAGTGAATTTAACTTTGCAGCTGCAATGTCATGAACACCGGTAAATTCCCATTGATACCCCAAAACTGGATGTAACATTAATGAACCAACAAATGGAGAGGAATACCACGTTCCTGTTACATTATAAAATATTTTATCTTGCGTGTTACTGTTTTTATCGACACCGATATTGAGAAACTCCGTTGTATTTTGTTCGAATCCAAAATAATAACTTCCAGGAGTTAAATATAAGGGTGCATCTAATTTATATCGGATAAACTGATTGTATACAATTCCTCCATAGACAGGAGATAACGCTTCGCTACTTGTGTAAATTGGAGATCCAGGGACTCCTCCACCATCACTCCAAACTTTTAAATAAAAAGAATAGATGGATGTATTTGTAAGAAATGGATTAAAAAAGATATCAATGTATTGAAGCGAATCTGGTTGGTTAGTCGTAAATTTTTCGGCCATTTGAGCATGAAGTGTACTTAAACCAAAGGAATTTTCAGCTGTCCCATCATCATAAGCATATGAATTGAAAAACTCGTGGGTAACCCTCAGTGTATCGTTTTCGGGATTCAAATTCACGCCACCTATATAATGTTTTATAGTAAAACGAGATGGTCCGGTTAAATTCGTAGGAAAAACGGTTGTATCAATTTTAGCTCCGGAGCGGCATCCAGCAGGAATATCACAAGCAGAATAGGTATGTGTTGTTTCAAATGAAAGCAAGTTAAAAGAACCTACGCTGCTATAGGTATCTAGTAGCGAGGAGGTAAAATCATTCCATATCTCATGGCCATAAGATATATTTATAAAAGAAGTTGTTCCTGATTTATTATATCTTAAATAGTTATTGATTGTATCTGTAAGATCCGAACTATTGAATTGCTCCCAAGGCATTTGTCTGTAATTTTTCAGAAGGGATGTTCCATTGTAAACAAAGGAAACATCATTGAATGAAGTATCTGCTTTGCTTCTCAACTTATTTAAATAAACATAATCTATATTCCAATGGTCTGTATTTCCACTTAAAGTTGCATAGTTTTTAAATCTGAATTGAAAACCTTTTTGTAAAAAAAGGGAATTGGTTATTGGTATCATTACCAGTGTCCAAGAGCTATCGTTTGTGGCAAGGGTACTTCCTTTTTTTGCCCATACATTCTGAAACGAATTGGTTATACCCGGAGCTTTAAATTGCAAGACAAGAGAATCTGAGTATTCAGGGGCATTTCCATTTCCTTGTGGTTGGTAATAGAAGCTGAAATAGACAGAATCACTGGGAAGAAAACTTAAATTTATTGGTTTGGATGTTAAATAATCTGCTGCAGCTGATGATGTTGCAGTGGCTGTAAAATCGTAGGGCATACCTGTATACGTCAATCCGTCAAATGTTGCAGCACCAATTGTGATAGGAGATTTTGCAAACCCACGATTTATAAAAACAAAATTATCCATCCACAAAGAAGTATCCGGATATGGACCCTCATAGGAAAAGTCATCCAAAATTCCCAAAGCCCCCAAAGAAATCGTATCTGAAATAGAAGGCGATTTTACTAACGACCTTGATTTTAGTTCATTGTATTTAGAAACAAGCATTTGATTTGTTGTCAATTCATTTTCAACCAAACCTTGCGAAAACAAAAGATTTGAAAGAAACAAAAAGACAAAAATTAAACTATTTTTTTTAATCAAAATCCTCATCTTTATTTTTATTTGTGGATGATGTATCCGATGCTGGAATTCTATTTTTATCAGTTGTAAAATACAGATCGACTGTTCCACCCATATTTATGCTTGCATCTTTTGAACAAGAGGGTGACTGCCTGTATACTCTTGCGGATGAAGAAGTAGAATCTTTCGGGTTATCAAAAGTGATTGCACCAATACTTAAAGAAGCATCGGCCAATTTTGCCAAAGCTTGATTGCGAGATAAACCATATAAACAAGGAACAGCTACTTCTTCATCGCTCAAGCCTTTTCCAACAACCAATTCAATGATCGTTCCTTTTGGAATGGAAACGCCCGGTTCAATTTTTTTGCCATTCACCAATTGATTCAAAACACAATTTGCACATTGGTCCGGAACAAATCTTGGAGGATTTTTGAGTTTCAATCCAAAGGTGGTTATCATCGCTACGGCTTGGCGTAAAGAACGGTCTATCAATTTTGGCATTAAAATACTTGGTGGTAAAATAGATGTTACGTATAAATAAATTGTACGGTTGTTTTTCACCTTCGCACCAGCTTCCGGCTCTTGTTTAACTACTGTTCCATTGGGTGCTTTGGTGTCATAAATAGAGTCTATGACAAGATAACGGAGATTTTTATCAGAAACAAAATTATCCAATTCAGCCAATTTCACTCCCGAAAAGTCAGGAACTACAACCGTTTCACCATGATTTGTAGTAGCACTCAACCAGGAAATGATCAACCAACAGATCAAAACAAACGAAACTAAATAAATAGCAAGATGTTTGAAAAATGTTTTACTCTTTAAAAATTGAATCAGCCCTTTGAACATATATGATTGCCGTGGAAATTAGATTACGAATGTACGAATTTTAGGGAAACGAAAAAAATGGATTTTAATTGCCTTTTTCAAAACAAAACAGGTGATGTTTTTTTAAGATCAATAACAATTATTCTCTAGCAAAAAAAGAGTAACACTATTTAACTGCTAATTTTTTTTTCTGAAAACCAAACTCAAGAATACGATCAATAAAGTCGTATGGCTTATAACCGTTAATAGCCGTTTGATGAAAAATACATGTTGCAGGTGTCATTCCCGGTAAAGAGTTCACTTCAATAAATACAACATCTATCTTGCTTGGACTGTAAATACGGACAAATGCATCGATACGGGTATAACCATTGATATTTAACAATTTGGCAGCATTACCCAAAGTTTGCTTCACGGTATCAGAAATTTGTTGGCGTTCTTTTGAGTCCTTTGAATAACGAGCAGGAGTAATATTCTGACCTTGCCCTGCAAGAAATTTCTCTTCCAATGATAATACTTCTCCTTCACTTAAGGCTTCTGATGCTTCAAAAACTTCATAATGAATATTCCCTTGCTCATCATATTTGGTAAGCATTCCACCAGTTATCTCTAAAAAATGTTTCGCATCTCTTTTAGAAATAAGCTCTTCTACTAAAATGACTTGTTTTTGAGGAAACTCTTCCTTGTCTTTAATATGCAAAAGAGCGGCAGCAGCGGAATCCAAATTTTCTTGCTTGCGAAAAATCAGTTTAGCAAAAGCCTCAAATTCTTCTGCCGTCTTTATTTTTTTTACAGCTGATGAACAACCATCATCTACTGGCTTTGCGATAAAAGGGTAATGTATTTTTTCTTTTATCGAATTCAAAACCTCTTTATGGTTTTTAGTCCAAGCTTCTTCAGTAACCAATAAATGTTCTGCTACTAAAAAACCATTTTGTTTTAAAATTTCATTTGTTTTGTATTTATCGATTGTAATTCGTGAACTCTCTACTCCTGATCCATTGTAAGGCAGCCCTACCCTCTCCAGATTCACTTGAACAGCACCATCTTCACCCGGACGACCATGCAAAGCAATAAAAACACAATCAACCATCTTTGCAAGATCCTCGTAAGACAAACGTTTAGGTTTAGCTAAATTATCTTTATTAGAATATTTTGTAGTTATTCCAGAACACTCATCAATAATATCTTTTACAAGATCATGTATTTTATAATTGTCGATCTTTTCTTTTATATCGTCAGCATTATCTTTCAATAAGATATTGACTGGAATCTGATACATGATGTGCTCCTCATTATTTCCTGTAAGAAATACCGGAACAGGTTCGTATTTTGCAGAAGAAGCCAATTTTTCGTAAATATTCCTTCCGCTTTCAACTGAAATATGCCGTTCGGAAGAATAGCCACCCAAAATTACAGCTACTTTTATTTTGTGAGTTGTTGCATTTCTATCTTCCTTAATGGAAGTATCTAACGTTTTCATCAATGCATCATATATACCATTGTTTTTGCCTGCAATGATGCGCTGAGCAAGAGAAGTTCGAATAATGTATGTCAGAAATTGGGAAGGGTTCAAGCCAATTTCAGCAGCTTGATGAAAGAAAAAAGAAGAGGGCATCATTCCTGAAGTGGTATTGGGATCATTCAGGAATATCTTTCCTTCATTAGAAATAAATCCATCGATACGTGCATAGACATCAAAACTCAAGGCATAAAATAATCGTTGGCATTCTTTTCTAATAGCTTGAATTTGTTCATTCGGAATATCGATGGGCGTTATTTTTCGGGATAATCCGGGAAGATATTTGGAGCGGTAATCGAATAATTCTTTTCCTTTTCTTATTTCTGTCGGAGGAAGTGCAATTGCTTTTCCATTTTCATCTTGAGCAACAATACAAGAAAACTCTTTCCCTTCAATGAAACCTTCAACAAGCACTTTACTTTCGCCATCCAATGCCGCCAGAATTAAACCTTCATTTTCTTTTTGAAAGGCGCCATCAAGATATAAAATCAACTCCTGCGGATGGTATACCGTATGAACCATTTTATCTGAACCTGAAACTGTCAGTGGCATTCCGATGCCTTCACGAATGTCTGACAAAGCTCTTACAAAAATGTTTTTTTCCTCACCGTTTAATTTTTTCCAATCCGTTGCATCAACCCATTTGGTAAAGAAAGCCTTTTCCACCGCTTTCATAAACTCCAATTCGGAGTCTTTATGCAAAATACTAATCCCAATGGAAGAGCCTTGATTTGCAGGCTTTATAACGACAGGAAATCCGATTTCATTTTTTGCTTTTTGAAATGCCTCTTTCCAATTTCCTTTGATATAACTTTCCCTTTCAATCGTAAAAAATTTCGGACTATTGAATCCCGCATTGACCATTAATTGTTTTTGAATGCTTTTATCTATTCCTATAGCAGAAGGCAAAACACCGGAACCAGAATAAGGTATTCCAAGATATTCGAACATCCCCTGGATCTTTCCATCTTCACCGAAAGGGCCATGCAGACATAAAAACGCAAAATCAAAAATGGATCTCAATTCTCCGGGTTCTACTTTCTTCCCTATCTTATGGATCATTTCAAGCTGTTGAGCGGAAGACAACTGTCCGATCTGTTCGGCATAAATTTGAAAGTCTCCCTCCTTGTTGGGTAGGAATGCTGCAGGAGGATAAAAATCGCGCACACTTCCTTTGTAAACAAATTCCCAGTTAAGCAATACAAAATTCCCGAAGCTGTCAATGAATACTGGCACCGCTTCGAATAAAGATTTATTAAGGTTATCGTAAACCGTTCTTCCTCCTGCAAATGAAATTTCCCGTTCTTTAGAAAAACCTCCGAAAATGATTCCTATTTTTATTTTCATATACGAGACACGCTATTTTTACTACTAAGAAAGTGAGTGAAATTCTCACAAATTTAAGACTAAGGAGCCCTATTTTTCAGGGAGGTTCTTCAAGTATTCAACAAGTTTGTTAACAGCTATCGCCCGATGAGAAATTTTATTTTTTTGAGAACTGTCCATCTCAGCAAAAGACATTGTAAAACCATCTGGAAGAAATATAGGGTCATAACCAAAACCTTTTTCACCCTGCCTTTGACTTAAGATTACCCCTGAAACAACGCCTTCAAACTGTTTTTCTTCCCCATTGATCACCAATGAAATAATCGTTTTAAACCGCGCCTTACGATTGCTAATACCTTTCATTTCCAACAGAATCTTACTCATATTATCTTCCGCACTTTTACTTTCTCCTGCATATCGAGCAGAAAACACACCCGGGCGACCATCTAAAGCATCTACCTCTAACCCTGTGTCATCGGCAAAGCAATTGTGTTGGTATTTGTTGTAAACATAAAAAGCTTTTTGCGAAGCATTTCCTTCAATATTAGCTTGAGTTTCAGGGATTTCTTCAGAACAATGAATGTCGTTCAATGTTAAAACCTCAATACTTGGAGGAATTAAGGATTGGATTTCATTGGCTTTATTCTGATTGGCAGTTGCAAAGACGAGTTTCATAGTGCTCTATTTTTTTGTAAAAATACGTTTTTCTTCTGCTTTCAATTAGTTTAATATCCTTATATTTCGACTCTAAACTAAACTAATTTACGATTTTTTATGAGCCGACCAATAGATGTAATGATTATAGGTGCCCAAAAGGCAGGAACGACTTCCTTATTAAGGTATTTGGGAGAGCATCCTGAATGTATGAGTCACCCCCAGAAGGAATTTGCATATTTTATAGATACAAAGGAATACGATAATAACTATACACGCGCATTTCGAAAATATTTTTCTGCTTCAGACGTGACTAGTAATGCTAAAATCGTTGCAAAAAGTGCAGGGCTATATGCTGATGAGAATGCAATTAAAAGACTTTATGAACATAATCCCAAATGCGAATTAATTATTATACTTCGTAATCCGGTAGAAAGGGCCTATTCGTCGTACTTAATGGAGAAAAATTACGATTCTGTAAAATTTGAGTTTTCTGAATTACCAGAACTTATTCAAAAGCATAATGGAAATGATGAAAGCTGGGGCTTTAGTTTTTTTATTGAATATGGATTCTATGCTAAACACTTGAAAAATATTTATAAACACTTCCCAAAAGAACAAGTTCACGTAATTTTAAATGAAGAGTTTAAAAACAATACGCTGAAAGTTTGCCAAGACATTTTTAATGTCATCAAGATCGATAATAAATTTATACCCAATGTGAAAGTGCAACATAACGTGACACAAAAAATGCATTCTCAATTCTATGCCAAATTAACAAAGCACATTCTCAAAAAGGAAGGCTTTTTCAGAAGACTTTTTCTTAAAATTATCCCCACCAGCAAGGCTTACAAATATGGTGAACAATTAAGATTGATAAATAAAAAAAATGCTAAACACTCTGAAATGAATGATTCAGAAAAACAATATTTAATTACTTTTTACAAGCCATATAATGATGAGTTGGAAAATCTAATAAAGTGTGACTTATCCAATTGGAACAAATAAAATATGGAATACCAAATAAAACCAAAAAGAAAAATTGAACCTTGGAATTGCCGAATTATGGCAATACCGAGAATTGTTTTATTTTTTCACTTTGCGTGATATTTAATTAAAATAAAAACAAACGGTTCTTGGTTTTTTATGGGCCATATTACAGCCACTTTAAAATCCTAAACTGGCTACTCTTTTTTAAAATAAATTCCTGGCAACACCAGCAGTTTGCAACAGTAGTGAAATATAAATAATGGTTTCAATAATCATCATAAATTACAAAACATTTGATTACACAAAAAAGTGTATTGAATCCATTATTCAATACACAAAAAATATTGCCTTTGAAATTATTTTAGTAGACAATTTTTCAAATGATGGTTCTGCGGAAAAATTAAAACACCTGTATCCAACCTTAACACACATTCAAAACAACACAAACTTAGGGTTTTCAAAAGCCAACAATATAGGAATACTAGAAGCGAAAGGAGATGTAATTCTATTATTAAACAGTGATACTGAACTTTTTGAAGATACAATCAGCTATTGCTATGACTATATAATGAATGGCAAAACCAATAGCATAGTTTCCTGTAAATTGATTTATCCTAACAATCAAATTCAGTATCAATGTTCTACATTTCCAAGTATTAAGAATAATATTATAGAAATGTTTAGATTACAAAAATTGCTGTCAAAAGAAAAAGCAGCTAAAGTTTTATACTCTACCTACTTTGACCATAACAGTGAAGCGGCACCAGAATGGATATGGGGTACATTTTTTATGTTTCATAAAAAATGTTTGGAGAAGTTAAATCATAAAAAACTAGATGATACTTTTTTTATGTATGGAGAAGATATGAAATGGTGTTATGATTTTAAGCATGTGGGCTGTAACATCGTGTACCTTCCTAATAAAAAAATAATACATCATGTTGGGAAATCGTCAACTGTTATTTCAGAAAAAACAAATCAAATTGTTAAAAATGAATTGCAATTTATTTGTTTGGTAAAAGGAAGAGCTTATAAATTAATATACAAATTCATAAGAATTTTAAATTTATTAAGTAGCCTTAATGCCAATAATTATGAATTGTCTAAATTATATTTAAAATATTAAAATGGTTTTAAGTGTCATCATTCCAACTTACAAAAGGAACGAAATACTTCCTATAGTACTTCAACACTTAGCGAATGCATTGATCAATATAAATGCAGAAATCATTGTAATAAATGATGATAAACAAAATCAACTATTGCCAATAAGTATAAACAAGAATGAGATTCCTTTAAATATTTATACAAATAAAAAAGCTGGGGCAGCTGCTGCAAGAAATTATGGTTCTAACCTAGCAAAAGGTGATATTTTACTATTTTTAGATGATGATATTATAATTGATGCTGAAACGATATCATCAATACTTAAAATACAATCAGAATATGATAAAATAATTTCTACACCAATATGGGAATACAGTAGTGAAATGAAACTGCTTTTAAGTAAAAATTCTTTCGGAAAATTCAGATTAAAATATGACTATGGTAGCATTAGAGGAAGAAAAAATAATGAAACAAAAGAAAATTCAAAACATTACTTAGTTGATTCATTAGCATCGTTCTGTTTGTCGATCAAAAAAAAACATTTTATTCAATTGAACGGGATGGATGACTTGTTTCCATTTGCAGGCTGTGAGGATCAAGAATTTTCAGAGCGAGCAAAGCAAAATGGCTTTATATTACTACTCGATGAAAACAATACAGTGCTGCATCATGAAATTGATCGAATTCAAAAATCAGTTTGGTTAAAAAGGCAATACAATGGGGTGCAGGGATTTGTTAGGCTTGCAAATTTATATCCAGACAAAAAAAAATTCGAACTGTGGTATGAGAATACGCCTATCTCAAAAAGTGACTCTGCAAAATTAAAAATTAAGAAAGTACTTAAGAAAATAGCCAGACAGAATTTTTCGATCACTATTATTAATTCTATTACCTACTTATTAGAATCGTTGAAAGTTAGCAATTTCATTTTAGAAAAAATATATTTAATTCAAACAGGGATTTACATTAATAAAGGATTTAACAATTCATATGAAAACCTTACACATAGCAATGACAATGGCTAACACGCCATCTGTGCCTTATTTTAATTGGTTCGCAGAAGAAGTTGCAAAATATCCGGAAATAAAATTTTCGTTTATATGTCTTTATCACGAAAAACCAATAATGATAGAGGAAATGAAAAGCTTCAATTGTGATTGTTATTGGATAAAATTTGACGCAAAAAAAAGAAAAAAATCAATGTTTTTTGCATTGATTAGTTTCATTAAATTGTACAAAAAAATAAAACCAGACATTGTCCACTCACACTTATTTGATGACTCATTGCCCTCATTAATTGCAGCAAGACTAACAGGCATAAAAAAAAGAATTATTACAAAACAAGATACAACCTTTCATTATTATTATGCGCCAAAGTGGGTTTGGGCAGATAAATTTAACAACTTTAATGCTACTAATATTATTGCCGTAAGTAACGAGGTGTCGAAATTTGTTATTGAAAAAGAAAGAGCACAAAAGAAAAAATTAACAACTATTCATCATGGTATACCTTTTAAATATCTATGCAAAAGTGATGAAGAACTAAAAAAGGAACTGGTACTAAAATATGAATTATCAAATAAAATTGTGATTGGAACGATTGCAAGATACATAGAATGGAAAGGCTACAGGTACATTATTGATGCTGCGGTTGATATCGTAAAAAAGCATAGCAATGCTGTATTTTTATTTATTAGTACAGGAGAACAAAGAGAAGAATTGGAACAATTGATAAAAAAAAACAAACTTGAAAAAAATATAATTTTAACTGGATGGATTGATAAAAAATATATACCTTCTTTATACTCATTAATGAATATATATTTACATGCAGCAAATTATGAACCGTTTGGTTTTGTGATTGCTGAAGCCATGACGAATAAAGTACCAATAGTAACAACGCCAACTGGTGCAGCGCTTGATGCCTTAGAACACAAAGTAAATTGTTACATGACAGAATATAAAAATCCTCAACAAATAAGGGATGGAGTACTTTGGTTACTTGAAAACAAAGAAAATCAAACTATTTTAACTGATAAAGCGTATCAAAAAGCAATCGAAATGTATCAATTTGAAACAATGTTTCAAAATCATATAAAGCTATATAAAAGCATCTAATTGCAGCATACTAATACAATAGGAGAATATTAATTTATAAAAATATTTAATAAGATTGCTACAATAAAAAACTAGTTTCATGAAAATAGATACGCTCCACTACTATAATATAAAATAGCGCATTACTTTTGCTAAATTGAACATATGATTCCTGAAACATCCATAATAATACCTGTGTATAATGCAGAAAAATATATTGAAGAAACGATTCTATCGGTATTAAATCAGACGTATGAAAATTGGGAATTAATACTAATTAATGATGGTTCAAATGATAATACAGAGGGGATAATTCAACACTATTTAACGAATACAAAAATCCACTACTACCGCCAAAACAATTCAGGTGTTTCAGCGGCAAGAAATTTCGGCTACTCTCAATCGAAAGGCAAATACATATCATTTCTTGATGCTGATGATGTATGGAATTCTTCAAATCTAGAAGAAAAAATATTTTTTCTTAAAAAAGAACCCATTGATGCTGTTTATTCAAACTGTGATCTAATAGACGAAAACTCTGTCAATACAAATAAAACATTAACAGGAAGTAAGGTGCCTTCCTTAAATGATATACTAACTATAAAAGGTAATTACATAACTGCTCCTTCTGGCATCATTTTTAAAAAGGAAATTTTTGACACGATTGGGATGTTTGATACAAATTTATCCAATAATGCGGATCAAGATATTTGGATTAGACTACTTGCGAATAACTTTAAGTTAGAATTAATTAATAAATCGCTTTGGAAATACCGAGTACACTTGAATAACATGTCAAAAAACATTTCACTATTGGAAAAAGATTCAATCTACTTAATGGAGAAAGTAAATAAAAATAATTTATTTGAATCGCAATTTTTCAAGAAGCAATGTTTTGGAAAATTATATTACATGTTAGCAGGCAGCTGGTGGAAAAATGGCAATAATAAATTCAGAGGGCTATATTTTTTGTTAAAATCTATTTGGAATTACCCTCCAATCATGCTTCAAATCATAAAAAAATAAAAGTGTCCACTAAAAAAAACAATATATTAGTAATTACCTCTTGGTGCTATAACGACGCATTGATACAAACGTATACACTCCCATATTTAAAAATAATTTCTAAAAAATTGCCTGAAGGCAGCAAAATATATTTAGTCACTTTAGATAAAGACAAAACAAAAAATGCACTTTCAGATTCCGGCATAAAAAACATTAGTCTTCCATACACCCCATTTGGACTTTTTGCAATATTCAAATGGATTAAAAACATTATTCAACTCTACGTTCTTGTTCAATCTAAAAACATTTCAACTATTCATGCTTGGTGTACGCCATCTGGAATGATTGCTTACATTCTATCCGTTTTAACAGGGAAAACACTCATTATTGATAGTTATGAACCACATGCTGAAGCTATGGTTGAAAATGGCGAATGGAAAAGAGATAGTAACGCTTATAAACTCCTATTTAAATTCGAAAAACTTCAGACAAAAAGAGCTAAATATCTTATTGCCACAACGGAAGGAATGAAAAATTATTCAAAAAATAAATACAACCATACTAAGGACAACTTTTTTGTAAAACCTGCTTGTGTAGACCTACAGCTGTTTTCGGAAGGGAATATTAAAAATAAAAAGTTATTATCAGAATTAAAACTTGAAAATAAAATTGTATGTGTGTATGCAGGAAAATTTGGTGGGATATATCTGGATAAAGAAGTATTCGATTTTATAAAAGAAGCTGAAAAATATTGGGGTGCTGCGTTCAGGGCACTAATTTTATCATCAAATTCCTCGGATTATATAAAACAAATGGCAGCGAACGCCGGAATAAATGAAAATACAATTATTCATAAATTTGTTTCACACGATCAAATCCCCGATTATATGGGTTTAGCCGACTTTGCTATCACTCCCGTAAAATCCGTTCCAACAAAAAGATATTGTACGCCCATAAAAGATGGCGAATATTGGGCCTTAGGATTACCGGTTGTAATAACAGCAAACATATCTGATGATTCGGACATCATCAGCTCCTATAAAATTGGAAGTGTTTTAGAAAACTTAAATACTGAGGCCTACCTACAATCAATCAAAGAAATCGACAATTTATTGAAAAACAATACGAGAATCGAGTTGTATAATAAAATACGACCCATTGCCGAAAAGTATCGTAATTTTGAAATTGCAGCGCGTATCTATTCAGAAATTTATGGAAAGAAATAAAAAAAATACTATTCTAGTCACAGGAGGAGCCGGATACATAGGCTCGCATACAATTATCGAATTGTTAGAAACAACCAGCTTCGATATTGTATCCATCGACAACTATTCGAATTCAAATGAAGGAACCTATGATAGAATAAAACAAATTACAGGAAAAGATGTAAAACACTACAACATTGATCTATGCAATTATGAAGAAACCGTTAAAGTTTTTGAAATTGAAACCGGTGTCATTGGGATTATTCATTTTGCAGCTTTTAAATCAGTATCCGAATCTGTAGAGAACCCTCAAAAATATTACCATAACAACATTAACTCATTATTAAATGTCTTAGAATGTTGTTTAAAATTTGAAATTCCAAATTTTATTTTTTCATCCTCCTGTTCGGTCTATGGAAATATCACAGAACTACCTGTAAAAGAGTCGACGCCATTTAACAAAGCTGAATCGCCATATGCATACACCAAACAAGTTGGAGAAGAGATCATAAAAGATTATTGTAAAGCCTATACACAACTAAATACAATATCCTTACGTTATTTTAATCCTGTAGGCGCTCATATTTCCGGTTTAAATGGAGAACTCCCAATCAACAAACCAAGTAATTTAGTTCCAGTGATTACACAAACTGCTATTGGGAAAATCAAACAAATGACCGTTTACGGCTCTGATTACAAAACAAGAGATGGAAGCTGTATTAGGGACTATATACACGTTACAGACATTGCAATAGCTCATATTAAAGCATTAAATTATTTATTAGCAAACAATCAAAAATCTAATTGTAGCATATTTAATTTAGGAAGTGGAAATGGCGTAAGCGTATTTGAAGCAATCAAATCATTTGAAAAAATTTCAGGTATTAAACCAAATTATATTTTAGGAAATCGCAGAGCGGGTGATGTAGAAGCTATTTACTCTCAAACAGATTTATCAAAAAAGGAATTAAACTGGGAGGCAAAAATTACATTGGATGAAATGATGGAAACGGCTTGGAAATGGGAAAATAATTTAAAAAAGCAATAATGTATACTCAACACAATCACTGCCTAATTTGTAGTTCTAGTAATCTTACTATACTTCCAGCTTATCAAAAAGATTATTTAGTACAATGTATGTCTTGCAAATTCGTTTTCTGCAATAGGATCCCCACAAATGATGAGTTATTAAACCACTATAAAAAATACAATAGAGGTAATCAGTTGTCCCCAATCACATTGTTACGATACAATGAATTACTAGATAAATTTGAACAATTCAGACAAACAAACAATATTCTTGACATAGGTTGCGGGGATGGGTATTTTTTAGAAGCTGCAAAAAACAGAGGATGGAATGTCTATGGAACTGAGTTCACTGATGAAGCTATTGAAATTTTGAATTCAAAAGGAATTAAATCAAATCAAGGAAAGCTGGAAGCAAGCAATTACCAAAATGAGATGTTTGATGTGATAACATCATTTGAAGTCCTAGAACACATTCATAACCCAACTGAAGAATGTACTAACATATACAAAATACTTCGAAAAAAGGGCTTAATATACATCACAACGCCTAATTTCAACTCATTCAGTCGCTATTTTTTAAAACATTGGAACATTATTGAATACCCTGAACACCTCTCCTACTATACTCCAAGAACAATTAATACATTATTTAAAATGAATGGTTTCTCTAAATCAAAAATTGAAACGACAGGAATACACATTAATAGATTTCGACAAGGTATTGGCAGCATACAAAGTGACGAATCAAATGGAAATATGGAAGAAAGTTTGAGAAGCAAAACTGAAACAAAAATAATCTTTAAAATTCTAAAAAAAATCACAAATAAAATTTTAGATATTTCAAAAAAAGGAGACAGCTTAAAAGCCTGGTATATAAAAAACTAAATTTTAGATGCTTTTTTTTCACGCATAAGATAATAGGTAACCAATAAAAAGCTAACAAACTCGGGTAAATATGCAATTCTAAATCTAACCAACGCGCCAAAGTTCGCTGTAGAAAGTCCAACAATCAATGAAAAGAAAAGCGAATAAATAAGACAAAACAGCAACAAAGGATTGCTTGAAATGATTTTAATTAATTTCCCAAATTTAAATCGAAATAATATAAGAATACTTAATAATAAATAAATAAAATTCTCAATTCCTGACAATAACATTACAACATTTTTAGATTCCCATATAAATGGTCTGAATAACCCAGCAGCCATTGCAGCAGGGGAAACCGACAAAGCACCAGTAATTGTAGGCTCATAAGACCCAATATCAAAAGAGTTCCCTGAATAATAACTTTGTTTAAGATCCGATTGCTTCTCTGATGCTTCAGATAGTAAGGTATTAATATCAAAGGTGCCACTACTGGTTAAAATATAAAAAACTAGAATGACACTCACAAAAAGGCCAACAGGAATAATTAAATATCGAATTACTCTACTACTGATGCTCAATATTTTTTCGTAAAAGCCCCAAACCACTGAACCAGGAAGTAAGGTGTATAAAATGTAGGGCTTTATTGAAAATATAACAAAGGCAACAACTAATAATATTGAAAAGTTTTTAATGCGCTTTTCCTTGAGAATAAATAATTTGTAAAAAGTATAAATATACCAACAGGAAGCGGATAAAGTAATTGTGTCTTTTAAAATACCTGAGCCCCAAAAAAGAACAGAAGGAAGAAACAAAATAGCAACAGCTAATTGATTGTGATACTTTTTATAATAAATAGAAAAAACAGTATATAATTTCCATATTCCTAAAAATGAAATCCAAGAGAACAAAATTGTTGTTAGCACAAAACTTTGAAACGAAAGCAACATGAATGGAACCAGCATCTTTATTACTA
Source organism: Bacteroidota bacterium (assembly GCA_947449315.1). GTDB lineage: Bacteria > Bacteroidota > Bacteroidia > 2-12-FULL-35-15 > 2-12-FULL-35-15 > 2-12-FULL-35-15. Next base: position 86,120 of record CANFRC010000010.1, read on the forward strand.
AAAGTGTTCTAGTATCATAATACATATAATCCCAAGGATATCCTGTTGATCGCCCATCAAACAAATAGTAGTTTTCAATGCTAGGCCCTTCTGTCATTACTTTAAAAAAATAAGAAGGTTTTTCAAACAATAAATTGGTAAAGGCTCTGGCACTCTCAAAATAAGATATGGTATCACCTCCTTTATAAACATAGATGTATACCAGACAAAAAATAATTGCACCTATCAGCTTAAATGTAACAGCCCTTGTATAGTATTTATAGATAATATTTTCTTTGATGTGTTTCTTTTGGATCCAATAAGAAATAAATAAAATTATGGCGATGTAAATCGGGAAGGCAAAGTATTCTGTAATGCCGAGATTATCTATGTACCCATAATTTTTAATCTCGTTCATTTAATCTTTTATTTATAAAAAAATACAATAAGGATTTATTTCTTTTTTGACTTTTCAAACTTTTATCCAGGCCATTCTAATTGGCATTGTTATCAAATAACATCCTAAATGGTACAGCCGGTTTATAAAATTTCAGATACCGATGACCATTATTTCTTCATTTAAAAACCAATGTAAATTCGTGTGAATGCTTTCCAAAATTAACTATTTTTACGACACTCTGATTACTGAAAAGTTACAAATACAACAAATACCTAAAGGATTTGTATCTAAAAAAAGAAAAACACTGTTTTTTAACACTTTTATCCTACCATTCCATTTTTATTAAACACCATAAATTATTAACTTTACTGCAAATCAAGCAAACACGTTTATGCAATCACAACTGGTAATTGACCTAGAAGCTGAAAAAAAAGAAATCCTTAAACGCTATCGCGGACTTCTTCATGCCTGCAAACGTACCCTTGAGAAAGGTGACAAATTACTTATCCGTAAAGCATTCGATATTGCTCTGGAAGCGCATAAAAATATGCGTAGAAAATCCGGAGAGCCCTATATCTACCACCCTATCGCCGTTGCTCTTATCTGTGCAGAAGAAATAGGATTAGGAACAACATCTGTGGTATGCGCCTTATTGCACGATGTTGTTGAAGATACCGATCTTACGTTAGATGATATTAGAGGGCTATTTGGTGATAAAGAAGCTAAGATCATAGATGGCCTTACCAAAATATCCGGAGTGTTCGATCAAGGTTCATCACTTCAAGCCGAAAATTTTAGAAAGATGCTACTTACTCTTTCGGATGATGTACGTGTCATCTTAATCAAACTTGCTGACCGCCTGCACAACATGCGCACCTTGGATAGCATGAAGCGCGACAAACAATTAAAGATCGCTTCTGAAACACTATACTTATACGCTCCTCTTGCCCATCGCCTCGGATTAAATGCCATCAAAACCGAATTGGAAGATTTAGGATTAAAATATACTGAACCAGAATTATTCAACGATATAGAGCACCGCTTAAAAGAATCGGAACCGGAACGCAAAAAATTTATCTCTAAATTTATTGTTCCAATAAAAGAGATTCTTGAAGAACAAGGCTTGAAAGCGAAGATCATCGGCCGACCGAAATCAATCTATTCCATCTACAATAAAATTAAAAACAAAGGAGTACCATTTGAAGAAATCTATGACCTCTTTGCTATTCGAATTATCATTGATACGCCTCCAGAAAATGAAAAAACAGATAGCTGGCGTGTTTATTCAATCGTAACAGACTTTTATCACCCTAATCCTGACAGGCTTCGCGACTGGATATCAACTCCTAAAGCAAATGGATATGAAAGTTTACATACCACTGTTATGGGTCCCGAAGGGAAATGGGTAGAAGTCCAAATTCGAACCGTAAGAATGGATGAGTTGGCTGAAAAAGGATATGCGGCTCACTGGAAATATAAAGACAGTGCAAACGAAAGTCAATTAGATGATTGGATTCGCAAGATCCGCGAGGTACTTGAAAGTCCGGAAGAAAATGCGATGGAGTTTCTTGATGATTTCAAATTGAATCTTTTCGCAGAAGAGATCTTTGCATTTACGCCCAAAGGTGAAATGAAAACGCTGCCAATAAATGCAACTGCTCTGGACTTTGCTTTTGAAATCCATACAAAGGTCGGGGAAAAATGTATCGGTGCAAAAGTGAATCATAAACTTGTGCCACTGAGCTACAAGCTAAAAAGTGGTGATCAAGTAGAGGTCTTAACATCTAACAAACAAGTCCCTAAAGAAGATTGGCTCGGATATGTTGTTACCGCTCGTGCTAAATCGAAAATCAAGAATGCATTAAAAGAAGAAAGAAGAAGGATTTCTGAAGATGGACGTGAGATACTGGAAAGAAAATTCAAACATATAAAAATTGATTTTACTGTTTCCAACATCAATGAATTGACTACCTACTTCAAATTACCAAGCAGTCAGGAGTTATTTTATCGAATAGCTGTTGGAAATATTAATATTAAACACCTGAAAGATTTTCATCAGGAACACGGAAAAATTGTGCACAAATCCGGAAATATTAAAAAAGCGGAAACAGCTCAATCACTCGAGCAAATGGTTACTGCCGCTCGAGGAAAGTCAGATATGCTCGTGATTGGTGAGAATCTAAATAAAATAGATTATAACCTTTCTCCTTGCTGCACACCTATTCCAGGCGATGATGTCTTTGGATTTATAACCATCCATGAAGGAATAAAAATACATCGTGTAAATTGTCCCAATGCAATTCAACTGCTTTCAAATTATGCATACAGGGTTGTAAAAGCCAAATGGACGAGTCAGGAATTGATTTCATTCCTTTCTGGTATTAAAATAACAGGTATTGACGAAGTAGGTTTGGTAAATAACATTACCAAAATCATTTCCAATGAATTAAATGTTAATATGCGATCGATTAGCTTCGATACCAACGATGGAACTTTTGAAGGAACCGTTATGGTGTTTGTTCATGACACCAACCATTTAACAGAACTTATGAAAAAACTTAAAAAAGTAAATGGTGTCCTCTCTGTTACCCGTGTCGACAATAACAATTGATTACCGAACAGAATCAACCCGTAAACGACTCATTAGCAACACTTTTGAGTCGTTTTTTTTTGTGAATATCTTTACTACAACGAAGCATATATTTTCGTAATTTTATATCTCAAATTTTTTAAGAATGTCGGCAACTGACACCAAAGAAACAGTAAAACAAATCTTTTCTGAATACCTAGAAAATCATGGTCACAGAAAAACGCCTGAGCGTTTCACCATATTAAGTGAAATTTATTCCCATGGTGGACATTTTGATATTGAATCGTTATACATTCATATGAAAAACAAAAAGTATCGCGTTAGCCGTGCTACTTTATACAATACAATTGAACTTCTTTTAAATTGCAATCTGGTCACAAAACATCAATTTGGAAAAAATCTAGCTCAATTTGAAAAATCCTTTGAATTCAAACAACACGATCATTTGATTTGTCAGGATTGCGAAAAAGTTTTTGAGTTTTGTGATCCCAGAATTCAACAAATACAAAAAATGGCTGCCGATGTTTTACAATTCGAAATAAATAGTCATTCATTAAACTTTTATGGGAAATGTAACAAACTAGCTAAACATGGTGTTTGTGAACACAAAAAAATAAAAGAAAAAAATAAATCAACTTAATATTTAGCGAAAATAAAAAAATAACGCCCTTTTTATTATTACAAAATTAAATCGTGTGATTACTTTTTGTGATCACATAGAAAAAGAAGTTCAACTATAAAATAAATAAAATCTGAACTGAAAATTGAAAAGTTCTAGTTCGAAATAATCCGTAATTCAAAATTCAATGAAAGTAGATGTATTATTAGGTCTTCAATGGGGAGATGAAGGAAAAGGTAAAATTGTAGATGTGTTAACTCCAAAATATGATATTATTGGACGTTTCCAGGGGGGGCCAAATGCTGGGCACACGTTGGAATTCAATGGGATCAAACATGTATTAAGAACGATTCCATCTGGAATTTTTCATGAAAAAGCTGTCAATATCATCGGTAATGGTGTAGTAATTGACCCTGTTGTTCTTATAGCTGAAATAGAGGCGCTAATTAAAATGGGTGTTGATGTAAGATCAAAACTTTTGCTTTCTACTAAAGCACATTTAATATTACCAACTCATCGCTTATTAGATGCAGCCTCTGAAGCAGCCAAAGGAAAAGAAAAAATCGGATCTACATTAAAAGGTATCGGACCAACATACATGGATAAAACCGGACGCAACGGATTGCGTATTGGAGATATCAAGACTCCTAATTTTAAAGAAAAATACAACGCTCTTGTTGAAAAACACAAACAACTGTTGAATTTCCACAATTTTCAATACAACCTGGAAGAGCTAGAACCAGAATGGTTCAAAGCAATTGAAGCATTAAAAACATTTCAGCAAATTGAAAGTGAACATTACATCAACGAAGCATTTAATGATAATAAAGCCATTTTAGCAGAAGGAGCGCAAGGTTCGTTATTGGATATTGATTTTGGTTCCTACCCATTTGTTACTTCTTCAAACACAATTTGTGCAGGCGCATGTACGGGTCTCGGAATTGCACCCAATAGAATTGGCAAGGTATTCGGAATCTTTAAAGCTTATTGCACACGTGTAGGAAGTGGACCATTTCCAACTGAATTATTTGATGAGACTGGAGATAAAATCCGAAATAAAGGACGAGAATTTGGCTCCGTAACAGGACGCCCAAGACGAACAGGATGGCTAGATCTTCCAGCATTAAAATATGCTGTTATGATAAATGGTGTTACTGAATTAATGATGATGAAAGCGGATATTTTGTCTGGTTTTGAAACCATTCAAGTGTGTACACATTACAATTATAAAGGGGAGAAAATTGATTACCTTCCTTACGATTGCGCACCAGAAATGCTTTCGCCTATTTATACAAATCTAAAAGGTTGGAATCAGGATCTTACAGGCTTACACAGCCCTGAACAAATGCCTGAAGCATTGAACGAATATATCTCCTTTATTGAACGCGAAGTGGGTGTACCAATTTCTATTGTTTCTGTTGGACCAGACCGCACACAAACATTAATGCGCAAAAAAAAAGAGTTGGTATAATAATTGCCTTTCTGCAAATCCATTGATACCTATATGATCATTTACACAGCAAATAAAAAATTGAATTCAATGAATCTGAAATCATTTTTGTTTTCTGTGTTTTGTTTTTTGTCTGTTCTTCCCTATTCACAGGCACAAACAAAAGTTGGTGGCAAAAGAATTGAGATCGTACATGCAGGAGCCTTAAAATTTGCCAATGATGTGGGAAATGGAGCGCAACGCTTAATTGGCGATGTTGAATTCAAACATGATAATGTGTTGATGTTTTGTGATAGCGCTTACTTTTACAAAGACAATTCCTTAGACGCTTTCGGACATATTCACATTCAGCAAGGTGACAGCTTAAACCTTTTTGGTGATTCATTAAAATATGATGGAAATACAAAAAAAGCGATCATCACACATAATGTAAGTGTAATAAAAGGGGACATGCAGCTCACCACAGAGCAGCTAAATTATGATGTATCCACCAGTATAGGATATTACATTACCCCAGCTCGTATAGTAAACAAAGATAACACGCTCACCAGTGAACAGGGATATTTCTTTGGGAAATCAAATGATCTTACTTTCAAAAAAAATGTAGTGCTTACCAATCCGCAATTTGTTATTAATTGTGATACTATGCGCTATAACACCTCTTCTAAAGTAACTTATTTCATAGGCCCTACAACAATAAAAAGCAAAGAGAATCTTATCTATTGTGAAGATGGCTGGTATGATACCTTTAAAGATCAGTCTCGCTTCAGTAAACATTCCTACATTCTTACCAAAGAGCAGAAGATGTTTGGCGACAGTCTTTATTACGATAGAAAAAAGGGAATTGGTAGAGCGATAAGAAATGTTGAAATTATTGATACCAGTCAAAACCTCAATATTAAAGGTGATTTCGCCAACCATTTTGAAGAAAAAGATCTATCAATTGTTACTGGGAATGCTTTGCTTACGCAAGTTTATGACAAAGACACACTTTACCTTCACGCCGATACTTTAAAAGCAATTGGCAATAATAAATCGATCAAAAAAGATCAAAAAAATAATCTCATCATTTCAAAAGATAAAAAGACGGAACCTCTCCATAAAAAAAACATAGTTGACAATTCAAAAACTGTAAAATACGATACTACCTATCAAATTGCTAAAGAAGTGCCAGATAACAAACAACTTTTTGCTTATCACAGAGTGAAATTTTACAAAAACGACTTGCAAGGCAAATGCGATTCACTTATTTATACCTTGGTAGATTCTACCATGAAATTATTTGGAAAACCAACATTATGGTCAGATGAAAATCAACTTACAGCTGATAGCATACAACTAATCACTGGAAGTAAATCACTCCGATCAATAGAGTTGAAAGGATCTGCTTTTATTGTCTCTCAAGAGGACAGCGTTCATTACAACCAGATTAGAGGAAAATATATGAATGGCAATTTCAAAAGCAATAAATTATACTTAGTCAATGTGATCGGCAATGGCCAAACGATCTATTATTTAAAAGAAAAAAAGGAAATTAAAGCGGTAAACCGAGCAGACTGCACCGACTTACATGTTTATTTAAAAGAAAATAAAATAGACCGAATCACTTTCATCACAAAACCCGATGCAACGCTGTTCCCTATTGACAAAATAGATTTGAAAGAATTGAAATTAAAAAACTTCAGCTGGAGAGCTGAAGACAAGCCTCTTTCTGCAAAAGATATTTTTATTTGGAAATAATTTATATTCTAACTTAAGTTATTTCATTGTGATATGAAGGGATAATGCCTCCTTAATTTTATTGTTGCGGCTTGAGTATATTTTTAAAAAAAAACAATGTATTATGAAACTACTTTTATGTTCAATTTTGTTTTTGTTAGCTCCATGCAACAATCCAAAACAAAACTCCAGTTCTAAAAAAAACAATAGTAAAGTGGTAATCATTTACCAATGCGGAGCTTGTTTTGGAAGATGTCCGGAATACATTCTCACGATCAATGGAGAGAAGAAGATGGCCACCTTTAAAGGCATTAAAAACGCCGAGAAAATAGGAACCTACACAAAAAAAATATCTGATGCTGAATTAACCGATTACGTGTCCAATTTCGAGAAAGCAAAATTCAATTCATTTGAAAATGAATACCTGGGCAACATTACAGATTTCCCAATTAAAGCTATTTCCTATACAAATAATGGAAGTACAAAATTAGTGAAGGAAAGAAGCGGAGCCCCTGAAATGCTAATCTCCTTAGAAAAGAAATTACAAGGCTATGCTGAAAATGCAGAAGGTTGGGTAAAAAGTGAAGATCAGGATCATTAGGCCAATACTCTATTCTGCCAGCTTTGCTTCAATGGAACTTGCCATTGGGTATCAAATAATTTTTTAGAAGTGACCATATTATTAAAAACAATGGTCAACTCATTCACGAGGCCTTGAGCGGCTAGTTTTTCAAATTCAGAAAGGGAACAAACATTTATCTCCTCCCCTTTTTTGTATGCAACCTGCATACGATCAAATAGATTCAGATTAAATTTATGCTCAAGCTCCTTCACAAACTTAACCGACTTATCAATACTGCAGCCACTAGCCATTGCTTGTTGTTCATCAACAGCGATTACAATAAAACGATTGTACAAAATATCGAAACTCGCTTTTAAACTCGCACCATGCGCTGCCCAATCGGAAATAAAATGCGCCCCCTCGCTTTTAATGGCAATCACCTCGGCATCCGACAAAACGGAATTACTTTGGTAAACCCACACACGAGCATCAGGTGGCATAGTTGAAATCATATCATTCATTGAGTTAAAGGTCTTTTGCCTGAGCTATTAATTCAGCTACATCTAATACTTTTACTGATTGTTCTTTATTAAAATTCTTCACGCCGTCTGTCATCATTGTATTGCAAAAAGGACAACCAACAGCAATCACATCTGGATTTAATTCCAATGCTTCTTCCGTTCGTTCTATATTCACCTCTTTTGTTCCTTTTTCAGCTTCCTTAAACATCTGTGCACCTCCAGCTCCGCAACACAAACCATTTGCTTTACTACGCTTCATTTCTAGCAATTCAGCATCAAGGTTTACCATCACAGAACGTGGAGCTTCATATACATCATTTGCTCTGCCTAAATAACATGGATCGTGAAAAGTGATTTTTTTTCCTTTAAAGCTTCCGCCTTCAATTTTAATGCGGCCAGTATTCAAAAGTTCTTGTAATAATTGAGTATGATGAACCACTTCATAGCTTCCTCCTAAGGAAGGGTATTCATTTTTCAACGTGTTAAAGCAATGCGGACAACCCGTAACAATGCGTTTTACATCATAGCCATTCAAAACTGAAATAGTTGTCATTGCCTGCATTTGAAACAGGAATTCATTCCCAGCGCGCTTTGCAGGATCTCCGGTGCAACTCTCTTCTGTTCCTAAAACAGCAAATTTCACATTTGCATGATTTAAGATTTTTACGATAGCTTTTGTAATCTTTTTTGCACGATCATCAAAACTTCCGGCACAACCTACCCAAAATAAAATTTCAGGTGATTCTCCTTTAGCCATATAATCGGCCATTGTTGGAACTACTAATACGTCACTCATTATTTATTATTTTTCGAATACTTCTGTTGTAACTTCTTTTTAAACAAGATCTGTAAATCTGCATATAATGTATGGAATGAACCATGTGATTATCTATCCAATACTGCGCTGTGTGAATCTGAAAGAATTAAAAAGATTGTTCGTTCTCTTTTTTTCTATTAAATCCATAAGCTATTATTCGTTTTTCCAATTCAATCTGTCTGCTTGAGCAAATTGCCATGGAGCTCCATTATTTTCAATATTGGTGAACATTCCATTCAATTCGGTAGGAGCAGCACTCTGTTCCATAACAACAAATCTTCGCATGTCCATGATGATACTTAACGGATCGATGTTCACCGGACATTCCTGAACACAAGCATTACAGGATGTACATGCCCACAATTCCTCAGGTGTGATATAATCACCTAATAAAGATTTCCCATCATCTTTAAATTGACCTTTGTTGGCATCCATATTCTTTCCTACTTCCATTAATCTATCACGGGTATCCATCATGATTTTACGGGGAGATAATAACTTCCCTGTAATATTAGCAGGACAGGATGAGGTACATCTTCCACACTCGGTGCAAGTATAAGAATCCAATAATTGTTTCCAACTCAGATCGGTCACATCCTTTGCTCCAAAACGCAATGAAACATTTGGATCAATTGCTGGAGGAGTGAAGGAAGGGTCCATCATTGCTTTCACTTCATTGGTTACCGATTCTAAATTTGTGAATTGACCTTTTTTATTTAGGTTTGAAAAGAAAACATTCGGGAAAGCTAATAAAATATGAAAGTGTTTGGAGTAAGGCAAATAGTTTAAGAAGCCAAACACCATCATAATATGTCCCCACCACCCTAGTCGTTCTATAATATGTAACGTATGCTCATCAAAACCACCAAATAATATTGGGCCTAAATGACTACTTATGGCCAAACCTAAAGATCCGTCACCCAAATTCTGCGCATGTGACAATCCTCTTGAATACAACACCTCATCCGCACCATTCATCATAAAAATGAAACAGATCAATACGATCTCTGCTATTAAGATAAGATTGGCATCTAATTTCGGCCAGCCGTTCAACTCACTTTTAACCAAGCGAGGAACTTTCAATAAATTCCTTCTCGATAAAAAAGCTACCGTACCTATGAATGCCAAAACCGATAGTATTTCTATAAAACTGACAAGGAATGTATAAAAACTACCTAACATAGGACGAAAAGCACGATGATGCGATAAAGCTCCATCATAAATGATCTCAATCAATTCGATCTGAGTAATTACAAAAGCGACATATAAAAACAGATGCAGGATGGCAGGAATAGGCCTTTCAAACATTTTCTTTTGCCCTAAAGCAACAAGAACCATCGTCTTAAAACGCTCAGAAAATCTATCCTTTCTGTTCATGTCTTTTCCTAACAGGATGTTTCGTCTTACTTTACGAACATTTAAAGTAAAGAGTGCCGAGCCGGCAATGAATAGAATAATAAAAACAATGCTTGAAATCATACAGTCTGATAATAAAATCTTAAACTAATCTTTGGGTTTGTTTCTGTCTTTTCGTCCAAATACGGAAATATGAACATAACGTTCTGGATTGACTCTCAGGTCTTTAAGTAGTTTATCTAAATCTTCAGTTGACTTGTCCAGTTTTCTATATAACGAATCATTATTAACAAGCATTCCTACAGTTCCTTGACCCGAATTAATTTTTGTCATAATAGTGGATGCCTGATTTAATGCAACATTGGCATTGTTAATAGCTGCTGTTAAATTTGATTTCGCGAGTGAATCGCTGATATTAGAAAAGTTATTAATTATATTTCCGAGCTTATCACTGTTATTAGCAAGAGTGGTTGCTAAGGAATTTACTTTGGTTAAGATACTGGAGATCTTCCCCTTTTCACTCATAACCATTGTGTCTAATCTAAATGAAGTAGTTTCCAAGGAAGTGATTGCAAGTTTTATACTTTCAAAACTTTTAGCAAGATTCTGGCGGGCACTTTCATTGAATACTTGTTGAACTACAACCATTACCGAATCGATGGATGTAATAAGTCCTTCTGCCTTTTTTTGTAAAGGAGCTATTGTTTTGTTCACAGCAGCTTTTAGATTATCCTCCTGAGCGGAAATCAAAGTGTCGCCAGAAACAGCAAAATCAGCTCCTCTACCTAATATCAGCTGAACTGCTTTTGAACCCAATATATCCGAACTGACAACTTTCGCAACTGAATTTTTAGGCACATTTACATCGTTATCAAGAAGAAGCGTTACGATAATATTTCCGGTAGTATCATTTGCCAATTTTATTGCACCAACCAATCCTACTTTAAACCCATTTATCATTAAGGGATTAGCTTCAACTAAACCATCAATGTCATTGTATACCGCATAAAATTTACGTTGAGAGGAGAATAGATTTTTGCCTTTCAGAAAATTGAAGCCATAAATAAAACATGCAATGGCAAGAGTTGTTACAATTCCGACTTTTACTTCTTTTCTTATTTTCACAATTATTCCGTTAGTACGTTTATTGACAAATTTAATGAATTATTAGAATTATTTAAGAGGAATTCTTTTACCATCTTGGATGGCTATAACAAAAGCATCCTTAAAGCCATTATTACGAAGGGTATTTTGAAGTTTTAATGCCTCATTATGGGTTTTACATTCGCCTGAGGTGTACTTATATATCCCCTTATCAATATATTCGCCAGGCTTTTCAACCCCTTTAAATTTATCAGAATCTAAGTTTATTTTTTTATCTGATGAAGCTATCTGAACCTTGTAAATAATAGGCGAGTTTGACGCTACTATTTCTTTTTTATCATTGCTAAGCGCTTGCGTATCCTTTTCATCTTTTTTTACTTCAACATCTGTTTTTTTATCTCCTTTATCTTTCTTATCATCTATTCGTTTGATATTGGTTGAATCTGACGTGTCGGAATGTTTACTTTTTTTATCTGCTTCAATTAATAAAGAATCCTGTTTGCTTAATTTGTAAGGTTGTAATTTTTCAAAATCATCATCATATTTTTTGACAGTTCCTTCGATCTCATCCTTATACTGACGAAATGCCTTGAAAAGACCTGTAGCAATATATTCCTGCCCTTTTGATGAACCTAAAAAGTGTTCTTCCTCCGGATTTGTCAAGAAACCTATTTCTGTTAACACACTTGGCATGTATGTTCTCCAAAGCACCCACAAACTGGCTCTTTTTACTCCTTTATCTACTCTCCCCGCGTTTGCTCCATATTGATTTTGAACCTTTGAAGCGAAACTCAGGCTATTATCCAAATAAACATCGTTAAACATGCTCATAATTATGTAGGATTCATCGGAATTTGGATCAAATCCTTCATATTTCTTTACATAATTGTCCTCTAATAAAATAGCCGAATTCTCTCTTTTCGCAACATCCAATTTCCCTTTTTCATTTTTAATACCCATTACATAGGTTTCTGCACCTTGAACATTATCATTACAAACATCCTTTTTCAACTTTTTATCCCTAACACAAGCTGAATTACAATGAATACAAATAAAAAGATCTGCTTTTGCCCTGTTAGCGATCTCTGCCCGTTCCTGCAATTCAACGAAAACATCTGTTTTTCGCGTATAAACAACCTTAACATCCTTTAAATTATCTTCGATGTATTTCCCTAGTTGAAGAGCTACTGCAAGCGCAATATCCTTCTCTTTATATATGCTACCATGACATCCAGGATCTTTACCCCCATGTCCTGCATCAATAACAACCGTTTTGATAGCAAAGGTTGGCTTGAATTTTGGTGAGAATGAGCTCACTAAAACGGAAACAGCAGTGGTAATTACTATCAGGATTAGCTTTTTCAAGATCTTTTTAGTCTAATTTAATTAACATTTTAAAACACCTAAATGTTTGCAAACAGAAAAACTACACTTCTAACTGTCTATTATTTTAATTAGTTTTGAGCCTTTACAAAAACATACAAACCAAAATTACAAGTTAAAATTGCGTCTAATTTCAGTAAAATCTTTTTTTATCCTCGCTTGTTTGTTAATAACTGAAATTAGCACAGCATTAGCATTTCAGGTAATCCCTGTTACTGATACCACCCAGCAAGTTGTTGACACAATAAAAAAAACGGCACAAACGGGATCCTTCCTAAACGAAAAAGTGATATACAGTGCCACTGATTCCATGATCATAGATAAGGTCAACCAAAAAGCATACCTATTTAACAATGCCGTAGTGCTTTATGACGGGCTTAATTTAAAAGCTGGATATATTGAAATTGATTTTGGGAAGGATCTGGTATATGCAACTACGATAAAAGACAGTTCTGGAAAAGACGTTCAAAAACCAATATTTGAGCAAGGTGAAGATAAATTTACAGCCGAAAAGATTGTCTATAATTTCAAAACTAAAAAAGGAAAAATCACCGATGTAATCACTCAGCAAGGTGAAGGATATATTCATGGACGTGATATTAAAAAAGACACAAACAATGTGTATTATGTTGGCCATGGGAAATACACCACATGCGATCTGGAACACCCCCATTTTTATATTGGTGCAAACAAGATAAAGGTCATTCCTGATGACAAGATCGTTACAGGTCCTGCTGTATTGTGGATCGCAGATATTCCAACACCTTTGGCAATTCCATTTGGATATTTCCCTAACAAGAAAGGGCGAGCTTCAGGTATCCTTATTCCAACTTATGGGGAATCTACTAGCTTAGGATTCTTCTTAAAAGGGGGAGGTTTTTATTTTGGAAAAAACGAACACATTGATTTGGCATTAACAGGCGATATCTATTCAAATGGGAGTTTTGGAGCACATACGCAAAGCAATTACAAAAAACGTTATAAATACAGTGGCGGGGTTAATATTAGTTACTCGAGATTTATTGAAGGTGACAAAGCTTTACCTAATGCGACAAGCAGAAATGATTTTTTCATCCGATGGAGTCATACCCAAGATCCAAAATCAAGACCAAGCAGCCGATTTTCAGCAAATGTGAATGCAGGAACCAGTTCCTACAATAAATACAACGGAAATGTAACAGGAGATTACTTATCGAACACCTTCCAATCCAATATTTCTTATTCAAAATCATTCACGGGTACACCTTTTAACTTTTCCGCTAATGCAAGGCATAGTCAGAATACCCTCACAAAAAAAGTTGATTTGAGTTTACCAGAATTAGCATTCAACATGAATCGAATTTATCCTTTCAAAAATAAAAACAGTACAACAAATAAATGGTACGACAAAATTGGAATCAGTGCTTCGGCTAATGCCCGCAACGATATTAATGCGTATGATACAACCTTATTTACCAACAGCACATTCACCCAAATGAAAAACGGTGTTCATTTATCGGTACCAATAAGCACATCCTTTAACGTATTAAAGTATTTTACTTTTACACCAACCATCAATACCGGTAGTAGTATTTATTATCAAACAGTTCATAAACGTTACGACCCAACAATAAATTCGGTTCTAACAGATACGGTAACAGGAGTTAAAATAGCAAACGACTATAGTTTTACTTCCGGACTTAGTACGCGTTTATACGGTGATTACTTTTTCAAATCAAAACATTTAAAACAAATACGTCACGTAGCTACGCCTACCATAAGCGCTAGCTATCGGCCAGATTTTAGTGCCGCTCAATTTGGTTATTATAAAAAAATTGAAGGCGATGCTTCGGGAAATATGGCTAAATATTCCATTTTTGAAAATGGCATATACGGCTCACCTTCTTCCGGGAAATCCGGATTGATTGGCTTTAATCTGAACAACACATTAGAAGCAAAAATAAGGCACGAAACCGATTCGGGGAAGGTTGATAAAAAAGTACCTCTTTTAGAAAGTTTTAACGTGGGATTCTCATACAATCTTGCCGCAAAAAATTACAACTGGTCGAATATTATTATAAATGGAAGAACAAAGTTATTCGGAAAACTTGATATCAATGCCGGAGCGAATCTTGATCCTTATCAAATTGATTCTTTAGGAAACAGGATTGACAAATACGAGATGGCTAATAATAGAATTGGTCGACTCGTCAGTTCCAATATTTCATTGAGCACCAATTTACGAAGCAAACAAGGAACAGGTAATAAACCAAAAACAAGCACTGCTGGCACTCCAGATGAACTTGACTACATCAATTCTCATCAGGATGCCTATGTAGATTTTAATATCCCATGGAATTTGAATATTTATTACAATTTAAATTATTCAAAGCCCGGAATAAAGGAAACTACATCGCAATCTGTTACATTTAATGGGGATCTGAGTCTGACAAAAAAATGGAAGATCAGTGTTTCTTCCGGGTATGATTTTACTCGTAAGGAAATGACCCTTACTTCAGTTAACGTATATAGAGATCTTCATTGTTGGGAAATGAGATTCAATTGGGTGCCTTTTGGCTTCCGTCAAAGTTTTTCACTTGACATAAATGTAAAATCTTCTATTTTAAAGGATCTTAAATTAAGCCGCAGAAAAGATTACAGAGATTACCAATAAAAAAAACTAAATAACAATTCATAAAATGAAAGAAATAATTACATCTAAAAATGCTCCCGCACCTATTGGACCCTATAGCCATGGTGTATTGGTTGGCAATATGCTTTTTGTGAGCGGGCAAGTAGGAAAACATCCAGGTACCGGAGAACTAATGACCTCTGATATTAAAACAGAAACAAAACAAGTAATGGAAAATGTAAAAGGCATTTTAGCTGAAGCTGGAATGGATTTTACACATATTGCAAAAACAACCATTTTCTTGACAGACATGAACGACTTCGCTTCTGTAAATGAAATTTACGGTTCTTACTTTACGGGAAATTATCCTGCCAGGGAAACCGTTCAAGTTTCAAAGTTACCCTTAGGAGTGAATGTAGAAATCAGTGTGATAGCCATTAAATAATAACCGCAACAAAAATAAAAAAGCCTTTCCGAAGAACCGGAAAGGCTTTTTTATGTAGTAATTTATCTAATTAAGACAGATGCTTTACGTTGACTGCATACATGATAATAAATGCAACACCAAATATTCCTGACATAATACCAGTTAGTCCACCTAACAAACCTCCCACAACAACAAACGGAACTATTATTTGAATAACCTGACCTCCTGTATAGATAAAGAAACCTGTTTTTTTCATTTTCCACATCATCATTGCGCCAAGAAAAACAACTAGATTAAGCAATCCAATAATTAAGCTACTAGTTGCTTGTTTAGCAAAATAATCAGGTCCCATTCCCATCGCACTTGACATCGCTGTCATTGATTGTGCCATTTGTTCTCCAGCTTCAGATCCACTGATCGCTCCAGCCACTGCATCTGTTCCTGCTGCTAACATATGATTGCTCCACCATCCCCATAATCCAGAAATGAAGCCTAAACCTGTGCCAATAAATGACAAAATGCATAATACTTTTAAAAACTGAGGTCTTGTAGCAGGCATTTCAGCTGCTGAGTTTGTTTGTTCCATAATTGCTTGTTTTAAGTTAATAAATGAATTGGGTTAAATAATTTAAAGCTAATAAACAAAAAAAGTGGCTTAACACATATCCATGAAAACAATTCTTATCAACAATTAATACTGATTCATAAAAACTACAAATCAAAAAAAATCCCTCCCGAATAAACGGAAAGGATTTTATTATAAAAAAATAAAATTATTTTACTTCTGATAAAGAATCAGCAGCATTTTGAATACCTGTTGCTAAAGAATCTCCCATTTGTTGCATTCCTGTTTCCATTGCATCTTTGAATTTAGCACCAAATTCATCACCCGCTTGTTGCGCTTTTGAAATTCCCATAACCAACAACAATGTTAAAATTACAGCTACTATTCCGATAATCATACCAGCAATAGAAAGTCCTTTTTTTCCACCGGTTTTTCCTAATTTCATCATTCCCATTACACTTAAACCAGTACCAGCTAAGCATAAAAGCAACCAGAAAATACCTAAACCGTATCCACCACCAGCTAATGCTTGCAATGCTACAATTCCAGCAATAATAAAATACAATACTAGTCCTACTAATGATATTACAAATCCGGCAACTGCCATGCCTTTACCTTGCGGTGTTTGTTGTGTTGATTGTTCCATGTTTTTTTAGTTTTTAGTTTTTAGTTTTACTTGGTATCAAAAAAAGTAAAAAAAACAAAACGAAAATGTTTAGTTGGACGTATTTTATTAACAATTTAAAATAAGAATAGATTGAGTTTACGGTTAAATACACTTCGCAAACTACTTATTTACAACTATATAAATAATTAATTTTTTAAGAAAAACAAAAGTGTTAATAATTAGATTTTTTCAATTCCCATTTTAAAAGAGAAAAATAAATTGCTGCAACTGCTTATAAAATGCCGCCCGAGGGAAGCCTGGATCTAACTATTTCATTAGTTTGAAATTCATTCCATACAAACCAATAAAACCAACAGTTACGAATATTGCGGACCAACTCAATGGGATTCCTAATACGATCGTTGGAATAAACAGCAATGTTAAATTAGAAATTGCATACAAATGAAATCCTGCTTTTTTTAGTTTCCACATCAATACCGCACCTATCAAGGACCCGAACGCAAGAATAGCAGTTGGCAGGTAGTAACTCCAACCCGATTGAATTACCCTTATGCTTTCAGAGAACAACGCATCATCGTAATTCGGACTCTCTTTTAAAAAATAAATCATTTCATTTGAAAGTAAGGGGGTTAAAATAGATGAAATAACTCCTAATCCGGAAAAAACGAAGGTCAATATACATAAAATCGTTAGTCTTCTGGGACGTATGGTTACTTCTGGCTTTTCATTGTTTACAAATTCTTCCATCATCAAATTAGTTAAAAATTATTTCGTTAAAATTTATTATTGCTCCAAATTTCAAAATTATTTTTTTGAGTATCTGAAGGACTTTTTTTCTTCACCATTTTCACAGTTTTATAAAACATATTTTCCTGTGGAGTTATTTCAACTTTTTTCACAACACCCATCGTTGCAAAATTTATTACAAGTTTACTATTTCCAAAATAATTGCACCACTCGGCAAAATTAGTACCTGAAGCGTCTGTTTTAATTTGCATATTATTTATGGAGATAATGTCATCATTTAAGGCTATGCCGGCCTTATCAGCAACAGAATCAAGAAAAACAGAAGTAACTTTACAAAACCCGCCAACTTCATTTACTTTTATTCCAAGGGCATGTTCATGATATTTTGATGCTGGACTAATCTCTAAATCACATCCAATGTATTCCAAGGCTTCAAACAATATTACACTGAAATCAGCAGGTCTATTAATAAAATTAGAAAATAGGTTATCAAAGGAAACACCTGCAAAATGCTCCACAACATTTTTATAATCTAGGTCTGAATATCCTTTTCCCTTTAACGCAAACTCAGAAAACAAATAACGCATTACATCATCCAAGGTGTTTTTATTACTTGAATTTTTTCTGATGAAGATATCCGTTACAAATGCTACTAAATTTCCTTCATCATAGATATTTGTCTTACGATTAGGAATACCGGGAGTATATCCATCAAGCCAAGTATCAAAAGACGAATCAGCTACAGACAGATTAAATCGTCCAAAATTATCAAAGTGTTTTTGCAATCGTTCAGAAACAGTGTCTAGAAATTGTTGATCATTAAAAACGCCACAACGGTATAATAAATAATCACCATAATAAGTTGTAACACCCTCACATACGTATCCTAGTTTAGAGTAATTTTCTTTGGTATAATCATACGGTTGCATTTCAACCGGTCGAATTGCTTTAATGTTCCATGCATGAAATAATTCATGGCAACTCACTCCAAGAAGGTCCAAATAAAGCCCTCCTTTCATCAAATTGTATCCAGGACCAAGCGCAATAACCGTAGATGTGGTATGTTCAACACCATGATATAAACGCTGAGGCAGTATTTGAAATAAAAAATGATACTTCTCAAAAGGCGCTTTTCTCATCATTTCCAACTGATGAGTACAAAATTTAATAAAATCGTTGCTCAGTTTTGACCAATCCGGTTTGCACTCACCTTGAAACCAAAGATTGAATTCAAGCCCATTGCATACAAATTTATTATGTTGCAAAGTTGCTGAGGCAATGAATGGAGAATCGGCTAATTCGTGATAATCTTTCGTACGAATAGTTATCTTCCCTTTTCCTCCTTCGTGTTCAGCCCCACATGCTAAAATAAAATCGGATGGCAAATTCAATTCCATTTCACACGATTCATTGATCCTTTCAGGAATATAAACGCAGCAATTTACGGGGTTCATGTACAACTGATTCGCATCCAAAAAAGTGGAACCAGCATTTAATTCAGCAGCATAATAATTATACTTCACATGAATCTGCGAAAGACCTTTTGTTTGTACTTTCCAGCAATCTTTTGTCATTTTTTGGAACGCTAGTGGATTCCCTGACGAATCAAAAGCGGCCCATTTTTGAACATTTTTCGCAAAGTTTCCCAACTCGTAACGTCCTGGCCGCCATGCAGGAAGTTGCACCAATGTTTCATCTTGATTTACATCCGAAACAAAAAGAATATCTACAAAATGATTGTGAGGATGTATATAAGAAACAGTATATTTCATGAGATCAATAATTAAAAAATTCAAACATTATTCCAATTCATAAAAATGAACCAGGCAATTAATTTTGTGACGAATTTACGAATTCATTGCATCAGAAAACATAGAATCGTAAAATCGTTTTTATTCGTACATTGAACAAAATAATTTCTTACTTTCGCAATGCACAATCAAAGTATACAATTGAACCATTATAATTTAAAAACATGAGTTACGATTTAATAGTATTAGGAAGTGGTCCTGGAGGATATGTTGCAGCGATCAGAGCATCACAATTAGGTTTAAAAACAGCAATCATTGAGCGCGAAAGTCTTGGTGGAATATGTTTGAATTGGGGGTGCATCCCTACAAAAGCCTTATTGAAAAGTGCTCAGGTATTTGAATATTTAAATCATGCTGCTGATTACGGCATTACTGTAAAAGGTGGGGAAGCGGATTTTCCTGCAGTTGTAAAACGCAGCAGAGATGTTGCGGAAGGAATGAGTAAGGGTGTTCAATTCTTATTGAAAAAAAATAAAATTGACGTTATTAATGGAAATGGTAAAATAAAAGCCGGCAAAAAAATAGATGTTACTGCTGACGGGAAAACAACTACCTATGAAGCAAAACATATTATCATAGCTACTGGAGCGCGTTCACGTGTGCTACCAAATTTACCGCAAGATGGTAAAAAAATAATTGGCTACCGCGAAGCCTTAACATTACCAAAAATGCCTAAATCTTTGGTTGTTGTAGGTTCAGGAGCCATTGGAAGCGAATTCGCTTATTTTTATGCAACTATGGGAACAAAAGTAACATTGGTTGAATTTATGCCAAGTATTGTTCCTGTTGAAGATGCTGAAATATCAAAACAACTGGAGCGCTCTTTCAAAAAAATGGGAATTGATGTGATGACCGAAGCAAACGTTGAAAGTGTTGATACAAAAGGAGCAGATTGTAAAGTGAAGATCAAAACAAAAGCGGGAGAAAAAATTATAGAAGCTGAGATGGTGCTTTCTGCAGTTGGAATCCAGGCTAATATTGAAAATATTGGTTTAGAAGAAACAGGTATTGCAACAGACAAAGGAAAGATTCTTACAAACCCTTACTATCAGACAAACATCCCAGGTTATTATGCAATTGGAGATTGTGTTGGTGGTCAAGCTCTTGCTCATGTTGCCAGTGCGGAAGGTATCATTTGTGTTGAAAAAATTGCTGGTCATCACCCTGAGGCATTAGATTACAATAACATTCCTGGATGTACTTATTCTCAACCCGAAATTGCATCGGTTGGATATACTGAAGCAAAAGCGAAAGAAGCTGGATTTGAATTAAAGATTGGTAAATTTCCTTTTTCTGCAAGTGGAAAAGCAAGTGCAGCAGGAGCAAAAGATGGATTTGTAAAATTGATCTTCGACGCAAAATATGGTGAATTATTAGGCGCTCATATGATTGGAGCAAATGTGACCGAAATGATCGCAGAGATTGTAGCAATTCGCAAATTGGAAACAACAGGACATGAATTAATTAAGACTGTTCATCCTCATCCTACCATGAGTGAAGCTATTATGGAAGCTGCTGCTGCTGCGTATGGTGAAGTAATCCATATGTAGAAAGCATTCCTCTTTATAAATAAAAAAATCCTTCTTCATACCTGAAGAAGGATTTTTTATTTTAGAAAATGATGTTATTCTTTTGATCTCTTAACCATTCTAACGCTGATTTTTCATCAGAGAACAGCCTTGTTTTAGCAATCGGTTTATGAAATTGTATAATAAAATTACCTACGAGCCTATTCGCTGTGGAATTAACAACGATTGCTTGTGCGACCATGTTTTTCTGCGCTTCAGCTGTTGAACCCCACTCTCTTGATTCTTTGCTCACAAAAAATGCTTCTCGCGCATCGATCAATGCCACAAATTTTTTCCCATTGGTAATCTCCAGTGATACCTTTTGCATTAATTTCGATTCGCTTAGATCTATTTCGCAATTTGCTAAAAGCTGGATACTCAAAACCCCATCTTCTAACACCGAAAATTTAGCACACTTTGTGAAAACAGGGTTACGTGAATCAAACATCCTATTTATTTATCTCAACTTATTTATAAATCCAATCAGAGTAGCTAATATAACAACAAGGTTTTAATTGTCAAATTTTTAACAACATAAAAAAGATAGTATTAAAAATATTCACTGAAGGACTTACGATTAAGAAACTGAAAAGCCTAATGAGCATCAAAGAAAAACCGGAAATTGTTTTTCGACTGCATTTTATTCTCTATACATTTTATAGCTTTATCAATCAAGGCAGGATTATACCCTTCAGCCGAATAATCCATGATTGCATTTAATAAATTAGGTAAAGCGTCCGTTATCTGCACATAATCTTTGGCCGTGAATGACAGAAAACATTGTGTGCTTGCAGAAAAAAAAACGATACAAAAGTCATCCTCCTGATCAACGACTATGATGTTATCGGATGAAAAGCTAGCAGGCAAAAGATTGTGTTTCTCGAGTTGAAAATAGATCTCTGTATTTTTTTTCGAAACGACAATCATCTTTTTTTAATTAATTCGTTTTAAAGCAGCCATATAAAAACCATCAAAACCTTCACTAGGCAATACTTTTCTATCTTCAATAAATTCGAAATTTTTATTACTTTCTAAAAACATTTTGACCTGATCTTGATTTTCACTTGGAAGAATGCTACACGTTGCATAAACCATAATACCATCCAGCTTAAGCATTTGAGAATAATTAGCAAGGATCTCTTGCTGACTCACCCTGATTTTATTTAAAAAATCTAGATTCAATTTCCATTTAGCATCTGGTGTTCTTCTGATTACACCCAATCCGGAACATGGGACATCTAAAAGCAACCTGTCAGCTGTATTTTTAAATTGATTTATGGTTGTTGCATGTATCGTTTGAGTTTCAATGATACTGACTCCAGCACGAGCAGCTCGCTTTTTAAGTTCCTGCAATTTCCTTTCTTCCACATCCATTGAAATAATTCTACCCTTATTTTTCATCATTGCTGCAACATGCAGCGATTTTCCTCCCGCTCCGGCACAAGCGTCAATGATTGTTAAACCTTCCTTTAATTTCATAAAAGGAGCTATCAATTGAGAGGACGCATCTTGAATCTCAAAAAAACCTTGTTTATATTCATTGGTTTGCTGAAGATTTTGACGCTTCAACAAAAGCAAAGCATCATTGTAATCACCAATTGGCAAGGTTTCAATTGCATCATCTTCCAACAATCTGTGAAGTTGTATTTTATTGATCTTAAGAGTATTTACTCTTAAGACAACTTGAGCTTCTTTATTTAATTCTTGTAACTCCCGCTCCCAAACAGTTTCCCCCAACTCTTCACTTCCTATTTCATCTAACCAATCAGGAATTGATTCACGAAACTTCCTCACCTTTTTTGCTTTCGAATAATCCTCAAGTATTTTATTGATATCTAAAGACGCAAATTCTTCCCATGCAGGCAGCTCTATTTCATTCATGATGAACCAAACACCAATCAATTTCCAAAATTGAAAATCCGTTTCTGCCTTTTCTATTGCTGCCGATTGTTCTATTAAACGCCACCAACGAACCATTCCATAGGTCGTTTCTGCAATAAACCTTCTGTCGCGTGAACCCCAGCGTGAATTTTGCTTCAAAACCTGTTCAACAGCTTTGTCAGCATATACCCCTTCTATAAAAATATGCTGAAGTGTATCAATTACAGCTTGAACAAGAGTTCGATGAAGTTTCATTACGATTTAATTATATTAACTTTCTAATGTGCAAAAATACGTATTACTTGTTTTACAAAGCATATAAAAACATCAGTTAAAATCAGTATTTTTGAACTATGAATTTTTCATCGAAATTAATTGAAGACGCAGTCAACGAGTTCAGTAAATTACCTGGCGTTGGTAAACGAACTGCTCTGCGTTTTGTTTTGCATCTGATGAAGCAAAACCCGGCTGAAGTAAATCAGTTTGGAAATACATTCATTAAACTTCGATCAGAACTTCGTTATTGCGAAAAATGTCACAATGTTTCTGACAAACCATTGTGTGAAGTTTGTTCAAATCCTCACCGTGATCAGAGTTTGGTGTGTGTTGTAGAAGACATTAGAGATGTGATGGCTATTGAAAACACCATGCAATACAGAGGTGTTTATCACGTTTTAGGTGGAATCATTTCGCCAATGGACGGGATAGGTCCAAGCGATTTGAACATTGAAACATTGGTGGAGAAAGCAAGTCAAGGTGTAATAAAAGAAGTGATAATGGCATTAAGCACAACAATGGAAGGTGACACTACGAATTTTTATATCTACAAAAGACTGAAGGAACAAGACCTTACTGTTTCTACGATTGCCAGAGGAGTTTCCATCGGCGATGAATTGGAATATGCTGATGAGGTGACTTTAGGCCGTTCAATTGTTAACAGAACTCTTTACGAAAACTCATTGACCACCAGATGAAGTTAACTGTAATCATTGTCAATTATAACGTTCAACATTTTTTGGAACAATGTCTTCATTCGGTAAGAAAAGCTTCAAAAAATGTTCTGACTGAAATCATTGTTGTCGACAACAACTCTGTGGATGGTTCCGTTCAGATGGTAAAAACAAAATTCCAGGAGGTACAACTCCTCGAAAATAAAAAGAATACCGGATTTTCATTTGCTAACAATCAGGGCCTGCGGGTTGCTAAAGGTGAATATGTTTTGCTTTTAAATCCAGACACTGTTGTAGAAGAAGACACCTTCGAAAAAGTAATTTCCTTTATGGATAAGCATCCTGAGGCAGGCGGACTGGGTGTTAAAATGCTGGATGGCAAAGGGAATTTTCTACCTGAATCAAAACGCGGATTACCTACACCTGCTGTTGCATTTTATAAAATATTCGGATTCTCCAGATTATTCCCCCGTTCAAAAACATTTGGACAATACCACTTAGGTTTTTTAGATACAGACAAAACCAACGAAGTAGAAATACTTTCAGGCGCTTTTATGCTGATGAGAAAATCAGCGCTTGATAAGGTTGGTTTACTAGATGAAACTTTTTTTATGTATGGTGAAGATATTGATCTGTCGTACCGATTAATTTTAGGCGGCTACAAAAACTACTACTTCCCTGAAACACGTATTATTCACTACAAAGGCGAAAGCACCAAAAAAAGTAGTATCAACTACGTTTTTGTATTTTACAAAGCGATGGTAATTTTTGCGCAAAAACATTTTTCGCAGAACAATGCAAAATTATTTTCATTCCTGATCAACATCGCGATATACCTTCGTGCTGGCGCAGCAATCATTATTCGATTTTTAAAATCAATTGCTCTCCCAACATTTGATTTCGGATTAATGATGGCAGGATTGGTATTAATAAAAGATTATTATGAAAAAAACATAAAGTTCATTGGTGGCGGCTCCTACTCCAACGCCTTAATCGGAATAGCTTTTCCAGCTTATATTCTCGTATGGATGTTTACCGTTTACTTGAGTGGTGGTTATGATAAACCTGTTCGTTTATTTAGAATTATGCGAGGAGTATCAGTAGGCACAGGAATTATTCTGATTATCTATTCTCTATTACCGGAAGAATATCGTTTCTCAAGAGCATTGATCTTATTGGGAATGGGCTGGGTAATGGTGTCGTATTTAATTTCCCGATTCACATTTCATGTGGCTGGATTTAGATCATTTAATTTAAATCCTGACAAGAGTAAACGTATTGCCATTATAGGAAATCAGGAAGAGTTTGAACGCGTGAACGGATTATTAAAACAAACCAATATAAACACCAGCTTCTTAGGCTTTATCAGCGCAGATGGCAATGGCAACAACCATTCGGAATATGTTGGGAACATTGATCAGATTGAAGAAGTCATTGAGATCTATAAGATTAGCGAAGTCATATTTTGTTCTCGCGACATTTCCTCCCAAGGAATCATTGATTATATGCACACCCTTGTTTCAGCAAATGTTGATTTCAAAATTGCTCCTCCTGAAAGTTTATCCATCATTGGAAGCAACTCTATCGATACTGCTGGTGACCTTTACATGATTGATGTTAATTCTATTGGCAAACCAAAAAACAAACGCAACAAACGTTTATTCGATTTCTTGTCAAGTGTGATATGTATCATCTGCTCCCCTATTTTAATTTTATTTCAGGACCAGAAGTTCGGCTTTTTGCAAAATTGTTTTTCTGTTTTGTTTGGTTCAAAATCGTGGGTAGGATATGGAAACGACAAGCATGATCATCTTCCAAAAATTAAACCCTCTGTCCTTTCTCCTGCTGACGCTATTCATAATATGAACATTGCTGCCGATACGCGAAACCGTTTACATTTAGCCTATTCCAAAGATTATAAAATTGAGAACGATCTCCATATTGTTTGGAAAGCATTAAAAAAATTAGGACAATAAAATAGATCACTCATGAAGCTCTCTCCTCTCAAAAAATATTTAACACGCTACTTTTCTTTTTTTATTTTACTTCCGCTCTCCTATTCACAAACTGTTAATCCCCATCTTTTTAACGCTATGAAATGGCGGATGATCGGACCCTACAGAGGCGGCAGGACTGTTGGTTCATCGGGCGACTTGCAACATCCGAATGTATTTTACATCGGCGTTAACAATGGTGGTGTATGGAAAACAACTGATTACGGAAGAACATGGAATCCCATCTTTGATGATCAACCTACCGGATCTATTGGTGATCTAGCTGTTGCACCATCCAATCCGAATACAATTTATGTAGGAAGCGGTGAGGGTTTGCAACGCCCTGATCTTTCAGAAGGAAATGGAATGTATAAATCGATTGATGCAGGAAAAACATGGTCGCATCTTGGATTGTCGGAAGGATTGCAAATTGGAGGTTTATCAATCGACCCGAAAGATGAGAACCGCGTATTTGTTGCTGTGCTAGGTCATCCCTATGGTCCGAACAAGGAAAGAGGTATTTACAGAACCATTGATGGAGGTAAAAATTGGGAGAAGGTATTATTCGTTGATGAAAATACAGGAGCTGTTCAGGTGACTATTGACCCATCCGATTCAAAAATTATTTATGCCGATCTATGGGCAGGAAGATTAGCGCCATGGGAAAATGGACGATGGTCAGGTACAGGAAGCGGTTTGTTTAAATCAATAGATGGAGGAACAACATGGAAACAATTAAAAAACGGCTTACCAGGAAAACAGGATGGCTTAACTCGCATCGGATTTTGCATTGCGCCTTCTGATCACAATCGCTTATATGCCCTTGCTTCCGCAAATGAAAAAAAAGGCGGATTGTACCGGACCGATGATGGCGGAGAATCATGGATAATGATAAATAGTGACATCCGTTTGTGGGACAGAGGAGATGATTTTGCTGAATTGAAAGTAGATCCCAAAAATAAAGATATGGTCTATGATGCCAATGTGGTAGTATGGAAATCGCTTGATGGAGGAAAAACATTTTATGGTTTTAAGGGAGCGCCAGGAGGCGATGACTACCACCGTATTTGGATCAATCCGAATAATACAGATATTATATTATTGTCGAGCGACCAAGGCGCTGCAATAACTGTAAATGGTGGAGAAACATGGAGCTCCTGGTACAATCAGCCGACAGCTCAATTGTATCATGTAAGTGCCGACAACGCTTTTCCGTATAATGTTTATAGCGGACAGCAAGAAAGCGGGTCTGTTGGCATTTCGTCCCGAGGAAATGATGGCGCTATTTCTTTCCGCGATTGGCATCCCGTAGGTGCAGAAGAATATGGTTATGTTGTGGCCGATCCATTAGATCCGAACATTATTTTTGGAGGTAAAATTTCTAAATACGATAAACGAACAGGGCAAACTCAAGATATTTCTCCGGATGTTTTGCATGCTAATAAGTATAGATTTATTCGTACCGCACCCATATTGTTTTCACCCATCGATAAAAAAACATTGTTTTTTGCTGGCAATGTTTTATTCAAAACATGTGATGCAGGAAATTCATGGCAAGTGGTTAGTCCCGATCTTACCCGCACAAAATATGATGTTGCGGAGTGTATTGGCATTTACAAAACAGAATCAATGAAGTCGATGCCACAACGTGGAGTTATTTATACCATTGCATTATCTCCTTTGGATAGCAATTTAATTTGGGTCGGCACAGATGACGGATGGATTCAAGTAACCAAAGATGGAGGAAAGAATTGGAAAAATGTAACACCACCAGCTGTAAATTCTTGGAGCAAAATCTCATTGATGGAAGCAAGTCATACAGATACAAATGAAGCGTATGCTGCAGTGAACAGAATTCGTTTGGACGATCAGAAACCTCATATTTATAGGACAAAAGACGGTGGAAAAACATGGACCGAAATAGTAACAGGATTACCAAATGATCCAATTAATGTTGTAAAAGAAGACCCCTACCAAAAAGGATTATTGTTTGCCGGATCTGAAACGGCTGTTTATGTTTCTTTTGATGATGGTGATAATTGGCAGACCCTACGATTAAATATGCCGGCAACTTCCATCCGAGACTTGATCATAAAAGAGGATGACATTGTTGTAGCAACCCATGGCCGCTCGTTCTGGATCCTAGATGATATCACTCCATTGCGACAAATTAACTCGGGTACAGTTCAAGATGTTATTTTATATAAACCAGAAACAAGTTACCGTGTGCGTTGGAATCTAAATACAGATACGCCACTTCCACAAGAAGAGCCTGCTGGGAAAAACCCTCCTGACGGAATAATCATCAATTATTATTTGAAAGAAAAATCAAATTCAGAAGTTACATTGGACATCAGAGATGCAAGAGGAATGACTGTTCGCCATTTCAGTTCAAAAGATACAATGTATACAATTCCAGATGTGAATATCCCATTATATTGGATACGACCACAACAACTCATTTCATCTGAAGCTGGCTCACATCGTTTTGTATGGGACATGCATTACAAACCCCTGAATCTACCACCAGCGTATCCCATTGCTGCTATTTATGGCGATACGCCTCCGAATCCGACTTCCCCTTGGTTGATGCCCGGAACGTATACTGTTCTTCTAACTGTAAACAATGGCACTTCTGGAAAGCAAGGAAATGTGTATTCACAACCTCTTGAAATAAAAATGGACCCGAGGGTAAAAACAAGCCTAGCTGATCTTCAACAGCAGCACGATCTTTCTGTCTTGGTTTATTTAGATAATGAAAAAACGCTGGATATTATTCAACAATTACAGTCATTGAAAGAACAAATTAAAAATTTGAAAAGCTCCTCTAAAAATAAATTTTCTTCCATCACGGATTTGAATCATCAAATCAATGAGTTTGCAAAATTTCAAAATTCACTTTCCGGATCTTTGAATGCTCTTTTAAATAATTTGCAAGGTGCTGATGTAAAACCAACAATTCAGGCTGTCACAGCTGCTACCAAAGCACACGAAAATTTTGAAACAAGCTTAAAAAAATGGGAGGAATTGAAACTCAAGCTGACGTTATTTAATAAAGGATTGGAAAAAGGAAACACATTAGTTTTTAAAACGGGAGAATAAATTATTTTTTTGCAGACCTTGCTCTCAATAAAATATCAAACAACTGGGCTGTAGCAACTGCATCCCCCTCTGCTCTGTGTCGCGCATTATTGGGGATACCTAAAGATTCGCAGAGTTTACCAAAGCTATAGGATTTTTTTCCAGGAATCAATTTTCGGCTCATTTGAACCGTACATAATTTTTCTCGCTCATACTGAAAACCTAAAGAAGCGAATTCTCCTTTTATAAAATTATAATCGAAACTAACGTTGTGCGCTACAAATGTTTTGTTTTCTGTCAACTCATGAATTTTTTTTGCCACCTGATGGAATTTGGGAGCATCTTTTACCATTTCATTCGTGATACCTGTAATATTCGTATAAAGGGGAGCAATGTAACATTCGGGATTGATCAACGTACTGAATTTTTCTACCACCGTTAAACCATCGTGAATCAAAATACATATTTCAGTAATTCGACCTTGAGGAAAATTAAATTTACCTCCACATGTTTCTATGTCAATAATTGCAAACATTTAAACAAAGATAAAAATTATGTCTTTCAATAATGTTTTACTTGAAACGAACGTCCTGCCCATTTTCCATGTGAGGGTCGGAAATAATTATTTTATATTTTTTAGACAATAACCTGCTTGAAAGACGGTATAAAGGGCTTTTTTTGTTTATTGGGGTCGAAAAAACGTAAATATTTTTGTAGAATTGCGTTCTGATTCTAAAAAAAAACTATATTTGCAGTCCTTTTTGGAGGAAGAACTGTTTAATACATTATAAAACAAAGAGTTATGAGCACATTATTAAAATTCGTTGAAGAGACATTGGGAGTAAAGACAAGTCACCCTAAATTTAAAGCGGGAGACACTGTTACTGTACACTATAAAATTAAAGAAGGTGAAAAAGAACGCGTTCAGCAATACCAAGGTGTTGTAATTCAACGCAAAGGTTCAGGAAATACAGAATCGTTTACCGTTCGTAAAATGAGTAACTCTGTAGGTGTTGAGCGTATCTTCCCTGTTGCTTCACCGTTTATCGATAAAGTAGAAATTAACAAAGTAGGTGTTGTACGTAGAGCTCGTTTATTCTACTTACGCGAATTGACTGGAAAAGCAGCTCGTATCGCTGAAAAGAAACAATAATTGGTTTAAATTATTTATAAAAACCCTTTCCGCTTTCGTGGACGGGGTTTTTTATTTGCACCTGATCCCTAGCCTTTATTAATAAAGGGGAGATTCATAGAATATGACAATAAAAGAAGAAATAGAAAGACGCAGAACATTTGGGATCATCGCCCATCCTGATGCCGGTAAAACAACTCTTACAGAGAAATTACTGTTGTTTGGCGGCGCTATTCAAACTGCAGGTGCCGTAAAATCGAATAAGATAAAAAAGCATACCACTTCCGATTTCATGGAAATTGAGCGCCAGCGCGGGATCTCTGTTGCGACTTCCGTTATGGGTTTTGAATACAAAGGCGTAAAGATCAATTTGCTGGATACCCCCGGCCACGAAGACTTTGCAGAAGATACGTATAGAACCCTTACAGCAGTTGACAGTGTGGTCATGCTGATTGACTGTGCAAAAGGTGTGGAGCCTCAAACACGCAAACTTTTAGAAGTTTGTCGCATGCGAAGCACGCCTGTTATCGTATTTATTAATAAAATGGATCGTGAAGGGAAAGACCCTTTTGATTTATTAGAAGAAATTGAGAAAGAGTTACGCATCGACCTTCGTCCTTTAAGTTGGCCGATAAGTATCGGCAAAACATTTAAAGGTGTTTATAATCTTTATGAAAAAAGCTTAACACTTTTTAACTCCGGTGAAAAGCAAACGGATGAAAATTCAGTTGAAATAAAGGATCTCAACGATGGCACATTGGATAAATTGATTGGTGAAGACTATGCCAATACGCTAAGAAGTGATGTTGAGTTACTGGAAGCTGGCTATCCTAAGTTTGAAATAGAAGAATATTCCGAAGCAATGGTTTCACCCGTATTTTTTGGAAGTGCTGTTAATAATTTTGGTGTACGAGAACTATTAGATGCTTTCATTCGAATCGCTCCCGCTCCGAAAGGGAGAACAACAGATACCAGAGAAGTGAAGCCGGAAGATAAAAATTTTAGTGGTTTTGTTTTTAAGATACATGCCAATCTTGACCCTAAACACCGCGACAGAATTGCCTTTTTAAGAATTGTTTCTGGAAAATTCGAACGCAATAAAAACTATTACCATGTCCGCGAAAACAGAAGCATGAAATTTTCGAATCCTACCGCATTTATGGCGCAAGATAAAAGTGTGGTAGATGAAGCCTTTCCAGGTGACATCATTGGTTTGTACGACTCAAGCAATTTCAAGATTGGCGATACATTAACAGAGGGCGAAAAAATGAATTACAAAGGCATTCCACAATTCTCGCCTGAGTTATTTAAATATGTAGTAAATGCCGATCCAATGAAAACCAAGCAGCTGAACAAAGGCTTGGAGCAATTGACAGATGAAGGTGTGGCACAGTTATTCACGAAAAGGACGGATAATCGCAAGGTATTAGGAACCGTTGGAGCTTTGCAATTTGAAGTGATCCAACATCGTTTAAAAAGCGAATATTCTGCTTCCTGTAATTTCGAACACATCTCATTATTTAAGGCTTGCTGGATCAGCTCTAAAGATGCCAAAAAGTTGGAAGGCTTTATTTTTGAGAAAGCACATCACATGGCTACGGATAAAGAAGACCGACCTGTATTTTTAGCCGAATCGCCCTGGGCATTGCAAATGGCGCAGGAGAAAAATCCAGATATCAAGTTTCATTTCATCTCAGAATTTAAGGACGAATAATGTTATTATTCCGAATGATAACCAATAAAAAATCCCGCTCCGAAATTTACGGAGCGGGATTTTTATTATTACTTGTTCTAAATTATCTTACGATCAATTTAGTGTTGCTTGAAGCTGTTGCAGTTTTAACATTAACTGTATAAAAACCTTTTGCAAGATCAGAAGTATTGATGTGAGCGAAATGGAAACCTTGTGCTTGAGCACCATTTGATACTGACGCTACTAATTTACCTGTAACATCAAATACGTTGATTGTGACAACTGTTTCTGAAGTCAAGGTGTAATTAATTTGAACATTATCTGTTGCAGGGTTTGGGAATACAGCAACACCAAGGTCATTGCTATTTTCTTGGATACCTACATTGTTTTTATTTCCACGGATCATTACATCATCCAAAGAAATCAAGTTGTCATCTGTAGAGTTCGATAAGAAAGCAATAAACACATTTGCATTTGCATACGCATCCAGTGGCAAAGAGAACTGACGTAACTGACCTCTGTGAGAGATCGGAGCTGTTGTGCTAGCAAAATCAATGTTATTTCCATCTAAACCATGAACAAAACCTGCTGGTCCGCCAGCACCTGTATTTGCAAAAGTAAAGGTAGAGAAAGTTGAATCTGTTCCTAAAGCAGTCATCTCTTGTGCATTGAACAATACATTAGCGAAAGCAGATGCAGACGTATTATCGGCATTTGTTGACGTAGAAAGCAATACTTGGTAACCATCTAAGTAACGAGGAGTTTGGAATGGTGCTGATTTCCAGAATAAGGTATCATGTGTTCCCAATAAGATATTTTTAGTGATCAACCAGTTACTTTCTGGAGTTGAAGTGTTTGTCCATGTGTTAGCACTGATAACCGTATTTGTATCAGGAGTACCTGGTATACTGTATTGTGTTAAATATTGGTCAACTGTTGAAAAAGGTTGAACAGCAAACCATCCATCAGGACGAGTACCAGCAGTAGATCCATCAGGAGTACCATCAGAATCCCATGAATACCAGTTCGTATCTGCAGCAACACCTAGTGGTGCAGAACCATTGATAAGGATATTTGTGTAAAAATTATTTAATTCGAAATCTTCAAAAAGCAACGTATCTTGTGCTTTCATTAAAGTTCCTGTTAATAGGAATGCAAGTAAAACGTAAATTTTTTTCATGTGAGTAGTATTTGTTAAGATGTTTATTTATGAGTCAAAAATAATTATAAAACTTGGAAATAAACAAACAATTAAAAAGAAAATCAAATTATTAAGTAATTTAATTTTGATTTTTATTTCGTTATTTTTGAACAAAAAAAGATCGCTTTTATGAGTTTTATAAGAAAAACGGCGCTTATTTTCATTATTCTGCTCCATTCCGGTTCAATAGTTGGTCAAAATCAAGACCTAACAGTGATCCTGAAAGAATCTGTTTTAAACAAAATGTTCACAGCCATTGGAGATATAAAGGGAACATCTGCTTATTCTTTTATGTTTATTGAAGGCACCTATACGTGGGACCTCTTAAATCCTCAGATTAAGCTACATGCCAACAAAGCTGATTTTGTGTCGGATGTGAAAGTAACTGTCGGTAAATACAATTACCTCATTCATGTGGTAGGCAACGTTGAAATTTGTTATGAACCGAAAACGAATTTAATCTATGTGGAAATTACGGAAGCAAAATTCCCACTAAACATCCTGTTTTTCGGAAAATTAAAACACCTTTTGGATGTTGACCTTGCCAGCTATTTTGAAACACCATTTACCTTTGAAGGGCCCTTGACAATTGGAACAGAAATGGTATTTACGATGCCTGACAATACCACGAAAACAATTTACGCGCATCCTTTAAATTGTGGCGTAAAAATTGCAGAAAAGCAAGTCACCGTTTCAGCCGAAATGGAATTTATAAATCGGAATGCAACCTTAAAACAGGTTAAATAGTCATAACAAATAAATTACATTTTATGCTTCAAATTTTCAAAAAAACACTCACGCTTTTTGCTATTTGCTCATCCACTCTTGCAATTGCAACAAATCCTGGTTCAGGATGTTCCATAAAAATAACAGCTAAAGGCTTAAAAGAGGGATCAATGTGCTTACTCGCTTGTTATTATGGCGATAAAAATTACATCAAAGACTCCGCAAAGTCGAATGCGAAAGGTGAAGTTGTATTTGCCAATGCTGAAAAATACCCGCAAGGAATTTATCTTTTCGTTCAGCCCAATAAAAAATATTTTGATTTTGTCATGGATGAAGGCCAGCATTTTTCATTAGAAACCGACACACTTGACTTTATTAAAAATATGAAAGTAAAAGGTTCGGAGGAAAACAACTATTTCTTCGATTACCAAAACTTCATGGGTGGAAAACAAAGAGAAATTGAGCCCGTGCGAGCACAATTAAAAGCGGTAAAAGCAAACAAGGACTCCACTAAAATGTTTCAAGAAAAAATTGCTGCAATCGACAAAGTGGTGATCGCCTACAAACTGGATTTCATTAAAAACAATCCTAAAACATTTGTATCCAAACTCTTTAAAGCAATGGAAGAACCTATTGTTCCGGAACCGCCTCTTCTACCAAATGGCAAAAAAGATTCAACCTTCGGTTACCGCTATTTCAAATCTCATTACTTCGACAACATTGATTTTACAGATGATCGTTTACTGCGAACACCCATCTTTCAAAATAAAATCAAATATTATCTTGATAAATTAACGCCGCAAACACCCGACTCAATAGACATCTCGTGTGATTACATCCTTGAGAAAGCGCGCCCGAACAATGAAGTTTTCAAATTCCTTTTAGGCTGGATGACCTTTAATTACGAAAGCTCAATGAACATGGGATTTGATGCAATATTCGTTCATTTGGTGGAGAAATATTATGTAACCAAACAAGCAACATGGGTTGATTCTACTCAACTTTACAAAGTTATTAATCGTGCCTACACTCTAAAACCACTGTTGTTGGGGAAGAAAGCGCCTCCTATTACCATGCAGGATAGCTTAGGAAAAGAAATCTCTTTGTATGATGTAAAAGCAAAATATACCATCCTTATTTTCTGGGATCATGGCTGCGGACATTGTAAAAAAGAAATTCCTAAATTGGCCGAGCTGTATGAAAAAGTAAAATCAAAAGGCGTAGAAGTGTATGCTGTTGAAACTGAAGACCAACCTGCTGAATGGAAAAAATTCATTGTAGAACACCAACTAAAATGGATCAATGTTCATCAGCCGGATCAATACAAACGTGCTGTCACTAAAAAGATGTACGATATCTACAGCACTCCGGTGATCTATTTACTAGATGAAAATAAACTAATTAAAGCGAAACGAATCGACACCGAACAACTTGGCAATTTTATTGATTTGCTTGAAAAAGAAAAGAGTAAAAAATAACCCTTGCACTTCGCGATGGTTGACAAAATGAAACAAAAATGTCCGACAGTACTGTTGGACTTTTTATTTTATTCTACTAACATTGATTGTGTTGCCACTCGAAAAATCGAATTAACAATCTTTATCAACGGTTGTGAAAAGAAGATTAAACTAAAAAGACCCTTGAATTTATATACAAAAGGACAAGAATATTAAATACCTTTGAATTGCAAATACATCATTCTAAAAAAAATGAACAGTTATATAGAGATTATCCTTCGTTCAGTAGTTGTGTACCTATCCATTATTTTATTTATAAGGGTATTTGGTAAAAAAGAACTTTCTCAGTTGTCGGTCACCGATCTGGTGTTTATTTTACTCATCAGCAATTCGGTACAAAATGCCATGGTAGGAAGCGACGCTTCGCTTCAGGGTGGTATAATTGCTGCTGTTACATTATTTGCATTGAATGCGCTGATTCGCTTATTGGTTTTTAAATTCAAACCGATTCAAAATTTGCTTGAAGGCGACCCGATTGTACTAATTTATAAAGGGCAAATTGCGACAAGCCATTTAAAAAAAGTTAAAATAACATTGGATGAATTGGAAGCCAGTGTGCGGGAACACGGAATTGAAAAAATATCAGATGTTGATTTGGCCATCTTAGAAGTGGATGGAAACATAAGTGTTTTGTCGAACAACTTTTCACACCAAACGAATAAAAAAAGAAAGCATCATAAAGGGTTAAATCAAAATATGTAAAGGAAAATCCTTGGACCATGAAAAAGCTACTCCTCCTTCTTTTATTTTTTAGTGCGCCTGGAATAGCGCAAACTGTTGCGGTGCTAAAAGTAACCGACCTGCAAAAAAGGATCAACAATAATTCTGACACCACTTATATCGTTAATTTTTGGGCCACTTGGTGTTCCCCTTGTGTAAAAGAACTGCCCGATTTTGACAGCATCCATAAAATATATGCCGATAAAAAAGTAAAAGTAATATTAGTGACTATGGATTTTAAAGAAGAACTCGATTCCAAAGTTATTCCTTTCCTCAAACAAAAGAAGATCAAAGCAGAAGTAGATCTGCTGGATGAGATTAACGGAAACTATTTCATTCCAAAAATTTCGGAGAGCTGGACGGGTGCTATTCCAGCAACATTAATCGTAAACAATCAAACAAAAACCAATCTTTTCTTTGAAAAAAAACTGAATTTCGAATTTCTGAAATCACAGATTGAACTTCTAATGCCTGCTAATCATGAAATCCAAGATCATTAACATTTCGCTCTTACTTGCTGCTCTTGCAGTATTTATTTACGCCTTCTTTATTTATGACAACAAAAAACCGATACGGAATTTGCCCATATTCGGAGAAAAGAGCTACGAATCTGTAAATGGAAAAACGGATACGGTTTACCATACTATTCAAGATTTCAGTTTTACGAATCAAGATGGAAAGATCATTACGCAAAAGGATGTAGAAGGTTGTGTGTATGTGACAGACTTCTTTTTTACAACATGTCACAGTATCTGTCCGATTATGAGTACACAGATGGAACGGGTAGCTGAAAAGTTTAATGGGAATCCGGAAGTGAAGATATTGTCGCATACGGTGGATCCCGAAATAGATACTGTAGCACAATTAAAAGCATATTCCATTAAACACAATGCCGATGCAAAACAATGGATGTTTCTGACAGGAGAAAAAAAAGCGCTGTATGAAATGGCCAGAACCAGTTACCTGCTCAATGCCGACCAGGGAAATGGCGGTCCAGATGATTTTATTCACACACAAAATTTCGCTTTGATTGACAAAGATAAACGCATCCGCGGCTTTTATGATGGAACCGACACCACCGATATACGTCAGTTATTAAAGGACATTGATCTGTTGTTGGCTGAGTATCATTACAAAGAAGGAAAGTAAATTTGATTTAAAATAGTTCCTTTTAAAAAATTGTAACTAAAAAAATAGATGACTATAAAAAAATGCCATTTCAGAAATGAAATGGCATTTTTTAAAACCTTGATGAACTAATTTTTAACTCCGCTACTCTTCCACTCTTTTAATAGAGCATCCTACCGATTTAGTAGAATTTGTTTTTACCGCTTTTCCAGTACCAACAGAATTAATAGCATCTTTTAAATAATGTTCTTTCGCATCATCTGCATCTTTAATGTTATCATCGATAGCACCACGGTATACCAATCCTTTTTTATCGAATAGGAAACAATGTGGCGTGCGGGTTGCACCAAAAGCATCCGCAACAACGGAGTTCTTATCAACCACATAATTGAAATCGTATCCCTGAAGTGATGCATATTTTTTCATGGCCTCAAAGGAATCTTCGTCAGCACGTTGTGCTTCATTTGAATTAATTAAAATAACACCGATCTTATTTGCTTTTGCCAATTTAGCAACCTCTTTTATACGTGCTTCGGAAAGCTTTACATACGGACAGGTATTACAAGAGAACATTACAAGAATTCCGTTCTCCCCTTTCGCCTCGGACAAAGTCACTTCCTTACCGCTAATGTCCATCATTTTAGTATCGGCACTTGGAATGGCCTTACCAATTTCCAGTTCAGGCTTTACTTCTACTATAAAAGCCGTTGAGATCGTTAATGCAACTACTGCAACGCTAACTATTTGAATCGCTCTTTTCATTTTTCGAATTTTAAAATTTGAAACATAAATTTACAATAATCAGTCCAAAAAACAATCAATTACTTATTAATTCTTTGTAAACAAACTTTTCTTGCTGTGAATCAAATGGTTTGTATACATAATACACATAGTTGTTTTTCACTTTGATCTTTTCAACGTATTGATTCATCAATTTAAAAGAGCCTTTTATTTTACCTGTTTGAAGATCAATATTTTTTAAATAATAAAAACCACCTCTTTCATAAACAGCATAAACTTCATTCGATACTTTATCGAGGAGCAGTGCTCGTTTCCAATCTTTCCATTTTTTCGGATGGTTATAATCAATGTGAATGGAGTCTAGCAAATTCTGTTTTTTATCGTATTTTAAAATGGCATTGCTATAATGATCGAAAATACAAACGGTGTCATGAATGATGAATAAAGGAGCATACAAAGGTGTATAAAACAAGCTGGTGGTTAATCCGGTCATGTTGGCTGCCACACGATGAAAGTCGATGCCGTATTGCATGGCAATTTTCCGAGCATACAATTGCTCTTTCGGCTGCATAAAATAAAATTCCATGTTATATCTGTCCATCAAGGCTTCATCACAAACTCTTTTTAGGGGTGCCAACGATTTGTTTGTTCCATTGTAAGCATAATACGTAAATGCAGGATAGTCCTTTTGAAAATTAGAAAAGTAAATATCTTTCCCAATCGTATCGATACAGGGCATAATAAACTTTTTGTAATCATCCATAGGCAAGGAGGCTAAATTGATCTGCTCATTTTTTAGGATGATTCTGTAAATATGATTTTCACAAATCACATGAATATATCCTTGGTAATCTTTATAAAGTTCCTTCGCTTCGTCGGGCAGTTCGAAACAGGAAAGCACCTTTTGTGATTGATCAACAAGCATAACAGCAGCTTCCGACATGTTTCTTTTGAAAGTAAGTAGAATCAGTTTATCATCCAGGAACTCATAATCAGCTACACTGTATTTCCATGTTCCAAAAACGGTATCCACAATATGTTTGGAAGAAACATCCACCTGTCCTAGTTTGTAGACTTTCTGAGCATTTGCTTCCCTTGAGAAAAAGATAAGAATGAGAAATAAGTATAAAATAGAACGCACCATGACCTCCTTTTTTATTAAAGACGCAAGGCAAAATTATTTTCCATAAATTAGCTGTAACATATGCTTTACGACTTTTATAAAATATTGGATATTCCGCGATCAGCCTCTTCGGAGGATATTAAACGGGCCTATCGTAATAAGGCGAAATTAATCCACCCAGATATAAATAATTCCCCAAAGGCAAATGAGGTTTTTGTTGTTGTAAATGAAGCCTATGAAACATTATCCGACGATCACAAAAGATATTTATACGACATCCAATTAAACTATATCGATGCGGAGAAAGTGAACGCAGAAAGAAAAAAACAATACTATGGCTCCTCGGTAAAGAACGATACATTCTCCAATAGCAGCCATTTTCAGAACGAATGGAACAATAGTAGTAAAGCAATTTATCAAGAGAAGACAGATGCGGATTATTACAGACAGTCGCCACTTTTGTACAATCTTTTTTTTGCAAGCGGAATGCTCATCGGCTTCATTATACTGATCGTGACCATTGTAGGTACGTTTAAGAATTTCTGGCCTTTCCCATTTATCGTCATTGTTGTACCTGGATTTATATTGGTGCGAGAAGGATGGAATGGAATGATGGGAAAGAGAACAGTAATTGGCGGTATTTTAAAACGATTGAGAAAATAATTGTGATTTCTACCTTATCGGTTCTTCTCTCACGTTGGGGTCGCTAAATGGATAGAAAACGCGTTTGTTATGAAAAGGAGATGAAGAAGAAAGCGTCGCAGCGGAGGAATTGTATAGGCTTGCTTTATATTGAATTTTAATCGAAAAAAAGTAACACATAACGAATGAAAAGTAAAAAAAATGCTCTTGGTTTACAAGAGCATTTTAGAAATAAAATCAATATTCAACTATCCAACCTTATACATCCAGTTATGGATATCTTCCACTTTTCCTTTGCGGATATTATCTAATTCCTGAGCAACACGGTTGGAGAAGATGCGACCTTCAACAGGAGGTAAAACATAGTCTTTACCTTCGTATCCAATTTGAGCGATGTAAGCGATGGTAGCAGCAGTTCCTGTTCCGAATGCATCTTCCAAGGTACCGCGTTTATGTGCATCTAATACTTCATCGATACTTATTTTCCGTTCCTGTACTTTCATTTTCCAGTCGCGGGCTAATGTTAAAACACTGTCGCGGGTGATCCCTGCTAATATGGTATCGCCAAGAGGAGGAGTAATCAATACATCATCGATTACAAACATTAAGTTCATGGTTCCAGATTCTTCTAGGTAACGGTGGTTGCGAGCGTCTGTCCAGATGATTTGATGGTATCCTCTTTGTTGAGCTAATTTAGCAGGAAACAAAGAACGACCATAGTTTCCGGAAGCTTTCACGTATCCTACACCACCTTCCACAGCACGGATATAATTCGTTTCAACAAGTACTTTTACAGGCTCATTGTAATATTTTCCTGCAGGAGAAGTGATGATATAAAAACGGTAATTATCAGATGGTCTCACACCAATAAATTCATCGGTACCAATTATAAAAGGACGAATATATAAAGAAGAACCGTCGGTATCCGGAACCCAGTCTCTATCTAAGTGAATCAATTGAGTAAGGCCCTCCATAAAAATATCCTGAGGAATGGTCGCCATCGCCATTCGTTCAGCAGAAATATTAATACGCTTGTGGTTATCCAATGGGCGAAACAAAAACACTTCACCTTTGTCATTTTTATAGGCTTTCATTCCTTCAAAAATGGCCTGACCATAATGCAACGCAGAAGTTGCAGGACTCATAGGTATTGGTCCATAAGGCATGATGGTGGCATCTGTCCATTCATTGTTTTTAAAATCTGTATAAAACATATGATCGGAAAAAAGCTTTCCAAATGTAATGTGATTGTAATCAAGTTCTTTAATACGTGAGTTCGTAGTCTTTTGAACTTTTATAGCAACCGTGTCTGTCTTAACCATAAATAATTGTTTTTATGTATTGGATAAAAATAAGTATTTTATCTATTTAAACCAATTTTATGAATCTTAATTTTAGACGAATCAGGAAAGAATGAAGACTAATTTTAAAAGGGAAGTAGAAAGCAGTATACTGGGCTGTACCATTGACCTTGTATGAAATTTCTAGGAAAAGAAGAGCCAGTAGAAATACGCTTACCTGAATTTGATCTTTCGGGCTGCAAAAAAGCACATCTTTAACAAAATAAAGCCGTGTTTAAACCTGGAAATATTCGTTCTACCATACGTTCGTTCATGATAACGAATAGGAACCTCCACAATGCACAGATTTAATTTGTGTGCGCCAAATAATAAATCGAAATCACCAAATGGATCAATGTCGCCAAAAAACTTTCGGTTGCTAACAAGACGTTTGTAATCTTTGCGAAACATCACTTTTGTCCCGCAGAGCGTATCTTTAAAACGTTGGTCGAGCAGCCACGTGAATAACATGCTGAAAGATTTATTGCCTAATAAATTAAGAAAACGCATTGCTTCTTTCTCCATCGGATACACCAGACGGGAGCCATTAATAAAATCACCTTTACCGGATGCAATCGCGTGATAAAATTTACGGAGATCTTCGGGAGCGACGGTCAGATCAGCATCCAGGATCATCAAGATGTCGTTGGAGGACATTTCAAATCCCTTTTTTACTGCCGCATTTTTTCCTCGTTCCGATACCTGACTACTTTTGATGCAATGCGTAGCCGCATACTTATTTTTCACTTCTTCTATCTTTTCCCAAGTTCCATCCGTTGAATGCCCTTCCACAAAAATAATCTCTGTATGTGTTCCCAATGCGGGCATACGGAGGATGGCATTCTCTATGTTTCCACTCTCGTTGCAGGCAGGGATAATGACAGAGACAGAATAATCCGTATTTAATTCTTTCGAAAGCGCAGTATTGACGACCTTTGCGAACGTGAAATTATTGATGCTCAACAAACGCAATACAGGAAACTTTGCCAGAAAGCCATTACATATTTCAGAGATCAGGGGAATATAAAC
This sequence comes from Bacteroidota bacterium, assembly GCA_947449315.1. Classification (GTDB taxonomy): domain Bacteria; phylum Bacteroidota; class Bacteroidia; order 2-12-FULL-35-15; family 2-12-FULL-35-15; genus 2-12-FULL-35-15. Next base: position 127,875 of record CANFRC010000010.1, read on the forward strand.
AGGCAAGATCATCCTTCTGGAATTGCGATATACGTGAAATCCAGAGAGGAAAAGTAAATTATTTATCTCCGACAGACTCAACCAATTTTGATGAGGTGATTTAGTTTTGTAACCAATGCGCTCTCCGAATTTTAACAGCGGCTCCCATAAAAAACTGTAATAGGTAACAATGATCTTTGTTTGCGGATGACATACTGCTTTTAATCCTTCGAATACCTTCTGAATGTCATCGAGGTATCCAATCAGATTTGAAAGAATGACAACATCAAATTTTTCGTTCAACTGAATTTCTTCAGCCGCCATCACCTGAAGTTCTAATTCAGGAAACTGTGTTTTCGCATGGGCAATCATCACTTCGCTGAAATCAATTCCCACTTTGCGTTTGGCTTTCAGGTTGTTCAACAACTCCCCTGTTCCACATCCGATTTCAAGAACAGAATAGTCTTCATGAATAAAATAGCTGCAATACTTAGTGATATCGTTCCAGTAGTACGACTTTGCTTTGCGCTGTTTGATGCGCTTCGCTGCAATCGAATTAAAATAGGTCCTTTTGTTTTCTAACATGCGCTTTTAATTCCCAATTACAAAATAACGAAATGTTGTTTCCTTGTTTAGTTGATCACCATTGGCTTTGATGATGAATGGCCATTGCGGTCCGATAGAAACATATTTACCATTGTATGCTTTGATTGCAATCCTGTTATCCTCCGCATTCAAATAAGTGATGGTAAATTTTTCGGTGGTGTGCGCTAATAATTCGGTGGCGGTAATTGCATTTTCATAGTTGCTTTTTACAGACCATAACAAACCGTTGCTGGAGCGGATACAAATGGTATCACCCTTTAAATGCTGAATAGCGAACTTACTCTCTGCCAACACCCCTTTTGCGATAGCACCCATTGCATTTTGAGCCTGAGGATTCACAACCAGGTATAACAAATTACTTCCTCTTAATGAGATGGTGTTGTTCTCGTTCAAATTTTCAAAATATGCTTTTGAATAATTCCGCTGAGGAAGGCCTTTCATTCTTCTATCCCAATCGTAAGGCTTTAACAGGTCTACCCATTCTGGAGAGGCCTTCGTCTGAAAGAAACCAAAGAAGTAGGCTTCTTTGCTCATGTCATCGAAATGGATCAAGCCATTTTTGTATTGCCAAGTCTGAAACAAATTCAACGTGATAAAAAAAGTAAGTAGTACATACATTCCAATCTGCATCATCCTCTTTTTATCGGCTATATATGAAAAGCTGAATGCAAGAGGTAAACTTAAAAGAGCATAATAATCGATCATAGGACGCATGCCCCAGCAAATACCATAGCTCCATGCCCACCAAGAGGACAATAAGAAAACTGTTATTGTCATAAAAATAGCGGTGGAATAAAAAAGAGCACGATTTGTTCGGAACATCAATACCAAGCCGATCACAGCAAAAATTAATACTGGGGTGTACACAAAAACACCTTTACGAAAACTGAATAAGAAGGGAAGCATTTGCGGGCTGCTGAATACAAAATGTTCGTCGACATAAACATCGTACAACCATTTTCCAGTGGCGTATTTCCAATAAAATAGCTGCATCGAAGCAATAACAAAAGCGATGAATACCCCAATAAAAATAGACTTCCATTTGGGTTGTATGAAATGAAGAAAAGCTTTCCTTCCGCCCGAAGAAATTATTCCGTAGATGAGAAAGAAAAGAATGGAGACGATGCTCAGTGGACGGATCAATACAATAAGACCAAAAGCAACTGAAAAAAAGAGAATAAGTTGGGGAGTTCCTTTTTTCAGCCAATTGAAAAAAGTATACAGGCAGATGCACCACAAAGAAAAGGAGATCGCGTGTGGCATCAATCCTTCGAAAGAGGAATACCATAACAGATTGGTTCCAAGCGTAAGGGTGCTCAAGGTAACAGCAACGATCTTTTCAGGAAAGTAATCGAGCAAAAGTTTTCTTAAAAAGTACACCCCTACGAACAGATAAATCAACACACCTATACTTGCCGCATTCTGGTAAGGCATGGAATAGCCATCCTGTGAAGAACCGATCCATCCGGCGATGCAATGACCGATGATAAAAAAAGGGGAAAGCATAACGCTTATTCCCATTGGGTGTTTGATTAATTTTTTTCCCTTCTCGATTGTATAGTACCAAACTTTGTTTTTATAAAATTCGGGGTTCGCATCGATGTAACTCAAACTCAGATCATGCTGAATAATGGCTGCAGGAAGGTAGGTGTAATAGCTAGGTGCGTCGATGGTGATTCTGTTTCGTTTCCACAGATCAAAATAAAAGAAGATGCTGAGCAGAAAAGCAAAGATGAATGCAATTGCCCAAATGCTAAAGTGTTTGTTCTTCATTTTTTTGCTAAAGACGCAAAGGTTATTTATTATTTTATCTTGATACTAAAACGCTCCGTTCCGTTTCCGCATGAACCATTCGAAACTCAACAAGGCCAGGATCAAAAAGAAAATCCATTTCAAGTTAATCACATCTGTTAATTTTTTCTCAGAAAACGCTACCGATTTAATATCATCACGGGCATTTAATTTTTCAGCTAGTTGCTCCAGGTCGTTCGGATACACCATTTCACCATCATGTTTTTTCGAGAGGCTATACAACAACTGATGATCTGCAACGGTGTTCGTTAATTCAAGCTGCAAGGCACGCACACTAAATTCGCCATGCTGTTTGTAGAGCTTATCCCCTACTTTCACTTGCGCATCATAGGTGTATTCACCAACAGGCATCCTACCGGCATTCAGTATATATGCATTCGACGTTTTGCTAAACGAATAATTGAATTTTTTATTCGAGCTGTTTGTAAATACGATATTCACTTCCGGCTCGTTGATCAACTCATAACTTTGGTTGTATACTTCTGCTTGCAGCTCCACCCGTTCGTTCTCGAGATAACTGTTTTTACCGATGACTCTGAAGAAGCTCTTATCTACTTTGACTGATAAATATTGAACCGTTTTAGAAACGAACTCATCAAACAACGTGTGATTGCCGTTTGCAGCAAAATCCTGCAGTCGCCATCGCCATAACCCTTCCCCGTTGAATACAGCCACTTTGGTATCACCCGCTGCCGTAAAATACATCAGCGGTGATTTGGTCGCTACCATTCCAATCTGTTGATAAAACAAAACGTTGCTATTGTTATCTGTTGGTGAATTTCCGAAGGGACAGATCACTGCAGGAAAATCTTTTGTTGCTTTTTGTAATGCATCACTGATGGTAAACAAAGGGAAATTCGCATTCAAATCAGGTTGCACTTCGTTTGTTTTTTGAGAGGAAGAAGCAATACTCAGATCGCTTCGCAGCAGTGCATTCGCGCCCGAGATGCACCATACAGGAATATGAGCAGCATTGATCTCCGACAGAAACTTCGAAGCTGGATTTTTTGAGCTGGGCAACGCATGCAGGATCACGAGGTTGTATTTCTTTAGAGGCTGATTCAAATTATCGGTGGTAAAACTTTCCACTTCATAGTTCAGGTTGGCACCAATCGACTCTTTCAATGCAGCAATATCCGGATGAGGTGCATCGGACAAAATCAATATTTTCTGACGCGCATCCAACACATCAATAAATACATCTTTGTCGTTATTTGCAAAACTCATTTCTTCCGGTAGTTTAGAAATCTGGATCTTATAATGTTGCATGCCCACTTCTTTCGCCTGCAATAAAACAGGGATGGTGGTAGTATACCCATCCGAATTAAAATTGATGGTTTGGGTGAACACATTCATATTTCCTTTGGTGATGGTGAGTGTAGCTGTTTTGCCTTTCAGCTGTTTGGCATTGACAACCACTTCCATGGGAAATTCATTTCCGAGGTAGGCCAATCTGTTGTGATCTACTTTTGCCAAGATGATATCTTTTTTCACAGTGGTATCGCCCAACGCAATGGTATACACAGGGAACTTAATTCTGTCGGTGGAATAAAGCGGGTTGGCACCTGTGTTATACAGTCCGTCCGTAGCCATAATAACAGCGCCAACATTACGATTACTATAGCGGGTTTCCACTTCATCAAAGAAGGCGGAGATGTCCGTTTGTTTTTCATTGAAGGAAATTGCAGCTACGGAGCTGAATTCTTTAATCCCATCCGCGAAGGTATAGGAACGAATCTCGTATTTATCGCCCAGGGATTCGATTAATTTCTGCAGCTTTTGTTTGTAGGCAGACAAATAAAAAGTAGAATCCTTTCCAACTTTTATGGATTCGGAATTATCCTGAGCAACAATGATTACAGGCTTTTCCACACTCCTGTTCACTGTTTTTAAAAAAGGTGAAAGCAATAAAAAAGAGAGGATGGTGATCACGAGAAAACGGAACGCAGCCATCAGGCGAACAAGCCAGATGGATGTTTCAATTAATTTTTTATCCCGAAAATACAATACGACTGCATATAACAATCCCAAAAGAATGCAGCAGAACGAAAGCCAAATCGGGTACTCTGTAACTATGTTCATTTCTTCGAATAACCAATAAAAATAAGTGCTGAGATTGTCGCGCTTCGCTCGCAATCACGAATAATAAAGCTGACGCTTCTAATTAAAACAGCAGCATGCTAGGATGTATAACATGTTTAAGTAAGCATTCCACCACACACGTTCAACACTTGTCCTGTAATGTATGCGCTCATATCGGAAGCAAGGAAAACAGTAGCATTCGCAACATCTTCGGAAGTACCGCCACGTTTCAATGGAATACTATCTCTCCATCCAGCAACCACTTTAGGATCCAATGCGTCTGTCATTTCAGTTTCAATAAAACCTGGCGCAATTGCATTGCTGCGGATATTGCGGGAACCTAATTCCAAAGCAACAGATTTTGTAAATCCGATGATACCCGCTTTTGATGCCGCGTAGTTGGATTGTCCGGCATTGCCTTTCACACCCACAACAGAACTCATATTGATGATTGATCCTTTACGTTGTTTCAACATTGGTTTCTGAACCGCTTTGGTAAGATTGAATACCGATTTTAAATTGGCATTCATCACTTCATCCCATTGTTGTTCGCTCATGCGCATCAACAAGGTATCGCGGGTGATACCGGCATTATTCACTAATATGTCAACCGTTCCGAAGTCAGCAACAACAGCATTCACGAGGTCGTCAGCCGCTTTAAAATCGGCAGCATCCGAACGGTATCCTTTTGCTTTTACTCCAAAAGCTTCTAATTCTTTTTCTAAAGCCTGTCCTTTTTCAACAGATGATAAATACGTGAAAGCGATATTAGCACCTTGCTCCGCAAATTTCAATGCGATACCACGACCAATACCACGAGAAGCACCTGTGATCAAAGCTACTTTTCCTTCTAATAATTTCATATAAGTATAAATTAAATGTTTTTATTTAATAGTAGAATCAAAGATAAAGTAAAAATCGGGTTGATTTATAAGATTTTTTTTTCTGATTTCCAAAAGATTGCAAAAATAAATACTATTTATTAGCACAATCAAGAGTATTACTATTGTATTTTCATAAACAAAAAGGAAATTTGAAATTGGATTAATTATTTTACGAATAGGCTAATAATAAAAATTCAGCTTTTAATTTTCTTCTTTTACTTTTGAAGCCAAAAGTAACAAAAGCTCTTTTGTTTTATAAGGAAAGCAGCAAATAGTATTACAATTTAAAATGTTATTTTTTGATCAAGCAAAAAAGAACAAAAAGAAAATTTGAACTTGGAATTATTATCAAATCACTGTTCACCTTTTCAAAACTAACTTTAATTCTCTTCTTTTACTTTTGAAGCCTAAGGAACAATGCATAAAAAAACTCCGGAAGAAAAATCTTTCGGAGTTTTTTATTTGTATCGATTGAATCTGATTAATCAACACGGTTAGCGTGGTGATGTGGACTTTCTTTTCTTACTTCATCCGCCAAAGCAATCGCCATTGCTTTTCCGATATCAGCAGGTGAATCCACCACGATGATACCACATTCGCGCATGATTTTCTTTTTAGCTTCTGCTGTATCATCAGCACCGCCAACAATAGCACCTGCATGTCCCATGGTACGTCCTTTCGGAGCTGTTTCACCAGCAATGAATCCAACAACCGGTTTGCGGTTACCATCTGCTTTCACCCAACGAGCAGCATCAGCCTCCAAATTACCACCAATCTCACCGATCATAATGATACCATGTGTTTCAGGGTCGTTCATCAATAATTCCACAGCTTGTTTGGTCGTTGTTCCAATGATCGGATCTCCTCCAATACCAATTGCTGTTGTTACTCCTAAACCAGCTTTCACCGTTTGGTCAGATGCTTCGTAGGTTAATGTTCCCGATTTAGAAACAATACCCACAGATCCTTTTTTAAATACGAAACCTGGCATGATACCCACTTTTGCTTCTTCAGCAGAAATAACACCCGGACAATTCGGTCCGATCAAGCGGCAATCTTTTCCAACTAAATATTCTTTTACGGCAATCATATCTTTCACAGGAATTCCTTCCGTGATACAAATAATCACTTTGATACCTGCTTCAGCAGCTTCCATAATTGCATCCGCAGCAAAAGCCGGTGGAACAAAAATGATAGATACATCTGCGCCAGCTTTATCTACAGCATCCTTCACGGTATTGAATACAGGCTTTTCCAAATGCGTACTTCCCCCTTTACCTGGAGTAACACCACCCACGACATTGGTACCGTACTCGATCATTTGACCAGCATGAAACGTCCCTTCAGTTCCTGTGAACCCTTGTACGATTACTCTTGATTGTTTATTGACTAATACACTCATTTAATTTTTAAATATTAGATTTTAGTTATTAGAATTAAATTCGATTTTGCGAACGCTAAAGTAAGATTTTGAAGTGTTATGACAAAGCTTTTTTAGGAATTTGTGGATAAGTTGCTGATAATAGCGGGTCATAATCGAATATTGGTCTTTTTCGAAGGTTGCTCGTTCTTAGATTGTCTAGGCTGTTTTTAAGTAAAATAGGATTAAATAGAATAACGCTGCTTTCAATGCGCTTCTTTCTTTCTTTTGATTCTCCTCTAGATTTCATTCCTATTCTAATTTTTCTTCAGCCTTGATCTTTTTTTTTTATCAAGACAAAAGAAAAAAGATTTTTTTAAGTAAAATCAGATTAAATAGAATATCGCTACTTTCAATGCGCTTCTTTCTTTCTTTTGATTCTCCAAAAGAAAGAAACAAAGAAAAAGCGACCACAAAAACCAACTCCAAGCTTTCGTTTTCCCTCCAATGCCCAACGCCTTGTTATCCACGAAACTTGTAGTTCGCTCTTTTTGTGGACGCCTCCCCGCTACTCCGAAAGTTTAATTGGCTCCCCCTATAGTATTCATTCCTAACATGATTTTTTAAACTCCATGCCCTTCATTTCACAGAAAATACCTACATTTAACGCTATACAAACAACCAGCTGTGGCTTACACAATCAATACCGACACCATTGTAGCACTTGCTACCCCGCAAGGGATAGGCGCTATTGGCGTTATACGCCTTTCGGGCGAAAATGCGATTCAGCTATGTAACACTGTTTTCGGCACAAAATCATTAAAAAAAATAGACCTGAATGCGGCGGCTTCGCACACACTTCATTTTGGTGTGATCCACGATGGCGAGGTGATTATTGATGAAGTATTGGTGAGTCTTTTTAAAGCGCCTCACTCCTACACCAGCGAAAATACAGTGGAAATCTCCTGTCATGGTTCTCCGTATATACAACAACAAATTATTCAACTTTTCATCCGCCATGGAGCACGTATGGCTTCACAGGGTGAATTTACGTTGCGCGCCTTCCTCAACGGAAAGTTGGATCTTTCGCAAGCCGAAGCGGTGGCCGACCTTATCTCGTCCAACTCTGCTACATCACATCAAATTGCTATCCAGCAAATGCGAGGCGGTTTCTCCAGTAAAATAAAATTACTGCGTCAAAACCTCGTCGACTTTGCATCATTAATAGAATTGGAGCTCGACTTTTCGGAAGAAGATGTTGAGTTTGCCGACAGAAGCGACCTCAAGAAATTGGTGAACTCCATACAAAAGATTGTGCAACGCCTTATCGACTCGTTTGAAGTGGGCAATGTGATAAAAAATGGGATTCCTGTAGCCATCGTTGGTAAACCCAATGCTGGCAAATCTACCTTACTAAATGTGTTGCTGGAAGAAGATAGAGCCATCGTGTCAGATATTCCGGGCACTACACGCGATGTGATAGAAGATGAAATTAACATTGATGGTGTTTTATTTCGTGTGATTGATACCGCAGGTATCCGTGAAACGTTCGATATTATTGAAAGCATTGGTGTTGAAAAAACCTTTGAGCAGATCAAGCTATCGTCCATTGCTATTTATCTTTTTGATGTGCACGAAATTTCTGTGAGTGAGCTGAAGCAAATTATTTCGGAGATTCAGCCACATCTGCATCATTCGCAGTTGGTGTTGGTCGCCAACAAGATTGACAAGGAAGACATGGAATACACCTACCGTGAGTTCTCAGAATTTAAAGACATGCTATTTATCTCTGCGAAAGAACGAGTAGGCATTGATGAACTAAAAAAACATTTAGTGCATTTGTTCGACAATAGCATGGTGAATGTTACCGAAACCATTGTCACCAATGCACGCCATGTGGAGGCGTTGCGTCACACGAATGTAGCTTTGATAAAAGTGTTGGAAGGCTTGAACAACAATGTGACTGGCGATTTCTTGGCAATGGATATCCGCACCTCGCTTCATCATCTGGGTGAGATCACCGGAGAAATTTCGAGTGACGATTTATTAGCGAATATTTTTAGTCGATTTTGTATCGG
>CANFRC010000011.1 GCA_947449315.1 Bacteroidota bacterium
AATAGTTGTTCGGTACATTTCATCGGACACTGGTATTGTTCCTTTACAACTCCTGTTGGTGAGGCTTCCGGCTGTTTTGATTCTCCTTTACAACTTGTCAGAAAAACAGAAAGAAGCAGAACAGAAGCACAAATGATCGAAATAGTTTTTTTCATTACTTGAAATAAATTTTTAATTATTCACTAAATTACATATTTTTATACGTGAATGAAATAAAATTAAAACTTAATATTATATTTGTTGCTCAACATTACTAAATTTTTACGCTGCTATGAAAAAACATTTACTACTACTTTTACTTTTTATTGGATTGTCTACTGCAGGATTTTCACAGGCAGCTGGAAAAGGAAGTGCTGAAAAGTCTAATAAATCAAAAGTAACACCTCATGTTCAGATGAGGCATTTTCAAACAGCTCCGAAAGACCCAAAGATGAAACACAATGGAACTACTTATCGCAGAAAACAAAAAAATGCTTACAATGTAGATGGCGATGGCTATAGCAACTCATCGGGGGGGAAAAGAAAAAGAAAGAAAAAAGCATAACTCATAAAAAAACGCTCACATTTCTGTGAGCGTTTTTTGTATGTGATAGTGATTAATTCGGGGCGAGAAATTCCACCTATTGAATTGTGCTAGTAGCGGTTGTTTTTCTATTCAATATTTCTCTGTATGCTCCATCCCAAAGGTTAATTCGTTTTTGCAAAGAGGCGATAGTTGCTTTTTCTGATTGGTCCCAAAATGCTTGATTTTCTCCACAAAGGTTTGCGGTCATTTGTAAAGCTAAATGACTGTGATGATCTCCATCAACTTCTATATGTCTTTCCAGATAATATTTGAAAATTTCTATGCTGTCAGGAAAGTTGCTATGAATATCATTAACGATTGATACAAACATTCCTGGTATTAAATCTTCACGTCCAAATGTAAAAATTGCTGATTGCAAATAATATTTATCGCTGTCAATTATATGAAACGTAAAGTCTACAAAATCTTTTGCTTCTAAGGGAGTTTGTGCAGATGCAAAAGCCGCCTTAAAGTTGCGCGTTTTTTTCAACTCTTCTATAAAGATTTCGATTTGAGAAGTTTCTGCCCCACATTGTTTCATGGCATCAATGTATAATTCGAAATGGCTTTTTCTGATGCCATTTAGATCAATGTCTGATTCTTCACCAACAACAATTTCGTTAATAAGGTGTCGTGTGTCAGCAGAGCCTTTTGGAAACCAAGGAACTGTTGTACATGTCAAATTGTTTTGGAGTGTTTTAAGTAAAGACATAAAATCCCAAACAGCATAAACATGATATTGCATAAACACTTTCAAGTCGTCAATGTCTTTTATTACTGAATAAACTTTATGATTCATTATCTGTTGCCTTAGAGGCTCAATTGTCTTCCTAATTTTTTCTATTTGTTCTGTCATTCCTGAAGATTTTAATACTATTCTAACATTTTACTGCTGTTGAGGCTTGTTCACCTATTTTTTTTCTTTCCTCTGTTAGCTATGCCAACAGCAGACAATAGAGCAGATTAGAGGATACGTGAGCCGTTATTTAAAGGCAATTAATAAATTTTCACAAAAGCAGTTTCAAAAGTAATAATAAAATGTACCAACGAACAAAGAAGCAATGATAAAGATCACTTGGTAAAACAGAAGGTTGTAATTGAAAGCGTGGTATATTTACTTTATAAAAAAGTATTTATTAAAAAATGAAACAACTCTATTTAGTGCGTCATGCAAAATCCGATTGGACCATGGAAGGGCTTTCGGACAAGGCTCGTCCTTTGAACTCACGCGGACACAATGACGCGAAAACAATGGCTCGTGAATTAAAAAATAAAAAAATAATGCCCGATTTGATCATTTCAAGTCCAGCAATCAGAGCCATATCGACAGCGCTTATATTTGCTGAAATTTTGAATTTCGATCTTTCAAAAATTGTGATCAATAAAACACTCTATGAATCCGGAGTCAAAGAATATGTAAAATGTGTTTCTGAAATAGATCGTAATATAAAAACGATTCTGCTGTTTGGGCACAACCCTGTGATCACTGCTTATGCAAACAGTCTCACTACGTCATTTGCCGAAGAAATGTCCACTTGTTGTATTGCTGGTATACAATCAAATACAAATGATTGGAATTTTTTTACAAATAAAACAAATCAATTAATCTATTACGATTACCCCAAAATGCATTCCTGAAGGAGGGTTAATTAATTGTTAAGGTTTAGGTATTTATTCCATTGCAGCTTTTAATTTCAGATTTTCGTACACTCTAATAACTCAAAAAAAATGAACAAAAAAGAACTTCGTAAAGCGCTTGAACTTTTATTGGTAAAATCCATAGAAGAAGTGCTGAACAAAAAAAACGGCCTAACGGCTAAAAAAATTAGAAAAACAACGTTCGAAGCATCGAAAACGGTTGCAAAAAAATTCTATAAGTCTTTGAAAGAAGCCGCTAAGAAGCCCGCAAAAAAAGCTGTTCAATCAGCTCGTCCGATTGGCTTAAAAAAAGTGGCGCCCGCAACAAAAAAATTAAGCCCTGCGAAAAAACCGTTGAAAAATAAAAAATAAACTAAATGTATTGTTCTTGATTTTATGATTCGAAAAAATATTGTATTAATAAATCGGGAGTTAAGCTGGTTATCTTTCAACGAGAGGGTATTGCAAGAAGCTGAAGATAAAACCGTTCCGCTGATCGAACGTTTGAAGTTCTTAGGCATCTATTCCAGCAACCGAGACGAATTCTTTCGTGTGCGTGTAGCTACCCTTAAACGTGTAGTAAAACACCAGAAGAAAGCAGAAGAGCTGATGGGAGAAAACCCTGTTCGTTTGCTTGATAAAATTCAGAAAGCAGTAATAGATCAACAAAATAAATTTGAGCGCATTTATCAAGTAATCATTAAGGAGCTTGAAAAAAAAAACGTATCAATACTGAATGAGAAACAATTAAATTCAGCTCAAGGCACTTTTGTAAAAGTTTATTTCAGAGAAAAAGTGATGCCTTCATTGTTCCCAATAATGCTGGATTCTTCTTCTCCTTTTCCATATTTAAAAGACAAATCCGGTTACCTGATCATTCGATTAGGCAGAAACGGATCAACCAAAAAAAGTAAGTTTGCGCTTATTGAAGTCCCTACCGATGCGCATTCTAGATTTGTAGTTCTTCCAAAAGAAAAAGAAAAAAACTGTATTGTATTATTAGATGATGTTATTCGTTTTTGTTTGGAAGATGTTTTTCCAAACTTTGAACACGACTACATGGAAGCTTATAACATTAAGCTAACCAGAGATGCAGAGATTGACATGGACAATGATCTTACAAAAAGTTTTGTAGAGAAAATTTCCAAAGGTCTGAAAGCAAGAAAAAAAGGACAGCCTGTTCGCATCGTTTATGACAGCGCTATACCGGCTGATATGCTTGATTTTATCATGAAAAAAATCAAGTTGGGAAAAGAAGACAACCCAATACCTGGTGGAAGATATCATAATTTCAAAGATTTTATTTCTTTCCCAAAAATAGGTAACGCGGAGTTAAGCTATCAGAAAACGGAACCACTAAAACATCCGGATCTGAAAGATCAACCAAGCATCTTTAAAGTTATCAAAAAAATGGATGTGATGCTTACTTATCCGTATCAATCCTACGAACACATTATCGATTTTTTAAGAGAAGCGTCTATCGATCCGAAAGTACAAAGTATCAAGATTACCCTGTATCGCGTTGCAAAGAACTCAAACGTTGTAAAGGCGTTGATCAATGCTATAAAAAACGGGAAACAAGTTACGGCCATTATTGAATTGCAAGCCCGATTTGATGAAGAAGCAAATATTTATTGGGCTGGAAAACTTCAAGAAGAAGGCGCCAATATAATTTATGGTGTTCAGGGTTTAAAGGTGCACTCAAAAATGTTCCTTATATCCAGAAAAGAAAACGGACAAATCAATCAGTATGCCCACATAGGAACAGGAAATTTTAATGGTGATACCGCACGCATATATACAGACCATACCATACTGACTGCAGATAAAAAAATTACCGAAGAAGTAGAAAAAGTTTTTACATTTTATTCCGATAATTTTAAGGGAGGGAGCTATAGGCACTTGCTGGTGTCTCCTTTTTTTATGCGCAAACGATTGACACAACTTATCAACAAAGAAATTCAAAACGCCAAAGCAAACAAACCGGCATCTATCATATTGAAATTAAATAATTTGGTAGACTCGGAAATGATCAAAAAATTATACGAGGCTAGTTCCGAAGGAGTAAAAATAAAACTAATAATAAGAGGAATCTGCTCATTAGTAGCTGGAGTAAAGGGCTTAAGCGACAATATCGAAACAATTAGTATTGTAGACAAATTTCTAGAGCATAGCAGAGTGTTCATATTTAATAACGGAGGAGATGAAAAATACTTTATATCTTCGGCCGACTGGATGACCCGAAATTTAGATCATCGCTCGGAAGTTGCAGTGCCTATTTACGATAAAAAGATTCAAAAACAATTAAAAGAAATTATCGATTTGCTTTGGGCAGATAATACAAAGGCGAGAATACTGGGAAGCAAACAGGATAATGAGTACAGAAAGTCGGCCGGAAAAGTAAAGATCCGTTCGCAAGAAGCTATTTATAATTTATTCAAAAACGTAAAGCATTAAAGACAATTGAAATTTGCAGCAATCGACATAGGTTCCAACGCAGTAAGACTTTTGTTTTGCAACGTTTATGACGACAACGGCAAGATCTCATTCAAAAAAGCAGAACTCATCCGAGTGCCAATCCGTTTAGGTGAAGACTCCTTTTTAAACGGAAAAATTTCAACAAAAAAAGCCGACAAATTAGTAACTGCCATGAAGGCATTTAAAAATTTGATTGATGTATATGATGCGATCGACTATCGTGCATGCGCTACATCCGCTATGCGCGATGCTGATAATAGATATGATGTTGTTCAACGCGTGAGAAAAGAGGCGGGAATAAAAATTGAAATTATTGATGGTAAGACAGAGGCCGATATCATTTACGCAAATCATATTGAAGAACATTTAGATAAGAGCAACAATTATTTATACATTGATATTGGAGGGGGGAGCACCGAAATAACCTTGTTTTCAAAAAACAAAGCTGTTGTTTCCCAATCTTTCAACATCGGAACGATACGAATGCTTCACAATAAAATTGAAAAAGAATATTGGACCTATTTTAAAAACTGGGTGGAAGAAATTACCAAAGGGTACAAACCTTTGATTGCAATTGGTTCCGGGGGAAACATCAATAAACTTTTTAAGATGTCGGACAGAAAACCAAACAAAGCTTTGCCTACTGAAAAACTAAAAGGTATTTATGATGTATTGGAATCCTATTCGTATGAAGAGCGTGTAAAAATTCTTGGGCTTAATCCCGACCGCGCCGATGTAATTATTCCTGCTTCAAAAATATTATTGACCATTCTTAAAAAGGCAGCTATTGAAAAAGTAATCGTTCCTCAAATCGGGCTATCCGATGGTATTGTGCATCAACTTTATGAAAAGTACAAAGAGAAAAAATTAGCAGAACAGGGTTAGTGCAATCAAGGGAGCGCTTTTATATTTTTTTGAGAACTATTTCAGGAATCACATAAATTTTTTAAGGCTGCCTCAACTGTCGGATATTTAAATTCAAAGCCTTCCTTTACCAATTTTGTAGGGACCACTTTTCTGCTTTTCAAAATCAGTTCCGTCTCTGTTCTTATAAAAAAAGCACCGATTTCCAACATCCATTTTGTTGCGGGCAACCCTATTCTTACATGCAATTGCTTTCTCAGCAAGGACATAAAATGATTATTGGTAATGGGATGTGGGGCAGCAAAATTATACGCGCCTGAAGCGTTATCGTGTTCAATCAACCAAAATATAGCATTCAAAAAATCTTCTTCATGTATCCAACTGATAAATTGTTTTCCGCTTCCCATCTTTCCTCCCAGCCCTAACCTTGTTAGCTTCGACAAAACAGGCATTACACCTCCTCCTTTCCCTAAGACCATCGAAATGCGTATTGCTACTTTTCTAGTATTAGGAGTTATCACTTCGTTGAAGCTTTGCTCCCACAATTTGCAAACCTCCACAGAAAAGCCCGATCCGATGTCTCCTGAAAATTCATCCATAAATTTTTCTTCCGAGTAACCGTAAATGGTAGCAGAAGCACTATTTAACCATACATGCGGAGGGTTTTTGGTTTTGTTTATCGCCTGGCCCAATACTTTTGTTGCGTTTATTCTGGAGGAAATAATTTCTGCTTTGTTCTTTTCATTGTACCTACAATCAACGCTTCTTCCGGTAAGATTGATCAGCACGTCGGCCCCCTCGAACGAATTTGCCCAATCACCAATTGTTGTCCCGTCCCAATTTATATAAGTGATGTTTTTTTGTTTTCGGGATGCGCCTCTCGTCAAAACAATAATTTCAGTTCCCGAAGTGTTAAACCTGTCATTGATCGCTTGGCCAAGAAAACCTGTTCCTCCAGCCAAAATAATTTTTTTTATTTTCATAATTTTCATAAAAAACCCCGAAGAAATCTTCGGGGTTTTTGTTGGTTTAATAAACGTTCGTCGTAGTTTTTTTCATTCAATCAAAAATGCTATTTGTTTGCTCGATACAAATATAAAAAACAAAAGGGCATCATAACTAATTTTTAGTTCTAATGCCTCTTCTGTTAGTGAGCCTGTTGGAGTAGCAACATGGTATACAATTCTATTAATTTACAAAACACATTTTAGGAACATCGGTAACAAAAACCGTGAATGTAGAGGTGGTAGAACTAAAAACAGGATTAATATTTTGGGAATTTTCAGCGCCTGACGTTGGACCAAGCCTAACCAATTCCTTCCCGATGCTCCAAAAACTGTGTTGTTTTTTTATCTCGTTAATTTAATTTTTCCTTTTGCTTCTAATTTTTTTCCATCGGCCCCTGTTGCAGAGACAATGTATAAATACAACCCTTCTTTCGCTTTGGCCCCTGTTAAGGTTGTGCCATCCCATTTGCCATTGATGCCGATATAATCGTAGACAACATTTCCTTTCGTATCATAAACGGTGGCATTCATATTAACAATGTTTTTACTTGTGAATGTAAATACATCTTCTTTCCCATCTCCGTTAGGAGAAAATTCCGAAGGCATAGAAGCTAAAGATGAGTTTCCGGTTACTTCTATTTTCAAACTGTCAATCGCCGCTTTTCCATCAGGACCAATTGAGTTAAGCGTTATCGTATACAATCCGGGAACATCAAACACTTTTATTGGGTTTGAACCAGTAATTGATTTTGTTCCATCGTTAAACGACCATTTATTTATTTTTCCTGTTCCAATATTTGAAAGGTTAACGATTAAAGGAACGGCTCCGCCTATGCAGCTAGAGGAAATGGAAGCGACACGGTCTTCAGAGAATGCACTTAATTCCTTTTGTACCAATTTTTTATTTTTTACCGAAACAGGAACTTGATTTTTTACTGGCTTTTTTTCCGTGTTATCAACTACTTCTTCTTTTGTTATATTCGTTGGAGTTGCTATTGTATTTTTAATTTCATCTACACGAATAGGTGCTGGTTTCTCTGCGATTTGTTTTGTTGGGGTTTCGGTAATTGGTTTAACTATTTCTGTTTTGTTTCCTGAGTAGTTCATAACTAATACGGTACCTACAACAGTCGCTGCAGAAGACACAATAGCAACAATGGTATTGGTTCCAATTTTATTCAAAAGCATCTTTGCTAACGCTCCCACACCTGCACCTTTAAGGCCTGTCTGAATGTTCTTCCATACACTCGGATTTACTTCCGCTTCGAAGTTTTCGAATGATTTCTTAAACATATCTTCTAATTCATTTTCCTTCATTTCTATCTATCTATAGGTATTATTTTTTGTAAATGTGCTTTTGCCCTTGAGTATTGAGATTTTGAAGTTCCTTCTGAAATGTTCAGCATTTCACCTATCTCTTTGTGTGAATAACCCTCAATGGCATAAAGGTTAAAAACCGTTTTAAATCCAACCGGCAGCGACTGTATTATTTTTAATAGGTCCTGCGCTGCAAAATTATCGTTTAAATAACCGGATGATGGCAACATAAACTCCACACTGTCCAGATCTATATTTTGTTTAAATTTTTTATTCTTTCTGATGTTGGAAAGCGCTGTGTTTACAAGTATTTTTCTTATCCACCCCTCTAATGATCCTGTTCCCTTGTACGACTCAATGTTTTCAAAAACACTAATAAACCCCATTTGCACGACATCTTCCGCTTCTTCTGAACTATCACAATAACGAAGGCAAAGCCCCATCATCTTGCGAACAAATTTTTCGTACAAATGTTTTTGAGCAATTGCATTCTTTTCAATGCACCCTTTTACTATTTGCTCATCAGTCATAATTGGTTTCTGAAGTATAGATGCAAAGTTGCATTATTTGGTTGCACAACAAAAAAATTTTTTAGTTTTTATTAACAAACCTTTCTTTATCCACAAAACAGTAGCACTTTTGGGTATGGCAAAAAAATTCCAGCGCAAAACAGAAGGGCCGAAAAAGAGTTTTTTTTTCGAAGAGATCGTGAAGGTGTTATCCGCAAATCGCAATAAGTCATTAAATTACAAGCAAATAGCTGCAGAATTAAGGGTCACCGACCACGGACAAAAGCAGATGATCAATGTTATTTTAGAAGAACTAAAGAACAAAGGCACTGTTTCGGAGCCGGAAAGGGGCAAATTCAAAATTACTAGTGTTGATGTATACATCACCGGGAAGGTAGATATGACCAGTACCGGCAATGCATATATTGTTTCTGAAGAAACAGAACAGGACATCGTTATTCAAGCGAAAAAAACGCTGAATGCCATGCATGGGGATATCGTTAAAGTGCGATTGTTACCAACATATAAAGGGAAAAAAGAGGGGGAAATCGTGGAGGTGATCGAACGTTTCAAAACAGAATTCGTTGGGACCATCCAAGTTTCTCCTCGTTTTGCTTTCTTGGTTCCAAGCAACAATAAAGTACATGTAGATATATATATTCCGCTTGAAAAACTGAATGGAGCAAAAGACGGACAAAAAGCGATCGCGAAAATTATAGAATGGCCCAAAAACGGAGTGAACCCGATAGGTGAAATCAAATCTGTTCTTGGTGATGTAGGTGAAAACAACACCGAAATGCATGCCATCCTAGCTGAGTTTGGTTTGCCCTATGAATTTCCGAAAGATGTAGAACGTGCGGCCGACCTTATTCCTATTAAAATTACAGAAGAGGAAATTTCTAAACGACGTGATTTCCGAGATATAACAACCTTTACAATCGACCCTGTTGATGCAAAAGACTTTGATGATGCGCTATCTATTCAAAAATTATCAAATGGAAACTGGGAAATAGGTGTTCACATTGCTGATGTGAGTCACTATGTGAAACCGGAATCAATGATTGACAAAGAAGCTATTTCGAGAGCAACATCTGTTTATTTGGTGGACAGGGTAGTACCCATGCTTCCTGAAGTGCTGTCAAACAATGTCTGTTCTCTTCGTCCGCACGAAGAGAAACTGTGCTTCTCCTCTGTCTTTGAAATGACAGATGATGCAGAGGTTGTGGAAGAGTGGTTCGGTAGAACAATCATTAATTCCGATAGGCGCTTTACCTATGAAGAGGCACAACTTGTCATCGAAACAGAAGAAGGTGATTTCAAAGAAGAGATCTTAACATTAAACAGACTTGCAAAAATACTACGCGCTAATCGATTTAAAAAAGGAAGCATTGCCTTCGAAAAAATGGAAGTGAAATTTCATTTGGATGAAGTTGGAAACCCTACAGGGGTGTTTTTTAAAGTAGCGAAAGATTCAAATCAGCTCATCGAAGATTTTATGTTATTGGCCAACCGAAAAGTGGCTGAATTTGTAGGAAAGAAAAAAGACAGTTCTGAAAAAGGGCCGAAATCAAAAGAGTCACAACGACCTTTTGTGTATCGTATTCACGACAAGCCCAATCCGGATAAGTTGCAAAACTTTGCTGAGTTTGTGGCTAAATTTGGTTACAAAATAAATATCAAAACGGAAAGTGCTGTTGCCGATTCAATGAACAATTTATTGAAAGAAGTGAATCAGAAAAAGGAGTCTGGAATGATTGAAATGCTAGCTATACGCACTATGGCGAAAGCGGTTTACACGACCAAAAACATTGGTCATTACGGATTAGGGTTTGATTTTTACACCCATTTTACTTCCCCAATTCGCAGGTACCCGGATGTTATGGTGCATCGTTTACTGCAGCATTATTTGGATGGGGGCAAAAACCCTGATATCGATAAACTGGAAGAACAATGCAAACATTCGTCTGACATGGAAAAGCTGGCTGCAGATGCAGAACGAGCTTCCATCAAATATAAACAAGTACAATATTTAACGGATAAGATCGGACAAGAATTTGATGGGATTATTTCAGGTGTAACGGAATGGGGAATTTTTGTAGAGCTAATTGAAAACCACTGTGAGGGGATGGTTCGTTTGCGCGAATTACGTGATGACGCTTATTATTTTGATGAAGATAATTATTGTTTGCGCGGTCGTAAATATGGAAAAGTATTAACGCTTGGCGACAAAGTTCGCATTGAAATAAAACGCGCTGACCTTGTGAAGAAACAGTTGGATTTTGCTTTAGTAGAAGTTGAAGAAAGAAAAATAAACGCATCTACAGCAACAAAAAAACCGGATCACAAATCGAGAAATAAAAATTATAAGGAAGAGATGAAGAGGGCAACTGAAAACAATTCAAAACACAAACAACATGAAGCGGCTCCTTCTCCGAAACAAAACCCTGAACCTAAAAAACCAACAGGAAATGACTTTTTGGATGAATGGGGATTTGAGGTGTGATGCGCTTATTAGATAATAATTTGACGCAGTTATAAATCAAATAAAAAAAGTACAGGTGTAATAAATACGAATTACGGTTCAATCTTTTTAAATCATATTCAATCTTTTCGACAAATCATCTTTGTATGAACCACCAATTGGAATTAGTTTTTTATCTTCTTCCAAAATTAAATTCGGTTGTTCGATAGCAACAATTTTATCGATTCGAACAATGAAAGAACGATGAACACGAATAAAATCGTTTACAGGAAGTTTTTTCTCAATATCCTTCATTGTGGAGTGAATCGTATATCTGGCGCTACTTGTATTGATCACAACGTAATCTTTTAAGGCTTCCACAAAATAAATATCGTTCGTTTTCACTTTTACCAAGCGGGAATTCGACTTAACAAAAATGATGTCCTTCGACTCATTATTTTCAACAATTGAATACAGGAAATCGCGTTCTTTTTTAACATCCGTATCTTTCTCATGCTTGTAGATGGCCATTTCAATGGATGTATGTAAATCAATTTCTTTGAATGGTTTGATGATATACCCGAAAGGTTCTGAAACTTTTGCCTTACTTAATGTACTTTCATCCGCATACGCTGTAAGATAAATAATAGGAATATTAAATTTTTCACGAATTTGTGCTGCCGCCTCAATTCCGCTCATATCGCCCTTTAGCATAATATCCATTAATATCAGGTCGGGTTTTACATCTTCAGCCGTTTTGATAGCATCTTCCCCAGAGGAGCAAATTCCAACAACGAAGTAACCAAGTTTTTTCAGACTATGCTGAATATGCTTTGCAACAATGCTTTCATCTTCTACTATAAGTATATTCGTTTTTGACATATTTTAAATTCTATTTTTTACTTGATTTTGTTTAAATACAATGGAATAATTCGTCCCTTTCTCCAAATGCAGTTCAATTGTTCCACTCAATTGATCGGTCAAAGTTACAACTAATTGTAACCCTAAAGACTCCGTATTTCTGTAATCTATGTGCTTAGGCAATCCTTTTCCATTATCTCCAATCAACAATATCAAGTCGTCCTCAACAATTTTCATTTTGATGGATACCTCTCCGCCTTCCTTTTTTTCGACGAACGCGTGTTTTAAGGCGTTGGAAACAATTTCATTAATGATTAATCCACATGGAATTGCCAGGTCTAAATTAAGAAAAACATTTTGAATGTCAAGATTTAATTTTATTTCACGATCAAAATTAGAATAGGAGTGAATTAGATTTTGTGACAGATTGATAATATATTCCGAAAAATTAATGCTTGAAAAATCCTTTGTCTGATAAAGGCTTTCGTGAATAAAAGCCATGGATTTTATTCTATTTTGGCTTTCTTTTAAAATACTAAGCGTTCCTTCATCCTTAACATAAGACGACTGAAGGTTCAAAATACTTGAAATTACCTGCAAGTTGTTTTTTACCCGGTGGTGCACTTCTTTCAAAAGAATCTCTTTTTCCTGCAACGACTTTCTGATTTTTGCTTCCGATTGCTTCTTTTCCGTTATATCATGACCGATACCGGAAACCTCTAACACATCTCCATTTTCATTAAAAATAGGATTCAAATAGATCTCTCTCCAGGATTCTTCCCCATTTTTATTTATAAACTCTGTTTCTAAATATTGTGGATTGCCTGCAAAAGCGCTTTCGTACTTTTTGATCCAAAAGTTATCATACGGCTCACTCGACTGGCTATCAAAGGCAAAGACAGAAACACCAACTTGTGCTTCGATTCCGGATTGTTTCAAAAGTTGATGCGCATAATTTTTGTTAAACGTTGACAGGCGCAAGTTTTTGTCCACTGTCCAAATAATATGGGAGCCGCTTTCAATAATCGCATTTAATTTTACAGATTGCGTAAACAGCTTTTCCTGGCTTTGTTTTATTTCTTTTTCAATTTGCTGTTTCTCCGTAATATTTCTAAAGATTCCTCTTGTAGAAACAAAAATCCCGTTTTCGAACTTGCTACTTAAATTTCCTTCACAAATCACGGCTGCTCCTTCTTTCGAGATAAACGTTAATTCGACATTCGCAATGGATTCGCCTAATAAAATCTTTTTAAAAATAGCCTGACAGTGTTCTAGCGAATTCGGGTGAATAAAATCAAATACGCTGCAGGTTTCAATATCCCGATCATCATACCCTAGTATTTTTTTCCATTCATTATTTACATAAAAAATCTTTCCATCAACTCCAACACTTTGAATAAGGTCTGTTGCATTTTCAAATAAATCACGGTATTTTGCTTCGCTCTCCTTTAATTCTCTTTCCGCTCTTTTTAATTCTGAGACGTCATGAGAAACACCCATGGCACCCACAACAACGCCTTCGTCATTCTTTATAACAGATGCCGATAAGAAGGCAACAAATAGTTCGCCCGATTTTTTTTTGTTAACCACTTCCCCAGAAAAAGAGCCCTTTGTATAGATTTCATCATCGGTGATTCTTCTTCTCTCGTTTGGGTTTGCATATAAAACACTGACATGTTTCCCTATCACCTCTTCCGGCTTATATCCGAATTTTTTCTGAGCAGCGACATTAAATTCTATTATCAACCCTTCTCTATCTGATGCACAAATCATATCCAATGAACTGTCAATAAGCAGACGCGTAAACTTTTGTGCGCCTTCTAAAATTCGTTCCGCTTTTTTGCGTTCGGATATTTCCTGTTGAAGTTTCTTATTTATTTCTTCTGCAAGCTGAGCTCTCGTTTGTTCTTTTAAGAGCTGTTTTTCGGAAGAGCTATCCTCTAAACTACTTGAAACAGGAGGCCCTTTTGAAGTTTTTTTTATTGGATTTATTACTTTTTTTTGTAATAATTCCACTTGCTTCTGAAGTTTTTGAACCTCGGAAATTAATTCGCTTTTTGTTTTTTTAGAAAGTGTCATGAAATTTGAAATCGCCTACTTATTGGATGCCTGGAACGAATGAAGGCGTTTCGGGAACAACCTTAATGCCATCAAACCTAATTTCAATATCGTTTTTATACAAAATAGTTAAAAACAAAATTCCTGTTTCGTCATAAAATTTCCAGTCGCCTTCCTTCAATCCTCCAACATATTTTCCGGTCTGTCTTTCTTTTCCGTTTTCATAATAATAGATCTGCATCCCATCCGGAACGCCATCTATAAACTTTCCTACAAACCTAAGTTTACCATTCGAGGTATAATAGTGTTTCCATTCACCATCCCGTAGATCGGCTTTGTAATTCCCCTCTTCGCGATACTCGGGAAGCTCTAGCATCCAAGGGCCTTCTTTTAAGCCATCCATGAAATCGCCTTTTGTAATTACTTTCCCGGAATCGCTATATTCGATCATGGTCCCATCCTCCAGATCATTTCTATAGTTTTCTTCTCTCAATAAATTTCCTGATTCGTAATACCATTTCCAGGCGCCTTGAGCTTTTCCCCTTTTATCGTATTTCCCTTTTTGTTCAATTTTTTTATTGGGATGATAAAACACCCAATCACCGATTCTTGTTCCGTTAAGGTATTCGCCTTGCATTTTCAATTCTCCGTTTGAGTGGTATTCTTTCCAAATCCCTTGCTGGCGGCCTGCTGTATCTAAAATCCCTTCTCCAGTTAATACGCCATCTACAAAAACCTTTGCTCCTATTACATTTCCATCCGGAGAAAACGCTCGTTGAATTCCTTCAGCAACGCCATCTTTATATGTTGCCGTAAATTTTACAGCGCCATTATCGTAATAGGTTGTTTTCACGTCTAGCTTTGCTAGTTCCGGTGCATTCAATTGAATGACACCGTTACTATATTTTGTGGTGTTTAATAAACTTCCTTTAACAGAGTATTCTTTAAAGTAGCCATTCATCTTATCATCCGAATAGTTAACTTCATTTTTCATAACACCTGATGGATAAAACTCTTTCCAGACACCTTGTTTCATTCCCTTCTCATCTTTTCTATTTATTCTTTCTTCACGTTGAATAAAACCCATTTTATAAGCTGTCAAGGTGACTACGGTGCTATCAGGCGATAGTTCGTACCCCTGACCCTCTTCCTTTCCTCCAACAAAAGGGGTTATTTTTTTAACTTTTCCGTCCTTATAATAACTAACGGTATTGCCTTGTTTAACGTCATTGTCATAATTCTCGGCTGTAACAAGGGTTTGGTCTTTTGTGTCATATGTTTTTTTTAACCCGGTCTTTTTGCCTTCTTTGTAATTAAATTCGAATGCCAACTTTCCTTGCTCATTATAAAATTTCCAAACACTATCCAGTAGGAAGTTTTTTCTATTGCCTTCTGATTTGAGCGTTCCTATTTGAGAATACGTTTTCCAATAACTATCTGGTTTCCCATCGCGCATAGTGCCTTCACTAGAAACTATTCCGTTGTCGAAGTAAAATTTATTATACCCGTTAGGATTCATGTTTTGATTTGGCTGAGCAAATAAAACAGATGGAAATAAGATCAAAAATAGTTTAAAAAATCTTAACATACTTATTAGGTCTTCGCCTACAAAGTTATACAATTTGAGGGATTTTGTAACGGAAATAAGAACAAATTCCTTAGAGGTTGAGAGGAAACAAGCGCTTATAAAATTGTTCTATTATTGATTCGAAGAAAAAGTGGAAATGGCAATGATCTGTATTTTGCGTTCTAAGGCGGCCATCGGATTATAGATGGAGTTTTTCGTATCATAATAATCGTCGCTTACATTGGGACGCGCCTTGAGCTCCCCTATGTCTTCATTAAAAAAAGTAATGCTCCCTTCTGCCTTATTAGGGTTATCAACATACTTCACAAAAACACCGTTTTGATATCCCATGAAATAATTACGCAAGCTGGATATTCTTCGTTTCGCGAGATTTATATTGTAGTCGGTTGATGCCAAGGGGCTGCAAAACCCTTTCATCGTGATGGTTACTTTTTCACTGTCATTTAAAACTTTCAGCAGCAGTTGTGCAAACTTTTCAAGGTCCTGCATTCCAGCATTTACAGAGTCATCAAAAAGGTTGTCAATGTCGTTATCTGCTCTTTCTTTGTCGATATCCTTTGCACCTCTTGAATATTCTTTTTTATATAATTCGCGCATTGCAGCATAGTCTTCATACGTTTTTTTATAGTTTTTTGTGGTTGTTATAGCGAGCGTTTTTTTGTCTGGCTCATCATTATGAAAATAGAGCGTGAGCGGGACAAGTAATTTCATTTGAGTTACAAATATTTTTGTACTATCAACCTGTATAGGTGGTACGTTTGGTTTAGGAAGTTTAATCATGTAAATATCATTACAACAACTTTCTTTCTCCTCGAAAAAAGACCCTATACGATTTGAAGAAATAAACGCTTCGGTCTTCTTAGAATTAATAGAAAAATAAATGTCATTTAAGTTGCTATTAAAGGGTAGTCCTAGATTTTTAGGTTCTCCCAATTCTTTGTTTTTGTATTCACTTTTAAAAATATCGAAGCCCCCTAACCCTTTGTGCCATGTTGAACTAAAAAACAACTCCTGGCAAGGAGTGCAATAATATGGCGTTATTTCATCATCAATCGTATTGACCTTTTTGCCTGCATTTACAGGCTTCTCATAGCTACCGTCCTTGCCAATTTTGCTATACCAAATATCCATCTTCCCTTCCCCTCCAGAACGGTTAGAAGCAAAAAATAACACCTCATCATCACCTAAAAATCCGATTGCCGGTTGCGTATTTGTTGATCCTTTTGCGTTTATTTCAGGAGGCAATTTTTTTAATGATTCCCATCGCCCGTTTTTATAATCGGAGGAGTAGATCTCACAATTAAACTCTTGTGCATTCTTCTGAACACACCTAGTAATATACACTTTAGTGAAATTGGCATTAAAAGATGTGTTTGCGTTGTGTATTCCCTGACGATTAAAAAGTGTATCGAGTTCAATTGCTTTTTCCCACTTCAAACTATCTTGAACGGCTGTATAAATTTTGTTGTAGCTCACTTTATTTTTTTTGTCAGCATCCTTTTTATCACGCAAAGAAGAAAAGTACAAAAGGCTGTTAACCTGTACTGGCGCGTATTCCGACACTTTACTGTTTACAGTGCTATCCAAATGAACAATGCTTACACTTTTATCGGGACTAGCCACAAGCAGCTGTGCGTAATCACAAGCTGCAACTTCCTGTATCGCTTTTTTTACAAAATAGCTATCCTTTTTTTTCTTGTTTTTCTTCGCGTACTTATCAAATAATTTTTTTGCGTCTTTGTATTTTGCCTGTGTTTTTTTGATGCTTGCAATCCAGAAAACACATTCCGGATATAGCTTTCCTTGTGCATCCTTTTTATAAACCTTAGCATACCAATGGTCCGCAATTGTAAAATCGAAATTCAAACGACTCGCTTCTGCGTATCTATATTGAATCGTAATGTCGGTGGAATCCTGCAAAATAGCCTGATTGTAATAAATAGCCGCGCTAAAAAAATTGTTGTCAGCAAATGCTTTATCGCCGTCGGCAAGAAGTGTTTTTAGTTTTTGTGCAGGAAGCGAAGCGCTAAAAATAAGGAAGAAGAGAAGAAAAAAAAGTATGTTCTTTCTTCGATAACAATAAAATGATTGATTCGCGTTCTTGTCAAAAATCATAGCCTACATATAAATTGGACAAACGCGTTGTTTTGCAATAAAAGGTTTGATCTTCTTGAAGATATAGATCACAGAAAGTTCAAACCCTCCCCGGTGATTTGTTGCCGCAATCAATTTTGATGTATTCATATCATAACTTACACCTACCGTAATGTTGCGGTAATCCATATTTGCAACAAGAATAAACGCATCTTTCAGTCTGTAAAAACCGCCTATCGAAACAGCTGTTGTCATTCCGTCGACAGGTTTCAAATAATATTTACCAAATAAACCCATGACCGTTTCATGAAACTTGCCTTGCTTTTGATATAATACAGTTGGCAGAACATCTATCTGTTCTGTAACGGGTAATTCAAGAAGTCCGTTGATGCTTGTTTTTACATCTAAACGAATAGCATCATTATTAAAAAACGATTGTTTGGGCTTGTTTAAGTGCAATGCAGAAACCCCAATACTTGCTTGAGTCCTAGCATTTTTTTTATACAAATATGCTACCCCTCCACCAAAATCGAAATAGGTGATTCTTGTTCTTGGAAAATTTTCTCCGCTGGGCAATGATGGATCATAATTGTCGCCATCAAATTGATTGTCAAAGGTAAGTGCATTGATATTAAAGCTTTTCGAACTAACGCCAGGTTGCAATGCAACAGAAATAAAATGCGTTGAATCTTTATTTAATTTTTTTATGTACGCACCGGACAAATAAATTTGTGTGGTTGTAAATTTTGAGTCCCCCGATTTATCGGTGTTAACAACTACTCCGGCAGCAACCGCATCATTCTTAAGTTTTGTATCCAGCCGGGTATCTGATGCAATGGAGAAAGTTCTATACGGAACAGGGATAATGGACCATTGACTTCTGAAGTTTCCAACAAACCTCCAATCGCCATTAAACAGACCCGTTTGAGAAGGGTTTAAATTTTGTGGCGAAGCATTAAATTGTGAATAATGAATGTCTTGTGCACAAACAAAACTCACACAAAAGACAGCTAAAAATAATATGATCTTATTTTTTTTCATTTTCAATTACCGAATAAGGGTGGTGTTTCCTTGTTTTTTTAATTCACTACCATTATAACATTTCGCTGTAAGGTACCAAGCAAAAACAGCGGGATCTGCCTTCATATCATTATAAACACCATCCCAGCCCTTATGAATATCATCTGTTTCGAAAACCAATTGACCCCACCTGTTGTAAACTGCAAAATAAAGCTCGGCCACAGAATTGCTTCTAACATATAAAACATCGTTGTGCCCATCACCATTTGGAGTGAACGTGTTAGGAACAAAAACATCATCTAAATTACATTTCATTGATTTCACATAAATTGTAATTGTTGCACTTACAGTACATCCCAATGCATTTGTTATGGTAACGGTATACGTAGTCGTTACTTCTGGTGTTACTGTCGGATTAAAAGCGTTTGGATTACTTACACCGATTGCAGGACTCCATAAAATTGTAAGTGTTGTGTCTGTGATTGCATGAATAATTGTTGATTGTCCTGGACTCAACGAATCGTTGTCTGCTGATGCAGAAAGCGCAAACGAGGCCGGATCAAAAACAGAAACCGTGGTTGACAACATTTGGGAACAGGTATCTCCCTGAGCATTTACAGCAGTGACCGTTACTGTATATGTAGTGGTTACAGCTGGTGTTGCCATTGGATTGCTTATCGTTGAATTACTTAACCCTGACGCTGGTGACCAACTGTAAGAAAAGCCGCCAGAAGCTGAAAGAGGTGCGGTTCCACCTATACAAACAGATTGATTTGCATTTATTGTTGCCCCGGAAGTATTATTAAAAACTATCGCAGCAGTGTCGGGACAACCATTTGCGGTTGTTGAAATCAAACTTATATTATAATTTCCGGAAGAAGGAAATGTATGTGTCGGGTTTTGTGAGGTTGACGTAAAACCATCGCCAAAGTCCCATTGCCAGGAAACTGGCGACACAGCAGAAGAATCATAAAAGTTTAGCGTATTCGAGCAAGGGGGATTTGAGAAATCGAATGCAGCAGAAATTCCCGGATAAACAGTAATAAAAGTAAAGGCCGTGTCTGCAATGTTACATCCAGTATTTGCTAAGATGAGAGACACCAAATAGGTTCCGGGCACATTGAAAACATGCGTTGGGTTATAAATTATTGAAGAAGTATCTCCTCCTCCAAAATCCCACAAATACGTTCCGTAGGGGGAACTTAAATTGCTGAATGTAACAGAAAAGGGAGCACAACCAGCTGCTGTATCGATTCTGAAATCGGCATGAACGGGAGGAACCTGAAAATCAAATTTAAATGTTCCATTGTTACAATTGGATGACATATTAATTCCACTAGAAGAAACGCCAGTTGTCAATGGCGAATAAATTGGGCTAGAATAAGGCCAAGAACCAGGAGTAACTGGAAAATCATCATTCCCTCCGCAACCTGCACAAACCGATTGGTAAATAATTCCCTTTTTATCAAACCGGCTTGTTCCTCCATCTACGTGCTCCCAACTACTCGCACCACCAAAATAGGTGGCATAAAACAAGGATGCTGCATTCGCAGACAAAACGATTAAATAAAAGTTGTGCCCATCTGTTGTGGCTTGATAAGCCCCGGGTGTAATAGGCATTCCGGTTGTTGTCGTTACAGGAGGAACAATTTTTCCGCCCCATCCAGAAACATAAATATTCTTGCATTCATCCACCAAAAAAGCGGATGGTGAAATATTGGGAGCGCCACTTCCGTTGCCAAAAACAGTTGAAAAACCAATTGTTGTAAGAGCATCATTCATTCGTGTAATAAACTGCCCGCTGTTGGGATTGCTATATACGCCTGGTGTGACAGGCATCAAACCTTCTGTTTGACCAACAACATATACATTGCTATCCTTGTCCAATTGTATAAAATACGTTTGGTCATATGCAGGAGTTCCCCAATAAGTGGATGCAAGAAGTGCGGCTCCATCTTTCTTTATTTTTGAAATATAACCATCTGCTTTCCCACCTTGATACGTGGTGTGCACCACTCCTGCAGTTGTTGGAAAATTATTACTTCTTGTTCCTCCAGTAATATAAACATTCGAAGAATCGTCAAGCGCCAATGCATAGCCCGCATCATTATCACTTCCACCAAGATAAGTGCTCCACAACAAAGTAGAAAAATCGGAATTGAATTTAAAGGCTACAGCATCTTGCTCGCCGCCCAAGGTGTTGTCAAAACCACCAACAATTGGAAAATTTCCTGAGCGCGTTGAACTTGCTATATAGGCATTTCCGGCAGCATCAACATTGATCTCGCCACGATATTGGTCTCCATAATTATATTGCAGCGAATCGGCAGGAAACTCATAGGTTGTGCCAGAAAACAAAACACTGTCGTTGTTTACGTTCACCCCGTCATTCATAGTACCACCAATGAATGTGGATGCCATTAACGTTGTGCCGGTAGAATTAAATTTAGCAACGTAAATGTCTGTGCCATTATCAAAAAAAGATCCGTTATAAATAAAGTGCAACAGTATTCCGCCATTAAACGTTGTATCATATGCTGTGGGTGTGACAGGAAAATCGGACGAACCTGTAGCACCATACAATAACAGATTTTCGGCATTATCAACCACTAAACTTGTTACGATCTCTGTACCAACAGCACCACCTATATAGGTTGAATACTGTAAAAAGGTTCCTGATGAATCGTATTTTGTAATGACCACATCCGTTCTGCCATAAGCTGTTGCACCATTAAAAGTGGCATCATACGCGCCCAGAGTGGTTGGAAAACCAATGTCAAAACATGTTCCTCCGGAATACAAATCTCCTTGCGGATCATAAGTAGCGGTCATGCCAAAGTTGTCGGCAGTAGAGCCGGATGAACAAGCAAAAACTAGCACCGGATCGATTACTAGTTCAACATCCTGGTTATACCCTTTCGGGAAACGAAAATGTATTGTCTTGTTTTCTAAAACAAATTCACACGGAACTTTTACTTCTGCTCCATCAATCCATTGATATGCATATGGCTTTTCTTCAACCATTTGATTTACGCTGGTCGTTAAAATTAAAGCCCCTTTTTCAATTTTTATGTTGTCCAATCCTTCATAATAAAGTTTGATATCGTTGGTATTTGCCTTGGGAGAAACTATAAAATTGTATTTGACACTGTTCTGCATGCCCAATATTTGCAGTTCAATTCCTTGGTATAAATTTTTATAGTTTACCTCTCTGAAATTTTTTGCATCACCGACCCATTTGCTCTTGTCTTTACCAATAAAATAATTACAATAATCGTGGGATTTGTCTCTCGCACTTGTTTCTACAGAAGACAAAGCGTTAAGGAACGACATGCGGAAAGCGTGAGAGCGAATAGGTGCTGTGGAAATGTTTTTACTGTTTTGCCCTGCATGATTGCTTCGCAAAGTTTCTTTATCGTAAAAATTATAGGTGAATGCATTTTTTTCAAGAAACAGGGCCCCACCATCTAGCTGAGCACGAAACAAAACTTTTTTGTCCCATTGATTTTTGTTTTCAGTAAATTTTATTTTGTTCTGCGCCTCCCCTGATCTTACTCCACCGCCAGCCACCCCTTTTATAAAAAAGGAGAACAGAAAAAATAAAAAAAAATATTTTTTAACTAAACGTTTCATGAACGAAGTAACACTATTTTTAGTTGAAGGGTCTCTATCAAAAATAAGAAAAAATATCTTATATTCAATGGCTATTTTGATGGTATTGCACTCATGCCCACCTTTGCCTGCTGATAATCGGGTTTTAATTCCAATGTCTTGCTCCACGCAAGTCGCGCTTTTTCATAGTCTTTAATCGTAAAAGAGGCTCCTCCGATATTATACCAATAGTCAGCATTAGAAGGTTCAATCTCTGCCGCTTTCTCAAATCGTTTTATTGCTTCCCTTGGGTTTTTTTCACCTATTATCATCCCCTCATTAAAATACGCTGCGGCTAACAATCCAAAATTTCTCTTTAAAAGTGGGTTGTTCGGAAAGATAGATTTTGCGATGTCCCAATATTTTTTTGTTTGGTCATACTCCTTCCGCTTGAAATAACATACACCCAGGTTTAAATAACCGTTTACATATTGGGGGTGAATTTTAATTGCTCTGTTCAAATAATAAATACCCTTTTCAATTAATTCCTTTTCCTGTAATTTATTTTCCGGTTTTTCTGAAAGGTCCACAAATGCTTTTCCGGCATTTCCATTCACCAATGCACTGTTTGGAACCGTTTGGGCGTCTGTTATAAAAAGCGTCTGATCGTTTTTCCATTCTGCATTTCTAGCAATTGTTTTTACCCCACAAAGAAGCACAATAGTTCCTATTAATAATACACCCCTTGTTTTTCTTGATTTTTCATCCGTTATTTTTTTCAACAACCAATCAAGACTTATTGCAATTATAATTGCAAAGCCAAACGAAGAGTGATATATCAAACGCTCGCCCATAGTAGCACCGATGTCCATTAATAAATTAGAAACCAATGCAAGATGAATCAGATAAAATGCAAGTGCAAACGCAATCATGTTTCTTCTAAAAAACAAAACAATGGTTGCAGCAATTAATGATAAATGAATACCTATCGACAGCCAAACGAGTGGATTGAAAAAGTTTTTATAGGCAATTGTGTTGTAAGAATAATCACTTGAAAGTGGGTGAGGAAAAAATAACGCCCTAAGGTAATGATTAAGTACCTCTATCTTTGTGGCCCATTTTTCTGGGTTTGTTGCAAACATGTATGGATTGTTAAGTACGTCAGGGTTTTCGAAGGTGGCTCCTTTGCCGACAATTGAAAAACGGATATACAAATATATCCCTGCCACAACTGAAATTCCAATTACAGAAATCACCCCTTCTGAGGTATTATCATTTTTTATAATGAAAAGAAGCATTGGTAGCAAAACCAATAATGTGATTGCATATTCTTTTGATAATAAAGCCAAAAAATAAAACAAAAGACCGAAAAACAAGACTAACATATTCTTTGTTTCCCTGTAATTGAAAACCGAAATAAAAGTAAGAACGATAAATAAGAACGATAAAATTTCGTCCCTGCTTTTCACATTCGCAACAACTTCTGTATGAATTGGATGAATTAAAAAAATGAGGCAAGTTAAAAATGCAACAAGGTGGTTTTTCTTGAAAATAAATTTTCGCAAAAAGAAAAGCAAAAGAACAACAGAAAAAACATAGCACAAAACATTCACAAAATGTCGAAAGTGAGCAAGGCCAAGCTGCGGATCTGTTTTATCAGATGTCTTAAACAGCTGCTGCTCAAGGGCAAAAGTAGCGATAGAAAAGGGGCGGTAGCGTCCTCCCGAAAGCTGTTGCGTTGAACCCATTTGACGATAAAAACTTTCGTATGCATCTGTCTTAAAAATTTTACGGATGCCATGAACACCTTGTTGTACATATTCATTCCCCTGAATAACGATTCCATCATCCAACGCATATTCGTTGTTGAACGTGTTTGCGTAAAATAGCAACCCTACTATTACTAGTATCAGCGCCTGTGTTTTCAGGTAAGCAAAACGAAAGTTGCTGGTTATATCCGTGGGCAAAAGATGGGCTTCTTTTTTCGTTTGTTGCTTCATCATTTTCTGTGGTACAATTTCTGTAGGAGCCTATGCCTTGTTTATTTAGTAATTTTGCAGACCTTTGGAGTCGTCTTGTTAAAAAAATATTTGATAGTAAATATACATTAATAATCACTTTTCTTTGAAAAAATTTTTCAAAAATAAATATTTTCTCGCTGTCCTATCTGCGCTATTTTGCGCTGTGGGTTTCTTAATGAACCATTCACTTTCAGATGGGTCTGCTCCAACAATAAGTAGTTTTGAGAACGTGCTGCATAAAAAAGAGCTTCGTCTGAATGAAGAGATGACCGCCTTAGCAAAAAGAGCTGAGACACAAAATTACAATCAACTCTTTACAGAAAAACCGGATTACTATAATACACTTTTAGAGGAGGATGGGCTTGCGCTACTAATCTATGAAAATGACACACTGAAATTCTGGAACGACAACTCCATTGCTGTTGAAAACTGGATAAAAGAAATTTGCCTTGATTCAAAAATGGCCAAACTGCGAAACGGTTGGTTCGAGGTGGTTAGGCCACATACAAATGCAACTACAACAAAAGCAATTGTTGGGTTAATCCTGGTTAAAAACGAGTTTCCTTATCAAAATAAATATTTAACCAATGAGTTCCAAAAAGATTTTGCAGTTCCTGCAGAAACTAAACTGATCACCGACAATCCGAATGCAACCAATGGTGTCAAAAACTATAATGGCGAATACCTTTTTTCATTAGAATTTAATTCCGCGAATAATTCAATTTCCTTTTTTTCCTATTTTTCAGTTGTGTGCAGCCTATTGGGTTTTCTGTTTCTTTTTGCACTGATAAAAGCGCTTTCTATTAGCCTCTTCCACAAATATGGCAAAAGTTATCCTGCCATAATTTTTATCGCAATCGTAGTAATCATCCGATATATTACCATTAAATTTTCCATCCCGGAAAGCTTCTATAATTTTGATTTATTCAATCCTGCCATCTTTGCAAATGCAAATTCCGTTTGGCTATCCTCACTTGGCGACCTTCTAATCAATGTGTTGTTATTGTTTTATTTAACCTATTTGTTTTTTAATGAGTGTGAGTTTAATGGCTTAGTTAGCCGACTTAAAAACATAAATAAACTTGTTATCTCCTTAGGTTTCTTTTTAGCATTTTTTTGGTTCTCATGGGTGATCAGCTCCTTGTTTATCGGATTAATAAAAAATTCAAACATTCCATTTGGAATAAACAACCTGTTTAGCCTTAATCAATATAGCTATATCGGAATTGTTGTGATTGGATTGCTTTTGTTTGTTTACTTTTTGTTTGCAGATAAAATGGTATCCGTGTTAAAACAACTGAAGTTAAATAACAAACAATACATTTTAGTATTTGTTTTTTCTGCTGCGCTTCATATACTTATTTCACATTTACTTGGAACCCTCGATCTGATTGTTATTTTTTGGCCGTTCCTGCTTGTCCTTTGCATTGCAGGAATAAAGAAAAAAAATACGGCTTATCCGTTTTCGGCTATCATATTGATTGTGTTTCTGTTTTCTTTGTTCTCGGTCCATATCTTCCTAAAACATTCCAGAATAAAAGAAAATGAAAGCAGAAAGGTATACGTAGAGAAGCTTGCTGCAGAGCAAGACCCTGTTTCTGAATTGCTTTTTCAGGATGTGGAAAAAAAATTACAGGCAGACTCCATACTTATTTCACTTGTTAGCGGTCCGGAAAAACAGCCAGAAGAATTTGAAAAAAGAATAAAACAAGAATATTTCAGTGGTTATTGGGAAAAATATGATGTACACATTGCTCTATTTGATAGCACGTGTGCGCCTGTAATAAAATCGCAGAACACCTTGTTCGACAATAATTTTTATTTTGATGAACTCATCGCATCGAAGGGAAATCCTACCGCCTGTGAACACTTTAATTTCATCAACAACTCTTCGGGAAAAATAAGTTATCTGGCAAAATTGCCTTTATACAAGAACCAAAAATTACATACAAAATATGGAACTATTTATATAGAGCTAGATGCAAAATTTATTTCTGACGAAATCGGATTTCCTGAATTATTGCTTGACAGAAACGTTGGCTTATCTCAGGAGCTTACCAATTACTCCTATGCAAAATATAAAAACGGACAGCTGATAAACCAATACGGAAAATATCCTTACAGCCTAAACAGCAAAGACTTTGGACAAAGTAAAAAAGGTTTTGTGTTCAGTAACAAAGATGGATATAATCATCTTCTTTATCGACCGGACACGGAAAAATTAATTGTTTTAAGTAAAAAGAACGAGGGCCTTGTTGGAAAAGTGACAACGTTCTCCTACCTCTTCGCTTTTTTTAGTTTACTGTTGCTAGCAATCTTGTTTCTGCGACAGATTTCAATGGAGAGCTTGTTTGAAAATTTTAGTTTTAAGTACCGCATACAAGTGCTTCTTGTTTTGATTGTGTTAGTCTCTTTAGCTTTGTTTGGAGGCGGCACCATCTATTATATAAAACAGCAATTTGAGGTTAAAAACCAAGAAAATATAAGCGAAAAAATTCATTCGGTTCAAATCGATATTGAAAGTAAGTTATCCGCTGAAACAAATTTGAATAAGGGGCTTAGCGAATACGTTTCTTTCATTTTAAAAAAATCTTCCTCCGTTTTTTTTACTGATATCAATTTCTATGACATCAATGGAAACCTTTATTCTTCCTCGCGTTCAAAAGTTTTTGATGAAGGGTTGACATCCAAAAAAATAAATCCAGAAGCCTATTTACAGATTGCCATCTTAGGAAAATCAGAATTTATACATGATGAAAGAATTGGGAAGTTGGAATATTTGTCGGCCTACATTCCATTTAAAAACAAAGACGGGAAACTCCTCGCATACCTTAATCTGCCTTATTTTGCTAAGCAAAGTGAGTTGGAAAAAGAGATTTCTGGATTTTTGGTTGCCCTAATAAATATTTACGTTTTATTATTTGCACTGTCTATTGTAACGGCTATTTTCATTTCGAATTATGTAACAAAACCTCTAAAACTTATCCAGGATAAATTAAGTAAGATCAAACTTGGAAAAACCAACGAGCCTATTGAATGGAAGGAAAATGACGAGATTGGAAGTTTGGTAAGCGAGTACAACAGAATGATTCAGGAACTTTCAAAAAGTGCGGAGCTGCTTGCTAAATCGGAACGAGAAAGCGCGTGGCGTGAAATGGCAAAACAGGTTGCGCATGAAATAAAAAACCCATTAACGCCAATGAAGTTAAGTGTACAACACTTACAAAGAACTTGGCAAGATCACGCTCCGGATATGGATCAAAAAATGGAGCGCTTAACAAAAACCATTATTGAACAAATTGATACACTATCCACGATTGCGACAGAGTTTTCTAATTTTGCAAAAATGCCTAAAGCCAATCTGGAAAAAATTAATATTGAACGTGTTTTAATCAACAGCATCTCTCTTTTCCGCGACTACGCTGCAGTTGAAATAATCTTTAACAACCTGTCGAGCCTTGAACCAATTGTTTTTGCTGATAAAGAACAGCTTTTGCGTGTTTTTAATAATTTAATTAAAAATGCCATACAATCTATTCCTGAAAATAAAAAAGGGCTGATTGAAATCGTATTGAGAAACGAAAACAATCAGATTGAGATTCGCGTCACCGACAACGGAAGCGGAATAAGTGACGAGGCTGTAGACAAGATCTTTGTTCCAAATTTCACGACTAAAACAGGCGGAATGGGACTTGGATTAGCAATGGTAAAAAACATTATAGAAACAGCAAATGGTCGCATTTGGTTTGAAACAAAAAATACACAAGGAACCACTTTTCACATTTCTTTACCCCGCTGTTCTGAAGAATAAAATCTGCGCTCTTTAATCAATTGTTTTTGTATATTCGTATCCAATAAATAAATTGTTTCTATGAGCAGACCCATACGCGTTTTAGTTGCAAAAGTTGGACTAGACGGACACGATCGCGGAGCGAAAGTTATCGCTTCTTTTTTGCGAGATGCAGGAATGGAAGTTATATACACGGGACTGAGACAAACACCCGAAATGATTGTAAATGCTGCTCTTCAAGAAGATGTAGACGCAATAGGTGTTAGTATTCTGTCGGGAGCTCACAACACTGTTTTTCCAAAAATCATACATCTCATGAAAGAGAAAGGGCTAAACGATGTGCTGTTGACGGGCGGAGGAATCATTCCCGATGCGGACATCAAAAAGCTTAATGAAATTGGCGTTGGTACACTTTTTCCTCCCGGAACCAACACCAAAGAAATTGTTGAGTACATCACCAATTATGTGAAAGAACATAGAAATTTTTAATTAAAAATTATTCTCAAACCCTTTTTTAGTTTTCTCTTCAGATAAAAATGACATACGAAACCCTACTAACAATTATCGATAACGGTGTTTTTACTATCACCATCAATCGCCCTGACAAACTAAATGCGCTCAACAAAAAAACCATTGAAGAAATCGGCGAGGCAATAAAACTTGCCGAATCAACAACTGAAATAAAAGCAATTATCATTACAGGGGCCGGCCCAAAATCGTTTGTTGCTGGCGCTGATATAGCAGAATTTGTGGGCCTTTCCGTTGAACAAGGAAAAGCGTTGGCAAAAAGCGGACAAGATGTTTTTAAACAAATAGAAAACTGTTCCAAGCCGGTAATTGCTGCTGTAAATGGGTTTGCGCTTGGTGGTGGATGCGAGTTGTCTATGGCTTGTCATTTGCGCATTGCCAGCGACAACGCAAAGTTCGGTCAACCGGAAGTAAACTTAGGGTTGATTGCTGGTTATGGCGGAACACAAAGACTGATTCAATACATCGGAAAAACAAAAGCCACAGAGCTACATATGACTGCCGATATGATTAGTGCAGACCAAGCATTAAATCTTGGTTTGGTTAATTATGTTGTTCCACAAGATCAGCTTCTTTCAAAATGCACAGAGCTAATTGAAAAAATAAAAAGTAAATCTCCAAAAGCAATTACAGGAGTTATCAATAGTGTAAATGCTTATTTCGCAGATGGCGTTGATGGGTTTACTGCTGAAGTAGTGGAGTTCGGAAAGTGTTTTGCCACCGACGATTTTAAGGAGGGCACAACCGCGTTCTTAGAAAAACGTAAAGCTAATTTCACAGGAAAATAAATTGAATCCTCTTAAAAAACTCGCTTCTCAAACTGCTATTTATGGCTTGCCAACAATCGTTGGGCGCTTGTTGAATTACTTATTAACTCCGCTGTATACTTACAATTTTTCTACCGGAGAGTTTGGAACCGTAACATCAGCGTATGCATATGTTTCTTTTTTATTGGTTTTCTTAACCTACGGCATGGAAACGGCCTTGTTTCGTTTTTCACAAACCGAATCCGATAAACAAAAAGTGTATACAACCTCTCTTATTTCTTTATTCATCACCTCTACGATTTTTATTATTGCCGTTAGTGCTTGTGCGCCCTCTATTTCAGAAACCATAAAATTCAGTGGTCATCCAGAATATGTTGTTTGGTTTGCTATCATTATTGGAACAGACGCCCTGGCTGCTGTACCATTCGCTAAGCTTCGCGAGTTGGGAAAAGCAAAAAGGTTTGCTCTTATTAAAACAATTAATATCTGTATAAATATTGGCTTAAATTTATTTTTTATTCTGTTCTGCAAACATGTCTATGAATCTTCTTCATCAGCGTTAAAACCGCTAGTAGATAAAATCTATAATCCGGAAATAGGAATTGGATATGTTTTCATTTCTAACCTAATCGCCAGCCTTGTTACACTATTGTTGCTTTCTCCGGAAATTTTCAGGGTTCGGTATGTTTTTGACTCCCCTTTGTGGAAACGAATGATGAGATATGCGCTTCCTTTACTCCTTGCTGGATTAGCCGGGATGGTAAATGAAACGCTTGACAGAATCCTGCTTACGCATACGTTACCCGGAAAAGAGGCGATGGTTCAAACCGGCATATATGGCGCCTGTTACAAGGTTTCTATTATTATGACCATTTTTATTCAAACGTTTCGGTTTGCTGCAGAACCCTTCTTTTTTAGTCACTCCAAAGAAAAAGACTCAAAAAAAACATATGCTGATGTGATGAAATTTTTTGTGATTGTTTGCTCCATCATTTTTTTAGGAACAATGATGAACATTCATTGGATCCAATATTTTGCGGGAACAGCAGAATTCCGAACAGGCATTAAAGTGGTTCCAATTCTCTTGCTTGCAAATATGTTTTTAGGAATCTTTTTTAATCAATCCATTTGGTATAAATTGACAGGACAAACACATTATGGCGCTTTTCTGACCATTTTCGGTGCCGTTATTACCATTTCTTTGAACGTCTATTGGATCCCGCGAATTGGATATATGGGATGCGCATGGGCAACGCTTATCTGCTATGCTAGCATGATGGTCGTGTCTTATTTTTTGGGTAATAAACAATTCCCTGTTAATTACGACCTCAAACGCATCCTCGGATACTTGGGTTTATCATTAACTTTGTATATGATAAGCGTTTTCGTCCAAACCGAATCAACAGCAATGAATCTGCTCATTAACAATTTTATGCTGATTGGGTTTATTGGTGTTGCATGGAAACTCGAAAAAAATAATATCAAGAAATTGGCTTAATAAATTATATTTTGAAAATCAATATCATAAATAAATCTAAACACGAGCTCCCTAGCTATGCAACAGCCGCAGCTGCAGGGATGGATTTGCGAGCAAATTTAGATGCACCTATTGTATTAAAATCGCTTGAAAGAACCCTTGTTGCTACTGGTTTATTCATTGAGCTGCCTGTTGGCTTCGAGGCTCAGATACGCCCCAGAAGCGGCTTGGCATTTAAAAATGGATTAACCGTGCTTAACTCGCCTGGAACAATAGACGCTGACTATAGAGGAGAAATAAAAGTGATTTTAGTAAACCTCTCTAACGAGCCTTTTACAATAAATGACGGTGAACGTGTTGCCCAAATGGTAATAGCAAAACACGAACAAGCAGAATGGATTGTAGTAGAAGAATTAACAGGAACAGATCGTGGTGCCGGCGGATTCGGACACACAGGAACAAAATAATTACTTTATGAAGATAATCATCCCAATGGCAGGAATGGGCAAAAGAATGCGCCCACACACACTTACAACTCCTAAGCCTCTTATTCCTATAGCAGGAAAAGCAATGGTTCAAAGGATCGTAGAAGATATCACAAAAGTTTGTGATGAGAAAGTTGAAGAAATAGCCTTTGTTGTCGGACGTTTTGGAAAAGAGGCAGAAGAAAACCTTGTAAAGGTTGCTGAAAGCTTAGGCGCCAAAGGAAGCATTTTTTATCAAGACCAACCGCTCGGAACCGCTCATGCTATTATGTGCGCAAAAGAATGTGTTACCGGAAAAGTGGTGGTTGCTTTTGCTGATACGCTATTCAAGGCGGACTTCAAAATGGATTCATCAGAAGAAGGAATCATTTGGGTACAAAAAGTTGACGACCCGAAACCTTTTGGAGTTGTGAAACTTGATGCCAATAATGTAATTACCGACTTTGTTGAAAAACCTCAAGAGTTTGTTTCTGACCTTGCAATCATCGGAATATATTATTTTAAGGATGGCGATTATCTTAGAAGAGAACTACAATATTTGCTAGATAACGACATAAAAGAAAAGGGAGAATACCAACTGACAAATGCCTTGGAAAATATGAAAGCCAAAGGAACGAAATTTACCCCAGGGAAAGTAACCGAATGGCTAGATTGCGGTAACAAGGACGCCACAGTATATACGAATCAGCGTATTTTAGAATTTATTAAGGATAGCGGGATTGTTTCAAACACACACACAAACACCAGCTCAAAAATTATCGAGCCCTGTTTTATTGGAGAAAATGTTGTGCTCACTAATTCTGTTGTTGGCCCTCACGTATCTGTTGGCAATGGAACTGTCATTGAAAACTCAATCGTAAAAAACTGTATCATCCAAACAAACAGTAAAATTAAAAATGCCGAACTGAGCAACTCTATGATTGGTAATTTTTCTGAGTTTACAGGAAAATCAAGCGATGCCAGCGTTGGCGACTATTCAACAATACGATAAATAAACGCTATTGATCTGACTCTATTTTGAGAATAAATAAACGATATAATTTTTATTTTCTTGTTGCCATCGCAATGGTATTTACTTCTTGTAAATCTCAAAAAAGCGGATTGTCAGACACATCGAAGAGCGAACACAAAACAACATCACTAAGCGATAAGGAACTCGTACAATTAAAATTTCTGTTCTTTGAAGCAAATAAAGACAGAATCCTAGGAAACTATGAGCTTGCAGAAACGCACTATTCTCAAGCTTTAAAAATTGATCCGAACAATGCAGCCAGCATGTATGAACTGTCTGGAATCTATGCATACCAGGGAAATAAAAGCCGCGCACTCTTTTTCAGTAAAAAGGCTTCGGAAATAGACCCAAAAAACGTTTGGTATCAATTACAATATGCAACCTGCTTAAAAGATAGCAAGCAAGGAGCAGGCGTTACACATGTATACGAGCGGCTTGTAAAAGACAATCCCGGCAACTACGATTTTTATTACGAGTTGGCCAACTCCTTCCTGGCAATTAATAAATCATCAGAAGCAATTAAGGTATACGAAAAAATTGAAAACAATATTGGTGTGACCGAAGAGTCGTCCATGCAAAAGTTAAAAATCTATAAGAACACAAACAACATTGATAAGGCGGTTGAAGAAGCGAAAAAATTAATTAAAGCCTTTCCTAAAGAAGGCAAGTATTACGGAATATTAGGAGAGCTGTACCAAGACAAAGGCTTGTTCGACAAAGCCCTTCAAGCTTATAACGACCTGCTGGTAATTGACCCCACAAACGCCTATGTCCACCTGTCGTTGGCTGACTTGTATCGCAACCAAAAACAAAACGAAAAGGCTTTTCAAGAAATCAAAATTGCTTTTCAAAGCAAAGGGCTTGACATTGACACGAAGGTAAAAATTCTTTTATCCTATTATTCGATTACTGAAACATTCTCGGAATTGAAGGCTGATGCGGATGAGTTGTGCAAGATCATTGTTGCGGTTCACCCTGATGAGGCGAAAGCTTTTTCTATTTATGGCGATTTTTTATTTCGCGACAAAAAGTATGAAGCGGCGAGGAAAGAATATAGAATGTCCATTTCTCTTGATAAAGAAAAGTATGCTTTGTGGAACCAACTTCTGGTCATAGAATCTGAATTAAACGATTATGTCTCCATGCAAAAAGAAAGCAAGGACGCAATGGAGCTCTTCCCCAATCAAGCCGCTCCCTACTTTTTCAGCGGAATAGCAAACGTTCAGTTAAAAAACTATCAGACAGCAGTTGATGACCTAACGGAAGGAAAAGAGTTTGTGTTTGACAACAAACTTTTATTGTCACAGTTTTATGCAACTATTGGTGATGCACAGAATCAATTAAAAAACAACAACGAATCGGATGCCGCTTACGACAAATCATTGGAGTTAGATCCAACAAATGTGTATGTTCTAAACAATTACGCTTATTATCTCTCGTTAAGAAACAAAAACCTAGAAATGGCGGAGTCGATGTCTAAAAAAAGTAACGAGCTAGAGCCAAACAATAATTCTTACCAGGACACTTACGGTTGGGTGTTGTATCAGCTGAAAAAATATGATGACGCAAAGGTTTGGGTAGGAAAAGCTATTGAAAACGGCGGAAAGGCAAACGGCACTCTGCTTGAACATTATGGTGATATCCTTTTCCAGCTTGGCGATAAAAACGCTGCAATAAATTATTGGATAGAAGCAAAAAAATATAGCGGACACTCCGATGCTATCGAAAAAAAAATCGCGGACAAAAAATTATATGAATAGCAAAAGCCGAACCTATTTTTATTTTCTATTTCCACAAAACAAACTTGTGGCAACGGTCTTGCTTATGGCTTCGCTAAGTTTTATGTCCTGTAAACATCAACAAAAAATTACATTAAACAACGGGAAATGCATTCTAGATTTTAAGAATTCGAAAGCGTTAACCGCCAACCTTAAAGCAAACGAATTTAAATTTGTTTGGCTAAAAGGAAAGCTTAGCGCAGAATCCACAATAGACAGCACAACAAACTCGTTTACTGTTTCTCTTAGGATGAAAAAAGACAGTGTGATCTGGATGTCCATTTCTAAACTTGGCATTGAGGGGGCGCGTGTGTTAATAACAAAAGACTCTGTGAAATTTACAAACACCATAAACAATAAATATTTCAAGGGCGACTACACTTACTTAAGCAAAATGTTAAACTCCGAACTAGATTATGAAATGCTACAATCTTTGTTGGTTGGTAACAGCGTGGAATTTTATGATGATGACGAAAAAATAAAACCAGGAATCGACAACTGTCAATATACGCTTGGAACGATCAGAAAATATAAGCTTCGAAAAGTGATAGGAAAAGGAAAAGAGCTCAAAGAGCCCGCGCAAAGTATTTATATGAATCCTGAAACATTTAAGATAACCCGCATACTATTTTATGAGTTCAATCCCGGAAGAAGTTTTGATGCACATTTCGAGAACTATGAATTAAAGGACTCTACACAACTGTTTCCAATGAAAATGAACTACTTGATCAAAGCACAAAAGAACATAAAAATTGACATTGAATATTCTAAAGTAATATTAAACGAAGAACAAACTTTTCCTTTTAAAATACCAGACAACTATGAGCAAATCGTTTTCAAAGAAAAACAGTAAAACGTTTTTTCTTCTTGTTCTTTGGTGCTTCGCATTGCTAGGCACCCAACTCTGTGTTGCCCAAAAACAAACCAAAAAGGAGCTTGAAAATAAAAAATTACAAATTCAAAAAGAGATCGAGAAAACAAATCAACTGCTTGCTGAAACCAAGAAAAACAAAAAACATTCGCTAAATGAATTGCTGATGCTCAACAAAAAGATCAGCGACCGAGAAGAGTTAATTGCTACTATTAATGGTGAAAT
Source organism: Bacteroidota bacterium (assembly GCA_947449315.1). GTDB lineage: Bacteria > Bacteroidota > Bacteroidia > 2-12-FULL-35-15 > 2-12-FULL-35-15 > 2-12-FULL-35-15. The sequence continues at coordinate 35,006 of CANFRC010000011.1, forward strand.
AGGGGTTCTTAATAAACAGATCCAAGAAAATAACGAAACCATTAATGGCCTGCAAAACGATCTGAAAAAGCTAAAAGCAGAGTATGCAAAAATGGTTTATTACGCGTATAAAAATCAGGATTCTTACAGTCGATTAATGTTTGTTTTTGCGGCAAGAGATTTTGAACAAGCATACATGAGATTGAAATACCTTCAACAATACAGCGATTATCGTCACAAACAGGCAGAAAAAATTATTTCTACAAAAAAGAATTTAAACGAAAAGGTGCAAGACCTAGAGGCTAAAAAATCCGACCAGCGGGTTTTGTTGGGAAGCCAGGAAACTGAAAAACAAAATCTTACTTCTGAAAAAAGCGAGAAGCAACAGGTGTTTTCAAATCTTCAGACACAGGAAAGTAAACTCAAGAAAGACCTAGAGAAAAAGAAACAAGACGCCAAAAAGTTGCAACTAGCTATTCAACGTGTAATTGAAAAAGAGCTTGAAAAGGCGCAGGCGCAAGCCAAAACAGACGGTAAGCCAAAGCCACAAAAACTCATATTAACACCTGAATCACTTGAACTGTCTAATTCTTTTTCAAGCAATAAAAGTAAGCTTCCGTGGCCGGTTTCAAAAGGAATTATTAGCGAGCATTATGGTGTTCACCCACACCCTCTTATGAAAGACATTGATGTGAACAATAACGGTATTGATATTACAACTAACAACGGCTCTTTAGCTCGTGCCGTTTTTGACGGAGAAGTGAAAGCTGTAGTGAACATGCCTGGGTCCGGACAGTTTGTTCTGTTACGTCATGGTGAGTTTTTAACAATTTATTCTAATTTAAAAGATGTGTATGTTAGGGTGGGCGATAAAATAAAGACAAAACAAAACATTGGCTCAATCCTTTATGACGATGATGATTCCAAAACTCAAATGCACTTCGAAGTATGGAAAGGTCAAACAAAAATGAATCCGGAAGATTGGTTATATAAGAATAACTAGCAGAACAATATTTTCATTATCTTTGCAACGTATTTAAAACTTACATAAAATGTTAAACAGTATTTTAATCGGCCTTTTTGGTCTTGGTGGATCAGAAATGATCATTGTTTTGGTCATTGTTTTATTGCTTTTTGGCGGTAAAAAAATTCCTGAACTAATGAAAGGTCTTGGAAAAGGGGTAAAAGAATTCAAGGACGCTTCTAAAGGCGAAGGCGATAACACCACTTCAAGTACAGACAAAAAAGACTAATTTTTATTTTAATAAAACTACACTCCTCCTCTTCGTTTTCGAAGAGGATTTTGTATTTAATAATATTCCTTGATTTGTGAAGGCTTACCACTCTCTTTCCGAAATCCAATCAGACTTGTCAAACAATACTATTTCTTGTGTTGACCTTGTAAAAACATATGTGAGCCGAATTCAAGACAAGAAAAATCTAAACATTTTTTTGGAAGTTTTCGAAAACGCTGCACTTGAAAAAGCAAAACTTGTAGACAAAAAGGTTCAATCAAAAACAGCTGGGAAGCTTGCCGGAATGGTTATAGCGCTGAAAGATAATTTATGTTATAAGGGACACAGAGTATCCGCTTCATCAAAAATATTAGAAGGTTTTGAATCGTTATATAACGCTACTGTTGTTGAACGGTTGTTAGCTGAAGACGCTATTATTATTGGCCGTTGTAACTGTGATGAATTTGCAATGGGCAGCTCTAACGAAAACTCGGCTTTTGGAAATGCATTAAACCCGCTTGACCCAAAACGTGTTCCAGGTGGTTCTTCCGGAGGCTCTGCTGCTGCTGTTGCTGCCGACTTATGTCTTGCTGCTCTTGGAACAGATACCGGCGGATCTATTCGTCAACCAGCATCATTTTGTGGTGTTGTTGGCTATAAACCAACATACGGAAGGGTTTCGCGTTATGGCGCTATTGCATACGCTTCTTCTTTTGACCAGATAGGACCCTTAACAAAAACGGTTGAAGACACCGCAATAATAATGGAGGTGATCTCTGGTAAAGACGACTACGATAGCACAGCGTCTTCTCGTGTTGTACCCGCTTTCTCGAAAGAGATAACTAAAAAACAACAACCGCTGCGAATTGCTTATTTAAAAGATTGCCTTGAAAGCAATGGCCTTAACCCTGAAATTAAAGCCCGCATTAACGAAATAATAAGCAAATTAAAAGCTAGTGGACATGTTGTTGAAGCGGTTGATTTTCCATTTCTAGATTATCTTGTTCCAACATATTATGTGCTAACTACTGCAGAGGCCTCATCCAACCTTGCGCGGTTCGATGGAATCAATTTTGGCTATAGAAGCAAGAACGCAACTGACTTAGAGTCAACCTATAAAAAATCACGCAGTGAAGGATTCGGTGCTGAAGTAAAAAGGAGAATAATGTTAGGAACGTTTGTGCTGAGCTCGGGCTATTATGACGCATATTATTCGAAGGGCCAAAAAGTTCGCCGACTATTACTAAACAAAACAAACGAGATTTTTAGCAAATACGATTTTATTCTCTTGCCAACAACACCTGGAACAGCCTTTGAGTTTGGCAAAAAAGGCGCCGACCCTATTGCAATGTATTTGGAAGATATTTTTACTGTACAAGCTAACATTACTGGCCTGCCAGCTATTTCTTTGCCGATGGGCAATCATTCTAACGGGCTGCCTTTTGGTGTGCAAGTAATTGGAAAAAACTTTGCCGATTCCGACCTGCTTTCATTTTCAAATTATTTAATGGGCGGATTTTAATTTTTTTTCACTCCTCTTCGTAATTAAAACAAACATCTCGTTTAATCTTTCTTGCTATTTCAAACAATCCTTGCGATATTTGTAATGGTGGTAAAATTAAAATCATTTTTCAGAAATACGATCTCTTTTGCGGGAACTTTCCTCTTGCTACTCTTGTGTTCAACAAAAAGCTTTTCTCAATCCCCAGTTGGGTATTCCCCGGAAACGCTGCAGGACGATCCCATTGCTGCCGCTCTAGACAGCCTCATCAATTTAAATTTATTTGAAAAAGGTTACGCAAAGATCAGCTACCCCAAAAACCCAAAATACAATTTTCCTCACGACTCCATCCCTCGCTACGATGATTTGGTTTATGAATTGCGAATGGCGAAATTAGACGCCGTTTCTCCATTCGATCTTCAATATAACCCTGTAGTAAAAGGATATATAGAAATGTACACCAAACGCAAGCGGGAACTTGTAGCGCGCGTTATGGCCCTTTCACAATTCTATTTTCCAATGTTTGAAGAACAGCTCGACAAATATAATTTGCCTCTCGAATTAAAATACCTTGCTATTTGTGAGTCAGCTTTAAACCCTGTGGCAAAAAGCCACGCTGGGGCTATGGGGCTTTGGCAATTTATGTATCCTACAGGAAAAATTTATGGCCTAAAGGTTTCTTCATATGTTGACGAACGGTGCGACCCGTATAAATCTACTGCTGCTGCGTGTGAATATTTTCAATATCTGTATGGTTTATTTGGCGATTGGCAAATGGTATTGGCCGCTTATAATTGTGGGCCAGGAAACATAAACAAAGCAATCCGCAGAAGCGGCGGAAAAAAAACATACTGGGAAATTCGCCCTTTCCTTCCAAAAGAAACACAAGGGTATGTGCCAGCCTTTATTGCAGTAAACTACGTGATGAGCTATACGGCTGAACATAATTTATACTCTGCAATTCCAAAAAAAACATTTTTACAAGTTGATACCGTTTCCGTAAAAAAACAAATTTCTTTTCATCAAATAGCGTCTGTTTTAGATATTTCGGAAGACGAACTTCAATATTTAAACCCGAGCTACAGAAAACAGGTTATCCCGGTTGTTGCCGACGAACAAAGCATCTTGACGCTTCCATCAAATAAAATGGGCGCCTTTATATTAAACGAAGACAAGATCTATGATTTTTATCGCGCCGACACACTCAATCGCGAATCAATAATTGCTACCCAGGAGACCATGAAAATTCACACCGTAAAAACTGGTGAACACCTAAACAATATTGCAAAACGATACGGTTGCACAGTGGCTGATATTAAATCGTGGAACAGCATTACAACCAACACTCTAAAGCCTGGAAAAAAACTGACCATCTATATTTACGGAAAAAAGCCGCTAGAAAAAACAACTGGTCCGACGCCAGAAAAGAAAACAACTACTCTGGTAACAGCAGAAAATAACACGAGCAAAAACACAGCAGAAAAATATAAAATTTACACCGTACAAAAAGGAGATTCGTTGTATAAAATTGCGCAAAAAAACAAAACAACCGTTGATGAAATAAAGCGGCTGAATAATTTTGGTGAGAAGTATTCGTTATTACCTGGGAAAAAGATCAAGGTCGGAACTTTGTAACCCTTTTTATTCTCTAACCATGGGCACTCGTATTCTTGTTTTTTGTTTGTCCCTTTTTATTTCTAGCTCAATAAAGGCGCAAGACACATCCATCGTTAATAATAAAATTGTCTCCTTTTGCGAAAAACACATCGGCAAAAAAGTAGGCAGGGGCGAATGTTGGGACTTAGCAAAAGAGGCCCTCGACTTTGCCAAAGCGACCTGGACACCTCCCTACGACTTTGGAAAAACAACCCTACCTAACAAAGAGGTTTTGCCAGGAGATATTATTCAATTCGAAAATGTTAAAATTGTTTACCCCGATAAAAGCTGGAAAGAGTTTCCTCACCATACTGCAATCGTATATAAAGTGTTAGGGCCGGGAAAGTATGTGATCGCAGAACAAAACGTAAACAACAAAAAAATTGTGACGCTTTCGGAAATCGATCTGAACTTTGTAAAAAAGGGTAAATTCACACTGTTCCGACCACAGTAATTTATTCTTTATAATTCGCCCATTTAATATCGCTTTCCTGTATTAACTATTTTTTTTATAAATTAGCGAAAAACTCTTCCTATGCAAAAGATTTTTCGTTGCCTGTTATCGGTATTTGTGTTGCTTACTTTAAACACATTTGCACAAGACTTTACCTACTCTAATATTAGCATCGTAAGTGCTACATTCAGCGGTGGGAACTTAAATATTCGCAAGGACGATGGTACCGGTAGCTACACAGCTCCGCAATGGACTGCAGCAGGCACAACCCAAAGCCCTGTTGCTTATGTAAGCGGACTAGCACCTACTGTTGCTGGAGCATTCACAATAACCTGTGCAAGCGTTCCAGATTCTGTTTTTGTCCGCGGAAGCGCATCTGACGGAATAAATTTCATTGCTAAAAAAGTAATTGTTGCTGCTTCTGCAACAACGACTCACAATTTTTTATACCCCGCAACTGTCGGCTCTCATATTTTTACTGCCTCTATTGTTCGCTTTTTTAAACCATTCACCATTAACTGGGAAGTTTCGTTTGACAACGGAACAACATGGAGGGCCATTGGCGCAACAAACAACACGCTCTATGTAACACGCAGCACACCACAAGCAGAAGGAACAGATTATAAATGGTACCACACGGTTTTTGATCTCAGCTGCAGAAACGCGCAATACCAATCGCTAGACACCGCCATAATAAGTCATGTATGGAGCGAGTTTGTTGATCATGTTGTTTTAAATTATAATGATGACAGCCTTTTTTATTATAAGATCATGAACTCCCCAAACGTAACCTTGGGTTCACTTTTAAAGTTTAGAGATGCTGAGTGTTACACGTTTGCTCAACTCTTTTTATCATCAATAAAAATTCAAGGTGTTGTTCGCACAAACGACTACGTATACATAACCCCTATAAACAATACCGTTTGCGGACACACAGTAAACCGCTTCATCGTAAAGGACTGGAGCTTCGGCACACCAAGTGCCACTGCGGCATGTCCGGCTTTTCCTTATAAGAACACCTATGTTACATCAGTAGGAACAATGCCGCCTCCCTATACGGCTTATGTTTTTACAACATCGGATGTGACAGACATGGTTGGGATACCCGGCTCGTGCAATGTTAGACCTGCGTCCTATTTTAATAACCACCAAATCGCAAAGCTAGATGGTGTATATTATGATGCTTGTTATGGTGTTACTTTTCCAACGCTAGGTGCAATAAAAACGGCAGCCTTCAGCGGATGGAACTATCGATTTACTGTTGGCACAAACACAGAAGCTTATTTTTCAAATGATATGTCACAATCAGACCTTTCAGAAACAATTACTACTTTTTAATTTCTGTATGAAGCCGTTCTTTGCTCTATTGTTTTTTACCATTATGTCGTTTGCTGTTTCAGCACAAAAGATTGAACGCAAAATTATTATTGAGAACAACCGTTTTTACTACTCAACAATCGATGAGGAGTTTCAGGTTGCAACATTGCATGTTGGAAATGTTTCAGACGAGCTAAAAACAGCAAAAAGCCTGGCGCTGCCGGCAGGAAGAAATTTTAATGATCCTATTGTTCCGTTTTCCTGGGATCTTACGAGAGACGATTTTTATGCAATCAATTTTTTAAACCACCCGCTGAACGACAGGAACGAGGCGCTTAAACGTTTTAAGTTAAGCGCTCTTCAGGAGTGGAGCGACAAAGTTACTGTTCTTAACAAGATCATGGAAAGTGTTGATTTAACTCCATTTGCTTATAACGACCCGTATTTATTTACGATCAAAAGGTCAAACACGTTGACCAACTTTTTTTTTGACGGTATTGTGCTAAACGACACAACATTCTTTATGGCCATTACAAACAGCGGCGAAATTTCTTTTTGGAATTATAATCGTTTGGGGTGGAAAAACAGTGAAATTCAGAAATTGTCTGTTGATGCTTTTTTCACTCTTTTTGAATATAAAAAAAGGGCTTATATGTTTTTAAATAATGGGCAAACATACGAAGTGTCAACAAAAACAATTTCTCAAGCGCCAAACAAAACACCCGGCGCAACGCTGAGTGAAGGGGTTTTAATAATTAACAAAGATGATAACACCGTAAAATATATTAAAAACAGTCAGCTGGATTTTAATGTTCCACTGAATGAATTGATAAAAAAAAGAGCAATAGAAATTTTTTAAATATATATAAAATGAAAAAAATATTTTTTACACTGTCGCTTACTTTCCTTTGTGGTATAGCATTTTCGAGCGACCTAACCTTTGTTGTTGTTAACACAACAGGAACTGCAGGATCGGGATCAATTGACCTTACTGTTACAGGAGGCGTTGCCCCATTTACCTATTCTTGGACGGGACCGTTGGGCTACACTGCCTCAACAGAGGACCTTTCTGGTTTGGATGCTGGCACATACGTCGTTACCGTAACCGACAAATACTGCGGTGTTGCAACTGTCACCGTTGTTGTTGTGGCAGACGCAACGACAAGCATACCAGAAAACGAAAAAAACATTTTGTCAGCATATCCAAATCCTAGTAACAACCAAATGACTTTAACAGCAAGCAAAACGTTTGTCAACGCCTCTTTCAGGCTCGTGAATATTTCTGGTGTTGTTGTTTTGGAAAAAAGCGGCTTGACGGGAAACGCTTTTGTTATGGATATTTCGGGACTGCCAAGCGGTGTTTATCTTTTAGAAATGAATGACAAAGGTGCGCTATCGAAAATTAATGTTTTAAAAAACTAACTAGTCTAAAAGCGAGTCGTTGAAAAAACAACCTCGTTATTGTTTCTTATTCCGCTGTTTTTCTTCTTTTCCAAAGGAGCGTAGACAATGCCGTTGATCAAATTTGTGCTTGTTTTTACTCTATCAACAGGGCTACACCTTGTCCAGCGCCAGCTTCAAGTCTTCAATCAATGTTTCAGCATCTTCTAATCCGATATACAGCCGAACCATATTCCAAGGAAGCGGGTTTTCAAAACTCTTGCTAGCCGCTAGGGCACAAAGCGGAAACACCAATGACTCATAGCCGCCCCAAGAGGTCGCCATCAGAAAACGAGTCAACCCATTACAAAAACGCTCCATTGCTGCCTCGTCTTTTGCATCAACGACTAGCGACAAAAGACCGCCACCCTGCTTCATTTGTTTTTGCGCCAAAGCCAACTGTGAATTTTTAGAAGAAAAAGGGTAGTATACATTTTTAATTTTAGGGTGTTTTTCTGCGAAATCAGAAACCTTTTTGGCTGTTTCAGCGCTTCTGTTTACTCGGAGCTCAAGCGTTCTCAGCCCTCGCAAAACAAGCCCTGCATCATGAGGAGAAATGCAGCTTCCGATTGTCATATATTCTTCTGCAAACATTTTCATGATGCGCTCATGTGATGCACAAACAACACCACAAACCACATCGCTGTGTCCATTAAGATACTTGGTTCCTGAATGTAAAACAATGTCAACCCCCATTTTGATTGGGCTCTGGTTTAGCGGGGAGTTATAGCTATTGTCTATAATCGTTGTAATGCTTTTGCGCATAGCCAGTGTTGCTATTGCTTCAATATCCTGCATCTCAAAAGTTAATGAATTTGGGCTTTCCAAATAAATCAGTTTCGTGTTTGCTTGAATTGCATTTTCAAAAGCCGCGGCCTCTCCCCCGCTTACAAATGTGTGTGTAACGCCATATTTTGAAAGGTATTTAGTAAGGAGGTTGTTCGTCCAGCTGTATGGTTTTTGCACGCAAACAACATGATCGCCAGACTTTACAACACTCATCACTGCGGCCGCAACTGCAGCGCTTCCACTTGAAAAAACGAGTGCGTCTTCGGCGCCCTCTAGAGCTGCTACCTTCTTTCTAAGTGTTGCCACTGTTGGGTTATAACCTCTTGTATAAAAGGGGGTTTCTAATTCCCGGGTTAACTTTTCGCGCATTTCTGCAACAGTTTTAAAGCAAAAATTGCTTGATTGAAAAGCGGGCGGAGCAACCGCTCCGTAGTAGTCTTCACGATCCTCGCCGAGGTGATTTAGAATATAGGAAATATCCATTAATTTGATTTTTAAAAATTAATTTTTAATGATAAAATATACAGATTTTTTTCAAATTTAAGAATTTATTATGGCCTTCAAATCTACAACAGACAAAGTTTTCTTTTTCAAAAATTTCGCTCGTTCGATATTATTCTTTCAAAAATGGTTAACGATTTATGAAACGCCTGTAAAAACCGGGTCAATAACACACGAATGGCTAACAAACAAAGGCGCTCAAGCCAGAGCGCTTTATGCGCATATTAAGCGCCTTTCGGGGCCCGAGACAGCCATTTGTTTCAGCGAGAACTTTCTTGTCGCCACGGCCTTAAAAAGGGCGTTTTTCGTTTAACTAGCTATGGCTCCGGCGCGTTTGCTTTTTCGGTCGCGCTCACTTTGTAGCATTCTGTGAACCACAGTTTGTTTAATCGTATCCTGTGTTGGGCCTTATTTGAAAAACCAAAAACCTTGTTTTAGAAACTGGTTGGGCGGAACAAAGGTTTCAAGAACAAGCCTTTCGATCATAATAAATTGTCAGGCTAGAAAACGGGTATAATTTGTTATAAAATAAAGGTTTGAAGAGAAAAAGGGGGCGAGTCGTAAGTGTAAAACAAGTCGGGCAGAATTTGGTAGCCGACAAATTTTAAATAAAAATTCCAGAAAAAATGGGTAGGGGCGACAGCCTAGAACAAGCTTGGTTTTTGATTATTTTTCTTTTCTAAAAAGGTATATTTGGCTAGAGGAGGTTTTGCCAGATTTAAGAGCAAAAAGGTTAGATTGGAAACCGTTCCACGTGGAACGCACAATATTTGACCTCCCTGTTTTTATCTTTTCGCTGAGCATGGATACATAAAAAGAGTCAAAAATCATGGGCAAAACCTTGAACATTTTCAGGCCATGATTTTTAAAAAGCTGCTCGATGTCTTTGGGTGTAAAGTGATACAGGTGGCGGGGCACATCGTATGCGGCCCAGTTCTCTTTATAAATTTTTGCATCAAACGAATTGCAGTTGGGGACTGCTACTATAATTACGCCCCCGGGCTTAATTAATCGCCTGAGGTCTTCTACCCTTTCGTTTAGTCTGGGCACGTGCTCCAAAACGTGCCACATTGAAATAATATCAAAAGACTCGTCTTGTAGGCCCTGTATTTCCGACTCGGGTTTAACATTTAAACCATAGTTGGCAACTGCCTTGCTTCGTGCACCAGGATCAGGTTCAATGCCAAGCGTTTCCCATTTTGCGCGCTTACAGATATTCAAAAACTCGCCTGTGCCACAGCCTATATCCAAAATTTTTCCCGTTCTATAATACTTAGAGATTAGTTGAAGCTTCTTGAGAAGCGTGTATTTTCTGACGTATTGATAGGTAGCGTTAATAAAGCCTTTTTTTGTATTTGAGTGAGAAACGTACTCGTCTGAATTGTAATATGGTCCAAGCTTGTCCTCTTCGGGTCTTGGGTTTGTAAACTTAAAACCACACAAACTGCACTGAACAACATTAAACGTTTCACGTGAAACCGTGTGGTCGACACAAGACAAAAACGGTGAAAATGATGTTGAATTACAAACCGGGCAATTGATTAGTGCTTCCATAAAAATATTTTTGTTTCACGTGAAACGAGTTGGGGTTTATCTGCCTAAATATACCATAAGGACGGAAATGTCGGAAGGCGTAATGCCTGAAATTCGAGACGCCTGTCCAATAGTTCTAGGCCTTATTTTATTAAATTTTTCTCTAGCCTCTGAAGACAGCGAGGTTAATCTTTTGTAATCGAAATCATCGTGAAGGACAAGGTCTTCCAGTCGCGTTTGTTTGTCGGCCAGCTCGTGCTCTTTTGAAATATATCCTTCATATTTCATCAGGATTTCTGCCTGTTCGATGCTTTCTAAATCATACTGAGAAATAAATTCTTTTACCTTTGGAGAATAGATAGCAAAGTCTAATAGTGTAATCGTTGGGCGCGTTAACACACCAAACATTTTTACTTTCTGTGTAATTGGGGCAGACCCAATGGCTTCTAACGCCAGATTAATTTCTGCGGGATCAATGCTTTCCTTCTTAAAATAATTTATTATTTCCTGGGTTTGTTTTTGTTTTAAATTAACCCTGTCTATTCGCTCCTGTTTAGCCAAGCCAAGCTCAAACGATTTTGGGGTTAGCCGAATGTCTGCGTTATCTTGCCTTAATAGGATTCTATATTCAGCGCGCGAGGTAAACATCCTATAGGGTTCTTCTGTACCTTTTGTTACCAAATCATCTATTAAAACCCCAATATAAGCTTCTGATCTTTGAAGAACAAAAGGGTCCTTTTTGTTAATCTTCTGATGCGCATTGATGCCTGCCATTAATCCTTGACAAGCAGCTTCTTCGTAACCTGTTGTTCCATTAATCTGTCCGGCAAAATATAAATTCTCAACCAGCTTGGTTTCAAGGGTTAAATTCAATTGCTGTGGCGGAAAATAATCATATTCTATTGCATAGCCGGGGCGGAACATTTTCGCGTTTTCAAATCCTGGAATTTTTCTCAGCGCTTTAAATTGAACATCTTCTGGTAGTGACGTAGAGAAGCCGTTCACATAAATTTCTACTGTATTCCAACCTTCTGGCTCGACAAAAATCTGATGTCTTTCTCTTTCAGCAAAACGAGTAATTTTATCTTCTATGCTGGGGCAATATCTGGGGCCGAGGCCTTGAATTCTTCCTGAAAACATAGGCGACTTTTCAAAACCTGTCCTTAAAATTTCATGTACCTCCTCATTCGTATAGGTAACATAACAGGGTATTTGTCCTGCAGGACCATTTCCAAATGCGTCGTTGCGTTTTACTTTATAACCGAACTGATCAACATCTAAAAACGAAAACCTGTTGGGGTTATCGTCTCCGTGTTGGACTTCCATTTTAGAATAATCAAGAGAGCGACCATCGATTCTAGGAGGGGTTCCTGTCTTCATTCGCCCTGCATCAAAACCTAATTTTACTAGTTGTTCTGTAATTCCTGTCGATGATTTCTCACCGGCTCGACCGCCACCGTATTGTTTTTCTCCTAAATGAATTAAACCGTTTAAGAAAGTGCCGTTAGTTAAGACAACAGATTTTGCTCTAATCTGTATGTCCATTCCTGTAATTACCCCGCACGCTTTTCCGTCTTCTACAATCAATTCTTTAACCATATCTTGCCAAAAATCAAGATTTGGCGTTGCTTCCAACATCAATCTCCACTCTTCAGCAAATTTCCAACGATCACTTTGTGCGCGCGGACTCCACATGGCTGGGCCTTTTGAGCGATTTAGCATCCTGAATTGAACGGCCGTTTTATCTGTAACTATTCCTGAATATCCTCCAAGAGCATCAATTTCTCGCACGATCTGACCTTTTGCAATTCCTCCCATTGCAGGATTACAGCTCATTTGAGCTATCGTCTGCATATTCATAGTAATCAACAATGTTGAAGAACCCATATTTGCAGCAGCAGCAGCGGCTTCACAACCTGCGTGTCCAGCACCAACAACTATAACATCGTATTCTTTAAACATTTAATTTCTAATAAATAATAGTGTGTTCCTCTAAAAAAGTGTGTAAAAATAATACTTTTAGAATGTTTTGAGAAATAAATAATGTTAATTTATTGATTATCAGTTTTTTATAATAATTATAATCCTAATTGCTTAGATAAATCAAGCATTTTGATAATCGGTCTTTTTGCTTTCTCTATTAAATCTGCTGATAACAACACCTCAGGTTGTTCATATTTAAGGCAATTATAAAGCTTTTCTAGCGTATTTAACTTCATGTGAGGACAATCATTACAAGCACAAGAATTATTCGGCGGAGCTGGAATAAACGATTTATTGGGGCTAGATTTCTGCATTTGATGTATAATTCCTGCTTCTGTGGCCACAATAAATTCATTGCAATCAGACTTAATTGAATAGTTTAATATACCGGTTGTACTACCAATATAATCGGCAATTTCCAAAATGTTGGCTTCGCACTCAGGATGAGCTAATAATTTTGCATTTGGATGTTTGTGCTTTAAATTAGAAATTTTTTCTAGTGAAAATATCTCGTGAACCATACAAGCACCGTCCCATAAAACGATATCACGACCCGTCTTTTTCTTAATATAAGCACCTAAATTTTTGTCTGGGGCAAATATTATTTTTTGTTTTTTTGGTAAACTTTCCACAATCTGAACTGCGTTTGTAGATGTACAAACAATATCTGTTAAGGTTTTTAATTCAGCAGTACAATTGATGTAAGAAATAACCAAATGATCGGGATACATTTTTTTAAACTCAAAAAACGCATCAGCTGGGCAAGAATCCGCTAAAGAACAGCCTGCTTTTAAATCAGGTAATAAAACTTTTTTATTCGGTGATAATATCTTTGCTGTTTCCGCCATAAAATGAACCCCGGCAAAAACAATAATATCGGCTTTTGTTCTTGCAGCTTCCTGAGATAGACCCAAACTATCGCCAATGTAATCAGCAACATCTTGAATATCGGCATCTTGATAATAATGGGCAAGAATAATTGCATTTTTCTCTTTTTTTAACTTATTAATTTCAGAGAACAAATCTAGCGATAAATCAACAGGAATATCAAGAAAACCTTTTGTCTTTAAATCATCACCCATAATAATAATATATATTTTATTTTAATTAAATTTTAAAAATTGTTGTTGTTATTGGTCTGTTAGTTCAGTGTAAAAAAAAGAGCAAAAAGCGTTGTATATATCACTTTTAACAGTTAATCAACACAAAGTAACAAGTTATAAGAACATAACACATTGAACAGGTGCGTCTTTTTACTTTATTAACAACCTGTTTGTATACTTTTCATCTAACAACTTCTTTACAAAAATACAGCAAAATGTGTTATGAAAATGTTTGTTTTTCGTGTTAAAATAAGGCCAACTAATTTTGCCAACTCGAAAAAAAGAACAAGGAAATATAAAATTGAACAAAGCAAGAAAAAACTACAACCCTTTAACAACACAATATATTCTTTTCAACAAATTTAGTGTTAATAAAAATAAAACTATAGGCCTAATTATCAAGGCTTTATTTTCCAACTTTACAAACGTGTTAATAAGCCAAAAAAGCTGTTAATTACGATGTTCTTAAACGAAATTAAAGCTAACTAAATTAATTCACATCAGAACAAAGAAGAAAAAACGAATTAAGTTTTTACGAACACAAATCAAAATTAGAGATGATTAAAATAGCAATTGGTTGTGATCACGCAGCGTTTCAATTAAAAGAAAAATTAAAATCTTATTTACTATCAAAAGGGTTCGAAATAAAAGATTTTGGTTGTTATTCTGAAGAAAGAGCAGATTATCCAGACTTTGCTCACCCTGTAGCAAACGCAATAGAAAAAAAAGAATTTGATTTTGGACTATTATTATGCGGGAGCGGAAACGGCATAAACATGACAGCAAACAAACACAAAGGAATAAGGTCAGCCTTGTGTTGGAACTCAGAAATAGCCGAATTGGCGAGACTTCATAATGACGCGAATATTTTGACACTACCCGCAAGATACATTTCAGAAGAAGAAGCGATGAAGTGTGTCGATATATTTTATTCGACACCATTTGAAGGCGGCAGGCATTCTGATAGGGTGAAAAAAATAACAGAAGGTCTTTAATCAAAAAGAAATGAAAAAAACAGCATTCTTTTTTTATATACTATTTTCTTCAGCGCTTTTTGCTCAACAGAAAGACTCGGTTGCCCTGAGGTATTCAAAAACAATAACAGCAGGGGCTATGAGTAAAAACCTGCACGTTTTAGCTTCCGATGAATATGAGGGAAGAGAAACAGGCAAAAGGGGGCAAAAGATGGCGGCAGCGTATATTGCCAATCAGTTTAAAGCGGCAGGAATTCCTCCTTATAAAGATAGCACGTATTTTCAAGAATTTCCATTAAACGTAATAACCCCTAGTCCGGTAGAAATTACGGTGAACGGAAAGTCGTTTACCTGCAACAAAGACTACTATAGCTTTCCGGGGCAATCGGAACAAAAAATAGAGACTAACAATGTACAATTTTTGGGTTACGGGATAGACGAGCCCCAATACAGCGATTATAAAGGAGTCGACGTACAAGGAAAAGTGTTAATGATACTTTTGGGCGAACCTTATACAAAGGATACGTTATCTTTGATAACAGGAAAAAAGGCTGCATCAATGTGGACAAGCTATTATAAAACCAAGCTTGAAAAAGCGCGTGAAAGCGGAGCTCAAGCCCTGTTGGTTGTTGTGGACGATATTTCGAAAAGCCTTGCCGACAACAAGCATCGGCTAGAGTCGTCATCTATGAAGTTAGATTTAGGTAAAAAAGAGATGGCGGTCATTTATATTTCACAAGAAATAGCAAATGCAATTTTAAAAAAACAAACGATCGAAAAAATAAAACAAAAAATAGCCGCGAGCGCAAAACCAAGAAACACATTGGCAAAATCGGCCCTTATAATTAATATAAAAAACAACGTACAAAAAATCAGCTCCGAAAATGTTCTTGCTTATATTGAAGGAACAGACATGAAAGACCAGTTAATAGTGGTTACGGCGCACTACGACCACTTAGGAGCAGACGGCGCCACGGTATATAATGGCGCAGATGACGACGGCTCCGGAACAGTGGCTGTTATTAATTTAGCAGAAACGTTTGCGAAAGCAAAAAAAGAAGGCCACGGACCAAGAAGAAGTATCTTGTTTATGACTGTTGCAGGAGAAGAGAAAGGGCTACTAGGCTCTTCTTATTATACCGATCACCCGGAATACCCATTAAAGAATACAGTTTGCGACCTTAACATTGACATGATTGGAAGGGTAGACGAAAAACACGCCAACAATCCCGACTATGTTTATTTGATTGGATCAGACAAGTTAAGCTCTCAATTACATAGCATCAGCGAAACAGAAAATAAGCTGTATGAAAACTTACAATTGGACTATACGTACAATGATGAAAAAGACAAAAACCGTTTTTATTATCGATCGGATCATTACAATTTTGCCAAAAACGGGGTTCCTGTGATATTTTATTTTAACGGCGTTCACGCTGACTACCACAAAGAAACCGACGAGGTAGAAAAAATTAATTTCGACAAAATGGAAAAGATCACAAGGCTGGTTTTTTTCACAGCGTGGGAACTTGCAAACAGAAACGAACGAATAGTGGTAGACTCAAATAAAAAATAATATGTCAACAGCGTTAGAATTGTTTTTAGAAGCATCAGAAAAAAAGGCGTTTGATGTGGCGCACCTCAAAACGATACAGCACAATATATTACAGTATGACAAAAAAGTTGTAGAAGGAAAACAGCAGTTCAGTAATTTAGAACTTGCTAAAACCCGCGCCGCAGCAATCAAACAGAAATCGATTGAAAACCTAGATAAATATCTGATAGAGTTTGAAGCTAATTTTATAAAACGCGGAGGAAAAGTAATTTGGGCACAAGATGGCGAAGAGGCTGTGAAAGAGGCGCTTCAGATTATGCAGCGAGTAAAAGCAAAAACGGTGGTGAAGGCGAAGTCGATGGTTAGCGAAGAGGTTCATTTTAACGAAGGCCTTGAAAAAGCAGGAATAGAAAGCATTGAAACAGATTTGGGAGAATACATTGTACAGCTTCGCAAAGAGGCCCCATACCACATTGTAACACCAGCGATGCATCTTTCAAAAGAAGATGTTTCAAAAACATTTCATGAAAAAAAGGGGACGCCAATTGATTGGACACCGGAGCAAATTACAACATTTGTTCGGCACGAATTGCGCTCCAGATATAGCAAAGCGGAAGTTGGAGTAAGTGGAGGAAATTTTATGATTGCGGATGTTGGCGCAATTGCTGTAACGGAAAACGAAGGCAACGGCTTGATGTCTGCCGCATTTCCAAAAGTGCAAATAGCGATCATTGGAATAGAAAAAGTTATTCCTTCAATGGCCGATCTAGACCTCTTTTGGCCCTTGCTGTCTACCTATGGAACAGGGCAGGGCTTAACGGTTTATAACACCATTTATACGGGACCCAAACAACAAAAAGAAGTAGACGGCCCTGATGAGATGATCGTTATTTTATTAGACAACGGAAGAACAACCTTGTTGGCGGAAACAGAACAAAGAAGAGCGCTTTCGTGTATTCGTTGCGGAGCGTGTTTAAATGCGTGTCCTGTATACCAAACGGTTGGCGGTCATTCATATGGAACAACGTATAGCGGCCCTATCGGCTCTATTATCACGCCCCATTTTAAAGGAATGGAGGAGTTTAAACACCTAAGTTTTGCGTCCACTTTATGTGGAAAATGCACAGAGGTTTGTCCAGTAAAAATAGATATTCACAAACTTTTATTGATCAACAGAAAGCAGTCGGTTGAAAAAGGGTTGTCTACAAAAACAGAAAACTGGATCTGGCATTTCTGGAAAAAAGCAATGCTAAAGCGCAGTAAAATGGATAAAGGCGGGGCAAAACTAAAAAACTTTATGATCAAACAGTTCTTTAAAAAGCAGTGGGGAGAAAGAAGAGAGTTGCCTCAGGTTACGCAGAAGTCTTTCAACCAGATTTGGAGAGAACGTAAAGGAATAAAGTAGGTTCCAGCATTGATTAACAAAATAGTAGAACCAAATTTAGCCACACACAATGATTAGCTTTAACAGCGAAGATGTAAAATTTACCCTAAAGAATAAATCCAAAATAAAAAAGTGGGTTATGTCAACCATCGAAAAAAAGAAACGCAAAGCAGGAGACATTTCGTTTGTTTTTTGTTCGGACGAGTTTTTATTGACGATTAATAAACAGTATTTAAAGCACGATACGTATACCGACATTATCACCTTTGATTATTCCAAAGAAGACACCAAACAAGCGGTTTCCGGAGATATTTTTATTAGCACAGACAGAATTAAAGAAAACGCCCTCACGTTTTCTAAAACGTTCGAAAACGAAATACAGCGAGTCATCATTCACGGAACCCTTCATTTGCTCGGCTATAAAGACAAAACAAAAACGGCTAAAGCGGAAATGACAAAGCAGGAAGACCTTTGTTTGGCCGCGTTACAAAAAATAAAATGACAATCGAGAATAGAAAAAACACAGCAGTTGACAATTCACTATTGTTGCTGATTCTTTTTGTTGCTTCCGTTTTGCGTTTTTGGAATTATTCCAACATCCCCTATATGCACGACGAATTAAGTGCATTGGCAAGAACAAACTTTGCTTCGTTTTCTGAGCTTATTAACAAAGGGGCGCTTGTAGATGGCCATCCCGTTGGCGTTCAAGTGTTTTTGTTTTACTGGACAAAACTATTTGGCTACAACGAAATGATCGTCAAGCTTCCGTTTATTATATGCGGCATACTATCCATTCTTTTGGTTTTTCGTCTTTCCAAATTTTGGTTCAACAGCTCTGTTGGTTTAGTTTCTTCAGCATTCATGGCTATTTTACAGTATCAGGTAATGTATAGTCAGCTTGCGCGACCCTATAGTAGTGGAATGTTTTTTTCTTTGTGGATGGTATGGTGCTGGAGTAATTATTTATTTGGTTCTGACGAAAAGAAAAAATACTGGCAAGCCGGGTATATTGTTTCATCGGCTCTTTGCGCATATGATCACCATTTTGCTTTATTGCTGGCGGCAATGGTTGGTTTTACCGGCCTTGTTTTTATGAATAAAAAAACATGGAAAGGGTATTTGTTTTCGGGAGCAGCCATATTTATTTTATACATACCTCACATCCCAGTTTTCTTTTATCAATTAAAAAAAGGTGGAGTAGGGGGCGATGGAGGCTGGCTTGGTAAACCGCAATCGGATTGGTTAACAATGTATTTGAGCTATGTGTTTCATTATTCTTACGCCATGTATTTTCTTGTTTTTGCTTTGCTTCTTTTAAGCATTTTTTTTTATTCGAAAGAACTAAAAGCGAAACAAAAATTTAGAGTTAGTTCGTTGTTATGGTTTTTGTTGACTTTCGGAATCGGTTATTTTTATTCTATAAAAGTGAATCCTGTTTTGCAATTTTCAATGATGATTTTTGTGTTTCCTTTCTTTCTTATTTTCCTTTTTTCTTTATTCGGCGAACTCGAAAACACCTTGAAGATAACGCTTGTGTTTTCCATATTGTTGACAGGAACAATAACATTAGCAACAACCAGAAAACATTTTCAGGTATTTTATCATCAACCGTATCAGGAACAAGTGCTGAGCACAAATACGATCATCACACAAATTGGCGACGACAAAAAAGCGACCATAGAATTGTTTGCCCCCCCTTATTTTATGGAACATTATTTTAAAAAATATGGAAAACGGTTTGACTATATTTATTACAACGGATTTGACGAAGTTCCCGATACAAAAGCGTTTCGTGTGTTTGTAGAAAAACAAACGACAGACTTTTTTATTGCTGGAAATTTACCTTTAGAATACTATCAGATCATACAGGAAAAATATCCACACACGCAATATAAAGAAGAAGGCTTTACGTTTTCTGTGTATTGTTTCTCTAAGATCGAAAAACAGAACGAACAAAAAGAAAAACCGGTTTTTTCTATAAAACATTCGGTGTTGGATGTTGGTAAAGCAAATGTTAATTGGCAAGGGGGCGATGTTGTTTCGCTAGACCCGAGAAATACAGGAGGAAAGCTATTGTATATCGACAGCACTCAGGAATACGGGTATACGTTTTCTGCAAAGCTTAAAAACATTATTAACGGAAAACACAACATCCTAAATGTAAGTGCTGGAATATTGGTAAAAGATGCTGCATCTGATCCCACGCTGGTGATCGAGATACAAGATGGAAAAGAGTCCTTGTTATGGAGAGGAGGAAGCTATAAGTCCTTTAACAATTATCCAGGAGAGATCAACAAGGTGTATGTTTCAAACCTGTTTTCAGGATTTGACCTCAAGAAGCATCCGAAAGCAGAAATAAAAATTTATATCTGGAACAGAGACAAAAAGCCAACATACATCGACGGTATAAAAATCGAAACCGTTGAAAGCAATCCTTTTATTTATGGATTGTATGAGCCGATAGATTAAATTTTCTCTATTGCATCCACTCCTGGCAGGCTGCCGCTTTCAATGTATTCTAATAATGCTCCACCACCTGTAGAAACATAAGAAACATCGTTTCCTAAACCATATTTATTTATTGCGGCAACGGAATCGCCGCCACCAATTAAAGAATAGGCTCCTTTTTGGGTAGCTGCAACAATTGCTTCTGCAACGGCTTTGGTGCCGTGTTCAAAACTGTTCATTTCAAAAACGCCCATGGGTCCGTTCCATAAAATTGTTTTTGAATGAGAGATAACTTCTGCATACGCCTTTTCTGTGAGCGGTCCGATATCAAGACCCATCCAGCCATCTGGAATGTTTTTAATATCAACCGTTTGTTTGTTGGCGTCATTTGAAAATGCATCTCCAACAACTGTATCAACAGGAATATAAATGTTTACGCCTTTTGCTTTCGCATCGTTTAAGATCTTGATTGCAATATCCAATTTGTCTTCTTCTACCAAAGAGCTTCCCACTTTTCCTCCTTGCGCTTTCACAAATGTATAAGCCATTCCTCCCCCAATGATCAGGTTGTCTATTTTATCCAACAGCTTATCGATAATTAATATTTTTCCGGAAACCTTTGCTCCGCCCATGATCGCGGTCATAGGTTTTTCTGCGCTGTTTAATACTTTGTTGATGCTAGCTAATTCGTTCGCCATGACATACCCAAACACTCTGTCGTTTGGAAAGAAATTAGCAACGATAGTGGTAGAGGCGTGGGCGCGGTGTGCAGTTCCAAAAGCGTCATTTACATAAACGTCACCCAAAGAAGCAAGTTCCTGAGCGAACGATTCTGTTCCTGCTGTTTCCTGTTTGTGAAAACGAAGATTTTCCAACAATAAAACTTCTCCTGATTTCAAGTTGCGAGCGCCTTCTTTTGCAGCTGCGCCAATGCAGTCTGCAGCAAACGTAACAGGCCTTCCAAGAAGACCGCTTAAATGAGCCACGATGTGTCGCAAGGAATATTTTTCTTCAGGCGCATCTTTCGGTCGACCGAGGTGTGACATTAAAATGACACCCCCGCCATCCTCTAAAATTTTATTGATTGTTGGTAAAGCGGCACGCATGCGTGTGTCGTCTGTGATTGTGAATAGGGCGTTTAAAGGAACATTAAAATCCACACGCACCAAAGCCTTTTTCCCTTTAAAATTATAATTGTCAACCGTTTTCATTTTGAGAGAGATTTCGTTTCTGCTGCAAAAATAACTTTTATGTTCAAACAGGAAAAAGATTTTGATGATATAGATTTAAAAAAATATAAAAAACAGTTGGTTATACCAAAAAGTATTTAGACATTTGCCTAAATATATAACTATCTAATTATAAAAAATGAATCTTTTATTTAAGGCGTTGAGCGACCCAACACGCAGGCAGATCATAGAATTGCTCCGTAAAAGGGACATGAATGCAGGAGAAATCGCGGATTATTTTTCAATAAGCAAACCCAGCATCTCGCACCATTTGGACTTGTTGCGACAAGCAAACGTGGTAATTTCAATTAAAGAGGGTCAATTCATCACTTATTCTTTAAACACAACCGTTTTTGACGAAGTTGTTACATGGGTGCTCGACCAAAGCCAACGTAAAAAAACAAACAAAAAAGATATTAAACAAAAAAGTAAATAACACAAAACAAAACAAATGAAAACATTAAAAAACGATTGGTTGATTTGGGTCATTATTTTATCACCCTACCTATTTGTAGCTTATTTCTGGGATAAATTTCCGAGTCAAATTGCTACACATTTTGGAATGGATGGACAACCAAATGACTACAGCAGCAAGGTTACCGGACTCATTTTGTTTCCCGGGATAAATGTGTTGATGTATTTTTTGTTTATCGTTTTACCTAAAATAGACCCTTCACGGAAAAACTATGGTTTGTTTCAGGATAAATTTAAAATTATCAGAACCCTGTTACACGCACTTTTATCATACATTACAATGGTAACCGTATTCTACTCTCTGGGTTACCAGTTTAATATTGAATATGTTCTTTTCTATGGATTACTAGCCTTTTTTCTTGTTATGGGAAACTATTTGGGAAATGTGCGACACAATTATTTTATTGGGATTCGCACGCCATGGACGCTTTCAAATGAAACAGTGTGGAAAAACACCCACAGATTAACAGCTAAAATATGGGTGGGAGGGTCTCTCCTAATGATGGTCATTTATCCTTTTCTTCCTCAAGAAATAAGTGGGACCGCTTTTATGATTTTCATTGGGGCCATTGCCATTATCCCAATTGTTTATTCATTTCTGGACTTTAGGAAACAAACTACTGGCAAATAAAAAAATCAAGCATTGCTCTTTTTTGCTTGCCCTTTTTTTCAAGCACTTTTAAGAAAACAACAAATTAAAAGTTATTAAAAAATGAAGGTTTAAAATTTGTGTTGAGGTCAACCTTTCGCTTGAATCATTTTGCTATATTTGAAACAGTTAAAAAAACGGTACTGTCCCCTTTTAAAAAATGCGGGAGAGACAGGTGGAGCTAAAAAATGTTATTCAAAGAGATAGTCGGGCAACAAGCGATAAAAGAAAGGCTGATGCGCTCTGTAATGGAGGGTAGGATAAGCCATGCGCAATTGTTTCTTGGGCCAGAAGGTTCCGGAAGCCTTGCAATGGCTGTTGCTTACGCACAATATATTTCCTGTAAAAACAAACAGGAAAACGACTCTTGCGGAACTTGCTCTTCCTGTGTAAAATACAATAAATTGGTCCACCCCGACCTTCATTTTGTTTATCCGATAGCCCTTTCTAAAGACGTCAGAACGAGTACAAGTGTTGCATCCGAATGGCGAGCCGCTTTATTGGAAAACCCATACATCACACTTTTTAATTGGTTTGAACAGCTCAGCGCCGAAAACAAGCAAGCAGTTATCGGTGTTGAAGAAAGCGGAGAAATACTCAGCAAATTGAGCCTTACCACCTATGAGGCGGAATACAAAATAATGATCATCTGGCTAGCCGAAAAAATGAATCCGGCAGCAGCCAATAAATTATTAAAAATATTAGAAGAGCCGCCAGACAAAACATTGTTTTTGTTGGTATGTGAAAGTGAAGACCAGCTTTTAAGGACGATTGTCTCCCGAACACAACTCATCAAGATCAACAAGATCAACGACGCCGACATCACACAAGCTTTGGTGGATCGCTATGGGTTGTCTGTTGAAGCAGCAGGGTCTACCGTACATTTAGCAGACGGAAGTTTTGCAGAGGCCTTATCGTTGATCAGCGTGAATGAAAATGCAGGACAAAACCTGCTGAGTTTTCAGAAGCTTATGCGCGCAAGCTTAAAGTTTGATCCTAAAGCAGTGATGTCTTGGATCGATGAAATAAGTGCTGCAGGACGAGAGCGACAAAAAAACTTTATGAATTACGCCTTACACATTATGCGCGAGAGCATGATCTTGAATTATGCAGATGCCAGTTTGGTAAAACTAGGAGCAGACGAGCAAGAGTTTGTAAAAAAATTCGCTCCATTCATTCATGCTGCCAACATCGAACGGTTTATCGATGAGCTTAACAAAGCCCATTTCCACATGGAAAGAAACGCGAATGCAAAAATATTATTTATGGATTTGGCATTTAAATTCAACGAATTATTAAATGTACCGAAGCCAGTTTTACAGAGTTAAGAAAGATACGAGCAGCAGCAAAAACGCTAAAACGATTTAGCAGAATTAAACAAAAAAGAGAGAACTAAAAATATGGGATGTAGTGGATGTTCAACGGGTAGGGGCTGTAGCACAGCAAGCAGTGGCTTACCTGGTGGTTGTAAAAATAATGGTTCATGCGGCACCGGCGGCTGCAACAAATTAAATGTTTTTGATTGGTTGGCTAACATGGAATTGCCAAGTGGTCAACCAGCATTTGATATTGTGGAGATCAGATTTAAGAACAGCAGAAAAGACTTTTACAGGAACGTAAATAATTTACAATTGAATGTGGGTGATGTGGTGGCCGTGGAAGCAACAGGCGGTCACGACATTGGCGTTATTTCTATTTCAGGTGAATTAGTGCGCTTGCAAATGAAAAAGCGCAATGTGAAATCGGATTCAGAAGAAATTAAAAAAGTATATCGCAAAGCAAAACCGGCAGACATTGAAAAATGGCAGGAGGCACAAGGCCTAGAACAAGCAACCATGTACCGCGCAAGAACATGTGCGGTGAAGCTTAACTTGCAGATGAAGATCAGCGATGTGGAATATCAGGGCGACAGAACAAAAGCTATTTTTTATTATACAGCAGATGACAGAGTTGATTTTCGTGAGCTGATAAAAGTGCTGGCGGACGAATTTAAGGTGCGCATTGAAATGAAACAGATCGGTGCGCGTCAGGAAGCAAGCCGCTTAGGTGCGATTGGTTCTTGTGGTCGTGAATTGTGCTGTTCTACTTGGCTCACCGATTTCCGTTCTGTTTCTACCAGTGCAGCACGGTATCAGCAACTTTCGTTAAACCCACTAAAATTGGCAGGCCAATGTGGAAAGCTGAAGTGTTGTTTAAACTTTGAGTTAGACAGCTATTTGGATGCGTTGCATGATTTTCCTGAAGTAAACAACGTGAAGCTAGAAACGGAACGAGGCAGAGCGTTTCACCAAAAAACAGACATCTTCAGACGCACCATGTTTTTCTCATACACGGATGAACCAGATAACTTTATTCCGCTTCCTGTTGATCGCGTGAAAGAGATTATGGAGATGAATAAAAACAGCCTGAAACCAGCAGACCTTCTTCTTAAGGTTGCAACTAAGATTGTAGAGAAAAAACCGGATTACGAAAATGTAGTTGGCCAGGACAGCTTAACGCGTTTTGATAAAAGCAAAAAACCAAAATTCAAAAACAACAAAAAACGGTCAGGTGGTCCAAACGCAAACAAACCGAATGAAGGTAATCCGAACAGACCGAATCCCAATGCGAACGGTCCGAAAAAACCGAACAACAACAATCGCCCGAGACCAAATAATAATAGGACGAACCAAACCAAACCAAACACTTCGGGAAATAACAATACAACACCCGAAGCAAAGTAGGTTGTGCCTGCTGAAAAAAACCTATGAAAAAAAGAGACAATAAAATAAAATCAATTTTATCAGCCACACTTTTCTTAGTGTGTGTGTTGTTTTTTTCATCCTGCGACAACAATCGGATATTTGAGCAAAATCAAGCTATTCCGGAAACTGGCTGGGCAGCAACCAATAAAATAAAATTTAATGTTGATATAAAAGATCCGTCTACCCCAACTAATTTTTATATCAATGTAAGAAATGCTGACGGCTACCCTTACAGCAATATCTTTCTATTCATCAAAACAACATTTCCGAATGGTAAACGCTCGAATGATACATTGGAATGTGTTTTAGCAGATGAAAAAGGAAAGTGGATCGGCAGCGGTATGGGCGACTTGTATGACAATCAAATACCATTTAAGAAAAATGTGCGCTTTCCATTGGCTGGCTCCTATACTTTTGAAATTGAACAAGGAATGCGTACAGAAAACGTTCCATTGATCATGGATGTAGGTTTAAGAATAGAAAAAGCAGAGTAGCGCCAGAAACTAAATAAATAAAAACAAGAAGAACCCAATCTCAGAAAAGGGGGAACAATAATATGAGCGCAGAAAAAGTAAAAACAAACAACTATAAAAAATTTATCATTTGGTTTTGGATCCTGTTTGCAGGACCGGTAGTTGGCCTATTGCTTTTTGTTACAGGCGTGATTCTGTTTTCTGATCTGCCCAATACCGAAGAGCTTCAAAACCCCAAAACCCTTTTAGCAACAGAAGTATACTCTTGCGACATGAAAGTGTTGGGAAAATATTATGCAGAAAATAGAACAAATGTAAAATTTAATGAGATCTCTCCGAATGTTGTCAATGCGCTTATTGCAACAGAAGATGCCCGTTATTTTGATCATTCCGGGGTTGATATCTATTCGTTAGGACGCGCCATTTCCGGGCCATTGCTCGGCAGGTCGAATACTGGTGGAGGAAGCACAATCACGCAACAGCTTGCAAAAATGTTGTTCCCGCGCGAAGACCTTCATGGGTTTAGTTTGATTTTGCGCAAAATAAAAGAATGGGTCATTGCTGTAAAACTAGAGCGGGAGTATACAAAAGAAGAGATCATCGCGATGTATCTGAATAAATTCGATTATGTAAATAACGCAGTAGGAATTAAGTCGGCAGCAGAAATTTATTTTGGAACAACACCAGATTCATTGCGCCAAGAGCAAGCAGCTGTTCTTGTCGGTATGGCAAAAAATCCTGCCTATTTCAATCCGAATCGTTATCACGACAGATCGGAAGGTCGCAGAAATACCGTGCTTCAACAGATGTTGAAATATAAATACCTCACAAAAACACAATGTGACTCTTTACAAAAAATCCCCTTGCAGCTAAGCTTTCATCCAGAAAACCATAACGAAGGCCTTGCTCCTTATTTGAGAGAATATATTCGTGATGTGTTTTTGAAAAAGTGGGCAGAAGAAAATCCAAAACCCGACGGTACAAAATACGACGTGTACCGCGATGGGTTAAAGATCTACACAACGATTGACTCCCGCATGCAACGTTACGCCGAAGAAGCAGTAAAGGAGCATTTAACAGAGCTGCAAGCATCTTTCAACAAAGAGCTTAAGAAAAAAAAGAATGCGCCATTTGCTTGGAATGTGAATAAAGCAGAGATTGACGGTCTGATGAAACAGGGAATGAAACGCTCTGAAAGATACAGAATCCTTAAGAAGGCGGGCATGAGCGAAGAGGCCATCATGAAAGTGTTTAAAACAAAAGTAGCCATGACCGTTTTTTCCTGGAACAAAGAAATTGATACAACCATGTCTCCTTGGGACTCTATCCGATATTACAAAGGATTTTTACAAACAGGCTTTATGTCAATCGAGCCGCAAACAGGATATATAAAAGCATGGGTAGGTGGCAACAACCATAAATATTTTCAATACGATCACGTGCAAATCGGTCATGCCCGGCAAGTGGGGTCCACCTTTAAAACCTTTGTTTATGCGCTGGCCATACAGGAAGGGTATTCACCCTGTTATCGTTTACCCAACGTAAAAACATGTATTGATATGCCTGCTGGCCAACCACAATATTGCCCGGAAAATGCATCGGGTGAAGAGAAGTATAATGGAAGAATTATTACACTTCAACAAGCACTTGCAATGTCCATAAACTATGTTTCTGCTTACCTGATAAAACAGTTTGGCCCGCAAGCGGTTGCTGACCTGGCTCACAGAATGGGTGTAGTAAGTAAAATTGATCCAACACCTTCTATTTGTTTGGGAACACCCGAGATCTCCGTTTTTGAAATGGTGGGAGCGGAAGCCACATTTGCAAACAAAGGAACATGGATACAGCCCACATTTGTAACACGAATTGAAGATAAGAACGGGAAAGTGTTAGCTGATTTTTCTCCGAAAACGGAAGAGGTGATGAATGAAGAAAAGGCTTATGTGATGCTGCAGTTGATGAAAGGTGTTGTAGATATCGGAACCGGGATCCGCTTGAGGTATCGTTATAAGTTGATGAATCCGATTGCTGGTAAAACAGGAACCACACAAAACAATTCGGATGGTTGGTTCATGGGAATAACTCCCGATCTTGTTTCGGGATGCTGGGTAGGAGCAGAAGATCGTTCGGTACATTTTGATCATGGTGACCAAGGACAAGGTGCTCAAATGGCCTTGCCTATCTGGGCGAAATACATGCAGAAAGTGTATGCCGATAAAACGTTAAAAATTTCGAAAGGCGATTTTGAAAAGCCAGCTAAAAAAATTGATATTGAAATGGATTGCCGCAAGTATAACAAAGAGCTGGAGAGTGGAACAGAAGATTATAATTCAGAAGAAATAAATTAAATTGATATGAATAAAACGGTTGCAAATGCCGACGAGGCAATCAAAGACATTCAAGACAATGTAACAATCATGCTTGGTGGTTTTGGTTTGTGTGGCATTCCAGAAAATTGTATTTCTGCGCTGGTAAAAAAGGGCGTGAAAGGATTGACATGCATTTCTAACAACGCAGGTGTTGATGATTTTGGTATCGGCTTGATGTTAAAAACGCGTCAAGTGAAAAAGATGATCTCTTCTTATGTTGGGGAGAACGCGGAGTTTGAAAGACAATTGTTAAGCGGAGAATTAGAAGTAGAATTAATTCCGCAAGGAACACTGGCAACGCGCTGTTTGGCTGCAGGCTATGGTATGCCGGCAATATTCACTCCCGCAGGTGTTGGGACAGAAGTAGCGATAGGTAAAGAAACACGCAAATTTATGGTAGAAGGAGTTGAAAAAGAATTCCTGATGGAAATGGCTTTTGACGCCGATTTCGCAATCGTAAAAGCATGGAAAGGTGATCCGCATGGAAATTTAATATTCAGAGAGACTGCAAGAAACTTTAATCCGATGATGGCGATGGCAGGAAAAATTACCATTGCTGAGGTGGAGGAGCTGGTTCCTGCAGGGGCATTAGATCCAGATCAAATCCATACCCCCGGAATTTATATTCATAGAATATTTCAAGGAAGCAACTATGAAAAAAGAATTGAACAACGAACCGTAAGAAAACTGTAATTTTCAAATCAACACATTCCCAAATTTATATGTTAGACAAAGTAGGTATTGCGAAGCGTATCGCAAAAGAAATAAAGGATGGCTATTATGTGAACCTGGGAATTGGCATTCCAACCTTGGTGGCCAATTATATTCCTGAACACATGAACGTTGTTCTGCAATCGGAAAACGGCCTTTTAGGAATGGGTCCTTTTCCTTTTGAGGGAGAAGAAGATGCGGATCTGATCAATGCGGGAAAACAAACCATAACAACACTTCCAGGATCTTCTTTTTTTGATTCCGCGATGAGCTTCGGAATGATCCGTTCACGCAAAGTAGATCTGACCATCTTAGGCGCTATGGAAGTTGCTGATAACGGAGACATAGCGAATTGGAAAATTCCAGGCAAAATGGTAAAAGGAATGGGTGGAGCAATGGATCTTGTGGCATCTGCAAAAAATATTATAGTTGCGATGCAACATGTAAATAAAGCCGGTGAATCAAAGTTGTTGCCCAAGTGCGATCTTCCTTTGACAGGAGTACGTTGTGTAAAAAAGATTGTTACGGAGCTGGCGGTGCTTGATGTTACTCCTCAAGGATTCAGATTGTTGGAGCGCGCTCCGGGAATCAGTGTAGAGCAAATAAAAAACGCGACACTTGGTAGATTGATCATTGAAGGAGAGATTCCTGAAATGAGTATTGATTAATAAAATTCAGAGATTCAGTTCATTCAAAAAGCGACTAAATATCAATGCCAATAAAAAAACTATCCATTATTATTCCTGCTTATAACGAAGCGGCAACCATTCATTTGATATTGAACAAGGTGCTTGCTGTTAATTTGCTGAACGATATTCAAAAAGAGATCATCATTGTGAACGACTGCTCGAAAGACGCCACAAGAGAGGTGATTGAAAAATACATTAGCGAAAACAAAACCAGCAACATTGTTTTGCATAATCAGGAATTTAATCAAGGGAAAGGAGCCGCCTTACACAAAGGCATTTCCTTGGCAACGGGCGAATACCTGATCATTCAGGATGCCGATTTGGAATATGATCCGGAAGAGTATAACATTTTGTTGAAACCGATCATTAATGGCTTTGCAGATGTTGTGTATGGTTCTCGTTTTATGGGTGGAAAGCCTCACCGTATTTTATTTTTCTGGCATACCATCGGAAATAAATTTTTAACGACGCTGTCGAACATGTTTACCAATTTGAATCTTTCAGATATGGAAACGTGTTATAAAGTATTCAGAACGGATGTTATTCAAAGCATAAAACTGAAGGAAAACCGTTTTGGTTTTGAGCCGGAAGTCACCGCAAAAATTTCCCGTGTACCTAAAATACGGATCTATGAAGTAGGTATTTCCTATTATGGAAGAACTTACGAAGAAGGAAAAAAGATTGGCTGGAAAGATGGATTCAGGGCGCTCTGGTGTATCATGAAGTATAATTTGTTTCAATAAATAACGATGAAAAAAATCTTCTGTTCGCTTTCGAAAATAAAATACAGAGTAATTAAAATTGAAAAGGAGTGAAACTTTAATTTTTGAATAATTCAAATAAAAGCAGTTCAAAAAATAAATCTTTTTTAATAAAGTAATTTATTTAGCCCCAAAATAACTGATTTTTAAATCATCTATCCAAAAAGTTTTCTTTGCTTTATTCCAAAGATAAAATTTGATACTACATTCTTTTTGAAACGCATTAAGATTAACAACAAAATGGGCTGTAGCATTTTTCCATGGTGATCTATTATCGCCATTATTCAAAACAATTGACTTGCCATCCCAAAACAGATTTTTCCCAGAATCGGTATCAACCGACATGATCACCAATGCGTCTTTCGAATCGTTATTTTGTTCCAATAATTTACATGAAATATCTATGTTTCGAGTATTGGCAGGAACCTCAGAAATAAATTTTTTAACGGTAACGCTGTATTCTGCACTTTCCGATAATTGACAGGATCTTTTGCCGGAAAAGACATGAGATGTGTCCATTGAAAACGTATTTAAAAGATTTGCTCCGAGTGTTTCAAGATCATAAAAATCGATAGAGGTCACCTCTTTCTTTTGTCTGTTTTTAGATTTCATAAAAACATATACGGAAAAATCATAACCACCTAAAACAGTTAATTTTTCTTTTGTATTAAAGGTTTTAATCAATTGAAAATGGAGATCATTAAGAATGGAGTCAAGCGGTATGGCGGCTTCGTTAGGTCCGAAATGTGCGTCCCAAAAAATAACGGTACTGTCTGGGATCGAAGAAATTCCATAAGCCTTTATTGTTGGATACAAGCCCCATAACTCACCTACTTTTTTTGGGTCGAAGGAGTCAACATCAAGAACGTTTGCTAAAAAAGGGTGTAAGTAAAAGACTTTTTTATCTTTAAGCATTGACTTTTTGAACCAGTCACCGGCATCTTTGATCAGCGTTTGTTCGGCATCCAATTTATAAGGAAAGTATTCCTGTTTGAAAGGATTGGTAATTATAAAAAATAAAAAGAGGACAATAATAGATGATTCTAGGAATTTGTTTCTTTTGAAAAAGGGCAGCATTATTAAATTAAAACCTCGCAAGCAGATTAAAGCAGAACATGGCATAACGCCAGCCAACACTCGTATTAAACCCAAAGAACCTGCAAGCCCTTTCCACCAAAATATTGAATGCGCCACAAAATAAACGGTGAAGGAGCCGTAAATTAATAAAACCTCTTCTATCAAAAAGCACCTTTTCTCTTTGTCTTCAACTTTCTTTTTTAGGCTTGAAAAAATCAAAAAGAACGCACCGACGCAGCCGAATAAAAATAGTATACCTAATGTATTCCCCCAAATAAAATCATGATTTATTAAAAAATGAAACAACTCTCCTTTTCCATATATATTATAATTTGATCCAGTATACGGGTTCTGGTGTTTGATCCAAAAAAGGTCCTTGTAGTAAAAATAACCAATAACGGTATAGGCAAGTGTGCCAAAAGCAAGAAGGGGTGTTAAAAACAGTTTTTTGCGGTATAATAAAACAATAAAAAACAATGGGAGAATCAAATTTCCTTCTGTTCGCACAAAAGGTAAAAGAGAAACAAGAGCTGTTGCCCAAAAATAATTGTTGCGGAACATTAGATAAACTGAGCCGATCAAAACCAATCCAAAGAAAGGTTCTGTTAATCCGCTGTTAATTGTCGGAAAATAGATCGGTGTAAAAAACAAAAAGAGGATGACCAAAAAAGGGTACTCAAGTTTTAATTGTTTGGCTAGTTTAAAACAAAGTACAGAAGATAATATAGCACAAAAAAGATTAAACACATTTACTCCGATCAATCCAAATTGTGAAAAGGGAGAGCTTATCAATGTGAAAAAAGGTTTCCCCCAACTGTAAAGAAGCAGATCGGGGTGCTTCCAAGAATATCTAGAAACTAAATAATGACGAATACCATCTCCGGAGTCGAAGGTGCCGGAGGCGCAAAAAGAAAGCAGAAAAAAAAGCACTAAAAGTCCTGTTAATAGAAGTAGCAATGCGTTTTTCTCGGAGATGTTTTTTATCACAACAATAATTTATTTAGATAATACATTTACTTTAAACGATGTCAATTTCATTTTTGCATTTCCATCAATGTAAACATAGGACTTTAGTTCAAAGTTTTTATCGTTTACTTGTGGCGGAACCAAAACAGACATTTGTCCACTACCACCGTTGTTTTTAAAATCATTGAATGAAAAATCGTGAGAACGATACTCGTATAATTTCCCATTCTTGTTGATGCAAACAACTAAATGAGCAACAAGATCAGCTGATGAGTTTGTGTTATTGGTGTCTATTGTAATTGCAGGCACCAAATATTTATCACTTGCATCATAGCCCAGATTTGTGGGTGTTAAAATGGATTTCGAAAACACATTATTTGCACTAAGATTTGCGGCGTATTCATCTAATAATAGGTTTGCGCTATAGATCGTTTTGTATTGAACAGTTGCTTTTAACGCATCCTTTTCGTCACCATATTGTGATGGCGCTAACCATCTTTTATCTTGCTCCGTTGCTTCATTTTTTAAGAAAACCCTCCAGTAATATTCTTTTGTTGTTAATGAAGTATGAAGCACTCCGTTCAATGCCTGGCGGGTTTGAAATAAATTTAGATAAACACAAAACAATCCGATTGCTAATGCTGGAATAATGATCGTGTATTTTTTTAAAGAAATACTTGCCACTAAAGTCGCGAAAGGGAAAACCATGAATACATAGGATTCAACAAAAGGTCGTTGCGCGAACGAGCCGCCATACCACCAGCAATCCCAACAAGAAATAATATAGGTGTTGATGAGAAAAAACAGAAAGATTGGAACAAACAACGCGCGGTGTTTTTTATAAAGCGTCACAAAACCAATGATTGCAAAAATGATTAAAGGGGTGTACACCAGCCAGCCCTTTTTGTAGCTAAATAAAACATTTATTAAGTGCGGTTGCAACAAATTAACTTTCTCATCGGGGTAACTGTAAAAAAGCCATTCGCCCGTAACCGACTTCCAATAGGCCAATTGAGGAAGAGCAACAATAAAAGCAGCCAGCCCCAAGAAAAGAAGGTGTGGAAATTTTTTTATCAAAAGCGATGCTCTGTTTTTAAAGGCTGAAAAACTTTCGACATTCCAGAGCAACGGAATGATTCCAACAACGATGCTGGTTGGTCTGATCAATACAGAAATGCCTAAACACAAACCAATAACAATGGCATATTTCACTTTTTGTTCTTCATACCATTTAATGGATGTATAAAGCATGATGGCGAAGAAAGTAAAAATAAAATTATGTGGCATCAAACCATCAAAAGCGGTCATCACAAAATAATTTGTTCCGAAAATAAAAAAAGCTACGGTTGTTAAAACAATGCTTGGATCAAAATAGAGCGAGAGGATTTTAAATAAATAGTATATCCCAATAAGTGAAAAAAGAATAGCGCAAATCATCATTAGAAATTGGTAAGGAGGCGAAAGCCCATCTCTTTCATACCCCAGTTTAGGTGCCAAAAAATCGGCAATAAAAAAGAAAGGGGCGTATATAAATGAAAGCCCCATCGTATACTTCATTACGTATTTATCTTTCGGCCCCTGATAAGCCTGATAAAGATTATCTGTTGCATTGTATTTGGCAATAAGCGGTGTGAGCCACTTGTCTTTCTCTTCCAATGTGATATCGTGGTGTATAAAATGGGCTGGTAGATATAAGTAGTAGCCGAATACATCCCAATCAATTCTTCTTTGTCGGCTGTTATTATAATAAACAGAGACAAGGAAAAAGAATAAAATGAAAATTATTTTTTTATTCATTAGTAGAATTTATTTTTTAGAAATGGGTGTAGGCAAAATAGAATTTGTATTTAATGTATCTTTATGAAGCATTTCAAACATTTGCTCAATGAAAAATTGACCGGCATTGTTTAAGCTGGACTCGGCATTAACAATTAAAATAAAATCACGGTGAGTTGTTTCTTCTTTTAAATTTAAACTGGCTGTGAGCGTTTTGTTTTGATCAGTTGGTGACCATGCCACTTCATGGTTGTAATACCAAAAAGCACTTTTTTCATTAAAAAGATTAGGAAAAAAATTATAAAAGCTGATCCAGCTCCACACAAAACTATCGCCAATAATAAGAACATTTGGCTTTTCTTTTTTGCTGTTTTTTTCGAACATAATATTCGGGTAATACATTTCATGAGAAGGAATATCAACTGTTAAGTTCAATAAATCTCCAAGGTCTGCATCGGTTGAGCGAGGAACTGTCGTTTCTTGTCCACCTTCCGTATGATAATTTAAAAGATCGACAGCGCTTAACTTTTCCATGTATTTCACAAGCGAGTCTGCAGCAATGGTGGATGCATAGCCACTCCAGTGTACGCCACACCTGGTGAACAAAGGGTATTTGCTTTTGGGTTTTAACTTCAAAAAATAATTGCTGAAATCGATGTGATTGATCTTTTGTTTTTCTAATTGTTCGGCAAACGCATCGTAGTTGCTTCTTTTCTTTTTACGGAGATCGTATTTTTCAGGGAGGTATTCTGGGAAAACAGACGGCTTGCCGGGAGCGATGACGAAGACCAGGTCAACGTTTCGTTTTTTTAATTCATCCTGAACATAGGCAAGCATATTTACTTTGTTAATTATTTTATCTTCTCCGATAAAATTTTGACCCATGTAAGATTCAATATAACCAGACCCAAATAAAACCTGATTTTTTCCCACTTCTATTTCGGGTGCATTTAGTTCATTAAAAATGGAATACCCGAGTTGATTGCGAAAGCGAATTAAAAAAGGACGGATATCAAGATTTTGTTCAAAAAACTTCATTTGCTGTTCTTGACAGTTGCCATTCAGCCAATTATCTAGTGTGAATTTTGGTTGAGGCTCCCGAATGGTTTGTCCGTTCAATTTTTTAAAAGAAAAGAATTGGGTATGGTTTATTATTAGCTCTGATAGGAAGACACAAAAAAACAGAATAAATAGAATGTGT
Source organism: Bacteroidota bacterium (assembly GCA_947449315.1). Taxonomy (GTDB): domain Bacteria; phylum Bacteroidota; class Bacteroidia; order 2-12-FULL-35-15; family 2-12-FULL-35-15; genus 2-12-FULL-35-15. Next base: position 69,977 of record CANFRC010000011.1, read on the forward strand.
TTTGCTATTTTCATTAAAACCTAAAATAAATGAAAGGATTAAAATCAGAACCGTTAATGTCGCTGATGCAAATAATAAGAAGGATCAGCAATACGGATGCTTTCAGTATCAGTATTGTTTTTTCCCAGCGGGATCCAATGGCATCTAATTTTTTCTGAAACGATCCGAACATAGGATAGAAAGAGATGGCAGCCGCAATTATCAGCATTGTCCAAAAACGGTTGTTCAAAGTTAAAGGGCTAATAATACTGCTTGAGAATGAAAACAATTGTCTGATATAACCAAATGCAAAATGCAAGTCGGCCGACCTAAAGAACACCCATCCAACAACAGTAAAAGTAAAAGTGATAAGTACAGTAATGGGTTTATAAATGCGCTCGGTAAGTTTTAGTAAGAACAAGCGATCTAAAATTAAAAGAAACCCGTGATAGGCTCCCCAGATCACAAATGTCCAGGAGGCTCCATGCCACAGACCGGAAACAAGAAAAACGACCCATAGGTTCATTAATAAACGGAATTTCGACACTTTATTTCCTCCTAAGGGAATGTATAAATAGTCGCGCATAAAACGGCCAAGTGTGATGTGCCATCTGCGCCAAAATTCAGTGATGTTTTTTGAGATGTAGGGGAAGTTGAAATTTTCGGGGAATGTAAAACCCATCATTTTTGCTAGTCCGATGGCCATATCCGAATAGCCGGAAAAATCAAAATAAATCTGAAAGGTGTACGCTAAAATTCCTATCCAAGCAGCAACAGTAGAGATTGTTCCCAGTTGCATTGCAAAAATTGCATTTGCAGCACTTCCAAGCGGATTGGCAATGATTACTTTTTTTGACAAGCCAATCACAAAGCGGAACATTCCATTCAGGCGGTTGTCAATCGTGTATTCACTTTCTCTGTTTTCTATTTGATCGGCAATTTCGTTGAATCGAACAATAGGTCCGGCTATTTGATGTGGGAACATTAAAATATACAACACATAATCGCTGAATTTTTCAAGAGGCTTATGCACTTTGCGATATGCATCAACCGCATAGGTGATCTTATGAAAAGTAATAAAAGAAATTCCGATAGGAAGAACAACCGCTACCCAGTTAACAATTCCTTTTGCTCCCCAGTTGGAGACAAGGCTGTTCACATTCTCCACAAAGAAATTGGCATATTTAAAATAAGAGAGCAAACCAATATTAAGAACCAATGAAATTATTAGCGCTCCTTTTCGCTGTTTTCCTGTGGAGTTGAATACCGCCTTTACTAGATAAAAATCTAGAAACAAAGAGATCAAAAGAATAAAGATGAATTTTGGAGCGCCCCAGGCGTAAAAAAACAAACTACCCGCCAAAGCAATTAAATTCCTAAATTTAGTTGGGCTAATGTAATAAGCTAAAAAAAATAGAGGCAGAAAAGCAAGAAGAAAAAAGTTATTACTGAAAACCATTTGCGAGTTTGTTTGGTCTGCCAAATATATTAATTTTACTGCAAAATAAGCATCAATAATAAAACAAAGAACGAACTTGGAAAAAACCTTTAAAAATAAAGAGATAAGCGATTTTGTGCGTATCGGGCTTTTACTTTTTTTATTCGCATATATTCTTTTTCGCATACTGGACTCAATGGATCTTTTTATTGAAGAGATTCATTGTGGAGCAGAAAAAGTAGTAACCGTTGACAAGAAAGAATATTTTTTGGCGAATGGTTATCGCTTCGACAATGCAAACGGCAGATCGAGTGAAAGAGCTTTTGAGGGTTCGTATTCCGTAAAGTTGACTCCAGAAAATCAATATGGCCTTTCCATCACCTCAGGCAAACCAACTGCCCAGGAAGTGTATGAAGGAAGTGTTTGGTTTTATGAAAACAAAATAGAAGCCGATACAACTGGTTGGCCGTTTCTTGTTGCAAGCATAGGAAACCAATTTTGGAAAGGGGCGACGGAAATTGTTCAAAAAAAGGACGGCTGGGGAAAATTAGAATTTAAAATCACCATCCCTGAAGGAGTTTACAATGACCCTCTTGTTGTTTATTGTTGGAACAATACAAAGAATATTGTTTATTTTGATAACATGACACTCAGAAGAAAAAATTACATGAAGTTTTTCAGACAACAATAAATGTTAGAAAAACAGATGTTATTTATTTATTCTTTTTTGATTATTCGTATACAGCCATAACGCGTTATTAAAAAATTCTACTGATTCGGGAACACCTTTTTCTTTCGCACTTTTTACAAGTTGCGCTTTCCAAATTTTATCATTCTCAACATTTACAAAAAATGTTGCTACAAACAATCTGAACTCTTTCTTTTTTAGTTCATAGTAGTTGTTGTCTTTAGGCGCGTATCGTTCGTAGGCATCATCAATGAATCCATAAGGAAACTGAGCAAGCGAAGCTTCTGTTGCTAGCATACAAACAACATCTTGTTTTTCAATTTCTTTTTTAATATCAAGCCCGCTAACTTTTTTCTCTTTTACATAACTCTCCGGGAAAATGGCATCATAATAAAGCCAATAATGATAGTCTGAGAAAACGTTTGCAGGGATTCTTGTTTTTATGATACCGGCAAAGTAGCTGTCGGAGATACACAAAAAGCGAGGTTTCATAGTTGCCGAATCCGATTCATATTGAAGTTTAGCAATGGCCACTTTTGGTTGAGGAATTGTTGTAAAAATATTCATTAACGTTGCTGCATCATAATCATTGCATGCATTACCGGTATAGGAATTCATTTCAATAGAACGGACCTTAATTTTAGGGAGCGAAATTTTTCTTAATTCTTCTATATAGTGAATGATCTTCTTGCTTGCAAGCAAACAACCATAATCTGTCCAATGGACCCCAGTGGTGGAGTAGAGTGGATATGTTTCTGAATGTTTAATGGATAAAAAATATGAATGCAGATCTAAATTATTGACTTCAAACGCGTCAAACATTTTTTTATAAACCTTATAATTAGTGCTATCCGGTTTCGCTTCCTTTTTAAAATTGTCAGGAATATATTCAGAATCAAAACTTCCTTTTCCTGGTGCTAACACAACAAAAAAATCGACGCCTCTCTTTTTTAATTCTGTTTGAACACACTTTATTTTTTGAACGTTAATTGCAATATGTTCTTTACCAACAAAATCTGCTCCGGTAAACGCCTCGATATAAGGCTTTAAAAAGACATAGCCATTTTTTCCAACTACAACATCTCCTGCATCGGAGGTTTTAAAAATACTGAAGTTAATTTGATTGTGAAGTCGCACAAGTGAATTGTGAAAACCAATATTTTGTTCAAAAGCCAACATGAAATTTTTTTGAAAACGCTCATTCAGCCAAGTTGACTTTGTGATTTTAGGAAAAGGACCAGCAGAATCAATGCCATCTAATGGCTTTTCTTTTATGAAAGGAAAAAAAGCCTGAAACATTGGTATACACAATAGGAGCGCAAAGGAGAAAAAGATCCGCTTTTTTAATTTAATTGAAACATGTTCTACTGAAGAGCTCATTGTAATTCAGGTGCTTTTATTCGATGGTTAGATCATAAATTTCTCCGGGAATATCATTCAAAGGAAACGGCAAGTTATCCTGAGAATAGGGCGCTCCAGGCCACCACTTTGTATTGTGATATTCTTGAGTGATGATTAATAACATTTGATTGTTTGGAATGGACGTGACTTTATCATTCATATAGCCCACCACGCGCATCTTATCAGGAGAGGCGCCTATGCGCCAGATAATTTCTGTTGGCTTCCAGTCAATCTCAAAGTAATAGAATTTTGAACCAAATAGCTCATCATCAGTTTCTTCTTTTTTCTCTGTCAAGGCTCTGTAGGCTTCGTCCCAACGATGCGCTTCAAAAGTTTGTCCTTTGTATTCAATAGGGTTGCAACCAATACCAAAATTTTTTGGTTCCCAACACGCCATGTCCCAATTGGTACAAGCAACAGTAACATTAGCATCGGTGTTGGTAATTTCTTGTGGCAATGCCACATTCCAGCTTGCCACATTTTTATTGTTGTCAATCGGGTTTTTAAATACAGGAGGAAAAACATTGTCCGGACAATAAGGTGGCGTTTTTAAGATCTCAAAATCGATCTCGCTATAATCTACCAAAGGAATCCGTTTATCGTCGTGCCCGCCCCAATACGTAGCCATATATCCCTCTTTGTTACATGTCCTGCGATAGTTCCATTCACCACCACCTTGCGTGATCAGCCAGATCGCATTCGTTAACCCGTTCCACACATTGTTTTTATTTAATAGTTCAGTCAGTTTTACTTTCACTCTGTATTTTCCGTATGTGAGTCCGTGGCGCGTAATGATTCCAACACTTTCTTTTTTCCATTCACCGTATTGTGTCTTCGGATTTTTAATGATTATTTTTTTCTCCTTTGGATCGGAGACAACCGTTTCGCAAGGACGTTTAGAAGTTTGAATAATAGTAGGGATCAATTCATCTTTCGAATAAAATGATTTATTCCAGTTGTAATCCATCTTCGAATAATTGTCTTTCAAGATATCGGCAACAACAGGAATGTTATCCATTTTTGTGGATATATCTACATAATTTATGAATTGTTGGATGGGCGCGTTTTTGTATAAGTTACTGTCTTGCCCGCAGGTGGCGCAGAAATAAGATTTATCTTCCTCCCCATTAAAACGTGCGTCATCCACATAAATTCCACCACCCAGATTCGGTTGTGCAGTCACTTTTAAAAGCGATGCAGATTTATAGGCGATCATGTTTTGCAACAACTTTCCGTCTCCGTTTAAATAATAGTAATAAGGATTTGAAAAATGTCCGTTATTCTTTTGATTAATATTTTGAATATAAGTAGGAATAGTTTTTAGATTATTTTCAGAAACAACAATCAATAGGAAGCTATAGTTTCCAACACGAGGATTGCGTTGCCAGCGGTTGTTAACACCGTTCTGAATATAGCGTTCATCATTGCGCGGATTACCAATTATGCGAAAGATGTCATTTGTCTTATGAAATGAATTGTCGGAAGGAACGCAAATCTTTTTGAAGGTGGTGGCGGTGTTTTCCCAGCTGCCGTAAAAATTTTCTTCAGCTAAAGGGTTTTCTCTTTTGGTCAGCGCGTCAATCTCATCAAATTTGTAGCTTTCGTTTTGGTAATAGATTTTATAGTAAAAGTTTTGTGTAGAAGAGGTGTTGTTTTTTATTTCGAACTGGAATGCAAAACTTCCTTCTTGTATTTGTTTAGATGTTGGAATTATAAATCCGCTGTTCGCATTGTTGTAATCAATAAAAATAGTTTTCGATTCCATACTGTCCTTTTGCCAGTTAGAGAGCGGGTTAAAGTTCTGAATGCTGAAATCGGAGCAACTTAACTTTTCGGATGTTATAGCGTTATTGTTGCAGGAAAAGAAAAAAGGTAAAATGATTACCAGCACGTATGCTCTGTTTAATATACACGCCCAGAGGCGATGTGTTTCTTTTTTTATCATGCGCTAATTTGTTGAGCCTCCTTCAATACTATATACTTGTGTGCTGTTTGGAAGTTCGGGTAAACTTTCAAACAGGTTGCATCGTGTTCCTTTAAAATTATTGTCAGCGCAATTTCGCATCATAACAATCAGCGATGTTTTGTTTGAACTCAGAAATTTACCGCAAACGATTTTCACAAATTCATAATACTTAGGATTGTTATCGTTAGGATAGCCTTTAAAATCAACGTTTCCAAGAATCGTATAGCCGTCTTTTTCTTGTTCAACCAATTTAAGATCAAATCGCCAATCGGTATTCAGTTTAAGTATTTCGGGGCTTCGCTCACCAAAATAATTTCCTGGAAAAAGAAAGTCGGAGGACTTAAACACATCTTTAGAGTTTCCTAACGATGGCGTTTCAAATTTTGATACCCATGATTTATTCAGATTGTTTTTATCTCCTTTTGATTTTACACTCCATTTTTTTCCATCAAACTCGATCACGCTCCACGCTTGATTTTTTTTGTTCAGAACAAGCACGTCAGATTTCCCATCGTTATTAAAATCTCCGGATGAAAAGGAGTTGATTTCATTCCAAATAGAATCCGTCCTATTAAGGCTTTCCCAGATGTTTAAAAACTCCTTTTTTTCCTGTGAATATCTAAACATACCAACCCTGTTTGATTTAATGCAGAGCACTTCATCCAGATTGCTTTTGTCTTTATCGAAATTTCCTGTTAAGAAAGAGTCGTTCGGAGAAAAATCGGCAGTTTCACTTTTTTTATCTGACACAATACTCGTGGAATTTTCATTTTTTATTTCTTGTTTTTGTAGCCAGATTGTTTTAAAAGGAGGCTTATTTCTTTCTGTTATAAAATGTTTTTCATAGATAGCATTTGCATCAAGCGTTGATGGAGCGCCCCTTCTTTCAGCGCTTTCACCATATACGATTTCTAGGTCATCAACGATTACATCAGATTTTCCTTTGTTCCAAATGTTCACAGTTAGCAGGTCTTCCGGAGTAATTTTTTCTATCGGGAGAATAAATGCGGCATTGATCTTAGACCATTGGTTTTTTGGAAAATGATTGTTCTCAGAACTTTTGCCACCCCAAAAAACAGTTTCGTTTTTGGAGTTCGTTACCGAAGCAGTTATCACGGTGTTCGGATGATCGGTTAGTGGGTAAACCCAAATACTCAGCTTTATTTTTTTGATCGGTTCGGCAGATACATCTTTAATTTTTTTGATGACAGAAGGACCATATTCTTTATTCCCTGTTAAATCGCATGCAAATTTTCCAGAGTGAGCGGTTGTTTCTTTTATTGTTTCTATTCCGTTAAGCCCTGTTGTTGTCTCAAAATCAAAAAAGAAATTCGTATTCGTTGCTTCTTTTTGGCTTGTCGTTTTTGCTTCCGCCATTCCGTAATAATTGACAGTAAGATCATCTATAAAAACTATTTTTTTATTTCTGTTCCAAGCATACAAAGTGAGTGAGTTTTCAGGAATTAAAAATTCGGGTTTAATTTCAAAGTGGATGGTATCGTTTGACCAAGTGTCTTTTTTCTTGGATAGTATAGGCACACCGTTCCAATAGATATTTTTTCCTGTCTTATCATTGATTGCAAATACATAAAGCGCCGATGTGTCCATGTTTTCTGTTATACACTGGAAGGCAAGGGAAATAGAAGTTAAGTTTTTATATGAAGGAATATCACTTAATAAATGATTGACTCCAAACCCATATTCCAAATTAGGCGATAGCTTGGAAGATTTTTTGCCGGAAAACGCTTTTTCAGAAGTGATCGAGGCATTGCCAGAACTTTCGAAATCAAAATATTCTGTTAACAAGGAAACTGTTACGAGCGTGTCTTGGGGTTGCTCTGTTGCAACTGTTGTCTCAGCAATAGGCACATTTTTCTTCAGAAACAAGAAAGCTCCCGTAAAGCCTGAAAAAACAATAATAGAAAAAACAATAAATCGTTTTTTTTGATCGTTCATAATGGCTTTAGCTAGGTATAAAAATTATTATTGTTTAATACTCACTTTGTTTTTCTTCTCAATAGAAGCCCTGATGTCTGCTAATTGCCCTTTAGGAATAGCGTTGATCAGGTTTTTTGTATATTCACTTTGCGGGTTGGAATAAATTTCGTCAGCATCCCCCATTTCTTCTACTTTCCCTTTATTCATAACAACCATGCGGTCGCTCATGAATTTTACTATGGAAAGGTCATGTGAAACAAAGATATAGGTGAAATCAAATTCGCGTTTTAATTCGTTTAATAAGTTCAACACCTGAGCTTGCACAGAAACATCTAATGCGGAAACAGACTCGTCACAAATAATAAATTTTGGGTTTAATGCGATTGCTCGGGCGATACAAACTCTCTGACGCTGCCCACCTGAAAACTCATGGGGGTAGCGGTAAAAATGCGATTCATTCATGTTTACACGATGCAATAACTCAATCACTCTTTCTTTTCTTGCCTTGTCATTTTCAAGAATACCATGCACCTGCATCGGTTCCATAATGGCTTGTCCAATGGTAATACGAGGGTTTAAAGAAGAATAAGGGTCTTGAAAAATGATTTGAATGTCTTTGCGTAACTCACGCATTTTAGCGGCATCGATTTTTGTAATGTTGATGCCATCAAATAGTATTTCACCACTTGTGGGTTCTATCAAACGTAAAATAGTTCTTCCAAGGGTTGTTTTTCCGCATCCCGATTCCCCTACTAAACCAAGGGTTTCGCCAGGGTATACATCAAATGAAACATCATCAACAGCATGTACAAACCCTTTCGCTTTTCCAAACAGTCCTCTCTGTATCGGAAAGTATGTTTTTAGGTTTTTGATCTGTAATATAGGCTGTTTGGAATATAATTTTTTATGTGCTTCCGTACGTTCTTCTTTAGAAAGAACATGCTTTTCGGCGACGTCTTTAACAGATGGAGTGCTTTCGATTAGTTCACCAGCATCATTTGTTTTCATGAAATCGGAAACGGTTGGCAACCAAAGAAGGCGTTTGTCCAATGGAGGACGACACGCTAAAAGACCTTTCGTATAAGGATGTGTTGGGTTCGAAAAAATATCTAGAACGCTGCCTTGCTCTACAATTTTTCCTTTATACATTACCACCACTTTGTCGGCAAGTTCAGCAATAACGCCTAAATCGTGCGTGATGAACATAATGCCCATTTTCTGCTCGCGCTGTAATTTTAGCATCAGATCTAAAATAGTTGCTTGTACTGTTACATCCAAGGCTGTAGTAGGCTCATCGGCAATTAAAATAGTAGGCTTACAGCTCATGGCCATAGCAATCATGACACGCTGCTTTTGTCCACCAGATATTTGGTGAGGGTAGCTGTTAAAAATATCGTCAGGACGAGGAAGCTGCACCTCTTTAAATAAGTTGATGGTAAGTTCTTTTGCTTCTTTTTTGGAAACTTTTTGGTGGAGTAAAATGGCTTCCATTACCTGATCACCGCAGGTGTATACAGGGTTTAAGGAGGTCATCGGCTCTTGAAAAATCATTGCAATTTCGTTTCCACGAAGTTGACGCATCTCTTTTTCAGGAAGCGTTACAATATCAATAGGGCCTTTTGTTTTTGAGTGAAAAATGATCTCTCCAGCGGTAATTTTACCTGGCGGGTTTGGGATCAGTCGCATCACAGATAAAGAGGTTACAGATTTTCCGGAGCCCGATTCGCCAACAATACCAATTGTTTCACCTTTAGATAACGTAAAAGAAATATTGTTAACCGCCTTTACTGTTTCGTCTTCAGTACGAAATTCTGTAACTAAATTTTTTACTTCTAACAACAATTCATTTGTCATCTGACTCGGGGTTTTTCACAGAGTGATAAAAATACGTTTTGTTGAGGAAACATGCAAGTTGTTGGCGACAGAAGGGCTTAACCCTTATAAGGAATCCGTTTAATTAGCGTCTGGATAAATCCAGATTGATATTTTGCCTGGACTGTTAGGTACTGTGAAATCCGAGCTTTCATTGCTTAGGTTGATCCTAACTACACCGTATTTTTCAGACATTACCGTCCAGATGGTATAGTCTTCATGGCTTACACTAGCACCATAATGATCGTCAAAGAAAAGTTTAAAAGAATTAAAAATGCGGTCTGTATTATCCGGGTTTGCAATATAAATATCGGATTGTATTTCATTTAAACCACCCTCATCAAATGAATATGCGATGTTAAATGTGTTGGAGCTGTCTAATTTATTTTCATAATACAAATAACCATCATCCGCTTCAGATGGTTTTCCTTTCTCGTGAGCTTGCACAGCATCTAATTTTTCACCTAGACTTAACCCTCTGAAAGCTCCGCTATCGCTTACCATTACATCTTCCAGCAGTGTTCCGTATTTTTTTAATTTGGATTCGGGCTGTTTACACGCGCTAACAAAACAAATAAATAAAATTAGTAAAAGAGTTGTTTTAAAGAGTTGTTTTTGAAAAGAGAACATGTTAGCAGTTTATGCAGTAAAGATAGTAAGAAAATATGCCGCGGTTATGCAACAACAACATTTTTATTTTCAATCAGTGGTTCTCCCATAAAACGTAAGAGTAGTTGGGCAACTGTTAAAACGTCTTTTTGGCAATAGGTGACAATTCTTTTCAGATTTTTTTCTTCCCAATAAACTCTTGCAACGTCAGAGCCATCTATATCATCTTTAGGTGTCGGAATATTAAAAATAGAAGCCAACAAATTCAAGGAAGTATAGTTTTTGTAATCTCCGAATTTCCAAAGTTCCATGGTATCTAAATGGTTTATTTCCCATGGTTTTTTTCCGGAAATAGCTAGTGTTTTTGGTAATTTTAATCCGTTAATGAGCAGCCTTCTGCACATAAATGGGAAGTCAAACTCCTTTCCGTTATGTGCACACAGCAGGTGGTCCTTCCTGTTAAAATGCTTATTTAGCAAGGCTGAAAAATCTTCTAAAATTTTTTTTTCATCGTTACCGGAAAAGGACTTTATACGAAATGTTTCTTCGTTAAAAAATCCTACGGAGATGCAAATTATTTTTGAGAATTCAGCAAAGATCCCCGCTTTTTTATAATGCATTTCTGGAGTTTCTGTTGTTTGAAAACGAAATTTTGAATCCCAAAGCGGCTTTAGTTTTGGATCAAGATCTTCGTATTTATATACGATTGGCGCGGTTTCAATATCCAAGAACAGAACATTGCTTAACTTAATTGTTTCCAGCATAAACGATACTATTTGATCATTACACCCTTTTTGTTGATGTAAGGGATGAGCATGAGATTTTCTTCTTTAATTGTTTCTGGTAAAAAAATATACTTTTTGTCGTACATCACTTTGTTGAGAAAAAAGCTAACCCAGTATTCATTGTTTAGACCGAAAAGCGTTTCAATGATCGGCTCAAATTTCACAAAGGATGTTGGGGCAATGTCATCTAAAAAATGTCTTAATGTGGAGGTCTTTACATCTTCATCATCTCGTTTTCCGTAACCGCGGGAAGTAACCAACACCCCTTCAATTTTTTCTTTTTTAAAGTTGATCACATAAACATTCCATTCCGTTTCATTCAGATCATTCAGTTCTTTAACAACCGCAACTCCAATATCCTCCACGGTTGGCGGGGCAATATCTTTTTTCATCTATGAATATACTTTTTTCTAATTCGTTTCTTCGCTTGCAAAGACAACACGGTCAACTAATTTCTAATTATTTATTTCCATACATTTCCAATGCTGCATCAAGGTATGCGTAAACATCCGAAGGGTGCTTTTCTCCTGGTTTTTGTTTTTCTCTTTTTTTTCCAAGTCTCACAACAACCATTTTTTGATCAGGAATGCAAAGGATGTATTGACCTAAAATTCCTCTTGCATAAAAAATAGCGTGTCCTTTGCCTGTTTGTTTGGCAGGTAAGTAATTTGGTATAAGCCACCAGGCATAACCATATTGATCAATTTTTTTCCCTTCAACGTCAACAAGGTCTGCACATTTTATAGAGTTTAAAACATATTCAGTAGATATAACCTGCGTACCATTCCACTTGCCACTATCTAAGTAAAGCTCTCCCAATCTGGCAAAGTCACGGGCATTAGAATTGAAGCAGCAGTATGCTTTTTCCATTCCGTCTTCATGGTCGAGGCTCCAAAACGCTTTGTTTTTTGCACCAATCGGCTTCCACAATTTTTCAGAAGCGTAATCACTTATTTTTTTTCCAGTAGCTTTTTCTAAAATGAGTCCAAGCAATACAGAGTTTCCACTTAAGTATTTAAAAACTTTACCGGGTTCATCTTTCACCGCATATTGGTCTGTCAACTTTTTCAGATCGGTGCCATAGTAAGCGGCAGCTGGATATGCAAAAGGGCTAACATAATTTTCGTCAAAGTTAATTCCTGATGACATTGTCAATAATTCTTTGATCGTTAGTTTTGCGTTTTCACCTGTGTTATATTCTGGCAAAAAATCACCAACGGGCTGATCCACACTTTTAATTTTCCCTTCGTCGATTGCTGCGCCAATTAACATGCTGGTAAATGTTTTTGCCATAGAAAAGGAGTTGCTGTATGAATCTTCTCCATATCCGTCCCAATATTGTTCGTGTATAATGGAATCATTTTTTATGATAACATATGCAACAGTTTGCATCGCATCAAATTCTTTTAAAGTTGTTTGCGCAATTTTTTTTGAGTTGTAAAATTTTGAATTGCGCCAATTCTGTTCATTGCCCGCAGCAACTTCTCTGTTGCTAAAAATTTTATATTCATCAATACTTGGACCCGATCGCCCTTTTAAATAGGTGTTCGCAACGCCTTTATACAAGTATGTTTTTCCAGAAAAAATAATTCCTAGATTAATAATTCCCAAAATGATCAAAAGCCACTTACCGATTTTTTTAAAAATTTTCATGAGGTTTAATTAACTTAGAATGTACACATCAAAATTACACCATTCTAAGTAATATTAAACACGCAACAGGAGATATAATTGTGTGTACACAAATTTAAATAATGGATTTGACTAAGGTTGGCGACACGTTGTGATGGCAACAAGTTTTTAAATAGAGCGCCTAAATCTGATAAATTAACAGCGGCAAGAAAAAATGTTAGAAATAAACGATCAAAATTTTGATTTAGAAGTACGGCGTTTTTCGAATGCACTTGGCGCTATAAAGCGTAAAGAAACTTCAAACCCTCCGCGAGCCTTACTAACAGTTTTTAAATTTGAAACGTTAATATCATAACTTACCCCGATGGCGTAATTTGCATATTCAAATTTTACAACTGCTATAAAAGCATCCTGGATACGATAATAGCCACCAAGCGATAAGGCCATTGGTTTTTTGTTGCCCGTATATTTTGATGCTTCTTGCAAAATATATTGCAATGCCAATCCGGGAGTGATTTCTTTTGTTGGCCCCTGGATAAGAATCATATACGATGGCTTTAAAACAACATTGGTATTTTTTATCCCTATCGAGGCATCACCATGAAGCGCAATTTTCATGAATAATTTTTGTGATTTATCACCATAATAGCTATATGCCGGTTGGTGAGGATGAAATACAGAAGCTCCAATAGTCACTGTTCTGGAATCATTGGCTGAAATATACATTTCGCTATTCGAAAAACTGTACTCAACTCCAGCTCCAAGGTCAGCAAAGGAGCAGCTGCTGGCAGTGCTTGTTTCGCCCGTTGGAAGGCCGTAATCATAAGCAAGTCCATTGTATTGATTTCCCCATTGTAATTCTGACAAGTTGATACTGCGTTGTGCATAACCAGCCATTAATCCTCCGGAAAGCAAACTTTTATTAGTTAGTTTAATAATACCAGACAAATGAAAATTTGCTTGGGTTGATGCCATTTTAGCATCACCGGCTTTATCAGAGAAAAAATCAATTCCAATTCCAAGATGATTTTTTTTAGATTTTAACAGTCTCATGTCTCCTGAAAAAGCAAATGTTTTATAAGGAGACGCCACAGACTGCCATTGATTTTTGTAATTTACAATAGCTCTGATGTCATGCTGTACCCCTGCATCAGCCGGGTTTAGCTGTAAGGAAGTTTCATCGAATTGCGAAAAGTGGATATCCTGTGCAAAAGAAGCAGCAGTTGTTAGCAAACCCATAAGTAATAAGAAGCTCAACGCCTTTCGGAATGGTACAATACAAATTATTTTCTTTATTTTCATTTTCAATGTTGGGATTAATATTATTTAACGAGTGTTATGTTGCCGTGTTTCTTTACCAGTTCACCCTTAACAGTAGCACTTAAGTAATATACAAATACAGCAGGATCCAATTTTTTCCCGTTTATTGCACCATCCCAACCATTAGAAGGGCTGTCTGTTTCAAAAACTTTTTCTCCCCATCGGTCATAGATTGCAAACTCAAGTGCTGTGACACAGTTACCATAAACAAATAAAATGTCGTTTTCATTATCACCGTTAGGAGAAAAAACGTTAGGCACAAACAATTCACCACATTCAACTTCAACAAAAACTGTAACGGTATCACTTGCAGAGCATCCACCTTGTGTGACTGTTAATGTATATGTAGTCGTTACTGATGGAGTTGCAATAGTTGAAGAACAACTCGTACAACTTAATGAGCCTGGAGGAGCCCAGCTATATGTTGCCCCAGCTCCTGCAACACCGCTAAGAACTGTGCTTCCACCAGAGGAGATTGAAACATCCGCACCTGCGTCAACAGCTGGTCCTCCAACAGAACCAACGAATCCTGTAGACGACAGAATACAACCTAACGAGTCTGTGATAGTAACAGTATATGTTCCTGTAGACAAGTTTGTTGCAGTTGTTGTTCCATCACCAGTTGGAGCACCCGGACTCCAGTCGTAGGTATAAGCTCCTGTACCTCCACCAGCCGTTACTGTTGCAGAGCCGTTCGAGCTTCCACAATTGGCAGCCGTTGTAGTAACTCCAGCTGTAATTGCAGTTGGTTGTGAAATAGTAACAGAAGTTGTTCCTGAACAGCCAAGGCTATCTGTAACAGTCACTATATATGTTCCTGCTGTTAATCCTGCGGCTGTAGAAGCGGATCCTGCTCCACCTGTCCATGAATAAGTTAAACTACCTACTCCTCCTGTTGCAGTTACTGCTGCACTTCCAGTACTTGCTGCATTACAATTTACATTTGTTTGTGATGCGATACTAACCGTTGGACCACCGGTATTTGTTATTGTAACTGTTGAAGAGGAGGAAGGGCAAGGTGCATTTGAAATAGTCCACATAAATACATTTGCACCGGCTCCTAATCCGGTCACTCCGGAAGTTGCAGAGCTTGGAGTTGTTATTGTTCCAGCGCCACTGACCAAGGTCCATATTCCTGTTCCTGTTGTTGGAATATTTCCTGCCAATGTTGTAAATGTATTACACAAACTTTGATTTGGACCTGCGGTAGCAACGCTAGGGGCTGCTACGCCTGTTATAGTTACAGTGGATGTTGATGGAGGGCAAGGAGCACTACTGATTGTCCACATAAACACATTTGCTCCAACACCTAATCCTGTTATTCCTGATGTGGGAGATGATGGCGTAGTAATCGTTCCAGCACCACTTACTAATGTCCATACACCGGTTCCAACAGTCGGAGTATTGCCTGCGAGAGTTGCTGATGTGCCACACACTATTTGAGCTGTTCCTGCAACTGAAGTTGTTGGTCCACCAGTATTTGTGATTGTAACTGTGCTTGTAGAAGGAGCACAAGGGGCATTGTCAATGGTCCACATAAACACGTTTGCTCCTGCTCCTAATCCTGTTACCGTAGATGATGCAGAAGAAGGAGTTGTAACGGTTCCAGCACCACTTACCAGTGTCCAAGTTCCTGTACCAGAAGTGGCTGTATTTCCTGCTAAAGTTGCTGAGGTGCTGCAAACCGTTTGGTTAGGCCCCGCAGCAGCAACGGTAGGCGCAGCAACGCCTGTTATGGTAACTGTGCTAGTTGATGCAGGACAAGGCGCATTGCTGATGGTCCATTGGAAAACATTCGCACCAACTCCAAGTCCTGTTAACCCGGAAGTTGGCGATGTTGGTGTTGTGATGGTTCCTGCGCCACTGACCAAGGTCCATAAGCCTGTTCCTATAGTTGCAGTGTTCCCGCTTAAAGTTGCAGTAGTTCCGCATACGGTTTGATTTACTCCTGCAGAAGCTGTTGTTGTTGGTCCAGCAGGCTGAGTGATTGTAATGGTTGCTGTTCCTGGACAACCATTGTTGTCTAAAATATTCAGTGTATATGTTCCTGCGGCAAGACCAGTGAAACTTTGTGTTCCAGCCACATTTGTAAAGGTGGCAACTGTAGTAGCGCCATTTGTTAAGGAGTAGTCCCATGGACTTGCTCCACCACTGGTTGACACATCAAAACTTCCTGTTGATGCTCCGAAGCAGGAGACATTCACTTGTGATGAAACGCTTGCTGTTAAAGGAGGGCAGCTAGAGCAAATAGGTAATGCGGTGTATGCAGCAGAATTAGCAAGCGTGATCACATTTCCGTTTGAATCCGTCACGTGAATCGGATAAGTTCCCGGAAGTGTTGCGGTTGTTGATGTTGAAAAGGTGGTCCAGGTTGTGACAGGTGTTCCTGCAACAGTAAAGATTCCGCAATAAGAACCGAAACCGGAATTACAAGGTGTTGTTGTTGTGGAGTATTGCCATGTGTATGGACCTGTTCCGCCTGAAACTGTAGCAGAAAGGCCCGCGCTCTGACAAAGCGCCAAAGTTGCACAAACGTTAACGGTAATATTAACTATATCGGAACCACAAGCAAGCGTGTAAGTTATCGGAAAGGTTCCTGGTCCGGAGACAGCAGGATCAAATACTCCTGTAGTAGCGTTTACGCCAACACCGCTCCATGTTCCACCTGCCGTAGCTCCTTGCAAAGTAATTGGAGCCGCGGAGTTACAAATAGTAGTTGGAGCACAAATTGTTGCATCACAACATGTAAGTGCAATAGGTGCACATGCTCCTGCAGTGATCTGTTGTATATATCCTGTGCGGATAGCTGTACCAGAGTTTCCTGTAGTTCCGCAAGCAATAATATCTCCTGAAGGAGTTACATGCACATCGTATACATTAAATGATACAGGATAGGTAGCAAGCACTACTAAATTGGCATCATATTTAACAACAGCGCCTTGTGAACCTACATAAACATTTCCGCAATCATCAATGTCAATACCGCTGTTTTTTACTTGGCCCCCTGTAAAACTGCCACCAGCAATAGCTGCAGACGTTATTACATTCGCTGTGACTAACGAACGTTTGTCTACAGCGCTTCCTTTGTGGGTGTATACAAAGTTTGTGTTTGCTTTGATCGCGCAAATTCCGGTATTATCATATCTCCAGTTTTCACATTTATATCCAAAGCCGTATCCGTTAGTTTTGTGGTAAGCGACAGAGGAGCTTCCTGTCGGACAAAAAGAAAAATTCTGATCAATAAATCCAATAGAGTCGTGTGTTAAATAATAAAATTTACCATTGCCACAGGAGGTGATTGATCGCACTTCCTGTGTTGGAAAGAGCGCCCCTCCGGTAACTTGAACGCTGGCAGTTATACTTCCTGTTGACGTATTTACATTATATATATATGGAAGAGGTGGTAAAAACCCGCCTGTTCCGGCGATAACCAATTCGGTCTGATCACAGTTGAATGCAATGTTCCAGAATTCAGTACTCGCAAAAATTCCTCCCGGACTAGTGTTGCTCCATACCAGGGTTCCTGCCGTATTTACTTTTAATATTTGAGCACTCGACCCTTGGGTAACATATGAATTCCCTGCGTTATCTGTTGCAAAAGTCCCCAGCCAATTGGTAGTATCATAAGGCGTGTTATAGGTCCACTGTAACACACCTGTTGAATTGTATTTCAATAGCTGCAAAGGAGTAACACCACCTATAATGTATACATTTCCTGCGGCATCTTTTTCACACTCCCAAACACAATCCCAATTGGTAGCAAATGCGGGGGTTACAGTCCAAGGATCAATGATAACCGTCTTCGTGTTATCGAAAGGAGCTAATTGAAACGAAACACTATTTCCTGTTTTTACAAATTGTGATTCAATGATTGCAGAAGTATTATTTTCATAAAATGTTATAGGAGCATGGTCAATGAACTTTCCAAATTTTGTTTTTATATTCAGATCGTTGTTATTGAAAGATAATTTTTCCGAATCATTATATTTCATTTTTATTTGAGAAGGGTCAGCTCCCGGATGAAGAATGATTGAATATTTTATTCCTGTTGTCGGATGAAAAACGTATTCCACATCAATGTTAGGATAAAGATTTTTGTAGGTGATCTTTTGATATCCCGGAATAAAGTTTTCGTTTGTCTCTTTTCCATTGTTTTTGTAGGTATAACTGAAATAACTTTCAAACTTGTCGGTAGCAATTATTTGCAC
The DNA here is from genome assembly GCA_947449315.1 of Bacteroidota bacterium. Lineage (GTDB taxonomy): Bacteria > Bacteroidota > Bacteroidia > 2-12-FULL-35-15 > 2-12-FULL-35-15 > 2-12-FULL-35-15. The sequence goes on from CANFRC010000011.1 coordinate 87,813, forward strand.
ATCTGGATTTGAATTTTCCCATTCAAAAGCAACCTGATCTGTTGAATATTCCAGTCGATGTTCATCGGCTTCCCTTTTTTTATATTCTTCTAGAGAGGTGATTTTTTTCTTGCTTTCTTTCTCCTTTTCTTTCGTGCTTTCTTCCTCTTTTTTCCAAGTTTTTAAGAAACTATAGGTAAGCCCCTTTTTTGTAAAGTAAGCTCTTGTGCCTCCATTGTCGTAGGCGAAAAACACTTTTTCAGTGGAGTTTGGAACATGAAATTGCCCTTGATTTTCAATAAAACATTTTGGATGACTATATTTTATTCCCCAGGATTTTGAATTGCTTCCTGCGTTAACAGAAAATGATATTGAAAATAAGAACGCGATTACAAGAACTGACAGAGGGGCTATTCGCTTCATGATTGTTTTTTTATTTAGAGTAAGGAACTTGAATGGACTAATGTAATAAAAAAAGCACTATTTGAAACATGTGGGCAGCCTCTTTTAAATCGATTAATAGGAACTAGCAAGTCTGTATAACCGAACGGCACGTAACCAATGAAAGATTGACAGGATGAATAATTTGAATTGATTCAAAAAAAGACCCGCCTTCTTTGCAGCACAAAGAAGGCGGGTTGAGGTCCCGTGCGGATTTGAACCGCAGTAGGAGCTTTTGCAGAGCTCAGCCTAACCGCTCGGCCACAGGACCTTTTGATTGTAATAGGCGACAAAAATACGAAAATTCAGTAAACAACAATTATTTTTTGTGGATATAATTGTATTCAACCAACCAGCGGGTACTTTTTATTTTGCTGTGAAATTTACTCAGAAATTACGATGGCCACTTTGTCCACATTTCCATTCATGGGTGGATTTATTTTTGTAACGGTTACTTCCACTTTAATTAACCCTTTCAATTCTTTTTTTAGCTCATTTACGATTCGTTGTCCTACTTGTTCGATCAGTTTTGAGCGAATAGCCATTTGTGTTTTCACAATATTGTAAACTACAACATAGTCTATTGTTTTGTCTAAGTCATCCGTTAATGCAGCGGCCGTAAAATCGGTGTCCATAGCGACATCAACAATATAATTACAACCAACTTTAGCTTCTTCATCCAAACAGCCGTGAAAAGCATAAATATTAATTCCCTGAACAAGTATTTTGTGCATCCTAAAAAGTATTTGGTATCCAACAGTGATTTTTTAATGAACTAATTGATACTGTTTATTGCTGTTTCCAATCGTTTTACCACTTCATCTTTGCCTAACAGTTCGACCATTTCAAACAACATAGGGCCTCCACCAACACCGCTCAAACAAACGCGGAACAGCTGCATTACTTGACCTGCGCCAACACCAACTTTTTCTGCTGTCTCTTTGAACGTTGATTCTGTTTCTGCAGCAGTAAAACTGGTCAACCCTTTAAAAGATTCTGTTACCGTTTTTATAAAATTCGCACTTTGTTCGTTCCATCTTTTTTTAATTACATCAGCATCATAAGCCGATGGAGCAATAAAGAAATAGTTTCCGTTTGCCCAGAACTCAGAAACAAAATGAGCTTTTTCTTTTACTAATCTACATACATTTTCCACAAAATGTTGCTCTGCAGTAATTCCTTTTTCTTTTAAAATAGGAATGAATAAAGCTGCTAGAGCGGCATCGCTCTTCATTCTCAAATATTGTTGATTGAACCATTTTGTTTTTTCAGGATCAAATTTTGCTCCCGATTTATTCACGCGTTCAAATGAAAAAGCTTGTACGAGCTCTTCCATAGAGAAGATCTCTTGCGTCGTTCCAGGATTCCATCCTAGCATGGCTAACATATTTACAAAGGCTTCAGGGAAAAAGCCGCTTTCGCGATAACCAACATAACTTTCTTTGGTACGCTCATCGTACCAGTTCAAAGGAAACATTGGGATTCCTGATTTATCGCGTTTCGATAACTTTCCATTACCATCTGTTTTTAGGATCAAAGGCAAATGTGCGAACAAAGGCATTTTATCTTCCATCCCTAAATAGCGGTAAATTAATACATGTGAAGGAGCAGATGGCAGCCATTCTTCTCCACGCACAGCATGAGAAACTTCCATTTCTATGTCGTCAACAATGTGAGCCAGGTGATAAGTTGGCATTCCATCACTTTTCAATAACACTTTATCATCTACTTGTGAAGAATTTACAACCACCCAACCACGAATAATATCGTGAAAGCGGATTTCTTCGTTACGAGGAACCTTTAAGCGGATAACATGCGGTGTTGAAGCGTCTAACAATTTTTTTACTTCGTCTTCAGGCAATGTCAGCGAGTTTCGCATATTTTGGCGGCTCACCGAATTGTATTGAGGAGCAACTACTTTTGCGGCCTCTAAACGTTTACGCATTGCATCCAGCTCTTCAGCACTATCAAAAGCATAATAGGCGTGTCCGCCATCAATAAGCTGTTGAGCATATTTTGCATAAATCCCAAGTTCTTTGCGTTCACTTTGTCGATAGGGAGCATGGCTACCGTCACCGAAGCCAACACCTTCATTTGGTTCTATTCCACACCACTTTAATGATTCGATAATATATTCTTCCGCGCCTTTTACATAGCGGGTTTGGTCGGTATCTTCAATGCGAAGAATAAAGTCGCCACCATGTTTTTTTGCGAATAAATAACTAAATAAGGCTGTACGAACACCTCCCATGTGTAAACCACCTGTTGGGCTTGGTGCAAATCGTAATCTAACTCTCCTGTTTTCCATAGTTTTTTTTAGTTTTGCAAAGATAGTAGTATATTTAAATTTTAATTAAAGAAAATCTTTTCTTACGCTATCTTCTTGTGAAAAACAGTCGAAACAGATTATCAATCGGCAAAAGAGCATGCTGGGTAGTAACTACAAGCTGAGGCTATTTGTATCGTTGGAATAAAAATTTAATTTAACATTATGCAATTACTTACCCCACAGAATTTTAAAGATTACGAATTAATAGATGTAGGCGATTTCGAAAAGTTGGAGCGCTTCGGCCCATATATTACTATTAGGCCCGAGCCGCAAGCCGTTTGGGATAAGACATTGCCGAATACAGAATGGGAAAAACGTGCGCATATAAAGTTTATGCCTCGTTCTAGCTCATCAGGTGAATGGAAAAAACTGAAACAAATGCCCGAGCAATGGCAAATAAAGTATGATATAAACAATGCGGATGCGGCAATAAAATTTCGCCTGGGACTAACATCATTTAAGCATGTGGGTATATTTCCTGAGCAAGCATCCAACTGGGATTATATTTTTGATACAGTTAAAAAAATGAGTGTTCCTCAACCGAAAGTGTTGAACTTGTTTGCATACACTGGTGGGGCATCTCTAGCTGCCAAAGCAGCGGGAGCTGATGTTACGCATGTTGATTCCATTAAACAAGTAGTTTCATGGAGTAAGGAAAACATGGACATTTCAAATTTGACCAATATACGTTGGGTTGTGGAAGACGCCTTGAAATTTGTAAAGCGAGAAGAAAAGAGAGGGAACAAATACAACGGCATTATTTTAGACCCACCAGCATTTGGACATGGGCCGAATGGTGAAAAATGGAAGCTGGAAGATAATATCAATGAAATGATAAAAGGGGTGTTGAATTTATTGGATGACAAAGAACACTTCCTTATTTTGAATGCTTATTCATTGGGCTTTTCATCGCTTATCATAGAGAATTTACTCAAAGCAAAAGCGGGCAAGAATTTAAATGTAGGGGAATTGTTTTTGCAGGCAACTGAAGGGAATAAACTTCCCTTAGGTGTTTTTGGACGATTTAAAAATTTCTAACTATTTTTTTAGAACGATTATTTTTATTCAGGCATCAAGAAAAATGATGGCTATAAATTTGCCTTTATTTCAATTCATAAATATGCAAAACCGCCACATCCCCCTTTTCTGAATAATTCTCAAATGCAAACACCGTACTCTTCATCACAAAAATATCGTCTAAGTAACCATCCAGTATTGTTTTCTCTCGTGCCATCGTTTATATTTGGCCATCCTCAGAGGAATGAAGATAATAGAAGAAAACGACTAAGAAAAAGTAATTATTCTGCAATCAACTTTTCCACAAACTTCTTCGTTTCTTCAACATACTGGATGTATTTTTCACCCGTTGCTGGGCCGTAAAATCCAGTGTATATTTTTCTTACTATCCCCTTTTTATCAATGTAAATACTGGTAGGGAACGCCATTACTTTATTCAGCATAGGTAGTGCTTCCGAAGCCTGATCGGCACCTGTTTTCATGGTAATCAAAAATTCATAGTTCGCATGGAATCTGTTTTTCATCCTTTCGATATTATTTACTGCTTTAGCGAAGTCGTCAGTGCGTTCAAATGCTAACGCAACTACTTCTAGGCCTTTTGGTTTATAGGCATCATTAAACGATGCAAGAAATTTTGTTTCATCCATGCAGTTTGGACACCAGCTTCCCATAATCTGAATAATCACCACCTTGTTCTTAAATTTTTCATCTTGCAATGAAACAGGTTTCCCTTCCAAATTTTTGAAATTAAAATCGAGTCTTGTGAAGCCTGGTTTTAAATAGGTAAGCGAATCAGGGTTGCGTAGCTCGAAGGTATTATCTTTTATAGCGACCCAATTTTCGTGTCCTGAGATGCCGGAATAAAACACTCCTTTTATTAGACTGTCATTCTTTTTGATAGCAGTGAATAAAAACGCATGCGATCCGTCAAAACAGGAAACCATAAATTTTCCATTGGCCGAAACCCCCTCCAAGTAACGGTAGTCGCCTGTTTCTGTGGTAAACGTGCCTTTTGTTCTTCCGCTTTCTGACGTAAAGGTCCCCACCGAAAAATATTCATCTTTCGTTCCGGGTTCAAAAATTACTTTATAGCGTTCTGTTAATAGAAGCGTTTTTGTTGGTTGAAATGCAAAGCGTTCGGATTCATTATTTTTTGCAGAAAATGAAATGATATTTTTTGTCTTCTTGGCATGATTGATCCAGATACCTTTTAAGGAATCACCGAGGTTTTTGCACCTGAACTCGGAATCAAACAAAGGCATTTTTATAAATACAGAATCGCTTTTTAAGGCGATTTCATTTGCCTCAATTCGTTCATCTGCATTATGAAATACCACAGAATAAATACCTAGATTATATTTTACATCGAAATTAAAAGGGAGTTCTGTGGAGTCGTTTAATTTCAAAGTGCCCCGCCAGCTACCTATTTTCAGATTACTTTTTTGAGAAAACGAAACGTTTACTAAAAATAAAAGCGAAACAACAAGTGTTGTTCCGCTTTTTAAAAATATATTTTTAGAGCCCATTAAATACTAAAGTTAATTCCTTGTGCTAATGGCAAACTTGTTCCGTAATTAATGGTGTTTGTTTGTCTGCGCATGTATGCCTTCCAAGCATCAGAGCCGGACTCACGACCGCCACCCGTTTCTTTTTCCCCACCAAAAGCACCACCTATTTCAGCGCCAGAAGTTCCGATGTTCACGTTTGCGATTCCGCAATCAGAACCGGCGTGTGATAAGAACAATTCCATTTCGCGCATATTGTTGGTGAAGATGGAGGAAGATAAACCTTGAGGAACGCCATTTTGCATCGCTATTGCTTCATCAATGGTTTTATAGTTCATGACATAAAGTATCGGAGCAAATGTTTCTTCCTGAACAATATGATATTCGTTTTTTGCTTCAATCACGCAAGGTTTAACATAGCAACCGCTTTCATAGCCTTCTCCTGTTAAAATGCCCCCTTCCACAATAACCTTGGCGCCTTCTTTCTTAGCTTTTTCTATTGCATTCAAATAATCTTGTACAGCTCCTTTGTCAATCAATGGACCCACATGATTATTAGAATCTAAAGGGTTTCCGATTTTTAATTGAGCGTAGGCTTGTTTGATAACAGCAATCGTTTTATCGTAAACACTTTCATGTATGATCAATCTTCGTGTTGATGTACATCGTTGTCCTGCTGTTCCCACAGCGCCAAAAACAGCACCAACTAAAACCATAGAAAGGTCAGCGTGTTCAGAAACGATGATTGCATTGTTACCTCCTAATTCTAGTATAGTATTTCCAAAACGTTCAGCAACTGTTTTTGAAACATGTCTTCCAATACGTGTCGATCCTGTAAAAGAAACTAATGGAATACGTTTATCGTTATTAATTAAGTCGCCAGATTCGTTCCCGATCACAAGACAGCTAACTCCTTCTGGAACATTATTTTTCTTTAATACTTCGGCAATTATATTTTGACATGCAATTGCACATAAAGGAGTTTTTGAACTTGGTTTCCAGATACAAACATCTCCACAAACCCAAGCTAAAGCAGCATTCCAGCTCCATACAGCCACAGGAAAATTAAATGCAGAAATAATACCTACAACGCCAAATGGGTGCCACTGCTCATACATGCGGTGCATTGGTCGTTCGCTATGCATCGTTAAGCCATATAGCTGACGAGACAAACCTACTGCAAAGTCGCAGATATCAATCATTTCTTGTACTTCTCCTAATCCTTCTTGCAAACTTTTCCCCATTTCATATGAAACAAGTTTTCCCAAAGGCTCTTTGTATTTACGAAGTTGATCTCCCATTTGACGAACAATTTCGCCACGTTTGGGAGCAGGCATCAAGCGCCATGATTTAAAAGCTTCCTCCGCCGATTTCATCACAGCGATATAATCTTCTGCAGAAGCGGCATTGATACTGCCAATTAGTTGACCATCAACCGGAGAATAAGAGTCGATCTTTTTTCCTTGCGTTTGAATATGTTTTAATCCGGTTGAAGCACCGTAATTAGTTTCTTTGATTCCAAGTTCTTTTAGAACACTTTCGATTCCAAAACTTTTTGCTGTTAATGTATCTGACATGATTTTTTTATTGGAAAGCAAATTTAATTAAAAAGAGTCAAAAGGAAACTTTTGTTTCGAATAATTTGGCTAATTTTTATTTGCCGCAGTCTTCGGTTTTACAATTGCCGAAAACTTTGCAGCGATATAGGTTGAAACGGGGCTGAAATTTTGAGCAACAATCTTTTTGGGTGCGTTCTCTCTGGACGAAAAACGAGAAGTTGCTATACCTGCAGTAATTGTTTTTGATGTTTTATCAAGTATAGAGTAGTGGACAGTAATTTCTCTTTGATAAATATCTTGTGTAATATCATAGGAGTTTATGTCGTTTTTGATATCAAGTTCATTGATAAAAATAAAATAGTCGGCAGAATACTTTTTATGCAGATAGCTTAACAGTTCCGTGTTGGTAATCTTTGTGTTCATGAACTTTTTGTCGTTGTTCATCTCAACAGCGATTTCCCCATTTTTAATTCCGTTTTGTTTTTTGTTGATTGCTGTAGCTTCGGTTGGTTTACTAACCAGATCATAAGAGATGTTGGTTGATTTGTAAGTATATTCCAGATCCTTCCACATTTTTGTTGAATCTGAATAAAATGAGATAACAGGAGAGATGCTTTGGAATTTTAATTTTAATTGTGTATCCAGCTGATGTCGAAAATTTTCTCTAATCGTTTCAAAATCCCATTTTGTTTCTTGATTTATTTTTTGATCGATATCACTCATGTAGAGTTTTGGTTCGAAAGGGATGATCATTATTTTACCTCCTAACGTAGTTGGATCGGAGTTGCTAGTGCGAGTTCCTTCCTGTGAAAAAGACACGGCACAAAAAGATAAAAACATAAACAGCAGACTGTATTTTATAGTGCGCACGATCAAAACAATAAAATTATTTAAAAAAATGTCTGATTATATCGTTCCCGTTTGCATACAACAACAATGCCAATAGCAACACCATTCCTGCATACTGAGCATATTCCATAAATTTCTCATTTGGTTTTCTGCGGGTAATTATTTCATATAATAAAAACATAACGTGTCCGCCATCCAAAGCTGGAATAGGAAGAATATTCATAATAGCAAGGACAATGCTTAAGAAAGCCGTAAACGACCAGAATCCCAGCCAATCCCAAGAAGTACTATATGCACTTGCTATCGTTCCGAACCCCCCTATTTGTTTGTGTGCATCTTTTACTGTAAATATGACTTTGAATTGTTTCAAATAACTTCCAAATGTTTCATAAGCCTTGTTCACGCCAGCCGGAAAGGCCGCAAAGAAGCTATATTTGGTTGTATCCGTTTTTAAGAAATCGGTAAGCGGTTTGTTAATGAAACCAATTGTGCCTTCAGCAGTTGCCGTTACATTTTTTACTAACGTATCATTTCCTCTCAGTATCTGAATCTCTGATGCTGCACCCGGATGTTTTTTTAAATTTTCTGAAACTTCATTGTAGAAACTGATGGGGGTATTATTCATTCCGATAATGCGGTCCCCTTTTTGAATGCCCGATTGTGCTGCAGGAAGATTTGGGATTACAGAATCAACAACGCAAGGCATGCGCGGAGCGATAAACCCAAATGATTTACTTTCCTTGATCATATCGCTGATGTTTAGATCACTAACCGGTATATCTATTTTGGTTCCATTGCGATCAACCTGAATACTTTTGGCTTTGTTGAGAACAATAAATCCAGTTACTCTGTCAAAATTAGGAACAACAATATTATTTATAGAAAGAATTTTATCTCCATCACGCAATCCGATATTCTTTGCAAGAGAATCGCAGGCAATACCATATTTTAAATTTGCAGTAGGTAAATGTTCTTCCCCCCAGGCAAATAATACCATCGCATAAATTAAAATTCCAAGAATCACATTTACAGTTACACCTCCTAACATGATAATCAAACGTTGCCAAGCAGGTTTTGAACGAAATTCCCAATCTTGTGCAGGTAATTTCATTTGTTCTTTATCCATGGACTCATCAATCATTCCTGATATTTTAACATATCCACCTAAAGGAAGCCACCCGATACCATATTCCGTATCGCCACGTTTTACTTTGAATAAAGAGAACCAAGGATCAAAAAATAAATAGAATTTTTCTACTTTGGTCTTAAATAATTTTGCCGGAATAAAATGCCCCAATTCATGCAATACAATTAGGATTGAAAGACTTAATATAAATTGTGATACTTGAGTTAATACGCCCATTTGTTGTTTAATTTTTTAAAATTCTACTTGCAGCTTCGCGCGTTTCTTTGTCGGTCGCCACATAATCACTATAGTTTGGTTTTTCAATAAAAAAAATGGTTTGCAAACATTTTTCTACTAGATCACTCATCTGTAAAAACCCGATTTTGTCTTTTAAAAACGCTTCCACTGCAATTTCATTCGCGGCATTTAGAATACAAGGAGCATTCCCGCCCTTGTTCATTGCCTCAAAAGCAAGTGCAAGGTTACGAAATGTTTTTGTATCCGCTTTTTCAAATGTCAGTTGAGGATAATTCATAAAATTGAAACGAGGGAAATCAGATTTTATTCTGTTCGGGTATCCAATGGCATATTGTATTGGCAGCTTCATATCTGGTAGTCCCATTTGCGCCTTCATGCTGCCATCTGTAAATTGTACCAATGAATGTATGATACTTTGAGGGTGAACAATAACATCAATTTGTTCCGGTTTTAAACCGAACAGCCATTTGGCTTCAATTACTTCTAAGCCTTTGTTCATCAATGATGCAGAATCGATGGTTATCTTTGCACCCATTTCCCAATTCGGATGTTTTAAAGCTTGTTCTTTTTTTACTGTCGATAAAAAGGCTGTCTCTTTCCCTCTGAAAGGTCCGCCGGAAGCGGTTAAATAGATTTTTTCTATCGGGTTGTGAAATTCGCCTGCAAGACATTGAAAGATGGCGGAATGTTCTGAATCAACCGGATATAAATTTACGCCTTTTTCTTTTGCTAATGAAGTCACCAGGTCCCCTGCAACAACAAGGGTTTCTTTGTTAGCAAGTGCAATTTGTTTTCCGGCCTTTATTGCTGAAATGGTTGATTCCAATCCTGCATAACCTACAATAGCAGCAATGACAGTTTCGATGCTATCCATCTGAACAACTTCTGCGATTGCTTTATTGCCCGCAAATACTTTTATATCATACGCGGCTAGCGCGGCTTTTACATATTGGTATTTGCTTTCATCTGCAATTACAACCGTATTCGGATTAAACTCAATGGCTTGTTGAATAAGAAGATCTGCATTGCCGTTGCCTGTCAATACCTCCACGCAAAAAGAATCTGCATTTGCCCTAATCACCTCCAGCGCCTGAGTTCCAATAGAACCAGTGCTTCCAAGTATTGCTATGTTTTTTTTCTTTTCCACGTATTTAGAATATCATATACTCTTGAGGATTAATCGCTGTTCCGTTGTACCACAATTCAAAATGCAAATGCGGTCCCGTTGTTTGTTCGCCAGAATTACCAATAATCGCAATTGCTTCGCCTGCATTTATATAATCGCCAACCTTCTTTAATAGAACCGAATTGTGCTTGTATACTGAAATTAGATTATTAGAATGTTGAATGGTAATCGTGTATCCTGTTTCAGATGACCAGGTTGCTAGTATGACAGTCCCATCCAAAGTAGCTTTAATTGCTTCGTTTTCGGGACCAACAATATCAATTCCATAGTGTTGTTCTTTCCCATTAAATTGTGCGGAAACAATACCTTTTAGTGGAGTAAAAAAAGAGAAGTTACTGATTCCGCTTTTACTGCTTTCGGTCCCATAAGCCAAACTGTACTGATCTTGAGACTCAATGGAATGCTTTAAACTGGCTTCGTTGGCGGTTGCGCCTAATCGCAATTTATCATATTCCTTGCTTTTGTCCGGCCGGTTTTGGGCGCTATCTGTTTTAATATTGCCTTTCAATACGTTATTGACATTGTTTGTAAAAATATTTTGTTCTGTTAATGCTTGCTCTAAGGAGTCGGATCTCAAAGTTAGCGAAATCAATTGCCTCCGCATTCCAACATCTGCATAACCTGGAATGTATTCTCTTAAAGGAGTAAAGGCGATTAAAGAAGTCACTAACATTACCATCACAATGGTCACGGACCCCAGCAAAATTAATAAGCCTAAAGGAGTTAATCGAAGAGAAAAATTTTCTTCGAACGTATCATCATTCATTACCACTAAACGGTAACGATGAAGCAAACGCTGCAAAAATTTAACTTTAGTATCCTTTTCTTCGGTCATATAACTCACAAATGTCGCAAAATAATTTGGTAAAATTTGTATTAATTATAGTTGAAACGGTGGAATAATTGGAAAATATGATGTTTTTTACTAAAAATAAAATATTTTTGTCTTTATTCAGTTATAAAATGTTGTGATTAATTGCAGCATGCGAATATTGAAAGTAAACAGAGGGTGTAGAAATTGAAAACGGTCAGATGAGAAACAGAAACAGAAACAGTTATTTTTTAAAGTATTGTGTCTTTGGATTTTTGCTTGTTCTGACGGGTGCATGCTCAACTACTAAAAATACATTTGTGCACCGCGGTTGGCATAATATGACCGCTCGCTACAATGGTTATTTTTACTCCAATGAGAATATCAAAGAAACGGTAAAAAAAATAGAGAAATCAACTAAAGATGATTTTTCGAAACTGATTCCTTTGTTTATATACACTGACAATAAAACATCAAAAAATTATTATTCCGATTTCGATAAAACAATTAAGAAATCATCAATCGTAATCCAGCGACATACGATCACCAATAAAAAAACAAAAAAGGAGATTCCTAATGCTTGCAAATGGATCGATGAAAATTATATATTAATTGGGAAGGCTCACTTTTATAAACGGGATCTTTTTTCTGCTTTGGAAGCATTTGAATATGTTTCCAAAATTTACCCGAATCCAGAGGCAAAATATTATGGAATGCTTTGGATGATCAGAACAAATAACGAGATAGGAAGTTATTCCTTGTCTGAATCTACGATTGATGAAATAAGAAACGCAAAAGATTTCCCTTCCGACAAAGCCTATCAGCAAGAGTTTGCAGCAGTAACGGCAGATTTTTATATACGAAGAGAAGAATATTCTCCTGCAATTCGCTCCTTAACAAAGGCAATAGCACTTACTAGTAACAAAACAAAAAAAGCCAGATATACATACGTCCTGGCTCAGTTGTATCAAAAACTTGGTGACAATAAAAAGGCGTCCCAATATTTTGGAATGGTTCCTCATTTACACCCAAACTACGACATGGCTTTTAACGCCCAAATTAACCAGGCGAAGCTATATGACATTAGTACAGGAGACAGTAAAATCATTAAAAAGCAATTAATGCATATGCTTAAAGATGATAAGAACATTGAGTTTCAGGATCAAATCTACTATGCCTTAGCAGAGATTGCAGGCAAAGAAAAAGACATGGATTTAGCAATCGCTTATTTAGGAAAGTCTATAAAAGCAAGCACCTCAAACAATACTCAAAGGGCGTTATCCTATTTGAAACGTGCTGATATTTATTTTGAAAAGCCTGATTATAAAGTCGCACAAGCGAATTATGATAGCACCATGAATTTTTTACCTAAGGATTATGTTGATTATAGCGTGATAAATGATAAGAAGAAAAGCTTGACAACATTAGTGAACAATTTGAATATAATAACACTTGAAGATAGTTTGCAAGTGCTTGCTAAAATGACTGAAAAAGATCGGAATGCAGCGATCGATAAAATTATTTCAAAGCTCGAAGAAGAAGAAAAACAAAAAGAAGAGGAGCGATTAAATACTTTGACAAGCCTTCAAAATACAACTACAGCTCCTACAAATACAAATACAATAGGCAGTGCAAGTGCATGGTATTTCTATAATACAGCAACGGTGAGTTTTGGTGCAGGCGAGTTTACAAAAAAATGGGGTGCTCGCAAGCTCGAAGACAATTGGAGAAGAAGTGAAAAAGATGTTGTAATTCAAAACGCACTGAATGACAATGCCGATAGCCCGGAAGATTCTACAACGGCATTAACAACAGTTAAGACGCTTCCCGGTTCAAAAAACAAGAAAGACAGAAATTATTATCTAAAAAACGTTCCTTTTACAACAGAAGCTGTAACGAAATCAAACATGAAAATAGTTGATGCGTATTATAATGTAGGATCCATTTATAAAGAACAATTACTAAATAATAAAAAATCAGTGGAAGCTTTCGAAGAATTGCTGAAACGATTCCCAGAAAACAAATACAAACTATCCAGCTATTATCAGTTATATAGAACGTATTTGGCGATGAATAATCAGCCGAAATCCGATTATTTTAAAAACATGTTGCTGAATGATTTTCCGGATACAGAATATGCAAAAATTATAAAAAATCCGGACGCAGCTAAAGAAATGCTAGCCACAAAAAGCCAGGTTGAAAAATTTTATGCAGAGGCGTACCAAAATTATTCAGAGGCAAAATATCCCGAAGTGCTTGCAAATTGTAAGATAGCTGATTCTTTGTATTCGAAAAGCAATTTGATGCCTCAGTTCTCTTTACTAAAAGCATTAAGTATTGGACATACGCAGGATATCGGTTCTTTTGAAGCGGCATTGACACAAATAGTGATAAAATATCCTAAAGACCCTGTTAAGGATAAAGCACAAGAGTTGATTGATATGATCAAAAAGCAAAGAAACTCTTCCTCCCCTATTGCTGATAGTGTTCCAGTAAAGGCGTTATCGAAATTTAATTTTAAGGAAGATGGAGTTTATTTTTGTTTGATTATCATTGAAAATGGGAAAGGAGATTTGAATAAATTTAAAACAAAACTTTCTGATTTCAATACCATGAATTATAGCACGGAAGATATTGGAATTTCAAGTGTGCTATTAGATATTACGCATCAGCTAATAAGCGTGAAAACATTCGATGGCAAAGCAAAAGCAATGGACTATTACAGCAGCATAAAATCTAAAAATGAACTTTTTGTAGACTTGCTTCCCGGCACTTTTCAATCGTTTATTATCTCGGAAGAGAACTATTCAATATTTTACAAGGATAAAAATATCAGTGATTATCAGCAGTTTTTTACCCAAAACTTTAAATAATTTGGATTTTCGAGACTTTTTTTACTATTTTTACTCAAAATCGATCAATAGCTAACAAAATGTTCAATAAAAACATGGTTAAAAACAATCTACCGGATAGTCAATCAGTAAATATTATTGGTGTAGGAACACTAATTGAAGGCGATATCACAACAAATGGCGATATGCGTATTGACGGAACCCTTACCGGGTCAATAAATGTGAAAGGCAAATTAGTAATCGGGGTGTCGGGGAGCGTTGAAGGCGAGGTTATTTGCCAGAATGCGGATATTTCAGGAACAATAAAAGGGAAGATTGGCGTGGCTGAATTATTGTCGTTAAAAGCGTCATCAAAATTATCGGGAGATATTATTACCAATAAAATATCAATTGAGCCAGGAGCAAACTTTTCTGGAACTTGCAGCATGGGTGGCGTAATAAAAGACATTAAAGGTGAACGAACAGAAAAAGCCCAGCTTGCCGAAAAAACTGCCTAACAGTTATGCAAAATATTCGGGAATGGCTGTTCAGATGGCAGCCATTATTGTTGGCGGGGTGTTAGGAGGAATTCAGCTAGATAAATGGCTGACACTTAAATTCCCAATTTTTACCCTTGGTCTCACCCTTTTTTCCGTTTTCTTGGCGATTTATTATTTTATCAAAGACGTTATCAAAAAATAACACCTACTTTCTATTCGAATGACCTCTTCTATCAACTCTTTTTATCTAAAACTTTTCATCTTTTCAATTTTTACACTTGGGCTTTTTTTTATATGGAATGCTTATGCATCATTGCGTTTTCAGAGCGATTTAATGGGAGTTCTGTGGGCTTTTTTTGTCATAAGTACTGCATTTATCCACTATATTTTAGTGAAAATTTCAGATAAAAATCCAAAAAATTTTGTCGGATATTTTATGGGTATCACAGCCATAAAACTATTCGGCTATTTGATCATTATCACCATTTATGCCCTGATAAAAAAGGAAGCCGCATTGGGGTTTACACTTTGGTTTTTGCTACTGTATCTTTTGTATAGTGGTTTTGAAGTAGTTATGCTAATGAAACACTTCAAAAAGTAAATTTTGTCGTTCATAATCAAGTCGTTGTATTAATCAATAATTCTGCTGACAGAAATCAGGAAAAAAACACCCCCAATTTTTTTCAAATCTTTGTTTTATTGCCTAAGTTTGCACCCGAATTTAGAAAATCGAACAAGAAATTACGTGCAATGACCAATAAGATCAATATTTTCAAGCCATTTTCAAGTGCATTATTTCTGCTTTTTGCTTTTTTGTTTATTTCCAATGCAACTTTTGCAGGTGATTCGGACAATAAACCAGCAGCAATGCAGTCAGAGGTTTCTGTAACAGCGCCAGCCGAAGGAAGTGATAAAAAAGAACACACAGAAGGAGGATTTGATGCCGGTAAAATGATAATGGAACACGTTTCCGACAGTCATTCATGGCATTTATTTGGTCATTATGCTATTCCTCTTCCAATCATTGTAAAAACGGATAAAGGAATTGAAGTTTTTTCGTCGTCACATTTTGGCCACGAAGGAGAAGAGCGCTATCAAGGTTCAAATTATAATTACGGATTAGTGGATGGAAGCATTGTAGTTGTAGACAGCCAATTAGAAGGTGTTGATGCAGCTGCAACCGCTACACTTACCGATTTCTCAATCACAAAGAACGTTGCAGCCATGCTGATCAGCATGTTGTTGATGTTATGGGTGTTTCTTTCCGTTGCAAAAGCCTATACTAAAAATCCGGGAAAAGCTCCAAAAGGATTACAATCGTTTATTGAACCATTAATTATTTTTGTTCGTGACGATGTAGCTAAACCAAGTATTGGGGAAAAGAAATACGAGCGTTTCATGCCATTCTTATTAACAGTTTTCTTTTTTATTCTTTTCAATAACTATTTGGGCCTTATTCCATTTTTCCCAGGAGGAGTAAATTTAACAGGAAGTATTTCAATTGCCATGGTATTAGCAGGGTTTACTTTGTTGATCACTTTTTTTATTGCCAACAAACATTACTGGCGACACGTGTTTGCAATGCCAGGGGTTCCAATTCCTGTATTGATCATATTAACACCCATTGAAATCTTGGGTTTGTTCTTACGTCCATTTGTATTGATGATCCGATTGTTCGCAAACATTACAGCGGGCCACATTATTGCATTAGCCTTCTTCAGTTTGATTTTCATTTTTGGTGAAATGAATGCTGGTTTAGGATTGGGAGTGTCTTTGTTCTCATTGGTATTCACCATCTTCATGGGGTTTCTTGAATTGTTGGTTGCGTTTTTACAAGCATATGTTTTCACGTTATTATCAGCAATTTATTTTGGTTCAGCGGTAGACGAAGGTCACGATGTTCATAACCATGTAGATGATCATACAGATAGCAGAACGACACATTAAAAAACATTGATTCTGATTGGGGAGCTTTGCCGGCAATCAGAACAACAAATTTCCGGTAAGGCAAAATTATAAAACAAACAACTATGTTATCATCAGTATTATTAGAAGCAAGCGTTACTTATGGTGTTGCTGCTTTAGGAGCAGGAATGGCAGCAATTGGCGCAGGTATCGGTATCGGTCGTATTGGCGGATCTGCACTTGAGTCTATTGCTCGTCAACCAGAAGCGATCAACGACATCCGTTCGAACATGATCCTTGCTGCTGCACTTGTTGAAGGGGCTGCTTTCTTTGCTATGGTTATCGGACTTTTGGTAGTTTTGATTATCAAGTAAAAAAAATAAGATTGTCTGCAGGGTTGCTGCAGACAATCTTTTTAACTGTTGTAAACACATTTAGCATTAACGATTAAAAACATAACAAATGGAATTAGTAAAACCTTCGATAGGCTTAATATTTTGGATGGTAGTATCCTTCTCTATCATACTTTTTTTATTGAAAAAGTTTGCATGGAAACCCATCTTGGGCATGATCAAAGAGCGTGAAGAGTCAATTGAAAATGCATTGGCTTCTGCAGAAAAAGCAAAAGAAGAAATGAAGGCATTGCAATCAAACAATGAGAAAATATTGGCCGATGCAAGAGCAGAGCGTGATCTGTTATTAAAAGATGCACGCGATATCAGAGAAAAAATGATTTCGGATGCAAAAAGCATCGCTTCAAAAGAAGGGGAACGCATGCTTACTGCAGCTCGCGAAAATATTCAGAACGAGAAAATGGCTGCGATCACGGAATTGAAAAATCAAGTGGCTTCACTTTCTATTGATATTGCAGAGAAGATATTAAAATCAGAATTATCAAGTGATGAAAAACAAAAAAGTTTAGTAACAACTTTATTGAAAGACGTTAAACTTAATTAGACATGGGCTTTTCGGCAGGAGGTATTGAATAAAAATCTCGTGCTCCCATATTAATACTATAAACAAATGCAAGGAACAAGAGTAGCATCACGATACGCAAAATCATTCATCGACCTAACCATAGAACAAGGGGTGTTTGAGGAAGCGTGCAATGATATGAAAACAATTGTTGGCGTATGTGAATCAAATCACGACTTTGTAATTTTCCTGAAAAGTCCGATCATTAAAACCGATAAGAAATTAGCTGTTTTATCAGAGATCTTTAAAGGTAAATTGAGCAAAGTAACGGATGCGTACATTACATTAATTACGAATAAAAAACGTGAGATCTATTTGGCGGAAATTGCTGCTGAGTTCATCAATCAATATAAAGCGAAGAAAAAAATATTGACAGCAATTGTTACCACAGCAAATGGTATTGATGATGCAACGCGCAAAAAAGTGATGGAGATCGTGAAAGGGGCGACAACCAGTGAAGTTGTTTTACAGGAAAAGATTGACAAGAATATCATTGGCGGATTTATTATTCGTGTTGGTGATAAACAAGTGGATGCTAGTATCGCTAAAAAAATTAACAGTTTGAAACGTACATTTAAAGAAAATCCATTCATAAAAGAATTTTAACCGATTAACTAAATAACAAAATGGCAGAAGTAAAACCAGCAGAAGTATCTGCAATATTAAGACAGCAATTATCCGGTTTCAAATCGGAGCAAGAATTAGAAGAAGTTGGTACCGTGTTAGAAGTAGGGGATGGTATTGCTCGTATCTATGGACTTTCAAAAGTTCAGTCTGGGGAGTTAATTGAATTCGCTAGCGGATTAAAAGGAATTGTATTGAACTTGGAAGAGGACAACGTGGGTGCTGTAACTTTAGGTTCATCAAACGATATTAAAGAAGGAGATGTTGTAAAACGTACAGGAAGAATTGCCTCATTACAAGTTGGTGAAGGAATGTTAGGCCGTGTAGTAGATACAATGGGTCATCCGATCGATGGGAAAGGTCCTATCACAGGAAAATTATATGAAATGCCCTTGGAGCGTAAAGCACCGGGTGTAATCTATCGTCAACCGGTTACTGAGCCATTGCAAACTGGATTGAAAGCAATTGATGCGATGATTCCTGTCGGTAGAGGTCAACGTGAGTTAATCATTGGTGACCGTCAAACAGGAAAAACCGCTGTTGCGATCGATACCATCATCAACCAAAAAGAATTTTACGAAGCAGGACAACCCGTGTTTTGTATCTATGTAGCGATTGGACAAAAAGGTTCTACTGTAGCGAATATTCAACGTGTATTAGAAGAAAATGGTGCAATGGCATATACTGTAATTGTAGCAGCAACAGCATCAGATCCTGCTCCAATGCAATTCTACGCTCCTTTCGCAGGTGCTGCAATTGGTGAGTTTTTCAGAGATTCTGGAAAACCAGCTTTAATCGTATATGATGATTTGTCTAAACAGGCAGTTGCATACCGTGAGGTTTCATTATTGTTGCGTAGACCTCCGGGACGTGAGGCGTATCCTGGTGACGTATTTTACTTGCACAGTCGTTTATTAGAGCGTGCTGCAAAAATCAATTCGAATGATGAGATTGCAAGAGGAATGAATGACCTTCCGGATTCTATCAAAGATATCGTTAAAGGTGGTGGATCATTAACCGCTTTGCCAATTATTGAAACACAAGCGGGTGACGTTTCTGCATATATTCCAACAAATGTTATTTCTATTACTGATGGGCAGATCTTCCTTGAGTTGAATTTGTTCAACGCGGGGGTTCGTCCTGCGATTAACGTAGGGATTTCTGTATCACGTGTGGGTGGTAACGCTCAGATTAAGTCAATGAAAAAAGTAGCTGGTACCTTAAAACTGGATCAAGCTCAATACCGTGAGTTAGAGGCGTTCTCTAAATTTGGTTCTGATTTAGATGCCGCAACAAAATCGGTACTTGATAAAGGTGCTCGTAACGTTGAGATTTTGAAACAAGCTCAGTTCTCTCCTGCTCGTGTTGAGCAACAAATTGCGATCATTTACTGTGGAACAAAAGGTTTATTGCGGAATGTTCCTGTAAATAAAGTAAAAGAGTTTGAAGCGGAATACATTTCGTTTTTAGAAGCAAAACATAAAAATGTTTTGAATGATTTAAAAGCAGGAAAGTTTACTGATGAGATTACAAACGTTTTGGAAGCAGTAGCGAAAGATTTATCTGCAAACTATAAATAATAATTTAACAATTTGGCAGTAAGCAATTAAATAATTGTTTGCTGCGAAATTGCTTACTGAAAAAAAATGGCAAATTTAAAAGAGGTTCGAAACCGGATAGTTTCAGTTAGTTCTACACAGCAGATCACTAGCGCTATGAAAATGGTTAGTGCGGCAAAGCTTCGTAGAGCGCAAGACGCTATTACACAAATGCGCCCGTATGCAAGTAAACTAAAAGAAATATTAGAAAACTTGAGTGCAAGTTTAGATAGTTCGGAAGGGGTATATTCTAAACAACGTCCTGTAAAAAATGTGTTGTTGGTGGTAATCACTTCTAATCGTGGGTTGTGTGGTGGATTTAATGCAAACGTTTTGAAAGCAGCCAGCAAATTGGCTCGCGAAGATTATAAAGGAGCGAATGTAAGTGTGTTGTGCATCGGTAAAAAGGCGGCGGATTTTTTCAAGAAAACCGAATATGGAATCATTGGTTCAGATACGCCTCTTGGTTTAAATGAATTGTTTGATAGCCTAACATTTTCAAATGTTGCCCCTGTTGCAGAAAAAATTATGCAAGTTTTTCTTTTAGGACAATTTGATAAAGTAGAGTTGGTATACAATCAATTTAAAAATGCTGCAGTTCAAATAACAACAACAGAACAATATTTACCTATTCAACCACCTGCAGTAACTGAAAAAACAAAATCACGTGAGTATATTTTTGAACCCAATAAAGAATTTATTGTTTCTGACCTTATTCCACGTTCATTAAAAACGCAATTGTTCAAAGCCTTATTGGATTCACACGCAGCAGAACATGGCGCTCGTATGACATCAATGCACAAGGCAACGGATAATGCAGGATCATTGATCAAAGAATTGAAATTAAGCTATAACAAAGCGCGTCAGGCAGCAATTACAAACGAAATTTTGGAAATAGTTGGTGGCGCAGAAGCGTTGGCTGGCTAGAAAAAAACCTAAGTGTAATCTACAAAGTATTAAGACTCGCAGATCGCGGGTCTTTTTTATTTTAGTTCCGATGAGGTGTTTCCCTTTGTTACTTCCGTTTCCGGTTTTGGAATAAGCTTCCCCATTCTTTCTTTGTTGAGCGCAGGGATGAGTGTTGGAGCAATCAATCCAACGGGTTTATAAAGTAGCGATTCTTCTTTTGTTTTGAATGAGATCATCGGATAACTTTCTTGAACAGCATCGATCATAAATATTACAACACTGATTACCATTGCAAATTTTAATACTCCAAAAACAGCTCCGCCAATTTTATTAAGGGCGCTTAATGCCATTCCTTCTACCAACCGCTGCACTAATTTGGCAATGAAATAAACAAGAATAATGATCGCTAAAAAAGTGGCTGCAAAGGAAATTATCGGTAAATAAGGCGTGTGCCAGTTAAATCCATTCGCAATTTTAGAAGCTACATAATTAGAAAATGTTATTCCGCCCCATACGCCTAATCCGAAGGCAACCATTGTTGCGGCTTCAATAATGAGTCCTTTTGTAAAGCCTTTGTAAAGGCCCCAAACAAGCGGAACGCAAAGAAGGATATCTAAATAGTTCATGTGTCTTTTTTTTATTCGCCCATTTCAAAAGGGAAAGTATTTGCAAAGAGATTAAAAAGGATCTAATGCATTGCATGTCCGCTTTTAATAAACATCTTTAGGCAAAGAACGCAAATACTCCAATTGTTTAGAAGCGGTTATTCAAAACTTATGAATACATCATTGTTCAATTATATGTTTTCAACATGAAAAAAGTATCCGACCTCTTTCCAACTCCCTTTTTTAGTGAGGGTCGATTTTAAATGCTTGCACGCTCATCGATTTTGCAAGCATATTTATTTGTATTTTTACGGGTACAAAAAAACCCAGTGTCAGCAAAAAAAATAGTACTACTTCTTTCTTGTTTCATTTCTTCACTACTTGTCTTTTCCCAAAACAGACAGTTTCAGGAAGGAGGAGCTCCGCCATCAGTTGGGAAAATAAGAGGAATAATCATCGATAATAAATCCAAGCAACCCATTGAATTTGCAACGGTAGCTCTTTATAAAATGAAGGACTCCGCTTTAGCTACAGGTGCTGTAGCCAACGAAAAGGGTGTTTTTGAGCTGTCGGAACTTGGATACGGCAGATATTTTATGAAAGTTAATTTTATAGGATATAAATTGATAGTCATAGATACGCTTGCAATCCGACCTCGTGCTCCAGAAATTAATCTCGGGGTAATCTCGTTACATGCTAATTCAGAACAATTAGATGCAGTTGAAGTTACGGTAGACAGAGGGAGTATGCAATTGAGTATTGATAAAAAAGTATTTAATGTAACCAAAGATCTTATTAACAGCAGTGGTTCTGCAACGGATGTGTTGCAAAATATTCCGAGTGTTTCTGTAGATATTGATGGGAATATCAGTTTGCGTGGAAGCGGGAACGTGACCGTATTAGTAGATGGTAAACCTTCCGGAATCACTGGTAGTAGCAGGCAGGCGATCCTGTCTCAGATTCCTGCAAGCAGTATTGAAAGCATTGAAGTAATTACCAATCCTTCAGCAAAGTATGATCCAGATGGAATGTCGGGTATTATTAATATTGTAATGAAGAAAAATAAAGCGAACGGATTCAATGGAAGTGTAAGTGCAAGTGTTGGAACGAATGATAAATACAATACGTCACTAAACTTATCATACAGGAACAAGCACATTAACGCGTATGTCAATTACGGATATCGCTACGATCATAGGACAGGAAGCGGGTTTAGTAATCGTCAGAATATTTTCAGTGATACTACATTTTATGTGAACAATTCTTCTTCATCTTTAAAACGTAGTGAGTCAAACAATGTAAAAGGAGGCTTTGATTTTTATATCAATGATAAAAACACAATCGGCGCGTCGGTCATGTATGGAGATGGGAGAGAGGATAATTTTGGTTCAACCTATTATAATGAATATGATTATTTACATACCCTTAGTGGTTTTTATTATCGCGATGTTCCGGAAATAAATCATTCCAAGAATCTGGATTACAATCTGAACTACCGCAAAACATTTTCAAAACCGAAACAGGAGTTGACACTAGATGCAACCTATTCAGATGCAGTATCAGATGAAAGACAGAATTTTGATGAACGTGATTATTCTCTGAAATTTGATCCTCGAAATGCAACTCCTCTGCGTCAGATCATAAACAACGATGGTAAGAACGGGATCCTAACCGCTCAGCTTGATTATACTCAACCCATAAAGAATGGAGGAAAATTTGAAACAGGATATAAAATAATTAATAGAAGTATCGACAATGATTATACTTCTCAGACCTTAAATCATTCTAGCGGTATTTTTATACCTGATACAGCAATCAATAATGAATTCAAATACACAGAGCAGATCCATGCAGCTTACGGAACGTTTAGCTCCTCGATTAAAAATTTTGGATATCAATTAGGATTACGTGCAGAGGAGGCATTGACTGATGCAAAGCTTGTGACCACAGGAGAAAATTATAAAAAAGAGTATTTCAGTTTGTTCCCAAGCGTGCACCTGTCTCAGAAACTAAAAAAAGATCAGGAGCTACAAGTGAGTTACACCCGCAGGATTAACCGGCCGAATACACGTTCATTGAACCCTTTTAAAGATTACGAAGATCCTTACAATGTTCGTTATGGAAATCCATATCTGAAACCAGAGTATATTAATTCATACGAGTTGAGTTACTTGAAGTACTTTAAAAAAACAGTTGTAACAGCAACTGCTTATTATCGTCAGACCAATGGAATCGTTCAACGTATTAAAACAATTGGAGACAGCACAATTTCATTTGTGACTTTTGTGAATCTTAATTCATCTACGTCATACGGTTTAGAGTTGATCGATAAAATGGATCTTTATAAATGGTGGAACGTTACTGCAAGTTTTAATTTCTTCCAGAATATCATCAACGGAAAAAATGTGGATGCCGATCTTCAGAATAATAATTTGAGTTATACTGGGAAGTTATTATCCAATATGAAAGTGTGGAAATCGATGGACATTCAGTTTTCAGCAAATTATATGGGACCAACCGCAACTGCTCAAGGAGAAGTTAAGGCAATATTCACGATGGATATTGGGTTGAAGAAAGATTTTTTAAAGAATCAGTTGAGTGTTGCTGCAGGAGTAACAGACATAACTAATTCGAGAAAAATGAATATCGTTTCTAGCGGTACAAATTTTCAATTGGAAATGATGCGTAGAAGAGAATCTCGAGTGGCAACAGTTACAGTAACCTACCGCTTTGGTAAGATGGCCGAGAACGGCAAAAAAAGTCGTCAGGATAAACAAGGCGGAGGAATGGATAGCGGTGGTGGCGATATGGGCATTTAGTTTTTAAAAATAGTTTTCTTACACCCTAACTCCGATCACCAGCATATCATCCACTTGTTGCAACGTACCTCTCCATTCATTTATAGAGCGTTCGAGTGTAAGCCGTTGTTCATTCAATGGAACAGCGTTTAAACGTAATAGCATTGTTTTAAATGCATTCAGATTGAATTTCTTGCCATCAGGTCCACCAAGCTGATCAGCATAACCATCGGAGAAAATATATATGGTGTCACCTTTTTGTAATTTGATGTGATGGTTGGTGTATTTAGATTGCTGCGTTTCCGTATAACTGCCAATAGCAATGTTATCCGCTTTGAATTCTAGGATTTCGTTATTACGAATTAGCAATAAAGGATTATAAGCCCCTGCATATTGTAATTCCATATTTTTAAAATTGATTGAACATAACGCAATGTCTATTCCATCGCGTAGTTTGGTATCTATAGATGTTTGATTCAGCGTCTCGCTCAGGCCTTTGTTCAGCATGTCGAGCAGTAAAGCTGGTTCATGTGTTTTATTTTCGTTGATTGCCTGATGTAGGATGTTTTGTCCAACAATACTCATGAATGCCGCGGGAATACCATATCCAGTGCAATCTGCAGCAGCAAACAGTATGTTGTCTCCCTTTTTGTTCATCCAATAAAAATCTCCACTTACAATATCTTTTGGTTTAGAAAAAACAAATGCATCTGGCAAATAGTTCCTTATCACTTTTTCAGAAGGTAAAATGGCTTCTTGAATTCGTTTTGCATAATGGATACTATCGGTTATATTTTTATTTTTTTCTGTTAACTCCGTATTTTTGATTACAAGCTCTTCGGTACGTTCATCTACTTTATCATCCAGTAATTTTTTAGAAACTTTTAATTTTTGAATACGCATTTTATCAAAAACGTACAGACCAAAAACAACGAAAACAAAAACTAGAATATAAAAAATGGCTGATTGCCAGAATGGAGGAGCAATGTAAAATTTATATTCTGTTGCTTGTATATTTCCAGTTCCATCATTATTGAACGCTCTAACCATAAATGTATATGTTCCGGGAGGCAGGTTAGAATATACCGCTTCATTTGCTGAAGTGAATCCTGGTAACCAGTCTTTATCAAAACCATCTAACTTATATTTGTACTTTACTTTTTCTGGATTATTTAAGCTGATACCTACAAAATTAAATGTGAGATGATTCTCGTCGTAGTTAAATCGTGCATCATCCGGAAACGGATAATCTTTCTTATATAATTTTAACCCCGTAATAAATGTATGCGGTTCGGCGGTATTTTTTTTATCTTCTTTCGGACTGTATTTTACAACACCCATAATGGTTCCAAACCAAAGGTTTCCTTCTTTATCGATGCATACCGCATTCGGATTTGTTTCTAAACCAAGAAAGCCTTCTGCTTTTCCGTAATGAACAAGCTGAGAATTTTTTTCATCAACCCGATCGATTCCTCTGTTGCTTCCGATCCAGATTTGATTTTCATTATCGGCAATGATGGAATAAGGAGAGTTAGTTGTTAATCCTTCTTTTACATTTAGTTTGGTAAATACTGTTCCATCATATTTATACAATCCCCCTCCGTATGCCCCGAACCAGAGGTTGTGTAGCTTGTCTTCGTTGATACTCAAAATAAAACGGTGACGCATTCCATCGGATTCATCAAATGTTTTGAAGCTAGAACCATTAAACATAGAAAGACTACCGCCTAATGCTCCAAACCATAAGCGTCCTTTAGAGTCTTTGAAGATACGGTATACGCTGTTACCACCTAAGCCGTCTACCATCGTATAGTTTTGGAATATTTTTGTAACAGGATCAAATTTAGAAGCGCCTTCTTTTGTTCCAAACCAAAGATTTCCATTGTTGTCATCGCTGATCGAAAATACGGCATCACTTGCCAAACCTTGTTTTTTACTATAGGTTTCGAATCGGTCTGTTGCTTTGTTGAACTTACAAACGCCTCCACAGTCTGTTCCAAACCAAAGGTTTCCGTTCTTGTCTTCGAAAGAAGAAAGTACAACATTACAGCTCAATCCGTTTGCTGTTGTGTAGTTTTTTATTGTGTGATTTTCTTTTCCGTTTAGTGAGGAATAGTTGAAGGTAATCTTTGAGATTCCTTCATTGGTACCCAGCCAGATATTTCCATCGCGGTCGCATAGAGTTGTCCAAACAAGATTGTTTACAATATTGTCTGCTTCATCATAAATTTTAAAACGTTCTCCCCGATATTGATTTAATCCGATATCTGTTCCGATCCAAATGGCTCCTTCGCGGTCTTGAAAAATAGTGTTGGCATTTAAATAATTTAGTCCTTGTTGTGTGTTGTAATTATAAACGATGGCTTTGGAAATAGCTTCTGCTCTGTCTTTGGATGGGAAAGGAGTAAATTTTGCAGCACCACCACCAGTTGTTCCTATCCAAATGTTGTGCGTTTTATCTTCGTAAATACAATTAATAAAATCGGCCCCTAATCCATTTTTTGTACTAATGATTTCACCGGCCCATTCTATTGCTTTGGTTGGAGCTTGTACAATAAAATCATCTTTTATCTGCAACACCATTACCCCTGCATCTGCTGTACCAACCCATATTTCATTATTGTTTACGCGCGAGAGTGTGGTGATACGGTTGCTCAACAATCCATTGCCAAGATTTAAAAAATGAAAGGAAGATGGAAATCTGATATCCGTTTTCGGATTATAAATTGTAATTCCGATATCAGTTGCCATCCAAATATTTTCTTTCTGATCAAGACAAAGGTCATACACGTTGTTGCTGCTGAGTCCGTTTTTTTTAGTAATCGAGATCATTTTTTTATTCAGTGGGTCATAAACAAATATTCCTGCTCCTTCGGTGGAGATCCAGAAACGTTGATCATTGTCTTGAATAATAGATGTTACTGTTTTAAATCGTGTGTATTCTTCTAAGTCTAAATTTTCAATTTTCTTTGTTTTGTAGTTGTACATCGAAACTCCGCCAGCCCAATGACCAAACCATATATTGCCTGTTTTGTCTTTACAAATGGCTGTTACCCAGTCTTCCGCTAAAGAGTCTTTTCTTGAATAGGTAACAAATTCTTTTCCATTGTATTTTGTTAATCCCGAAAGTGTCCCTATCCAAAGGTTTCCGTCATCATCTTGTGCTAATGATTGGACCTGAGATTGTGACAATCCTTGTTCTACTCCATAATAAATGAAGCTGGTAGTTTGAGCCCGCACACTGCCAGTCTGTAGTATCAGCAAACAGATGAGGGGCATGATATATATGGAGTAATTTTTTTTCACATCAATTTTATTTAAATTTCAGTTGTTAGTCGTTTATTGATCTTTATAAGAACTGAAATAAGCAATTTCTTGATTATAGGTCGTTTCATCAATCTCAATATTGTTTTTATAATAGCAGACAGTTCCCCAGAAATAAATTTCTTTTCTGTAGTTATCCATTTTTTGTCCTTGCGTAACATTCGTTGTTCTTACTGTTTTAATAATGCCTTCATAAATAGTTACAGCAAAATTCGGAGACCCTTTTTTTGTGTATCCTTTCACATCGGGTAAGGTTGTTTGTTTGCTAATTCTTACGGAACGTTCTGCAAAAGCTGCAGCTTCAACTAATTTTGTGATCTCATTGCTTTTGTATTGTTGGTTAGCAAGCATTTCATTTTGTTTTAATTTTTGTTCTTCTTTTACTTTATTAGATTGTGCTTTTACGGTTGCCTCACTTCGCATTTGGGTTATAACGGTATTAGCACTCGCTTCTTGTTTGTTGAATGCTTTTTGTTTGGTTTGTCGTTCGTTTTCTGCAATCATTTTTAGCAGATCGTTCTCATAGTTGGTTTTAATTTCTTTGTTTTTTTTCGCAATACTATTTTTCGCTTCTTTCTCTTGCTGTAAGCGGATGGCTTCGGTTTCTATAGTTTGATTATCAGGCTCTTTTTTATTGGAGGCCTCCCGTTTCATTTTTATTAATTCAGCAGCTTTGTCAATTGAATCTTGTTTTGCTTTTGCGTCTGCCAATAATTTGTTTTCAATATCTAAGCGTAGTTTTTCCGCTGCGTCTCTTTTGGCTTTTTCTGCCGCTTCTTTTTCAGCAAGTAATTTCGCTTGTTCAGCAGGATCTATTACAAGGTCCTTTGTAAATTGAGCAAGATAGGCTTCATCATCCATAAATGCTTTTTTACCATCATAGATAATTTTTGTAAATGGGGTTTTAAATTTTGAAATACGCACCCCTGGGTTGGTGGTTTCGAAAAATGGAATTTCAGTTTGGTAAAGTGGGTAAAGCCCACTTTTTGTTTTCGGCAGCTTACTGGTGTATACTAATAAATACATCTCTACGCACCCCGGATTAGAGAATGTAATTTTATAATCCACACCAAATACAAGATTGAAATCGAATTTCCCGTTTTTTCCCGTTTTTATTTGTTCCTGCTGAATGCTTCCGTTACGGTATACTGTTACCGTTGCTCCTGAAAGAGGTTTGCCTTCTTTTACCGCTCTTCCTGCGAATTCAAGCATGCCGGGTGCTTGGGCATATGTTTTTTCGGAAAGAAAAATACACAGAAAGCACACCAACAAAACTCCATACAATGGAGACCTGATTTTAGAGTAAGGAGGAGTACTTAAAAGGGTCATTTCGGATGTTTTTCTACCCTACGAAAGTAAGCAAAATATAGCGATTTGTCAATTCGTACTGGCACAATTGAACAAGTTGACGTCTGCTTTGTTTATCAATAAAATGAGGTATGGAAAATCGTGATTTATTATTGACGAAGCTTCGTCCCGATATAAAAATTGATACAGAGCGATCAACGGTATTGGAGGTGTTTCAGAGCGTAACATTGCGTCCCATTTTGAAGATTCAGAACCACTTGTTATTAGCGCTTTTTAGCGCTCATCTTAACGACAACAAAATTAATATTGGCTTGTTGAAAGATGAAAAGAAGGAGGAGTTGATTCATACCCTATTGAAAAAGGATATGGCGATAAAAAATGTTTTGATAGGAACGATTGTGGGTTTTTTTACAGAAAAGGAATCGCTTTTTTATTTCAGCGACAAACGTGCTATCAATAAACGGATCGTTGAACTATTGATCAAACGTATTTCAGATCAAAAGAACGTATTGTAAATTAGTCCAGGGAAATTTTCAATCGTTTATAGATAGCGTCTCGTTTCAATTCCCGAACATCACCCGGTTGCATATTTTCAATGCGCAGATCTTCTATGGCAATGCGGATTAATCGTAAGCAAGGAAACCCAACTCCTGCAGTCATTTTGCGAACTTGATGGTACTTCCCTTCGGTTAAAGTTAATTCTATCCAAGAGGTTGGTAGACTCTCGTTTACCGGATGAGCCCTAGGAGCGAGCGATTCGGGCTTTTTTACTTTTTTTACTTTGCATGGTTTGGTAACATATGGGCCAGCATCAAGTGCTATTGTAATTCCTGCCTCTATCTCTTTCATTGCGGCGTCCGTCACTATGCCTTGCAACTGGACCAGATAAATTCTTTTATGTTCGTATTCCGGTTTTAATAATCGGTGATTTAATGATTTGTCATTTGTCAGAATCAATAAGCCTTCGCTATTTTCATCCAGCCTTCCAACAGAATAAACATCTTTTGCAAACGTAAATTCTAAATCGCTTAAGCACTTCTTTTTATGTTCAGTAGTGAATTGCGAAATCATTTTATAGGGCTTGTAAATAATATAATAGCTCATGTTTTTTTATAAATGCGACATTACTTTTTAAAGATAGTGTCTGGAACTCCTTTATTTATTTGATAATTTGTGAGGGTAATATATATTTTTCCTTTTTTA
Organism: Bacteroidota bacterium; assembly: GCA_947449315.1. Lineage (GTDB taxonomy): Bacteria > Bacteroidota > Bacteroidia > 2-12-FULL-35-15 > 2-12-FULL-35-15 > 2-12-FULL-35-15. The sequence continues at coordinate 117,453 of CANFRC010000011.1, forward strand.
GGATCTTTTGTTTTGTCAGGGGTTTCTGTGCTACTATTATTAATATCCCCGGAAACACTTTTTGGTATCTTGAATTTTTTCACATCAACCGAAAAGATCATTTTGTCTGGTAAGCCGTATAATAACTGAGCTCCGTAAGTGTACTCCATCAAAATGGTGCCATTTGATTTCGTAGTAAGTTGTGATTTTAAAACGACATTTTGTTTGTTGTCAATCCACAGTTTTCCCAAAATAAGATCACTGGTGTCGGACAATGGGATAATGTTGATGATGTTGGTAAGGGTTCCATTAATTAGTTCATTCCCTTGCATAATTGCTGTGAAAGAGTTGGTGTCGGCAAGCATTTTTGACGATTGGTCAAAGCCCTGGCGAGGCACAATAGCAATGCTTTTAGACTCCACCTTAAACTTATCTTTTTGTTTAAAGTAAATTTTAGCATCTATCGGTAGCATTCTGATAAATGGCATATCTACTTTAATATTTGCAAGTACAGAGTAGTCTTTTGCTTTTTGCGATTTAAGATAAACGGCTCTTAAAATTTGATTGGCATTTTGCTGAGCCATCACAGTTTCTCCACTCAGGATGGCAAATAGAAATACGACTAAAAATTTAATTCGAAAAGTACTCATGCTAATATATCCTTCCTGTTAAATTTATATACGGCAATTGCTAAAAGTCCTATAATGTGGACGAACAAAATAATTGCAGAAGAAATAATTTTGTCGACGGGCAGAGGGTCTTCAAAAAAATTGCGCCAAGTGACCATATGAGTTGTAAATAAAAAGGGTTGTATCTTTTGCAGTACAGGAACATCGAGCGTTCCAATAATTGTAAACAGAATGATGATGGCCATGGTAGATACGATGGGGCCAATTGAGTTTTCTGAGAAGCACGAAAGCGTAAGGGATAAGGTTGCGATCATTACCAATGACAAGAAGGCCATGCTGAAACCAGAAAGAAAGCGCCATGCAAGATCTTTTTCCTGTAAAATAACCAATCCTTCGCTATTTAAAACCATGAGATCGCCGGTTCCAAAAATTATTTTTCCAACAACTAATGCTAGAAATACCAGCCACAACAATATGATGAGCGTATAGGCGCACCCGGCTAAATATTTTGAAAATAGAATACTGGTTCTCGAAATGGGTTTGGTCAGTAATAAACGAATAGTGCCCATTGCTCCTTCCCCTGAAACAAGATCGCCTGTTACCAAGGCTATAAGCAGTGGAACATGTATGATCAACATTTGTAAAATAATAAATGCGATTAAATTTCCGTTTAAAATTTTTCCTTCAAAAGAAAGCGATTGCTCAAAAGGTTGAGTTACAAAAGAAATAAAATTGTGTCCATCTACTTTCATTGCAAAAAGGATGATGCCTACAATCAGTGTTATTGCACCAACGCCAATATAGCTGCGCGGTTTTGCAGCTATTTTTAAAAATTCGTTATACGTGCTTTTCCAGAACATCAGGCATTGATTAACTTTAAAAAATAATCTTCCAATTTTCGTTTGGCTTCAATAGAGAATACGTTGATGTCATTGTCGCAAAATAATTTATTTATGACAGGGATACGCTCTTGTGAAATGTGTAATAATAAATTTTGATCTTCAATTTTATCGAGGATATTCTTCTCTGGCAGCGAACCTAACAATTGTTTTGCTTTTTCAATATTGTCGACAGAAAAGGAAACAACTAATTCCTGTGCATTCAGAAGTTCGCTGACCGAGCCCTGAACAATTGTTTTTCCTTTGCTGATAATGACCATTCTGTTGGCAATCAACTCTATTTCAGAAAGTATATGAGAAGACAATAGGACAGTTTTGTTTCGTTCATTTTTTAATTGTAAGATCAAATTGCGGATGTCAATGATTCCCTGAGGATCAAGCCCTGTGGTTGGCTCATCTAGGATAATTAATTCCGGATCGTGAATCAGCGTTTGTGCAATCCCTAATCGTTGTTTCATCCCGTGCGAAAAGCCTCCTAATTTATCTTTCTCTCTTCCTTTTAATCCAACAAATTCTATGATCTCATGCACCTTACTTTTGGTTACTGTCACTCCAGATAGCCTGGCAAAGATCTCTATGTTTTTTTCTGCAGAAAGGTATTTGTAGAAATCTGGTTTTTCAACAATGCATCCGATTCTTTGAAGAATATAGTTTCTGTTTTTTATAAGATCCTTGCCAAATAATCTTATTTCACCTTTGGTAGGTTTTATAAGAGAAAGCAGGGTGCGTATGGTGGTGCTTTTCCCAGCACCATTAGGGCCAAGGAATCCGAATACATCGCCACGGAAAACATCAAAGCTCACATCTTCAACTGCATGAAACTTCCCGTAATGTTTAACAAGGTGTTTTACTTCAACAATTTTTTCTTCTGAATCAGACATTGTTTTCCGGATAGAAAATTTCCATTGCAAAGGTAGCGTTTATTGCTATGCAACCCTATTTCCCAAAGCCATTTTATAGGTTTGCAATACTCTTTCTCGAGCAAATTTATGTTCAATTATTGGCTGAGTATAGGTTAACTCTTCAAATTCGGGGACCCATTTTCTGATGTAAAGAAACTTAGGATCAAATCGCAAAGTCTGAGCTTCAGGACTAAATACTCTGAAGTAAGGTGCGGCATCGCATCCCGAACTTGCTGCCCATTGCCAGCCACCATTATTTGCTGCAAGATCAAAATCCAATAATTTTTCTGCAAAGTAGGCTTCCCCCCAGCGCCAATCAATCAATAAATGTTTCACCAAAAAGCTAGCTACGATCATTCGAACCCTATTGTGCATAAAACCTGTGGCGTTCAGTTCACGCATCCCTGCATCAACAATAGGGTAGCCGGTTTGCCCAGTGCACCATGCTTCAAACTGTTCTTCGTTGTTTAACCATTTGATTGCATCGTATTGCGGTTTAAAGGAGTGTGTAATGACCTTTGGGAAATGAAAAAGAATCATCATATAAAACTCTCTCCAGATCAATTCATTCAGCCATTGCTCATTAAGACCGATGGCTCTTTTCACAAGCGTTCGAATACTAATTGTGCCAAAACGTAGGTGAACGCTCAATCGTGTTGTGCCTGCTATTGCAGGAAAATTTCGCTGTTGATCGTAAATTTTAATTAATTTTTCGTCAATGATAGGAAGGGTAAAGCGTTGTCCTGTCGATTCAAATCCGATTTCTTTTAACGATAGCAGCGGTAAGGGCTCTGTTTTCAGAAAATTAGTAAAATAGTTTTCAGTAGCGTTGGGGCTCAAATATAAATCGCTGAGTTTGCTTTTCCATTTTTTTGAGTAAGGAGTAAATATGGTATAGGGAAGACCATCATCTTTTGTTACTTCACCTTTTTCAAATATTACCTGATCTTTATGAGAATGGAATCTGATTGCGTTTTTTGAAAGAAAATCTTTTATACTGTTGTCCCTTGCAATTGCATAAGGCTCGTAATCGTTGTTGCAGTATACATCTGTTATAGTATATTTTTTTACGAGGTCATTAAAAATTTCAGACGTGTTACCAGCTACTACGAGCAGAGAGCTGCCTATTTCTTCCAGTTTTTTTTGTAAATTCTGAAGGGCAAAATGGATAAATTCAACTCTTTTATCTTTCTTATCGGTCAGATTTTCTAAGATATCGGAGTCAAAAATAAAGAGGGGTAAAACATTGGAGTTGTTTTTTAGTGCAAAATATAATCCGGTGTTGTCTTCCAGCCTTAAATCCCTTCTGAACCAGAAGATACTTACAACTTTTTTTGCGACCATATATGTTTAATTTATAGAATAAATTGTTAAACAAGTTGACCGAAAGCAGAATACTCTTTAAGGTCGACCATCAGCTTTTTTCTTGCTAAAAATATTCTGCTTTTTATTGTTCCAATAGGAAGGTTTAATTCGTCAGCAATTTCTTTGTATTTGAAGCCATCAAAATATCTCATAAATGGAATCTTATACTCTTCTTCAAGTGAATCGACTGCTTTGGAAATATGCTTGTAATTCAATTGGGATTCAGCACTTGGTCCATTACTTCCGCTCAGTGGTTTTACGGTAGAAAGATCCTCTGTTTGGTTAATAATTTGGCGTGTTTTAACGGATCTTCTGTAGCTATTTATAAAGGTGTTTTTCATAATTGTATACAGCCACGCCTTTAAGTTGGACGCATCGGCAAATTTATTTCGATACTTTAAAGCTTTTAAATATGTTTCTTGAACTAAGTCTTGCGCTTCTTCGCTGTTAAGTGTGAGACTATAAGCGAAATTTTTCAAAGGGGTTCTTTGGTTAATCAGCTGTTGGTTAAATTCTATTGCGGTCATTATCTTAACATTTATGTTTTTAAATTCTGTTTAACAAAAGTATAAAAAAGTTAAACAAAACAAATAAAAACAGCACGCAAAAATTTAAATTGCTGATTGTCAAGGAATTAAAAAATAAGAAAGTTGCAAAAAAACACAAGAAGTGTTATTCAGTTCAAGGAAATTTTCTAATCATTTATGAAATCATCGAAAGCAGATCAGAAGGAGTTTTGAAGATGTTAATGTTTTTGGGAGTAACAATGTTTTTTTCAATTACTTGATAACCTGATAACAGAATTTTTGATTTAGGAAACGTTGTTGAAAGTTCTGTCACATAGTTTTGTGGTGTATCCATAGCTCTTGTAAATACGGATACAATGTAATGTGGTTCACGTATTGAATAAACGCGCTGCAAGTCAATGAATGGAACCGACTGTCCAAGGTAAATTACTTGGTGTCCTTTCGATTTAATAAGATATGTAAAATATAAAAGGCTTACTTCATGAAGCTCTCCATCCGGTAAAAACAAAATGAATTTTTTTTGTTTTTTGTTTTCTGGAACAATCACTCCATCAATAGCAACAATCAGTTTTTGTCGAATAAGATTGGAAATAAAATGTTCTTGTGCAGGGTTTATACTCCCCGTTTGCCACATCAACCCTATTTTATGGAGGAATGGATATATCACAGCTTCAATCGTGTGAGAAAACCCTGTACGTAAAATATTGTTGGATATTATTTTCTCAAACCGTAACTCATCCATGTCAACCATGGAAATTATAAGCCCTTCTATTTGCTCGCTATCAGGAGTATCAGAATTAACAATTTTATTTACTTCATCTGCTATCTGTGCTTTACTAAGCGTTGCAATTTTGGAGATCTTATAGCCGTTATTGTTTAATAGGCTTACATTTAGAATGTTTTTTAGTTCCTCGTTGCAATAACATCTGATATTTGTATCGGTTCTGGTTGGTTTTAAAATGCCATATCGTTGTTCCCAGATACGCAAGGTGTGGGCCTTTATACCTGAAATTTTTTCTAAATCTTTTATTGAAAATTGTGTAACCATTTTTTAGTCGTTTATTACTTCACAAACAAATAACTCAGCAAAATGTTTTTTAAGTTTTTCTTTTAATTCCATTTCGTCAACTTCCGCCCCAAGTTCTTTGGCTATTGATGTTACCGCTTTATCAACAATACCGCAAGGGACAATGTTTCCAAAATAATCTAAATTAACATTTGCATTCAATGCAAATCCATGCATGGTTACCCATCTGCTTGCTCGTACGCCCATTGCACATATTTTTCTAGCTTTTAATGGGTGTTCAACATCTATCCAAACACCCGTTTCTCCTTTGCTTCTTCCTGCTGTAATACCGTATTCAGCCAATGTTCGAATGACCATTTCTTCTAAAAAGCGAAGGTATTTATGAATATCAGTAAAAAAATTATCCAGATCTAATATTGGGTAACCAACAATTTGCCCCGGTCCATGATAGGTAATATCGCCTCCTCTGTTGATTTTATAATAGGTTGCATTTTTTTCAACAAGTTGTTTTTCAGAAATTAAGAGGTGCTGCTTGTTGCCAGTATTCCCCAGTGTATACACATGTGGGTGCTCACAAAAAAGAAGGTAGTTGCTGGTTTTTATTTGCTCGTTTTCGAGAAGAGAACGGTTATTTACTTTGGTAGTAACGGTTTCACTAAATAATTTTTCCTGAAAGTCCCAGGCTTTTTTGTAATCCATCAACCCTAAATCAATAAAATGAACTTGTTGCATTATGCGCGTAACCCTATAATTTAGATAAGGCCGATTTTAGGTTATTGATTACATTTACTTCCATCAGATCAACACCTCGTGCTTCTCCAAGCGCAACTGAAATCCAGTCGCCAAGATGAATAAAGTAGATTGCTTTTTCTATCACAGAATTACCTTTTGAAAAAATTTCAGTGATGGACGAAGTGTATTTTTTGATCACCTCTTTATTGATATCTACTCGTGCTAAATTTCGTGAGTAATCATTTTTATCCAGAAAAAATAAAACAGAAAATGCATCATTCTTTTCGGTCCAACCAACTAATTCATTGTGATTCATCTCGGGAACAATATGATGCCAGCAAAGAATTTTTGCATTTTCATTCAGCTGCTGTCTGAAGCGCACTGCTATACCTTCATTGTAAGTAGTAGCATAAATTACGGGGATTTTTCCTTTTAGTTTGTCAGCAATACTTTTTGCTTCAGCGATGATATTATTTTCTTCTGCTTCAATTAATTGAATAGCAGCTTCCAAGTCTTTTTTGTAGTCGTTATTTGTGATACCAAAAAAACCAAGTATAAAAAATAATTGGGTTAATGAATACCCTAAACAAGAGCGAGGGGGCATTCCACCGGGAACAACGATGCAATCAAATCCTTTTGCATTGCAAATTTCCAGTACTTTACCACCTGAAGTAACACTCACGATTTTTGCATTTTTAGCAATTGCCAAATCCATGCAATTCAATGTTTCTTCCGTATTTCCGGAATAAGACGAAATAATTACTAAGGTATTTTCATTAACATAAGCAGGAATGAAATAGCCTTTGGTAACATTGATTGGAACATTTGCATTTCCAACAACCAGTTCAGCAACAATACTACCTCCAATACCCGACCCTCCAAGGCCGCAAATCAATACGTTAGCGATGTTATTTTTTGAGGCGCTTAATTTAGCTTGGTTACCAATGGCAATTGCTTCAGATAATTGTTTCGAAAAGTTTTCTACTAATGTTTTCATTTCAAATAGTATAGTCGGTCTTTGGAAAGTAAAAATACAATTTTTGCTGATATGTAGATTGTTTTTTGGTTAATAATTCAGATAAATAAGTAGATAAAAAGACTTGTAGATATGACTATAAAACCCTTATTGCGTGTATATTTGCAATTATAAAAAATTAATAAAATTTTAGATGAGTACTGAGCTAAACGAACAAGAGCTATTAAGACGTGGCAAGTTAGAAGAGATCACCAAAATGGGAATCGATGCGTACCCTGCGGAATTATATGATGTTAATTCAACTGCAAAAGACATCTTAGAAAATTTCACAACAGACAGGGCGGACTTCTATAAGAACGTTTGTATTGCAGGTAGAATTATGAGTGTGCGTGATATGGGCAAGGCGTGTTTTGTGAGTTTACAAGATGCGACAGGACGAATACAAGTTTATATCCGAAGAGATGATGTTTGTTCGGGAGAAGACAAAAGCTTATTTGATCTTTTGTTTAAAAAACATACTGATATAGGCGATATCATAGGTATTACAGGACATGTGTTTGTTACCAAGGTTGGTGAGATTTCTATTCATGCAGCCACTTTTAAAATGTTAAGCAAATCGTTACGTCCTTTACCGATGGTAAAAATTGATGAGAATGGAAATGCTTTTGATGAGGTAACTGATCCGGAGTTTCGTTACCGTCAGCGCTATGTAGACCTAATCATCAATCCAAAAGTAAAAGAAACGTTCATTAAACGTACAACGATGGTAAATACCATTCGTGATTTTTACAATTCCAAAGGTTATTTGGAAGTAGACACTCCTGTTTTACAAGCTATTCCTGGTGGCGCTACTGCGCGTCCATTTGTTACCCATCATAACACATTGGATATTCCAATGTATTTAAGAATTGCAAACGAATTATATTTGAAACGATTGATCGTTGGAGGCTTTGATGGTGTATATGAGTTTTCCCGAAACTTCCGAAATGAAGGAATGGATAGAACACATAACCCTGAGTTCACAGTTATGGAGTTGTATGTTGCTTACAAAGATTACAACTGGATGATGGATGTTACAGAAGAGCTGATTGAAAAAATAGCACTAGATCTTAATGGAACCACATCGGTTCAGGTGGGCGAGCATGTTATTGATTTTAAACGCCCGTTCAAACGTGTAACCATGTTCGATTCGATTAAAGATTTTACAGGGATCGATATCAGTGCAATGAATGAAGATCAATTGAGAGACGTTTGTAAACAGTTGCATATCGAGTCCAATCAAAGTATGGGTAAAGGGAAGTTGATTGATGAGATTTTTGGCGCAAAATGCGAAGGCAATTATATTCAACCCACTTTCATTACTGATTATCCTGTGGAGATGAGTCCGCTTACAAAAAAGCACAGAAGCAAACCTGGACTAGTTGAACGTTTCGAATTGATGGTAAATGGAAAAGAATTGGCGAATGCGTATTCGGAATTAAATGACCCGATCGATCAGCGCAATCGTTTCGAAGAACAAATTAAATTGATGGAGCGAGGAGATGATGAAGCCATGTTTATAGATCACGATTTTTTACGGGCACTGGAATATGGTATGCCGCCAACATCGGGTATAGGCATAGGAATAGATAGGTTGGCAATGATCATGACCAATTCACATTCAATTCAGGATGTATTATTTTTCCCTCAAATGCGACCGGAAGTGATTAAAAAAGTGGTAGTGGAGTTGAAAGCAGAAGAAGTAAAAGTGTTGGACGAAGTAAAAAAACAAAATGCACCAACGTTGGCTAGCATCAGTGAAAGTATAGGTGTGTCTAAAAATCAATTGCAGAAATTACTAAACTCTTTAGAAGAACGAAATCTTGTAAAAAGAGAAGGGCCTATTTATCAATCAATCAACTAAAATTAATTCGGAATACATTGAGTCACAAAATAGCAGTAATAGGTGGTGGTAGCTGGGCAACAGCAATTGTTAAAATGCTTTGCAACAATGCATCACAAATACATTGGTGGATTCGTCATGAGTCGGCAATTGACCATATCAAAAAGTATAAACACAACCCCAACTATTTAACTTCTGTTGAATTCGATACCTCTAAATTGCAGTTGAATTCTAATTTAAAAGAAGTTATTAAAAATGCGGATGTTCTCATCATGGCTGTTCCTTCTGCATTTTTAAAAGAAACATTATCGGAAGTAACGTCAGTTGATCTTCAAAACAAACAAGTATTTTCTGCTATCAAAGGAATAGTTCCTGAACATAATTTAATAGTTGGAGAATTTTTCAATAAAGAATTCAAGATTGCAATGGAGAACATAGGTGTGATCACGGGTCCGTGTCATGCAGAAGAAGTGGCGATGGAAAAATTATCCTATTTAACGATTGCCTCTCAAAGCTCTGAGAATGCAGCATACGTTGCCTCCCAACTCAGTTGCAGATATATAAAAACAACAGTGTCAGATGATATTTATGGAACGGAATATTCTTCCGTACTGAAAAATGTTTTTGCAATAGCCAGCGGAATTTGTCATGGTTTAGGGTATGGTGATAATTTTCAGGCGGTATTAATTGCTAATGCTATCCAAGAAATAAAACGTTTTGTGGATGTGGTACATCCAATCGACAGGGATATCAAAGACTCTGCCTACCTTGGTGATCTATTGGTGACCGCCTACTCTCAGTTCAGTCGTAACCGTTCTTTTGGAGGAATGATAGGGAAAGGGTATTCCGTAAAATCGGCGCAACTAGAAATGAATATGATTGCTGAAGGGTATTATGGAACTAAATGTGTTTTCGAGATTAACAAGAAATACAATGTTAGAATGCCAATTACAGAAGCAGTATATCGTATCTTATATGAAAAGATGTCCCCTGCTATCGAAATGAAATTGTTGACCGATCAACTTTCTTGATCAAATATATTTAGTGATTCAATAGCCAACCAATTGCTGAAGGCGTCATTGGAATAAGTCCATCCGCACTCATGAAATATTGGAGTAAGAAAAAATTCAGGACGGTTAAACCCAGAAAAAATTTAGTGAATTTTACAGGATCATAATAGGTCTTCATTTTTTCGGCAGCAATCAATATAGCCGGGAATGCCAAACAGACAATCCTTGTCGCATCAAAAGCAATTAACAGCTGTAAAAAAACGCAGGTTATAATACTTGCTATCAGCATCACAAATTGTTTATCCTTTCTCGCTTTATAAAGCATAAATAGCGGAAAAATCCAGAATAATTTAAAAGCATAAAAACCTCCGGCCCCAATGTGGTCAATCATTTTTTTAAATGCGAACGAAAGGTTGTCTTTCGAAAAATAAAAATTCAGATCGTATTCTACTTTAACAATGCTTGATATCCACATTCGATATATTAATAACGGAATAAGCGCGACTAGCAGATATCCCATGTATTTAAATAACTGTTTTATGTCTGACCCATTTGCATACCTTGAATACAAAATAAGTCCGGGTAAAAGAAAAATACAACTCTCGTGTGTTAACATCCCTAAGCAAAAATAGACGGCACTTAAAACAGGTCGTTTTATGTATGCAAAAGAAAGAAACACGAAAAAGTAAAATACAGCATCAGTATATCCTGCTGCTTGTAGCTGAATATATATGGTGGAAGAGAACCCGATTAGCCCTGTAAATAAAAGTGAATCTAAAGGGTCATACTTTTTTTCTCTATATACATAGTAGATGCTTGTTACAAGTAACAAAGCAAAAATCAAGGGGATAATAAAAAACAAATCCCCTCTTAAAAATGTAATATATCCAATCAAAGAGGGGAGTATCCTGTAACGTAAGGGGTTGGAATGTTCGAAATCAAAAGGGTTGTTTGATAAAAGAGAATATTGAAGTCCATGATAGGCGGATTCAAAGGAGGGGGTAACATAAAGCATATCAAATGCAATAATGATAAAACCTATGAGCAGGCTGGTTGTTAGCAAACCCAATCTCTTTTCAATACTTAAACAGTATAAGTTTGTTTTAGTGATTAAAGCGCGAATCATTTATTATTGATATTTTTACCACAAGTGATAAGATGTTATAAAGTAAAAATATCATTTTATTTTATGAAAGCAATTATAATTTTCTAACTACTCAATTCAAAACAGATGAATAGAAGTAATGTCAACGTTTTATTGCTTGTACTAGTTTTACTAAGTTGCAGTGTATTACTATATGATGAAACGATCCATTTATTTCCTGCATTTATTCATTCCTGGACACAAAGCGATCGATATGCAATTGCGCTTGGTTTTTTAAATAACGGCTTTGACTTTTTTCATCCGACAACTTTTAATCTTCAAACGGTTGGAGGGATCACACGTGTTGACTTCCCAATAAACGAATATATTGTTGCACTTTTGATGAAGGTATTCGGAACAACATCTCCTGCCGTTTTCAGAACCTATACATTGATAACAAGTATCATTGGGTTAGTCTTTTTATTTTTGATGACTAAAAAGATCACTGGCTCTGAAATGAAAGGTTGGTTGGTAACAATCTTTGTTTTTCTTTCTCCCGTTTATGTATATTATCAGGCGGGGTTTATTCCTAGTATCCCTGCAATTGCATGTGTTTTCGTCGGGTATTATTTTTTCTTTTCCTATAAGGATAATGAAAGAAGTCGCTCTTTTTTTCTTTCTGTTTTCTTTTTATTAATAGCTGCTTTAATGCGGATGCCATTTCTAATTTTTCTTTTGGCTACCCTGATTCAACAGGCATGGTTCAATTGGAAGTCGAGACGAATTAATTGGAGCGAAGTGGCTGTATTTTTATTTTCCCTTTTTCTTTTTATGGGGTATTATTTATACAACGTGCATCTGGGAAGGTTATATGGCAATATGTTTTTGGATTATGTAATGCCAGCAAAAAGTTTTTTAGAATTTAAAGAGATTGTTGGAGAAATGATTCACCATTGGGGAAATCACTATTTTACATGGAGCCATTATGTGTTGTTGTTATTTATACTTGTTTTAGCTGTGTATCGGTTTTTAAAAAGAAATGGGTTTCTTGAACAGGATAAAAAATATTGGTTTCATTTGTGGATACTATTTACAGGAACGACTCTTTATTTTATCTTAATGGCAAGACAATATTTCGCGCATGATTACTATTTCCTTGATTCCTTTTTTATTCCAGTAATTTTATTGTTGCTCTTTTCCATTAAAAATCTTCAAATAAACAGTTTAGCTCAAAAAGCGCTGTGGTCCTCTGTTTTTGCCTGTTCAGTTGTTCTCTTTTTTATTTTTACTACGAAAGTACAGGCGGAAAGGTATTCAACGGGACCATGGGACAGGACGGAGATGACCAGACAAAATTTTATCGGTACAGAAACATATTTGGATAAGATAGGGATTTCTAAAGAGGCGAGAATATTAGTGATCGATGCATACAGCACTAACGCCCCTCTTATTTTAATGAATAGAAAGGGGTACACCGTTTTGGGAACATCAGCAAAAAATATCGGAACATCTTTGTTTTTTGCTAAATGGGATTATGTTGCTATTCAGGATATTTATCTTGTTTCTGATGTGATCAAAAATTATCCATTGCTTACTTCTTTGATTGAAAGAGTAGGGGGAACAGGGAAGGTTTCTTTTTATAAAAGAAGTGCAAAGGCACATCCAAAATCGTTAAAACAATTTTTGGGCATCACTCCTGAAAATACAATTTATAAAACGCTTGTTACATTTGATTCAACTTCATATGAAAAAAATGTTAGCGGCACAGATCATGTTGCTATTGTTAAAAATCACACATCCTTTTTGTCTATTCTAGATTCCACAATTGAGTATGGTGTTACCATTTCCTTGAAAGCGTCTGATCTGAAAAGTGAAAAAAATTTGAAACTACTTGTCAACAGCGACTTACTTACCAAAAAGGATGTAAAGGAAATTCAATTGGTTGCTGCGGTTACAAATAAGGACAAGACTTTGTTCTATCAGAATTTCTTTTTGTCGGATTATTTTAAAACGACAGCTAACTGGCAAAAAATGGAATTCCAGTTTGTGCTACCAACCATTGAAACACCAGATGATGAGGTGAAAATTTATTTATGGAATCCGGATAAGAAGGAATTGTGGTATGATAATTTTGAAATAGTCATTTATAAGTAATATCACGTGTTATAAAATTCATAGACAGTTTTTCCTTTTGCATTCCCTATGATAGCCGCTAATTCACTTCGCTGTGCTTCTTTAATCTTTTTAACCGATTTAAAATGCGCCAATAATTTTTGTGCGGTTGTGTCACTTATCCCTTTAATTTCAGTCAATTCCGTTTTTAAAGTTCCTTTGTCTCTCTTGCTTCGATGGTGTGTAATTCCAAAACGGTGGGCTTCATCTCTGATCTGTTGAATTATTTTTAATGATTCACTTCTTTTGTCCAAGTATAAAGGAATAGAGTCTCCTGGGAAATAGATTTCTTCTAATTTTTTTGCGATACCAATGATAGCAACTTTTCCTCTTAGCCCTAATTTATCAATGCTTTCCAACGCAGCGCTTAATTGCCCTTTCCCACCGTCTATAACAATAAGCTGCGGCATCGATTGGTTTTCCTCTAGCACTCGCTTATATCTCCTGTAAATTATTTCTTCCATCGATGCAAAATCATCTGGCCCTTCCACTGTTTTTATATTAAAATGACGGTAATCTTTTTTACTTGGTTTACAATCTTTGAAAACAGTCATAGCTGCAACTGGATAGGCTCCCTGGAAGTTTGAATTGTCAAAACATTCAATATGTCTAGGCTCTTCTGTTAGGCGAAGATCCTTTTTCATTTGTTCTAGAATCCGTTTGGTATGACGCTCGGGATCGATCAGACTTTCTTGTTTTATTTTTTCTCTTCTGTAATACTCAACATTTCTTTCAGAAAGTTCCAACAAATGTTTTTTATCGCCTCGTTGAGGTAACGTAAATTCTATTCCTGGGAATTCCGTTTCAAGAAGAAAAGGGACTACAATTTCTTTTGATGTGCTGTTAAACCGTTCTCTAAGTTCAATAATGGCAAGAGATAGAAGCTCTTCGTCTGTTTCTTCCAATTTCTTTTTTAATTCAATAGTATGACCTTGAATAATAGAACCGTTTATTACTTTTAAGAAGTTCACATACCCATTTTTTTCATCTGAAACAATGGAAAAAACATCAACATCAGTAATAGTAGGACTTACAACAGTAGATTTACTTTGAAAGTTTTCCAGCAGATCTATTTTTTCTTTTGTAAGATGCGCCTGCTCAAATTGTAATTGCTCAATCTGTTGTTGTAACTCTTGTTTTAAATGCTTTGCTACAACATTACTATTTCCTTTTATGATCTCTTTTATTCCTCCTATTGTTTCATTATAATTGTCTTCTGTTTCTTTTCCAATACATGGGGCTTTGCAATTACCGATGTGATATTCCAAGCATACTTTAAATTTATTCGCTTGGATATTTGATTCGGACAAATTCAGATTGCAATTACGTAATTTAAAAAGTTTACGAATCAGGTCTAATACCATATTCATTACTTTTACAGATGCATAAGGACCAAAATAGGTAGATCCGTCTTTTACTACATATCTGGTTGTAAAGACACGTGGATAACGTTCATTTTTTATACAGATCCATGGATAGGTCTTGTCATCTTTCAACAATACATTGTAACGCGGCTGATATTTTTTAATAAGATTGTTTTCCAGCAGCAAAGCATCCAGTTCCGTATCAACAATAATGTATTTTATGTCGACAATTTTTTTTACTAGTATTTGTGTTTTGCCATTTTCGGATTGATCTTTATTAAAGTAGGATAAAACTCTTTTTTTTAAGTTCTTGGCTTTGCCGACATAGATGATCTTCCCTTCTGAATCATAGTACTGGTATACCCCTGGGTTGTCAGGGATCGTGCGTAGAATAGTACTGATGTGTTCAGATTTTTCCATTGTTGTATTACAAAGATAAAAACAAAAATGCCCAACAAGTGGTGTTGGGCATTTTAAAAAAGCTGTACTTAGGTTATTTATTTAGGATGATTTTTTTTGTTGTAATTCCTGAATCATTTTTTATACTTACAAAATAACTTCCATTCGCTTGGTTTGAAAGGTTGATCAAATGTTTTGATGAAGAATCTATATTTTCTGTAGAAATTATTTTCCCTACTAAATCATAAACAGTGATAGTTGTTCTGTTGGAAGTTCCGCTAAGGTCAACTGTATATAGTCCATTAGAAGAAGGGTTTGGATAAATTGTGATTCCTGTGGTTGTTTTTTCTGTAATCCCCGTTGCCACTGCCGAACTACCTATAAATTTTACATTATCAATACTAAATGTTCCTGATCCTGCAGATCCTAGTTTTGCGTTCCATCCATAAAAGCGGAAAGTAACAGGAGCAGAAATATTTGTATAGCTCGCACCACCTAACACAATAATATTTCTTGGTTGTGGCGATACAATATTATCTCTTTTTAGGAAGAAAATATTTCCAGATTGAACAGTCACATTGGTTGTTGCTGGCAAACCATAAACAGCTGTGAGGTTTGCTGCGTAAGAATCCATACTAGAGCGCACGCTGTATGTGCGCACCCCGGTAGTGGAGTGTTCGAATGTGAATCGAATGGAGTCAATAGAAATTGTATATCCTGCTGCGGGTGCAAGCGTTACTTCATAATATTCTGATGTGCTAACAGCGCCGGTCATTCCTGAATACAGAGTGTCGGCTATTCCGCCAACAGATCCCATCGCCCAGTCCGAGAAATCAAAACGGGCTGCAGCTAATGAATTTGGTGGAGTTCCTATTGCAGAAAAGCTACTGCAAACAATACCAGTAGCTGTTGGAAGTGGACTTGGATCAATAATCCCAGAAGTTGTTTTAACACTGTCGAAAGTATAGGTTACACTTCCTTGCGCAAAAGCACAAATAGATAATACGGATCCTGCAATAAATAGCGTAATTTTTTTCATGTTTTTGTTTTTATTTGGTTAGGATGAAATTGATTTTTTTATAGGTTGAATTATTTATTATTATATGCACTCATTGTTTTTTGGAGTCCTATTGTTGCAAATCCCTGAATCATTTCAATGGAAAGTTTTATTCTTGGTTCTAGCGTTTTAGCTTCTTCGTTATCCCATTTGCCCAACACATAATCTACTTGTTTCCCTTTCGAAAACTCGTTACCAACTCCAAATCGTAACCTTGCATATTCAGAGGTAGTTAATGTTTCCTGAATATTTTTTAATCCGTTGTGCCCGCCATCACTTCCTTTTCCTTTCATTCGGACAGCGCCGAATGGCAGAGCTAAGTCGTCTGTGATGACTAATAAATTTTCTTTCGGTATTTTTTCAGCTTGCAACCAATAATTTACCGCCTTACCGCTTAAATTCATATATGTAGAAGGTTTCACAAGAGTCAGCGTTTTGCCTTTGAATTTATATTCCGAAATAGACGCTAGTCTGTCGACAGTAAATTTTAAATTTTTTTCTTTAGCAAGTGCGTCTAGAATTGTAAAGCCAATATTGTGTCGCGTATTTTCATACTCATCACCAATATTTCCAAGTCCTACAATTAAAAATTTACTCATGTAAAAAAGAATAGATAATCAAAAATAGTGAAAGTTAAGTTAGGCATTAAATTAAATTAATATAGCGGAACAATTTGTTCCGCTATATTAATTTAATAATAATATAATATCCCGCCATTTAGCAGGGGTTAAAATTACTTCTTAGCAGCAGGAGCCGCAGCTTTAGCAGCAGCAGGAGCCGCAGCCTTAGCAGCAGTAGCAGGAGCAGCAGCTTCAGCAGCAACAGCACGTGTGATTTGAACTGAAACTACAGTAATGTTTTGAGCATTTAAAAATGTTAATCCGTCAAGTTTAATGTCACTTACGCGAACCCCTTGTCCGATTTCCAAATTGTCGATAGCTACATCAATCGTATCAGGCATTTTTTCAACAAGTCCTTTTACGCGTAATGTTTTTAATTTTTTGTTCAATTTACCACCATTTCTAACTCCAGGAGACGTTCCTGTTGTTCTTACGGGGATGTTCATTGTAACCGGTTTGCCTGCAACAATTTCTAAAAAGTCAACATGTAAAAGATTATCTTTTACTGAGTGAAATTGTGCTTCTTGCAAAATTGCGTTATACTTTTTACCTGCAATGTCTAAGTTCACAGTGTTTACACTAGGAGTATAGATCAAGTTTTTAAAGTCTGCTTCTAACACAGAAAAGTGAACTTGTTCTTTACCACCGTACAATACACATGGTACTTGCTTTGCATTTCTCAAAGCTGTTGCATCTGTTTTCCCTACGTTCACACGTGGTGAACCGCTAATAGATACTGATTTCATCTTAATTATTTTATTTGTTTGTCGGTTGTTGCGCCCTTCAACCAACGTTTATATATATGTTGGCGCAATTTCTTAATATTATGATACAATAAAGTTTGAACTGATCGACTCAAAGCTATGAACACTATGCAATACCTTAGCAAACAAGTCAGCAACAGTTAATACTTTAATTTTGCTGATTTGCTGTGTTAAAGGAATCGTGTCTGTTACAACCAGTTCCAATATTCTTGATTTTTCAATGTTTTCGTATGCTTTCCCTGATAATACAGCGTGTGTACAAACTGCTCTTACGCTGTTTGCGCCTCTATCCAACATCATGTCAGCCGCTTTTGTAAGCGTTCCGCCAGTATCAATGAGGTCGTCAACTAAAACAATATCTTTCCCTTCCACATCACCAATCACGGTCATGCTTTCAATTACATTGGCTTTAGCACGTTGTTTATAACAAATAACGATATCGGACTTTAAAAATTTCGCATACGCATTTGCTCTTTTAGAGCCTCCCATATCTGGCGCTGCCATTGTTAAATTAGGCAAATTCAAACTTTGGATATAAGGTAGAAAAATAGAAGAGGCATACAAGTGATCAACAGGGACATCAAAAAATCCTTGGATTTGATCCGCATGCAGGTCCATTGTTATAATTCGGGTAGCACCGGCAGCGGTCAATAAGTTAGCAACCATTTTAGCACCAATAGCAACACGTGGTTGATCTTTTCTATCCTGACGTGCGTAGCCAAAATAAGGTATTACGGCAATAATTTGATGTGCTGATGCGCGTTTCGCAGCATCAATCATCAATAAAAGCTCAAAAATATTATCAGTTGGAGGTATAGTAGATTGTATAATAAACACATCGCTTCCGCGAACAGTTTCTTCATAAGAAGTTTGAATCTCCCCATCGCTAAAGCGAAGCAAGGAAACTTTACCTAATTCTTGCCCATAGCTTTTGCTGATGCTCTCCGCCAAGCCGCGAGTAGTAGAACCTGAAAATAATTTTACTTTATAGTCCATAGCCTTTTAATAGGGGCGCAAATGTAATCAAAAATAGAGACAGATAAAAGAATTTTGACGGTTTTGCCCATATTTTTTTGTCAATCCAAAACAAATGAATAGTTTTGCGTCCCGCTTTCCCATATAATCAATGCCCGGGTGGCGGAATTGGTAGACGCGCTGGTCTCAAACACC
>CANFRC010000012.1 GCA_947449315.1 Bacteroidota bacterium
AAAAAGAAGAAGAAATTGTATTAGAAAACTTTAAAAACTAACTTAGCCGAAGAATGCTAAAACAGATTTAGATTAAACTAAAAATGCAGTTGGAAATGAGGGGGCTGAATGTTTGATCTTGAGGGGGCTCTTTAAGTGAAATATCTAAATTGAGGTTTAAACAAATATAAAGTGTTTTTAACAATGTAGAATTGATTAGACAATCTTTTTTGTAACAACCTACCCCATAACCCCTTTTAAAAACAGAAATGTGTGGAATAATAGTGGAGGTGAATCGATTAAAAATTGAAATGTGTGGAATGAATAGATAAGGGAACAGTTCCCCTTTAAAATCAATCAATATTTTTAATCTCTTTTTTTTGGAAAAAATATGAGACACATAGTAGATAGTGTCTCATAATAAAATTAGTTAAATGACTGTATTACAATTAATTATAACTTATAATCTCTTGTCCTTTTACATCACAAAAATCAAACTCTGTTTCGTTGAGATTTGCGAAAAATTCTTCGTGTGTATTTACAATTGTTGGTTCCAATTGAACAGTATCATTAAAAAAATCGATCACCTCCTTGATGTTTTCAACACCATATACCTCTAATCCATCAACAATTCCAGCTTCTTTAGCATTTTGTTTGGGAAGAATAATGCCTTTGAAATTTTCAGCTTTCGCTTGAATGGCAATGGGTAAGACGCCTTTAATAGGTTGTAATCCGCCATCAAGAGAGAGTTCTCCCATGATGATATAGTCGCTAACTTTATCCGATAACATCTGTTCGGATGCTGCTAATATTCCGACAGCAATGGTTAGATCATAGGCAGAGCCTTCCTTTCGGATGTCGGCAGGAGCCATGTTGATGACGATACTTTTCCCAGGAATTCTGTAGCCATTATTTTTCAAAGCAGCATCAATTCGCTGCTGACTTTCTTTCACAGCGCTATCGGGTAAACCAACTAAGAGGAAATTTATTCCGGAATTGATATTTGTTTCTACCGTTACTGTGGTGGCATTAATGCCAAAAACGGCACTCCCATAAGTTTTTACTAGCATACATTTGTCTTGTAAATTGGGGAGTAGGACGCAAATGTACAAATTTGTACAGATATGAAAATAGTAATCGAACTACTTTTTAGCGCATCGATTACCAATAATAATTTGATTTTTTATTTAAATTTGCGCAACAAATCGTACATTAGCTTAAATAAATTAAATCATATTTAATATGAAAAAAATAGTTACTCTTGCTTTAGGATGTATTGTTGCTTCGTCTTTGCTTCAGGCGCAAACATTCTCTGATGATTTCGAAAGCTATACCTCCGGTATCAAGCTTGGACCACAATCGACAAACTGGACAACATGGAGTGGTGTTGATGGCGGAACGAATGATGTGGGTGTTGTTACGACAGACAACCATACTACAGGTGGTACTAAATCCATCTATTTCTCTTCAACTGCTGCTACTGGTGGACCAACTGATTGCGTTTTGCATTTTGGTGGTGTTCATTCTACAGGTCATTTTACTTATACTTCATGGTTTAAAATACCTACAGGTAAGACAGCTTATTTTAATTTTCAAGGAACAGCTACCATGGGTGGGTTGTATACATTGGATTGTTTTATGGATGCTACTGGAAATGTAAGTATTCAAAATAGCGGAACAGAAATGTTAGCTACAACACATCCATTCAATTCTTGGTTTGAATTGAAAATTGATGTGAATATGAATTCAAATCACTGGGAGTTATTTATCAACGGTGTTTCTCAAGGATCTTGGGCCAATACTGCTAACCAGGTAGAAGCGATTGATATTTATCCTGCTGATGCTTCTGCAAGTTATTGGGTAGATGATGTTTCTTACACATACACCCCTTATACATTACCAAGTTTAAATGGTGCTGGTAATTTAGTAGGTGTAGCGAATGGATTAGTTGGACAATCAAGAAATATTGCAATCACGGTTAGAAATTTAGGAACAACAACAATCAATTCATTTGATTTAGCTGTTACTCAAAATGCTGGAACTCCAGTAAATCAATCTGTAACAGGATTGACTTTGGCTTCGTTGGCGTCAACAGTTGTAAATATTACAACTCCATTTACATTAGTTGCTGGCCCAAATACATTTACTGCAACTGTTAGTAATGTGAATGGCTTAGGTGCTGATGGCGATGCTACCGATGATGTTATTTCAACGACAATTACTCCGGTTACTGCAGCAGTAGGAAAAGTAGTCGTTGCGGAAGAAGGAACAGGAACATGGTGTCAATGGTGCCCAAGAGGTGCGGTGTATATGGATGCTATGGCTGATAAATACCAAAGTTATTTTGCAGGTATAGCTGTTCATAATTCAGATCCTATGACTGTTACTGCTTATGATGCAGCTATCGGCGCATTGATTTCAGGTTACCCAAGCGCTTTGGTTGACAGAGGACCTGTAATTGATCCAAGTGGTTTAGAAGGACAAATATTATCAAGAATTGTTGTTGCTCCGAAAGGATTAGTTGTGAATGGTGCAACATTCAACACAACAACACGTGTGTTAAATGTTTCTGTAACAACAACCATTGCGCAAGCAATTTCAGGTAACTACAAAACAGCTTGTGTGATCACCGAAGATAGCGTTACTGGCACTGGTAGTTCTTACAATCAAGCAAATAATTATTCAGGTGGTGGTTCAGGAGTAATGGGTGGTTTCGAATTATTAGGAAATCCAGTTCCGGCAGCTCAAATGAACTACAATCACGTAGCTCGTTTTTTAAGCCCAGATTTTACTGGTATTCCAAATGCATTTGGTGCAAGTGCTGCAGTAGGTGCAGTGTTTACCTATAACTTCTCATTTACATTGCCTGCTGCTTATGATGCAAATCAAGTACACATCATTGGATTATTTATTGACCCAACAGGAAAAATCGATAATGCTGGATCTGCGACAATCGCTCAAGCAGTTTCAAACGGTTTTGTATTAGGAGCAACTGCAGGAGTGAATACAATTGCTGATGCACCAGATGCGCAAGTAAGTGTATATCCAAATCCATCATCAACTAATTCAACTATTTCTTTGAACCTTTTAAAAGAATCATCTGTACAAGTTGCAATTTATGCGGTTGACGGTTCATTGGTTGCTTCTAAAGATTATGGTAAATTAAATGGTGGTATGTTATTGCCAGTTGAAATGTCGACATTCAAAGCAGGAATGTATTTTGTAAATGTGACAATTGATGGTAAAACAGCTGTAGAGAAATTGATTAAAGAATAAATTAAGTATATATCGTATTTAAAAAATCCCGCTCCGAAATTTTCGGAGCGGGATTTTTTATGGATTAATTTTTACAAACTACCTTCAATATATTGTATCAAGGAATGAATTACTTTAATATGGATCTCTTGTGCTCGATCTGCAAATTTTGAATGAGGGGCACGAATCTCTACATCACATAAAGGAGCTATCTTTCCGCCATCTTTTCCTGTTAAGCCAATCACCAAAATCCCTTTTTCTTTTGCAGCATTGATGGCATTAATTACATTCACAGAATTTCCGCTTGTACTGATGGCTACTAAAACATCTCCTTGTGTACCTATCGCTTCTATGAAACGTGAAAATACTTTATCGAAACCATAATCATTCCCCACACATGAAATATGGGAAGGGTCCGAAATAGAAATTGCCGGCAATGCTTTTCGGTCTTCGCGAAAGCGGCCACTTAATTCTTCAGCAAAATGCATCGCATCGCACATAGAACCTCCATTACCACACGAGATGACTTTGTTGCCATTTTTAATTGCTTCTGTAAGCAGCTTTCCCGCTTTTTCAATAGCATCTATATTCTTAGTGTCAGAGATAAATTGTTGAAGCACTTGTTGGGCTTCAGTAAGATTGTTTTCTATTTGCGAACGGCTCATGATTTATATGTATTATTCGATAAAATTAAGTCTTTTGGCATAACATTTGAAATTATTGCGAGGAATTTATACATTTATCAAACTTATTTTATTAATTTGTACTCCATAAATTAAAGCATATGAAAAAAATTATTACTACGATCGTATTGGCAGTGAGTGTTACATTAGCAGGGTATGCGCAAAATGGAACTACTAAAAAGACAGAAGAAGAAAACAATTGTTATACAAAATGGGCTCAGAAATTTCAGGACAGAGGTGCGGAAGATATTGCAGATGGAAGTTATACGGATGTGATCATTTCTATCAGATCTGGTGCAGAAGCTGAATGTTACAATGGTAAATGTGAAGTGAAAGAAGGGAAAGTGGTTGCCATGTATATCAAGTTGGAAGATGGTACTTTCGAACTAATGAAGAAAAAATCACGCTATGAAAATGTTCCTTTAGTAATCACCAATGGAATGTCTAGTCCACTTTTAACAGTTGACAGTGAATTGATCAATGTTCTTTTTGTTAAAAAAATAAAACCTAAAAAAGCAGGATTTGTCAAAGCAGCAGATCCTTCAGACGATTAAAAAATAGGACAGTATAAAAAAAGCCTCTTAGCATTTTGCTGAGAGGCTTTTTTATTTCTTGTTAATGTATTATTCATTGAATTGAACATCAAACAATTTTTTTATTCCCACTGTTTCACCTTTCTCTGTTCGTTTATAATTGAAAAGAGTTATGTAGGATGTTTTTTTGCTTAAGGTATATGTTAATGTATCCAACTCAATTTTCTCATTAAATTTTATGTAAGGAATCGACCAGGAATCGATCTCCATTTTAATAGGTGCTGAAATAAAAACGCCAGGATTATTAGGGTCTTCGCTGGTAGCTGTTGAATCCCATTTAACCAAAATGTTCTGCACCTCCTTAACCGATAATGCTTTGTTTGGGAAATCGGAATATGCTTTTAGTTTGCCAGCTAAAACAGCGTTGGTAATTGAAGAGACTAATTTTTCCCTGTCAAATGTGTTGGAAGCATTTGTAAAATCTGTTCCTTCCCAAACAGTATCTTTTTCTAAAGGAAGCGTAGACCATACATTGTCGGCCCACACAAGCTTACTGTTTTTTGATTCTTCCTTCATATTTTTATTACATGCAAGCAAAGCCGTTAAGCAAAAAAGAAATGTAATTGTTTTCATATAGGTTGTTTTGGTTTATCCTCTAAAACAAAAAAGCCCTATCAAATATTGATAGGGCTTTTTTGCAATTTGATTTTATTATTTAGTCAAGATCAATTTCTGAACTAATTTTCGTGTGTCATTTTTAATCGTTATGAAATAAGTTCCAGCACCCATTTCATTCACATCTATAGTAGTTGTTTGTCCTTGAACAGGTTTTTCAACATTCCATGATTTAACTAAACGTCCTGTAAGATCCATCATCTCAATAGTTGTTGAAGAATTCATGTCATTTTCGAACGTTACATTTACTTCTGAGTTAGCAGGGTTTGGATAAATAGCTACTCCATTGTTTGTAGATAATGCACTGATACCAGTTGCTGTAGTAATTGTAGCTACAACAGGCACTCTTGGTACACTTGTACATGTAACGTTTGGTGATTGAATTTTCCAATCGTAATAGTAATAATAAGCGGTAGAACTTGTTGTAGTTCCAGTCCATCCATTTGTTACAGAAACTAAACCTGCAGTCGTGTAAGGGTAAGTGACACCTGTAGTATTTCTTTTTAACGAAGGGGATGCTGGTTGTGTTAATCGGTAAGAAGTTCCAGGAGTTAAAGGGAAATTTAACGTAACAACTGAAGAGTCGATAGGTAGACTAGCAGTGGTTAAGGTGTTAAGCACTGTGCCTGCAGCGTTTCTCAATTCAATTGTACGAGGACCTGCTGTTGTTGCATATACTTTTACAGAAACTAATGTACAAGGAGCAAGAACATTGAAATCAAGCCCACCATTAACCGCGCTTGTTCCTGAAGCAGTACCATTAGCTTTTCCTGTTGAACTTAATGCTCCAGGGTAGGTTGTTGTTTCATCAATATAATACGTTGTAGTAGTTCCTATTGTTGGGGTTGTATAACTTGTACCTGTTCCTACTGATGATCCACCTGTTGAAGCAGTGTACCAATTGATAGTTCCACCTGAACCAGCAGCACCTAAATTAAATGAAGCAGGGCCAGGACCCGCAGCGCCAGTTCCAGTTGGAGCAGGAGCCGCTAATATAGAAACTACAGCAGGTGTTGCTGTCCAGTTTTGACAAAGACCTGTAGTCGTTAATGAATAAGTACCTGTAGTTGTAGGGCTAATTGATTGTGTTGTTGCAGTGAACCCGCTTGGGCCTGTCCAGCTATATGCTGATGCAGAAGAGCTTGTCAGTGTCAGTGTTCCTGCACATGAATTAGCGCCTGAAGTTGTTACTGTAGGGGTTTCATTCGGATTCAATACTGTTGTTACCATTGGAGAAATGTTTGAACAACCCGCAGCACTTGTAACTTGTACGCTGTAGTTTCCAGTAGTTGATGCAACTAAAGAAGATGTTGTTGCTCCATTGGACCATAAATAAGAAGTGTAACCAGATGCAGCATTTAATGTTACTGAACCTGCAGTACAGAATGCGTATGGTCCAGGTATTACGTTCCCCGTAATAGTACATCCCCCTTCAACCACAGTAACAAATTGATCAGCAATCAAGGAACCTAAATTAGTTACAGTTCCGGAAGGCCAAGTAATAGTTGCAGTTGTAATACTGGTGTTAGCACCTAATCCAAAATGTACTTGTAATGAGTTAGAAGTGCCATATGTTTCTCCAGATCTAACTTCACGAACCTGAGTTCCAAAAGCACCTGTAATCGTTACTTTAGCACCTATTGCATTTTGATTACTAGCCACACCCGTTAAATCGAAATTGATAAAGTGGTTACTGTTTTTATTGTTCATCCACAATACGTCAGCAGTTCCTGTTGGTGTATTATAAACGTTACCATAAGAAGCAACTAAGTCAACAGCTCCATCATGGTTAAGATCTCCAGTTGCAAATGATAAGAAAGAAGTCATTCCTCCTCCAAAAACACCGCTAACAGATGTATATGTTCCGTCGTGATTGTTATGATACATTACTAACCCAGGACCAGAAATTAATATATCTAACCAGCCATCGTTATCAAAATCCTCAACAACCGATTCAATTGCATCAAAAGATGTGGAAAGACCAGAACCTAAAGTTGCATCTGTGAAAACACCAGAACCATTGTTTGTAAAAATTTGACTATTTTCTCCGTGATTGGTTTGTAAAACATCCATATCCCCATCATTATCTAAATCCCCAAAACTAGAAGTCCAAGATTGTTTGAAATCTCCAACAGGTTCAATGTTTGTTGATGCTGCGCTTTCTGTGAAAACGCCCGCTCCGTTATTTTTGAATAAACGATCTCTTCTTCTTTGATCAGTATAACTAGATGTGGATTGACGGCAATGTGCAATGTATAAATCCAAGTCTCCATCGTTATCAATATCCAACCAAACACTTCCGTAGTTTCCAGAATCGTATGGGTCACCTCCATAAGTCAAACCTGGATTTATATTCGTGTTGATTAAAGTAGTAGTCAAGGCCAATGTGCCTGTATTGTTTTTGTATATTTTCATGTAATCGTTGTCATCACAAACAGCCAAATCACACCATCCATCGTTATCAAAATCACCAAACGTGATATTTTGAACGAAGTAAGAACCACTTAATGTGGTTGTAGTTTTAGCTATTGTGCTTCCTGTCCATGATAATTTTACTAAATACATCACTCCGTTTACTCCCGTTGCAACATCTTTCCAGCCGTTGTGATCAACATCAGCAACAGCCATACCCCAAACATGCGTTCCGGTAGAAGCTGTAATTAATCCTAAATTGTAATGGGTGTAAGTTCCATTTTGGTTTTGCATTTGAACAACCAAAGTAGATGCCTGATCCATTTTAACAATGTCATCAAGACCATCATTATTAATATCAGCTACTGAAATTGCGCAACCACTATGCGTAGCGGTTGGTGTTAAGCTGTTCATGTTTGTAAATGCAAATTGTGCATTGGTGCTAAGTGCGCCTAACACACAAACACAAGCAATTGCAAACGATTTGTAAATTGTAGTTTGTTTCATGTTCAGTTTGTTTTGAGTTATTTTGTAATTAGATACTAGTTTAGAGATAGATAAAGAAAATGATTTTTTTATGATTTTACAACTTTTCGGTAGATTATTTTTGAGCCGGTTGTTATCCTTAAATAGTATATACCAGAAATTTGAGGCAGATAAAGTGTAATGGCTGACTGATAGCCTAAATTGGTTAATTCTGTTACCTGTTTACCTTCCGAATTAAATACTTCTATTGATTTAATTAAGGTACCGTATTCTGCCTCAACCGAAACCCTCCCATCTATAGATAAAGTAGGCCATACTTTTATTTCCGACTTAGAAACAGTACTGATATTGGTTGCCAACAAAATAGAATTCAAACTGTCGGATGCTACTAGAACAGGGCTTTGATCTGCTGCTTGAAACATCGTTTTGAAGGTATTTACTTCCGGTGTTGTAAAGGTGAAAAGGTTATCCACCCACTTAGGTGGAACTGATTGGTAATACACTTTTGTTTTTACATTGATGTTTCCAACGGCTCCCGCAAGCGGTACTGCAAAATGCAGATAGTCGATACCGCTGCCTTCAACAGTGCCTACTTTATTGAAGTCGGGGTCTGTTTCTGCATCTGCAGAACTTTTTACGGTATCATAAATAGGAGGGGCAGAGGTGAATCCTACAGGAGGAATTCGGTTATCTTTTAATAAGATGGCAGCACGCTCTAAAATAGAAGTGAAATTTCCATTGACATCACCCGGAACCAATTCGTAAATTTGAGAAACATTGGATTGGTTGATTGTATTGTGATGTGGCTCATGATCGGGGTTCTCCCCGATTACTCGGTATTGATTATTGAAGATCCCTGATTTAAATACCGTATCATTATTAGCATCGGTCACTACAAATTGAACAACGGCTCTTCGCGTTGGATATCCGGAAGGGAATTTATGACCTGCTTTATTCTCTATTTTTACTTTGAAAAATGCCGAATCGGAAGTGATGCTTTCTAAGGTAAGTTTAAAGTTAATCGATTTTGACTGAAGCATTGCTTTGGATGCAGAAATCGTTGAGTCGAAATGATTATCCGGAACGTTAACGCCTAAGGCCATTTTATTGCTTTTGATCAAACTTAACATAAAAGAATTTGCGCCTGCAAACACATGTTGATTAAAAGGGGTGCGAGGTGTTAATCCCGTAAATCCATTTGCAATAATAATTGCATCAGTAACTTGAGGCATGTGACATGTCTGACATTTTATATTATTACCAGGGTAATTCGAATTTTTATATTCATGAAATGTGGCTTGCTCAGTAAAATATCCTCCTGTTGAAACACCAAAAGTATCCACTGTTTGTGTGATTAAAGTATGGCAGGCTGAACATAATTTCGATTGGTCCATATGAGGGCTGTACGTAGGTGTAAAACCTTCATACAATTGCATAGGACCAACAGAAGGTGCGGTGAACGGACCATATTCTACAAGTGATGTATCGAATGGGATGTTACCAGAAAAAGTAAATCCAACATTCGGAGAAATCGTATGGCATGCTGCGCAGGATACACCATCCAGACCTAGCGAATCTGTAACGAGTTCAGCTAGGGTATAATGTGTATTGCCATGAAATTTAGAAGTAAAACTTCCTAATGGGGCATGGCAATCCAAACATTTATTTTGAAGGTCGCCTGCATGTGCCGGGTTAACGGTTATTTCCTGACTTACTTTTGCTCTCCAAAAAGGGTCTTTAGCACTCAATGCCATCATAGAACTTTCCCATCTGTCAACAAGATTTACATCTTCACCTGCTTCATTGATATTCGAGTTGTGTGCTAAATCGTAACCGTGACAACCTCTGCAGCTGGATGAAGGTAAAAAATATTGACCCGCAGTAATGGGTGCCCGTAAAAGTGTGTCTTGATAAGCCTTTACCTGTTCCATGGTATGGTAAGTATGGGGAGCGTCTTTTGAAGAAGCTGAATTCAAAAATTTAAATCCTATTGCAAAAGAAACAAGAATACAAATAATGGTAATTTTTTTTATGCTCATAAGCTAACGAAGTAGTAGTTCGATAACAAATATAACTAATTAACATTAAATTAAAAAGGAAAGTGTATTAAGAAAAAAGTCCCGCTTTTAGCGAGACTTTTACTAATTATTTGCCTGTTCGTTTTTTGAATTCTGTAATTGCATCATTCATCCAATTGGCGTATTCTTTAATATCTGGCTTGTATCCTCTAATAGGAGCGAGAAGTTTTTCATCGTTGTCTAAAAGAACATATAATGGTTGAGCTAACTGCTTATATAATGTCTCTTCAGAATATTTGAATTTGTCACCAATAGTAGTTATTTGACGTTTTTCTCCATACCAAAAAACATCCATATAGTCTTTAGGGTCTAATTCCCTTTTATCATCTACATATAAAGAAACAAGAACAACATCGTTATTTAATTTACTTGTTATTTCAGGATCAGGCCAAACATAATCTTCTGTTTTTCTGCAGTTAGCGCAAGCATGTCCTGTGAAGTCTACCAATAATGGTTTCCCAACTTTTTTTGCATAAGCTAATGCATGTGCATAATCATTTTTGAATAGTACAATTCCGTTTTTATTTACTTCTATATAAGCAGCAAATTCTGGGTCAAATGAATTGTTTTGATTTGAATTTGCTGAGCTAGTTGAACCAAATCCATGCGGAGATTCAGAGTATTCAAGTGGCGGAAGTATTCCACTGAATAATTTTAATGGAGCACCCCATAATCCTGGTACTAAATAAAGTGTAACTGATAGGAAAAGGGTAGCGATAAAAATTCTGGTTACAGATAAATGTTTTATTTCACTGTCGTGTGCTGTTTTAAATCCACCTAGTAAATAGATAGAGGCCAAGCCAAATATAACAACCCATAAAGTGATAAATACTTCTCTTGTTAAAATACCTAATTGGTAGGTAAGGTCAACGTTAGAAGCAAATTTGAATGCTAATGCAAGTTCAAGAAAACCTAAAACAACTTTTATTGAATTGAGCCATCCACCACTTTTAGGCATCGAATTAAGCATTGAAGGGAAAAAGGCAAACAGTCCGAAAGGGAATGCTAGTCCTGTGGAGAATCCAAGCATCGCCCAAAATGCTCCAGCTTTATTCCCTGAATTAGAGGCGGCTACCAATGCGTTTGATACCATTGGACCTGTACAAGAAAATGAAATAACCACTAGGGCAAGTGCCATAAAAAATATTCCTAAAAATCCTCCTCTGTCGCCTTGCGCGTCAATTTTATTTACAAATGAAGAAGGCAGGGTAATTTCAAATGCACCAAGAAATGATGCTGCAAAAACTAAAAGCAAAATAAAAATCGCCAGGTTGAAAGGAGCACCTGTGGAAAAGGAATTTAGTTTGTTTCCTATAAGCAATCCAAGTACAACAAAAATGACGATGATAGAAAAGGAGTATAATAATGCGTTTATTTTACCCTTCGCTTTTGTTTTACTTCTTTTTAAAAAGAAACTTACATTCATTGGAATCAAAGGGAATACGCATGGTGTGAACAATGCTAAGAAACCCCATATTAAACCGGTAATAAATATTGACCACCAAGGTTTTCCTTCAATTGCAGTCTCATCATTAGATGTTGAAAATGTTTTAGCTTTCGAAGTAGATTCAACTTTATTTGATGAATCTACTTTTATTTCTGAAGTTGACTTTTTTGAATTAAAGGCTTTCGCAACAGCTTCGGAATCGATTGTTAATTGCGTGGCTGCTGTATTTGTTTCAACAGGAACTAATTTTACACCTTTACCAAGGCAATCTGCAGTACCTTTAAATTTGAATTCAAAAGGTGTAGCAGGAGGAAATATACATTTCTCTTCAGTGCATGTTTGATATTCGTATTTACCTTTTACTGTAATCTCCTTATTCGCATTTAATTTTATTTTTTGTTTAAAAACAACTGTTTTTTCAAAATAGGCAACCTCCATTTCAAAAACTTTGTCAAAGGTTTTGATTGGCTTTCCTTCTGTTGGTTTTCCTTCAGCAGAATAATCAGGGCTTTTATCAATGAAGATATTTGCGGGCATTGGGCCGTCGTCGCCTTTCTTTGTTAACGAGTACACATGCCAGTTTTCTTGAATAGTGCCTGTGAATTGTAATTCGTATTCACAGTCGCTTAATTTTTTGCTCGATAATTTCCAGGTAACAGGATTATCAATTTGGGCAATGGCATTCGTGAAAATAATGCTACCAATAAACAATAAAAACAATTTGAAAATATTCTTCATAACCTATAATTAAAAATAGAATTAATAATCCTTTTTCTTTGACTTGGTGTAAATATAAAAAAATAGCCCCAAAATCTAGGGGCTATTTTTATAGTATTATTAGCAATTGATGTTAATTCATGTTAAACCTTCACCTCAAGGATACGATGGATTGGAATAACAACACCTTGTTTTAAGATCACTCTTTTGTCCGTTACGCCCCATACAGTGGTGTCCACCTGCTTTCTCCCTTCAGTATCCTCGAAAATTATTTTTATTTTGTTATGTTCCAGATTTCCTAGTTTTAGGGCTCTTTCTAAATGTATTGCCCGCATTTTTATGTCATCATTGGATTTTAAAACATCCGTATCTGGGAATTTTAATCCACTTATGTTTTCTTTATCAATGGAGATCGCTTGTGGTTGAGTATTATTTGTCATGGTGGGAATGATTTATTAATAAATAATATAAATACATTCTACTTCTACGATCAAAAATAAATTCAGTTACAAAAAAATCAAAATTGCAGCATCACTGGTTCTTAGGGGTTAAGCAAGTTAAAATGTTGAATAGCTCATCTGCTTTTTGACTGCCTATGCGGTATTTGAGCCCGTCTTTGTCTGTAAGTTCCAGGGCATCGTTCCCTTGAGTAAAAAACCGTATTTTATTTTTAAAGTGTAAGTTATAGACGGGCCGATTCAATAAATATTTGCTGTATTTTACTTTTTTAATTTCTACGATGCTTCCCAGGTCGATCTTCACTTTTCGGGAGGTCCATAACCCTTCTAGGATTAGGCTGTTTCCAATAACTTTCGTGTGAATATGCAAAACAAAGATTAACAATAAAGAAAGAAACATTAAAATGATTCCCATCAAAAAGAACAATTGTCCTGAATCTTCACCAACAGGCGAAGAGGGGATTTCTATTACAGAAACATCTACCGGTTTTGGATTTTCACTCCAATAATATAATATAAAACAGAACATGGCTAAAACCGTTCGCCAGATGATCGCCCACTTATTATTGCCAATATATTGTTTTTCCTCAAAAAGTATTTCGTCTTGCATCTGACTTCAAAGTTAAACTACTAAACCTGTTCTACAAAATATATTTTCTTTGTTTTTTCAGTTATTTTAAAACGTTCATCAAGCCTTAATCCAATGATCCAAACAATTTTACCTTTTGAAATCAATAAGTTGGTGTTTTCTTTCTGGAAGAGCGATAATTTTTTGTCTATAAAAAAATCACTTACTTTCTTTTTTCCTTTCATACCCAATGGATAAAAGACATCTCCTTTTTCCCATTTCCTGATTTCAAGAGGGAACTGAAGTTTATCGAAGTCGATTTGTGCAATGTTATTAGAAGTTTGCAACTCGTAGTTAGCAGCGCCTATTTTAAATCCCAGTGTTACCGAATCGTTAGAGAATTTTTTTGCGTTTTTTTTGATCAGATAGTTTACTTCTGACGTTTTATTTTTTATTTCGGGCGGACGATTTTCTATTAGCAAAAATGCTCTGTCTTTTATCAGTCTGTGTGTGGTAGAAAAAAACTGTTTCCCTGATACACTATCTAATACTGAAAGAATCTCTTCAGCAGTGGCTGCATTAAACTGAAAAGGTTTTAAAAATTCATAGAGATAGGTATTGATAGGGCTTAGCTTTTTCAGTTTTTGAATAGAAATAGAGACGCCTCCTTTTTCAGTTTTTGAAATTTTTGCAAACGCTTTTGCGATTTCAGAGCGGTATATCAACTCTACGTTTTTTAATCGCTCCATGTCTTTCGTGATCGTGTTTTCCAGATTAGGATTTAACGCTTTCAGTAAAGGGATTATTTGATGGCGGATTTTATTTCTCGTGTATTTATCAGATGCGTTGCTGCTGTCCTCTCGGTGTTTTAATTGATTCTTTTTGGCAAAAATTTCAATTTCATTTTTTGTGCTGAATAGAAGTGGTCGAACAATTTTACCATGCTTGGCTAAGATTCCATGCAATCCTGAAATCCCTGTTCCTC
Organism: Bacteroidota bacterium; assembly: GCA_947449315.1. Taxonomy (GTDB): domain Bacteria; phylum Bacteroidota; class Bacteroidia; order 2-12-FULL-35-15; family 2-12-FULL-35-15; genus 2-12-FULL-35-15. Next base: position 14,277 of record CANFRC010000012.1, read on the forward strand.
TAATCAGATTGATAAAAAATGTTTCTATAGAATCATCTTGGTGATGGGCGGTTGCGATGTAATTATATTCAAATTGTGATCTGATTTCTTCAAACCATTGATATCGTAATTCTCTTGCAGCTAGTTGTATGGATAGTTTCTTCTTTTTAGCAAAAGCGGAGGTGTCGAATGATATGGAATGGAATTGCACATGGTATTTTTCAGCAAGCTGTTCCACGAAAAGTTCATCCGCATCACTTTCTTTGTTTCGCAATTGAAAATTGCAGTGGGCTATTCCAAACTTGAATCCTGCATTGTGAAACAACTCACACATGACAATAGAATCGATTCCACCACTCACAGTGAGGAGAATTTTTTCTGTTTTTTTGAACAGCTTTTCTTTTTGGATATAGGATAGTAATGCTTTTTGCATAGCGCAAAGATAATTAATTGGTGGTCGCTAATACTTCGAATAATGCTTTCGCTTTTAATAAACATTCTTCATACTCTTGTTCAGCAATTGCTTTGTCGGTAATGGCACTTCCTACCATAAAGGATAAATACGTGTTTTCTGAATTGTATAGGATACTTCTGATGACGACATTGAAATCGAAGTCGCCATTGGGAGAAATATATCCGACTGCTCCAGAATATAATCCGCGTTTCGTACTTTCAAATTCCTCGATTAATTTCATAGCACTTATTTTTGGCGCACCTGTCATAGAACCCATAGGAAATGTGCTTCTCAGAACATCAGTAAAAGAGATGTTCTCTTTCACTTCACAACTTATTGTAGATATCATTTGGTGCACCTGCTTGAAACTATAGATGGTTTGTAGTTCATCTACTTTTACAGTTCCACGTTTGGCAATATGCGATAAATCGTTACGGACCAAATCGACAATCATCACATTTTCGCTTTTTTCTTTAAGGTTATTGCTGAGCTCGGTTTTCAGTTGTTCATCTTCCAGTTTATTGTCGGAGCGTTTGGCTGTGCCTTTTATTGGTTGAGAGATTAATTTGTTTCCTTTTTTTTGTAAATAACGCTCAGGGCTTGCACATAATAAAAAAAACTTCCCAAATTTTGAAAAGGCAGAGAATGGAGCTGCTGAAATGCTATTTAATTTTTCAAAAACAGCAACGGGGTCTATCGTTGTTTTTTCGGAGAAAAATTCCTGGCAAAAATTTACTTCGTAGATATTTCCTTTTCGGATATGCTGCTTCAGTTGGTTTACAGCTTTTATATACTCTTTCTTTGTGATTTTCTGTTGGAGAAGGGTGTTTTGTTGTAATTCATTTTTAGGAGGAGGAGTAGATAAAGTAAATAAATAAATTTCCTCCGCTTGGTCCTTTGAAATAAATGCATCATCATAGAAAATGAACGCATTCTTATTTTCTATTTGAATGACAACTTTTGGTGAAAAAAAATGAAGCAATGGAAGCTGAAGTCCATCTTCATTGTTTGATTCTAGATGCTCAATTTCATTTTTAAGATCATAGGTTAAATATCCAAAAAGCCATCCTTTTCGAGAATCACAGAAACGCTGTAATTCTTCTAATCCTTTTTTTGATTTGGTTATTGTGAGTTCTTCACTGGAATCGATTGCAATTATTTTTGAAGACTGCAGATGTTTGTTGCTATTGGAAGCAGTATTAGAGTCAAAAACACAGGCATGTTGATACCGGTTATTTAGCCCTTCAATATTGATTTTGAAGCTTTGATTCGAAATTGTATTTGTTATTTTTTGAAACACATACAAACCTACATATTTTTTTTCTTCAAGGTTAATTAATGTCTGAGAATGGAAATAATCAATCATTTTTTTATCAATCAGCTTAAAATGGATTTTCCATCTGAATGTGGTAAGTTTTTAGCATTGTGTTTTTTTCCCACCTAATCAAAAATCAGATAACGATTCTTTTTTATTTTTTATGAATCATATTAAAATAGCCTTGTTTGGGCCTATTTTAATTTTATTTGAAGTAAAAAAATTGCACAGATTTCGGCCATTCCGATGTTCAAAATTGGAAAGTTTTCAACAAAGTGGTAAATTGTGGTAAAAAGTGGGAAAATTCTTATTATTTTTACGGCTTAAAGAATAAAACCCCAATGGATAGTTTGTTTGGAGTATATGAGTGTAATGCAGATGCGAAAGGACGCGTAATGCTTCCTGTTGCATTTAAAAAGCAGCTCACCAAAGAGTTGAAAGCTGGATTTGTGATGAAGCGGAGCATATTTAGTAAGTCGCTGGAACTTTACCCTCTAGCAACTTGGAATAATATGGTGAAAGAGGTGAATAAGCTGAACAAGTTTGTGAAGAAGAATGTAGAGTTTATCCGCATGTTCAATTATGGTGTAGTTCCAGTTGATTTGGATGCATCAGGCCGATTGTTGATCTCCAAGGATATGATGACGTTTGCTGGGATGACTAAAAATGTTGTGATGGCAGCTGCTGGAGATCGAATAGAGATCTGGGACAAAAAAGCATACGAGAAATTTATTAATAGTGGTACTGTCAACTTTGAAAAATTGGCTGAAGATGTAATGGGTGGAATCACTCCTTCAAACAACGATAACAAAGATGGAGTATCATAACCCCGTTCTTTTAAAAGAGTGTATTGATGGCTTGAACATTAATCCTGAAGGGATTTATGTTGATGTAACCTTTGGTGGTGGTGGACATTCCAGAGAGATTTTAAGGCATTTGACAACTGGTAAGTTGTATGCGTTTGATCAGGATGATGATGCCGTTAAAAATAAGATCGATGATGAGCGCTTTGTATTGATCAAACAAAATTTCAGGTACCTGAAAAATTTTTTGAAAATGTATAATGCATTACCCATTGATGGTTTGCTTGCTGATCTTGGAGTTTCCTCCCATCAGTTTGATGAAGCGGAAAGAGGTTTCTCTATTCGTTTTGATGCAAAACTTGATATGAGGATGGATCAAAATGCAAAGCAAACAGCTGCCGATGTTTTGAACACGTATAGTGAAGAAGATCTGAAACGAATTTTCAAATTGTATGGTGAAGTTGACAATGCAGGTTATTTAGCTTCTATCATTTTTCACAATAGAAAAGATAAAGCCATTCAGACAGTGAATGACCTGAAAGTGATGATCACTAAATGTGTGAAGAGAGGAAAAGAGAATCAATATTACGCCCAGGTGTTTCAAGCCTTGCGAATAGAGGTAAACAAGGAAATGGATGTATTGCAGGAATTGCTTTTGCAAAGTCTAGATGTTTTGAAACCCGGTGGAAGGCTGGTTGTGATCTCCTATCATTCGTTAGAAGATAGATTGGTTAAAAACATCATGAGAAGTGGAAAGTTTGAAGGGGAAGTAGAGAAAGATTTTTTTGGTAATCAATTGACGCCTTTTAAGCAGATATCAAAAAAGCCAATTGTGCCAAGTGATGAAGAGAATAAAATAAATAGCAGAGCTAGAAGTGCAAAATTAAGAATTGCAGAAAAAAAATAAATGGGAAATAAGTTCAAAGAAGAACCAAAAGCTGAAGAACCTCAAAAGCCTAAAACTCCTGCGAGAGAAAATAAGGTGGTTCGTTCTGTTGCAAATGTTGTGAGTGGAAGTTTTCTATCAAAAGATACAACAGTAAAAAATTTACCATTCATTTTTTTCTTGTCATTTCTAGCTATATGCTACATCGCAAACGGTTATTATGCTGATGATCAAGTAAGAAAAGTGAACAGATTAACAAACGAAATAAAGGAGTTGCGAACGCAATACATTGTTGTAAAAGATTCTTTAGTTGTAAAAAGCAAACAAACAGAAGTAGCGAAAGCATTAGCAAAAAAAGAAACAGGAATAAAGGAGTCGGTGGTGCCTCCTAAGAAAATACTAGTACAAACAGTTAACACAACTACCCAAAAAGATTAAGAACCTTGGAAATTAGAAAAGACATACTGTGGCGTGTATATCTCATATATTTTATTATATGCCTTTTCGGTGTCGCTATTATTTCCAAAATATGTATCATCCAATTTTCTGAAGGAGATAAGTGGAGAGCTCAGGCAGAAAGTTTCTCAACCAAGATTTTTGAGATTGAAGCTGTTCGTGGTAATATCTACGATGCAAATGGTAGTTTGTTAGCAACATCTCTGCCTTATTTTGAAGTGGGTATGGACGTAAATACGGATGCGATCACCAAAGAAATATTTAATGATAATGTTGATTCACTATCCATTTGTCTTGCTAATTTATTTCAGGATAAAAGTTGGAAAGATTATAGAAAATGTCTTGTGAAAGCTCGCAGAGATGGCGATCGTTGGGTTGTTCTTCAACGCGATGTTTCATATACTGATCTTCAGAAGATGAAAAAATTTCCAATCCTGAAAAGAGGTAAAAATCGTGGTGGTTTCATTTATCTGCAAACAAACAAACGCGAGCGTCCTTTCCAAGGGCTAGCTGCAAGAACCATAGGTAAACTTAATGAGAACGGAACAGGAAAGTCGTATGGTTTAGAATCTGCCTTCGATAGTATTCTGGTTGGAACGACAGGAGAAAGGACCATGCAAAAGATTGCAGGAAATGTTTGGCGTCCAATCACCGATGATAATCAGATCGACCCTCAAGATGGAGATGATATTCTTTCAACGATTGATATCAATGTGCAGGATGTTGCTGAAAATTCGCTGATGAATTGTTTAAAAAAGCACGGTGCCGATCATGGATGTTTGATATTAATGGAGATCAAGACAGGTGAAGTAAAAGCAATTGCAAATCTGAAACGCAACGGAAAAGATACTTCTCAATATTTAGAAAATCTGAATTATGCTGTTGGTGTTGCAACTGTTCCTGGCTCCACATTCAAACTTCCCTCTCTTGTTGCTGCAATGGAAGATTTCAATGTGAGTCTGAATGAGATAGTTGATATAGGCGAGGGAACATGTTTTTATAGCGATGCAAAAGTGAGTGATTCACACCATCCTGCAAAAAGTAGAATAACAGTGAAGGAGGTATTCGAGCAGTCTTCCAATGTTGGAGTTACAAAAATAATTACAAAATACTATGCTAAACAACCGCAACAATATATTGATCGTTTATATAAAATGAATTTGAATGATCCTTTAAACATTACGATTCCAGGTGAAGCGAAACCTTATATAAAAAACACAAAAGATAAAACTTGGTCAAAAATTTCTTTACCATGGATAAGCTACGGATACGAAACTCGTATTACTCCATTGCAGATCCTGAATTTTTATAGCGCTGTTGCAAATAATGGAAAAATGATGCGCCCCATGTTTGTAAAAGAAATTCGTAATCGAGGGAAAACAAAAAAAGCATTCCAGCCGGAAGTGATAAATGAATCCATCTGTTCTCAAGCAACGGTTAAAAAGGCAAAAGAGATGATGGAAGGTGTCGTATTACGAGGGACAGGAAAAAGCTTAGCAGCATCAAATTATCAGATTGCTGGAAAAACCGGGACAGCACAAATGGGAATCGTGAATGGTAAAATGACTTATCAAGCTTCCTTCGTTGGTTATTTTCCTGCTGATAATCCGAAGTATTCTTGCATTGTTGTAGTTAGTGCACCAAGTGGTGATTCTTATTATGGAGGTGCTGTAGCAGGCCCAGTGTTTAAGGATGTAGCCGATAAAGTATATTCAACAAGCCTAGAGATTCATAAAGAAATTAATTCTGTACAACCTCAATTTTCTTCAAAGGCCCCTTCAGTAAAATGCGGCTATCAGCCCGAAATTGAAACGGTACTAACTACATTAAAAGTGAAGAACAGTACGAATGATGCTAAAGCAGAATGGGTTTCTTCTTCAACAAAAGATTCTGTCTCAGTCAGCCTTTTTTCAAACAAAACTGAAGCAGAATTAAAACGAGGCATTGTTCCAAACTTAGTTGGAATGACAGCAAGGGATGTTTTATATCTATTAGAGAATAACGGAATGAGAGTAAAGTTAATTGGCAGTGGTGCTGTTGCTACTCAGTCGATTAGTGCGGGAGCAACCTTTATAAAAGGAACACAAATAATCTTGCAATTGATTTAAATGAAATTACTAAAGGACATATTATACAAGGCTGGTTTGGTTGAGGTTGTTGGTTCTACCAATGTAGCGATCATGTCAATCACGTTCGATTCTAGAAAAATTGAGAAGGATAGCTTGTTTGTAGCCGTAAAAGGCTCCTTAAGTGATGGTCATAAATATATCGATGATACAATTTCCAAAGGCGCAATTGCTATTTTATGCGAAGAAATTCCTGAAAATTTAAATGAGAAGATCACTTACATAAAAGTAAAAGATACAACCGCTGCTTTAGGAGTAGTTGCAAGTAATTTTTACGGTAACCCCTCTGAAAGTTTAAAATTAGTTGGTGTTACAGGAACAAATGGCAAAACGACTACAGTTACTTTATTGTTCAATTTGTTTAAAAAATTAGGATATAAAGTTGGATTACTTTCTACCGTTAAGAATCAGATCAATAACGATGTGATTCCCGCAACACATACAACACCAGATGCAATTCAATTAAATGCATTGCTTCGTCAGATGGTTGATAAGGGGTGTACGCACTGTTTTATGGAAGTAAGTTCTCATGCAGTAGTTCAAAACAGGATTGCAGGAATTCATTTTCAAGGTGGCGTTTTTTCAAACATTACACACGATCATTTAGATTATCATAAAACATTCGAAGAATATATCAAGGCAAAAAAGAAGTTTTTTGATATGTTGGGAAGTGATGCATTTGCGCTCACCAATAAAGATGATGCAAATGGAGATGTAATGTTGCAGAATACTAAAGCAACAAAAAAAACATATTCATTGCGTTCGATGGCTGATTTTAAATGCAAAGTGGTGGAGAATCAATTCAGTGGTCTTCTGTTGAATATAGATAATAATGAAGTTTGGACAAAATTGATAGGAAGCTTTAATGCTTATAATCTGCTTGCTGTGTATGCAACAGCAGTTTTATTGAAAGAAGACAAAACAAATGTGTTAACCACATTGAGCTCCTTGAGTTCAGTGGAAGGTCGTTTTCAATATGTAAGAACAGATAATGGGATAATTGGAATTGTTGATTATGCTCATACTCCTGATGCATTATTAAATGTATTGAAAACAATTGCAGACATCAGATCAGGAAATGAGCAGGTGATAACTGTTGTTGGATGTGGTGGAGATAGAGATGCTGCAAAACGCCCTGTAATGGCAAAGATAGCTTGTGAGCTCAGCAACAAAGTAATTCTTACTTCCGACAATCCAAGAAGTGAAGATCCGGAAGCAATAATAAAAGAAATGCAGGCAGGTGTTGATGCAGTAAATAATAAAAAAACAATCTCCATTACGGATAGAAGTGAAGCTATAAAAACAGCTTGTTCATATGCAAAGCAGGGCGACATTATCCTTGTTGCTGGTAAAGGACACGAGAAGTATCAGGAGATAAAAGGAGTGAAGCATGATTTTGATGACATGATTGTGCTGCAGGAAAATTTAAAATTATTTGAAAAATAACTAAAACAGATCATAGAATGTTCTACTATTTATTTGATTTTTTAGACAAGCAGTTTGATTTTCCCGGAGCGGGAGTGTTTCATTATATCTCTTTCCGTGCCGCTATGGCTTTGATTGGGTCACTCTTAATTTCGATGGCATTCGGAAAACGTATTATTCAGTTATTACATAAAAAACAGGTTGGAGAAACTGTTCGTGATCTGGGTTTAGAGGGCCAGATGGAAAAAAAAGGAACTCCAACCATGGGAGGTTTAATTATTCTCTCTGCAATCGTTGTCCCTACGTTGTTGTTTGCAAAACTTCATAACGTATATATTATTTTAATGTTACTGTCCACCGTATGGCTTGGTGCAATAGGTTTTTTGGATGATTACATCAAAGTATTTAAAAAAGATAAAAAAGGATTAAAAGGAAAATTTAAAGTATTAGGACAAATCGGTATAGGGTTGATTGTAGGGATCACACTGTATTGTAATGACGAGGTTGTAGTAAAAGAAAAGTTAACGAATAGTGTTTCTGTATTTACACCATTGGGTGCAAATGCAGATGTAGTACATGGTTCAGAAGCTGCTCCTCAGATGGCAAAGTGGGCGAATAAGGAAACAAAGTCGATGAAAACGACTATTCCATTTGTAAAAAATAATGAATTTGATTATTCATCATTGCTTTCATTTATTGGACCAGGATATAAAAAATGGGCATGGATAATTTTTATTCCTATTGTAATCATAATTGTTACTGCAGTATCTAACGGAGCAAATATCACGGATGGAATTGATGGTTTAGCAACGGGAACTTCCGCTATCATAGGAGTTGTATTAGGAATACTTGCTTACGTTTCCGGTAATACCGTTTTCGCTGATTATTTAAATATCATGTATATCCCTAACTCTGGGGAGTTGGTAATTTTTATAGCTGCTTTTGTTGGAGCTTGTGTCGGATTTTTATGGTACAACTCTTATCCGGCTCAAGTATTTATGGGTGATACAGGTAGTTTGGCGCTAGGCGGAATAATCGCGGTGTTTGCGATCGCAATCAGAAAAGAACTATTAATTCCAATTCTCTGTGGTGTATTCTTAGTCGAAAATGTTTCGGTAATGCTGCAGGTTGCTTACTTCAAACGAATGAAGAAAAAATTCGGAATTGAATATGCTCGTGAACATCGTTTATTTAAAATGGCTCCATTACATCATCATTATCAAAAATTAGGAATGCATGAAGCAAAAATAGTTTCACGCTTCTGGATCATTGGGATCATGTTAGCAGTTTTGACAATTGTAACATTGAAGTTGAGATAAATGAAACGCTTGGTAATACTTGGCGGTGGAGAGAGTGGTGTGGGTAGCGCAGTGCTAGCACAAAAAAAAGGATTTGAAGTTTTTCTTTCTGATAAAGGAAAATTAAAAGATAAGTACAAAAACGTTCTTTCAAAATATGGAATTGAGTGGGAGGAAGAAAAGCATTCTGAACACTTGGTATTAAATGCGGATGAAGTTGTGAAAAGTCCTGGTATTCCTGACACTGCAGATTTAGTAAAAGCATTGAAAGCAAAAAATATTCCTGTGATATCGGAAATAGAATTTGCTGGACGATATACAACTGCAAAAAAAATATGTATTACAGGAAGTAATGGAAAAACGACCACCACCTTACTTATTTATCACATGATGCAAAAAGGGGGTTTTAATGTAGGGCTTGGAGGGAATGTAGGAAAGAGTTTTGCAATGCAGGTAGCAGAGAATGATTTTGATTATTATGTTTTAGAGCTAAGTAGTTTTCAGCTAGATGGCATGTTTGAGTTCAAAGCTGATATTGCGATTCTGCTAAACATTACTCCAGATCATTTGGATAGATATGATTACAAGTTGGAAAACTATGCGAATTCAAAATTTAGGATTATTCAAAACCAAACAGTGAACGATGCATTTATTTATTGTATGGATGATGAAGAGACAATGAAAATTCTTCAATCAAAAAAAATCAACGCAAAACAATATCCTTTCTCAATAAAGAAAAAAGTTGAACAAGGAGCATTTTTAAACGAAAACAATCAACTAGAAATAAATACTAATAACACAAATCCCTTATTTATGACAATTCAAGAACTGGCCCTTCAAGGCAAACACAACATTTACAATTCAATGGCTGCTGGTGTAACAGGCAAACTAATTGAGATGAGAAAAGAATCAATTCGCGAGAGTCTTTCTGATTTTCATAACATCGACCACCGTTTAGAATTGGTAGGAAATGTTCATGGAATTGAATTTATTAACGATTCAAAAGCCACGAATGTTAATTCTACATGGTATGCTTTGGAAAGTATGAATAACCCTGTTATTCTTATTCTTGGAGGAGTTGATAAAGGAAATGATTATTCGATGCTTTCAGATCTTGTAAAAGAAAAAGTAAAAGCAATTATCTGTTTGGGAACGGATAATAAAAAGATCATCAAATCTTTTGGGGGAGTAGTTGAAACAATTGTAGAAGCGAAATCAGCTAAAGAAGCGGTAGCGCAGGCCTATAAGATCGGTAAGAAAGGGGATACCGTTCTTTTATCTCCGGCATGTGCTAGTTTTGATTTGTTTGAAAATTATGAAGATCGCGGAACTCAGTTTAAGCAAGCGGTTCGTGCACTTTAATTAGTTGATTGGTGTTATTACAATAAATAAGAGATGTCAGAAGTGAATAAAATAAAAAATTATCACGACAAACTAAACCCGTCTTTGGTTTCCCGCGAACGCGTGAGATCTTCAGAAGACGATCATCAACTTGAATTTGTTGATGAGATAAATGGTGTTTTATACATCAACGATTCAAAATCCATCCGAGTAACATCAACACGTTATTCTTTGGAAGCAATTGAAACACCTGTGTTGCTTATACTTGGAGGTGATGACAGAGAAAATGATTATTCTTTGCTCGGGCAACAGATCAAGCAAAAGGTAATAGCTGTCATTTATTTAGGAGAGAGTAGTGATAAGTTTTTAAAGTATTTCGCGGAACAAAAAATGTTTTTTGCGAAAGCAACAAGTATTCGTGAGTCAATACAAATAGCATCTGCCTTCGCTCGTTCAGGTGATGCAGTTTTGTTTTCTCCTGCATGTCCGAGTTATCAGGAACGTGATAATTATAAAAGCAGAGGAAACGATTTTAAATCAGTAGTTAAAAGTCTAAAAGCATAGCAATTGAATCTATTTAAATACATAAAAGGAGATAAGGTTATTTGGACAATAGTATTGCTACTTTCCCTATTATCTATTTTAGTTGTTTACAGTTCAGTCGTTGCCTTGGCCTATCGATATAAAAATGGTGATACGGCGTCTTATTTGATCAAACATATTTTTATTGTTGGTTCTGGAATATTTTTAATGTATTTAGTTCACAAAGTAAAATATTCTTATTTCTCAAGGATCTCACAAATTGCGATAATTCTTGCAGCTCCTTTATTGTTATACACACTCATGAAGGGGGTGAGTGCTGGTGAAGCATCTCGTTGGTTGGCCATTCCGGGCACATCATTGACATTTCAAACATCTGATTTTGCGAAACTGGCCTTGATCATATACGTTGCTCGAATGCTTTCAATAAAGCAAGATGTGATAAAAGATTTCAAACAAGCGTTTTTACCAATTGTAATTCCAGTAGGAATTATTTGTGCATTAATTTTTCCTGCAAATTTTTCTACCGCAGCTTTGTTGTTTTTAACATGCCTGGTTTTAATGTTTGTTGGACGAATGAATGCAAAACATTTACTCCTTCTTGTCGGTTCGGCTATTGTCTTTGGTGTGTTGTTAATTGTTTTGATATTTAATTTCCCTACGATTGTAAAACGAGGTGAAACCTGGAAAGCGCGTATCGAAAATTTCAGTAAAGGGGATAGTGAAAGTAATTTTCAGGCAGAGCAGGCAAAAATTGCAATCGCTACAGGTCGTGTTTTTGGGAAAGGGCCTGGCAATAGTATGCAACGAAATTTTTTACCCCAAGCATCTTCCGATTTTATCTTTGCTATTGTGATTGAAGAATGGGGTTTAATTACTGCTATTCTTATAGTTTTTTTATATATAGTCCTCTTGTTTCGTGGTGTACGTATCGCCAATAAAAGCGAGCGCACTTTTGGTAGTTTACTTGCCATTGGCTTAACATTCAGTTTGGTTTTTCAGGCAATTATTAATATGGCTGTTGCAGTCAATTTATTTCCTGTTACCGGACAACCATTGCCTTTAGTCAGCATGGGTGGAACATCAATTTGGTTTACAAGTATTGCAATCGGAATTATTTTAAGTGTCAGTCGCGAAACAGAAATTGCTGAGGAAGGGGGGTCGATTGAAGCCGCTTAAGATAATTGTTAGCGGAGGTGGAACGGGAGGGCATATCTTTCCAGCTATCGCTATTGCAAATGCCATTAAAGCCTTAAGACCCGATACGGAATTTCTGTTTGTTGGTGCTGAAGGAAAAATGGAGATGGAAAAAGTGCCGGCTGCAGGATATAAGATTGAAGGACTTTGGATATCGGGTTTTCAAAGAAAAATTTCTATGTCAAACTTAGCTTTCCCTTTTAAAGTGATCAGCAGTTTGCTAAAAGCTAAAAAAATATTTAAAACATTTAAACCTGATGCTGTAATTGGTACAGGAGGATTTGCTAGTGGACCAATGTTGCAGGTTGCAGCAAAAAATGGTGCTGTCACTCTAGTTCAGGAACAAAATTCATATCCTGGTATCACAAATAAAATTCTTTCTAAAAAAGTTGATAGAATATGTGTTGCCTATGCTGGAATGGAGAAATATTTTCCGAAACAAAAAATATTGCTGACTGGAAATCCTGTAAGACAGGATATTTTGAGTTTGGATGGAAAGCGTGAAAGAGGCTTAGAATACTTTGGATTGAATGGCAACAAAAAAATAATCCTTGTGATTGGTGGAAGTTTAGGAGCAAGAACAATCAATGAAAGTATTGTTAATTGTTTGCATGAATTCGAAAAAAACAACATTCAATTGCTATGGCAAACCGGAAAAGGATTTTTCGATACAGCAAAACAAGCGGTTTCAAAATATGAAGAAAAAGGAATAAACGCTTTCGATTTTATTCAAAAAATGGATTACGCTTATGCTGTTGCCGATATTGTTATTTCAAGAGCAGGTGCAAGTTCAGTTTCAGAATTATGTTTGGTAAAAAAGCCTTGCATATTGATCCCTTCACCAAATGTTGCAGAAGATCATCAGACAAAAAATGCGATGGCGCTTGTGACACATAATGCCGCTGTCATAATTAAAGATGTTGATTCCAGAGAAAAGTTGTGTTCTGAGACATTAGCGTTAATATATAATGAAACACAGTGTTTGAAGTTGTCCGAAAATATTGGACGATTAGCGTTTCAGGATTCAGCAACAGTAATTGCCAATGAGGTCTTGAGTCTGATAAATAAAAAGGGTAATAAATAGAATGGATTTACATAAACTAAAACATATTTATTTCTTAGGCATAGGCGGCATTGGCATGAGCGCACTTGCTCGCTATTTTAAAGCGATGGGGAAAGAAGTAAGTGGTTATGATAAAACTTCGACCAAACTTACGGATGAACTTATAGCAGAAGGAATTGATATTCATTTTGAAGATCATATCAGCAATATTCCTAGTTCAATTAAGGAACTTCCATACGCTATCAATTCTATTTTAATAGTTTACACGCCTGCCGTTCCAATAGACCACAGCGAGTATGTTTTTTTTAATTTAAATGGGTTTAACATTAAAAAACGTGCTGAAGTATTGGGAATGATTACAGAAACTGCACATACTGTCGCTGTGGCTGGAACGCATGGTAAAACAACTACATCATCATTGATCGCGCATATTTTTTTAACTGCAGGATTAGATCCTTCTGCTTTTTTAGGTGGCATTACACAAAATTACAACACGAATTTATTGTTAAGCTCCAATCTTAAAGCCATCAAAAACCATTCAACAACTCCAAATGTAATTGTTGTGGAGGCAGATGAGTACGACCGCTCGTTTTTAACGCTTCATCCCGAAATGGCTGTTATCACTTCTGTTGATGCCGACCACCTGGATATCTATGGCGATAAAAAATTTGTGGAGGAGTCGTATTCTTTGTTCGCACGTCAGGTAAGATCAAAATTGATTCTTAAAAAGAATATTGTTTCTAAAGTGGATTCTGGAAAACAGGCCATCACGTATTCCGTAAATGATGATACGGCAGACTTTTTTGCACAGGAAATTAAAATTGAAAATGGAGCTTATCACTATGAAATAGTTACTCCAACAACTATTTTTAGTAATATGACATTGGGTCTGCCGGGCTTACACAATGTAGAAAATTCTATTGCTGCAGTTGCAATAGCTTGTCAAATGAATATTCAGGAAGAAATAATTCGTAAGGCATTCGCATCTTTTCGCGGTGTTAGAAGACGTTTTGATTATCATATTAAAACAGATAAGTTGGTATATATCGATGATTATGCGCATCATCCGGAAGAGTTGAAAGCAACCATCAGTTCGGTAAAAGAGATGTATCCAGGAAAAAAAATTACTGGAGTATTTCAACCTCATTTGTTTTCCCGTACACGTGATTTTGCTGATGACTTTGCGCGTAGTCTAGATTTATTAGATGAATGTATTTTGATGGAAATTTATCCCGCAAGGGAATTACCAATTGAAGGAGTTACATCTCAATTATTATTAGATAAAATGAGATCAACTCATAAAACAATTTGTCAGAAAACCGATTTGGTTAAAGAAATAAGTAGTCGTCAGTTAGATGTTCTGATCACATTAGGAGCCGGAGACATCGACACATTTGTTGACCCTATTACGAAAGCATTAAATAGTAAAAATTGAAAAAGTTCAAAAAAATAGCATTTATTTCCATTTGGGTAATCCTAATCATAGGGTTGTTGGTGAGCATGGGCTTTGTAAACAAAGCGCAAGATTCATTGTTATGCAAAAAAATTGATGTGACAGTGAACCAGGATGGCGATCTTTATTTTCTTGATAAGATGGATGTGGAGCAGTTGATAAAAGACAGAGGTAATCCTATTGTTGGGCAGCCTAAATCATTTGTTAATGTTCCTGAAATAGAAAAGTCGTTAAATAGCCACGCAGCTATTGCAAACGCAGAAGTATACATGACCATTGATGGCGATTTGAAAGTAGACGTAAAGCAACGTAATCCTGTTGTTCGATTGATTAATTTGGATGGAGACAGCTATTATATTGATGATAATGGAGAACTGATGCCACTTTCAGATAAATATACAGCAAAAGTTTTGGTAGTAAATGGATTTATTTTGGAACCGTTCGCATCCCGTTACAAATATTCGATTGATGATATTGGAAAAGATAGTTTGTTGAATGCAACAAGTATGTTAGGGCAGATCTATGCCATGGCGAATTATATCAATGCCAATGAATTCTGGAAGTCTCAGGTTCAGCAGATTTATATCAATAAGGATAAAGACATGGAAATTGTTCCAATGGTTGGAGATCAGAAAATCATTTTCGGCGATACGACAGCAATGGATGAGAAATTTAAAAAACTCCTCACCTTTTATCAGCAAGGTTTAAATACAACAGGTTGGTGGGATAAATATTCAACAATAAATTTAAAGTTTAAGAATCAGATTGTTTGTACAAAAAAAGAATTACTCAAAGTCAATAAAATAAATTAAATAATTAATCAATCGGATTTTCCTTTTAGGAAATTCAGAGGGTAAATAAATTCAGCACAATGGAGCCATCAGAAATCGTAGTAGGTTTAGACATCGGAACAACAAAAATTGTAGCCATCGTTGGTCGCAGAAATGAATTCGGAAAAATAGAAATCCTGGGGATGGGAAAATCCGAATCGTTTGGCGTAGCCCGAGGTGTTGTTCAGAATATTGATCAAACTGTTCAATCTATTCAAACGGCTGTTGCCGAAGCGGAAGCGAAATCAGGAGTCGATATTAAAGTTGTTAATGTTGGAATAGCGGGTCAACATATCAGAAGTATGCAGCATCGTGGTATTAAAACAAGAGCAAGTAATGAACTGGAAATATCTCAGAATGATATCGATTCATTAATAGATGATATGTTCAAACTGATGATGGCTCCGGGCGAAGAAATTATTCATGTCTTGCCTCAGGAATATATTATTGATAACGAGTCGGGAATAAAAAATCCTATAGGTATGTCAGGAAACCGACTGGAAGCAAACTTTCACATCATCACCGGTCAAATTGCTGCTGCAAGAAATATTTATAAATGTGTTCAGAAAGCTGGGTTGGAAGTTTCTGAATTAACATTAGAACCTTTGGCTTCAGCAGATGCCGTATTAAGCAATGAAGAAAAAGAAGCAGGTGTTGTATTGGTAGATATTGGAGGTGGTACAACAGATGTTGCAATTTTTCAGGATGGAATTATTCGTCACACTGCAGTTATTCCATTTGGAGGTAATGTCATCACAGAAGATGTGAAAGAAGGTTGTACGATCATTAAAAGTCAGGCAGAATTATTGAAAATAAAATTCGGTTCTGCATTGGCAAGTGAGAATCAGGAGAATGAAATTGTTTCTATTCCTGGTTTAAGGGGGCGTGCACATAAAGAAATTTCTGTCCGAAATTTATCAGCAATCATTCAAGCAAGAATGGAAGAGATCATTGAGCATGTGTATTATGAAATAAAACATTCTGGTTACGAGAAAAAATTAATTGCAGGAATTGTGGTTACAGGAGGTGGTGCACAATTGAAACATGTATCTCAATTGGTAGAGTATATTACAGGAATGGATACGCGTATCGGTTATCCAAATGAGCACCTTGCCAAAGGCAGTGAAGAAGTCACTAGCCCTCTTTTTGCTACATCTGTAGGTCTTGTTATGAAAGGGTTGCAAACATTGGATAAGCAGAATACGAAAATGTCATCGACAGAAGCACCTTCAAAAATTAAAGGACATTCTAAGGAAAGAACAACAGGTTTCTTTGATAAATTAAAAAGTTTTTTTGATGAAGATGCGGCTTCGAAATAGTTCTAATCATGGCGCGAAATTAACAAGCCATAGTTAGTAACTAACAAGTTAAGTGTTAATTCTACATTAAAAAAAGAAGCAATTTTAGGGCATTATTAAAATAGGTTTGCTTGAATTGCAATAATATCAAACATTTTAAATACAAAAAGCAATGATGAAATTTGATTTATCTAGTGACAACTCTTCAATAATTAAAGTTATTGGAGTTGGTGGTGGCGGAAGTAACGCTGTTAACCATATGTATAAACAAGGAATAAAAGGAGTTGATTTTATTGTTTGCAATACAGATCAGCAAGCATTGGATATCAGCCCTGTTCCCTTAAAAATAGTTTTGGGTGCAAGTTTAACAAGAGGACGTGGTGCAGGATCTTTACCTGAAGTGGGTAAAAATGCAGCAATCGAAAATATAGAAGAAGTAAAAGCATTGTTAGCAAATAATACCGAAATGGTATTTATCACTGCTGGATTAGGTGGTGGTACAGGTACAGGTGCAGCTCCGATCATTGCCAAAGCTGCGAAAGAAATGGGCATCTTGACAGTAGGTATTGTTACTATTCCTTTCGGATTTGAAGGTAAAAAACGTAAAGCACAGGCTGACGAAGGTTTAGAAGCCTTAAAAGCAAATGTAGATACCTTGCTTGTTATTAGCAACGATAAATTGCGTGAGATCTATGGTAATTTAAAAGTAACAGAAGCTTTTGGTCATGCCGATGATATCCTAGCAACTGCTGCCAAAGGGATCGCTGATATTATCACAACTACTTTGCAAATCAATACCGATATCAATGACGTAAAAACCGTTATGAAAGAAAGTGGTGTCGCAATTATGGGTTCTGCCATGGCTAGTGGCGAACAAAGAGCATTACGTGCCGTTGAACAAGCAATGTCATCTCCATTATTAAATGATAGTAACATCAAAGGTGCGCGTTATGTATTGGTGAATGTTACTTGTGGTGAGGACGAAATCACAATGGATGAATTAGGTGAAATCACCGATTTTATTCAGGATGCTGCTGGTATGACTGCTGAAGTCATCAAAGGATATGGCGTTGATTTGTCTTTGGGTGATAAAGTAAATGTTACTATCATTGCTACAGGCTTTAATTCGAAAGCAGATGTTGGTATTCAGATCGATAGAGCTCCTGCTAAAATTGTACATAAATTAGTGGAAGATGTTAAACAAGAAGAAACTCCTGTTGTACCATTTGCTTTTGTTGCTCCAAAAACAGAGGAGATTATCTCTTTTGATCAACAAGAAGAAATAACATCTTATATTAAAGAAGAAGAGGTAAAGGCAATAGTAATAGAAGATGTTGTTGCTGAAACTACTGAAATAACAGAAGAATTTGTTGAAGAGCCTTTTATGTTCATTCAGGAAACAGAAGCCCCAATTGCTCAACTAGAAGAAGTAAAAGAAGAAGAAAGACAAGTTACATTTGAATTCGAAATAACAAATAACAATGTAGTTTCGGAAGAGCCATTTGTAATAAATACTAGTGCGGAAGAGCCTGTAATGAAATCAGATACGTTTGTTGAAAGCGTTGAAGAAAACAGTTTCGTTTCAAAAGTTCAGGACGATGAACAATTGAAAAAAGCTCAAGACCGTGTTGCTAAATTAAAGGAATTAAGTTTTAAATTAAAATCTCCTAATGGTCTTTCGGAGTTGGAGAATGAGCCTGCATATAAAAGAAGAAATATAAATTTGGACGCTACACCGCATTCTTCAGAATCGCAAGTGTCTCGTTATACTTTAACTGAAGGAGATGATAAGAAAGTTGAGATCAAGCCGAACAATTCTTTTTTACATGATAATGTAGACTAATATTAATTTTATTGTATAAAAAGTCCCGTTAGTTTTCTAACGGGACTTTTTTATTGAAATCTAAGTATAAAACAGCACACGCTTTAATATCTTTTATTTAACTTTAACCTCAGGAATTTTTATCGAAAAGATTTCTACTGAACAATATATAATTTTTAAAATTTTAATATAAAATGGCTTTAGAAGAAAAAATTAATGCAGATATCAAATCAGCTATGTTGGCTAAAGATGCTGCTAAATTAGAGGCCTTGCGTGCCGTTAAATCAGCAATATTATTATTAAAGACTTCTTCAGAAGGATTGAATGATGATACTGAAATGAAAGCCTTGCTAAAAATGGTGAAGCAACGTAAAGAAACCGCAGAACTATATGTTTCTCAGAATCGGAAAGATTTGGCAGATGTAGAATTGTCGCAAGCAGCAGTTATTGAAGCATACTTGCCACAACAAATGTCTGAAGCTGATGTGAAAGCTGAAGTGGCGAATATTATCTCTAGTTTAGGCGCTACGTCTCCTGCTGATATGGGAAAAGTGATGGGAGTTGCATCCAAACAATTAGCTGGTAAGGCAGATGGTAAACTAATTTCTACAATTGTAAAAGAACTGTTGAGTAAATAATATTTTAGAAATAAAAAAAGCCTCGTGTAATAGTTACACGAGGCTTTTTTATACTGGTATTTATAATTACATCATTCCACCCATTCCACCCATTCCAGGGTTTCCCATTGGCATAGCAGCTCCGCCTTCTTCTTTTTGTTCTGCTAAAACACATTCTGTTGTTAATAGCATTGCAGCAATAGACGCAGCATTTTCTAATGCAATACGAGACACTTTAGTTGGATCGATTACACCTGCAGCAAATAAATTTTCATATTTATCTGTACGTGCATTGTATCCAAAATCAGCTTTCCCTTCGCGAACTTTCTGAACGACTACAGCACCTTCTCCTCCAGCATTTGCAACAATCTGACGCAACGGTTCTTCTATCGCACGAATAACAATTGCAATGCCTGTTGTTTCATCTTCATTTGCGCCTTTTAATTTTTCTAATCCATCAATCGCGCGGATATAAGCAACACCACCTCCCGGTACAATTCCTTCTTCCACTGCTGCACGTGTAGCTGCTAATGCATCGTCTACACGGTCCTTCTTTTCTTTCATCTCTACTTCAGTTGCAGCACCTACATATAATACAGCAACTCCACCAGCTAATTTAGCTAAACGTTCTTGTAGTTTTTCTCTATCGTAATCAGATGTTGTAGATTCGATTTGTGTTTTAATTTGATTCACGCGAGAAGTAATCTCTGCTTTTTTGCCTTTTCCTCCAACAACAGTTGTGTTGTCTTTGTCGATGGTAATTTTTTCTGCTGTACCTAACATACTTAGTTCAGCATTTTCTAATTTATAACCTCTTTCTTCAGAAATTAAAGTTCCACCAGTTAAGATTGCAATATCTTCTAACATAGCTTTTCTTCTGTCACCAAATCCTGGGGCTTTTACCGCACATATTTTAAGAGATCCGCGGATCTTGTTTACAACAAGAGTAGCTAATGCTTCGCTATCAACATCTTCTGCTATGATCAAAATAGGTTTGCCTGTTTGAACTGCTTTTTCCAAAACAGGTAACAATTCTTTCATGCTGGATATTTTTTTATCCGTGATCAAAATCAACGGAGATTCCATTACAGCATGCATTTTATCAGCGTCTGTAACAAAATATGGAGAAATATAACCCCTGTCAAATTGCATACCTTCAACTACCTCAACAGTTGTTTCAGTTCCTTTTGCTTCTTCAACAGTAATTACACCTTCTTTCTTCACTCGTTTCATTGCTTCTGCAATTAATTTCCCGATGGTGTTATCGTTATTTGCAGAGATAGTAGCAACTTGTTCAATTTTTTTATTGTCGTCACCAACTTTCTGTGATTGTTTGTTTAGGTTTTCTACAACTGCTAAAACAGCTTTGTCTATACCTCTTTTCAGATCCATTGGATTAGCACCTGCCGCAACGTTTTTTAAACCAGCAGTAACAATTGCTTGGGCAAGAACAGTTGCTGTTGTTGTTCCATCACCTGCAGCGTCAGCTGTTTTAGATGCAACTTCTTTTAACATTTGAGCTCCCATGTTTTCTACAGGATCTTTTAATTCAATTTCTTTAGCAACAGTAACACCGTCTTTAGTTACACTTGGAGCACCAAATTTTTTATCGATAATTACATTTCTTCCTTTTGGACCTAATGTTACTTTTACTGCATTTGCTAATGCGTCAACGCCTCTTTTCAGTTTGTCGCGCGCATCTACATTGAAAAATATATCTTTTGCCATAATTTTTATAATTTAAATATTTATTAATTAGTTGATTTGAAAATTCTGTGAAGTTTATTTTTGACTTGAATTATAGGTGCTTTGTAGCATTTTTAAATGGCTACATTTTCAAATCAGACAATCGCAAAGATGTCACTTTCACGCATGATTAAAAGATCTTTTCCTTCAACCTGAACTTCTGTGCCGGCGTATTTACCATACAATACGGTATCGCCTACTTTCACTTCTGGTTTGTTTCCTTTATCATCCTTTTCACTCACAGCGATAACTTTACCTCTTTGTGGTTTTTCTTTCGCTGTATCAGGAATAATGATTCCACTCGCTGTTTTTTCTTCTGCTGGTGCAGCTTCAACAACTACTCTGTTTTGAGTACCTGCAACAGGTTTGATGTTTACTTTAGAACTTGTTTTTGCCATTGCTGTTTTATTTGAATGTTTAACTTATTTTTTTCCATTTTATATTCGCGACAACCTGTTGTCAGAAATTATACCAATTGGCTTTAAATGTTATTAATGGACAATTTTGCAGATTAACCATTGTTTGAAAAAAAAATGTCAGAATGTGTGTGACACTCTGACAATTTTTTAATGTATTAATTGTTCGGTTATTTTTTTTCTGTTCCTGGCGTTGGAGCAGCAGGAGTTGCATTATTTGCAGGTGCCGCAGGCGCAGGAGTTGCATTTTCAGAACTGCCGGCCATATTACGAGTTGTTGATGTTGTTCCCGTAGCTGTTCCTTCCGTTGTTTTGTTTAATGAAGTTGAAATGATACATAATACCAATAACGAAGCCGCTAAGGTCCATGTTGCTTTTTCTAAGAAGTCAGCTGTCTTTCGAACACCCATTACTTGATTTGAAGATGAAAATGAAGAGGCTAGTCCACCACCTTTAGAATTTTGTACCAATACAACTAAGATTAGAAGTATACAAACAATTATTATTAATATTGAAATGATAGCTGCCATTGTTAATTATTGCTTTTGTTGATTAATTAGTTTTCTTAAATTTTTAATTTGGGATGCAAAGTAAAGTCTTTTTTCTGGATATTTCAAGCGTAAATTTTCATATGCGAGTATCGCCTTCGCATAATTTCCCTGCAAAACGTATATTTTAGCCAAAGTTTCGCTTACAAAAGTAATGTCATCCGCTACACTTTGCTTGGCTTTGTTAATTGGGCTAAAAAACTCCGTTTTAGGCCTAGATATTTTCGGCTCCTCCCGTATGAATTTGTCTATCAACTCAAATGGATCAAGCACTTGACCTTCTTTTTTAAATTCTTTTCTTTCTTCTGATTTTTGAGGTGTTTGTCCATCCGAACTTAAATGCTTCAGCCAATCGGTAAACGATAGCGATTCGGTATCAATTTTAGTATCAATTGACAGACTTTGTTCAATTACAGGTGCAGCAATATCGTTTCCTAAGTTCAAAACAAAATCCGACGCTATTGATTCCGTTTCTTGGTATTCTTCTGTTGTTTGATCTTTGAAAATACCTGTATGCAGCATTTCTAGTTCAACACTGGCATTTACAGCCTCAGAAATATATTCCTGCTCAAATTCTTTTATTTTTTCTTCCTCATTTTTTAGACTAGCCGATTCATCTTCAAGAATTTGTTCAAATACTTTTTCTTCGGCTAGTTCGATAGGGGATGTCTCTATTTCCGCGTTCTTATCTGGCAAAATAGAAGAATTTTCAACAATTTCTTCTTTCGTTTCTGTTGTTACACTTTTTGTGTCTGAAATTTCCTCTATAACGCTTGGGATAATTTGTTCCTTATCGTCCTCGTTAACAACTTTTTTTACCTGCTCGTCAATTCTTTTATCCTCAACATATGATTCTATTTCTCGGGAAATGGAGTGATGTGTTTCTGATTCGGTCCTTTTCGTTATTAGTTTGTGAAGCACCTTCCTATCCGTTGCATATGCTGCTGTAATTTTTAATTGATTGTTATAGTGGATGCTATTTTGATTGTGCAAACTCTTTGAATAAAGTAAATGTGCCGTCTGAAAATAGGGGAAGTTTTTTAATAGTTCTAACAGTTGTATACTATCGTTACCCGACATTTTATCGGGAGTTTCCATAAATGATATGAACTGTGTTTTATTCATTTACCAATCGTTCAATGCTCTGTTAAAAATATCCTGTACCAATTGATCATTAATATCGTGTATCAAACCATCTTCAACGGAAGTTAAACTTTGAGCACTGGTGTAATCTGCATATCGGGTAAATGATTGATCAAAATTCTTCTTTTCATCAAACGAACATGTGTATTTTACATTTACAGTAATTGTCAATCTGTTCAAGGCTGCTTGATCTGTGCTTTGGATGGCTATAGGAGAGGTTGCATAACCAGTAATACTGCCTTCAAAACTAAGATCTCCACCTTTTGTTGTAAGGCTTAAATGTGATTGAGAACTCAGCTTATCACGCAACGCTTCTGTGAAAGTTTGGCTCAGAGTAGGAGGTGCCAAAGAAGCATTGTTTTGAAAATATTGAACAGAGATGGTTTTTGCTTCGGGTGGAATGCTCGCCCCACTGAATGAATAATGGGTTTTGCAACTTGATAAAAGGGAAATGAGACAAGCGATAACTGCTAGGTTATGCTTTACTTTATAGTTGAATATGAAATTTAATAAGCTCAATTAATTTTTATTTTTAATCGTGAAGAATACCTCTTTTTCCGCTATTGTTTTATGTGATCCTACTTGATGCTGTACTCGTTTATTTTTCTGTAGAGTGTTCGTTCCGAGATCCCTAATTCTTTCGCTGCATTTTTGCGTTTACCTTTATGCTTTGTTAGCGCTTTTTTGATCATGTCTTCTTCAATGTCTTGGAGTGATAGTGATTCCTCAACAACTTCATGTAAAGGTATCTGGTCATTCGTTTTAATTGGAGAAGCAGTGTTGTTATATCCTAATTGTATTGGTGTTTCAGGTGTTCCAACTTCTTGATATAATTTCTTTATGAGTGAAGCATTGTCAGGATGAAAATCCTGATTTAATTGATTATCATTTTCAATTAGATCCACTACAATTTTTTTTAGATCGGTCAGATCTTTTTTCATATCAAATAAAACCTTGTATAACAAATCGCGCTCGCTGAAATCATTTCCCCCTTGCGCCGAATTGCTAACAATCATTGGTAATTGAGATGTTTGTTGTTGTGGCAAATAGGTTCGCATAATATCTGCGGTAATATCTCTTTGCTTTTCAATCACGGAAATTTGTTCCGTAATATTTTTCAATTGACGAACATTTCCTTGAAAATAATAATCTGTCAATAGTTGCTGCGCCTCAGCATCTAATTTGATGGATGGCATTCTGTATTTTGATGAAAAATCAGCTGCAAACTTTCTGAATAATAAAAAGATATCTTGTTTCCGCTCTCGCAATGGCGGCACCATAATAGGAACAGTATTCAAACGGTAATAAAGATCTTCTCTGAATTTCCCTTTTTCAATGGCTTGCTGAATATTTACATTTGTTGCAGCAACAACACGTACGTCCGTTTTTAAAACTTTAGATGACCCAACTTTGATAAATTCTCCACTTTCTAAAACACGCAATAAACGTGCTTGAGTTGCCAATGGCATTTCTGCAACCTCATCTAAGAAAATTGTTCCTCCGTTGGCAACTTCAAAATACCCTTTGCGCGCCTCATGTGCACCTGTGAACGAACCTTTTTCATGACCGAATAATTCTGAATCAATTGTTCCTTCAGGAATTGCACCGCAATTTACAGCGATGTATTGACCATGTTTTCGTGCACTTAATGCGTGAATAATTTGCGGAAAAACTTCCTTCCCAGTTCCGCTTTCTCCTGTGACCAATACGGTCAGGTCGGTTGGAGCTACTTGCTTAGCAATGTCAATTGCTCTGTCAAGCACTGGGGATCCTCCAATGATGCCAAATCGATTTTTTAGTTCTTGAATTGTCATTTTCTATATTGCTTATATGGCCTTGCCAATTAACGTACCACCCGTACATCTGTCAGCTAATACAGTTACGTAATCCCCTATTTTGAAATTTTCTTTCGGAAAAACGACAACAGTACTTTGAGAGTTTCTTCCAAACAATTCTTCTTTCGATTTTTTTGATATTCCTTCCACTAAAACTCGGTGGACTTTTCCAACGCCTTCTTTCGTTCGTTCCGCGGAATGCTTTAATTGCAGTTCTACAATCTCCGCCAATCTTCTGCTTTTTATTTCAGCTGGAACATCATCTTTGTATTTGCGTTCTGCCAATGTTTTAGGGCGCTCGCTGTATGCAAACATATATCCAAAGTCATATTTTACCGTTTCCATCAACGAAAGTGTATCTTGGTGCTCTTCCTCTGTTTCAGAACAGAATCCGGTAATAATATCCATGGATATCCCACAATCTGGAATAATTTTACGAATAGCATCTATTCTGTTCAAATACCATTCACGGGTATAACCGCGATTCATCATTTCTAAAATACGTGAGTTTCCTGATTGAACCGGTAAATGGATATAACTACAGATATTTTCGTATTTCGCGATTGTGTAAAGTACATCATCATTCATATCTTTTGGATGAGAAGTGCTGAAACGTACGCGCAGATCGGGATTTACCAAAGCCACTTTTTCAAGTAATTGAGAAAAAGTAGTTGCATTATTTAACTCTTCATGGGATAAATTATCTTTTTTTAACCCGCCTCCTGTCCACAAATAGGAATCTACGTTTTGCCCAAGCAGCGTTACTTCGCGATAGCCTTCTGCAAATAAATCTTGTGCTTCTTTTACAATTGTTTCAGGATCACGACTGCGTTCTCTTCCTCTTGTAAATGGAACCACACAAAATGCGCACATATTATCACAACCGCGTGTGATGCTGATGAATGCCGTTACTCCATTTGAACCTAATCTAACAGGGGCAATGTCTGCGTATGTTTCTTCCTTCGAAAGAAGCACATTGATTGCATTTTGTCCTGTTTCTGCAATTTCAATTAATTCCGGTAAGCTACGATAGGCGTCCGGCCCCACAACAATATCAACTAGTTTTTCCTGTTCCAAAAATTGCGACTTTAGTCGTTCTGCCATACAGCCCAAAACGCCCACAATTAGATCTGGATTATTTTTTTTTGCTCTTTTGAAGTCAGTTAAACGTTTACGAACACGTTGTTCAGCCCCTTCGCGAATGGCACATGTATTTACAAAAATAACATCTGCTTCATTAAAATCTTGTGTTGTTGTAAACCCCTTGTCTTTCAAAATGGAAGCTACAATTTCGCTATCTGAAAAATTCATGGCACAACCATAACTTTCCAAAAACAATTTTTTTCCGTTCGAAACAACGGGTTGCTCAATCATGAAGGCTTCGCCTTGCTTACTTTCATCAATTACTTTATGCTCGCTCATTTTTAATTTTATATTTACGCCCGATTAGATGCAATGCAAAAAATCGAATTGCAAAGGTAATCAAAATAAATGGGTGACAAAATGGCGTATTTTGATTTATTTTAAATTATTTTGAAAAATCTTATATATATATTTATATATATACTAACTGACATTTCCAAATTTAATTTGCAAATATCGTTTTGATTTATTTTCCTTTGCAACGAATTTCGAGAAAATGGCATCTCGACCAATATTAATTTTCATTTACATCTAAAACAAATTAGCTAGCGTATGAGCAAAAATTTAGTGATAGTGGAGTCCCCTGCAAAAGCGAAAACAATAGAAGGGTTTTTAGGAGAAGGATTTACAGTGAAATCAAGTTACGGGCACGTTCGCGACTTAGCAAAAAAAGGGTTTGGTGTAGATATAGAAAATAATTTTGCTCCGAATTACGAAGTCTCGCCAGATAAGGCAAAAGTAGTAAATGAGTTAAAGTCTCTTGCAAAGAAAGCCCAAGTGGTTTGGTTAGCAACCGATGAGGACCGAGAGGGGGAAGCTATTTCTTGGCATTTATTTGAGGCCCTGAACTTAAATGATAAAAATACGAAACGTATCGTTTTTCACGAGATTACTAAACCTGCAATTCAAAATGCAATTGCACACCCTCGCACCATAGACAAACATTTAGTTGATGCTCAGCAAGCAAGGAGGATTTTAGATCGTTTGGTTGGTTTTGAATTATCTCCAATTCTTTGGAAAAAGGTGCGCCCTTCATTGTCTGCTGGTCGCGTTCAATCTGTGACCGTTCGGTTGATCGTAGAACGTGAACGTGAAATTGTGGGTTTTAAAAGTACATCATCTTACAAAGTTGTTGCAAATTTTATTGCTGGAAACGCTAATGTAAAAGCAGAACTTTCAACTAAATTTAAAACTTTGGACGAAGCTCGCGCCTTTCTGAAAAAGTGTGAAAATGCGAATTATTCAGTAGATAGCGTTGAAACCAAGCCAACAAAAAAATCACCATCTGCGCCTTTTACAACGTCAACTTTGCAACAAGAAGCAAGCCGTAAGCTAGGTTTTTCTGTTGCACAAACAATGGTTGTTGCTCAACGATTGTATGAAAGCGGTAAGATCACATACATGAGAACAGACTCCGTGAACCTTTCTGAAACAGCTATTAATCAAGCGAAAGAAGCAATCACAGGCAATTACGGAGCTAAGTATTTAAATATTCGTCAATATAAAACCAAATCAAAGGGAGCACAAGAAGCGCATGAGGCTATTCGCCCAACATATATTCAAAATCAAACAATTGAGGGGGATGCCGCTGATAAACGTTTGTATGATCTGATCTGGAAACGTACCATTTCATCACAAATGAGTGATGCCGAATTGGAGAAAACAACTGTTGTTATAACCCCGTCAGGTACAACGGAGAAATTTATTGTTCAAGGTGAGGTATTGAAATTTGATGGATTTTTGAAAGTTTATTTGGAAGGAACAGACGATGAAGAGGATGAAAATCAAGCAGGAATGTTGCCTCCAATGAAAGTAGGCGAAGTGTTAAAGGTAAATGAAATTACTGCGATGGAACGGTTTACGCATCATCCAGCAAGATATACGGAAGCTAGTTTGGTAAAAAAATTAGAAGAGCTCGGCATTGGACGCCCTTCTACTTATGCACCAACTATTTCAACTGTTCAAAAACGGGAGTATGTTGTAAAAGAGGATAGAGAAGGGGTTCAACGAAGTTTCAATGTGCTTTCGTTAAAAGCAGGGAAGATCTCAGATGAGTTAAGATCAGAAGGTACTGGTGCTGAAAAATCAAAGTTGTTTCCAACAGATATCGGAATGGTTGTCAATGATTTTTTGCTGAAAGAATTTCCTCAAATTATGGATTTCAATTTCACAGCAAAAGTTGAAGAGGAATTTGATGAGATCGCAGAAGGAAAGATTCAATGGACAAAAATGTTGTCTGATTTTTATAAGCCGTTTCATAAAAACGTTATGGATACTTCAGAAAATTCTGAACGTGCATCAGGAGAACGTTTGTTAGGCGTTGATCCGGTTTCAGGAAAAAATCTCTATGTTCGTATCGGTCGATTTGGTCCAATGGCACAGTTGGGTGAAGGAAATGATGAAAATAACAAACCGAAATTTTCCAGCTTAAGAAAAGATCAGCGTTTGGATACGATTACTTTTCAGGAGGCTCTGGATCTTTTTAAATTACCCAGAGTTGTTGGAATGTTTGAAGATAAAGAAATGGTTGTGGCGGTTGGTCGATTTGGTCCTTATGTCCGACACAACAGTATATTCGTTTCTCTGAAAAAAGAAGATGATCCTATGACCGTATCTGCTGATCGTTGCGTCGAATTGATTCTCGCTAAACGTCAAGCAGAAATTGATAAATATATTAAAACCTTCTCTGAACGGCCAGAAGTTCAATTGTTGAATGGGCGCTGGGGTCCCTACCTGGTGATGGATGGTAATAATTTCAAATTACCAAAAGGTACAGATGCTCCATCCTTAACTTTGGAAGAGTGTTTGGCAATTGCCGCAGAACCAAAGAATGCGAGCAAAGGTAACCGTTTCAAGAAGAAACAAACGGAGAAAAAAACATTTAAAGTTGCTGTAGCCAAAAAGAAAGCCGCTCCCAAGAAAGCGCTTAAAAAAGTTGTTCGCCCTGCTTTGAAAACAGCAGCAGTAAAACCTGCCCGTCCAGCAGGCGGGAAGGCTTTAAAGAAAACGGCCGCTAAAAAAACTGCTAAGAGAAAATAATTTAATAACCACTGTATCTATTTTTTAGTTTGATGTTATAGTTGTAACCCAACGAAAAAGATTCTTGATTTTTGTTGGTAGCATAAAGCAATCAAATTTTTTTGCGTCATTCAAAAAATTAGATCGGAATATAAAAATTGTTCATGCAAGAATTTTTTACACCAATCGATTTAAACAATTTTAACGGAGCTACTAAATATCCGGCCACTTCATATGGTAAAATAATTAATACCTACACCGTTGGTACTGATTTTCCCAGTTTGGAAGGTGTTCAATTGGCCATAATTGGTGTGGAAGAAGATAGGAAAGCCTTGAATAACGAAGGTTGTGGCTTAGCTGCTGACTATGTTCGTGAGAACTTATACAAATTATATCAAGGGAACTACAATTCTAAAATTGTTGATCTTGGAAATATTAAAAAAGGCAATTCTATTGAAGATACCTATTTTGCTGTCACAGATGTATTGGCTGTTTTGCTGAAAAAAAATATCGTTCCTGTAATTATTGGTGGTTCTCAAGATTTAACATATTGCAATTATCTTGCGTATCAAAAAATGGAACAAACCATAAATATTGTTGCTATTGACTCTTCTTTTGATATTGGCGATGGTGATAAAGAACTCAATTCTCAAAGCTATTTGAGTAAAATAATTTTACATAAACCCAATATTCTTTTTAATTTCAGTAATGTCGGGTATCAAAGTTATTTTGTTGAACAAACATCAGTAGAGTTGATGAAAAAACTATATTTTGATGCGCATAGATTGGGACAGGTTAGAAAAAAAATGGAGGATGTGGAGCCAATTGTGAGAAATGCCGATTTAGTAAGTTTTGATGTTTCAGCCATTCGACAAAGTGACGCACCGGGAAATGGAAATGCTTCCCCAAATGGGTTTTACGGAGAAGAAGCTTGCCAGATAACACGCTATGCCGGTTTAAGTGACAAGCTTTCCTCAATAGGGTTTTATGAAATCAATCCAGCTTTTGATACAAACAAGCAAACAGCGCACCTAGTGGCACAAATGATTTGGTATTTTATTGATGGCTTTTATAACCGAAAACAGGATTATCCGATAGTTGATAAGTTGGAATATACGAAGTATCGGGTCTCAATCAAGGGGCATGAGCATGAAATAGTGTTTTATAAGAGTAATAAGAGTGATCGCTGGTGGATGGATGTGCCATATCCGGTAAACCATCAGATAAAATTTGAGCGTCATCACATGGTTCCATGCTCTTATAGCGATTACGAGACTGCCTGTAGTGACGAATTGCCTGATAGCTGGTGGCAAACCTATCAGAAATTAGGCTAATTAATACGCTCATTTTGTATAATGAACAATAAAATGTTTAAAAAATTTGTTTTTATTAAACTATTATTTAATTTAGCGTCCTAACTTTAGGAAAAAGCGACAAATGTTTGTTAACTTTTAAGAGGTAAAAAATGAAAAAAACCCTTATTCTAATTGCATTCTCTATTACTGGTTTGGTTACTTTTGCTCAGCAAGATGCCCAGTTCAGTATGAATATGTTTAATCGTTTGGCTGTGAATCCGGGTTATGCGGGTACCAATCAGGCATTATGTGCAACATTGTTGTATCGCGATCAGTGGGACAAGTTTCCAGGGGCTCCTAAAACAGGGTTATTAAGCATCGATTACGGCGAATTTTTCAATGGGCATGCCGGAGCAGGTTTAACTGTTGACCAAGATCTTATCGGATTTGATAAAACGTTAAAAGCCAAAGCGGCATTTTCTTATCATTTGCCGTTGGGTACTGGAGGTATATTGGGTATTGGATTAGACGCTGGAATGATTAGTAAATCATTGTCAGGAAATTTTATTGCTCCTGATGGAACTTCCAGAGATACTGGGGGAGGAACTGATAACGCTATTCCATGGTCTGGTGCTTCTGCTACGACTTATGATGTTGGATTCGGATTGTATTATACGAGCAAGAATTTATATGTCGGTTTGTCTTCTTTGCATTTGCCACAACAAACATTGACAAAAGCTGATGGTACAAAACCTGCAACGGCTACAATAAATTCAAAATATTATGATTTTACATATGAAGTGGCTCGTCACTATTATGTTATGGCAGGGTATACATTTCATTTAAATCCACAATTCGAGTTAACGCCTTCTATATTAACTAAATCGGACGCATCCTCTACACAGTTAGATATTAATTTGATGGCTAAGTGGAATAGAATGGTGTTTGTAGGAGCTTCTTATCGATTGACAGACGCAATTCCTGTTTTTGCAGGCGTTGAATGGAATGGGTTTAAATTAGGTTATGCTTACGATATAACCCTGTCTAATATTAAATCATATAGCAGTGGAACGCATGAATTAATGTTAGGATATTGTCATAAATTCATACCACCTGTCCATAAAACAGGCCATATGAACGTGAGATTTATATAAAATAATCATTTTTTTGTAACCTTAAATTTTTAGTCTCGTTTAAGCTACTCTATTTGCTCTCAGAATCATCATACTCAGGTGTGATGATTTTCTAACAAAAAGGGGTTTAATATAAAAACAACAAATATGAAAAAGTTGCTCTTGTTAAGTTCTATCGTTGCTCTCTTTAGTATGACCAGTTGTACTAAAAACACTGGTGAACTTTTAGGTGTTCAGCGACGTGCTGAGTGGTTCGATATCGATCCTTTTGGTATGTTGTACATTCCAATGGGAAGTTACAATATGGGACCAAGTGATGAGGATACTCCTTATGCTCACACTACCAAGTCTAAAACAGTTTCTGTTCAAGCATTTTACATTGATCAGACTGAAATTTCAAACAATGAATATCGTCAGTTTGTTTATTGGGTGAAAGACTCCATTGCTCATCGTGCTTTATTTGAAGATGGAAGAGCCGAGCATGGGATTGAAACGGATGACTATGATCAGCCAATTGATCCTCCATTGGTAAATTTTGACGAGAATATCGGTTATGATGAAACAGATGTGCGTGAGGTTCTTGAGTTTATGTACTTACCAGTAGAAGAAAGATTCTACAAGCGCAGAGAAATTGACTCCCGTAAATTAAATTTTGAATACTATTGGATCAATTTGCGCTTAGCGGCTCAGAAATCGAATCGTTTCAAACCTTCAAAATCTCCAGATGATAAAGGCCGCGATTTTATCAATGGCTACCAAAATACTAGTGTTGGCGACAATAAAACATTGGGTCACTATGACGTAAAAGATGGTGTTTCTGATGGAAACGGTAACTACAGCACTCGTGAACAAAAAGATAAAGACAGAAGCGTGTTTATTGTAAAAGATGTGATCAATGTTTACCCAGATACTTTGGCTTGGGTGCATGATTTCACATACTCTTTTAACGAGCCTATGACGAATATGTATTTCTGGCACCCTGCTTACGATGATTACCCTGTGGTTGGTGTTAGCTGGAAACAAGCAAGATCATTTTGTATATGGAGAACTCAATTATTTAACAATTGGTTGGTTGGAAATGGCCAATCCTACCTAAATGATTTTCGTTTGCCTACTGAATCAGAATGGGAATATGCTGCTCGAGGCGGAAATGCTTTAAGCCCTTACCCTTGGGGAGGTCCTTATATCAGAAATGCTCTTGGGTGTTTCTTAGGAAACTTCAAACCAATGCGCGGTAGTTATATTGATGACGGAGGTTTTCATACTGTGAAAATTGCAGCGTATAATCCAAATGATTACGGTTTATATTGTATGGCAGGTAATGCAGCTGAATGGACCAGCAATGCTTTTGATGAGTCAGCGTACGACTTTAGTCACGATTTAAACCCCGATTACGTTTATGAAGCTCAAGATAATGAAGCGAATGTTTTGAAACGTAAAGTTATCAGAGGAGGTTCTTGGAAAGATGTTGGTTATTACTTGCAAACAAGTACTAGAACTTATGAATATCAAGATACAGCAAAATGTTACGTTGGGTTCCGTTGTGTTCAAACATATCTTGGTCGTAACATGGGTGATGCCCCAGGCGAAGGATTTTAATTTGTATTCTCTAAACTAAACAATAATAAATTAAATTTTAAACTTAAAATTATGGGTGGTAAAAAATGGAAAAGTTTCATGGCCAAATTGTATGGATTTGGTGCAGCAATCGTTATCGTTGGAGCGATGTTTAAAATTATGCACTGGCCTGGTGCAGGACCGATGCTTGTTGTTGGTCTATCTACAGAGGCCGTAATCTTCTTTTTCTCCGCGTTTGAGCCACCACATGAAGAGGTGGATTGGAGTTTGGTGTATCCTGAATTAGCAGGTATGCACGGTGAAGAAGGTGATCACGCAGGAATTGAAGACAAAGGTACCTTAACAGAACAATTAGATACAATGCTTGAAGATGCTAAGATTGGGCCGGAATTAATTGCTAGTCTTGGTGCAGGTATGCGCAGTCTTAGTGATCAAGCAGGAAAATTAAATAATATTACTGACGCTTCAGTCGCTACAAGTGATTATGTATCCAGTGTAAAGTCTGCATCTAAAAACGTAGATTCATTGTCAAATGCATATTCTAAAGCAGCTGAATCTTTGATGGGTCTTGCTGTTAGCGGTGATGATAGCTCAAATTTGGGTGATCAAATCAGCAAAGTAGCGAAAAATCTTTCTGCGTTGAATGCTTCATACGAATTGCAATTGCAAGGTTCTGGTGAGCATTTGAAAGCTACATCTAGATTCTACGGTGGACTTGAAGAATTGATGAAAAATCTTAACGACTCAGTAGATGATACTAAGAAGTATAAAGATCAAATCTCTCAACTTTCTTCTAATTTAGAATCGTTGAATACAATTTACGGTAACATGCTTACCGCAATGAGAAAATAATAGTTCCTACGAACTATTAGGTTTCAATAATGGAGAGTAATCTCCATTATTGCTCATTTAATTAATATTAATCTAAAAAAACTAATATAACAATATGTCAGGAGGCAAAGAAACCCCAAGGCAGAAGATGATTGGTATGATGTACCTGGTGTTAACAGCACTTTTGGCGCTAAACGTATCAAAAGAGATTCTGAATGCCTTCGTTATCGTTGAGAGTGGTTTGAATAATACCAACGATAACTTCGATGGAAAAAATGGAGTATTATATTCCAAGTTTGAGAAGGCAATGGCTGATAATAAAGTGAAAACAGAACCTTGGTACAAAAAGGCTTTGGAAGTAAAAAAATCGGCTGCTGAACTTTGTAAAATGGTTGATGATATCCGATCTGAATTATACTTAGAAGTTCAAAAGCTTCCTGATAAATCAGTGGCTGATACCTTTAAATTAGCGCAATTAGACAGTAAAGATAACTATGACATTCCTACCCATGCTTTACTAGGTGCAACACCTGAAGAGCCAGGTGCGGATGCAAAAATTATTCCTTTGAAAAAAGCGATAATTGCTTTCAGGCAAAAAATGATGGATATAGTTCCTGCGAAAGAAAAAGCTGGTCTTAAATTAGGTTTAAGTACAGAGGATGTATATTCACTTAATGATGAGAAAAAAGTTTCTTGGGAGTATAACAACTTTGACCATACCACTATGGCTGCTGATATGTGTATTTTTGCAGGTATCAAAAATGACATTAAAAATGCAGAAAGTGATGTTGTTGGAATCTTGTTAAAAGCAATCACTGCAGAGGATTTTTCTTTTGATGCTGTAGAAGCAAAAGTGGTGGCAAATGCGAACTACGTAACTGCTGGTGAAGATTACACAGCAGACATATTTGTTTCGGCTCACAGTTCCACTCAAAATCCTGAAATTGTTATTGGAAATGTTGATACAACTACAAAAGATGCTAAACTTGTTGGTACCGGAACACCAGTTCCTGTTACTGCGGGTGTCGGAAAATATGTTGTTCATACAGGTTCTGAAGGAGATCAAGAGTATAGTGGTGTTATCAATGTGAAAGCACCGGACGGTTCTGTAAAACCATATCCATTTCATGGTAAATATACAGTTGCTAAACCATCTATGGCAGTTTCTCCAACTAAAATGAATGTGTTTTATATTGGTGTAGACAATCCGGTAGATATTTCAGTGGCAGGAACTGCTCCAATGGATGTTTCTGCAACGTTGAGTGGCGGAAGCGGTACGATTAAGTCCTTAGGCGGCGGACACTACATTGTTAGCGTAAAGTCTGGTGATGCAAAAGGAATGATTAATGTGAACGTTTCTAAGAAAACAAAAGATGGTAATAAATCTGCTGGTCCTCCTATGGTTTTCCGTGTTAAAAAAGTACCAAGTCCTCAAGCTTCATTTGCTGGAGTGGTAGGTGATGGAAAAGTAAGTAAAGGAGAAATCATGAGTGCAGGTGGTGTGATTCCAAAATTGGAAGATTTCGTTTTCGATTTAAAATTCCCAGTAGTTTCTTGGAATATGTCTGTATTTGTGAATGGTGTATTCGTTGATTATACCGCTCAAGGTGCTAGTTGTACTGGAGCAATGAAGGAGATTATGGCTAAGGTGAAAACGGGTCAAAAAGTGTTGATCGAGGAAGTGAAGGTTCAGTGTCCTGATGGAGTTAGGAAAATTGTTGGTTGTGTTCTAAAAATTAAATAACCATAATACGGAGGTATACCATGCAAAAAATTAAAATTCTTTTATTAGTATCTTTTGTTGCTTTAGCAACAATTGATATCTATGGTCAGGAAGTAATGAGACCACCAAAATATCATGAAGATGGTGTGTACAAAAAAGAAAACACTCATTCAAGAAAACCTGTTTCTTATCCTACATTGCGTGAAGCAGATGTTATGTGGAGTAAGCGAGTTTGGCGTACGATTGATTTGCGTGAAAAAATTAACTTCCCTTTGTATTATCCGGATGCTGAAATTGCGGATAGAAAAAGTTTATTTGATGTGATCATTGAGGCTGCAACCAAAACAGGAACAATCACTTGTTTTGCTCAACCTGCAACGGATGATGAATTTCATTACGACATGACGAAGAGTGAGGTAGAAGGCATGCTTGTTAAATGGGATTCAACTCATCAAACGGAAGATCCGAATAGTCCTGGAACAATGATAACAGCTCCAACAAAAAATGTGACTTCCACTGATAAGGTTTGGCAATATTGGATAAAAGAAGATTGGTTTTTTGATAAGCAGCGTTCTGTTTTAGATGTTCGTATCATTGGTTTATGTCCATTGATTGAGAAGAAAACAGAGTCTGGTGAGTCAACAGGTGCTAGTACTCCTTTGTTCTGGATATACTTCCCTGATGCAAGACCTATCTTTGCAAATAATGAGGTGTACATGAGACATAATGATGCTGAGAGAAGAACGTTTGAAGATATTTTCTACAAAAGGATGTTCTCTAGTTATGTTCGAAAAGAAAGTAACGTTTATGATAGAGGTATTTATGATTACAAAACAGGCTTAGACCAGTTGTTGGAATCTGAACGAGTAAAAAATGATATTTTTACTTTTGAGCACGACTTGTTTCATTTCTAAACAAGAAACTATTTTTAAAATCCCCTTTATTTTAATAAAGGGGATTTTTTTTGTTTTTATTTGTTCAACATTGTGAGTAAAATAATAAGGAACGAGTGAAAGTGATTTATCGCATTATGTAGTCATAAAAGCTGTTTGTTTTAATCACACGCTCTTCTTAAAAATAGATTTAATGGATACATGGATTTCATCACTTCAGAACATTTTTTTATAAAATCTTTAGAGAGCACTTCAGTATCTTTAAAAGAATGGATTATAATATAGCTTCTGTATTTTAGCAGTTCAATTTCTGGATGTGTTTTGTCATATCCTTTTGGAACCGTTTTTAATTTATCTTCTTCCGATAGTTTTCCGAATTGTTTTATGAAGTCTTTAGCCGATATGATCTTTTTAAATTCTTCAGGATGGTAGTCAATTTCCTGACGGATCGCATTAATTTGCGGAGACGGTGGTTGCCACATGCCCCCGGCAATAAATGATTCCCCCGGCTGAATCTGGATATAGTAGCCGGCTGAAAAAGATTTTTTCCCTCCAGGAGAAAGTATCGCACCCAAATTGTTTTTATAGGGATCTTTATTCTTTGAAAAACGAACATCACGGTTGATTCTGAAAATACAGTTTTTAGATTCTAGATCTTTTATGGAAGGATCAAACGTTGAAGTTGAAATTAAAACAGAATCTATGAATTCCTTGAAATTATATTTAGCATGATCATAGTTATCACGGTTCTTTACAAACCAGTCCTTGTTATTGTTTTTGCTCAGATTCCGTAGGAATTCAAGTGTCGATTTTTCAATCATGTGATGTTGCAATATTAATTATTTTTTTTCTTCCAGTTTAGAGGTTAGTTTTTGTATTATTTTAAAATTATTTAAAAATTCTTTCGCAATAATTCTAAGAATAGTATAAACCGGAATAGCTACAATCATACCACCAATTCCGGCTAGGGTGCCTGCAATAAGAATGACAATAAATATTTCTAAAGGATGAGCCTTAACAATGTTTGATATGACGAGAGGTTGAAAGACCATTGCATCCAATAATTGTATGATTAGAAAAGAGGTTGCTATTTTATATATTAGCGGAAGCAATTGCGTGTGAAAATCTAGTCCGATGTTAGCTGTAACACCTATTAAAATACCAAAGGTGGCTCCCATAAGCGGACCGACATAAGGAATTACATTTACTAGGCCAGCAAACATGCCGATCAAAAGGGCGTTCCTTACTCCTAATAAGCTTAATGAAATTGTTGTTAGTGCAGCTACGAAAAGCATATCAAATAAAATGCCTATAAAATAGCGCGTTAGCAAACGTTTGGTGTCCCGCATAATATCTTTGATAGCTTCCGTATATTTAGGAGGAGTCAATAATAAAATAATATCATAAATCAAATGCTCGTCTTTCATAAAGAAGAAGGCCATAAATAGTATTGCAAATGTCCCTCCGAAAATACTCCCCGTAAAACTTAACATCCCCTTGGCATAAGAGGAAACATCTTGGAATCCAATGATAGAAGACAATTCAGCTGCTAGGATGTTTTCTAAGTTTTCGCCATTTCCATGACTGATTTGGTATTTTTGAAGCGTGTAATTTAAATTTGATAGAGGTTCTTTAAATGCCGTTAAAATGTCATTTGGGTTTATCTTTTCAATAATTTTTCCTTCTTCAATTAATAGAGGAATAAACATGGAGATAAGAAAAATTAATGCAAATAAAATTGTTAGCAGCGCCAAAAAAGCAGAAAACCCTTTTGGAAGTTTAAACTTTTTTATTTTTATAGAGGAGAAGAACCTTACGAGCGGCTGGCCAATCAACGAAATTATAATTGCAATGGAAACATAAATTACAATGGTTTTTAAATACCAAGCAGTTATACAAATTAGTGTGATTGCGAGTCCGATAAGTAGGTATTTAGGTTTAGATTGCATGGTGGTAATTTATGTTATAAAGGTATAGATTAGATTGTAATAAAAACTATTCTGCTGTATATTTGTCCAATATTAGATTATGGATTCACTTACTCATATTGTATTAGGGGCCGCTATTGGGGAAGCTGTGTTAGGGAAAAGGATCGGCAGAAAAGCCATGTTAATTGGAGCTCTGGCAGATACAATTCCTGATTTTGATGTCTTTGCTTCCCCCTGCTTCAGTGATGCTCAGCAGTTGTTAGTTCATCGTGGTATAACACATTCCTTCTTTTTCATTCTTTTAACGGCACCATTTTTTGGTTTTTTCTTAGGCAAATTGATGAAAACGACAGAAGTATCCTGGAAAAGGTACGCCTGGCTTTTTCTTCTTGGAATGCTAAGTCATATCTTGTTAGATTCAATGACAGCATATGGAACAGGATGGTTTGAACCATTCAGTTCATATAGGGTGGCATTTGATTCCATATTTGTTGCGGATCCATTTTATACATTACCTTTTTTAATTTGTGTGCTCATTGCTTTTGTCGCAAAAAATGGATCTTCCACTCGAACGAAATGGAATAATATAGGCTTATGGGTTAGTTGCTTATACCTCCTTTTTACAATAGCAAATAAGAACCATGTTCATTCAATTGTAAAGGAGTCTTTTTCAAAAAAAACAAATTTATCTGTTGATTTTGTTACTACACCAACGCCATTAAATAATTTTTTATGGATGTCATACGGAACAGATAAATCAGGCTATTGGTTCGGCTATTACTCTATTTTTGATAAGAATAGGAATATTGAATTTTATCATATAAATAGAAAGGATTCATTGTTAAAGTCATTTGAAAATAATGAATCAATAAAAATTTTAAAGCAGTTCTCAAAAAATTATTATGTGATGTCGCAACATGATTCAACAATCTACTTTAATGATATTCGTTTTGGTCAATTAGGCGGCTGGAATGGACCTGATTCAGCTTTTGTTTTTTCTTTTAAGCTCAATAAGAATTCAGATAATTTTGCAGCGCTTAGTAGAACAAAGTTTAAAACATCTTTTTCTGATGCACTTGCATCATTAGTGATTAGAATTAAAGGGAAATAAGTAGGTTAATCCTTTTTAAATTGTTTGTATTTTACAAATATGTTGATGTATGCTAGCCTGGAGATTCTATAAAATACAGGCATTAGCAGTACTTGCAAAATTGCAAAAGTGATGATGAACAGCATGGTATCCAGATTAAAAAGGACGCATAGAAGAATAAATAAGCCAACCCCAAAAGCAACTGTTAGTCCGTAACTAACATACATTGCACCATAATAAAACCCTATCTCAGGCTCAAATTGCGCATCGCAAACAGAACAGTGAAGATTCATTTTGTCGAATTTTTTTAAATGATAAGGGTTGTTGTCCTCAAAAAAATTTCCTTCATGACAACGAGGACATTTGTTATTTAAAATGCTGAAAAGGCGAGTTTGGTTGAACGACATAATAGTAGATTATTTGTTAAGCAAAGTTATGTTTTATTGAAATGTGAAACTAAAATATTAGGCGATTAATACGTATTTGAATACCAAATTTTGCCTGTTTTAAAGCAAAAGGAAGCTGAAATTTGATTATATTTGCAGCCTTAATTTTTTTAAATGATCTCAGTAAATTCAGTTACAGTATCTTTTGGCGGCTATGATTTGTTTGATAACGTAAGTTTTTTGGTAAATCCGAAAGATCGAATAGGGCTTGCGGGTAAAAATGGAGCAGGGAAGTCAACCATGTTAAAGCTATTGTCGGGCTTGCAGAATCCAACAAAAGGGGAAATCTCAAAACCAAATGATTTCAGAATAGGGTATTTGCCACAAGATATGATTCATCAGCATGGGCGAACTGTATTTGAAGAGACAGCTACAGCATTTGAAGAAATTCAAAAGTTAGAGGCTCGTTTAAATGTTGTTACCCACGAATTGGAAACGCGTACAGATTATGAAAGTGACGCGTACATGAATCTAATTACAGAATTAACGGACATTAATACGCGGCTTGACATTATTGGGGCAGCCAATAGAGAGGAAGAAATAGAGAAAATATTAAGAGGATTAGGTTTTGAACGAACAGATTTTCACCGTCAAACAGCTGAATTTAGTGGTGGCTGGAGAATGCGGATTGAATTAGCAAAAATTCTTTTACAGAAACCTGATATTTTATTGTTGGATGAACCTACCAATCACTTGGATATTGAATCTATTCAATGGTTGGAAGAAACTATGCAAACGTTTTCCGGTTCTGTGATGTTAATTTCTCACGATAGGCAATTTTTGGATAATGTTACAACACGTACTATTGAAATTTCCAATCAGAAAATATACGACTACAAAACCAACTATTCGCGTTACTTGGTTTTGCGTCAAGAAAGAAAAGAACAACAAGAGAATGCTGCAAAAAATCAACAAAAAGTAATTGATCAGACCGAAGCGCTTATTGATAAATATCGCGCAAAGGCAAGTAAAGCAGCTTTTGCACAATCATTGATCAAGAAGTTGGACCGAATGGATATTGTTGAAGTTGACGAAAGTGATACGGCAGCAATGGCATTTCGTTTTCCTCCGCCCGCTCTTTCAGGGAAAATTGTTGTTACAGTTGAAGATGCAGGAAAAGTGTATGGTGAAAAACGTATTTTTAAAAACGCCAATTTTATTTTAGCTAAAGGTGAAAAAATCGCTCTAGTTGGAAGAAATGGCGAAGGAAAGAGTACGATGATGAAAATGATTGCTCAGCAAATTGATTACGAAGGAACTGTTCAATTAGGACACAATGTAATGATGGGCTATTTTGCGCAAGATCAAGCGGAAAAGTTGGATCCTAATAAAACTGTATTTGAAACTATTGATGAGCTTGCAGTGGGTGATGTTAGAAAACAAGTTCGCACCATGTTAGGCTCATTTCTGTTTGGTGGTGAAGATATTGATAAAAAAGTACGTGTATTAAGTGGAGGAGAGCGCGGGCGTTTAGCATTATGTAAATTGTTGCTTCAGCCATATAATCTATTGGTGTTGGATGAGCCAACGAATCATTTGGATATTCGAAGTAAAGAGGTTTTAAAAAAAGCCGTGCTTGCCTATGAAGGAACTGCAATTATAGTATCTCATGATAGAGATTTTTTAGCAGATTTAACGGAGAAAATGTATGAGTTCAGAAATGGCGAAGTTCGAGAGCATTTAGGAGGCATTAACGAGTTTATGGAAAAGTTGAAGATGTATCGTTTGGAAGAAATGAATACTTCTAAAAACCCTTTTCAAAAGGCAAAACCTGAAGTAGTAAAAGAAAAGCCAAAAGAAGATACTCAGAATGATGAGCGCTTAAAAGAATTGAAATTGATCAATAGTCAGATTATGAAATCTGAAAAAGAGATCTCTCGTTTAGAAGTAGAAATAAAAGTTTTTGATGATAAACTCTCAGACCCTTCACACTACCAAATAGTCGTGAATGATAAAGAGGCATTTGCAAAGTATGAAGCATTGAAAAAAATGCTGGACATAGAAATGCAAAATTGGGAAACCTTACAAGCGAAGTTAGAAAAATAGTTATTGTGTTTTTGTCATACTTTCTGGTGTGCAAATAATATAATCTGCCATCGCAACAGCATCTTTTGCAAGTGTATCAACTGCAGCTTGCTCTGTTGACCCAATTGTGAAAATTTTCAAATTAGGATTTTCTAGTTTTAGGTACCACTCAATCCCTTCATGATTATTGCTGTGATACGAGCCGTTGAAATGAATGAAGGTTTTTCCCTTATCGTAGTTTTTTAATATAAAATAGGCCATTGTTGCATCTTTGATTGCTTGAGATTTAGGTAAATTTTCACCACCGTGCCCTCCAGCCGATTCGTAGATATCTTTGTAACATTTTAATGTCCCGTCATATTTCATGGGTAATGGACAGATCCATTTTTTTGCTTCCGAATCTAAACTGTCGAGTCTGCCAAGCCCTTTTGAATAAACCATATTTGCGTATCGTCTAGGGATATTATCGGCAATAAAAGGTAAATGGTTTGTTTTCGCAAAGTCAAGCAAAGGTTTGTAATCGGTTGGGAAATTAGGCCATAGTTTTACTTCATCCTTTAATGTTTTATCCGATATTTTTCCTTGCAGGTATTCTGTTAATGCAATTTGGTCATCCGATTCAAACATCTCCGCACCTAACATTAAATTTACTTTTTTCGATTCATAGAGGTCTTTTGTTAGTTCAAGTTGTAACCAATGACAAATGGGGTTGTCGTGTAATTCACCAAAAAGGATTATATCTGCATCTTTCGCATCTTTAAGTAATTTTTCGTAACTACTTTCTTTGCCTTTGCTATCGTATATTTGGTAAGCAAGTTTATCACCTTTAAAAGCTAATAGTGTTAATAAGATGAGTAATGCAACTATTTTATTTGGTTTCATAGTGAGTATGTTTCTACCAAAGTTAAGTAAAATTCATGCATGATTCATGAAAGAAAAAAGAAGCCATCAGAAAAATTCTAGGCTACATCTTTTTTATCAAAACGTTAATATGTATGTTTGGAATGGATATTTAAGAGGCGATAAAAGAGCGCGCATACTTATTATTAACTGAGGTATCCAAAGCGTTTTAATTGAGTGTCACTGTCGCGCCAGTCTTTGTTCACTTTTACAAAAAGTTCTAGAAACACCTGCTTGCCGAAAAAGCCTTCAATGTCTTTACGAGCTTCTGTTCCAACTTTTTTTAACGCTTTGCCTTGATGTCCAATGATAATGCCTTTTTGTGAATCACGCACAACAATTATCTCAGCTCTTATTTTTATTATTTTTTCCTCATCTTTGAATGATTCAACGATTAC
Source organism: Bacteroidota bacterium (assembly GCA_947449315.1). GTDB lineage: Bacteria > Bacteroidota > Bacteroidia > 2-12-FULL-35-15 > 2-12-FULL-35-15 > 2-12-FULL-35-15. Next base: position 57,269 of record CANFRC010000012.1, read on the forward strand.
TTCAACAGAATAAGGGATTTCTTTTTTGTAGTTAGTCAATATTTTTTCTCGGATGATTTCAGAAACAAAGAATTTTTCAGGTTTATCTGTCAATTGGTCTTTGTCATAAAATCCAGGTCCTTCTGGTAAGCAAGCTAATATCCTGTCAAAAATATAATTCACATTAAACTTTTCAAGAGCAGAAACAGGAATAACTTCCGAATTTGGAACTTCATTTTTCCAATAAGCTACTTTTTCTTCTAGTTTTTCCTGTGTAGCTAAGTCAATCTTATTTATAAGCAATAGAACTTTAGCTCCAGCATTTTTTATTTTATTTAATATTTTTTCTTCAATCTTTATATCCTCATAAATATCTGTTACAAATAGAATTACATCGGCATCTGTCAGCGCTGTATGCACAAATTCCATCATGGATTCCTGTAATTTATAATTTGGCTTTAAAACACCAGGAGTATCGGAATATACAATTTGAAAATCTTCCCCATTTACTATACCCATTATGCGATGACGGGTAGTTTGGGCTTTTGAAGTAATAATAGAAAGGCGTTCTCCAACCAAAACGTTCATTAGCGTTGATTTTCCAACATTCGGACTCCCTATGATATTCACAAAACCTGCCTTGTGCGCCATTTAAAAAAATGTTAATAAGATTTATTTGCAGTACAAAGAAACAAAATATATCTTTGCACCGCAATTTAAAAAGGTTGAGAGCCTTTTTTGTCCTTTAAGACAGTTAAAAACCAAGATATATTGCGGGGTGGAGCAGTTGGTAGCTCGTTGGGCTCATAACCCAAAGGTCATCGGTTCGAGTCCGGTCCCCGCTACTACAAGCCGATACATTATTGTGTCGGCTTTTTTGTTCTCCCTAAGCTGTGATTTCAAGGTAATTATCTATCAAAAAACTTAAAAAATGTAGTACCTTTGCATCTGTTTAAAATTTAATAGAATTCCTTTGAAAATATCAGCATCAGTATATTCCAACAAAACAAAAGGACTTGAATCGCTCGTTAAAGAGCTCGATGTCTTTAATGTGGATTTGTTTCATATCGATTGCAATGATGACCTTTCTGTTTTTGATGATATTGAGGCCATTCAAAAAATAAGTAATACCCCCATCGATCTTCATATTATTTCTTCAGATCCTGAAAAATTTTATCCGGGACTGTTGAAGCTGGATGTTGATTTTGTAACATTTCAATATGAGAATTTAAATTCTCCCTTGAAATTGCCTAAAGAGATAAAATCTAAATTCGGTTTGTCAATCGTTTCAGAAACTCCCATTTCAGTTTTTGAAGAATACAAAGATGTGATGGATTTTATATTATTCATGACAACAACTCCAGGACAAAGCGGTGGAAGTTTCAATAAAGAAAATTTTAAAAAGATAAGAGATTTCAAAAAAATCTATTCCGATAAAAAAATTCATGTTGATGGTGGCGTGAATGATGAAGTATCGTTTGTGTTGAGAAGTATGGGCGTTTATTCTGTTGTTTCGGGTTCTTATTTAGTGAATGCGAACATCATTGGAAACGCTTTGCATAACCTAAGAAGCAACAGTATTGAATCGCATATTTCCATTCGCGATTTTATGATGACAAAAGAAGAGCTGCCCATATTGTCCGGAACAACAACTGAATTTTCTGACGTGTTGCAAAGCATCGAAAATTACAGCTTGGGTTTCACTATGTTGGTGAGTGAATCAGGAAAGTTGGAAGGCATCATAAGTAATGCGGATATTCGTAAAGGACTTATCAAAAGAATTCATAATCTGAATAGCATTTCTGTTAAAGATGTTACGAACACACATCCAATAAAAATAAATAGTAAATTAACTGTTTCGGAAATGCTTGCGTTCGTTAAGAATTTACGAATCCCGATTTTGTATCTTCCAGTTGTAGATGAAAACAATATGCTGGAAGGAGCATTGATGTTTAATAATTTAATTAAAGGAGAATAATATGATCATTCATTTAAAACCAGAAGTAAACAAAGAGAAAGCTGAAGAACTCGGAAAAGAGCTTAGCGCAGTGGTATTGCCTAGAAATGGATTTTTCGCATTAATTACTCCTAATAAATTAAAAGCTGTAGAAGATAAATATAAGTCGTTAGTGACTGAAAGTTTTCCATTTGATGATGATATGCAATTGGCAAGTAAAAAATACATGTCAAGCGTTCGTGAGATAAAAATTGCTGATGGTTTATCCATCGGTGGAAACACTAACAATACGATCATGATTACAGGGCCTTGTTCTGTAGAATCGGAAGAGCAGATAGAGCAAGCTTCGGAATTGTGTGTTGAGTTAGGCGTAAAAGTTTTGCGTGCAGGAGCATTTAAACCACGTACCACACCGTATGCTTTTCAGGGAATGGGATTGGAAGGGTTGAAGTTGCTGGACAAAATGCGAACAAAACATGGATTGAAGATCATTACTGAAATTCGTGATTCTACCCATGTTAGTGAAATTATTGAGTACGCAGATATTTTGCAGATTGGAGCAAAAGCGATGTATGATCATGGTATTTTAAGAGCTTGCGGTAAATCTGGAAAGCCTGTTTTATTAAAAAGGGGATTTGGTGCCACGTTGCAAGAGTTTGTTCAAGCAGCAGAATTTATATTATCAGGCGGTAACGATCAGGTGATTTTATGTGAAAGAGGGATCAGAACGTTTGAAACAAAAACACGTTTCACCTTAGATCTTTGCGGTGTAGCTTATTTAAAACAGCATACAAATTTACCAATCATATTAGATCCCAGTCACGCGATAGGTTTTGCGTACGGTGTCCCTGATCTTTCTAGGGCATGTGTGGCAATGGGCGTTGACGGACTATTAATTGAAACGCATCCGAACCCTGCTGTTGCAAAATCCGATGCAGCACAACAATTAAACTTTAAAGAATTCAGAGAATTGTATGCTAACTTAGTTCCTATAGCCAAAGCGGTAGGAAGAAAAATGGTTTAATCAGTATCATGTCAGAAGCAAATAAAAATATAAAATTCTTAGTGCTGGATGTCGATGGTGTGATGACAGACGGTGGAATGTACTATTCTAATTCAGGTGATGAATTTAAAAAATTCAACACAAAAGATGGAATGGGAATTAAATTGGCTATTAAACAAGGAATCAAAATTGGTTTTTTAAGCAACGGTAAAAATGATGCGTTGATTAATAACCGTGCGGCATTACTGGGTGTTGAGTTTGTGTATGTTGGCTTCGATAATAAAATGAAGATACTGAATGAGTGGATGACTCAGCTGAATTTAGAGTATAATCATATTGCATATATCGGAGATGACATTAATGATGCGGAAGTAATTTCGCATGTTGGTTTATCTGCTTGTCCGGCAGATGCAATAAAAAGTATAAAAGAAAAAGTGAACATTATTCTTACTAGTAAAGGTGGAGAAGGGTGTGTGAGAGAGTTTATTGATAATTATCTTTTGTAAGAATTTAAGAAAATGGCAAACATTTTAGCAATAGTAGGAAGACCCAATGTAGGGAAGTCAACGCTTTTTAACCGTTTAACAGACAGTAGAAAAGCAATTGTTGACTCTGAATCGGGAGTAACACGTGACCGACATTACGGAAAATCGGAATGGAATGGGATGGAATTTTCTGTCATCGATACCGGTGGTTATGTAAAAGGCTCTGAAGATATTTTTGAAGGGGAAATCCGGAAACAAGTGCAGCTGGCTATTGACGAGGCGAATGTGATCTTGTTTGTTGTAGATGTTGCAGATGGAATCACCGATGATGACAAGGTTGTTGCCAATATTCTAAGAAAATGCAAAAAGAAAGTTTTTCTTGTTTCAAACAAGGTTGACAATTTCGTCCGCCAAGGTATGTCTGGCGAGTTTTACGCTTTAGGATGTGGTGAACCGTACAACCTTTCTGCGATTAGCGGAAGTGGTACCGGTGAACTTTTGGATGATGTTGTTAAGGCTTTAGATGCAGATGCTGTTGTAGAAGAATTAGATATTCCAAAATTTGCAATCGTTGGCCGTCCTAATGTTGGAAAGTCATCTTTGATAAATACCTTGTTAGGAATAGAAAGAAATATTGTTACTCCAATAGCTGGAACAACGCGTGATTCTATCAATACTCGTTACACCGCATTTGGTCACGATTTTCTCTTGATAGACACTGCAGGGATTCGCAGAAAAACAAAAGTTGAGGAAGATTTGGAATTTTATTCCGTAATGCGCTCTATTCGTGCTATTGAGGATTGCGATGTTTGTATTTTATTGATTGATGCCACCTTAGGATTGGAAGCGCAAGACATCAATATTTTTCATTTGGCAGAGAAGAACAGAAAAGGAATTGTGATTGTTGTAAATAAATGGGACCTTGTTGAAAAGACGACCAATTCAACAAAAGAATACGAGGAGAAGATCAGAGAGAAATTAGCTCCTTTTAATGATGTTCCAATTGTATTTACGTCAGCATTGACAAAGCAACGTGTTTTGAAAGCGATTGAAGTAGCAGAAAAAGTAAATACAAATCGTACTAGGTCTATTAAAACAAGAGAACTGAATGATGTGATGTTACCGATCATCGAACATTCTCCACCGGCAGCGATTAAAGGAAAGTATGTAAAGGTTAAATTTATTACTCAATTGCCAACTCATGCTCCAACATTTGCATTTTATTGTAATCTTCCTCAATATGTAACAGAATCATATATGCGTTTTTTGGAAAACAGATTGCGTGAAAATTTCGATTTTATGGGTGTTCCTATTCAGCTGTTTATGAGAAAAAAATAATTGCTTAGTAAGCTATAAAAAAAACCTTCACAGAAATGTGAAGGTTTTTTTATGTTGCGAATGCGCTGGTGATCCTTTATTTTCTTACAATTTTAATTGTAGCACTTTTACCTTCTTTGCTCGTGATGGTAGCAAAATAAACCCCTTTGTTTAAATTGGAAATGTCGACAGACTGAGCTTGAGTACTCAAAGAAGTAGTCATTATATTTTGACCAACAACGTTAACAAGAGTAAGAACAGGGTTGCTGTTGATGCTGAAATTATGATTCACTGTAATTGTTGCATCAGCAGGATTTGGAAAAATGCTTATAGCGTTTGCTTTTGCAGATTCTGTAATCGATGTTGGTGCTAATGGATCGTAATGTGAACGGATATAAATTGTTTTAGAAGTTTCCTGAGCAGGTGTTCCGTTATCAGTTGCTTTTATTGTTACAGTATGCATTCCTGTAGCTAAGCCAACTAATGAAAATACACAATCAAATTGTTTGTATGTTGCTAAGTTGATGGTTGGTGTAATCGTTAATGCAGCTGCATCAGGGCTAGAGATGATTATGCTAACCGTTTGGTCTGGTTCAGGAGTAGAAGCGCCAATTGTAAATGTTGCAAAATCGTAAATTGGTGAATGTGTTGTATCTCCGGTATATACATCAATTGTGTCACAAATATTATTGTTGATGATGACAGGAGGAATATTTCCTGCAATTCCTGTATTAAAATACATTGCTTGATTGTCTAACCAATCAACTTGATCATTAGATCCGTAAGGGCCGTCAAAAGCGACACCGGCAGTATCAAATCGTCCTACCTGAAAATAACTTACACCATCACCAAAATTTGTTCCGACCGTTGCTGGTGTTCCACCAAATCCGCCTACACCTGATGAAGCAGATCCTGTAGTCCAGTTCATATCTCCATAACAAAATGATACATTGTTTCCAGCAGGTAATATAGGGTCGGTGCCATCCGTAATGATCAATTGAAACGTATTTAATTTGTCTGTCATCGTACTAAAATATCCTACGGAATCCCATTTAACAATTATGGATGTAGGTGTAATTTTATAAGAAACAACACCCGCGCCACGTGTATCTACATCAGCCCAAAAAGGTGCAATCATACTATACGTTGAGTCTGGAAAAGGGGATGCAGTAAATGTTCCGTAAGGGGATGAAAATGAAATGTTCCCATTATTATTTATATAAAGAGACGTATAATTGACACCATAAAAATTAAATGTGAACGGAATAGTAATTACGCCGGTTGATCCATCATCGTTGGGTGCCATTGCTAAAGAAAAGGTTGTATCTAATGGAATCATACAGCTGCATAGGGAGCTTGGTGCTTTTCCAATTGCCTTTTTTGAAGGTTTGTATGAGGGTGCTTTAGAAAGATCGTTCAGGATGTAATTTTTAGAACGATCCAGTTGATTACTTAGTTTTAATGCTTCATACTGCTGTGCAGATATATCAATATTTTTTTGTGCCGTTGAAACGACTGAAGTAAAACACGTAATGGCAAGTAAAATTTTTTTCATTTTGGAGCAGGTTGGTTTCCTTTTCTTGTTAGACGTATTTCAGAAGAGGATAGTTGCATAATAAAGGGTTTGTTTTTCAATTTATTCGTTTTTTCTTCCAAACATCAATATCTATTCTTAATTCCACGGTAATCAGGTGTCGATAGTGGTTATCTGTTTCAAAAGAGGCCAGGGCGGGCCGGTAAATAGCAGCAACAGAGTAATTGTTGTCGAAACGATACTCTAATCCAATGGTCATTCCTAACGTATTATCTGTTTTTATATAGCTTCTGATACTGTCATTGCCACTAGAAAAATGAAAATTATAACTGCTGAAATTAAACCCTCCTATAAAGTGTATGCTCTGATAAATCGGACGATGATACAACAACTCTCCAAAGGAGCTTCCAATATTAGTTTGCGGACCTGTTTTTGTATAATTAATCTGAGCAATGGGTGAGGCCAGATCATCTGTTGTACTTACATTAAAAGATATTTTAGTTGATCCTGTTTTATAATATAGACCTAATCCGATTCCAAAAAATCCGAATTTTTTTGCCTCTTCTCTTTTTTGATAATCAACATAATGGTAATAATTTAACCAGGGAAATAAAAAAGTAATGCCTGCTTTCTCATTATTCATTTCAGTTTGGTTTTGGCCTCTACTTGGCAGAATAAATACAGATAAAAAAAACAGAACTAGCAATACTCTCATGAAATCTAACAATGTATATGTTCCTCTAAAAGTAATGAAAATTACTAAATAAAAAACGCCTCCTTCTAATTTTAGAAGGAGGCGTTTTTTATGGTTGTATTTGCTTATTTAATTTTAAATGCAGCTTTTACTTTAGAAACATAATCTAATTTTTCCCATGTGAACAATTCTACTTTCATAGTTTTTGTTTTTCCATCAGGAGATTTAAATGTTTTTGTAACTACTTCATTTTTTCTTCCCATGTGTCCGTATGCAGCTGTTTCGCTGTATATAGGAGTACGTAATTTAAAACGTTGTTCAATGAAGTATGGACGCATATCAAATACCGACTCAACGACTTTCGCAATTTGTCCATCTGTCATTTTTACTTTTGCTGTTCCATAAGTGTCAATAAAAATACCCATTGGTTTAGCAACTCCAATAGCATATGATACTTGAACCAGAACTTCAGTGCAAACGCCTGCAGCCACTAAATTTTTTGCAATATGACGAGTAGCATAAGCAGCAGAGCGGTCCACTTTTGAAGGATCTTTTCCTGAGAATGCACCGCCACCATGTGCGCCTTTTCCACCATAGGTGTCTACAATAATCTTACGTCCTGTTAATCCTGTATCTCCATGTGGCCCTCCAATTACAAATTTACCAGTTGGGTTAATGTGGTAACTGATTTTGTTGTTAAACAAGTGAGCATATTTTGGATACTTCTTTTTAACGCGAGGGATTAAAATATCAACGATATCTTTTTTGATCTTCGCTAACATTTTTGGCTCTGCATCAAAATCATCATGTTGAGTAGAAACAACAATTGCATCAATACGAACAGGTACATTGTTATCGTTGTATTCTAATGTTACCTGAGATTTTGCGTCCGGGCGCAAATATTTTATTTCTTTATTCTCTCTGCGAAGTGCTGCTAATTCTAAAAGGATACCATGAGCTAGGTCTAAAGCTAAAGGCATGTAGTTAGCCGTTTCGTTCGTTGCATAGCCAAACATCATCCCTTGGTCACCTGCACCTTGCTCCTCTTTTTTCTTACGATCAACTCCTTGGTTGATGTCTGCTGATTGCTCATGAATAGCTGATAAAATACCACATGAGTTCGCTTCAAACATATATTCTGATTTTGTGTATCCGATTTTACGGATCACTTCCCGCGCAATTTCCTGAACGTCTAGGTAAGCTTTTGATTTTACTTCACCGGCAAGTATTACTTGACCTGTAGTAACTAATGTTTCGCAAGCTACTTTCGATTGCGGATCAAAAGCTAAAAAGTTATCAATTAAAGCATCAGAAATTTGATCTGCTACTTTGTCGGGGTGTCCTTCCGACACTGATTCAGAGGTGAATAAATATCCCATCTATATATTATTTAAGATTTAGTTTTTAAATTAACGAGCGCTAAAATACAATTTATTAATCAATTGGGAAACCTGTTTTTGTGAAAAGTTTCCCTCCTCCATGTTCTTTAAAAATCTGATCAGTTCTTTGTAAAAAGATCCTTTTCTTTTTTAGTGAGAAGGATCTATTTTAAGGTGAAATTTGGAGCGTCATTACCAGATTTTTACTCTGATATTATCTGCACGATACATGTTGTCTCCTGGTTTAATGTCAAATGCTTTATAGAATTCAGGAATATCTGAAAGTGGACCATTCACTCTGAAAGGTGCAGGTGCGTGTTCATTACTCATCACTTGTTTTGCCAAAGAGGCGTCTGTCGTATTCACCATCCATGCATAGGCGTATGCTAGGAAATACCGCTGGTCAGGTGTGTAGCCTCCAATCTTTTCATCTGATTGACCTTGCTTGGTTTTTTTGAATGCTTCATATCCCATAATTACTCCGCCAAGATCTGCGATGTTTTCTCCTTGCGTATTTGCACCTTTTATATGAAGGCTATCCAACACTACGTAATTGTTGAATTGATCAACGATTAGTTTTGTTTTTGAAACAAATTTTTCTCTGTCTTCTTTAGTCCACCAGTCCTTTAAGTTTCCGTTTTCATCATATAAACTACCCTGGTCATCAAAACCATGTGTAATTTCATGACCAAACGTTGAGCCACCAATAATTCCATATAAAATGGCATCGTCTGGCATTCGGCCTTCAAATCCGGGAACTATGATATTGCAGGCGGGAACAACTATTTCGTTGCTTGCCGGATTGTAATAAGCATTATATGTTTGTGGATACATATCCCATTCAGTTGGATCAACAGGGTTTCCATATTTACTTAGCATATAATTATATTCCCATTTTCCAACGTTAATAACATTCTGTAAATAATTGGAACGGCTGATCTCAATGCTCGATAAGTCTTTCCATTTATCAGGATAACCCACCTTCATTACAATTTTATTTAGCTTGCTTAATGCTTTTTGTTTGGTGACATCGCTCATCCAATCCAAAGTTTTTATATGTCCGGCATACACTTCACGAATATTGTTTCCAATTTCCAAAAGTTTTTCTTTTGTGCCTTTAGGTAAATATTCATCAACATATACTTGTCCAATCAATTCCCCTAAGGAGCCATCTGTGTTTTCTACAATTTTTTTCCAACGAGGTTTTTGCTCTTTAACGCCATCTAATATTGTTGAATAAAAATGGAAATGTTCGTATTCCATTTTTTTGTTTGCATAGTTTGCATAACGATTTACCAGTGTCCATTTTAAATAAGCTTTCCAATCAGTAAGGTTGGTCTTTTTTAAATTGGTTTCTAATGCGGAAATTACTTCCGGTTGTCCTACAACAATTGAGTCAATGTTTTTTAATCCGAAGTTCAATAATGTTTGATTCCAATTAATAGAAGGCGTAAGTTTGCCCACTTGTTCGACAGACATTTTGTTGTAATTCTTATAAGGGTCGCGCAAATCTTCCATTTTTCTGTTAGTCTTTGCTATGGTCGTTTCCAGCTTCATGATCGATTTGCTGTTTTCCTCTGCGGTCTTTTCATCAGCCCCCATTAACTGAAAAATATTTTTAATGTGTTTTACATATTCATTTCTGATATTCGTTGTGCGGGCGTCTGTGTTGAAATAATAGTCGCGTTCAGGAAGTCCCAAACGATTCTGGCCAAGATATACAATGTATTTTGCACTGTTTTTATCATCTCTGGTTACCCCAAACCCGAACATACAGGGTACGTCAATCGAATATAAATGTGTAACAGCATTTGTTAGTTCCGGAATTGATTTTACGGCATTAATTTTATTTAACTCTTCGGCTAATGCGGATATACCATTTTTTTCAATGCTTACAGTGTCCATTCCGCTAAAATAAAAGTCTCCTATTTTTTGTTTGTTACTTCCTTTAGGAGCTTTATCATCATTAGCCGAATTTTCACATATTTTTTTTATTGACTCATTGATGGTATCCTGAATGGTTCTGAAGATACCATTGCTTTTTTCAGACGAAGGGATTGGGTGTTGTTTAAACCAATTGTTATTGGCGAAAAGAAAAAAATCTTTACCAGGTGAAATGGATGTATCGATATGTTCAGAAATAGGATCTTTTATATTTGTTTCTGATTCTGACTTATTTTCAGGAGTGTTGCAAGTATAAAATGTGAAGGCTGTTAATACGGATAATAGAATTTTTTTTTTCATTGTTTTTAGATTTAGTACTGTTATTCAAAATAACATGAGCATTATAATTTATTTTGTTAAATATTTAAATACATCTTCTAAGCGTTGTTCTTCTTTGTGAAGAGTAAGTACTGCTAATCCATTTTTTACAGCAAATTGAAAAATTTCAGGACGGATGTCTTTATCGGTATGCGCCTCAATTTGCCAGCTATTGTCTTTTATATTTATCGCATCAAACACCCCTTCGATATTCTTAATGGAGTTTTTTGTTGTGGCTTTATCAAATTCAACAGAGATGAATTGTTTGTTAAAGTTTTGTGAATTTTGAAGTACAGATGTGATATCGTTGGCAACAATTTGCCCGTTATTAATAATAATCACTCTGTCGCAAACAGCTTCCACTTCCTGCATAATATGAGTAGAAAGCATTACTGTTTTCTGTTTTCCAACTTGAATGATTAGATTACGAATTTCCTCTAATTGATTAGGGTCCAGTCCGGTTGTGGGTTCATCTAAGATTAATACTTTAGGGTCGTGAATAAGTGCTTGGGCGAGTCCCACACGTTGGCGATATCCTTTAGAAAGAGCACCAATTTTCTTTTTTTGTTCCACTTGCAAACCGGTCATCTCAATCATTTCGCTTATGCGCGATTTTACATTTTTCAAATGATGAAGTCCGGAGATGAATTCCAGGTATTCCTTTACATACATGTCCAGATACAATGGGTTGTGTTCAGGCAGATACCCCACATTTTTTCTAACTTCTAAACTTTCTTCAGAAATGTCGAAGCCACAAACAGAAGCTGTTCCGGATGTTTGCGGAATAAAACATGTCAAGATTTTCATCATCGTTGATTTTCCTGCCCCGTTAGGCCCAAGAAAACCAGCTATTTCACCCGTATTCACTTCAAATGAAATATCCTTCAGTGCATTTTGTTCACCGTATGTTTTAGATATATTATTAACTTTAATAGACATTGTGACTGGGATTAAGCTGTATTCAAATTTGTAAATTTGTATTCAATTGTAATTTGTACCTACAAAGCTAATTCTTTTTGATAAATTTGATGCTCAAAAAATGTTAAACGGTAAAATATAAAATGCAAGGTGTAGTCATAAAATCGACGGGTAGCTGGTATACTGTTTTAACAGATGCGCAAACTATTATTGAATGTCGGATTAAAGGAGTTTTTCGCATCAAGGGAATAACAACTACAAATCCGATTGCTGTTGGTGACAATGTGAAATTTGAAATGGAAAACGATGGGAGAGGAGTTATCCATGAAATCGCGGACCGTAAAAATTACATCATCAGAAAGTCGATAAACCTTTCCAAACAATCTCATATTCTTGCCGCAAATGTTGATCAGGCTTTTTTAATTGTAACCCTCGCTTTTCCTAGAACATCGGCTGGTTTTATTGATCGTTTTTTATTAACGGCAGAGGCGTATCATATTCCTACAAAAATAATTTTTAACAAGGTTGACCTGTTTGAAGGGGACTCTTTGTTAATGCAGGAATTGGATGAATTTATCGCAATTTACGAAAGGGTCGGTTACACATGTTTTAAGGTATCTGCCACTAAAGAAACAGATATTGAAATGCTGAAAGAGCTATCGAAAAATCAAATTACATTAATATCAGGGCATTCTGGTGTAGGAAAATCCACCTTGGTGAATGCAATGGATGCCAACCTGAATTTGAAAGTAGGAGAAATATCCGATGCGCATAGCAAAGGAAAGCATACTACCACTTTTGCAGAAATGCATCCGTTAAGTTATGGTGGATTTATTATTGATACTCCAGGAATAAAAGAATTGGGATTAGTGGATATGGAGAAGGATGAGATCTCTGGCTATTTCCCGGAAATGTATGTTTTGAAAAATCAATGCAAGTTTAATAATTGTATTCATCTGAACGAGCCCAAATGTGCGGTAATAGAGGCTGTTGAAAAAGGTGAGATTGCCCCTTCTCGATACGCAAGTTATTTAGGAATTATGAATGGTGAAGAATTACAAATTGACTATTAAAAGAATTAGGAAAGCTTTTTTAGATTTATGAAAGTAGTTATTCAAAGAGTTGAACAAGCAGCTGTTACCGTTCATGGAAAATTAAAAAGTTCTATTGGTTTGGGCTTGCTTGTTTTGTTAGGTATTGAAGCTGTCGATTCCAATGAAGATATAGAATGGTTGAGTTCTAAAATTGTAAATCTCCGAATATTTAATGATGAAACAGATGTCATGAATGTATCTGTGAAAGATATAGGTGGAGATATTATTTTGGTGTCTCAGTTTACATTACATGCATCGACAAAAAAAGGAAACAGGCCTTCTTATATAAATGCTGCGAAACCAGAAATAGCGATTCCTCTTTATTTGAAGATGATTGCACGACTGGAACAAGATTTGGGAAGATCAATTCAAACGGGAGAATTTGGAGCAGCGATGCAAGTAAGTTTGTTGAATGACGGCCCTGTTACAATCCTTATTGACAGCAGAAACAGGGTGTGAACCATAAAAATTTCGGTACACTTCTTTCCGATTGAAAATTATTTGTTGTTATTCAAACCTCAACGCATCAATTGGATCTAACTTGGATGCTTTAATGGCAGGGTATATTCCCGATAAAGTGCCTACAAAAAGACATAAAATAATACTCATGATGATCCAGAACCATGGGATGATAAAGCTAATATCGAACAAGTAAGCCAATACATTTCCCAATGCCATTCCTAAAATAGTACCTGCGAAACCGCCCATTTGGCAAATAACCAATGCTTCCACTAAAAATTGGGCGCGTATTATTTTTTTTGTAGCGCCAACAGCTTTTCTAATACCAATTTCTCTTGTTCTTTCTGAAACAGACACTAACATAATATTCATTAATCCGATGGCTGCTCCAAGCAGAGTGATTATCCCAATTACGGTTGCTCCCATTGTAACTTTTTGTATGTTTTCAATAAGGAGGTTGGCAAGGTTATCACTTTTGGTGATCTCAAAATTGTTTTCTTCACCTGTTTTTAATTTTCGTACAATTCTGAAAGCTCCCGTTGCTTCTCCAACAGCAATATTCATGAGTTGGGAGTTGGGGCACATTACATTTATGGTAAAGGTCATATTCGGTCTCGAAAAATATTGACGTACATTACTCAATGGTAAAATAGCCACTTTGTCGCCTCCAAACCCTGAACTATTTCCTTTGGGTTTTAGGACCCCGATTATTTTATATTTTCCACTGCCAATTGCAATTACTTTATCGATAGGGTCTTCCGTTTTTGAGAACAAGGCTTCTTCAACCTCTTTACCAATAATAGCAACATGATTTCCAAATTGTATTTCCTGTGTAGAAAAATTCCTTCCCCTCTCCAGATCATAGCCAGAAGTCACCATGTAGTTTTCGTCTCCCCCAAAAATGCGAATATTCGGGTTTGTCTTTTTTGACTCAAATTTTATGGTTGAAGCACCAGATGCAAATGTTGAAACCGATGGTAGTGCAGGAAATGAAAAGTTTTTACTGAAATTGATTGCCTCGTCATACGTTATGCTTCTGAATTTTTTTGGTTTCTTACCATTTCTGCCTATCCTGACAACCATTTCACGATTTCTGATAGTGAAAGTGTTAGCCCCCATACTCGTGAAGTTGCTATTGATGGAGCTTTTTAAGGCGTCAATAGATGTTAAGGTGCCAACCAAAGAGGTGATCCCAATCGTGATAATAAAAACGGTGAGTATCGTCCTAAGTAATTGGCTTCTGATTGCTCTAAGCGATATTTTTATATTTTCTCCTAAAACGGAAGCCATTATTCTCTTTATTAATTAGCAGTGCAAAATTAGCAAACAAATTGGAATAGGCTGATATCAACTTTAGGTTTAAAAAAGTTGAAAATTTTTTGTCTAAAATAGCCTTTACTTTCTTACAATAGCTTATCTTTAGCTCGTTCTTATAAAATCCAACTATGGTAACGAAAAATTTTAAATTCCTGAGCTATCTAGTCGTTGTGCAGTTTTTTCTGTTATGCACTTCTTTTTCATTTGCACAAGCTCCAACAAAAACGACAGCAGCGGCCAAACCTATAGCTTCGAAGGCTCCTGCAAAAGGGACATTAGCAGCTGATATGGATTGTACCGTTAAAATAAATGGTGCCGCAAAACTTATCACAGTAAAAGCATATACCCCTCTAGAAGTTGTTTTGAAAGTTGGTGACAATAGTATTGAAGCTACTTCCATAGATAAAAAGGCCTCTTATCGTAATTCAGTTACAGGTAAGGCTGGTGAGAAAACCTTAATTGAAATTTCTTTTTTTGATGATAGCAAGTTTCTTGATTACATAAAAGAAGGAAATATAAATATGGCAGAGGCGGCCATCAAAAAAAATCCAGTACTTGCTACCAATGCTGACGGTGCATTGGTTTCCTCTCCGCTACAAATTGCAATAGAAAATTCGCAACCGGAAATGGTTAATTATCTAATCAGTAAAGGAGCAAGTTTCCTTAAGCCTGAAAATATTTATCCGCTTCATCTGGCAATTAAATCTGCATCTTCTATAAAGCCTTCCAAAGATAAACCTGCACCTGATAAACAGTTGGTGGATCTTTTTCTAAGTAAAGGTTGTAAGATTACAGATAAAGATGATGGAGGAAATACTCCTTTGTTATGTGCGGTTAGAGCCGGAAAAATGGATCTAGTTGTCATGCTAGTGAAATTAGGTGCAGACGTAAATGCAAAGAATGATTTTGATGATACACCAATGAAAATAGCAGAAGATAAAGGGTTAATTAGTATCATCAGCTTTTTATCAGCCAATGGTGCTAAACCAACAAAACACGCTGAGGAGGATTCTGAAACTCCTCCACCTGTAAAAGAAGAATAAATTTTCTAAACTAAACTAAACAATACTAAAAATTAAACGAATTAAAATTATGGCTTTTGACATTTTGATGATTAAGGCGCTTTACGAAAAATTGCCTTCTAAAGTTGAGGCAGCGCGCAAATTAATTGGACGCCCTTTAACACTTACAGAAAAGATTCTATACTCCCATTTACACATAGACCAAAAAACTGAAAATTTTCAACGTGGAAAATCCTATGTTGATTTTGCCCCAGATAGAGTTGCGATGCAAGATGCAACGGCTCAAATGGCGTTGCTTCAATTCATGCAATCTGGTCGACCTAAAGTGGCCGTTCCTTCTACAGTTCATTGCGATCACTTGATCACAGCAAAAAATGGCGCAGCTTCCGATTTGGAATTTGCAACAAAAGAAAGCAAAGAAGTGTTTGATTTCTTAGGTTCTGTTTCTAATAAATATGGCATCGGTTTTTGGAAACCAGGTGCTGGTATTATTCATCAAGTTGTTTTGGAAAATTATGCTTTTCCAGGAGGAATGATGATTGGGACAGATTCCCATACTGTAAATGCAGGTGGTTTGGGAATGATTGCAATTGGTGTTGGTGGTGCTGATGCCTGCGATGTGATGGCGGGCTTAGCGTGGGAATTAAAAATGCCCAAATTGATTGGTATAAAATTAACCGGTAAATTAAATGGCTGGACCGCTCCAAAAGATGTGATCCTAAAAGTAGCAGGTATATTAACCGTGAAAGGTGGTACTGATGCTGTTGTTGAATATTTCGGAGAAGGTGCTACTTCTATGAGCTGCACTGGAAAAGGAACAATTTGTAATATGGGTGCCGAAATTGGTGCAACTACTTCTACTTTTGGTTACGATGCTTCTATGGAGCGTTATTTAAAAGCAACCGGTCGTGCTGATGTTGCGGAACTTGCAAATAATGTAAAGGAGCATTTAACGGCTGATGCTGAGGTGTATGCCAATCCGGAAAAATACTTTGATCAGGTTATTGAAATTGACCTCTCTTCATTAGAGCCACATGTTAATGGACCATTTACTCCGGATTTAGCAACACCTATTTCTCAATTGAAAGATGCTTCTATTAAAAACGGCTGGCCAACAAAAATTTCTGTCGGCTTATTAGGTTCGTGTACTAACTCATCGTATGAAGATATTTCAAGAGCTGTAAGTATTGCTAAACAGGTATCATCAAAAAACCTAAAATCAAAAGCTGAATATTTAATTAATCCAGGATCTGAACAAATTCGTTTCACAATAAAACGTGATGGGTTTTTGGATGTATTTGATAAAATTGGCGCTAAAGTGTTTACCAATGCTTGCGGACCTTGTATCGGAATGTGGGATAGGATGGGTGCAGAAAAACAAGAAAAAAACACGATCATTCACTCATTCAATAGAAACTTCGCTAAACGTGCAGATGGAAACCCAAACACATATGCATTTGTTGCATCTCCTGAAATAGTTACCGCTATGGCAATTGCAGGCGATTTAACATTTAATCCTTTAACAGATTTTTTAACAAACGAAAAAGGGGAGCAAGTAAAACTAGATGCTCCAACTGGAGATGAATTGCCAACAAAAGGATTTGCTGTAGATGATCCAGGATATCAAGCTCCTGCAGCTGATGGAAGTAAAGTGAATGTGGCAGTATCTCCCGCTTCTGATCGTTTGCAATTGTTAGATCCATTTGCTGCTTGGGAAGGTGTTGATTTGAAAGGGTTAAAATTGTTGATCAAAGCAAAAGGGAAATGTACAACCGATCATATTTCTATGGCTGGACCATGGTTGAAATACCGTGGACATTTAGATAATATTTCCAATAACATGTTGATCGGTGCTGTGAATTTTTTTAATGAAAAAACAGATAATGTAAAAAATCAACTTACTGGTACTTACGATTCTGTACCAAAAGTGCAACGTGCTTACAAAGCACAACACATAGGTTCAATCGTGGTGGGTGACGAAAATTATGGCGAAGGATCGTCTCGTGAACATGCTGCTATGGAGCCGCGCCATTTAGGTGTTCGTGCTGTTTTGGTGAAATCATTCGCACGCATTCACGAAACAAACTTGAAAAAACAAGGAATGTTAGGATTGACATTTGCAGACAAATCAGACTATGATAAAATTAAAGAAGATGATATAATTGATATTATCGGCTTAACATCTTTTGCCCCAAATACTCCTTTAACATTGGTGTTAAATCATGTTGATGGAAGCAAAGAAGAAATTAAAGTCAACCATACTTATAACGAGCAACAAATAGAGTGGTTCAAAGCAGGTGGTGCTTTAAATATTATTCGTGCGAATGTGAAAGCATAAAAATCGTTTATAATATACAATATCGGAAAATGCGTTGCTAATTTGGTAACGCATTTTTTTTATGGTTTTTAAAATAGTATAATAAACGGAGTAAATTATTTTCGTAATAGAAGTGTTATTTCTTCTTGTCGTTTATCTATAACACTTTTTTTAAAGACTAAATGCTAGCGTAACTGGAAGAAAAAATTCGGTTCTTAGGGGCAATTGAAGTTGTGAAGCAAGAGAATGCCTTCAATTTTTTTTGGATATTTTTTATTTAAATAGCCATCAATCCTTCAATTCCATCCATTTCTTTGTACTTGTCGATAATTGAATCTGCACTTAACATGACTTCTTTAATGGTGATGCTGATGTATTTTCCGTTGGATGATTCTTTTTGGGTGATGGTAGCTTCATCAGAAAATTTGGATTCCACTAAGGCTATTTTTCGATTGTCTGCAGGAATAATAAATTTGAACATGTAAATTATTGGCCATTCTTTCTCCTTGTTTAGCTGTTCACGGAATGTATCAAATTGTTCATTTTTAATCATGTTGCAAAGATAATTTAATTGTTATTGTTTGTTACTTTTGATTTATAATAAAATTAATATTTGTTTTTTAGCTTTATGGAAACGTTTAAAATAAAAGGAGCGTATATTCAACTGAACCAGTTAATAAAGGCAATGGGTTGGTGCGAAAATGGTGCCGAAGCCAATGCGTTAATTGATGATGGTTTTGTGAAAGTAAATGGTATAGTTGAATATCGTAAACGAAATAAATTAGTCATTGGAAGCAAAATTGAATTTAATAATCAATCGGTAACAATTGATTAGGATTTGGCAATCTTTTTTTGCAGTTCTTTTAGCTATCCATGATACACTCTAGATGCAACTATTAACCCGTCTTTCACCTCAAGTAGCTCTGCAATAAGCATATTCTCCTCTCCGTCAACTTTCCTAACATATTCCATAAAAACGCGGTTGTTGTTTGCTGTAAGGCTTGTAACAGTATAGTTTAGCGTTGGCAACCTTTCGAAGGCATCTTTCCACCAGTTCCTTAAGGCATTTTTCCCTTCAACTAAACCGTTCGTTTCGGGCATTCTAATTTTTAATTTAGGACTGAAATGGGTTGCATGATCACTGTATAAGGATAGAAGTTTTTCCAGATCATGTGTGTTAAATGCTTTAAACCATTTGATAGCAATTTCTTCAATTTCTTCAGGTTTCATTTCTTGGATTTTGGATATTAAAAATAAGCATTTATTATGAGAAATAGTTTTAAAAATTGTTTTTAAACCCCTTATAAAATCAATAGTATTTGTTATTTTTACAAATTAAGCAATTGGAATGAACACATGCATATTATATAGTTTTCGAATGACAATCTTCATTGACGGATTAATGGAATTAGATAGCAAACAACAAACAAAACCAACTGAACTGGATAAAGAAATGGTGCTTCGTTCTGCCACCTGCATTTATTATACGGAATAATATCTTAAATTTATAGTATGACTTTTAAAAACGATTTAATTCTTAGAGCAGCTAGAGGAGAAAAAGTGGAGAGAACACCGGTATGGTTGATGCGTCAAGCTGGACGAATTTTGCCCGAATACCGTGAAGTAAGAGCAAAAATGGGAGGGTTTAAAGAATTGGTGGAAACACCAGAATTTGCTTGCGAAGTTACAATTCAACCAGTTGATATTTTAGGGGTTGATGCAGCAATTATTTTCTCCGATATTCTTGTTATTCCTGAAGCGATGGGACTTCCATATCAAATGGTAGAAGCAAAAGGTCCTTGGTTTGAAAAGACAATTAAAGTTGCTGCGGATGTTGCAAATATGAGAATAGCACAAGCGGATGACTTGCATTATGTTATGGATGCAATCAGACTTACAAAAAAAGAATTGGCAGGACGAGTTCCGTTGATCGGTTTTGCAGGTGCTCCATGGACTATTTTCGCATATATGATTGAGGGGAGTGGAAGCAAAACATTTTCAAAAGCAAAGAGGTTCTTATATACACAGCCTGAGCTAGCTCATCAATTGCTTCAAAAAATAACTGACAGCACTATTCATTATTTAAAAGGCCAGGTTCTTGCCGGTGCAGACATGTTGCAGTTGTTTGATAGTTGGGCTGGAGTGTTATCTCCAGAACAATACAATGAATTTGCTTTAAAATACATATCACAAATTTGTGATGCTATCAAAGACGTCCCATTTACTGTATTCGCTAAAGATGCCCATTTTGCTCGTAAACAAATGGGAATGTTAAGTTGTGATACGATTGGACTTGATTGGACTACGGACATTGAAGAATCACGCGCTTTGATAGGAAATACTAAAACGTTACAAGGGAATATGGATCCTTGTTTGTTATATGCAGATTATTCCAAAATAAAATTGGAAACGCAAAAAATGTTAAAAGCCTTTGGACCTCACAGACATATTGCTAACTTAGGACATGGCTTGTATCCAGATCTGGATAAGGATAAAGTAAAATATTTTGTTGATACCGTAAAAGAATTCAGATTTTAGGAAATTGAATAAACAAATTAGAGATATAAATTTCAGTTTTCAAAAAGCTACTTTGCTCTTTGTGGCTTTGCTATTTTCATCCCTAGCCTTCTCTCAAGCTAAGAAAGAGAAAAACCTTGTGCCAAATCCAAGCTTTGAAACTCATAAGAACAAAGCAAATTCAATCACAAATGCAGTACCTTGGATGAATATAGGTACTGTTGATTATTATTTGAAACCAGACAAAAAGGATACCTCAAAATTTAAAGGTGCGCATTCTGGTAAATGTTTTGGAGGCTTACGATTTCAGCCCGACTACAAAGAATATATGTATGTTCAGCTTCTGACGCCACTCCAAAAAGGAAAAACATATGAATTCAGAATGTTCGTGAGACTTCTCGGACAAAGTACAGTTACTGTGAAGCAGTTAGGAGTGTATTTTTCCGATGACGTTTTTAGGCTAGGTATGTCGTTTGATGAAGAAGGATTAATTGACTCTACCTATAAAAAAGGACTTTCCGGAAAAGGTTGGCTACCCATACAAGGCAATTACGTTGCACGAGGAGGTGAAAAGTATATCATCATAGGGAACTTCAAAACAAGAATGAAAGAAGATATGGTAAGGGTTCATAAGGGAGATATCTTCGAAATGCGCGAGGCATATTATTTCATTGATGATATTTCTGTTTTTGAAAAAATTGCTCCAGTTGATCCTAACGCGCAAAAGGCTCCTGGAAATTGGGTTTCTGACTTTTTTGATAATGGACAAACTTTCGTAATAAAGGATCTTCAATTTGAAAAAGGTACAGCCAATCTGCTTCAGTCTTCCTATAATTCATTAGATGATCTTGTGAAATTTTTGAAAGATCATCCGCAAGTAGAAATTCAGCTAAATGGTCATACAGAAAAATATGGCAATGAATCTGATGAACACATGTTATCAAAAAGTCGTGCCAAGGCAGTGGTTGATTATTTAAAACAGCATGGAGTAATAAATTCAATTGGCTTTAAAGGGTTAGGTTCTTCTCAGCCCATAGCACCGAATGATTCAGAAGAGTATAGGATAATGAATAGAAGGGTTGAAGTCGTGATTTTGAAAAATTAATTTTAAAGATAGTATGCATACAATTTTAATACATTAAAAAATGAATTTACAAAAAGGCGACAAAAAGTTAATTAATGCTTGGGCGTTCTATGATTGGGCAAATTCATCTTATCCATTAGTTATTACCACTGCTATTTTCCCAATTTTTTATGAAAAGGTGACCACCACAATGGTGAATGGACTAGCAAGTGATAAGGTAACATTTTTTGGAATGGAATTTATAAATACGGAACTATATTCTTATGTAGTGGCTCTCTCATTTGTTTTTGTTTCTATATGCTCTCCTATCCTTTCCGGTATTGCAGATTACAGCGGCAGTAAAAAACGTTTCATGCAATTTTTCTGCTTCTTAGGTTCAGCATCCTGCGCCTCCTTATATTTTTTCAGTAAAGACAATTTAGGTTTTGGAATGCTTTCCATATTATTAG
This sequence comes from Bacteroidota bacterium, assembly GCA_947449315.1. Lineage (GTDB taxonomy): Bacteria > Bacteroidota > Bacteroidia > 2-12-FULL-35-15 > 2-12-FULL-35-15 > 2-12-FULL-35-15. The sequence goes on from CANFRC010000012.1 coordinate 79,056, forward strand.
CGAGCATTGGTTTTTGGTCGAGTTTGGTTTTTTACAATGCATACTTGCCAGAAATAGCGGAACCGGAGGATCATGATAAAGTGAGTGCAAAAGGTTTTGGAATGGGTTATTTTGGAAGTGCCATTTTATTAATCATAAATTTAATTCTGATAAAAGGTTTTAAGATGGACCCCCGTTTTTCCTTTGTTTCTGTTGCTTTATGGTGGGTTGGTTTTGCGCAAATTACTTTCAGACGATTACCTAGCGGAACTAAATCACATGCAAAATCGGAAGAGAATATTGTTTTTAAAGGCTTTAAAGAATTGTGGAAAGTGTGGAAAGAATTAAAACACATCACACAATTAAAAAGATATCTGACCGCATTTTTTATTTATAGTATGGGCGTGCAAACCGTAATGCTGATGGCTGTATTGTTTGCGAAGAAAGAGATTGTTGGTTTGGAAGACAGTAATTTAATTGTAAGTGTATTGTTAATTCAGTTTGTTGGTATTCTTGGTTCATTTTTGTTTTCGAGACTGTCAAATAAAATTGGAAACATTAAATCAATAGGCGTTTCTTTATTTATTTGGATATTGATTTGTGTAGGGACATATAAATATGTTTATACGCCTAATGCTTTTTACATTGTAGCTTGTTCTGTTGGATTAGTGATGGGTGGAATTCAGTCCTTGTCACGTTCAACATACTCAAAATTATTACCTGAAACAGAAGACAATGCATCTTATTTTAGTTTTTATGATGTTTGTGAAAAGATCGGTATTGTTATTGGAATGCTTTCTTTTGGTTTAATAGAGGGTGTTACAGGTGGTATGAGGAATTCAATTTTGGCATTGATTGCATTTTTTATTATAGGTTTTTTAATTTTATTGACAGTCCCGAAATCAAAAAATGTAAGTTAATTTATATAGAAGTTAAAGAATTAGTAAAGAGTGATTCGTAAAAAATAGTGATATGATTGTAGATATTTTTATTCCTTGTTTTATCGACCAAATTTATCCGGATACAGGATTGAATATGGTGAAGATATTAGAAAAAGTTGGTTGTGGTGTAAATTACAATCCTGAGCAAACATGTTGTGGCCAACCCGCTTTTAATGCTGGCTATTGGGAAGATTGTAAAGAAGTCGGAGAAAAGTTTATTCGAGAATTTCAAAATGATCGTTACATCGTTTGTCCGTCTGCTTCATGTGTTGGGATGATAAAAAATTATTATCCGGAGATGTTTCACAATTCTGTTTTGCATAATGAATACAAGCAAATTCAAAAAAATATTTTTGAGTTTTCGGATTTTATGGTTAATGTTTTAAAAATTACAGATTTAGGTGCAACACTTAATGGTGTTGCTACTTATCATGATTCATGTGCCGCATTGCGTGAGTATGGCATTAAGCGCGAGCCACGATTGTTGCTTGAAAAAGTACGTGGCTTGGAAATGAGAGAAATGAAAGATACCGAAACGTGTTGTGGTTTCGGAGGCAGTTTCTCTGTAAAGTTTGAACCGATAGCAGTTGGAATGGGGGAACAAAAATTGGAAAATGCTTTGGAAACAGGTGCTGAATATCTTATCTCTACTGATGTTTCCTGTTTGATGCACATAGATGGGTATGCAAAAAAAGCAGGGAAAAATATGAAGATGATGCATTTGTGTGATGTGCTTGCATCTGGCTGGGATTAAATTATAATTCGAGTTTTACTAACTAATTAAAACGAAAGACTTCTACATTTAAAATGGTGAAAATATTAACCATAATTGGTGCTCGTCCGCAAATTATTAAAGCAGCTGCATTAAGCAGAGCAATTAAAAATAAGTATTCCAAAAAAATTAAAGAGGTTATTGTTCATACTGGTCAACACTATGATGAAAATATGTCTCAGGTGTTTTTTGATGAGTTAGATATTCCTCATCCTGATTATAATTTAAATGCCGGATCCGGCATGCACGGCAAACAAACAGCCTTCATGATTGAGAGTATTGAAGAGGTTCTCTTAAAAGAAAAACCAAATTGCATTGTCGTTTATGGGGACACTAATTCTACGTTAGCAGGAGCAATTGCAGCATCAAAAATTCATGTCCCTGTTATTCATGTTGAAGCCGGTTTGCGTTCTTTTAATAAATCGATGCCCGAAGAGATCAATCGGATTATGTGCGACCATGTTTCAACTCTTCTTTTTTCACCTACTAAAGCCGGTGTTGGTAATTTAGTAAAAGAAGGATTTGAGAAAAATAACAAAGGGCCATATTCAATTGATAATCCTAAAGTGTATCATTGTGGTGATGTAATGTACGATAACAGTCTTTATTTTTCCTCCATTGCAGATAAAACGTCATCGGTTCTTAAAGAGAATGGTTTAGAGGATGGTCGTTATATTCTCGCTACGATTCACAGGAATAATAATACCGATGAACCTGTTAGGCTAAATGCATTGTTTCGTGCAATGAATAAAATTGCAAGGAATAATAAAATAAAGATTATTATTCCTTTGCATCCGCGTACAGAAAAATTGTTATCACACAACCTTACACCAGAATTATATAGTCTAATAAAAACAAGTGATTATATAAAAATACTGCCACCCGTTTCTTTTATTGAAATGATTGCACTTGAGAAACATGCACAACTGGTTATGACAGATTCTGGCGGAGTTCAAAAAGAAGCGTTCTTTTTTAAAAAACCATGTATTATTCTAAGGTCGGAGACAGAGTGGGTTGAGTTAGTAAAATCCAAATCTGCTATTGTTGTTGATGCAGATGAGAGTAAAATATTGAAGGCGTATAATTATTTTTTGAAGGCTAAAAAATTAAATTTCCCTTCACTTTTTGGTGATGGGAAAGCAGCTGAATTTATTTGTGATGAAATACTAAGAAATATCAAGTAGTTCTATGTTCCTTATATATACGCATAAAATAACACATCGGAATAAGTATATCTTTAATTTAATATTTAAAGATATACTCCAATTTGATTTTTCATTAACATCTGATCAGGATGAGTTTGTAAAATATTCTGGAGCGAAATTAAGCTACACCCATAACCCTCTTTCCGATGAGGTTTTTTTTTCTTCTCGTAATTTACTTTTTGAAAACGGAATAACTGAACAAAATATTTCAGTATTCGATTTCAATTCAAATAAAGTATTTTTTGCAACAGGAAAGTCCTCCGCCTTACCCTTTGATGTATTTGCAGCAAGTTTTTATCTAGTTAGCAGGTATGAAGAATATTTGCCTCACATTCGAGATGAACATGATCGTTTTGATGCAAAAGATAGTTTGGCTTTTATGAATGGCTTTTTACAAAAACCTGTTGTTAATATTTGGTCAAAATGGATCAAAGAGATTCTGTTAAAAAAGTATCCTCATCTCGTTTTTCCTGAAAAAAAATATCAGTTTATTTCTACGATTGATATTGATAATGCATATGCCTATCGTGAAAAAGGCTTCACTAGAAGTATAGGCGGCTACCTGAAAGCGCTTTCAAAATTTGATTTCACAGAAGTTGTTGATAGAACGAAGGTACTGGTCGGGATAAACAAAGATCCGTATGATACGTATGATTTTCAGTTAGAAATGATTAAGAAGTATAAACTGAAAAGCATCTATTTTTTTCTTTTAGGTGATTATGGAGTGAATGATAAGAATTTACCTATTGAAAGTAAAAAATTTCAAACATTGATCAAGATGCTTGGCGATTACGCTGAGATTGGTATACATCCTTCCTATGGATCAAATAAAAGTAAGGACCAACTAAAAAAAGAAGTAGGGCGATTGTCCCGCGTTTTACATAGAGATGTTACAAAAAGTAGACAACATTTCTTGAAATTAATTTTACCCGAAACATATCGCAATCTGATTGATCTCGATATCACCGATGACTATACGATGGGGTTTGCATCACAGGTTGGCTTTAGAGCGGGTATATGTACTCCATTTAATTTCTATGATCTGGATACAGAATTAGAAACAAAATTGAAAATCCATCCCTTTGCAATGATGGAAGGAACATTGAAGTACAATATGAAAATTAATCCGGAAGAAGCAATGGCTAAAATTTGTCCGCTTATCGATGAGGTAAAGGCTGTTGACGGAGTGTTCATGAGTCTTTGGCATAATGATACCTTAAATAATAAAAAGATTTGGCTTGGCTGGAAGGCCGTTTATGAAGACATGGTTAAATATGCTTCTTGATTTATTTGTTAGTCCGACCCAATTAAATTAATTTGAAAAATGTTGAAAGGAATTGCTTTGAAATATGCTCCTGAATTTATCCTGGAATGGGCAAAAAAGCTGAAAAAAAATCAGCGAAGGAAGCAATTGAGATCACAGAAGGAAAACAAGAAAGGGCTTACTTGTGCTCAAATGGTAAATGAGTTGAGGCAGATTGGAATTAAGGAAGGAGATTCCCTTCTTGTTCACTGCAGTTTAAGTAAGATCGGTTTTGTTGAAGGCGGTCCAGATACAGTCATAAATGCGTTGAAAGAAACTATTGGTAAAACTGGAACACTTTTGTTTCCATCCTTTCCAGCAAAGGGACGAAATGTAACACATTTGGAAATGAATCCGTTTTTTGATATTCGCACTACCCCCTCGCAAATGGGTGTCATCACCGAATATTTTAGAACGCAAAAAAACGTAATGCGTAGTTTTCACCCGACGGACTCTGTATGTGCTTTAGGACCATTGGCGGATTATTTTACCAATTCTCATTTCGGACAATTAACACCTTATAACGAATATTCCCCTTTTCGAAAGTTATGTGCCCAAAATGGGAAAATATTAATGTTGGGAACTACCTTAAATGGCGCATGCACCAACCTTCATACATTAGAAGATGCCGTGGATTTTAAATTCCCTGTTTATGATGAAAAGGTTTTTGAAATAAAAATGATCGATGCTGCAGGCAAGCAGTCGTTAATGAAAACGAAAGTGCACAATCCTGTTTTTTCTGCCAAAAGAAATTGTGATGCCTTAAAGCCAATCTTTGAAAAAGAAAAAGTTCTTGTAAACGGAAAAGTTGGTGAGGCAGATTGCATGTTAATTGATGCTAACAAAATGCTCGAGGTAATGATAAAAAATTACAATGAACGAGGAGTTACAATGTATACCCCATTGGGAGAATAAGTATGAATATATTCATCACATTTGATTACGAGATTTATTTTGGTGAAAACCACGGTACAGTTGAGAAATGCATCATTTCTCCAACTGCCGAATTGATTCGGATATCGGAAAAGTACGATGTTCGTTTTTGTTTCTTTGTGGATTGCGGTTTTATTCTAAAACTGGATGAATTCAGAAAAATATATCCCCAGTTGGAATCAGATTATAAAGCGATAACACAACAAGTGGAGTATTTGTCTAAAACGGGACACGATATTCAATTGCATATTCATCCTCATTGGGAAGACAGTTATTATAATGGTGAGAAATGGGTGATTGATGTTAAACGATATAAATTATCTGATTTTAATGATTCCGAAATAGCTGCTATTGTTTTTCGGTATAAAAAAGTGTTGACAGATATCACTAACAAATCCGTATTTGTTTTTAGGGCGGGAGGCTGGTGTTTACAGCCTTTCAGTAAATTGAAAAACGCTTTTGTTGAGAATGGAATTAACTTGGATAGCAGTGTATTCAGGAATGGTTTTTATTCATCTGAGCAATATTCGTATGATTTTAGAAATGCTCCTGATAAAGCAATTTATAAGTTTGAAAATGAACCGGAAGTAGAAATTAAAAATGGATTTTTTACGGAACTTCCAATTAGTTCAATTAAAAATTCTCCTTTGTTCTTTTGGAAATTATTCTTGTTAGGTCGCAAAAATCCTTATTTGCATAAACCATTGGGTGATGGCAGAGCGATGGCGGCTCCAGGCTATCGCAAGAAGCTTTTAACGAGGGTCACAAACAATCCTGTTTCTGTTGATGGATACAATGCAAGTCTTTTAGAGAAAGCGTTATGTCGTTTAATGAAAAAGAAATTTGAGCATATGGTTGTGATAGGCCATCCAAAAGCATTGTCAAGATATTCAATACAGATGTTAGAGCAATTTGTGTCTGAAAATAATAGGAAGCATTTGTTCACTACGTATTCAAATTCATTTTCAAACAAAAAATGATAAAATATATAGAACATAGAACTATTGATAAGAAGAAATGGGATGTTTGCATCGACAGCAGTTCCAACCCTTGTATGTTCGTTTATTCGTGGTATTTAGATGTTGTTTGTGAAAATTGGACGGCTCTTGTTTTAAATGATTATGAAGCGGTTTTTCCTATCGCAGCTAATTCAAAATACAAGATCAACTACATTTATCAGCCCTTTTTTACTCGATATTTTGGGGTATTTACAAATCAAAAATTGTCCGAAAAATTGGTGAATGAATTTTTACTGGCGATTCCTGAAAAATTTAAATACTTAGAATTTTGTTTGCACGAAACAAATACAATAAATAACATAGACTTTTTTGCCAATGAGAAGAAGTATCAGATCTTAGACATGAATGATCCTTACCCATTGCTTTATAAAAATTTCTCGGAAAATTCAAAAAGGAATATAAAAAAGGCGATCAAGGCTAATCTGATTATAAAATATGAAATTGCTCCAGAAAAGATTGTCGCATTATTTCGAGAAACAAAAGGAAATGAATTAGAAGTTTTTAAAGAAGAACACTATAACGTATTAATTAAATTAATGAATGCCTGTTTGAAACAAAATAAGGGATATTCCTATGCCATTTATGATGGGGATGTTTTATGTGCTGCAGCATTTTTTATGTTAAGTAATAACACATTTGTTTTTCTTAAGAGTGGAGTTACAGATGAGGGGAAAACCAAAGGAGCCATGCATTTTATGTTCGATGCATTCATTAGGGAAAATTCAGGTAGGCCTTTTTTCCTTGATTTTGGAGGTTCTTCTGTAGAAAATGTAGCTCGTTTTTACAAAAATTTCGGTGCAAAAGATTGCGTATATTTACAATTGAACAAAAACAGATTGCCTAAATTAGTACAGTGGGTGAAATCATTCAAATTTTAAATTTATGGTACAAGTAATAGGAGCAAAAAATTCAATATTTAATCAGTTTATTTCTGAGATCCGCGATGTAACTATTCAAAAGGATAGCATGCGTTTTCGAAGAAATATTGAACGCATGGGAGAAATAATGGCTTACGAAATTAGTAAGACCTTAACCTATGAGGATAAAGAAGTAACAACGCCACTTGGAATTGCAACTGTTCCTTTGTTGAAGCAACAGCCGGTCATTGGAACTATTCTTCGTGCCGGATTACCCTTGCATCAGGGAGTTTTAAATTATTTTGATCAGGCAGAAAATGCTTTTGTTTCAGCCTATCGTAAACATCATAAAGATGGAACATTTAACATCGCTCTAGAATATTTAGCAAGTCCGTTGCTTGCTGATAAAGAGCTGATTTTGTGTGACCCAATGCTTGCAACAGGTGCTTCAATTGTTGATACCTACAAATTCTTATTGCAACGAGGGAAACCAAAACATACTCATATTGTTGCAATTATTGCAAGTGCTGAAGGTGTTGAATATGCCAAAAAACATTTGCCAGAAAATGTTACTATTTGGATCGGTGCTATTGATGAAGAACTTACTGCTCAATCTTATATTGTTCCTGGGCTTGGAGATGCAGGGGATTTGTGCTATGGAATAAAAATTTAATTTGTGCAGTTTATGGATTCTTGGTGGGAAATTGCTTCCGTTTTTTTATTAAGCACAGTTAAGTTTGTGTTTGGAGGTGTTCCAATGGCTTTAAGTTTTGGATTTTCATTCTTTGAATCCGTTTTTGTTACAACTCTTGGTGGGTGTTGCAGTGCTATATTATTTGTGAATATGAGCGATCGTCTTCTTGCAAGAGCAAAAAAGAAAGCCGCTTTAAAATTTGCCTTAAATCCCAATCTTCCTCCTAAGAAGAAGTTCTCCAAAACCCGCAGATTTATCATCACCGTAAAAAAACGTTTTGGATTATTAGGTTTTGCTTTTATTATTCCTTTTATAATTCCAATTCCATTGGGTAGTTTTTTTGCAGTCAGGTATTTTCATGATAAGCAGAAAATATTGATGTATATGTTCGGATCTATCTTGTTTTGGTCTGCAGCAGGTTATTTTTTATACAAACCCCTCATTGATGTTATACGAACATATATTCTTCGATCTTGATCACACCCTTTGGGATTTTGAAACAAATTCCCGGCAAGCCATTTCGGAATTAATTGATAAACATAAATTACTTGATAAAGGTGTTACTTCATTCAATCGTTTTATCTCAGAATACTTTGTTATCAATGAAAAATTATGGGACGATTACAGAAAAGGCTTAGTAAATAAAGAGCAGTTGCGATACGACAGGTTTCGTCAGGCACTCAGTAAGTTTGGTATTTTAGATGAAAAATTAGTTGTTGATTTTGGTGACGATTATATTTCGACAGCTCCCTACAAAACAAATTTGTTCCCACAAGCCAAAGAAACACTTGAATACCTGAAAGGCAAATATCATTTGCACATTGTTACAAACGGATTTGAAGAAGTTCAATTTTTAAAATTAAAGAACTGTGATTTGGAGAAGTATTTCTCTGAAATAATTACCTCTGAACGTTCTGGTTTTAAAAAACCGGACAAGAGGATGTTTGAGTTTTCCTTAAATGAAGCAAATGCAGAAGCAAGATATAGTTTAATGATTGGTGATAGCTTGGAGGCTGATATTATTGGTGCAAGGAATGCCGGTATAAATCAGGTCTATTTTAATCCTGGAAATCATTCTCATCACGAGGAAGTAACGCATGAGATTGGAAGTTTAAAAGAACTTATTCGTTTGTTGTAAATAAAAAATCCGCCCCGAAATATTCGAAGCGGATCTTTGATTTGAGTTGGAAGTAATTATTTTCCTGTTCCTTTTGATGGAGTTGATGCAGGTGTTTTTGCTTCAGCTTCATGTTTGTCCTTGCAGCAAGATCCTTTTCCTGCGGCATCTTTTTTACAACAAGATTTTTCATCTTTTTTCTTTCCCTCTTCACATTTTTTCTTCTTGTCATCGCCACCTTTTTTGTCATCACCACCAACATTAACAATTGTAGCTTTTGTAAACGAAGATAAAGTTGTTGCAGCTGCAACACCAACGATTCCAGCAAGTGCGAATAATAAAAATAATTTTTTCATTTGTTTATGGTTTTAAATTTATTTATGAATGAATTTATTTTGTAAAGTTAAATAAAAGGAATTTGAAGAATTTACTGATTAGCCATAATTTCTGCTAAATTTTGTTAATTATTTTATTCAAATGTAGCTATCACCGTTTGTCTTCCTTTTACGGGCTGCTCCAATGAAACGTTTATCTTTATGTCTAAAGGTAAAAGTATGTCAACACGAGAACCAAATTTAATAAACCCGAATTCATCTCCCTGTAGGGCAGCATCTCCTTCTTTTGAATAATTGACAATTCTTCTAGCCATTGCTCCTGCAATTTGCCGGAACAATACCTCTTTCCCATTTTTATGTTCAACAACAATTGTTGTTCTTTCATTGTCAGTTGAAGATTTAGGATGCCATGCCACCAGGAATAATCCAGGGTGGTACTTAGAATATTTAACTATTCCGCTGATTGGATAACGGTTGATGTGAACATTTATTGGAGACATAAAAATGGATAGTTGAATTCTCTTGTCTTTAAAGTATTCGTTTTCAGTTACCTCTTCGATTACAACTACTTTGCCATCTGCAGGAGCAATAATATTATTTTCATTAATGATCACACTGCGTTTTGGGTTTCTGAAAAACTGAAGAATCGTAATCAATAAAAATGCAGATAAGGCATATCCTATCCATATAATTAAAGGATAGGCAGTGAAAAAATGCAGGGTCAGAAAATTAATAATTGCAGCAACAATTAATGTGATGATCAATGAGGGTATTCCTTCTTTATGAAATTTCATGTCTAATTATTTTTTAAAAAGCCCCCCGCACTAGCGGAGGGCTTTTGTTAACTTACTTTTTCTTTTGTGCAACTTGTTGTTGACGTTCTTTTGTCATCTGCTCCAATCGCTGTTGGAATTTCGATTGTTTTACAGGCTTCTTCTTATTCTCTTGGATTTTTGCATGCAAAGCATCGTGATCAATAACGTATTTCTGTATGATCCATGTTTGTCCGAATGTGATCATATTGGCCAAGAAATAATACCAACTTAATCCTGCTGAGTAACTATTCATGAATCCTAAGAACATGATAGGCATCAAATACATCATCCATTTCATTCCAGGCATTTGATTACTCGTTCCCATTAATTGGCTATTACTCCATGTATATAATAATGTAGAAACAGTCATTAATAAAGCAAATAAACTTACGTGATCACCATACCAAGGTACGGCAAATCCGAAGTTATAAACGGAATCGTATGTCGATAGGTCAGTTGCCCATAAGAACCCTTGTTGACGTAATTCAATAGAAGCAGGAAAAAAGTTGAATAAAGCAATTAATATGGGCATTTGTAATAATACCGGAATACACCCAGCCATTGGATTTACACCGGCTGTTTTGTATAATGCCATTGTTGCTTGCTGTTTCTTAACTGCATCTTCGTTCTTGTATTTTTCGTTTATCTCATCGATTTCGGGCTTCAATACTCTCATTTTTGCTGAAGAGAGGACTGTTTTATAGGCAATAGGTAATAAACACAGTTTTAAGAAAATAGTTAAAAGCAATATGATGATACCATAATTTAAATGGAAACTATCCAGTGCATTGAAAATTGGAATAACAAGGAATCGATTCAGCCATCCAAAAATTTTCCAACCCAAACTGATCTGTTTCTCTAATTCAAGATCATATCCTTTTAATGTTTTATAATGGTTGGGCCCGAAATAAAAACGCATTCCGAAAGATTCCGATTTTTTATGTGTAAAAGGAATGTTTAAGGCCGTTGTGTATTGTTTAATGTATTTAGGAGAACCGACTTCTGAAGTCGTTTCTAATGTGGATGCTTTCTCAAAAGTAAGATCGGCAATCACTACTGAAGTGAAAAATTGTTGTTTAAAACCTACCCATTTTAAAGGGAATTCAATTGATTTTTTCTCATAGGTCCCTTCACTTATTTTGTCAACATTTTCACTTGGTGATTTAAAGAATATTGTTGACGCTCTCTGCTGTGTTTGATGATTTTGTTCTTGTGATGGAATTTTCATTCCCCAGTTAAAAATAAGGTTATCTGCTATAATATCTTGCATTCCAACCGTGTTTAGGCGGAATCCCATCATGTAATCATTTCCGGTCAACGTATACACATATTCAATATATTTAGTTTTGTTTCCAGCGTATAATCTTAGCGAAATGCTTTTGGAGTCTTTTCCGGTTACATTAAAGTTCATCCCATCCGAAACAAAATAAAGCGAGTCTGTTGTGAAGTCTTTAGAATAAGCTTTAAAAGAAATGTTTTGCAAAGAGGAATCGGCATCAAAAAGGATCAGAGGTTTTTGGTCGAAGGTTTTGTATTTCTTAAGTTCAACGGAAGAAACTCTTCCACCTTTCGAAGAGATGTGAACCTTCATTAATTCATTTTCTATCGTTATGATTTTGTTTTCTCCTTCAGAAGCGTCAGCAAAATCCCCAAATAGCTGTCTCTTTACAATTGATTTCAACGAATCGTTTACTTTTCCTTTAGCATCTGTAAATGCAGAAGTTTGAATGTTTGCAGCAGCGAATGTTGTTGCAGGGGTAGCATCATTTTTCACTTTTGCTGTAGAATTGAACTCGGCTGTAGAGTCAGTAACAAACTGTGCTCTTTTTTTAGCTAGTTCTTCCGGGGTGGGTCTTGCCAGGTACATCCATCCAATTAATATTCCACCTATAAGCAATAATCCAATTATCGATTTTTTGTCCATCTTTATTTAATTCTAATTCGGGCGCAAAGATAATAATTATTTATAGGTAGCTGGGGTATAATTTGGGATAAAATACCCGATTTAGAACGTTGATTTTTTTAATCAAAAAGCCCTAGCCTTATCAATGATCGGCGCTTTTAACAGGATTTCAGAACCTGTTTTTCGAATTTATTGTATCCTTTTGGGATTTCGAATAGAGTTGATTCAGCACCTTTTTTGGTTATCCTAGTTACTGCTCATTTTACTGTTTCGTTGCCCAAGAATAAACTAAATTTCTTAGCAAGCCATTCAGCTAGAATGACTCATATTTGCCTTAAAAAATAAATCATCCAAGAAAAGATATGGCTCAACATAACATAACAGGGCAAAAGGGAGAGGAGATAGCTGCAAAATATTTAGTAGACAAGGGTTATTCCATTCTGGAATTGAATTGGCGTTTTAAAAATTTGGAAGCTGATATTATTGCAACAAAAAGCAAAATGTTGGTTATTGCTGAAGTAAAAACGAGGAAAAGCAACTATTTTGGTGAGCCGGAAACATTTGTGAACAAACAAAAGCAGAAAAATCTCATTCGAACAGCTCATGAATATATTCTCAGAAATAATCTTGATCTGGAAGTTCGCTTTGATATTATTTCGGTTACGATGAATGATTCAACGGCCGTTAAACATATTGAAGATGCTTTTTATCCTTTATTCAGATAATATTGTCGCTGTAACCTATCGTCTTGGTGAAATTCTTTCATAAGATTCAGGTGCTATTTTTTTATAAAAAACGGAGCATTTTAACCTGCAATTGTATGTTTTTTTTAGATTGTAAAAAGCGGGAAAATCTTTTCAATTCTTTGATTTTATTGAATTTTACTCCATTTCTGATTGATTTTCGTAAATTTGCAAAAAAATAGCAGTGATGGCAAAAGAATTCAAACGCAGTGGAAGCAAAGATTTTAAAGGAAAAAAATCTTTCGGAGCAAAAAAAGGCAAAAATGATTACGATGATAAAAAGCCTTTTTTTGAAAAAAAAGAAGGTGATTCAAAGCCTCGCTCCAATTTCAAACGTGCAGATGGTGATGAGAAACCGTCTTTTTCAAAATCCTCTGGAGACAAAAAATCTTCTGAACCTAGAAAAAGCAGGACGGATAAATACGATGGCAAGCCAGCATTTGAGCGTTTCCGCGACGACTCTCGTCCATCTGATTTTGGAAGCCCTAAAAAACGTTCAACTTCCTCATCTGGAGATTATCATAAAAAAGAATCATCGGAATCAAGTCCATTTTCTAAAAAGACACAAGGCGATTCTGAAGGGAAACCTGCTTTTGGCGGCAGAAATGCCGATAAACGCAAGAAGTATGGTAAAAAGCCTTTTTCTGAAAAAGCAGCACCTTTCAAAAAAGCAAAATCATCTGCAAATCCTTATGACCTAGATGAAAGTGATTTTGAACATGGTGATTCAAAACCAAATTTCATATCTGAAAAAGGGAAAGATTTTAAGAAAAAACCATATGAAAAGAAGCCATATGAAAAAAAGAACTGGTCGAATAAAAAACCTTCAGCATCAAAGCCACAAAGGGAAGTTGATGATGGGATGACCCGCTTGAATAAGTTTATTTCAAATGCTGGTATTTGTTCGCGTAGAGAAGCAGATGACCTAATCACATCGGGGGTAGTACAGGTTAACGGTAAAACCATTACCGAGATGGGATATCGTGTAAAGCCTACCGATATTATTAAATATGGTGGACAAACTTTAAAAAGAGAACGAATGGTTTATTTGATCTTAAATAAACCAAAAGATTATATCACCACTGCCGATGATCCTCAACAGCGCAGAACAGTGTTGGAATTAGTTCAGGGAGCTTGCAAGGAACGTATATATCCTGTTGGTCGATTAGATAGAGCAACTACTGGTTTGCTTATGTTTACGAATGATGGCGATCTTACAAAAAAATTGACACATCCGAAATATGGTATCCGAAAAATTTATCATGTTGAACTGGATAAGCCATTAAAGCGTTCAGATCTTGATCAGATAGCTGCAGGGATTGAGTTAGAAGATGGTCCTATCAAAGTTGACGAGGTTACGTATGTCGGAGATGGTGTCGACAAATCTCAGGTTGGTGTGGAAATACATTCCGGAAAAAACAGAATCGTAAGAAGGATTTTTGAACACATGGGTTATAATGTTCGTAAATTAGACAGAGTAATGTTTGGATCATTGACAAAGAAAGATCTGTCTCGCGGACGCTGGCGAATGCTTTCTGATGCTGAAGTAGGAATGTTGAAAATGCTGAGTGTCGAATCATAACTTTGGCTTTACTATTCCAATACGAAACAATTTATCGTAGTTGGAATAGTATTCTCTTGGGTAAATAAATATTTTTGAAAAATTTACAAGTAAATATTCTGTCAAGCCAAAGCTTAGTTGGATAGCACTTGCAGCGATAAGGGCAATCATTTCATCTGTAATTTCCAAACCGCCCGAGGGATGAAATTCTTTGATCCGTATAAAATTCTTAGTCTTCTTTACAAAGCGTTTTCTCTCCAATTCATCCAGGTGTGTAATTCCGAAATTTTTGATCTAAGATCCTATCAATTGTACCGTTAGTTATATCTGAATGGTAATATTTTCCGTTGTTCTCTATAATGAGTTCCAGAATAGTTGCAAAAACAGCAAATAAGAGCAGCAAATGAATCCATGCCCTATCAAATAAACTTATTCACTTTGCGTTATTGATAACATCTACGTTTTGAGCAAAAGGCACCTTTGTTTTATTGTAAACTTTGTAAAGAATGAAAATCGTAAATGGAAATCGAGGATAACATCAATTCGGAAAGTGTTCCCACTTTAAAAAGATCGTCACGAATGATACGGTTGTTTTGGCGATTTTTGATTTTCATACTTGTATCGGTAACGTTAGTAGTTGGATCAGGATTCGTAATAGGATACTATTACCAGGATGATGTAAAAGAATATATTGTTGGAGAGCTGAATAAGGAACTCAATACAGAGATCATTGTTGATGGGAAAGACATTGATTTTACAGTCCTAAAAAATTTTCCATTCGCTTCTGTTGATTTTAAAAATGTGAAGGCGCTGGAAGCTATTCAAAGTAAAAGAAAAGATACATTGTTTACCGCGGGTGAAATTTCTTTTCAATTTAATCTGATCGATGTTTTTAAAAAAAACTACCATATTAAAAAAATTGAAGTCGATAATGCTAATTTGAGAATCAGAATAGATAAAGAAGGAAATGATAATTATCATTTTTGGAAACCATCCACAGATACAACCAGTAAAGGCTTCTCTTTTGCTCTTGAGAAAATTGTTTTAAAACAAGTCCATTTTTCTTTTAAAGATTATAAAGCAAAACAAAATATTGATTTTACTGTCAATAAAAGCGATTTGTCAGGAAACTTTTCGGATAAAAAATATTCTTTGGAGTCGACCAGCGATTTGTTTGTGAATACCATTAAAATGGATAGCACAAGGTATTTAAGCAAGAGAACGATTCATTCGGAGATAGCATTAAATATTGACAATATTTTATTCACCTATAATATTGACAAAGCAAAAATAAAAATTGAAGATGTTGTATTTGAAGTTGTTGGTAATATTATCAACTCCAATCACGAACCAATTTTAAATTTAGGCTTTCATGGAAAAGATATGGACATAAAATCTGTTTTGTCTTTAATTCCTGCAAAGTATAAAGGTATCATAAACGATTATGAAAGTAGTGGGGAATTTTATTTGGATGCTACTGTTCAAGGAAGTATAGTACAAAATCAATATCCACAGATTGTTGCAGATTTTGGGATTAAGGATGCAGACATTACTCAATTGAAAGATCATATTACGCTAAACAATGTTAATCTGAAAGGGCATTATTCAAACGGTAATAAGAACTCTTCTACTGTTTCTTCACTTTCATTGATGCCCTTTTCCGCATCTATTGAAAATGGTACTATTTCAGGAAATCTATCGCTAAAGAATTTGGATAATCCATCGTTTAATGGAAACGCAAAGGCCGATTTTAACTTAGAAGTATTACAGAAATTTTTAAAAATGGATACTATTGAAACGGTAAACGGTCAGTTAAAAATGGATGCAACTTTTAGTGGTAACGAGAAAAATTTGATCTCCGGGAATTATGAAAATATTAACACATCTGGCGACCTCATTATTTCGGATGTGAATATAAAATTGAAGAATAATAAATTGTCATTTTTCAATATCAACGGTGATTTTAAATTTGATAACAATGATTTAGCAGTCAACCGATTTTCTGGAAATGCGGGCAACAGCGATTTCGAATTGAAAGGTTTTTTTAGGAATATAATCGGTTTTATTTTGAAAGAAAATCAGAATATCACAATTGAAGCTTCATTGAAATCAAAAAATGTTGACCTGAATGAGTTGCTTTCGAATAAGGAGGAGCGTCATCATTCGGAAAGCAAATACAAACTTAAATTTTCTGAATATATCGATTTAAACTTGAACAGTGAGATTGACCATTTGGAATTCAGGAAGTTTAATGCCACCAATATTCATGGGGTCATAAAATTAAAGGATAAAAAGATGGTAGTGGATCCTATCCTATTGTCAACCATGAATGGAAGCATTACAACAAGCGGTTTGATAGATGGAACAGACAGTACAAAAATATTAATTACCTGTTTTTCGGATCTTCATAAAATTAACATCACCAAAATGTTTGACTCATTCGAAAATTTTGGACAAACATCTGTTACCGATAAAAATCTGAAAGGAATTGCC
Source organism: Bacteroidota bacterium (assembly GCA_947449315.1). Classification (GTDB taxonomy): domain Bacteria; phylum Bacteroidota; class Bacteroidia; order 2-12-FULL-35-15; family 2-12-FULL-35-15; genus 2-12-FULL-35-15. The sequence continues at coordinate 95,726 of CANFRC010000012.1, forward strand.
ACTGCAAAAATTCAGTTTGCTTCCATTATTTCTCCTGAGCTTATTGTTGATATGGATAAGTTGTTTGCTGGAATTGATATGACGATAGAAAATGGAGAACTTAATAATGTAGAGTCGATGAAAAGTTTATCTCGTTTTATTGAATTAAAAGATTTGGAAAATGTAAGATTCTCAACGCTGAAGAATCAGATTGAAATAAAAAATCAGGTCGTCAACATCCCAAAAATGGAAGTGAAATCGAACGCAATTAATATTACAGCATCTGGAACACACACCTTCAACAATGAGATTAATTATAAAATAAAACTGTCTCTCAATGAGCTGTTGTCGAAAAAAGCAAAACAAGCCAAAAAGCAAAATGATGAATTTGGCGAAGTAGCAGATGATGGTTTGGGAAGGACAAATATATTTTTATCCATGACAGGAACTGTTGATAAACCAGTTATTAAATACGACTCCAAAAGTGCAATTCAAAATCTGAAGCAGGATCTGAAAGTAGAAAAACAAACCTTAAAAACAATTCTGAAAGATGAGTTTGGATTGTTTAAAAAAGATTCCACACTCAATTCTAAAAAGCCTGCCACGGATACGAAATTTATTATAAAATGGGATGAGGCAGATAAAAAAGAAAACAAAAAAGAGCTGAAGCCCCCTAAAAAGAAGGATGAGGAAGATTATTAAAAAGCTTTAAGGATGAAACTCAATATCGGATCCATTGTTTGAAGGGAATTTCTCCTAAAAAACACTAAATTAGTACCCCTAATTAAAAATTGAAACATTTGAACATTTATTCAAAGAAACAAGCATGGAAGTTGTGGCTGTTTTCAGCCGCAATTGTCATTGTGGGCGCTTCGCTTTGGTACACAAATACAATAGTTAATAAGATTGCAAAAGAAGAACGGAAAAAGGTGAAGCTTTGGGCTGATGCAATCAAAAAGAAAGCTGATCTGGTAAAATATACCAATGAACTATTTGAAAAGATAAAAGCGGACGAACGTAAAAAGGTTGAATTGTGGGCAGAGGCGACCCGTCAGTTGTCAAAAGACCTTAGTGATTATGGTTTTGTTTTGAAAGTGGTTTCCGACAATACGACTGTTCCCGTTATTCTTACTGATGAACTTGGAAATGTGATTACCTCCAGGAATTTAGATTCTGATAAAGAAAACGATAAAACATATCTGAAGTTGCAGATGCAGTCGATGCGTAAAGTTCAGGAGCCTATCGAAATTAATATTTACCATGGACAAAAGAATTATTTATACTTCAAAGATTCAAAACTATTTTCTGAATTAAAAAGTAATTTGGATGATCTTATCAAATCGTTCATATCTGAAGTAGCTGTAAATTCAGCATCTGTTCCTGTCATCTATACTGACTCAACCAAACTGAATGTGATTCAATCCGGTAATGTTGATTCCTTAAAAATAAAAAATCCAGTTTACCTGAAAACTACTTTGGAAGCTATGGCTTCGCAAAATCAACCCATTGAAGTTGAGTTTGGAGAAGGAGGTAAAAGTTATATTTTTTATCAGGAATCGATTTTGCTGACTCAACTTAAATATTATCCATATGTCATGTTCACGATAATAGGTTTGTTTCTTTTGGTTGCATATCTATTATTTAGTACAGCGCGAAGAGTAGAACAAAATCAAGTATGGGTTGGAATGGCCAAAGAGACTGCTCATCAATTGGGAACACCTTTGTCTTCCTTAATTGCTTGGTTGGAATTTTTAAAATCCAAAGGTCTAGATCCTGAGACAGCTGTTGAGATTGAAAAAGATGTAAAACGACTTGAAACAATCACTGAGCGTTTTTCTAAAATTGGTTCTGTGCCCAAATTGGATACCGTTGATTTGGTAAAGGTTCTGAATGATTCGATGAATTACATGAAATTAAGAACATCTAAAAATGTCCTGTTTTCGATTGATACAAATAATCAGAAAGAAGTTTTTGCTCAATTGAATATTCCTCTTTTTGAATGGGTGATTGAAAATCTGATTCGAAATGCTGTAGATGCCATGAATGGAAATGGTGCAATAGCAATAACACTTTCCGATCAGACTCAATTTGTTTATATTGATATTTCCGATAACGGTAAAGGGATACCTAAATCAAAATATAAAACTGTTTTTGAACCTGGTTTTACAACCAAGCAACGTGGTTGGGGTTTAGGCTTATCGTTGACAAAACGCATCATCGAAAATTATCATTTAGGAAAGATCTTTGTGAAAAATTCTGAGATCGACAAAGGCACTACATTTAGGATTGTTTTGAATAAAGTGTAATGGCTGGCATTTATATCCATATTCCTTTTTGCAAACAAGCTTGCAATTACTGTGATTTCCACTTTTCTACTTCTTTGATGAATAAAGATGCTTTTATGAAAGCATTATTCAAAGAGATTGAGATTCAAAAAAACTATTTTCCATCTTCAACAGAAGTATCGACTGTTTATCTGGGAGGAGGAACTCCATCTTTACTTTCTAAATTCGATCTGTTGGATATTATTAATGCGGTCAAATTAAATTTTAACATTTTGCCGAATGCTGAAATAACTTTGGAAGCAAATCCGGATGATTTAACCTCAGAGAAAATAAAAGAGTTGAAGGAATCACCGATTAATAGATTGAGTATAGGGATACAAAGTTTCTATGATGAAGACCTTCGATTCATGAATCGGGCGCATTCTGCCACAGAAGCTCTGAATGCTGTCAAATTAGCTCAGGATAATGGATTTGAAAATATTACTATCGATCTTATCTATGGTACTCCAACGCTAACACATCATAAATGGAGAAATAATTTGCAGATTGCATTCGCATTAAATATAAAACATATATCGGCTTATTGTTTAACGGTTGAACCCAAAACGATGTTGGCTCATCAGATAAAGACAGGCATAACAAAAAATGTTGACGAGCAGCAGAGTGCTGAACAATTTGAAATATTGGTAGACGCAATGCATGCAAATGATTTTGTTCAGTATGAAATTTCAAACTTTTGTAAGGACGGGTTTTATTCAAAACACAACAGTAACTATTGGTTAAAAGAAAATTATCTCGGATTAGGCCCATCCGCCCATTCATATAATGGAAGTAGCCGTCAATGGAATATTTCAAATAATGCATTGTATATTAAATCACTTGAAAATGGCGAACTCAATTTTGAAAAAGAGGAACTTACAAAAGAACAACGCTACAACGAATATATTTTAACTTCGTTAAGAACGATCTGGGGGGCTAATCTTACTATTATAGAGCAGCAATTCGGAAAAGAGTATCTCAACCATTGCTTATCGGAAGCGGATAAATATATTCGTTCAGAAAGTATTTTAAATGAAGAAAATAAATTATTTTTAACAGATAAAGGAAAATTGTTTGCGGATAAAATTTCGAGTGAACTTTTTAAAATAGAGTGAGTATGGTGTCAAAAATAACACACAAAGGAAAAACTTATCATGTCGATCTTTCTAAGCCCATTGATATTTCAATTCCTTTACGGGCTGGAAATGAAAATGTGAATGCCTGGTATTCAGATCCTGTTTCTATTGAACCTGTTCGAATGGGTGATTGGGTTGGGGATGTTAAACAAGGTGGATCTGTGAATTTCAGGAACATCAAATTTAATCCTCATGGCAACGGAACGCATACCGAATGTGTTGGTCATATTAGTAAGGAGGATTATAGTATCAATCAAACCTTGAAAAAGTTTTTTTTTATTGCGGAATTAATAACTGTTTTACCAGATGAAACTTCAGATGGAGATAAAGTAATAACGAAGCAACATGTTTTAAATTGCTTGGGTGATAAACGTCCGGAGGCAATTGTAATCAGGACTTTGGATAATCATATTTCAAAAATAAATAAGCATTATTCAAATACTAATCCTCCATATTTAGAATACGAAGCGGCGGCATTGATTGATGAACTAGGTATCGATCATTTGTTAATTGACCTTCCTTCTGTAGATAAAGAAGTGGATGGCGGGAAATTACAAGCACATCATGCTTTTTGGCAATATCCTCAAAATACAAAGTTGAATCGCACCATTACCGAAATGATCTATGTTCCTAATACTATTTTTGATGGAACGTATCTCTTAAATCTTCAGATCGCAAGCTTTGAAAATGATGCCTCACCAAGTAAACCTATTTTGTATCAACTGAATACTGTTTTGTAAGCAATCAGAATAAAAAAACTCCATCAAGTTTATTTTGATGGAGTTTTTTATTTGTCTAATGTATCTTACATATTGATTGTTACACCAAGTGTAAAAGGGTATACTTGCGGTCCCTTGTCTTTTTTGAATAAACGATTCAAGCCATAATCAGCGAATAGGGTAACCTTATTGTATCCAATTCTTGCAACTGCACTGTAACGGAATGGCTCAAGATTGAAATCGTCTTTTTGTTTGATCTTGATGTGTTTGTCGTTCGCATCAAATTTTTGTTTTGTAACAGAATGGATGCGGTATGCAAATTCACCTCCAACAGCAATATGAAAATTCTTAGCAGCATTTTTACTGGTATTAAATTCCAATAGCAGTGGGATTTTGATGTAAGATACATTCAATTTGTTTTTTTTGTAAGAGATGGATGTGTCTTTCCAAGCATTCAAATAAGAGGTGTCTCCATTTAATGTTACGTTGTTTTGTAGTGCATAATGATTGAAGTCGAATCCGAAACCCGTTACAACATTTACGAAATTCTTGTAGATATGAAAATCTTTTTCAGCGATATTTATTCCAAATTGTAAAGATTTTGCATAATTCAATTCCAAGAAGCTAGCGCTAGGAGGAAGGTCTAAATTATTTTTAAAATCCATGATTCCGTTTACACCTACCTCTAATCCATTCCAGTGTTTGAATGAATCTTTATGTGATTTTGAAGAGTCGTCTTTTGCTTTATCAGCGTCATTTTTTTCCCCATTACCTATGATGATGTATTTTTTATTTCCTAATTTGAATTTAGTGGTATCGCTTGCTGTTTCCTCACCTGTGCCGCTTTTGCTTTCTCTTACTGATCCAGCTCCACTAATGTTGACGTTTCTATCGGTGGGATTTCCTTTGTAAATAATAGAACCTGCTCCAGATACATCCGCATCTAAACTCTGAGTTGCGTTCACTTTGGCATCGCCCGCTCCTGAAACTTTTGCTTTAATTTTTGTTGCTTCGAGGTTGGTGGCTTTCAGATCACCGGCCCCTGATACAGTTGCATTAAGCAGTTGTGTCGAACCTTTAAGTGTAATGTCTCCGGCTCCGCTCACATCCGCTTTTATTTCATTTGCTGTTAGTTCTAATTGAACATCACCAGCTCCATTCGAAGTTATCGTAAGCTGATCGCATGTCAATTGATTTTCACTTTTTACATCTGCAGAACCAGAAACATCTAGGCTTGTTAACGATTTTACGCCTATGATGATGTCGATAGGATTGTCAGTTTTGATATTCCCCTCAGCAAAAATGGAAAGAATTCCATCTTTTACTTCTGCTATTACTTGTGATTGAAAATTCGCAGGAGCATTTACTTTAATTGTATTCGCGTCACTTTGAGTGATTAAAATATTAAAAGAATCGCCTGCTTTTATTCCCGAAAAGTCGCCAACCGCTCTAATTTGTTGCGCTTTAACTTGAAAAATGGTTGTTGTAATTAATACTGACAATCCAAAAATTTTAGTTTTTTTAGGATTCATATTTTTTAATTTTTTTTTGTTTTTTACTATGTGACGACAATCTTATGTTATAAGTTACATTGAAAAGAAAAATTTTAATTCAATTTATTTTTTTGCTTTGCTTAATACATCACAAAAGTTTACATTATTTATGGTTTTTCAAAGCTTTTATTTTATGACCCCAAAGCAACTTTTTGTATAAGGTGTGCATCTGTTAGATTGTTAACAAGTTCTTGTTTAAAATCGCTTTCAACCGATTTTTATATTTGAACTATTTTTAGCATATTTGTAGTGTAATCGTTTATTTATTGGATTTAATAAATATATCATAATTTGAAAAAGTATTTACTAATAGTCATTTGTTTAGTTCAGGTAGTTTTTTTACCGGCATCAAACCGTTATTGGGTAGGAGGTACAGGTAATTGGAACAGCGCAAGTCATTGGTCGGAAAGTAATGGTGGTGCTGGAGGTGCAATGATTCCAACTGCCGATGACGATGTGATTTTTAATCAAAACTCATTTTCAGCAAATAAACAAACTGTCATGGTCACTGCCAATGCTGTTTGTCATTCTATTGATTGGAGCGCCATTGATGACAATGCTGTATTTTCCGCTTCTCCATCAACGTCTTTAACTGTTTTTGGTTCGTATAAACTTTCTCCTCTTTTGTGGAATGGTTTTAAAGGGAATACGATATTTGCTGCTACTTCAGCCGGGAATACAATATCAACAGCTCACAATTTTATTGTAGGTGATTATATTTTTAATGGAACAGGTTCATGGCTTTTGCAGGATGATATTACCACGGATAATACAACATCCATCCGCTTACTTCAGGGCTCATTAAATACGGACGGGAAGAAAGTGAATTGTGGCTCTTTCATCGGTAACTCTCATTTGACTAGAAACCTCTCTCTTTCTAATTCAGAGATCACCATCAAAAATACATGGGATTTCAGTACTTCATCAAATTTAATTTTTGATGGAGATTCTTCCACATTGATCTTTACCGATTCTATCACTACTTCTAATTTTAAAGATGGAAATCTTAGATATGGTTTTGTTTCAACAATAATGTCGCTTGGAACAAGAGCATCAAGCTGCGTATTCCCTGGCGCTTTTACTGTTACTTTAACTGCAGACAGTGTTACTTGTAATGGTTTAAATAACGGCTCTGCTTGTGCTGTGATCACAGGTGGTTCAGGAACCTTTTTATACGACTGGAATTTTGCAGCAACACCTGCTGGTGATGGAACCCTTTGTATCACAGGACTTGGTGCAAGTACAAATACAATTAAAGTAACAGATGTGGTAACAGGCATCGTACGTTTCTGTTCCATCTCTGTTGGAGAGCCATCGCTATTGTTTGATTACGAAACTTTTACCAATATTCCAACTTGTTTTGGTTTGTGCAATGCTATGTCTAGTGTGCAAGTTACAGGTGGAACATCTCCTTATACTATTTCTTGGTCAGGTGGACTAGGAACCAACGATACAGCGACTAATATTTGTGCCGGAACTTATACAGTTACTGTTACTGATTCAAAAGGCTGTAAAGATAGTTCGGCTGTCATTGTTATTGGTCAGCCTTTATTATTGGTGTCCCCAGGTTCAGTTACAAATGTTAGTTGTTTTGGACTTTGTGATGGCACAGCATCTATTGCTGCAGCTGGCGGAACCGCCCCTTATGTTTATGATTGGACTCTCGGAAGTCCTGTAGGTGATGGAACGGATAGCATTTCCATGCTTTGTGCCGGCACATATACATGCACCACAACAGATTCACATGGTTGCACATCAACATACAATGCCGTCATTACGCAACCTCCGGTATTAACGTTAACACTTGCTCATACCGATGCATCCTGTTTATCGGTGTGTGATGGAACTGCCACGGCAACTGTTTCGGGTGGTACTCCACCCTATAGTTACTCTTGGTCGAATGGGACAGTTGTTTCAACAGCCTCAACGACAAATTCTGTTTCATCATTATGTGCTGGCTCAATAACAATTATTGTAACAGATGCGAAGGGTTGTACACAAACGGTTACCCAAATCATTACGGAACCTGTAGTGCTTGTAGCTACTGCATCCGGAACGAATGTCACTTGTTTTGGTGCTTGTAATGGAACAGCTTCCGTTTCAGTTACTGGCGGAACTCCAACCTATACATATTCTTGGGTTGGTCCTGCAGGGTATACAGCAACAACAGCTTCAATTTCTTCATTGTGTCCGGGTGTTTATACAGTTACTGTTACAGACTCGCATTTATGTACTGCTATTTCAGCTATAACAATTACTCAACCTCCTCTTATACTAGCAAATGCGGTTGGAACAAATATCACCACTTGTTATGGAGCTTGTATAGGTTCAGCGACATCTACACCAACAGGCGGCACTCCTCCTTACACTTATTCATGGAGTACAGGAGCAACCACCCCAACCATTTCGAGTTTATGTGCGGGAGTTTATACGGTTACGGTTACTGATTTTAAAGGATGCACAAGTGTTCAGAGTGTGACCATCACTCAGCCAACAGATATAAATGCCGGCTTAAGCTTTACGAATGTCACGTGTAATGGTGCTTGCAATGGTACCGCTACATCAGCACCATCAGGCGGAACACCAGGATATACTTTTTCTTGGAGTACGGGAGCTACCACGGCAACAATTTCCGGTTTATGTCCTGGTACCTATACCGTTACAGTTACCGATTTGAATGGCTGTACAAAAGTAGGATCTGTTACAATCACACAGCCTAACATTTTGACAGTAGCAGTTACTTCCACAGCACTATCCTGTTACGGTGATTGCAATGCAACAGCTTCTGCAACCATTGCTGGAGGTACACCACCTTATACGATTGATTGGTTGCCTGGCGCTCCTGTCGGAGATGGTTCAACAACAATTAGCTCCTTGTGTGCTGGAACGTATACGGTTAATATTACCGATTTTAAAGGATGTACTGCAACTGCTACTATAACAATTACTCAACCTCCTCTTTTACTAGCAAATGCGGTTGGAACAAATATCACCACTTGTTATGGAGCTTGTATAGGTTCAGCGACATCTACACCAACAGGCGGAACCCCTCCTTACACTTATTCATGGAGTACAGGAGCAACCACCCCAACCATTTCGAGTTTATGTGCGGGAGTTTATACGGTTACGGTTACTGA
>CANFRC010000013.1 GCA_947449315.1 Bacteroidota bacterium
AACAGTCGGTTCTGTGAACGTGGCGGATGAGGCCATTGCATTGGCATATCATATTATCAATTTAGCACCAGGAGCAACAGAAACATTTAAATTTGTTGTGATTCTAGATGATGCATCCGCAACTGCTGCGGTGAATAACTTATTATATTTGAGTTATCCAGGTTCATTAACGGCACCCCCTGCAGTTTGTACGCCATACAGTGATACGGTAAGAACATGTGGAGGACCAGTGCCAATCACCATCAGTGGACCAATTGTTAGTAATTATACATGGACATGGTCCCCTACAACAGGTTTGACACCTCCTACTGGGCCTTCTGTTGTTGCTAATCCGGCAGTAACAACCACTTACACGGCAATAGGCACACCAATAAGTGCATGTTTAACACCTATAACCATTCCATTCGTTGTTCAAGTCACCCCTGCTAGTGGTACAAATCCTGTTATAACGCCTGTTGGCCCTGTTTGCGAGTCAACGCCTGCTTTTAATTTGACAGTCGATTCTACGGGCGGAACTTGGATGGGTCCCGGCATTACAAATACCACGTTAGGCACCTTCGATCCTTTAGCAGCAGGACCTGGAACACATTTAATTACGTATTATACAAGTGCATGGTGTAACTCTACAGATACGATGAATATCACCGTTCTTGGTTCAGCGAGTGCAACAATTGTTCAACCTGCAGCAGTTTGCGCTGGTTCAGCGGCATTTAATTTGACAGCAGGAGCAACAGGTGGAACATGGTCAGGAACAGGTATTACGAGTGCTTCCGCAGGGACTTTTAATCCTACAACTGCTGGTTCATTTATTGTTAACTATGCAATTGCAGGTACTTGCCCTTCTAGCGATACGGTTGTAGTCACGGTGAATCCTACTTTAAATTCCACTATCACGCAACCTGGTCCAATCTGTGTAACTGCTGCTCCTATTACATTAACAGCCGTTGATCCAGGAGGAGTATGGTCTGGAACAGGAATTACGAGTGCTACTTTAGGAACATTTAATCCAACAACTGCTGGAGTTGGTACACATATTATTATGTACACTATTTCCGGTCCTTGTCCTTCAGTTGACACTGTTAACATAAATGTGTCGTCAATTTATAATGCAACGATTACGAATGTAAATCCTGTTTGTATTAGTGCAGCTTCCTTCAACATGACTGCAGCAACTCCAGGTGGTAGCTGGACAGGTACGGGGATAATCAATGCCGCTTCTGGTACTTTCGACCCTGCAACTGCCGGAGCTGGTGTTCATACGATTACATATACAATCTCAGGATTGTGCGGTTCTGTTGATACTACAGTGGTAACAGTCATAGCACTTCCTGTCATATCTATTGTTGCCGATACTACGCAAGGCTGTGAACCAACAACAATTACTTTTACAAGTACTGCTGATCAGCCAGGAGGAACCAATGCTTGGGATTTTGGTGTTCTTACATCTTCTAGTGATACTTCAATTCTGGCCAATCCTTCGTATCAATATCAATCTGCAGGAATATATACTGTTACGTATACCTACACGAATACAATAGGTTGTGTAAGCACATCAGTGAATACAAATTTAATTACGATTCATGCTTTGCCAATTGCGGCATTCGTTGCATTGCCACAACCGGTTGATGTATTAAATCCTACCATAAATTTTATTGATCAATCAGTTGGTTCTGTTAATGCTTGGGTATGGTCATTTGGAACAGGTGCAGGTTCAATCATTCAAAATCCTTCCTACGATTATCCAGGTATAGGTGTGTTTCCTGTTCAGCTTGCGGTGATGAATATTTATGGTTGTGTTGATACTGTTTCAGATTTTGTGACAGTTGATCCTGTCTATCTGTATTATGCGCCTAACGCATTTACACCTAATGGTGATGGAAAGAATGATGTATTCATGATAAAAGGGGATAATATTGATCCGAATAAATTTGAAATGAGTGTTTTTGACAGATGGGGTGAATGTATTTTTAAAACAAACGATCTGAATATTGGTTGGAATGGTGCAAAACATAATACTGGCGCCTTAGTTCAGGAAGATGTTTATGTTTACAAGGTCGATTTGAGAGATTGGCAAGGGATACGCCACCAATACATTGGTCATGTCACTATTGTAAAATAGAATTTAGTATAGAAAAGCTTTTAACCTCTGCGGCAAAAATCGCAGAGGTTTTTCTTTTTAGTCCATTTCCAACAATAAATTTGATTTATTATATTTACAGAAATTACATTCATGACATATCAGGCGATATGTAAAAAAAATATTATACCATGAAATATTCAAGCATCGATAAAAATTTATTCATTGAAAATAGAAAACGTTTTGCAGCCAGCTTAAAACCTAACTCCATTGCTCTATTTACTAGTAACGATATTCTTCCTACTAATGCGGATGGCTCAATAGGGTTTGTTCAGAATTCCGATCTGTTTTATCTAAGCGGAGTTGATCAGGAAGACACTATTTTATTGATTTATCCAGATGCTGTAACAGGGGCTCACAAAGAAGTTCTGTTTGTGAAAGAGACAAGTGAGCTTATCGCAATTTGGGAGGGTGCAAAATTGAATAAAGAACAAGCAACGGCAACTTCAGGCATTAAAAATATTATGTGGGTAAATGGGTTCGATGCTTTTTTGAAGTCGGTGATCTTCCAGGCCGAAACTATTTATTTGAACAGCAATGAGCATACGCGCAGATATATTGATACGGAAACAGCAGAGATGCGTTTCAACAAAAATATCATGGCAAAATTTCCTTTGCATAAAATAGATCGCTCCGCACCGATCATGCATAAACTAAGAGCGATCAAATCGAAATTTGAAGTTGATCTTATTCAACAGGCATGTAATATTACTGAAAAAGGGTTACGAAGATTATTAGGTTTTGTGAAGCCGGGTGTGATGGAATATCAAATAGAAGCAGAATTGGTTCATGAGTTTATTTCTAATCGTTCTCGTGGATTCGCGTATGGTCCAATTATCGCTTCTGGCGGAAATGCATGTGTTTTGCATTATGTAGAGAACAATAAAGAATGCAAAGCAGGAGATGTTATTTTATTAGATGTAGCTGCTGAATATGGAAATTATGCCAGCGACCTGACGCGTTGTTTACCGGTAAGTGGAAAATTCACAGATCGTCAGAAGCAAGTATACAACGCAGTTTTAAGGGTTATGAAAGCAGCGACTGCAATGTTGGTTGTTGGAAATAATATTCCTGATTATCACAAAGCTGTGGGCTTATTGATGGAAAAAGAATTGGTTGATTTGGGTTTAATCACGATGGAAGACATAAAAAATCAAAATCCTGATTGGCCAGCGTATAAAAAATATTTTATGCACGGCACTTCTCATTTTCTTGGGTTGGATGTTCATGATGTCGGAGATTTCAATCGCAAACTCGAAGCAGGAATGGTGTTTACCTGTGAGCCAGGAATTTATATTCCGCAGGAAAATTTAGGTATTCGTTTGGAGAATGATATTCTCGTTACTGCAAATGGACCTGATGATCTCATGAAAAATATTCCATTAGAAGCCGATGAAATTGAAGCATTGATGGCAAAATAATTTGCTGAATAGCACATCAAAATAATGGTTGCTGAATTTAAAAAATCAAAAATTCATTATACAGATTCTGGCAAAGGTCGAGTGATCGTTTTGCTGCACGGCTTCTTGGGCTCTCTAGAAGTATGGAGTGAATTATGTAAAAAGCTTTCAAAAAGATTTCGCGTCATTGCAATTGACCTTCCTGGTCATGGGGAAACCCCGTCTATTGGATATTATCATAGTATGGAGCTGTTGGCCCAATCAGTAAAAGCGGTATTGGATAAAGCGGGCGTGAGGCGTTATGTCATTGTGGGTCATTCAATGGGCGGATACGCAGCGTTAGCTTTTGCAGAATTATATCCTGATAATGTCAGCGGACTTTGTCTGTTTAATTCAACATCCTATGCTGATTCTGAAGAAAAGAAAAAGGAACGCGAAAAAGTAATACGATTAGTTAAAAAAGAACATAAACATTATGTAGCAGAGGTAGTGACATCCTTATTTGCTTCTGAGAATATTAGTAAGATACCAAATGAATTAGAAAAAGTAAAACGGATTGCTTCTCTAGTTTCAAAACAGTCTATTATTAATAGTTTAGAAGGAATGAAAGAACGAAAGAGTCGAGACCTAATCCTAAAGTTTGCGGAATTTCCAGTTCTATTTATTGTAGGAAAAAAGGACAGTGTCATAAACTATGAAACAATGTATGCTCAAATGGGCTTGTGTAAATATCCTTCCATATTAATGTTGGAAAATTGCGGACATATGGGATTCTATGAAGCTCCGAAAGAAACTGCGAAAGAGCTATTGTTATTTGCGGATAGAAGTTTCAGAAAAACATATTAGTTTTTTTGAAAGCAACTTTACCTCACTTCATCACCATCAATTATACTGCGCGGAAGAGCAAGTAAAATACTATTAAGAATTGATGGCTGCTCTTGTTGTATTTAATCAAATTCTTTCGAAAGGGCGCATTGGAATAGCTTGATTTTAGATCACGGTCAGATAGTAAGATTAAATGTGTTGCTTTCTGAGTATTCGTTGAACAATCGATTGAAAAGGATCAAATAATTTCTTGCTTCGTTTATAAAAAGTAAAAGCGACACCTGCTCTCAAAGGTGCCGCTTTCGGGTTTAACCAAACTAAACTAAACAAACTAATTACTCTTAAATCGCATTATAAATACTGTAAAAAATTATAAATACTGTTGCTATTGCTAGCAAAATGGTTACAGTTCCTATACCATCTTGGTGGTAGTTTTGACTGTTTCTGATTGATGTTTTTCTGTTCATGGCGATTGAATTTAAAATGTTAAAATCGTGTAGTGTTGTTGCCATCGTGTAAATATTTAATTCAATAATAATATCTATTTCCAGTGCTGGAGTGTTTTTATTTTTTAGAGTTGAGGTGCGGGTGGTTTGCCAACTAATTTAAACAACATCCCCATGTGCCAATTAATTTTTTTACAAACCTCCCAGCACCTTCTCTTAGTCTTAATTTATTTAGAATCAGTAATTGAATGAACTTCTGCTCAATAGTACGCTGTTAATTACAGAAAGTATACCCATAATGAGTAAATGGCAGGTTCAATTATTTAACGGTAGGAATTAAAATTTAAGCGGTGAGACTATAAATGGGATAATTTTTCAAGAAAGTCGGTTTTATTTCTTCTGGATACCTCCACCTGAGAATCATCGGCCATTACAACATATCCCCCTTCTCCTTTTATGTACTTTTTTACATGTTCCAGATTGATAAGATGGGATCGATGAATCCTGAAAAAGTTGTCTTCAGCAAACATGTGTTCGTATTCACCCAATGTTCGTGAAGCAATGATTTTTTTGCCGTTGGTGAGTATAAAAAATGTATAGTTGCCATCTGAGTCGCAGCGAATAATATCGGAGAGCTGGATGAATATTAATCCGTCACCATCAGGAATTCCAACTTTTTTTAGTTTATTTTCAGGTCGTATATTGGATAGGAGGGTCTTGAATTGTTTGTCAAGAGATTTCTTCTGGCCGATGTGTTCTTCAAATCGTTTAACAGCTTGTACTAATTCTTCGGGGTCAATAGGTTTTAAAATATAATCTACAGCACTGAATTTGATTGCTTTTATTGCATAATGGTCGTAGGCGGTTGTAAATATGATATTAAAATTGATCTCTTTAAATTTTTCAAGAAGGTCAAATGCATTTCCGTTAGGCATTTCAATGTCTAAAAAAACCAGATCGGGTTCTTTGTTTGTTATGGCTTCAAATGCAGTTGCGATAGAGTCAACTTTTGCAACAACTTCAACTTGTTTACATTTTTTTTCCAACATTTTAGACAATGATTCCCGCGCTCCTAATTCATCATCTACAATTATTGCTTTTATCATTTTCTATTTGAATTTATACGAATATACAATTAGTTTTCATTTGCCTCGAATGGAATTATCAATTTTATTTTTGTGCCTGATGCTTGCCCATTTTCAAAAAGGTCGATTATTTCGGCATGAATATTACTGTTTAAACTAGAGTTTAAAATATCTAATCGTTCTTTGGTAATACTCATCCCCATCGATTTATGTTGTTGTACTCTGTTCTTTTTGAACTCCATTGATTTTTCACGACCTATTCCATTGTCTTCTATTTTACACAAAATTGTATCGCCTTGTTTTTGAATGAAAATAAAAATTTTTCCATTACCTTGTTTTGGCAATAAACCATGTAAAATAGCATTTTCTACATATGGTTGTATTAACATGGATGGAATCCGGTCGTAGGTTTGATCAATTTCAAGATCTACATATATTTTGTATTCAAATTTTTTATCAAACCTCATTACTTCTAATTCCAAATATAACTCGAGTGCTTTTATTTCCTCCTCAACAGGAATCATTTGCAGTTTGGAGTTGTCCATAATTCTGCGCATTAATTTCGCAAATTTTGAAAGATATTTTAACGCAGAATCTGTGTCGTTATTCGAAATATAATGTTGAATCGAACTCAATGTATTAAATATAAAATGAGGATTCATTTGAGCACGCAATGCTTGCGACTCTATATTTGCAATTTTTTTATTTAATTCCGTTTTACTCTTTTCACGATTTTGGATTCTTCTGATTCGTAAACGGATTGAAAATAATAAAGCCAAAATGAAGATAATTGTTATCGACAAAAGGAAAAACCATGTTCTCCAGAATGGCTGATCAATAATGAATGTAAAGGTTGCGGGGGTTCTGTTCCAAACGCCTTCGTTGTTAGAGCTTTTAACTTTAAAGGTATAGGTCCCTGGAGGTAAATTGGAGTACATTGCTAATCGGTCTTTCGACTCTGGTGACCATTTTTTTTCAAATCCTTCTAAGAGGTAGGAGTAATTTACTTTTTCGGGATTCGTTAAGCATATACCGGAGAAATTAAATGTGATGTTATTATCATCATAGGCTAAGTGCGTTTTGTTCTTTAAAACAGTATCCTTGTAATACAATTGAAAGTTGGTAATACTTATTTTTGATTCATAAGTGTTTTCAATGTATTCTTTTGGATCGTATTTTATAAGTCCATAAACTGTACCAAACCAAATTGCACTGTCTGCATCTACGAAAGATCCATTTCCGTTACATTCCACTCCGGAAAAACCTTCTTGCTTTCCGAATTGAATAATATTTTTTTTCTTATTTTTTTTGTATTGTTCAAGATCAATTTTATTCAATCCTTGATTGGTGCCAACCCAGATTTCATTTTGTGAGTTGCCGAATGAGAGGGAGTATATTAAATCAGAACTCATGCCGTCATTTTCATTAAAGTTCACGGGTTTTTTATCAAGTGCATTCGGATTCAACATCCATAATCCACTGAGTGATCCAAAAAATAAATTTCCTTCAGAGTCGACCAGTGATGCTAAATAGGAATCGTTTGTTAATCCTAATTGTCTGGAGCACTCTACAAATTCCCTTCCGTCGTATTTTATTAAACCTCCTAGATAGGTTCCGATCCAAAGGGTTCCGTTTTTATCTTCAACAAATGTCCATACTTCAGCATTTTCTGAAAGACTATTTATTTTATATTGTATAAATTTTAAACCATCGTACTTAAATATTTTGTTGTGACTTCCAAGCCATAAATTATTTTTCGAATCTTTGTAAATACAATTAATATTGCTTTTCCATACTTCAGAGGCGTCTTCTCCTTTAATAAATTTTTTTCTGTCATAAATTGTTAAACCTTGATCCGTCCCTAACCAAAGAACTCCGGGGCTATATTCAAATATTTTATTTACTCCATTTGCATTTAGACCATTATTTTTATCATACTGAATAAATTTATTTTTTTCATATTTAAACAATCCTCCTCCTTGAGAACCTACCCAAAGTGTTTTTTTTGAATCGCGTAAAATGCCGAAAATAAAATTATTTGTTAACCCATCTTGTATCCCATATGTTATGAAAGGGTTTCCGCGATATTTGAATAATCCGGAATAGGTTCCAATCCAAAGGTTGTGTTCAAAATCTTCGTATAGACTATTTACTAAATTGCTATTTTGATCCCTTTTTATGGAATAAGTGGTGAATTGCCCATTTAAAAATCTTACAAGTCCTTTGTTAGTCCCTATCCAAATAGTGTTTTTGTAATCGGTTAGAATTGTTTTTGCATTTCTGTCCGGTAAACCATCTTTTTCAGTAAAACAGGTTAAGGTGTTATTACTTAATTTACATATTCCATTCGAGGTAGCAATCCAAATATTGTTTTCTTTGTCTTGTGTGATTCCGTTTATTGATGCGAAATATATTCCAAAATTGTCGTGGAACGAGGAGAATTCTTTTCCATCAAATTTGCTGAGCCCATTAGTTGTGCCAATCCAGATGTTTCCTGAACGGTCCTGAAAAAGACATTTAATTTCGTTACAAATTAATCCTTCTTTTATGCTGTAATTAATGAAGGTGCCATCTGATAGTTTGCTTATCCCTTTGTTAGTACCGAACCATATGTTTCCTTTATTATCTTTTAATGAGCAGGAAATTAAATTGCTGATCAGGCCGTTTTTTTCTACCGTGTATCCTGAAAAATTTTTCCCGTCAAATTTATTTATTCCGCTGATGGTTCCTATCCATAGATTACCAATATTATCTTCATTGATGCAGCTGACGAAATGGTTTAGCAGTCCTTCTTTAGGAGAATAGTTTGTGAAGGAATTTCCATCAAATTTACTGAGCCCACCATAACCACCACTCCATAAATTACCTTTACTATCTTGAAAAATTGTAGAAACATCAATGAATGGTAATCCGTCTTCAACAGAATAATTTCGAAAAAAATAGGATTGCGCATTGCAATTGAAAGTGAGCAATTGCACTATTAAAATACAAAAAGGCAGGAAAACTATTTTTGCTTTACGCATTCTAATTTGATTGATTGATTCCTTCAAATATAGAACTAATAGATCAATTTTTCAATAGTGAATCCCATCCTTGGGCAGTAAGTGTAATTGACGTGCCTCCTTTTGTGATTAAATTGACCCCGTCTTTGCTTGCTGTGATATGACCAATTACAGTGATGTCGGGGTTTGCTTTGATTTTTGGAAAGTCTGCTGCATCGATTGTAAAAAGTAATTCATAGTCTTCGCCACCATTTAATGAGCAAATGGTGGGGTCCATATTAAATTCACGCGCCATGTTGTAGGTAGATGGGTCGATTGGAATTTTTTCCTCATATAAATTACATCCTACATTCGATTGCGAGGTAATGTGAAGAATCTCTGAAGCTAATCCATCTGAAATGTCAATCATAGAAGTTGGTTTCACTTCCAGCTTTTTTAAAAGAACAGGAATATCTTTCCTGGCTTCCGGTTTTAATTGACGTTCCAGTATATAGTCATTCCCTTCCAGATCAGGCTGAACACCTGGAGATTCAAGAAATATTTGTTTCTCGCGTTCTAACAATTGTAATCCTACATAGGCTGCTCCTAGGTCACCAGTTACACATAATAAATTTCCTTCTTTTGCTCCGTTCCTAAAAACGAGCTCATCACTTTCTGCTTCACCAATTGCGGTGATGCTTATTACTAATCCCGATTTAGATGTTGTCGTGTCTCCACCAATTATGTCAACGTTATGTTTTGCACAGGCCATCATAAATCCAGCATATAATTCTTCCATTGCTTCAACAGAAAAACGGTTGGAGATGGCTAATGAAATAGTTATCTGTTTGGGTGTCGCATTCATAGCATAGATATCTGATAAATTAACCGATACCGATTTAAAGCCCAAATGTTTGAGTGGTACATATGCCAGATCAAAATGTACTCCTTCTACTAACATGTCTGTTGAAACAACAGTTTGCTTTCCTTTGTAATCAATAACTGCCGCATCGTCACCAATTCCTTTAATGGTGCTTTCATTCTTAATTTCAATAAATTGAGTAAGGTGTTTGATCAATCCAAATTCGCCTAAACTGCTCAATTCGGTGCGTTCTGTGTTTTCTAACATGGGATTATTTTTTTGCAAAAGTACATTTTAAATGTGAATAGGTAAAACTTTGCTGAACAAGAAAGTATGGCTAATTATTTTTAATAAACCATTTATTTTTTCCTTAATTTTAGGGATGTTAAAATACAAATAGAATATGTCTAAAAAGGATAAGGCTCAAATAAAAAGTTCGGTTTCATCAAAAAATCCGACAGCACGAACAGCAGTTCAATTAACACTTCTGGATAGATTAAACAATTGGTTCGAGAAGAATGACAAAAAAGTATTTTATACATTACTTTTTCTTTCAACATTGTTTTCTTTATTGCTCTTTGACTCAAAGGTATCTGACGGAGGTGATGATTCCAGTTATATTGAACGTGCATGGTCTTTTATTCATGAAGGTAAATTCCCTTATTTTCAGGGGCCAGGGTACCCTTTGGCGCTTTCTTTTTTTGTAAAAATGTTTGGATTAAATGTAATAGCACTCAAATTCTTTTCGGTTGCTTGTCAGTTTGGATTTGTTTGGGTTACTTATTTAACTTTTAGGAAGCGGATACCTTATGTTGTTCTTTTTGCTCTTATCTCCTTTATTTCCTTCAATAATTTTATTCAGTATTATGCCAGTCAAACATTTACGGAATCCTTTTTCCTTTTTCTGCAATCTATTTGTTTGTATGTCACCTTTAAAATAATAGATGCTATAAACAATGATTCAACTTTGATCAAAGGGTTTCAGGAAAACTACGGGAAATGGCTTTTGTTCGGATTCATGTTTGTTTTATTAGCGATCTCTAAAAGTATTGGATTTGTTGCCGTTGGAGGAGTTGTGTTGTATTTTTTATTTACAAGAAATTACAAGCAAATCGTTTATGCCATATTGATGTTTTTGGCTTTTAGGTTTTTATATCAGATCATCACTACTGCTGAATTTGGAGCTAATACAAGTAATCAATTGGAGATGATGTTAAGAAAACAGTTGTATAAACCACAAGGCGGACACGAAGATTTCTCAGGAATGATCGATCGTTTTTTTAATAATTTCGACACGTATATTTCATTACACATCTATCGCATATTAAATCCGGTTTACAAACATGATTATGCAATAACTGATATAGTTCCTCCTTTAGCATACATTACTACAGTTGTTTTAGCAGTTTTTACTTTTTTAAGTTACAAAAAAAATAAGTATATATTTTTTTCCAGCATCTATTTAATCTCTCTTTGCGGAGGGATATTTTTGGGAGTACAGGCGCAAAATATGCAAGACCGATTAATAATTATTGCCATGCCTTTGATTTTTCTTGTTTTGTTTTATGGGATGTATGAGCTTGTCAAGAAATATTCCATGTTGCAAACTGTATTTATTTTATTTGCAAGTATCATGTTGTTGGTTACAATTGGAAAGTCTACCGTTTTAGCGAAACAAAATGCAACAGCGTTGAAGAAAAATTTGGGTGGTGATGTTTATTACGGGTTTACACCCGACTGGGAAAACTTTTTAAAGATGAGTAAATATTGTGCTGATAGCTTGCCTGATAGTGTAAATGTATTGTCACGCAAACCTAGCATGAGTTTTATTTATGGCAATGGTAAAAAATTCATCGGACAATGGGATTCCCCCGAAAATCCAAATGCTGATAGTGTTTTAATGGGTTGGCAAAAACAAAATGTAAAATATGTGATTTTACCAAATTTAAGAATGAATCCCAAAAAGAACAATGGGAAGATCATTAACAATATTCACCGCATGATCCTTCCTGTTTATCAGAAATATCGTGATAAAATAAGATTAGTTAAAACAATAGGTACAATCGAAAAGTGCGAGTTGTACGAAATTATTTACTAGTAGAATAACATTAAAATCGGAAAGCATCTTTATAACGTTGGCCGTTTACCTCTTAATCGTAACAAGAAATAATAGAATAAAGTTTGGTATGCATTTTTAATTGCATTCTTTGAAACCCTTGGTGATGGTGCTTGGTAGTGGATTGGCACTTCAAAAATTCTTCTTTTACGAAGGAGATACCTTAATTCTGTCTGGTAAAAATGAGCTTTCGATTTAAATTCGTGTGCTATTATTTTTCCAACCACATCGCGGTGAAATCCTTGAAACCCCGATGTCATATCTCTCAGGGTAGTTCCTAATAAGATGTTAGCTAAAACAGTTCCCGTTTTGGAAAGCATACGTCTTTTAAATGGCGAGTCTCCCATGGAGCCTCCATTAATAAATCGGCTGCCAAAAGCACATTCGTTACCTTCATTTAAAACTCGTAAGAACATTGGAATAGCTCTTGGATCGTGTGATAGTCCGGCATCCATCTCCACAATAATATCATGTCCAGCTTCATAGGCAGCGCGCAATCCTCGGACATATGCATCTACAACATTTCTGTTTTCCGGTGCCCACACGGTCACATATCTTGGATCTTTTGCAGATAATTCCTGACAAAGTTCAAGTGTTCTATCATTAGACGCGTTATCAATTACAAAGTAAACATTGCCGGGATGCAATTCGTCAATAACAAAATTGAGCATCTCTATGAATGGCTTAAAGTCTGCTTCTTCGTTTGCCATTGGTATAACAATAGCCCATTTTTTATAATAAAACATTGTAATAGATTTTAAATTTTCGCTAAAGCACTTAAAAATATTCCTTCACGCACTTTGTCATCGTTATGTTTGAAGTAATACAAATAAAAATTATCATAATCAGCTTTTAATGCTTCCTTCGTTTCTAAAGGTAGTTTATTTTGAATATAGTCATCTAAATAAGCTTGGAAATCAGTGTATTTAAAACCATCTCCCAGCCTTTGTTTCAATTGACCAATAATCACATTGTTGTACGTAATAATTTCCGTTCTAATACTGTATGGCGGAACATCTAGCTGGGCGTATTTAAATTGATCCTTCGATAGTGGAGTTCTATTGAATAAAAAATGAATGCCTTTATTCTGAAAGTATTCTGTAGTGCCGTGTTTTTCGTGGCCGATCCTTCCTCTTGTTTTAATTACCGAATGAGCGATCAGCGTATCTGTTAATCCATGAAACTCTTGTACATAAGGAAAGTTGGCATAATATCCCATACAAGCTTGTCCGCCTCGGATTAATAATTTTGCATTAATGCCGTCAAAGGCTCGGTGTATTGCTTTTCCTAATTTTATCTCCTCCTCAATTTTAAAATAGCTGGTATAAACATAACGCTCATCAGCGATGTCTCGATTTAGGGTAGTGATTTCTTTTCCATTTTTATCCAGTGCCTGAAAAATAGCTAATCGCAATTTGGTTTCAACAAAACTACCACATAGTAAAAGAACAAAAATGATATTTAAATACGTTGGTTTCGATAATTTTAATATGGAATAAAAAATGATGAAATAAATAAATGGAGCGATAGGAATAATAAAGCGGGCGTACATAAAATCTCCGCCTACTTTTGCAACAAACCCTAGTAAGTAAGAATAAACAATAGCAATACAAGTTGCGTAGGCGGCATTCCAATTGTCGGATAAAAATTCTTTTAATTTTAATAATGGTTTATTTTTTAGTATCGGAAAAAAAATAAATGGAGGAAGAAATAGAATTAAAAATGAAATAAAGTGAGGTTTAAAATAAAGCCAGATATAATAAAACCCTTTGCTGAAAAGAGATTCGTTACCAAGTTTGTCATAGTAGGTATTCGGAAAAATAAAGCCATAATAATTATATCTCCAAATAAAATAGGGGATATATATAAAAATGATCGATAAATTAAATAGAAAAAGGAGAGAGATTATTTTAGGAATACTATTTTTATTTATCAAATGATACAGAACGATCAATCCGTTAGCTACAAATAGTATTAACAAGGTGTCTGGTCTTGTAAGTAATGCAAGGCATATGAATAAACCAGACAATACGAGTTTTTTCTTTTCCAAAAAAGCGGAGAAAAAATAAATATAAAAAGACGAAGAAAGTAAAAAGCTAAAAAAAGAAGCTTCTAATCCACTTGTAGACCATGTATTAAAGTCGTAATTGAGTGCTAATGCCAGTGTTACAAAAGGAATAATGAAGATGGCGAGTCGTGAAGAGATCTTATAAATGATTACGGAAAAGATGGTCAATGTTCCAACTGCAGATACTATTCCAAGCGTTTGAACTGTGGTTAGCGGGTTGCATTTCATCCAAGAAAAAAAACTGATCAGCATGATCCATAAAAAGTCGGTGAAGCCTTCTACTTTCTCCCCTTTATTATAAACGAGCCCATTCCCATCCAAGAAATTCTGAACATACCTCAGTCCGATGAAGATATCGTCTCCCAGCCATCGTAATTTATACGAATAGACAATACTGATAAAAATAGCAATGGCGGCTAGTACAATGAAACGACCTTTAATATTGGTTTTTTCAGGTTCATTTATTTTCGTTTTTACTTTAGCCATAACTAGACGGTTGCGTGCATCAGCACTTTTAACAGATATCCCCCCAAAATTATAAAAGTAATCAGCACTTTACGTTTAATAATGAAATATTTACCGTTAAAATACTTGTTACACTACCTTATTTTAGGTATTTTTGTGTTCGATTTAGATTCAATCTAAATAAGGATAACACGTAATAGTCTCATTTTTAATACTATATAAAATGATAACAGTTTCAGAAAATGCAAAACAACACGCATTAAATTTAATAAAAAATGAAAATCGCCCAACGAACACATTCATAAGAGTTGGAGTTGACGGGGGTGGTTGTTCTGGCCTTTCTTATAAATTAGAATTTGATGACCAGATGCAAGAGGGAGATCAGGTGTTTGAAGATAAAGGCATTAAGATAGCCGTTGATAAAAAAAGTTTTCTGTATTTAATAGGTACAGAGTTAGATTATACCGGCGGCTTAAATGGGAAAGGTTTTGTATTTAATAATCCGAATGCTTCTCGCACATGTGGTTGCGGAGAAAGCTTTAGTGTATAAATAAGATGGCAAACGAGATATTAGAAGAGCAGATAAGCGGGGAATATAAATACGGTTTTGTTACTGATATTGATGCTGACAATGCTCCAAAAGGGTTGAATGAAGAGATCATTCGTTTTATTTCTTCAAAGAAAAACGAACCGGAATGGATGTTAGATTACAGACTAAAAGCGTTTCGTTATTGGCTAACTTTAGATGAGCCTCATTGGGCGCATGTTTCCTATCAAAAACCAGATTTTCAAGAAATAATTTATTATTCGGCACCCAAACCAAAAGTTCAATTAAATAGTCTTGATGAAGTAGATCCTGAATTATTAAAAACCTTCGAAAAGCTCGGTATTTCTATTGAAGAACAGAAACGCTTAAGCGGTGTTGAAAGTAGAATAGCTGTTGACATTGTAATGGATAGTGTATCTGTTAAAACCACTTTTAAAGAAACGTTATCAGAAAAAGGAATCATTTTCTGTTCGTTTGGAGAGGCCGTTCAAGAACATCCGGAACTTGTGAAAAAATACATGAGCTCTGTTGTTCCCTATACCGATAATTTTTATGCAGCATTGAATTCGGCTGTTTTTACCGACGGCTCTTTTTGTTATATTCCCAAAGGAGTTCGTTGTCCAATGGAGTTATCTACTTATTTCCGTATCAATGCTTCCGGAACCGGACAATTTGAACGCACATTAATTATTGCAGATGAAGACTCTTATGTTAGTTATCTGGAAGGGTGTACAGCACCCATGCGTGATGAAAATCAATTGCATGCAGCTGTAGTAGAAATTGTTGCACATAAAAATGCTGAAGTAAAATACAGTACTGTTCAAAATTGGTATCCTGGCGATAAAGATGGTAAAGGAGGGATTTTTAATTTTGTTACCAAACGCGGAATTTGTTTAGAAGACAATTCAAAGATCTCTTGGACACAAGTAGAAACTGGTTCAGCAGTTACCTGGAAGTATCCTTCCGTTATTTTAAAGGGAGATAATTCAATCGGGGAATTTTATTCCGTTGCTGTAACAAATAATTACCAGCAAGCTGATACAGGAACAAAAATGATGCATCTTGGAAAAAATACAAGAAGCACGATCATATCAAAAGGGATTTCTGCAGGCTTTAGCAATAACAGTTACAGAGGGTTGGTGCGTATTGCAAAAGGTGCGAGCAATGCTCGTAATTTTTCGCAATGCGATAGTTTATTGATGGGTGATAAATGCGGAGCACACACCTTTCCCTATATAGAAATAAAAGATAAATCGGCTGTGGTGGAGCATGAAGCAACGACTTCTAAAATAGGTGAAGATCAATTGTTTTATTGTAAACAGCGTGGTATCGATAATGAAAAGGCAATTGGTCTTATCGTAAACGGATATTGCAAAGAAGTGCTAAATAAATTACCAATGGAATTCGCTGTTGAAGCTCAAAAATTACTTGCAGTTTCATTGGAAGGAAGTGTTGGATAAAAAATAAAAGTATGTTAAGTATAAAAAATTTACACGCCTCAATTGGAGGTAAAGAAATTCTGAAAGGAATTAACTTAGAAGTAAAAGCAGGAGAAGTACATGCAATCATGGGGCCGAATGGCTCTGGAAAAAGCACGCTATCTGCAGTTTTGGCTGGTCGTGAAGATTATGAAGTAACGGAAGGTGAAATTATTTTCAATGGAAAAAATTTATTGGAATTATCACCTGAAGATAGAGCAAGAGAAGGTGTTTTTCTTGCATTTCAATATCCGATCGAAATTCCAGGTGTTAGCAATGTTAATTTTTTAAAAACTGCTTTAAATGAAATTCGTGCATACAAAGGTTTGGAACCTATGGAAGCAAAAGATTTTCTTGCACGATTAAAAGAAAAACAAAAACTAGTTGAGTTAGATGGAAAACTTGCAAATCGTTCGGTGAATGAAGGATTTAGCGGTGGAGAGAAAAAAAGAAACGAAATTTTTCAGATGGCTATGCTGGAGCCCAAGTTGGCAATTTTAGATGAAACGGATAGCGGGTTAGATATTGATGCATTAAGAATTGTTGCAGGTGGAGTAAATAAATTGAAATCGAACGACAATGCAACCATTGTGATTACACATTACCAACGTTTGTTAGATTATATCGTTCCGGATGTGGTTCATATTCTTTATAAAGGTAAGATTGTTAAATCAGGACCAAAGGAATTAGCGCTAGAATTGGAAGAGAGAGGGTATGATTTTATTAAAGAAGAGATTGGCGCGTGATGGAAACGATTTTAAAAGAAAATTCAATAAAAGCGAAGCTGATCGCTGAATATGAGTCATCCAAAAAATCACTTTTTGGTAGCCTGCTCATTCGTGATAATGCCATTGAAAATTTTTCAAGGCTCGGTATCCCTCAACGTAAAAGTGAAGAATATAAGTACGTGAATATGGAGCTAGCGTTGAAAGGCGATTATTCTTTTGAAACAAATGCTTCTTTGACTTCAAAACAAATAGATCATACTCAATTTTTAAAAAATGCAATTGTTGTCGTAATAGAAAACGGAGTATTTTCAAAAGACGTATCAAAAATTAGTAACCTACCCCAAGGGATTAAAATTTCGAGTATCTCAGACGCTTCATCCGACAAGATTTTTGAAACACATTTTTCAAAATATGCGGATGTCGTAAACGACCCTTTTGCTGCTTTGAATACAGCTTTGTCTAAAGGAGGTGTGTATATTCATGTATCAAATGGGGCAATAATAGAAACACCCATTCATATTATTCATGTTTCTTCTGCAAATAAAAATTTAATAATAAACCCTCGTAATTTGGTTGTGATTGAATCTGCGTCGCAAGTTAAAATTATTGAATCCTTTGAAACAGTTGATGCGAAGTCTAAAGTGTTTAACAATGCTTTAACAGAAATTGTTGTTGAAGAAAACGCTATTGTCGATCATTATAAAATTCAAAATGAAAATGATTTAGGTTATTTGTTAAGTACTACAGTAATTACTCAAAAAAAACAAAGTGTTTTCTCAACGAATACAATCATATTAAGCGGATCTTTGGTTCGTAATAATCTGACGATTGTTTTAGATGGAGAATTTATTGAATCACATTTAAATGGGTTGTACTTAACGAATGGATCTCAGGTAGTCGATAATCATACGTTAGTTGATCATCGAAAACCTAATTGCAACAGCAATGAGTTGTATAAAGGAATTATTGAAGATAAGTCAGCAGCCACTTTTAATGGGAAGATCTTTGTCAGAAAAGATGCTCAGAAAACAAATGCTTTTCAATCCAACAAAAATATTTTGTTAAGTGATGATGGAACAATAAACACAAAGCCGCAATTAGAAATTTATGCTGACGATGTCAAATGTTCTCATGGTACATCAACCGGTAAACTAGATCCTGATAAAATATTTTATTTGCGAGCGCGTGGGTTAAGTGAAACAAGCGCTAAGAAATTATTGATGCACGCATTTGCATCAGAGGTTGTTGATACAATTAAAATAGAAGAGTTAAGAGAGTATGTCGAGGGAGAAATAGCGAAGCGATTTGAGTAGTTTTTATTTTTTTCTTAATTAAATGACCATCTATGTTTTTTAAAAATAAAAATCTTCTATTACTTCATTTTATTGTTTTCATTTGGGGCTGGTCACCAATACTTGGCAAGCTGATCAACATAGAAGGCATTATTGCATATCAATTGGTTTGGTTCAGGATGTTGTTAACGGTTGTAACAGTTGCAATTTATTTGATCATCACCAAGCAGAACATAAAACTTCCTAGAAAAGATATTTTACAATTAGTTGGAATAGGCGCTATCATTGCATTTCATTGGTTTTGCTTTTATAATGCTATTAATGTTTCTAACGTGTCTGTTACATTAGTGGCGTTTGCTACCGGTACACTTTTTACTTCCATCATCGAACCTCTTTTTTATAAAAGAAAATTTATCCGATATGAAATTATTTTCGGTATGGTCATAATTGGTGCAATTGCCATGATATTTAAAGTAGAGACACGTTATACACTTGGGATCATCTTTGGAATGCTGGCAGCACTCACGTCCTCTTTCTTCACTGTTTTCAATGGGCTTTTAGTCAGACGGATTCCATCTTCACTTATTGCAATCTATGAATTGTCTGGTGGGTTTCTTGTGTTGACGGCCTATTTGTTTTTCAAAGGTGAGTTTACACCAATTTTTTTTACACTATCAACCAAAGGGTTCGCTTGGCTTGCAATTCTTTCTGTTGTAGGAACTGCCTATCCATTTATTGCGAGCGTGAATCTTATGAAAAAAATTAGTCCGTATACAGTAACGCTCACTGTTAATTTAGAAACAATATATGGAATTATTATTGCTTTTATTCTTTGGAAAAAAGAGGAAGCCATGACTCCCGGTTTTTATATAGGGACACTTATTATTCTTGCCACCATTTTTGGAAATAGTTTGTTAAAGCAATACATGAAAAAGACGCTAGATATTTAAAATTAAAATGGCAATCCTTAGATTGCCATTTTAATTTATAGGATCGAGAATAGGGTTATTTACTAATGACAAGCTTTTTAACTGAAACACTATTGCCTGCTTTTAAATGAAGCAAATACATTCCATTTGCTACGCCATCTGAATTCCATGTTGTTGTGAACATTCCAGTTTGTTTGTTGCCGTTCTCAATTGACGCAATTTTATTCCCTAGTAGATCAAAAATAGCTAGTTCTACAAATGCATCTTTTTTAATGGAATAAGAAATTGTAGTCATATCACTCAATGGATTCGGATAATTTTCAAGTGATGAGATGGTCGAAACGTCTTCTGTAACACCCAATGGCAATACATTAATTGTGAATGTGCTCGACATCATCAAGCCTGGTGTAATTGAATCACAGAAAGTATCAGTACATCCTGTTCCATCAGCAATTGTTAAACAAAGTACAACTGGTGTTGTTGATGCGTAGGTGTGTGAAGGATAAGCACCAGTGGATGTAGTTCCATCGCCGAAATCCCAAAGGTAGGTAAGTGCCGGTGCTAATGCAGAGGATGTGTTGTAAACAAAGTAATTGAAAAGGTTGGTAGAATCTTGAACAATTATGAAACTCGCGTTACATGTTGCAGCTCCAGGAACAATAACCGAACTGCAATACGTATCCGTGCATGAAGTACTTGTATCTGAAATTGTTAAACAAACTGTATAGGTCCCCGGACTGGTATATAAATGGGTTTCGTTGCCAACCGTAGATGAGGTGCTGCCATCACCAAAATCCCAAGAATAGTTATATGTTCCAGTTCCTGTTGAGTAATCATAAAATTGCGTGAAGGAGGAGGAGTCATTAGAAACAAAGTATGCATTGCAGCTTGACGTTGGAGACAAGATGGTGATTGAATCACAAAAAGTAGAAGTACAAGATGAAATAAAACTGCTTACGGTCAGACACACATAATAGGTACCTGGAGAGGAATATAAATGGGTGATATCACCAACACTTGTCCCCGATGTTCCATCACCAAAAGTCCATGTACTTGTTAAGCTTGTTCCAATGGATGTATTCGTGAAATAACCATATCCCGCCGAGTCGAAAGGCATAAATGATGCAGTGCATTGTGCTTTTGATGAGAAGCTGATGCAAAGGAATACCCCCGAAAATAAAACCTTAATTATTTTTGAATTGAGTTGATTTTGAAAATTTTTAAATTGTTTCATTTTTATAAGGAGTTAGTTGTGTTTGTTTTTCTATGAATTTTTTTGTTCTTCGAAAAAAAAGGTTGACATAAACTTCTGTCGAATGTTTACAACTCTTTTTTCAATACGATAAAAATAATTCATTTTTTTGATTTAACCTCTTAATTGTTATTTGGTGATTAAAAAAAAGTGGCAAGATATCTCAATTATCTTAAATTTGTGAAACAATAATAGCTCTATGAATACAAAACTTTATTGCAATAGCCTTACACAATTTTCCCGATATAAAACACGAGTTGTTACCATTGGTGATGTGCCATTGGGAGGCGACCATCCCATTCGTATTCAATCGATGACCACAACAGATACAATGAATACCATTGCTACTGTTGAACAATGTATTCGGATGATAGATGCGGGTTGTGAATATGTTCGTATCACTGCACCAAGTATTAAGGAGGCGCAGAATTTGGAAATTATTAAAAAGGAGTTGAAGGCGAGAGGCTATACGACTCCATTGATTGCAGATATTCATTTTACTCCTAACGCGGCTGAATTAGCGGCTCGTATAGTTGAAAAGGTTCGTGTGAATCCAGGCAATTACGCGGATAAGAAAAAGTTTGAGTCCATAGAATACACAGATGCTACTTATATTTCAGAATTGGATAGAATAAGAGAACGTTTTACACCGCTAGTTAAGATTTGCAAGGAATATGGAACAGCTATGCGTATTGGAACGAATCACGGTTCATTAAGCGATCGTATATTGAGCCGTTATGGCGATACGCCACTGGGAATGGTTGAAAGCGCCTTAGAATTTTTGCGTATCTGCGAAGACAATAATTATTACAATATTGTTCTTTCCATGAAAGCGAGTAATCCGCAAGTAATGGTTCAGGCATATCGTTTACTGATAAAAACGATGCAAGAAAACAATATGAATTATCCCTTGCATTTAGGTGTAACAGAAGCAGGTGAGGGGGAAGATGGACGCATTAAATCAGCAATTGGTATTGGAGCATTGTTAGAAGATGGTATTGGGGATACTGTGCGTGTATCGTTAACAGAGGATCCTGAATTTGAAATTCCTGTTGCGAAAAATCTCGTGGAAAGATATTCCAATCGAAAAAATCATCCATCGATCCAAGAAATAAAAAATGAGTTGCCCTATTCACCTTATGACTTTAAAAAACGCATTTCAAATGAAGTAATTAATATTGGAGGGCACAATGTCCCTCGTGTTATTGCTGATTTTATTGGAAAACAAACAATAAATCCAGCTTCATTTTTTGCTACAGGTAATAATTATTCTGTGCCATTAGATAAATGGAATTTAACCGACCAAGCTTGCGATTATGTTTTTGTGGGCGATAATAAAGTTGATTTTCAAACTCCCGGAACATTGGGTTTGATCTACAATGCAGCAACTTGGTGGGAATTAAAAAACAAAACTCGATGTTATCCTTTCTTCACCTGGAATGAATTTTTAAAGTGCGAAAAAAAATCTGAAATTTTAAATTTTGTTTCTGTTACGATCGACGATGTTTTAAATTTTTCTAATCTTTCACTATCGGAATCTTCTGATCCGATAGTTTTGGTTTTTCAAACTTCCAATTTGCATGGGATGGCTGAGCAACGCAGAATGTTTATTGAGTTGATGCAAAAGAATAGCAGGTTGCCCGTTATCATCAAAAGGAATTACGAAAATTTATCGGAAGAGCAATTTCAGTTGCATGTATCAACAGATCTGGGTGCATTATTTTTAGATGGCATGGGAGATGGTGTTTGGATCAATCAGGTCAATTGTTCTTCCCCTAAGAATGTAAATTCAACAGCATTTGGAATCCTTCAGGCGACACGAACCCGCATTTCAAAAACAGAATATATTTCTTGTCCATCGTGTGGTCGAACCTTGTTCGATCTTCAGGAAACTACGGCTAAAATTCGCAATCGAACCGATCATTTAAAAGGGGTAAAAATTGGAATTATGGGTTGTATTGTAAATGGACCTGGTGAAATGGCTGATGCCGATTATGGATATGTGGGAACCGGTATTGATAAGATCACGTTGTACAAAGGAAGAGAAGTGGTAGAACGGAATGTGAACTCCGAAAAAGCGGTAGATGCCCTTGTGGATCTTATTAAGAAACATGGCGACTGGGTGGAGAAAGTATAAAATACTATTGTAATTTTTCTTAAATTTGTTTAAATATAAAATTAATACCCATGAAAAAAATCTTTACATTAATTGCATTTTTCAATTTGTCCGCTGTAGGCATGTTTGCTCAGGCAACACCAAATAACGGATTTGAAACATGGACACACAGTACGTTCCCAGTTTATGATACTCCTAATAGTTGGGATAATTTGAACGCTTCAACAGGAGCCCTTGGTGTTATTACCTGCATTAAGGCCACTGCTGCCGATGTTCATTCAGGTGCAGCTGCCATAAAGCTTATTACAAAAACTGTTTTGACACAAACAGCCAATGGGATAGCAACTACTGGTACTATCAATACCACTACACAAACAATCGGAGGTGGAATTTCTTATACCTTGAGCCCTGATAGTATTGTTGGTTTTTACAAATATACTTCTGTTTCTGGAGATAATGGATTTGCAGAAATTCAATTGTTGGGAGCCGGTGGTGATACTGATACGATTGGGTATGTTCGTTTTGTTACTCCTTCTTCGACAGTAGGAACTTACACCCGTTTCTCAAAGGCAATTGTATATCGCTCAGCTAATCCAGTTGTGAAATCAATATGGATACTTTCTTCAAGTAAAGACGCTACAACACATTTTGTTGGCAGTACTGCTTTTTTTGACGATATTAATCTTGTTTTTGCATCTGCTACGGGGATTGCTAATCCATCCAACCTTGAATTAACAGTTGGACCAAATCCGGCTACCGATCACTTGATAATAAATAATACATTGATTAACCGCGGAACATTTGTTTTGTTCGATGTTACTGGTCGTATTGTATCAGAGAGAAAATTTGAGGGAATATCAAATGTTATAGACTTGTCGGAATTACCATTAGGATTATACTTGTACTCAATAACTGATGAAAAAAATACAGTAATAAAAACGGATAAAATCGTCATAAAAAAATAAAATTAAACGTATTCAGAAACTGTTCTTTTAACTTTTTTGTTAAGGAACAGTTTTTTTTGTACAATTTCTTTATCTTAAATAACATACAATTGAGAAAAATTACATTTCAGATTTTTATTTTTTTATTCCTTTCTTCCCAACTCTATTCCCAAAAGTACGGTATACTTAAAGGTGTTGTGATGGATGCTGCAACGAAGGAAGGGATTATAGGAGCAACCATTTATGATGCAAGTGATATTTCACGCGGTGTTGTGAGTGATGTTAACGGGAATTATGAATTGAGATTGAATCTTGGAAGACACAAAATGATCTGCTCTTATATAAGTATGAAATCAGATACGTTTTCTGTGATCATTGATTCAATGAAAATATCCGTTTATAATGTCCTTTTAAAATCTACAGCAACGCAGTTGCAAACAATGGTCGTGTCTGCAGGAAGGTATGAGCAAAGGGCAGAAGAGATCACGGTTTCCATGGAGATTTTGAAGCCATCTCTTATTGAAAATAAAAACTCTGCGAATATAAAAGGCGCCCTTGAGCAGGTTCCGGGATTGAATATACTGGATGGTGAACCCCAAATTCGAGGAGGTAGTGGGTTTAGCTTTGGTGTTGGTAGCCGTGTGGCTATATTGATTGATGGATTGCCCGCTTTGGCAGGTGATGCAGGTCGGCCAGAATGGAATTTTATTCCAGTTGAAAATGTCGAACAGGTGGAGATCATTAAAGGAGCCTCATCTGTTACTTATGGCTCATCTGCTTTAAGTGGAAGTATTAATATTCGTACCGCTTATGCAAAAGACAAACCGATCACAAAGGTGAATGTTTCATCAGGAATTTACGATTCACCTTCTATTGATAGTGCTAAATGGTGGAAAGGAACTGCAAATTTTTCTAATGTAAATTTTGTTCATGCTGAAAAATTCGGGCAGTTTGATCTTGTAGTTGGCGGAATGGGAATCTATGATCACGGATATATTGGACCGCCATCCTATCATGCTAATTTGGGTTCTGGTAATGATACGATATCAGAAAAGCAAGTTGGAGAGAGGACGGGACGATTTAATTTTAATATGCGCTATCGTCCCAAAAAATATACTCGGATTGATTTTGGTCTCAATGGTAATATTATGAGATCGACAAATAATTTTTCATTAGTTTGGGATAATGATAGCAGTGGAATATATCGCGCCTTTCCAAAAACAATGACTCTTCAAGATCAAACAATCCTTTATGTTGACCCCTTCATTAATTTCCTTTCCAAAGGTGGACTCAAACATAGTTTAAGAACTCGGTATTTTTATACTAAGAATGCACTTACAAATAATCAGTCAAATGAAACTAACGTTGTTTACAGTGAATACCAATTTACAAAGCAGTTAGATTTGTTAGAAGGGTTGAATATTACTGGTGGAATAATAATGAATCAGACGTATTCTCATGCCGACCTTTATAATAATGGCATTTCACCTGATAACCATCTTCAAAATTTTGCTGCATACACACAGCTGGATAAGAAGTTATGGAAAGCATTGAATGCATCTCTTGGATTCAGGGGCGAATATTTTAAAATGAACAATGAAGAAAATGTTGTAAAACCAATTTTTCGCTCGGGGCTGAATTTACAATTAGCAAAGGCAACTTACCTTCGTTATTCTTATGGACAGGGTTATCGTTTCCCAACAATCACAGAAAAATTTATAAAAACAAGAACAGGAGGATTGGATATTTTTCCTAATCCTCAATTGCAACCCGAGACAAGTTGGAATACTGAAGTTGGTTTAAAGCAAGGATTTAAAATAAATAACTTCTTTGGCTTTGTTGATTTTGCCGCATTTTGGCAGGAATATTCTAATACAATTGAATTCACATATGGATTTTGGGATAAAAACAAGGATATTTATGGCGATGATAGTTTATCAGCAGGTTTTAAATTTGTTAATACCGGAGATACAAGGGTGCGAGGGCTTGAAGTTTCTATTGCAGGAGAAGGTAAAATTTCTAACAATTGGAAAGTAGATGTCTTATGTGGTTATACTTATGTATTTCCACAAGCAGTTTATCCGAATCGTGTATATGCACTAGATAGTACTCCCCAGGCTATGACCTATAATTTTACAAGCACAGATACTACTGATAATATTTTGAAATACCGTTTTAAGCATATTGCTAAGGCTGATTTTCAGCTCTCTTATAAGATTTTTTCTTTAGGCGCCAGCTGGAGGTATTTTAGTCCGATGCAGAATATTGATAAAACATTTTACAGATTGGAAACAGTTCTGCATTCAGGCATAGAAGAATACAGAATCGAACATAATTACGGTACCCACATATTTGATATGCGAATAGGAACGGAAGTAACAAAAAAAATAAAAGTAGCCTTTGTGGTGAATAATTTATTCAATAAAAGTTATTCTTTACGTCCACTGAAAATAGAGTCCCCGCGTACCTTTGCTTTACAGCTTTCTTTGAAGGTTTAAAATCTAGCTTTCAAAAATTACTATAAATTATTATTCTGTTCTTTATCTTTTAATTTCTATAGCAGATCTAAAAAATATAAATAATGAAACCACTTCTTCATTTCCCACGATTGTCTCGATTAAGTTTAGCCCTGTTTTTAACGGTAGGGATAATTTTAGTTTCTGATACAGGCTGTAAACCAAAACCTGCTTGTGGAAGCAGACGCGACCACATAAAAAGAAAAAAGAAAGTGCATAAGATTGCTCCAAGTATGGGAATGAATAATAAGCGTGGATTGAAGGGTAATGAAATCACTTTTTCATAATTGATTTTTTTCTTACTACAAATTATAATCCCCAAACAGTTTTTTCTGTTTGGGGATTTTAATTTACTTAGAAATTTTATTTTGATCTCAACGCATCTTCTTTAATGGGGCGGAAAGCTGTTCTTCTGTTTTTCTGATGTTCTTCTTCTGTTTTCGCATGAAGTACTAATAATTTTGTTTCACCATATCCTTTCGCAAATAAACGTTCTGGAGCAATGCCTTTTGAAATTAAATAATCTACACAGCACTTCGCTCTTTCCTGAGAAAGTTTCATATTGTAGGTGTCACTGCCTCGCTCATCTGTATGGGAGTTTATCTCCACACTTAAGTTGTTATTCAGATTAAGAAAGTCGGTTAAGTTGTCCAATATCTTTTTTGAGGAAGGACGTAAAGTTGCTTTATCCAAATCGTACTCAATACCCGGAATAACAATATCTCCTTGAGGAATTGGTGATAAGAAAAAGTCTTTTTTCAAATGCGCAGACTCGGTCAGTCCTAATGTTGTAAGGTAAAAAGCGTCTCCAAAGAATGATTTCTTTTGCGCTTTTAGGTATAACTCCATTCCTTCATCAAGAGTTGTGAAATAATTACCTTCATTATCGGTAAATAAGTAAAATGGTTCTTCTTCTCCACGGATATCTTTAACCGTGATCAAAGCATTTGGAATCACCTCGCTGTTCTCCGAGTTGTAGACCGTTCCTTTTAAGTCAAATACTAATGGGTCCTTATCAATTGCATATACTTTATAACACGCCCCGCCATTACAATCTTTGCACTCTTGACGGTCTGAAGTTAAAAAGCCTTGTTGCTGACTGTGCTCTAAAACAAAGTATGCGTCATCTTTACTTGAGTTAAAAGGCGAACCTAAATTTTTTGGGGCAGACCATAATGAATCGCTGTTGAAGGATGATTTGAAAATATCCAATCCTCCGAATCCCGGATGACCATCTGAACTGAAATATAAAGTAGCCGTATAGTAATGAAAAAAAGGTGTTACCTCATCACCTGGTGTATTAATCAATGGACCCATATTTACAGGAGGAG
The DNA here is from genome assembly GCA_947449315.1 of Bacteroidota bacterium. Taxonomy (GTDB): domain Bacteria; phylum Bacteroidota; class Bacteroidia; order 2-12-FULL-35-15; family 2-12-FULL-35-15; genus 2-12-FULL-35-15. Next base: position 27,519 of record CANFRC010000013.1, read on the forward strand.
CAGTAGGTCTGCTGTCTTCATCTAAATTCACGTACCAAAGATCCATCTTCCCAAAACCTCCTGGTCTGTTAGAAGAAAAATACAATACACTTCCATCTGGAGATAAAGTGGGGTGCATCGTTTTGTATCCTGGAAGGTTGATGTTGTCATTTAATTTCTCTGCAGAAAGCCATTTATCATTTAATAATTTACATACATAAATGCTGCACTCATTTTTGTTGGTTGTTGACCAACGCGTGAAAAAATAATGACTTCTGTCAAATGTCAAAAATCCAGCACCCTCATGGGCGTCCGTGTCAACAGGACCTGATACTTTTTTAATATCATTCCAGCCTGTTGCCGTTTTTGTTAAAGTATAGATGTCACAAATGAATTTAGAATCTTGTTTCTTAGGGTCGATAACTGTTCCTCCTTCACGAGCAGAAGTGAATTGAATGGTATTGGCATCGCCATAATAATTCACGGCAAAACTGGAAGTTCCTGAATTAATTATGGAATCTAACAAGGTAACGTTTACTCCTGATTTATTATAGGCAGTGTCCGTAGCCAAATAACATCCTGCAATTCCAAGCTTTGCTTGTTGATACATAACAGAGTCTTTTTTCTCAGCGTCATTCATGACTTGTTCAAATTGGAATGCGGCAGCTGAATAACGCTGGTTCTTCATTAAGGCATCACCATACCAAAAACGTTCGTATGGATATGCATTGGGTGTGTTATCTATAGCTTTTTTAAACCAAATCTCAGCATTTACATAATCATGATTCAAACGGTAACAATCCGCTATTTGATGAATGACATATTGTTCTGCAGGGTCAGAAGAAACAATTGTAATGGTATCTTTTGTAATGCTTAAATTGTCTTTGCTCTTTTTGTGAGGGGGCGTATAGGATTTAATTTCATAAGGATGCGTATAATCAATTGATGTTCCTTTGTTCACGACATTCAAATAAAATGCTACGGCCGTTTTGTAGTCGCCATTCTTATAGGCTGCATCACCATATTCTGTATACTCTCTCTTGCCCTGAGCAAACGATGCAGCGGTAATAAAAAATAAAAAGGATAATGCTATAATACGTTTCATATTTATAACTATAATCTAGGGCAATTTGCTAATGGATTTGGTTTGTTTCTATTAGAAATGTATGTTAATGATATTTCAAACCCGCCTCTATGCTCTGAAACTGTTTTTAGATTCGAAGTATTAATATCGTAACTTATTCGTGCAGTATAATTTCCTTTCTTAATGCCTCCTTCTATAATAGTAGCATCCTTACTTCTAAAAGTTGGGCCGAGGATCAAATATGAATTTGAATTTTTTAAGAAATAATGTAACAATAAGGTTGCTGTATATTCCTGATCATTAATTTGTTTCATATAAATAAACTTAGGCATCAATTGTATCTTTTCATTGATGTTGATATTCGTTCCTCCATGCAAATAATATCTGATAGGTAATTTATTTGTTACACCAAAGAATGTTTCACTAGGTTGAGTCAAATGGAAGGCTGAAAATCCAATGAATGGATTGAATCTAGCATTTTCTTTTGCAAAATAATACAAAGCCCCAGCATTGATATCATGTGTCCATATACTTGTATTGCTGAAGATTTCTGCGTTTGAGATGCTAGGATCAAATCCTCCGCCATTCGCGCTAGTGTACTGATTTCCAAATGTAAGTTTGTTAAGATTCACACTCTTCTGAAGAATCCCTCCTTGAAATCCAAGTGCAAGGTGATGATTTTTTTTTCTGTCGAATACAACATCATATCCTAAAGAAAGTAAGGCACTGAAGACATTGTAATCCCCTGTCCCTGCTCTGTAATTCATTAGTTGTAACCCTGCACCAAATTTTTTAATCGGCATATCAACTGAAAGACCAGTAGTTGTATATGGATGTGTTGCGATCACAGACCATTGAGTTCTGTAATGTCCATGAATGCGATATTGTCCATCAAACATTCCTGTCATAGCAGGGTTTAAAAATAATGGAGGTGCATCGTATTGAGAAAGGTGGAAATCCTGAGCCATCAATACCTGAGATGCTATCAAGAATATCAAACCCAGCAATAACTTTTTAGGTGATCCTAATAATGTATGTATAAAAAAGTGTTTCATAAAAATCGTATACTCTCAGTACTTAAATAATAATTATCGTAACAATGTTACGTCCCCATGCAATTCATGTGTCACATCATCTTCGGTAATAACGCTTAAGGTGTATACATAAACTCCGATTGCCTGATCAACTCCTTTTCGCTTTCCATCCCAACCCAATGATTGTTTGTCGGATTCGAAAATTAATTCACCCCAGTTATTGTAAATTTTAAAATCTAATTTCTTGAATGGTCCTCCACAAACGTAGAATTCATCATTTATGCCATCACCATTCGGACTGAATCCATTTGGAACGTCAGGAGGCATAGAAATAATTTCTTGTTGACAGATAGTATCTGAACAGCCATTGATATCTGATACAATTAAACAAACATCATAGAATCCCCCAACACTATAAACGTGAGATGGATTTTGCGAAGTGGATGTAGAATTGGTTGTTGCATCACCAAAATCCCACAACCATGATACAGGTGAGTTGTAAGATAAGTCACTGAATTGAATTATCTGATTAACATTTCCATTGTAATCATCGGATGAAAAATTTGCTCCGGGTCCAGGCAAAACAGAAACGATTTGACTTGTTGTATCAACACAACCTTGTGCAGATTGCACCGTCAGAATAACTGTATAAGAACCGTTTTCAGGATAACTATGCGTTGTGTTTTGAGTAGTTCCATTGACACTGGCATCGCCATAATTCCATATCCAAGATGTAAGGTAGGAGCCAGTCACTGTAGACAGATCGGTGAAATTGGTTCCGTCTGTTAAGCAAATTCCATTTGCATTAAAGTTAGCCACAGGAGGGTTGAACACATTCAGGGTTTGCGTCAATGTATCTGCACAACCATAATTTGATAGTACTATCAATGAAACATTGTAAGCGCCCCCGGCACCGTAAATATGAATAGGGTCTTCAATAGCACTTGTGCCTGCATCTCCAAAATTCCAGCTCCAGCTTGCTATCGAACCTGAAGCTATCGTTGAGCCGTCAGTGAATGAAACGGTATCCAGCGAACAGGCATTTGTACTTGTAAATAAAGCTGTTGGAGAAGGGGTCAAAAAAACCTGTAATGTATCGGCATTTGACCTACATGCGCCATTATGTGTAGAGGTAAAGATCATTGTCACTGTCCCAGCAACACCATCCGCAGCACTTGGAATATAGGTTGCAGAAAGAGTGGTGTCGTTAGGAGCAAATGTTCCTGTTCCATTGGTTGTCCAGATACCTGCGTTATTCGTTGTGATCGCACTTATAGATAGTGGAATTCCAGCACATGAGCTATCCTTTGATGTGATCAATGATATTGGTGTTGAAGTGAATGTCAATATTGTTGAATCGTTGGTTGCGATACAATTACCATTCCCAGTGGAAGTGATATATAAAATAACAGAACCAGCAGTTGTGTCTGCGGAGCTTGGTAAATAATTGGTGCATAATGAAGCAGGATTTACAAACGTTCCAGTTCCTGTTGTTCCCCATAAACCACCTGAAGCGACTGTAACTGTTGCGCAAACAGGAACAAATGTTGTATCTTTACATACAAACAAGTCTGCGCCAGCATTTATTGTTGGCCCTCCATAAAAATTAATGATTACTTGATCGGTGTCTGCCGGACATAATGCATTACTTGTTGTGTATAATATTAATGTATCTGCGCCACTTGCAATTGCAGCTGCTGTAGGGGTGTATGTTGGATTTAATGTTGATGTGCCAGCCGTGGTGCCTGGTGTAAAATTACCTCCCGTACTTCCTGTCCAATAACCGCCACCGGCATTTAAGATTGTTCCACCTAAATTGATGGATGCATTATTTGAACAGCTAACTGTATCATTACCTGCATTCGCAATTGGAAGGGTTTGAATAGTTACAGTGTATACAATCGTGTCTTTACAACCCGCAGAGGATGTGCTAATAAGCTGTACGTTAAAAGATCCTCCTGTTCCATATGAATGAATAGGATTTGGTAAGGTGGAAGTAAATCCATCCCCAAAATTCCAGCTCCATGCTGAAATGGAACTGCTGGCAACAAAGGTAGAATTGTCAGTAAAATGGATTGGAACGCCTTTACATGCAGGTGCATCGCTAGCAAAATCTGCATTAATAGTAGATAAATTGATAATTTGAATAGCCGTATCTGCACAAGGTGTTCCCCTATTAATAATAAGGGTAGCCGTGTAAACCCCTAAGGAAGGATAAGTATGCACAGGGCTGGTAACAGCAGTTGTTGGGGAACCATCTCCGAAATTCCACAAGTAAGTGTTTGCCGAAGGAGTTGTCGTATTTGTGAATGTAATCGTTGTTCCATTACATGGGTTAGATGGACTGAAACTTGCATCCGCAACGGGTGGACAGTTTACTACGTTGAATTGAAAATCTCGGTAGATCTCTCCAATTTTTACTCCTCTTCTCCACTCGGTGCATTTTATACCTGCAACAAATTGACCTATCAATGCCGGAATACCATGAAGAATACCTGTTGGTGAAATCGTCAATGATCCGGGCGTTGCTGCATCCAAAGGGTTGTTAGGGCCAAATGTACTTGTCCATGTTACTGGACTTGCCGTAAATATACAGCCCGGCCATGTTGGTGACAAATCTGTAAATGGGCTATACAAGGAATAAACAAGAGAATCTCCGTCAGCGTCCGTTGCGCTTTGGTCAACTGTCATATCTTGTCCTTGACAAACAAATACAGGTGGAGGGTTGACCCATTTCGGACTGCTATTTGAAATCACAACCCCATTGTCAGGAATATGCGCATACCACATATCACCAACAAGAGTAGGAGTGGTGATATTTAATATGGTGCTGTTTCTGCAGCAGAGGCTAAAAAATAAATCATATCCGCCAGAAGTGGGAGGTAAACCACTTACTACTTTCGTGTAAGTTGCATCTTCCAGACAAATACCCGGATTAACAGCACAAGTATCAATGTTTGGAGGCACAGAAAGCGCTCCGGGAAAGGGAATGTTGACTGTGGTTACCAATGTTGCTCCGCAGTTTTTTCTTATTGTAATATCTACACTGGCAGGAAAGGCTATGCTACCTGTCTTGCAATCGCGGTATAGATGTAACGTAATGCGATAAGTAGAACCGCTCAATTGCTCATATGTTAGTGATCCTCCAACAATGTGAGAAGCACGGGAGGCAAAGCTTAAAAAGAAAACAAAAATAATCTGGAATAAAAATCGATTCTTCATTCGAATGATAATTGGTCAATATTAAAATTCAGGATACAAATGTAATAAATTTTTTATCCCGACAAATTTTTGTCTACAAAATTATTAACTTTGTAGACAAAAAATATAACTTCGTCTAAAATTTATGAAATAAGCCATGAAAAAATTATTGTTTTTTAGTATCGTTTCAACATGTTGTTTTTTATCAGTTAATGCACAGATAAACATTCAATGGCAAAAGCGCTATTCGAGTGCTGGGAGCAATGTTGACAGGGCCGAGGATCTGTTTATGGATGCTGCGGGAAATACATATGTGACAGGAATCGGAAAAGGTACAAGCGGTAACCTTGATTATGTTACTATAAAATATGATCCACTGGGGACACAGGTATGGAAATCTGAATACAACGGACCTGGGAATAGTATGGATGAAGCGCATGCCATCAAAGTTGACGCAGCTGGAAATGTTTATGTGACCGGATGGAGTTATGGTGGTACTGTAACAGGTTATGATTACGCTACAGTGAAATACAATTCAGCTGGAGTGCAGCAGTGGGCATCCCGCTATACAAATACTTCAGGCGGAACGGATGAGGCGTGGGATGTTGGTGTTGATAATGCGGGAAATGTTTTTGTAACAGGAAGCAGTGATGGTGCAGGAACGAATAGCGCTATTGCAACTATTAGATATAATTCAGCAGGTGCGCAACAATTTGCTATCCGTCATGAAGGTGTAGGAGGAGGTATTGATGCTGGTTATAGCATCTTTGTTGATGCTGTTTCTGGTTTCTCATACGTTGCTGGTTATACCTTTCAAAGTGCTGCGCAAGATTTTAATTATGTTACACTAAAATATAACTTAGCTGGAGTTCAGCAATGGGTTAGCCGATATAACGGACCGGATTCAAAGTATGACGAAGCACGTTCTATTACAGTTGATGGATTAGGCAATGTTTATGTAACAGGATATTCTCAAAAAGCCATTTTGACAAACTATGATTATGCAACAGTAAAATATAATTCGGCCGGTGTGCAACAATGGGCCATGCTTTACAATGGAACTGGCAACAATGTTGATAAGTCAAATGTCGTGAAACTGGATCCTCTTGGTAACGTTTATATTACAGGAAGAAGTGTTGGAGTTAGTCCTGCCGCAGAAGATATATTGACAATAAAATATAATAATTCAGGTAGTTTAAAATGGTCGGCAAGGTATAATGGTCCTGCAAATGGATATGACGAAGGAAAGGACCTGGCAGTGGATGCTGCAGGGAATGTTTATGTGACAGGATATAGTTACACCATAGGCGCAAACAATGATTTCACCACAATAAAATACGATTCAACTGGAGTTCAACAATGGCTTACTAAATACAACGGGACCGGAAACAATACTGATCAGGCAGTTGGAATAGCTATTGATGGCATAGGTAATGTATTTATTGCCGGCCTTAGTGTTGGCGCAGGTACAGATGAAGATTATGAGACAATAAAATACTGTCAGCTCACTGCAAATGCAGGTGCTGATACAACAATTTGTAATGGGTCATCCGTTCAGTTGAACGCTTCAGCTCCAGGCGCTGTGAGTTACGCCTGGACACCTTCAACCGGCTTAAGTTTTACAGATATCGCTCATCCAATTGCTACCCCAACCGTTACTACTACCTATCAGGTTGCCATTACAAACGGCTCGGGCTGTGTGGATCTGGATTCAGTTGTTGTAACTGTTGTTCCCTTGCCCGCTCCTGGAATTACAACAAGTGGTCCTACCTCATTTTGTATAGGAGGCTCTGTTACTTTAAATTCAGTTTTAGCTACTTCCTATCAATGGAGTTCAGGTGTAAATGACACCCTGCAATCAATTACTGTAACTACTTCAGGCAACTATGCGGTGACTATTACTAATGGTGCAGGTTGTTCAAGCCATGCTTCTGTAGACGTATCTGTATTTGACTTGCCGCCTGTTGATGCAGGTTTAAACGACAGTATTTGTTTAAGTACTAATATTACTTTAGGTGCATCTGGTGGTGTTACTTATGTTTGGTCGCCAGCAGGTTCATTAAGTGATCCAACTATTGCAAATCCGGTGGCAGGCCCTACTGTTACTACTACATATACTGTGGTAGGCACTGCAACAGGTGGTTGCTCCAATACCGATTCCATTACCGTCACAGTTCTAGAAGATCCGGATTTGCCAGCGATCATTCGGAATGTAGATACTTTGTTTTGTTCTAGCGATTATTCGGGATATCAATGGTATTTGAATGATGAAGCCATACCTGGAGCAACTCTTCAGGATTATACGTTCACAGCAAACGGGACGTATTATCTGCAGGTATTTAATGCATCAGGTTGTTCCACCTCATCAACAACTACTGTAATTACAGATGTTGGAATTGATGAAAATTCAAATGCTATACATATGATCGCTTACCCTAATCCAACTTCAAGTGATGTCACACTTCAATTTAATTTAGTAAAACAAAGTGATGTGAAAATAAAAGTAACAAACATTGCGGGAGAGCTTGTTTATTCAGATGAGTTGCGCCATTTTATTGGAGCGTATAAAAGGCAGATAAGCTTGCATGAAAACGCAATAGGCGTTTATTATTTGCAAGTGACCACAAATGATGAGGTGATCAATAAGAAACTTATAAAACAGTAAAATATAAAAATGTAAATTAAAAAGGCGACTATATAGTTAGTCGCCTTTTTAGTTATACCAAAGATTTTTTATTCGATCATTTATTAACTATTATTTATACATCGTTGCTCCTTTAAAAATGTCGGCAAACGTTTTCCAATTTGCTTCGTCAGCATTTATTTTTATTCTGTTATTATCATAATAACCTTGAATATCTTCCGTGAACGTGGTAAATGCTTCTAAAAAATCTTTCAAGGTTCTATTTTCCCAGGTCTCAGGATTTGTAATAAGATCTTCCCTGAGCAGATCGATAAATTCAATGAATGTTTCTTTGTTCGTTACTTTAAAATCGGATAACTCGTCATTCATAAAATTTAGTTAGGGATAATTACATGGCTTCTGAAACTACTTCTTTTACATCAGGGATCATTCGTTTTAATAAACCTTCGATTCCCGCTTTTAGTGTTAGTGTTGATGACGGACAACCACTGCAGGCGCCTCGCATTTGAACAGTTACAATTCCCTCAGCAAATCCTTTGAACGTGATACTTCCGCCATCGCCTTCTACCGCAGGACGGATATATTGTTCGAGGATTTCAATGATCTTAACTTCTATTTCATTTGTTGGTGCCGCATGTTCTGTAAATACTTCTTTTTTTTCTGTGAACGTATTGTCGATTGCAACTTCCGCCTTTGGTAATTCGGTAATAATTGATTTTCCTTCACTGATGTAGATGCGAATGAAATCTCTAAGTTCTAAGGTGATATCTTCCCATTGCACTGAATCAACTTTTGAAACAGTAATAAAATTAGCAGCCATAAATACAGCTTTCACAAATGGAAATTCAAATAATTTTGCTGCCAGCGGAGACCCTTTTGTTTCTGCTTTTGAAAGGTACTGCGCGGTTGCTCCATCATGAACCAATAATTGATTGGCAACAAATTTCATGGATGAAGGATTAGGTGTGCTTTCAGCATATATAATGACCGGCTTTTTTACGAGGGTGTCCATCTTTTTCTGTAATTTTGAGTCACAAAGATAAGAATAAAAAGCTCCCTCTGCTTTTTTCCTTCCGCTTCATTCAGGATAAGCAGCCAGAAAAGTTGTTGTAGAGAAAATAAAAAATGCATGAAAAGAAAAGTAGATTTTTTAATCATTGGTTCGGGAATAGCAGGCTTGAGTTATGCACTTAAAGTGGCTTCGCATGGGAAAGTATGCATGATCACCAAAGCCAATGAAGATGAAAGCAATACGAAATATGCGCAAGGTGGAATAGCTGCAGTGATGTATAGTCCGGATAGTTACGAAAAACATATCAAAGATACGTTGATAGCAGGTGATGGAATCTGTGATGAAGAAGTTGTACGTATGGTGATCACCGAATCTACCGACAGAATAAACGAGTTAATAGCTTGGGGTGCAACATTCGATAAAACCTCTAGTGGTGAATATGATCTGGCGAAAGAAGGTGGACACTCGGAACACCGTATCCTGCATCATAAAGACAATACTGGTTTTGAAATAGAACGGGCATTGCTCACGGCGGTTCATAACCATCCGAACATTGAAATATTAGATCATCATTTTGCAATTGATATTCTAACACAGCATCATTTAGGTATTGAAGTAAATAGCCGTACTCCGAATATAGAATGCTATGGTGCATATGTTTTGAATCTCCGTTCAAATAAAATTGAAACCGTTTTAGCAAAAACAATATTAATGGCAACCGGTGGTGCAGGACATGTATACAGTACCACCACCAATCCGACTATTGCAACAGGCGATGGTGTGGCCATGGTGTATCGTGCAAAAGGAAGAGTGGAGGGCATGGAGTTTTATCAGTTTCATCCTACATCGTTATATAATCCGGGTGAAAGTCCCTCCTTCTTGATTTCGGAAGCGGTGAGGGGCTTTGGTGGAATATTAAAAACCATTGATGGAAAAGAGTTCATGCAAAAATACGATGCACGTAAATCATTAGCCCCTCGTGATATTGTTGCACGTGCAATTGACAATGAGATGAAGATTCGTGGTGAAGATTATGTGTATCTGGATTGCCGTCATTTGGATAAAGAAGAGTTAATAAAACATTTTCCGAATATTTATCAGAAATGTTTGAGTTTGGGAATTGATATGATGAAAGATTATATTCCTGTTGTTCCTGCAGCGCATTATATGTGTGGTGGCGTGAAGGTGGATAAAAAAGGAAGAAGCAATATTAAGAATTTGTATGCAATCGGTGAATGTTCTTCAACAGGATTGCATGGAGCAAATCGATTAGCAAGCAATTCGCTGTTGGAGGCGATTGTATACTCCCATCATGCTGCAATGGATGCAATAGAATCGTCTAAAAAGATAAACTACTGTGAATCAATTGCTGATTGGGATGCGGAAGGCACTGCTCATCCGGAAGAAATGGTATTGATGATTCAAAGTTTAAGGGAGGTGCAAGCAATCATGACCAATTATGTAGGAATTGTTCGTTCAGATATTCGTTTGCAAAGAGCATTTGATCGTTTGGAAATTCTCTATAAAGAAAATGAAGCGTTGTATTTAAAAACAACAATTTCTCCGAAAATATGTGAGCTGAGAAATATTATTAATGTGGCTTACATAATAATAAAACATGCACGTCAGCGAAAAGAAAGCAGGGGTTTGCATTACAATGTAAATTATCCGAAGTTGTTCGGGAACTAATTATCTTCCAATTGTTCTTTCAATGCCGTTACCTAAAGCGTAAGCCGTAACAACACCTTCCTCATTATAAGTAGGTTTAACTTCTAAGTTGCGACCGGTAAGTTTACTGATTCCTTTTGTAGCAATTTGTGCAATATCCCAACCGCTGAATCTTTTCAGTTTCCCGGTTTTCTTTTGAGTGTCAATAGTGTTTTCATCCAATGTCTTTTCCTTTATCTTCTCTACTGCTAATTCGCGGATCGAAAGAAAGTTATTATCCTTTGTTGTTTCATTTTTGTTTTCAACTGGTGCAAGCGTTTGGTTGTTAGTAACAGGTTCTTCATTTTTGTTTGCAGGAAGAGCATTGTTTGCTAGAGGCTCCGCTTGGTTAGCAGGTGTTTGATTGTTCGCAATTGATGATTCATTATTTAATGAAGGAGTTGTTGGGAAATCTTTTTTCTCGATATAGTTATTTTCCTTTTTATTGGATGTGTTTTTTACAACAACATTTTTTTGTACTGGAACTTGAGCTAAATCCGTTGCTTCATTCTTGATGATTACCTCTTGATTTTTCTTCGGAGTTAATAACTCATTTTTAATTTTTGGCTCATTGTTTTTTGCAAGATTCTGTTGTTTCGGATCGTTGTTGAACATAAAATACAGTCCGAATAAAAACAATAAAGAAGCTGCCACAGCCACATAATAGAATAAAGGAATTGCTCTTCGTTCTTTGCGTTTTAGCTCTTCTTTATTTTCATATACAATGGTTGTATCAGCAACTAGTTTCGTTTGTTGATACAAATGCAGATGGTGTTGCATTTCTGAATCAACAGCTATTTGTTGATTCAACAATGCCGTTTCTGGTCTTGTTAAAAGCCCTTCCAAAGAAGCGATCAAAAGATCGTCTGTTGTGACAACTGTTTTCTTGAGTGCTTCTTTATTTTCAAAAACGATAGAAGCATCAGCAACTAATTTTGTTTTTTGAAATAATTCTAAATCGTTGGAATAGTGGGGGTGTTGGTTAATGAAATCTGTAACTAATATTTTTTCTCCTGGAGACAAAGTATTTTCGATAGATCTGATAAAGTACTCGTCTTTATTCTCAAGAGTGATCTCTTTTTTTAATCCTGATTTATTTTCAAAGGTGAAATCAGAAGAATCTTCCAAAGTGATGTTCTCAAAACTTTCAAACTCCTCTCTTAATTCAGGATTTTGCTCAATGAACAATAACAAGTCAGCCACCTGTTGAGGTGAAAAATTCCCTTCATGATAATCAAGGAAAAACGCTTCGTAGTTATTTTTATTTATATTCATTTTTGTTATATAACATTCTCCATTGCACCAATGTAGTTTTTCAGAAATCCTCTTGCTCTGAAAATATATACTTTCACTTGCGATTCTGTTAATCCTGCAATTTCTCCTATTTCGGCATAATTATATCCTTCATAATCACGCAACAACAATACTGTACGTTGTACCTCCGGTAATTTTGTCAATGCTTCATCCAGTATTTCTTTCAGATCGCTGTATTGTCGGTTGCTACTTAAGCTATACATGTTTGCTTCCGACATATCGCCTTGCTTTTTCTCACGTCTGATCTTGTCGATCATGGTTCTGTAGGCCGAGGTGAACATATACGATTTTGCATTGGTACTTTCTACTTCCGAAACCTTAAGCCACAATTTTTCATACGTGTCCTGCACAATATCACGCGCCTTTTCCGAATCCTTAATATTCTTAAGAATGAACCGGTAGAGGTTGTCTGCATATAAATCAACAGTTTTGTTGAATTCTTCGACAGTCATTGTAGCTTTTTTTGTGCAATTTCTGGTTTAAGACGACTAAGAAAACGTAAAGTTACAGAGTTTTAAAGTAAATTTTTAAGTTGTTGAAAATGTGGGCCTTCCCCTTCGGGTCGGGCTATTCACTTCAATCTTTTGTTCGTTCCTCTCAAAAGGATTTCCGCTACTATCCCTAAGGCGGGCTTTAAAAAAATCTGGAGGAATTTAATTACATGAATAGCCCCGATTGAAATGGAAATACTTTCCGCTTTTTTGCGGAAAGATTGGAATGTAAAGCGGGTGTGAGTTTTTAAAGAATAGGGGTGTAGCTGCTCCGAAAGATTTTAATCGTTCAGCTTCAGCACAGCCATAAATGCACTTTGCGGAATTTCTACACTACCAACAGAACGCATACGTTTCTTACCTTCTTTTTGTTTTTCCAACAATTTACGTTTACGGGAAATATCGCCACCATAACATTTTGCAGTCACATCTTTGCGAATTGCTTTGATGGTTTCACGGGCAATGACCTTCGCTCCGATAGCCGCTTGAATAGGGATCTCGAACTGTTGACGCGGAATCAACTCTTTTAATTTCTCGCACATCTTTTTACCGAACTCATATGCATTGTCTCTGTGAATCAACGATGATAATGCATCCACAGGTTCTGCATTTAAAAGAATATCTAGCTTCACCAAGAAACTCTGACGATAATCCAGCGGTTGATAATCGAAAGAAGCATATCCTTTTGATATTGTTTTTAAACGGTCGTAGAAGTCAAATACAATTTCACCCAATGGCATGTCGAACATTAATTCCACACGGTCGGTGGTTAAATAAATCTGGTTGGTGATGATACCACGTTTGCCGATACACAAACTCATGATGTTACCAACGTATTCAGATTTAGTGATGATCTGTGCTTTGATATACGGCTCCTCTACTCGGTCCAATTTGCTTGGGTCAGGAAGATCGGCCGGATTATTTACAATCATTAATTCGTTTTTGGTACTGTAGGCGTGATACGAAACGTTGGGAACTGTGGTAATCACGGTCATGTTGAATTCACGTTCCAATCGCTCTTGAACAATTTCCATATGCAACATACCGAGGAATCCACAACGGAATCCAAAGCCCAATGCTGCAGATGATTCCGGTTCCCATGTCAAGGATGCATCATTCAATTGTAATTTCTCCATCGAGTAACGCAACTCTTCAAAATCTTCTGTGTCTACGGGATAAATTCCGGCAAACACCATTGGTTTCACCTCTTCAAATCCTTGAATCCCGCCTTCACAAGGGTTGTTAACGGTTGTAATGGTATCACCTACTTTTACTTCACGAGCATCTTTAATTCCGGAAATGATATAACCAACATCCCCTGTTTTTACTTCATTTCTTGGTTCTTGTTTTAATCGTAACACTCCAATCTCATCGGCATTGTATTCTTTTCCTGTGGCGAAAAATTTTACTTTATCACCTTTTTTGATGGTGCCATTCACCACTTTAAAGTAGGCGATGATTCCTCTGAATGAATTGTATACCGAATCAAATATCAATGCTTGAAGCGGACCTGTTGTATCACCTTTCGGAGCAGGAACTCGTTCGACAATGGCCGCTAAAATGTCGTGCACACCCATCCCGGTTTTTCCCGAAGCAGCCAGAATATCTTCTCTTTTGCAACCTAACAATTCAACGATTTGATCTTTTACTAGTTCCGGTTCTGCACTAGGTAAGTCAATTTTATTTAAGATAGGAATGATTTCCAGATCGTTTCCTAGAGCAAGATATAAGTTAGAGATTGTTTGCGCCTGAATTCCTTGGGCAGCATCCACAATAAGCAATGCGCCTTCGCAAGCAGCAATAGAACGGGAAACTTCATACGAGAAATCAACGTGACCGGGAGTATCAATTAAATTTAAAACATACCTGCCTGCCGGACAGGCAGGCTTTTTGCCATCATAATTATAATCCATTTGAATAGCATGACTTTTAATAGTGATCCCTCGCTCTTTCTCCAAATCCATATCATCGAGTACTTGTGCTTGCATGTCGCGTTTATTGATGGTGTTGGTATATTCCAATAAACGATCGGCAAGGGTACTTTTCCCATGATCAATGTGGGCAATGATGCAAAAATTTCTAATATTCTCCATTTCTATTATTTCGTCTTAAGGAGTGCGAATTTACTAAAATCTTGCGAATTAATTACTAAAAATCCCCTACACCTTATTTTTAAAGGCGTATTGTATTGAAGGGTATTTGCAGATAATATATAATTTGGATATTAACCCTTCATGCCGTTACTTTGCACCCGCATTTAATATAAACTTGTCGGCAGATAGATCTGCAATTACACCATTATGAAGGTCATTGATCACATCAAACAGGCAAAATCTACTTTATTTTCTATCGAGATTTTACCTCCCTTAAAAGGAAAAAGCATTCAATCTATTTTTGACGGTATCGATCCTTTGATGGAATTCAAACCATCGTTTGTGGATGTTACGTATCACAGAGAAGAATATGTTTATAAAAAACGCGAAGGCGGATATTTGGAAAAAGTAAGTATCCGAAAACGTCCGGGTACTGTTGGTATCTGTGCTGCCATCATCAATAAATATCATGTGGATACTGTTCCTCATATTATTTGTGGTGGTTTCAGTAAAGAGGAAACAGAGAATGCGTTGATTGATCTTCAGTTTTTAGGGATTGATAATGTACTGGCATTAAGAGGAGATTCTATTAAAAGCGAACCGGAATTTGTTCCAGAGCCGAACGGACATGCTTATGCCATTGATCTTGTAAAGCAAATAGGAAGCATGAACAAAGGGAAATACATAGAGGATGATTTGGCAGATGTTGCACCGACCAACTTTTGTATTGGTGTGGCTGGCTATCCTGAAAAACATTTTGAAGCACCCAATATGATCTCGGATATGAAACATCTGAAAGCAAAGATCGATGCAGGTGCTGAATATATTGTTACACAAATGTTCTTTGATAATGCGCAATATTTCGACTATGTAAAAAAATGTGAGGACATGGGCATTCATGTTCCTATTATTCCAGGATTGAAAATCATCACCACAAAAAAACAAGCGATCATTTTACCGAAGATATTTAAGATTGATGTTCCTCAACCTTTGTTGGAACAGATTGAAAAATGTAAAACAGATGCTGAAGTAAAAGAGGTGGGTATTGAATGGTGCATCAATCAATCGAAAGAATTGATCAAACACAAAGTTCCATGTTTACATTATTATACCATGGGTACTTCTGAAGTGACGAGAAGAGTTGCCAGTAAAGTGTTTTAAACACATCAAACCGATTTTTAACCACATAGATTCATAGGTTAGGATAGGTAAAAGTAAGCATAGAAACACATAGCCCTGAACCGTTTTAACGATTCAGGGCTATGTGTTTCTAAAATCTTCTTCTTTAGCTTTCTATGTTCCTATGTGGTTAAATTTTTTATTAATCAGTTTCTAATTAGTCAGTTTCTACAATTCGTTTTGTATATACTTTACCATCAATAGTAACAGCCACTAAATAAATTCCTTTTGAATAGCCTTGTTTCTTAGCATTGAAATCAAAAGAATGATTGCCATTTTCTTGCAATTCATTGTCAGCAATTGTTTGAATTTTGTTTCCAAGAACATCATATACTGCAACCGAAACGGTAGTTTTGTTTTTCAACTGATAAGAGATCTGTGTGTTATCACTGTATGGATTAGGGAATGCATTCAAATCAATTGAATTGTTGTTGTTGTATTCAGAAATGCCTGCCGTTGGTATTGGTGAACCCAATGTATACTGAACAAAATACAACATCATTTCATCATTTGTGGTCAATCCAAAAAATACAGGCGCTGTTCCGTAATTGTTAAATGTAGCTTTTTGAATTAACCCGTTTCTTGGATTCACGGATAAGAAAGGAGAAAAATATTCTACAGGAGGATGTTCCCATTCATAAAACCCTTGATTGACATTGTTCACATAATCCATCCATCCTTCAAAAACTTGTGTTCCTGTTGTACCGCCTGGATTTCTTAAAAAGATATCGAAGTCTGTTCCATATTTATGTGTGTGTGATGATAGCATCCATATATTCCACATGTTAGGAGCGCTTGCATTAAAATCTGCTTTTGTAAATGTATGATCTACACCATCGTTATTAATAAAGATACTGGTGTTGGAAATTAGATCGCAATACATAATTGCTGCTGCTGTATGTTTTGGTTGCGTGTAGACATTGAAATACAATTCGGTCGCTTCTACAGAATCATGGTTGGAATTAAAAAGATGATGGTTCAGATCTAATACTGTTCCTGTTTCCCATTGATAAGCTGTTCCGAGAGGAAGGGAATCATTTCTGGAGGTTTGGTAAGCACTAACTAATACATTATATCCGGTAGAGGAACCTGCTCCTGTTGTAGGATTCTGAATACGCATCCCGTCAGCAAACATACTTGCTGCACCAGGAAGTAATTTGTAAATAATAAAATGATGTGATGCATTTGCAAGAAAAAGTTCAATACGGTTTACTTCAACAGTATCTGGTAATTTCAGATCATATTTTAAAAAATATTCCATCTCAGATGCTGTGTCAGAAAATATTTTTCCAAGGTGAACTTGGTATGAACCAAGGTCAGTTGGCAATGGATGTGCAACAGGCACTGCATCATAACCATGACCACTATAGTATCTGCTAATCATATTTGTGTCAACTACAGTTCCTGTTTGAGGAGCTCCTTTTAATACCCATTGACGAATCAATTCAATTTCTTTGATGGTTAACGCTGGACCTGCTTGTGGACAAGCTAATCCTTCTGATGCAACAATGCCATTGTCGGCATCAATTCCATTTTGACATTTACGCAATAAGAAACTACGGTGCGGATTTCCGGGCTCAATCAATTTATCGCCTTTTGCTAATGCTGCTGCATTTGCAGGATTTGCATTGACAATGCTTGTATAAACAGTTGCCGAAGTGGCTGCAAGGTTTAATCCTCCAGCAGGACTTATTGCACCATGGCAAGAGGTACAGTTTGCCTGAAAAATAGAATAAACTGCAGCATAAGTAGTTTGCGCATAATTAATTGATGTACTCAAAATAAACATCAATAAAATAATGGTAGATCTAGTAGTTTTTGTCATGTTTTATTTTTTTAAATAATATAGCGTGTTTTATTCAAATGATATTTATAGCTAATGTAAGAAAATTTGCCAACTGGCAAACAAAATAATTTAGCAATTGACGAAGGGGGATTAAGCGTTTCTATGCATCAGTTTGCTGATGTACTTTCCTAGGATATCAAATTCCAGATTTACGATTGTTCCTTGTTTGATGGATGAAAAATTGGTATGCTCGAACGTATAGGGGATAATACATACTGAGAAGGAATTGGCAGTAGAATAAACAACTGTTAAACTAACTCCATTCACACAAATAGAACCTTTTTCTACCGTTACATTATTCTTTGATGAATCATATTCAAATCCAAACAGCCAACTGCCGTTTGTCTCCTCCACTTTATTGCAAACCGCTGTTTGATCCACATGTCCTTGAACAATATGTCCGTCAATTCGGTCACCCAATCTCATGCAGCGCTCCAGATTAATATTGTCGCCTACCTTCAGTAATCCTAAATTTGTTTTTTGGAGTGTCTCGTCAATAGCCGTAACGGTGTAATTATCATTCATAATATCCACCACTGTTAAGCATACGCCATTATGAGCAATGCTTTGGTCAATTTTTAATTCAGAGGTGAAGGGAGATCTGACAGTGATATGCAGATTGCTTTGTTCTTTATTTATGGAAACAACTTTTCCTGATTCTTCTATAATTCCTGAAAACATATTAACGGGTCGGCTTTGTTTTATCTTGTATCAATTGCACAAATCCTTTTATGATACGTGGTTTTATTCCATCAACGCGAATTTCATTGACGGTACATACATAGAAGTAAGTCCCATCCGTACACATTTTTTTTGTTTCTTGATTTTTACCATCCCATAATACATCCGGGTTTTTGGTCTCAAACATTTCTAACCCCCAACGGTCATATATTTTAATGTCGACATCTTTTACAAAACGATAGTTTGGAAGTGGCGTAAACAGATCGTTTTGACCATCACCATTTGGCGTAAATACATTTGGTAATTCATAAGAAGGACAGTTATCTATACATATTTTATTCAAGATTGGACTTTCATTTGGGTTTAAGGCAGAGTCGACTGCTGTTACAGCATAACAACCTGCTACAGAAGGGATCATTCCTTCAAACAAATAATTATGAATGTAGGTTGTAATACTCAAATTGGTTGATGTATAAATAATCTGCAGAGGATCGTTTACGCTTGGTGCAAAATAAATAGTATACTGAACAGCATCGTTGCAACAATACGTATTCGGGTTGGTCCAGCTGATAACGTTTTGAAGATCGTCACAACTTGTTGTAACATCAAAATTAGGTTGACATGGTGGAATAAGGTCTACCGGTGAGTCACATTTTACTTCTGAGAAATTTCGCAGCGGTGACGGTAAAGAAGTGTCGGAATATTCACCAATGCTCAATACGCGGTAGCAATAGTTCACTTCGTTTACTAAATTGCTGTCAATATAATTCTGATTTGTGGTGCTATCAATAAATGTAAATGTGCCGGGAGATGATGTTGCACCGCGGTAGATCTTGTACATGTAATTCACCCAAGGAACATATTGTTGCCAGGAGAGATTAATTTTTTTATCGCCTGGCGTTGTGGTGAGTAATACCGAAGAGGCCGTATTGGTGGATCCTTTGAATATACCATTCGAATAAAAATCAACTCGGTAAGTATATGGATTTGTATCCGTTATCAGCGCACTGCTGATATAGCCTGTATCTGTCATTTTCCAGAAAGCAGGATAGGTATAAGTCGTGATCTCTGAAAAAGAACTAGCAGGAGGGTTGAAACCTACTGCGCGCATCAAATGGTATTCGTATGGTGGCGGATTAGCAATTGTATCCAGGTCGGTTGTTGTGCCGATTGGTTTTACCCAATGTGTCCAAATAGAATCATTTGTCCCTGTGCTAATAACACTAACGTTTGTAATGATAGGCACATCTCGCACTAATCGTGCACAGACATGCTGCGAAGCAATACTTTGCGAACCGTCATTGTAATAGGCAACCACGATATACGAATAATCAATCCCATTTGTCAAACCTGCCCCACCATTGTTATCGGTAAAGCTAAGGGGGGAAGCATTGTAATTCGTGGTTCCGATGAAGGAATATCCTGTATAACTCGGAACGCCTGTTTCACAGGCACTTGGTATCCAAGGGTCGCAGGAGTTTTTACGATAGATGTAATATTTTTTTAATGGATTTGTTCCAGTAGAATCGCAAAAAGGGTGGTTCCAATTCAAGATGATACTTGCACCGCTTGGTGTTGCTGTTAATCCTGTTGGTGCCGGCGCAATCACTCTAATAAATACAGATTCAAAATTTACCAATGTTGTGCCCGGGTCACTGTCTGCAGCTTTAAATGCCACCAAATATGGCAATAACCGAACTTCCTGACATCCTGGTGCCCAATGGAAACTTCCTGTTGCGGTGCTTGGACTTCCCGGAGTGGTGACAGATGAAAAGGTAGCGGCAGGGGTAAGAGTAAACGGACCACCTGAAGCTGTTAAGATGATGGCATTCGTTTCCGTATCGGTTGCATTCACATTAAAATCCAAATTGGTGCCTGCAACAACGCAGGTGTCGTTGATGTTATTGATTTGGGGCGGGTTGTTAGCACAGGAGCCAACAGTTATCTGCATATCACGCAAGATAGAACCAATGTAATATCTTGTTTTAGTAAGAGGTATCAATCGGTATTCTTTGATCAAGATCGCTACATTGTATTGGCAGATCGAAGGAGGGGAGCACCAGACAAGATCTCCCGTGTTCGGATCGATACTAGCAGCCGACATGTTTGGCGGATAGGTCCATCCCGGAATAGGCGAACCAAACGCATAACAAGAACTCAAGCTGTAATACAAACTGTCTCCGTTATCGTCGTATGCACTTGGGTTGTGTTCAAAGCAAACCCCCACACAGGCATCGTCAATAGGAGGATTCAGTAAAACAGGAGAATCGTTATGTCCTAAGAAAGGTGAAATAATCAATTCAGAGCGAAGAAAAAAGGATTGATCAACAGAGCCGGGAATATTACAGATATCACTATTTCTGTTTTGATCTTCCATGGTAATGATGAAATTCCCTGGGCCCGCATAATTGTGATCTACCTGATATATATTTAATCGGGTGGCTATGGCTGTTGGAATCATCACCCCTTCACCTGTGGAACAGGCAGTGGTAGAAATGCCATTAACTCTAGGAGCAACAGCCGTATCTCCGTCTCCGAAATGAACAGATAACTCACACCTGTCAGTACTGCTGGAACCAGTCCATTTGGTGTAGGTAGTAACTGTAATTCTATATTTGTAAGGATGTGATGCGTCTCCGATATATTTATAACTGATTTCTCCAGCACGGTTGTGTGTTGCATATCCATTGGCTAAACCAACAAACAAGATGAATAAAGAAAGGAGAATTTTTTTCATTAAAAAAGATTACAAAAATAGAACTCTAAATTACAAAATTTATTTCACAGAAGCGCCTAAAACAATAAATTTTCCTTGTTTAACGGTTTTTCCAGAGGAGTGAATGCTGTAAAAATACATCCCTGATTTTAGCTCCGTAAGGATAGCCGTTTTAGTAAATTCAATCTCTTTTATCATCTGCCCTAAAGAATTACTGATCTGCACCGAATAGTTTTTGTTTTCAGGGTTATCAGCAACGCAAAAATTGACAAGATCTGTTGCAGGATTTGGAAACACATCGATCGAAATCGTTTCATTTTTGCTTTCTGAGATGCCGCTGGACAGGTTGTTTGGTCTGTTCCATCCATCTTGCATGGTGCTGCCCATATAATAAAAAGTGCCTCCTATTTCTCTCCACTCCGTTATTCTGATATCAAAGGTGTATTCGCAAATCAACATAGGCGTGTCCCATTTAATAATTCCAAAGCTATGATCTATACTGAATGAGGTGCTTGCTGCTGGATAAGTATAGCTCGGGATGTCCATTCCAAATCCCATTGCAGGAACCAGATCAAAATACATAGCATCTCCGTCTGCTTCTGTAACCATTGGGTTGTAGTATTGAATGATCCCGATAGAATCTGAAATGATAGGAATTTTTGTGTAAATAGGTCCGTTATTATTTCCTAAAAAAGGATTGATTATTAATTCTGCTTGCAAATAAAAAGATTGGTCTCCAGAGGATGCAATATTGCAAATTCCTGAATTTCTGTTTTGGTCTTCCACAGAAATAAAATAATAGCCATTCCCCGGAAAATCATGATCTGTTTCATAGATATTTTGTCGGATGTCTGATAAAACCATCACCCCATCATGTGCGGAAGGGCAGTTTACAGAAGGTCCGTTTACTCTTGGAACAAGAGCGGTATCTCCATCACCGAATTTAAAAATTAATTCACATCTGTCAGTGCTGACCGATCCGACCCATTGGGTGTAGGTTTTAACCGTGACACGGTATCTGTAGGGATGCGAAATATCTCCCACGTATTTATAAGTAATATCGCCACCTCGGTTGTGTGTTGCATAAACATTTGTTAATCCAATAAACATGATCAACAAGGAAAGAATCAGCTTTTTCATTTTCAATAGTATTTATCGTAAATGTAAAGCCATTAGAAGTACAAAACAAACCAAAATACAGCAATAATATACATGTCTGTGATGACTTTTGTCACCATGTTTTTAGAAAACCTACATTTTGCCGTCATTGCGAGGAACGAAGCAATCTTGCCTATTGATGGCTACTCTCCTCATTGTGAGAGATTGCTTCATTCCTCTCAACGACTTATTAAATTAGTAGTGATTTTTAATAGTTGATCACCTGTTCCACCATATTGGCAGGTAGTTCACGGTATTCGTATTGCTGCGTTCTTAACTGAGGTTCAAATCCTGCTTCAATAATTGCATCCTGAATTCCTTTCGCCGTGAATCGGTGAGGGGCTCCTGCTGCAGAAACAACATTCTCTTCCAGCATGATGCTTCCGAAATCATTCGCTCCGGCATGTAAACAAAGTTTCGCCACATCTTTTCCTACTGTCAACCAGCTTGCCTGAATATTGATAATGTTGGGTAGCATTATTCTGCTCATCGCGATCATACGGATATATTCATCACCGGTCACATTATTCGTGATTCCTTTGTGACGTTTCAATAAGGTGCCGTCATCCATGAATGGCCATGGAATAAAGGCTAAGAAGCCTTTCGATTCTTTTGGTTTTTCGCTTTGTACTTCACGGATCATCACTAAATGTTCGAAACGTTCTTCAATGGTTTCTATATGTCCGAACATCATAGTGCCGGAAGTGGTGATATTTAATTTGTGTGCAGCACGCATTACATCCAGCCATTCGCGGCCGGTACACTTCCCTTTAGAGATCAATCTGCGTACTCTGTCATTTAATATTTCTGCACCCGCACCTGGCAAGCTGTCCATGCCCGCATCTTTTAATGCTTGCAATACTTCAGTATGTGTCGATTTTTCTAGTTTGGTAATGTGCGCTATTTCAGGAGGCCCTAGTGCATGTAATTTTATTTGTGGATATAATTTTTTTAAGGAACGGAAAGTATCTACATAAAATTTTAATCCCAAGTCCGGATGATGACCGCCTTGCAATAACAATTGGTCGCCACCGAATTTAAGTGTCTCTTCGATCTTCGTTTTATACGTTTCTATGTCGGTGATGTATGCTTCTTTGTGTCCGGGGATACGGTAGAAATTACAGAATTTACAATTCGCGATACAAACATTGGTTGTATTTACATTGCGATCGATTTGCCAGGTCACTTTTCCACCTATTCCATTCTCTTTCACAGAATCCGGCTTTTGTATTTTTCTTAACTCATTGGCAACAAACATCAATTCACTTGTTGGCGCATTTTGGAATAAATAAACGCCTTCTTCGATCGATAAGAATTCAAAATTTAAAGCACGTTTTAATAAATCATCAGTATTCATAGGCTGTCTAGCTATTTAATAAAGCGTTGATAAAAGACTCTTTTTGACGTTCGGAATTAGTAATTTCTTTTAGTACATTTACTTTCTCAAAAGTAAAAATTATATGACTACCATCTCCAAAAAATCTACAATTAATAACAACGACAACCTTGTTTTGTTGTGTAATAAGAACAATAGTTTTAATAATTGTGGTTTATCAAAGCACGAAATTGATTTTGTAAAAAACGAGATTTCCAAAAAAGATAAAAAAAGTGTTTGTGTGAATCAATTGAATCGTTTGGTGATGATACAATTGATTGATGTGAAGCCTGCCCCTGCCACCGGCGGGAAAGAAAAACATTTAACAATTGAAGCACTTCGCAAAGCGGCAAGTAATATTCATTCCTGGATCATAGATGCAAAAATAGAATCGGTGTCAATTGTTGATGCTGATAATAAACCTTTGGAAGTGTTAGCATTCGCAGAAGGTTTGGCCTTAAGCAATTATCAGTTTTTGAAATACAAAAAGGACAAAGCCAAAGAAGAATATTCATTAAAAACGATTTCTGTTGTTTCTAAAAATGCCACACCAAAACAAATAGAGGAGTTAAATATTGTTGTGGAAGCAACATGCATCTCTAGAACATTAGTGAATGAGCCTGTTAATTTTTTAACAGCCACTCAACTTTCAAAAGAGTTTCAGAAGTTGGGAAAAGCCTCCGGATTTAATGTGGAGGTGTTCAATAAAGAAAAAATAAAAGCATTGAAAATGGGTGGCTTGCTTTCTGTGAATCTAGGAAGTGTTGAGCCACCAACATTTAGCATCATGGAATACAAGCCTAAAAATGCTAAAAATAAACAACCTATTATTTTAGTTGGTAAAGGTGTTGTGTACGATACAGGTGGACTGAGTTTAAAGCCTACAGCAAATAGCATGGATATGATGAAATGTGATATGGCAGGTGCTGCCGCTGTTGCAGGAACAATGTATGCTATCGCAAAAGCCAAATTACCAGTTTATGTAATCGGATTAGTACCAGCAACGGATAATCGACCTGGTGGAAATGCTTATGTGCCGGGTGATGTAATCACCATGTATAATGGAATGACCGTTGAAATGTTGAATGCAGATGCCGAAGGAAGAATGATCCTTGCAGACGCGTTGGCATATGCTCAAAAATACAATCCTAAGTTGGTGATCGACCTTGCAACATTAACCGGTGCAGCTGTTGCTGCTATCGGGACTTCCGGAATTGTTGCGATGGGAACGGCAGATGAGAAAACAAAAGATAAATTAAAACAAAGTGGTAATAATGTTTTTGAACGTTTAGCAGAAATGCCTTTTTGGGATGATTATGATGAAATGATCAAATCTGACATTGCTGACATGAAAAATTTAGGAGGTCCTTATGCAGGAAGTATTACAGCAGGAAAATTTCTAGCACGCTATATCCATTATCCTTGGATGCACCTTGATATTGCAGGGCCTGCTTTTTTAACGGCCAAAGATTCTTACCGTGTTAAAGGTGGAACAGGAGTAGGAGTGCGCCTGCTGTTCGATTACTTTAAAAATAACGCTTAATCAATAAACGAACGAGCATTTTAAAATGTAGTTTTCTCTTTTTAAAAAAGAACTACCCTAGATATTTTTTCAATGGAAGGCATGCTTGCTTGGGTTGCGAATTGATTAAAAAAAGTACATTTGTCTAAAATTTTATTACCTCATTAAATTTAAATATGTCGGACGAAAAAATTATTGTTGGAATTTCACAGGGTGATATTAATGGAATTGGATTAGAAGTGATTATTAAAACATTTTTAGATCCTCAGATGCTGGAAATATGCACCCCTGTTTTATATAGTTCTTTAAAAACTGCATCTTTTCACCGCAAGGCTTTAAACATTGAAGATTTTAGTTTTAATCAAATCAAAGACCTTTCAGAAATCAATCATAAGCGTGCCAATCTCATCAATGTGTATGAAGAAGATGTGAACATTGAGTTGGGAAAGCAAACTGAAACAGGTGGAAAATATGCATTGAAGTCACTGGAAGCTGCGGCATATGCTCTTGCTCAAGGCAAGATTCATGTTTTAATAACAGCTCCTATTAATAAAGAGAACATACAATCACCCGACTTTAATTTTCCCGGACATACCGAATACCTGGAAGAGAAGTTCGGAGATGGGAATAGCTTGATGTTTTTAGTTAGCGATACGTTGCGTGTTGCGGTGGCTACCGGACATATTCCTGTAACCCAGGTTGCTCAGGCCTTGTCAACAGAAAAGATCCTTAAAAAAATACATGCTTTACATAAGTCACTGATCCAAGATTTCGAGATTCGTAAACCCAAGATCGCTATTTTAGGTTTAAATCCGCATGCCGGTGACAATGGCGTAATCGGTAACGAAGAAAAAGAAATTATCTTGCCTGCTATCGCCAAGGCAACTGAGGCAGGAATGTTGGTGTTTGGTCCTTATCCGGCAGATGGATTTTTTGGCAACGAGGCCTACAAGAAATTTGATGCGGTGTTGGCCATGTATCACGATCAGGGCTTAATTCCATTTAAAACAATCTCCTTTAATTCAGGTGTCAATTTCACGGCAGGTTTGCCAGTGGTCCGCACATCTCCCGATCACGGAACAGCGTATGATATTGCAGGAAAGAATATAGCTTCGGAAGAATCCTTTCGTAAGGCAGTGTATACCGCTATTGATATATATAATAGGCGCAAACAGTATAAAGAAATAAGCGCCAATCCACTGAAAATTAATCCAATTCGGAGAGAACGATAAGGCGTTAATCAGCAAAAAAGGAGAATTTATAGTTAAAAATCGGGTAAAAGGTGTATTTTTATCCGATTTTTGCATTAAAAAGGGGGAAATTTGCTTTGAAATTTAATTTCACTCATTATTTTGTAGTAAGGTAGATTTTTTTACCTTTGCCGTCTTTCTTAAAAACTTAAATAAGATGCAGGCCCGAAAAGAATATATTATTCAGTTTGTAGGTTTAAGCTTAGGAGAGCATAAATTTGATTTCGAGGTTACAGATAAGTTCTTTGAAAACCTTGAGTTCAGTGAAATAAAACAGGCGAACCTTCACATTCATTTGAGCTTGTTAAAACAATCTCAAATGATGATTCTAAATTTTGAAATCGGAGGGACGGTTAATGTTTTGTGTGATTTGTGTGCAAATGAATTTGATCTGCCTATTCATGGCAACTATAAATTGATCGTAAAAGTGGGAGGTAGCGATACCGGCAATGAAGACGATGATATCATTACAGTTGCAGCAAACGAACATGAATTGGACCTGTCGGATTATTTGTATGAATACATTACTTTATCACTCCCTATCAAAAGGGTTCATCCATTAGATAATGATGGAAACAGCACCTGTGATATGGAAACATTGGAGAAGTTGGAAGAGTTCATCATAGAAGAAGCGCCCAAAGAAGAAGAGATTGATCCACGTTGGAACGATTTGAAAAACATTAAATTAAATTAAATCAGAAAATCAATAAAATAACATAATTTAAAATTAACAACAATGCCACATCCAAAGCGAAAATTATCGAGAAGTAGAAGAGACAGCCGTAGAGGTCATGACAAAGCAGTTGCGTCAACACTTTCTACATGTTCAAATTGTGGAGCGCCAACATTATACCACCGTGTGTGTGGAGAGTGTGGGTACTACAAAGGGAAACTAGCAGTAGAGAAAAAAGTTTCTGCTTAATATAACTAATGCAGATGATGAATAGCAACGAATCAAGGAACAATTTACTCCCAGTTCGCTATTTAGTTTATTTGTTATTAGTAACATCTAAAAATTGTAATTCGTAGTAAAATATGAAGATAGGTATAGATATTATGGGCGGTGATTTTGCACCAGATGCAACCGTAGCAGGTGCTATATTAGCCCATAACGAATTACCAAAAGATGTTCGCCTTGTTTTAATTGGCGACAAAGATCAGATCAGTGCTGCCCTTTTGCAGTATGGCGCTGATGAATCTAATTTTGATATCGTTCATTCTACCGATATAATAGGTATGGGTGAACATCCCACGAAAGCATTTTCACAAAAACCCAATTCAAGTATTGCTTTGGGTTTTTCTTTGCTCAAAGAAGGAAAAATCGATGGCTTTGCCAGCAATGGTAATACAGGTGCAATGCTTGTAGGATCTATGTTTAGCGTAAAAGCTGTTACCGGTGTTATCCGACCTTGTATCGCTTCATTACTTCCAAAAGAAAATGGAGGTACAGGATTGATCCTGGATGTAGGATCTAATGCCGATTGTAAACCGGATGTACTGTATCAATTCGGAGTATTGGGTTCTATTTTCGCAGAATCTGTGTATGGAATAAAAAATCCAAAAGTTGCATTATTGAATATTGGAGAAGAGCCAGAAAAAGGGAATCTTGTTGCGCAAGCGGCACATGCATTAATGAAAGATTCAAAAGATTTCAATTTTGTAGGTAACGTGGAAGGTAGAGATATTTTTAATGACCATGCTGATGTGATTGTTTGTGATGGCTTTACTGGTAATGTTGTATTAAAAGAAGCAGAAGCATTTTATACAATGATTCAAAAACGAAAAATACAAGATGAGTATTTTGACCGTTTTAATTATGAAAATTATGGTGGAACACCTGTAATAGGTATCAATTCAACTGTAATGATCGGACATGGGATTTCAAACAAAACAGCCGTAAAAAATATGCTTTTGCTAACAAAGAATATAATTGAAGCAAAGCTTGCGGATAAAATAAAAACTGCATTTCAATAATGACTAAAACTACTGCCGCCATAACAGCCGTTGCAGGATATGTTCCCGAATATATTCTTTCCAATAACGAACTGGAAAAATTAGTTCCCACTACTTCCGAATGGATCGAAACAAGAACAGGAATAAAAGAAAGAAGAATTTTAAAAGGTGAAGGATTAGGAACCTCTTATATGTGTGTGAAAGCAATCGAACAGCTTTTGCAGAAAAGAGGGATCTCTGCTTTGGATATTGACATGATCATTGTCGGAACTGTAACACCCGATTATGTTTTCCCATCCACTTCAAATGTTATTTGTGATGAAATAGGAGCAACCAATGCTTGGGGCTTCGATTTATCTGCAGCATGTTCAGGATTTATTTATGCATTAACAACCGGCGCTCAATTTATAGAGACAGGCAAATATAAGAAAGTGATTGTAGTGGGTGCCGATAAAATGTCGGCTATTCTCGATTATACCGATCGTTCAACCTGTATCATTTTTGGTGATGGTGCTGGAGCGGTATTGTTAGAGCCTAATTCAGAAGGACTGGGAATTCAGGATTCTATTTTAAGAGCCGATGGTTCCGGTAGAAAATATCTGCATCAAAAAGCAGGAGGTTCAGTAAAACCACCAACGCATGAAACCGTGGATGCAAAAGAACATTTTGTTTTTCAGGATGGTCAACCTGTTTTCAAACGTGCTGTAGTTGGTATGGCCGAGGTGTCGGCAGAGATCATGGAAAAAAATAATTTGAGTTCAGATGATGTTGCATGGTTAGTGCCACATCAGGCGAATAAAAGAATTATTGATGCTACCGCTGAACGGATGGGATTAACTTCTGAAAAAGTAATGTTGAACATTCAGAAATATGGTAATACAACAGCTGGAACTATTCCTTTGTGTCTGTGGGATTATGAAAAGCAATTGAAAAAAGGCGATAACATTATTATCTCCACTTTTGGTGCAGGATTTACCTGGGGTGCTGTTTATCTGAAATGGGCATACGATTCCAAATAGCAATATTAAAAAGCAATATCAAGCGCAATTAAAAACGAGTATTAATTAATAAATTACATAAAAATGAAACTGAACGAAATTCAAGATTTAATAAAATTTGTAGCTAAATCAGGCGTAAGCGAAGTAGAATTAGAAACAAAAGATGTAAAGATTATTATTAAAACTCCTTCAGGTAAAAAAGAACAAGTGTTTGTTCAGTCAGTTGCACAACCTGTTATTCAAACGTCTGCTTCTGCAGTACAGCAACTTTCTGCTCCATCTGCAGAGGCAAAAGCTCCTGAGGTGAAAGCAGAAAAAGGTTCGGATGATTCAAAATATGTTACTGTAAAATCACCGATGATCGGAACATTCTATCGTTCATCTTCTCCTGATAAACCTGCATTTGTAAATGTTGGTGATGATATCGCTACGGGAAAAGTGATCTGTATTATTGAAGCAATGAAATTGTTCAATGAAATTGAATCAGAAGTAAAAGGAAAGATTGTTAAAGTATTGGTGAATGATGCTACTCCAGTAGAGTACGATCAACCCTTATTCTTAGTAGATCCTTCTTAATTAGGAAATTTGGAACCTGCCTGCCGGCAGGTAAGTGTGTGTATTTGAAAATGGGGAATCTCATTTGAATTAAAATACATTTCATTTTCAAGTTTTCAAATTGTTTAATTTTCAAATTGATATCATGTTCAAAAAAATATTAATAGCAAACAGAGGAGAAATTGCATTGCGCATTATTCGTACCTGTAAAGAAATGGGAATTAAAACAGTTGCTGTTTATTCAACTGCTGATAAAGATTCTCTTCATGTGAAATTTGCGGATGAGGCAGTTTGTATCGGGCCTCCACCTAGTAAAGAATCCTACTTAAATATCCCTAGTATTATTTCTGCAGCTGAAATTACAAATGCTGATGCGATACATCCTGGCTATGGTTTTCTTTCAGAGAATGCAAAATTTTCAAAGATCTGTCAGGAGCATAATATAAAATTTATCGGTGCATCACCAGAAATGATTAACTCAATGGGCGATAAAGCATCTGCTAAAGCAACCATGATTGCTGCGGGTGTTCCTTGTGTTCCGGGTTCTGATGGTTTGTTGGAAAGTGCTGAACAAGCAATGGAGTTAGCCCCTAAAGTTGGTTATCCAGTTATTATCAAAGCCACTGCCGGTGGTGGTGGAAGAGGAATGCGTATTGTTTGGAAAGCGGAAGAGATGGCTGCATTATATGATTCTGCTTTTAAAGAAGCGGAAGCGGCCTTTGGAAATGGTGCCATGTATATGGAAAAGTACATTGAAGAACCGCGTCATATTGAAATTCAAATTGTTGGTGATCAATACGGAAAAGCCTGTCACTTATCTGAAAGAGATTGTTCTATTCAAAGACGTCATCAGAAATTAGCAGAAGAAACTCCTTCTCCTTTTATGACGGATGAGTTGCGTGATGCGATGGGTAATGCTGCGATTAAAGCTGCACTGGCTGTTAAGTATGAAGGTGTTGGTACGGTAGAATTTTTGGTGGACAAACACCGTAAGTTTTATTTCATGGAAATGAATACGCGTATTCAAGTGGAACATCCGATCACAGAAGAAGTAATTGATTACGATTTGATCCGTGAGCAAATATTGGTGGCTGCAGGAGTTCCTATTTCCGGAAAAAATTATTTTCCTCAGTTGCATGCAATCGAATGTCGTATCAATGCGGAAGATCCTTTTAATAATTTCCGACCTTCACCAGGTAAGATCACAACTTTGCATACTCCGGGTGGACATGGTATCCGTGTAGATTCTCATATTTACGCTGGATATACGATTCCTCCGAATTATGATAGTATGGTTGCGAAATTAATTACTGTTGCACAAACACGAGAAGAAGCAATTGCAAAAATGCACCGTGCTTTAAGTGAGTATGTGATCGAAGGCGTAAAAACAACAATTCCTTTTCATTTGAAGCTAATGAAAGATGAGAACTTCATCAAAGGAAACTATACTACAAAATTCTTAGAAGATTTTGATCTTACAGAATAATAAGCAGTGTTCAAACAAAAAAGCGGAGCTAAATTTTAGCTCCGCTTTTTTTTGTTTTAGGTTTAGTACATCTCTCCTAATAAGTGGATGATAGAGCCATTCCATTGGTTTGGGCTTGGCGAAGGTCCGGTTTAAAAACTACCAAAGTTCAAATTTAGTTCAATAGCCAATAGAAAGTGCTAATGTTCAGACCAAACCCATGAAAGCGCTATGTGGCTTTCGTTTTTTTTAATTGTTCAGTTCAAAACAATTCAATGAAATTCCGCAGTCAAATTGTTTTGCAGTTTTCAATTTCAAGTTTAGATTTTTTTCTAACCCTTTGAAAATTGTCATACCATTTCCAATTGCAGTTGGGTTTATGAATAAATGAAATTCGTCAATTAGTCTTGCGTTGATTAGCGCAGTAACAAATGTTCCCCCGCCATAAACAATAATATCTTTACCTATTTGATTTTTCAGACTAGTAATTTCTTCAACTAATTCCCCGTTTGCAACATTTGTGTTCTTCCAAATAGATTTTTTAATTGTTTTGGTAAATACAATTTTAGGTGTTGATGTATATTTTAATCCACCCTCATATTCTGGGTTTTGTGGATCTTGAACTACACTTTCCCAATGTGGTATAAATCCTTCAGCTAGTTTTCTTCCTAAAATTATTGTGTCAACAGGCGCTGTTAGCTCTCTAACATAATTGATAATGTCGTCTGTCCAAGGAAAACACATCCAGTCCATTTCTCCATTTTGTCCTGAAATGAAACCATCAATTGTCATTTGTACTTGCAATTTTAATTTTCTCATTTTTACCAATTTATTTTAATATCGTTTTTTCGTTGTCGTGTCGCTATGCCATTAGCGCTCACTTCTGGTTGATTTCGAACTGGCTGATTTTCCAATTGAGTCATGTCTCTTAAAATTTTTATAACAACATCTTTCTTTGGGATCACAAAAATTTTTTTCACATAACTGGTGTTATTTTTTGAGTGAATGTTCAATCACAAATTCACTACTATTTGGGTTCATAGAGTTCAATTTTGTTTCCCTCTATATCCAGGATATGAATGAATTTGCCGTAATCATAGGTCTCTAACGTATCAACAATTGTAACGCCTTCTTTTTTAAGTTGCACCACAAGGTCGGACAGATTTTCAACGCTGTAATTGATCATAAAGTCTTTCGTCGAAGGTGAAAAATAGGTAGTACTTTCTGAGAACGGACTCCATTGAAGTCCCGCTTTCTTGGCTGTGTCGCAACCTATTTGCCATTCAAATCGAGCTCCGTAAGCATCTGTTTCCAAACCTAAATGTGTTCTATACCATTCTTTGACCTTCTTCGGTTCTTTGCATTTAAAAAAGATGCCCGCAACACCTGTTACTTTTTTCTTTTTAATGTTCACTTCTATTTTTTGGGAATCAACCTTGATGTTGTTTTTTATAGTGTTGTGTTCCTTAAAAAAGTAGCCCAATAAAAAAGATGCTACCATGCCAATAATTAATAATGCCGTTTTTTTCATTTAGATAGATGATTTTTTTCTTTTGTTCTTTTAATAAATTTCGCAATTTCAAACCATACGACGGAAACAAAACCTGTTGAAATACAAATTAGTAATTGTAGGGAATTTAATGTTTCAAATTCAAAAAAGTCTGTCAGAGGTTTTACAAAAAGAAGCAGTGCTACAATTGTTACGGTTATAAAAATGATGATTAAAACCATGTTGTTCTTATACTTCAATGTTGTTAGAATGGAATAATAAAAGGAGCGGTTAATTAACGTTAAGAAAATGTTTGCTGCAATTAAAACTGTAAAAGTCATTGTTCTGGTTAGTGCTTCGTTGTAACCATTTTTAACAGCATATTGATACATCAATAAAGTTCCTCCAGTGATCACGATTCCTTGCAAGATGCTTATGGATAATTCTTTCCAGCTAAAGAAAGTAGTTGAAAGAGGTTTTGGTTTTTGCAGCATGGTATTTTCTTCCATGGGTTCATTTTCATATATAATGGAGCAAGTAGGTCCCATAATTATTTCTAGAAAAATAATATGGATAGGCGAAAAAATTGTAGGGTATATCCATCCGAATGCTAACGGGAGGAATACTGTTAATAGGATAGGGATGTGAATAGAAATAATATATTGAATTGCCTTTTTTAGATTAGCATATATTTTTCTTCCCATGGCAATGGCATCTACCATTTTCGACAGGTCATCTTCAATCAATATAAGTGAGGCTGCTTGTTTTGCTATTTCTGTTCCCTTTTTGCCCATAGCAATTCCAATGTGAGCCGCTTTCAATGCTGGGCCGTCATTTACACCATCTCCGGTCATTGCTACAATTTGCCCCTTCGCTTTTAATGCGTTGATTATTTTTAATTTTGCTTCGGGAAACATACGCGTAAAAATAGTGGAGCTCATCACTGAATGTTGAAGATCATCGTCCTGCAATTTCATGAGTTTTTCACCGCTGATTTGTTTTTCATACGCTTGTAATCCTATTTGCTTCGCAATAGCTGCTGTTGTTGCTTCATTGTCACCTGTAATAATTTTTACTGCGATGCCAGCAGAATAAAAATTAGCTAATACTTTTTGTATGTTTTGTTTTGGAGGGTCGTAAAAGGCAACGATACCTTTAAATGTAAAAGGTAATTCTTGTTGCGCTTCTGGATAATTTTTTCCGGTAAAATTGGAAATACCTACTCCTAATACTCGGTATCCATCTGTCGCCAAAAAATCAATCGCCTTATGGATTGCTTGCTTTTCTGTTTCAGAAAGGTGTGAAACATGAATGAGCGCTTCAGGAGCCCCTTTAGCTGCGATGATGGTATTGCCATTCTTGTCTTCAAATAAATGTGTCATCATGGGTGGTTTTCCACCTAATGGGTATTCATGAATCAGTTTGTAATTATGCCGTTCGTCTTTTTCGATAAGCTCCTTGTAACTTTGGTGCAAAGCAATTTCCATTGGGTCAAAGGGGATAGGCTCACTGGCCCACATAGCCCAGTTGATTAATTCTTTTTCATCGGCTCCTAAAGTGTCATCAAGTGAAGATATTTTTTCTGAAGACAAAACAAATAGTTTCGCCAAGCTCATTTTGTTTTCAGTGATTGTTCCTGTTTTGTCGGTGCAAATAACAGTAGCGCTACCTAATGTTTCAACAGTTTTCATTTGTTTAACAACAATGCCCATCTTCATCAAACGCCAGGCACCCAATGCCATAAATGTGGTGAACGCAACAGGAATTTCTTCAGGCAAAATACTCATTGCCAATGTGAGTGATTGCAACAAACTGTTTAATAGGTTTTGAGAATGGTAATAATTAATTGCCCAAACAATCGAAAAAACGATAGCTCCAGCAATAGCCATCTTTTTTACAAAATTGGTGATCTGTATTTCTAATGGTGTTTTTTCTTCATCGATACTTTCTAAACTGGTTCCTATTTTACCCAATTTAGTTTCATTGCCTATAGCGGTGATGGTTGCAATTGCCATGCCGCTGGATACGGTCGTGCCGCTATAAATAAATTTATCCTCTTTTTTTATATTCTTGAAAACGGAAAGTGATTCGCCAGTAAGAATCGATTCGTTTACTGAAAAATCAGTAGCGTGAACAATTGTTCCATCTGCAGCAATAGACGTTCCTTCCTCTATTATCATGCTATCTCCTACAACCAGCTCTTCACGCTTTATTTCTTCCACTTTCCCATTGCGAACGACTTTGCATTTCGGTTGTGAAAAATCTTTAAGTTGATCCAATGCATTTTTGCTTCTTGAATATTGATACAAAGAAATGGACGTTTGGAAAACAATGGCAAAAAGTAGAAAAATTCCGTCTCCGATTTTCCCGCTTATAAAATAAATGGAAGACGCAGCCAATAGTAAGATCACCATCGGGTCTTTGGCTATTCGTTTTATAGCCGCTATAAATTCACTTTCTTTTTTATAATCTAATTTATTTTGTCCAAAATTTTCCCTTGCAAGTAGCACTTGCTCATCTGTTAAACCTGATATGTTGTGTGGGATCATTTTTTTCTTTTGAAATGGTTACTCAAGTAGCTTAAACGATAATAAATGCGGATTCAGATTTATATGTTTCAGTACGTTTCACTTGTTTTCCAATTCGTTGTGGCCCAGAAATGCTAATCATTTAATCCTTTTCCAGCAAGAATTTGTTTCATGCATTTTTCAATTCTCGCTTCCCTGGTTTGTGATTGTTTGGCAGCTGTAAAAAAAAGATTGTATGCTCTTTGTCGACCCGGTGTCAAAGCAAAAAATGCTTTTTTCAATGCAGGTGTCTTTTCTAATTTTTTCTGAAATTCTTCCGGAAAGAGGAGCTCCGTACTTTTTTTTAATTCCACTTTCAAGCCCGCTTTCTCTATTTGAATAGCTTCTTTTATATAGGCTTTTATAATGGAGGCGTTTTGAATAACCTCTTTTATATTGGTGAACCGAATCTGACGTGCCGCTTGCACATGTTCGGTTTGTTGGATAAGAACCCCTTTGGAATCTTTTAATAAAGCACCTTTGACAAATAAGATTGCGCAGTATTTTTTAAAGCCATGAATTAAAACGACATTGCTTTTTTCTAACGTGTAACAAGGAACGCCCCATTTTAATTCTTCATCTAGACCAGATTCAAGAATAATCATTCTCAAATGTTCTAATTCATTTTGCCACTGCTTATTTTTAATAAAATAAAAATCAACTTTTGGGTTTGTCTTGCTTGTCGCCATCAGTGTTATTTTATTCAACAATTTTTATGATTACATGATCAGTTTTTTGTCCTGATTTAACCGGCTGTATTTTTTATTGATTAATGCTGTTAACCACTCTCACCGGAATAATTTCAATTTTCATATACGGGTAATACGGTAAAGTAGAAAGTTTTGCATGTACATCATCCGAGTCGGTGGCCATCATCACCATAAATATTCCTGACATATCTAGTTTAATAAAGTTGTCTACCAGCGTCCCATTTTCTTCTAATTCTTTTACTATTTCCTGTTCTTTTGGAAGAAGTTTCATACGTGTTTCGTTGTCTAATCCGTGTAATTCGATATTCAGCATAAATTTTTTCATAGTATCAATTTTTATATTTAGTCTTCATTCGTTTCTTTTTTTTGAGTAATAAACAAATACAACACACATCACCGAAATAGTTCTCTTCTAATTGAATACAGTCGTTATGGATAAAGGTTAATTTGTATTTTTTTACCCCCTAAATATAAGTGATAATTTTTACATTTTATGATAGTTCCTTTCTTTTTCGGAGGAAGGAGCGATTTTTTTATTTGTTGTCACCCTTTGTGGATCGTCCTCTCGGCTCATCAGCTTCATGCAGCACAATTTCGGAGTGAAGGAATTTGGCGGCTTCTTCCGAATCTTTTACCTTAACAGCGCTGCGTTCCAACATTTCTAATTCAAATTCTGTTAATACACTTTTTCTGATCCCTGCATCTCTCCAGTTGGATAATGGTCTGCATCCCTTAGCTATCGATCGTGCCAATGCTAACGCATCGAGCAAAGCTTGGTTTGCACCTTGTCCTTTGAACGGACTCATCGGGTGAGCAGCATCACCAATCAATGTTATGGCTGCACCTTTTTCTAACAATTCTGCGTTTAGTAATGCTCTGTCATAGACAGGATATCCGGAGATTCGTTCTTCCTTTGTGGCTGCTATAATCTGAGGAATAGGAGCGTGCCACGGAGTTCTGCGACAAGCCTCTTCCTTAAGTGCATGTGCCCCTTTTGCACTCAATGCTTTCGCCTCTTTTTCTGGCAAGTTGAAACTCAGTTGCCACATCACCGAATCTGATGCATACGGCATCACATAGATCCGTTCATTGCCATTGGCCGTTTGAAATACGGTTGCCGAGTCAAGCAAAGAGCTGTCAATACCTTCCAGCGACTTCAGAGGACAAATACCCAATATCACAATACACCCTAAATAACGCAAGGGAGTATTCGCTTCACCAATCAGCAAAGTTCTCACAGAACTTCGTATGCCATCGGCACCAACCACAAGATCTGCCTTGGCGCTCTTTTGCACTCCGTCCACTAAGAAAGTTAACTGTATTTCTTTTCCTCCCTCTTCCTTTATATTAACTAATTGATGTCGCCAGGCAACCGCTTCTTGTTCACCCAGTTGTTCAAGAAGTGCAAGGCGTAGCGACTGTCGGGCGATGTGAATGTTTGTCCGCTTCGGCGATTTTTTTCCATCTGCCGGCATCCACTTACGCATTCCCCATTCTCCAATCACTTTTCCATCTGTTGTATGCACCACATGTCTGGTTGACACAACACCTTCTTTCAGGGAGAAAATCCCTAATCCTTCAATTGCTTTGCTCGCTTGTTGCAAGGTAAGTCCATAGCCCTGTGTTCTTACATCAAAGCTGCTATCGCGCTCATACAGTGTGAATGGGATTCCGCGGTGCAAACAGGCAACAGCCAAAGCAACACCGCCAATGCCGCCACCAATGATTGCAACATGCGGATAGTTTTCTTTATCAGATAGAGGAGGATTTGAAGATTGAATTAAACCGGATCCCTGACAATTCGAGCAGGAATATAAATGACCTTTCGGACGAATAGGAGGAGCACCTTCGCTATTTTTATTTTCAAACTGCTGGAGTGCATTTTGGTAGAGGATCCGAACGCTTTTACGGAGCTTACGGCTTTTTTTGCCGCGCCCCTGACACTCCCCGCATGCCAAGCAATACACTTTTTTATTTTCCACCGTATTAAAACTTCCAAGCGATAAAACCCTTACCAGCCTGATGTTAGAATGGTTAAAAGTACAGAACTAAATGCGAAATACAAAAATTAGTCTGCCGCTGAAAAAATGCATTTGCACCTTGCACTAACTCCGCATTGCGTGTGAGCCTGTGTTAGGTGCAGTGCTTTCTCATTTTGGTGTTACTAGAATGGTTTTTACACAGGATGAAATGTTGTGATTTGCTTTCAAAATGTATCTTTGACTTATTGATAAACACCGTGATGGCGTTTTAAATTATGATGCAAAAGTAAATATTTTGTTAGTATTAGCTATCCAATTTTTATTTATCTGATAGATTAGAGTTTGTAAAATAATTTAAAAATCACTAAACTTGTAAAATAATAATAATTGATATGCCTAAAATTTACGAATACTTTGGATTAATATTTTTGTTTTACTCAAACGACCATTTACCAGTTCACGTGCACGTTAAAAATGGTGACTTTGAAAGTAAATTTGAATTTATATATGAAGATGGTAAATTAGCTGATATAAAAATTATTAAAACTAGAAACCAATTAAACGAAAAACAAACAAAAGATAGTTTGAAATTTATAAAAAAATATCACAAACAAATATCTGAAAAATGGTATGAGTTTTTTGTATTAAATAAAACTCCAAAATGTAGAAAAATTACAACAAAATTGTAAATATGAAAGTTGTTACAGCAAAATATTTAGACGATTATAAAATCGAAATTATATTTGATGATAAGAAAAGAAATGTTATTAACTTTTTGCCTGCATTAAAAAAATACCCTACTTGCAAAAAGTATTTAGATATTACTTTATTTAAGAAGTTTAAAGTAGATTCTGGAAATATTGTCTGGGGTAATAACTGGGAAATGATTTTTAAAATAGAAGACTTATACGAAAATAAATTTAATTAATAATAAATACCCCTCTTTTGATAAGTTAGCGCAACTAAATTTTCATTTGTCAAATGTGAGAGGTTAAAGTTATTTTTTCTGTTTTCAAAGCCCAAAGTTTTGAACAAAGTATTGTCGCTAGTAGCATTACACCTAACTTGTATATACACGAAACAAAACTTCGCAAAGCCATACAATTATGGAGTGATATGCGAAACTTTGATTCATTTAATTCTTTTTGCAATTACAGATGTATTTTCTAATTTATTGATTTCAAAAATAATAATTAACCCCCATATATTTACATACACCCGTTTAGAGATTTACACACCCTCTTCCGCCTTTTACACAGTTTTTCATTTCAGAAGTTTGTAGCATAATCGATACAAGACTTCATGCAACATCACACACATACTGACTTGTTTACAACAGCCTCTGGGGTTGTAGGTGGCGATTTTCACCACAAATGTTGATGCGGAAAACCCAACTTTGATTAACCACAAATATGTCTACGAAGCACTGAACCGCCACTTTTGCCAAACCCCTGTTGTGCGTTCGTTGTTTTGTACTCTATTCAGCTTTCAATATTTTTATGTCACTGATTAAATTTTGCGTACTATTTAGGTCAAGTCCGTTGTAAATTCCACGAATATGCCTTTGCTTGTCAATAAGTATGAAATTTTCGGTATGTAAAAAAACATCATTGCCTTTTTTAACACCTTCATCTTCTTCTACGAAGTAAAATCTTCTGCCTAAGTCATAAATCTCTTTTTTATCACCTGTTAAAAGCTTCCAACGATTGAAATTTACTTTTTTATGAAGTGCATATCTTCTTAGAACAGGTACTGAATCTTTGTCGGGGGTGACGCTATGCGAAATCAGTAGTATCTCATCATCTGAATTAAATTCTTGTTGTATTTCTGCCATTTTAGTTGTCATTTTAGGACAAATACCTGGACAGCTAGTAAAGAAGAAATCAATCACACAAATCTTACCTTCTAAATCCTTTTCTGTAAAAATTTTATTTTCTTGATTTATAAGTTTGAAGGGTCTTATTTGATGAAATGCTTTATCCTTCGGTAATTCCCATTTAGGAGTAAAGTCGGGTGTGTCGTAATAAGGAAGTTTTTTTGTTGTGTTATTACAGGCTGCTATACTCAGGACGATTAAACATACTATATAATATTTCATAGGGCCTTTTCATTTTTTAAGGTATAACATAGTGCAGCTTTTTGAAGACCATATCGTTTGCCTCCTACCGCTTCATAATTCATAAATACTTTACCGTTTTCGCGCCACGCTTTTTGCATTCCAAATTCTTGATCATTAGAAAAGCTTAATTCGTAAAATTTGTTGCCGCTTTCATACCATTGTTTTTGCGTTCCTTCTCTTTTATCATTATTGTAGTGAAATTCGAATTTTAGTTTTCCATTCGACCAATAGCCTTGGTGTAGTCCGTATGCTAAGCCATCTCTATAGTTACGAATAGTTTCCAGCTGACCGTTTGCAAAAAATGTTTTAGTTGCACCTTGCTGTCTGCCTCGATAATAAGAGCCAATACTTTTCAAATTGCCGCTTGGAGATTTAACTGTAATGAAACCTGAATAGGGTGTTGTATCAAGATAGTAAACTCCATTCTGTAAAGTCAGTTTGTAATGAGTCGTTGAAATGGTATCTAGGTTAATTTTAGACAGGTCTACCTTTTCAAAATTATATTCACCCTTATTGCAAGTCCGTGTATGACAGCTTTCAACTAATAGACAGAGGCTACAGGCAATTATATTAATTAGTAAAAGTGCCTTTGTTCCCATAATAGCTTCCGGCTTTTAAAATATAGAATCCCGAGTTTAAGTAATTGACATTAGAAGCATGGTAGTGATAAATGCCATTAGGGAAGTCTTGTGTAGGTCCGAAGTGACCGCCATATCCATCCAAGGTAGGATAAACGCCTGTGGTGTCTTTTCTTCCATAAATGGGATAGCCATCGCGAAGGAAACCTATCAATTTAGCATCATCAACCGAAGTGTATTTACCAGTTGTATGATAATGATATTCTCTGCTAGGAGCCGGGTGTGCGCCTGCGTTATCAAACGTAGTAAGCGTCATGGCTTCGAGCGGAATATTACCTCCTTCCCGGTCGTTGTAAATAGCAACACCATTTAAAGCCATTCCAATTTCACCTAATGAAGTAGCCTCTTTCGAGCTAGCTTCGTCGGGGTTACTAGGAATGGTCATTGATAAATTTTGAGCAATCATTGACGTATTGGCATTAGGGGCATGGCCTGAAGGAAATGGTTCATATAAGGCATTTCCTGTACCCCAATAGGGCGTTTTATGGTCAGGTAGCCCATTGCTTTTTAATGTGATGCTACTCGTATTACCACTTCCGCTTGTTGAGATACTCACAGCACTTGAAAAGCGTAATTGAACCACACTTGTAACTGAAACAGCACCTGTTGAAATGATAGTACCAGAAGAGTTGCTATTCTTTTTACAGGCATAAATAGTCATAGATGCAAGCACTAAACTTATTGCGATGATTACAGATTTAATATTTTTCATTCGGTGACGATTTATTGGTACATAGTTTAGACGTTTATCTTTCTTATTCCCTTCGCTAAGAATGAATTTCTTTTGTTCTGAATTTTAGAAGTACTTTTCGGATCAGCTTATTTCGGATTTTGTTTTGTTTCTTTTCTAATAAACCCAAAATAGAAACTTAGCAGAAAGAACACAAAATGAATCCAACCACGAATGGCGAGAAATTCATGCGACATGGTGCCGCCAAGAAAGGGAAGATCGATCTTATACCAGGCGAAATACCAACTCGCGCCTGCCGTTACAAAAAAGGCGCCAGATAAGAATTTGCAAACCTCACGCCAATTAATTTTATTCATAGCTTAGGTAAACGTTAGATGAAATTATTATTCCTTCAGAGGGTCCTAATATTCTTTATCTTAAAAATTACCCCTTGCCTTTTTCGCTAATTTAATGTGCGCCAAATGCTGCCTACAATGCCAAGCATATAAGCCCATATTTTCTTCGATACTAAACTCTTTCTTGTACTCTGGATGGATATACGTACGCTTCAATTCCGTTTCACTTAATTGTTTCAACAAGGCTACCCAACGATGGTGTACGCCCTCTATAATTTGCAATGAAGCGTGTATAGGGAATTGTTTGGTGTCGATTAAATCTGCCCAAAGATCTTGCATATAAGGCTTTATCGTTGGTTGCTCTTCTGTTAAGGTGAGCTTAAGTCGGATGAAACTGTTCATATGACTATCAGCACAGTGATGTACTATTTGGCGGATAGTCCATCCCCCCGGACGATATGTGCTTTCTAATTGCGCATTGCTAAGCGTCGAAACCTCTTTGCTTATATTTAATGGAAAGTTTTCTAATATGTCAATCCATTCACTTAAATGTGCTTGCGTAATGACAGCAGGTTTAGAAAAAGGTCCAATAGGGAATTTTAGTTGTTGAAGATCCATTTTCAAATGTAAAGATATTTTTAATCACTCCAACTGAGTAGCTAAAATGCTTATCTAATAAGCGTTATAGATCCATAAATACTTTTCTCCTCTTGCGAAGCTGCTTTATAATTTATTAAGTATACATACACGCCGACAGGACAATCTACTCCTTTTTGTTTACCATCCCATTTGTCGGATAGTGATGTTGTTTTGAAAATCACTTCACCCCACCTATTGAATATCTGTAAATTAAAATTCTCATAAGAGCAATTGCTGAGTCCATTGAAATTATCATTCAATCCGTCTCCGTTAGGTGTGAAGGCTTTAGGGACATACACAATGCATTCTTCTGAATTGCTTTCGCACGCTCGAATGGTAATAGTTTTTAGAAAAGTGTCCGTACCGCAAGGAAAATTTACAATTGAACGAATAGTATAGGTTCCAATACTTGAAAATTTATGTGTGGGCGAAAATGAATTAGAGGTATTGTTTATACCGCTTGCAGGGTCGTCAAAATCCCATTCTATCGTAGATATAGCAGCATTTGTTGTAGTTGAAAATTGAATTTCATTCTCTAAACACTGGTCATTCGAAAAAATAGTTCCCTTGCAACACAAGCCAATTGCAATTCTTCTACAAACAGTGGAGACTGGAAATCCTGGTTCTTGAAATTTAACACAAACAGTATATTCGCCTGGTGCAGAAAAAGTATGTGTCGGGAAAGCAGAGGCACTCGAACCTGTTATAGTAATCGTGTCGTTTGTTCCACTCGCAGGGTCTCCAAAGTTCCAAAAGAAATAAGGTGAATTGCTCGTTCCAACGGCTTGCAATGAAAGTGTGGCTGGCCCCTCACAAGTATCGCCCGCGATTTTAATTCCCGTAATACCTGCAGCGCCGTTACAATTGATAATGGATTACGTTGGCAATGTTAATGTCTCGATACCACAGGTGTTTGTAATCACCGCTGTCACCGTATAGTTACCCGCTTGTCCGTATGCATGACTAGCGGTAAGTCCTGTTATTGTATTATTCGCACCCGACAGTGGGTCACCGAAATTCCAGCTTACGTTCGCTACTCCGTTTGTGCTTAAAAGGGAAAATTGAGTAGTGGTTCCTAAGCAAGAATCTGAGGCGAGTATCAAATTAGCCGTAATACTAGGATGATCGCTCGCGTAATAAACCCATTTAGG
Source organism: Bacteroidota bacterium (assembly GCA_947449315.1). Taxonomy (GTDB): domain Bacteria; phylum Bacteroidota; class Bacteroidia; order 2-12-FULL-35-15; family 2-12-FULL-35-15; genus 2-12-FULL-35-15. The sequence goes on from CANFRC010000013.1 coordinate 71,097, forward strand.
TAAGCCATATCCGCCGCCAGCACTTTGATTGGCAATCGCATTTTGTTGGTAGCCACAGGCTCCGCCTAATTTATTCGGACAGTTAATCACATCAATCGAACCTGCATTGATATAAATTCTGTCATCTATTCCTAACTGTAATGCTGCATGCTGTACAAAGCCTGGAGAAGTTAGTTGATAAACGGAATTTTGTATCGTAGTCGGATTGCCAGAAGAAATATCGTATTGATAGATGTCGCTTAGATTGCTGATATATAATACGCGTCCATTAGGTGAAAATTCAATTCCATAAATCAATGGACTCGCTAAATTATAATTCCAAGTGACAAGATTAGAAACGACACCTGTTGTGTTGTTGAAGTCGTATAACTCCATGGCAGAGCTGAAAGTGGCACCTATCGCTAGTTTGTTAAATTGGCGGTTGATTTTCATATGACCAGCACCGTTCGCTTGTGCTGCGCCAATGGTGGAGATTACGGGCGTTGTTTGGATGCCTGCGTTGGTAATTTTAAAGGCAATGAAGTCGCTACCGCTGTGCGTAAGCAACCAGTAGCTAAGTTTGTCAGAAGCGGGAACTACTTCTAGTTTTTCAGAAGTTGTTTGATAGAGTGGAATGTTTTTTTGTCCGGCGACTACATCTCCCAAACCTCCATTCAACCCAATATCAACAACACTATATCTAACTCCATTGCTCGACGATTGCTCGTCAATTGTCACTATATAATACAATTTACTATTGCCAGGTTTTGGAATAATTACTGCAGCAGTGGTGGAGGATAGCAGCGCTGGAGTTCCGCCCAGTAAGCCCGTTCCATTAGGCATTATCTGGTTGTTGGCATTCCAAACAGTTACGCCATCGGTATAAAACAATAAGGCTCCTGTATTTCGGTCAGAAATAGTGGCACTGCCTTCAGATGTAGCTATTGGCGAGCCCGCTACGAAGGTAGGCGGACTGCTGCTAAAGTCTAGCCCACCACCATTACCAAAGCGCCATTGATTGTTTTGTCGCTGCGCAAAAGAAGGGGAGTTACTTAACACCCACAAGAATAGCAATAGGAATTTGAGCTTTTTCATATTCATAAAGTACGCTGATCAACTAATAACAATAATGCGTTATGGATTGTTCTGTGGGATGTACAAAATGAATGCGATTTTAAATGCCATTTTTTAGCGTGACGTTTACAGGAAGCGTCGTGTTTTGTTTAACTTTTTAGGGGGGGCAGGGTAACATTAAAAATTATAACTCGCTCCCAACACGAAGGAGCTAACGAATAATTTGTTGTAGACATTTCCTTTTTCACTACCTACACCAGAGAAAAATCGATAGCCTGATTTTAACGTGAGCTTATTGGAAACCTTATAATTCAAACCACTCAGGTAGTCTATCGCGCCACCAGTATTGTCTACATAAAATACGTCTCCGTCTATCAAGATTCCTACCTTGGAGGTGATTTTATAATCTAGAAAGGTGTTGATTAGCGGCACGAACCCGCGATTGTAATTGCGTTCGTATTTCGTTCCTTGCTTAAGTGAAAATTCAGCGTCCCGAAGGTTAAGGGTCAATCCTATTCCAAGTTTTATTTTATCTGTGTTTTTAAGATAATATCGATAGGTAAGTCGATAACCTGAAAATTTATAGAAGCCCTCCGTGCTTGTATTTGCAGGAAAAGTATTGCTGTTAAAGACCACTGCTGAAGAAAAGCTTCCAGTGGTTTTGTATTGTAAAGGAGCCGCGAGTAGGCTTATTACATGTCGTTTGCTTTTTCCAAAGGTATAGCTCGCACGAAATCTTATTAGAGGCTTAGCTTGATTTTGAAAATCGTTGGCATACGAAAATAAAGTTCCGTCTTTACCATTTAGTTTGCCGGAACTATTTTGCCAGGAACTACTCGCATCGTTGCGATTAACGAACAAAGCGCCTGTTTCAAGGTCTATGGATGCTTGTCCAAAGGCTGACGATGTGATTAAGCTCGTTAGAAGAAGTATTAATTTGAAGGAGAGTATTTGTCGAATCATAATAAAACAACAAAAGAGCTGGTAAAATGTTTGTAGACTGATTCTAAAATTAAATTTGGTTTATAAGGTAAACTAAATTATGTTTGTAACCTAAATTCTAAAATTAGTCAATATGGAACTCGAAAATCAACAACAGCTCGATTTGATTGCACAGACGATCAAAATGGCACAGCGTCGGTTTTATAACGATAGCCCGTACTACATTCTGTGGGGGAGCGCCGTTTTCGTTGCAAGTATCGTGCAGTATATTTTATTACTAAAAGCACCAGATTATAATGCCATTCCTTGGGCCGTCTGTATCCCAATGGCATTGATTTTACAGTTTGTTTTGATTCGTCGTCAGAAGAAATCTGAAAAGATTAAAACGCATATTGAGACACTTCTAAATACTATGTGGATGGCTTTTGGAATAACCTTGTTTATTCTACTTAGTTTCTCTGCTAAACTGGGTTTAAATACCTATCCTGTAGTACTTTGCCTGTATGCAATCACTACATTTGTTTCGGGAACGGCCTTCAAAATAAACGCATATTTAGTAGGTGCCATTGCCTGCTGGGTATTGGCGATTCTAGGCTTTTTTGTCGACTTTCAATATCAATTATTATTATTGGCGGCAGGCGTTTTATTGGCGTTTATCGTGCCAGGTATTATCTTGCGTCTGCGTGAAAAGAGTGAAATAAACTAAATGGTACAACGCATGTTTCAAAACCTCGATCCACTATTGCATTCACAACTCCGGCTTGCCATTATTTCCATTTTGGTAAGTGTGGAAGTAGCGGAGTTTGCTTATTTGAAAGAGCAGACGAAAGCTAGTGCAGGTAATATAAGTGTTCAGTTAGAAAAGTTACAAGAAGCAGGGTATATCAAAATTGAAAAAACCTTCAAAGGAAAATATCCGCTCACCAAATGTACTATTAGTAAAAAGGGTATTAAAGCTTTTGAGGAATATGTGAAAGTCATACAACAGTATATTAAGCCGAAGTAGTATAATAGATTCCTCAATGAATAATTATTAGTGAAATGTTGTTAAATTAAGCTTGAAATGAGCAATAAAACAAAAGTTTCTATCCGTTTTTTTAATGATCGTGAGGTTAGAGCTATTTGGGATGATGAACATTCTAAATGGTGGTTTTCTGTTTTGGACATTGTTGGAGTATTAACTGGTGAAACTGATTATACAAAAAATCGTAATTATTGGAAGTACCTGAAAGCGAAATTAAAGAGGGAGAGTAACGAGTTGGTTAGTCTTACTAACCAACTGAAATTAAACGCTGCAGATGGTAAAAGATATTTTACGGATGTATTGGATTCAAATGGAGTTAGTGAATTAGCGAAAAATTTTCCCTCCAATAAAGCTTTTCATTTTTTAAATTGGTTTCATTATAGCGATACAAGTATTGATGGTCAGAGTAAAAAGAAAGCCTATTCTTTGTTTGAATCAAAAATAATTGAGGAAATTGAAGTTGGTACTACAAAAGGGTTGCAACAAATTCACGCATTTATTTTTGGTGGATTATTTGATTTTGCAGGCAAATTGAGAACGAAAAGTATAGCAAAGGGTGGCTATTCGTTTGTTTATGCACAACATTTAAAAACTGTTCTTTCAAATATTGATGGAATGCCCCACGATTTGTTTGAAGATATTATATTTAAATATTCTGAGATGAATAAGGCCCATCCATTTATGGAGGGTAATGGAAGAAGTACTCGTATTTGGTTAGACTTGATGTTGAAAAAAAAATTAAAGAAATGCGTGGATTGGAGTAAGATAAAGAAGGAGGATTACATGAATGCTATGGTTATAAGTACAATTGATTATACTGTATTATTGGATTTGATTAAGCCAGCACTCACCTCGAAAATCAATAATCGTGAAGTGTTCATGAAAGGAATTGATTATTCCTACTATTATGAGGAGGATAATTAATGATTGATTGGTTACAACAGTATATTAAGCCGAAGAAATAATCGATTTAATACGTGGGAAAATCCTAGAAATTCTTGCGCTAATTTTCCGACCTTCGTCCTTAAATACTAGAGTAATGAATTTAGAAGAAGTATTGAATTTTCGTCGTTCCGTACGTGTATATGATCCTGAAAAGCCTCTTGACACTGCACGTGTTAAGCATTGTATCGAACTCGCGACATTAGCTCCTAATAGCTCTAATATGCAGCTGTGGGAGTTTCATCATATCACTGATAAGGCCTTGATGGAAAAAGTTTCCTATGCTTGTCTGAACCAATCCGCCACGTCAACAGCGTCTGAAATCGTCGTCTTCGTTACAAGACGCGATCTGTTTCGTCAGCGCGCAAGATATGTATTGGCGTTCGAACGGGAGAATATAAAAAAATATAGTCCTGCAGCACGTCAGCAAAAGCGTATTGAAGATCGTGAATTGTATTATGGCAAGATAATGCCATTTCTTTACGGACGTTTCTTTGGATTGCTTGGTTTGTTACGTGTCATCATCACCACTTGTATTGGCCTATTCAGAACGATCACGCGACAGGTAAGTGAAAATGATGTACGCGTTGTTGTTCACAAATCCTGTGCACTCGCCGCACAAACCTTTATGATTGCCATGGCGAATGAAGGATATGATACCTGTCCAATTGAAGGCTTTGATTCACGTGTTTTGAAGAAAGCTCTCCAATTGCCTCGCGGAGCTGAAATCAATATGGTGGTTTCATGTGGTATCCGTAAAGGCAACGACGGTATTTGGGGCGAGCGTTGCCGTGTGCCATTTGAAACTGTTTACGTAAAAAACTAAGGAGCGGTGTCGCATCCATTGGATAACCCGGTTTTTTCAGCGCTTCAGTCGCATAACAGTAATTTCTGTTTGGGCAATGAACGAATTAAATTCTTCCCAAAAGAGGTGTCTCCGTTCTTAAGTGCGCTTTCTTTTGATGAAACTATTTTTGAGGAAATAAAAACCTTAATGGAGCCTGATCGTGCGATTCTATTGGCACATCGAACTCCGTTACATATTCCTGCCGATTGGCGACTCATCCTCGAAATCATCGGTACGCAATTTGTTTATCCCGACAAACACTTACATCGTTTTGATGATCGTCTCATTCAAAAATTAGATCGTACGCATGTGCCTGCGATGCTTGAATTGACGAAGCTCACACGACCAGGTCCATTTGACGAACGTACCATTGAATTCGGGAATTATGAAGGAATCTTCAGCGACGGAAAGCTCGTCTCCATGGCGGGTTGGCGTATGCATATTGATAATTACCTGGAGGTTAGTGCCGTTTGTACGCATCCTGACTTTTTAGGGAGAGGCTATGCACGAACCTTATTGCAAAGTCAGATCAATTCTATTATAGCGCAAAATAAAATTCCATTTTTACATTCGCGTGGCGACAATACCCGCGCGATTGATTTGTATGAAGGCTTAGGGTTTGTGAAGAATGGAAGTATGAATTTTTATTTGATTAAACAATAAGCGAAGCTCTAGTTCATCCCATATTCCAACAGAAATTCTTTCAATACTTCTTGATTGATATCCTCCAATAGAGTGCAGGGTTGATTTAGTATATCAGCTCTTTTTATATCGTACTTTTAATGATGAGAAATTTCGCAAGGTTAAAAACAATTTAAATCAAGGAGATGGGAAGCAGAAATTGAGGAAGTTTTAGGTAAAAAAAATCCCGCCGGACAACCACGAACCGGCGGGATTTATAACATAGTGTTTTTGATTAACCTCTGCTTCAAATGTAGCTCCGTTAGGGGCTTCATACCATCGGTATAATCTGGTAATTTGATGTGTATTTCTACGTAGTGTTTACGCTTTATTTGAAGTGTTGTATAATTAAATAGTAGAGCGGCATACCTACACTTAGGTTGAAAGGGAAACTCAGGCCTAGTGCCATCGGAATATACAAGCCGGGATTAGCTTCCGGAGCTGCGATACGCATGGCCGCCGGTACCGCGATATATGAAGCACTCGCCGCAAGGATACTCAGGATGAAACGGTTGCCCATATCATCTGTTACTAGTCCACTTAGTATGGCTGTGGCGCAACCATTGAATAAGGGAACTAAGATGGCAAATAGGGTCATCGACCAGCCGTATTCTTTAAAGGCAGAAAAGCGTTTTGCAGTCACCATTCCCATCTCTAGGAGGAAGATGGAAAGAAATCCTTTGAAGATATCTGTAGTGAATGGCTTGATTCCTTCTGCCTGTTTACCGTCTGCGATATAACCGATCAATAAACTACCAAAAATTAGTAAAACACTTCCATTAGTCAGTGAATGTTTTAAGACATGTCCGATCCCAGTTTTTTGATTTGAATCAGAATGATATCTGTTTAACAAACTTACTCCGACGATAATAGCAGGTGCTTCCATGAGCGCCATCACCGCAACCATATGTCCGCCAGATTTTACATTTTGGTATTCTAGAAAACTAATCGCAGAAACAAAAGTTACCGCACTAACGGAACCATAGGAAGCTGCAATGGCCGCAGCATTACTGATGGAAACTATTCTTTTTAAAATGAAGAAGGTATAAAAAGGAATTAAACAAGCTAAAGACAGACCAAACAGGATAGAGCCAATAATCTCTCCATTCATCTGACTGTGTGATAATTCCTGCCCTCCTTTAAAACCAATGGCGAATAATAAGTACAGCGAGATAAATTTGCTACTCGAAGCGGGGATTTCTAAGTCACTTTTTACAAGGACCGCAAAAATGCCGAGTATGAAAAATAGTAGAGTAGGATTGCTTAGATTATGGAGCAGTATTGTAAATTCCGACATTTGGATAGTAGTTGATAAGTGTTAGTTTATTCTTTTTAGAGATTAATTCAATATTGATTTTTATTTTTTTTTGTTGAATTAATTTACCAAGCTGCTGCTGTTCATGAATGTCTTTATAGACCTTTTCACAGATGCGCTTGATGAGTTTGAGTGGCGTATCATTGCGTTTTTGTAAGGCTTTAATTTTTGATTGATATTTGAATTCGAAGGACTCATCACTAGCGGTTAAAGCGTTTTTTAACATAGCGCAATCGTAATTCCCCAAAATGCTTATTTGCTTGATGATTCCATTCTCTATTAGGTTAACAATGGATTGACTGTAAGCATTGTCTGAATTAAAGTCGAATAAGCCAATTGGTGCGTTAAGATTTATGCCACTACGATATTCATCTGGATTTAGTTGACCGATATTGCAACATGGACAAGAAAGAACAAGTCGAGAAGAGGGTGCTAATTGTTTCATGGTTTGGTTTTTTTAGAGGAGAAGTTCAAAAGGAGCATACCTATTAGGAAACTTAATATCGACAAACTACTTGCTAGGCTTTCTTTGAGGATATTTTCCTCAAGGAATGAGTTGCATAGTAAGATGCAGGCTAAGAACAATAGGGCAAATCCTATTACCTCGCTCAATCTGTTATTATTACCTTGTTTAGAATTGAAGATTGACATGTCTTTTTTTATGCCACAAATTTGAAGATTTCTTAATCATGTTTTATATTTATAATTAGAATGATAATCATAATTATTATTTATGAACTATACACTGCAACAAATACGGATATTCTCAAAAGTGGTTAGGTTAAAAAGTATCACAAAGACTGCTCTTGAATTGCATTTGACACAACCTGCTGTTTCCATTCAGTTGCGTAATTTTCAGCAACAATTTGAAATGCCGCTTTTTGAAGTCATCAATAAACGCTTTTATGTCACTGATTTTGGATTAGAAATTGTCAGTGCTTGTAATAAGATTTTAGAGGATTTAATCTTGATAGATAGTCGTCTTGCTGCCTTTCAAGGCCAGCTAACAGGTAAGTTGAAATTGTCTGTGGTTTCTACTGGCAAATACATTGCGCCTTATTTTCTAGCTGATTTCTTAAAGCAAAATTCTGCTGTCGATCTCTGGATGGATGTTACGAATAAGTCGGAAGTTTTGGAAAGTTTACAAAACAATGAAGTCGACTTTGCTTTGGTTAGCGTGGTGCCAGATGACCTCAAAGTCAATAAAGTAGAATTGCTTCCAAATAAATTATATGTCGTAACTAATACAGATCGAAAAATTGCGAAGGGACAAAAGGATAAGTTGTTTTTAAAAGACCTGCCTTTTATCTATCGGGAACTCGGTTCTGGGACGCGATTTGTGATGGAAAATTACATCAAGAAAAGTAGATTGCCCATCGCCAAGAAAATGGAACTCCGAAGCAATGAAGCGGTAAAGCAAGCGTTGATAGCAGGATTAGGATATTCTATTATGCCTTTAATTGGTTTGAAGAATGAACTGCTCAACAAACAATTGCAAATCGTCCCTGTTAAAGGCTTTCCCATTCAATCAAAATGGGTGCTGATTTGGCAAAAGGATAAAAAATTGAGTCCGGTGGCGAAGGCCTATGTAGATTATATTCAGCAGGAGAAACAGCAAATTATCGAATCTAAATTTGCCTGGATTCATAAATACTGAGCATAAAAAAAGCGAGCCTCGGCTCGCTTTTTTTATAAGTAGATATTGTTTAATTCGATTTTAAAATTTTAATCGTTTGAGTGGTCTCATTCGACTTTAATTGAAGATAATAGATTCCATCTTCTAAAAAGCTTAAGTCTATTTTTTGCGAATGTGCATTTTCAAATTTCTGCGTCTTTAATGTCTGTCCAAGCGTGTTTAAGATATTGATTTCACCCTTTTTTATTCCTTGTTCAATGTGTACGCTTATTTCATTTTGGAATGGGATGGGTGATACCTTCACCCAAGTTGTATTTTCAACTACAGCGATGCTATTCGTGCATGCATTTACAACTAAGTTTAAGGTAATCATACTATCGCAACCTAAGTAGTTAGTAAGTGTATCCACATAAATACCCGCCGTTGTTAGGGTATCGCCTGCAAAATAATAGGCAGTGCCTTGACAAATGGAGTCGTTGATAGTTAGATTTGAATGATTGTTTACAGTCAAATGTAAGGTGATGATGGAATCAGCACCTAGATGGTTTACCAGAGTATCGGTATAAGTGCCTGCTGCACTCAAGTTCGCATTAGCAAAGTTGTAGTTATTACCATTACAGATAGCTGCGTTGATAGTAGCATAGCTGTTATTAGGGTTCGCAGGATTATTGACTTGAATCTTATAACCGTTTAAAGCTTGAGGGAAGGTACCGAATGGAGATACAGCTGTTACGTTAATTACTATAGGATAAGTTCCTACTACTTCATTTACCAACGTAGAAGTGAAAATGATACAGCCGGAATTATTCGCTAAAACTGTTCCTGAAACTGGAGAATAGGCACTCGCGAAGCTCGCAGGTAATCCGGATATAGAATTGACTGTTACGGAAGTAATTGGTACGCCTGAAATGGATGCAGGTACAAATAATTGAAGAACGCCTGAATAGCTGTTTCCGTTCACTGCGGCAGGAAGGTTGACAACCGTATCAGGATAATACAAAGTTGTTGCGTTAACCATTACAGTACCACACTGTGCGTTGGCTGATTTCGGTGTATTGAATAATAAAATAGTTACAAGAACTAAAAGGATTTTGAAAATTGATTTCATTGTTTGTTTTTTTAATTTCAAACCAAAAATAACAATAATAAGGGAGCTTATGTATAAGGAAGTATCTTAATCCTATTTACATAAAAAAATCCCGCCGGACAACCACGAACCGGCGGGATATAAACGAACTGTTTTTGATTAACCTCTGGTTCAAATGTAGTTGTAGGATAGGGACAGTACCATACGTATTCTCACGTATTTTTGTAGCTCTTTTACGTACGTTTTGCCCCTGAATGTTTAATTTTGCCCACCATGAATCCAAAAGTTGATCTTTTTCTCGTAGATGGCTGTGGCCGTTGTAAATACTATCAAACGCCGAAATGTAAAGTATTACGCTATACCGATCAGCTAATGGTACTACGTCAAGTGCTATTGGAATCTGGTTTGGAAGAAGAAGTGAAGTGGGGATGGCCAACCTATACGCTAGAAGGAAAGAATGTTGTCATTGTGCACGCTTTTAAAGAGTATTGCGGACTCACCTTCTTCAAAGGTTTGTTGATGAAGGACCCGAAAAAAATATTGACAGCACAAAGCGAGAACGTGCAAGGTTCCAGACAAATACGTTTCACAGATCAGGATGATTTAACTAAGCACATCAAAGATTTGAAGGCATATATTGCCGAGGCTATTCGTGTTGAAAAGTCGGGTGAGAAATTGCCAGAGGCAACTAAATCTAAGATGCCAGAAGTAACCGAATTAGAGGAAGCCTTCAAAAAAGATAAAGCCTTCAAAAACGCATTTTTAGGCTTAACGCCTGGTCGTCAAAGAGCCTATTTGCTATTATTTTCACAAGCAAAGCAACCCGCTACGCGTGTTAGTAGAATTGAGAAATGGAAGCCTGTTATCCTGCAAGGAAAAGGGCCGAATGATTAATTTTCTCGTTCTTGCGAAGGATTACAAGATTAATCACGTCTAATTTTTATAAACTAAACTTAACCTAATGCGTCATTTCAAAGTTACTTCTCTAATATTCATTTGCTTATTACTTGTAGCAAATATCCATGCGCAGACTTATCAAGCCTTGCGTATTCCAGATACTTTGAGTGGTACGACCTTTAATTTGGTTATGAAGGATACCTTCAAACAAATTTTAACGGGGCAGCAAACCATTACTGGTGGCATTAATGGAGATTTCTGGGGACCAACATTAATCGTGAACAAAGGTGATTTGATTCACATGAATGTTCGCAATAAAATGAATGATACGACTACACTACATTGGCATGGAATGCATCTGCCTGCCGTAATGGATGGAGGTCCTCATCAAACCATTCCTCCTGGGGTTTTATGGCAACCCTTTTGGACAGTTACCAATAACGCGAGTACATTATGGTATCATCCGCATTTACATGAAATGACCGTTGAACATTTAATGAAGGGTCTTGGTGGATTGATTATTGTACGCGATACGGATGAAGCTAAACTAGCGCTGCCACGTACCTATGGTGTCGATGATATCCCTGTTATTTTAACAAGCCGTCGTTATGATGCGAACAATCAATTTGTGGTACAGAACGTTTCTTATGGAGATTATATGCTTACCAATGGAACACCGAATGCAGCGGTGTCTTTACCGAAGCAGTTTGTTCGTCTACGAATTTTAAACGTAGAAATTGAAAGAGGTTATGATCTTGGTTTCAGCGATAATAGAACCTTTTATGTGATAGGCAATGATGGAGGCTTGTTAAATGCTCCAGTACCTGTTACGCGTGTAAAATTATTAGTTGGGGAACGTGTTGAAATTCTGGTGAATCTTAGCAATGATGCGATTGGTTCTTCCTTTGATTTAAAAGCATATAACTCCAATCAAGCCTTCGGTTTCCCTGGTGGCGAGCCCAATACCTCTGGGCAGTTTGGTAGTTTGTTGAATAATATCGATTTTCCTGTTTTGCACATAAATGTAGCGGCTTCGACAGCAAATCCTATCACTGCATTGCCGAGCATTTTGATAAATAATACCTATTGGACTGCAGCGAATGCTACCGTTACTAGAAATATTGCCATCACCAACGGACAGCCTGGTCCGGCAAGTGTTCCTTTCAATTTTGATAATGTCTCTTTTGCAATTAATACAATTAATAAAACGGTTCAAAAAGATGCGATTGAAAAGTGGACGGTGACAAATAATAATGTATTTGGACATACTTTTCATATTCATGATGTAGAATTTAAAATAGTAGCACGTAATGGAAATGCAAGTTCAGTAGGCGCTTACGAAAGCGGTTGGAAAGATGTGATGTATGTACCTCGTAATGAGAATGTTTCTTTCGTAGCTCGTTTTACAGATTATGCGGATCCTATTCATCCGTTTATGTATCACTGCCATTTTTCTAATCATGAAGATGGAGGTATGATGGGGCAATTTGTAGTGGTAGATACCACACAGACAGGTACACAGACGGTATTTAATGAAAATGATTTTGTGGTATATCCGAATCCCGCTAGCAGTCGGCTTTTTGTGAAATTTAATGATATAAATACACGTGCTTATTATATACGAATTACGAATATTTTAGGTAGAACATTAATGATGTTGCCACAACCGGAATTAAGTAACGGAGTTGATATTAGCCTATTGCCAGCTGGTACTTATTTTATGCAGTTGACAGATTTAAAGACCAAGTCAACTGTCGTTAAAAAATTCGTCGTTGAGTAGTTTATAATCCTCGCTGTACGAATAATATGAAGCCTGTTCGTTATTTTATTTTGATATTTAGTCTGTTCGCAACCCTCTCTTTTGTTGCGCGAAAGAACACGCATATTGGTCGTGCCGTGAATGACTTTCAGCTTCGAAATACCAATGGAACCTCTACTTCATTGGCTTCGTACCCTAATGCGAAAGGTTTTATGATTGTTTTTACTTGTAATCATTGTCCGTTTGCAAAATTATATACGGAACGATTCAATCAATTGAATGAAAAGTATTCCAAATTAAATGTTCCCTTGTTAGCAATTAATTCGATGGATACCTTTGTGTATGAGGAGGAGACTTTTAAGTTGATGTGCGATAAAGCCAATTCCGAACAATATCTTTTCCCTTATTTGTATGATAATATGCAGACGGTCGGTAAAGACTTTCATGCCGAACATACGCCACATGCTTTTGTGATATGGAAGGAAGCAGGAAAATGGATTATTCGTTATAGTGGTGCTATTGATGATAATGGTGAGCATCCTGAATTAGCAAAACCAATGATGGCGAATGCTGTTGATGACTTATTGGCTAATCGCCTGGTTCAAGTACCAGAAACAGCTTCTTTTGGCTGCGCTATTTTTTATCGGAAGTAGTTGTTAAAAAAATGGCATAAAATTTGCGATTATTTAACATATGCATTTACGTTTTTATTCCTTTTTTAAACACACTAAAGGTGTTTTTTGTCTTATTCTCGTTTGTTTGTTTTTTTTAGCCGAAAAGAGTGTAGCAAGCCAATTAGATGATTCTATGGTTACTATTAATTCTGTTTCGCGCGTGCAATTAGATGCCAATTTAGCTTTGACGTCTGTTCCTACAATTGGGGTTTCTGTTATGCTTAATAAAGACCTTTTTTCGAAAAAAATATATTACGTAAGATTATCAAATTCCAACTTGGTGCAAATAGGGAAAGGTGCTGAATTTCTTCATTTCTGTCCAACATTAAGTTTTGGAATGTTAGTAGGTCGCTTGGAAGCTAATGTTGGTGGTATGCTATTAGTCGGTGATGGTGGCGCTCTTCCTTACTTCAATCTCGGACTTCGTTCTAAATCACCGTTAAAACATTGGCGCATAGGTATTGGATTTCCTGAATTATTTTATGCGGGTTTTCAACTTAATCTTGGTAATGTGATGCAAAAAAGCATTCCACAAAGTCAAATAAGACGTCTGAATAAGCCTAAAGAAGAATGTAAAGCTTTTAGTAATAGATTTAATGCTGTTTTGCTTTTAGGTTCTAAAAATGCACCTGGGCTTCAACTTAATTACAAATTTTCAAATTTTAAAAGTGGTCAAGGAGCTATATTTATTCAAGGACAGGTGGGGAAATTTAATGATTTAAGATCCACTAAATATACGCGGCTTGGTTTTTCGTATGCTTTGAAGCTCGCTTTAATTAAATCGAATTTAGATATGGGATTAGGTTTATGTTATAAAACTTCTAGTATTTTTTTTCTTTCCCATAGCCATTTTTTACCAGCATTCCACTTAGGTTATATTTCGGATTATAATCATGGTTGGGCTATCAAGCTGGGTGCTGCATGTCCTGAATTTATTTATATAGGTGTTTGTAGGAAATTTTTATAGTGTTAAAATAGTATGAAGGTTATTTTCGTATTTATATTTATAAGGTAACAAAAGTTACCTTTTTGAATCAATTTCATAATGTATTTTTGTGTAAACAACATCTGAAAATGGCGCTCGATCTAAACCAGATTTATTCTGCCTCACACGCTTATCCTGCCTATCGTGAATATCTTGATCAATTAATAGAGGGAGGTAAAACTACTGGCGATACCCAAAATGAGAAGTACTTAGAGTATACCAAACTGAATATTGTACGAATGAACCGGAATGATAAAACGGTTCAATTGAATGATACGCAACTAGCAAAGCTTTCTGACTGTCCAGCTGCCAAAATGCTCGTCATTGGCGATGCTTGGTGTGGCGATACCGCACAAATTATTCCCGTGCTTCATAAGATGGTGGAAGCTTCTGCAGGTAAATGGGAGATGCGTATTATCTCTCGCGATACATACCCCGAATTAATAGAAACCTATCTTACCAACGGTGCTAGAAGTATTCCTAAAATACTTTTTCTGAATGAACACAATGAGGTCATCAATACCTGGGGGCCGCGTCCAGCATCTGCTTTGGCTATTCTAAAAAATTGGAAGGCAAATCAAGATACCATGAGTAAGGAAGATTTTGAAAAAGAACTTCATCTCTGGTATGCGAAAGATCGCGGACAAGAGATTGTCAATGAATTGCTAGCTGTTTTGACGCAAATGGTTTAATTGCACGCTGGCTCTTTAAGCTTTGATTTTTTTTGACTAATTTGAGTCTCGATTTTAGATTTAATGGAGGCTCGATTCTATGCATATTCCTTTTAATAAAATTTACTTAAGCGGTCAGGAAGCGCCCTTTTTACAAGAGGTTTTACTGTCTGGTAAATTAAATGCCGATGGACTATTTAGTCCGCGATGTCGCGATTATTTTAAGGAACATTACCATTTCGAAAACACCTTTCTAACCACCTCTTGTACGGCTGCTTTAGAGATGATGGCTTTATTGCTCGACCTACAGCCTGGCGACGAAATCATCGCTCCGGCATATACCTTCGTTTCAACTGTCAACCCATTTATTTTACGCGGCGCCACAATTCGTTTTGCTGATTCGCAACCTCATTCGCCAAATATCGATCCAGATTCTGTTGCCGCACTTATCAATACGAAAACAAAAGCAATTATTGTTATGCATTATGCTGGGCAAGCTTGCGATATGCATGCTTTGGAAGCGCTGTCGAAAGAATTTCAGATTACACTTTTGGAAGATGCCGCTCATGCGATCGACGCCTATTACGATAATCGTCCCTTAGGAAGTTTTGCCGCGATGAGTGCCTTCTCCTTTCATGCTTCTAAGAATATCGTCGCTGGTGAAGGTGGTTTGCTGGTTATCAATGATACGCAATACCTAAAGCGCGCACAGCTGATCTTTGAAAAAGGAACAAATCGTACTGCGTTTAGCAAAGGAGAAGTGCCTGCTTATGAGTGGATGGATATCGGTTCAAGCTTCGCAGCTTCAGAATTAAGCGCTGCTTGTTTGTATGCGCAATTGAGCAGCCTAAGCGTCATTCAGTCGAAGCGGAAAGCTTTATGGCAAGCTTATTACAATGCTTTGTCTTCCTTAGCGGAGCAGCAGTATTTTGAACTTCCAACACTCTTGAATGCGGAAGAACATAATGCACACTTGTTTTTTATTGTTTGCAAAAGCAAAGAAGAGCGCGTTAAGTTAAGTGCGTATTTAAAGGAAAAAGGAATCGAAACGGCCTTCCATTATCAAGCTTTGAATCAGAGTCCTTTTTATAAAAACCATTATCCAGCGCTTCATCTACCGCAAGCCGAGCGCTATGCCGATTGTCTCTTGCGTTTGCCACTCTATCCTGATTTAACCATGGAAGAGCTGCAGTATATTGTACATGAAATACAGGCGTTCTTCAAAAATTAAAGTCTAGCAACAAAGCAGCTTTATTTTTGTATTTTTGAAATAATGAATCTGTTAGCAGAAGAACTTATTATTGGTGAAGGCACGGTCATACATCCGAGCGCTATTATCCGCGGATTAAAGGGTAAGGCTAAGCGAGTGGTGATTGGTGATCACGTGTATATTGGTGAACAGGTGCAGATTATTTGCGACGATTTTCAAATTGGTGACTATTCTAAGATTCAACATCGAACTACGATTCATGGTTATAAACCTTGTAAAATAGGGCATAACGCGTGGATCGGACAGCATTGTATACTTGATTCTATCGGCGGAATGAATATTGGAAATAATTGTGGTATCGGAGCACATAGCCAGTTGTGGAGTCATATTAAATTCGGCGATACATTGGAGGGCAGTAATTTTCATTCTGCGAAAGAGATGAATATTGGAAACGATGTGTGGTTTGTCGGGCATTGTATTGTTTCGCCTATCAGCGCGGATGATAAATCCATGGCCTTAGCGGGTTCTGTGATCACACATGATATGGCGTATAATCGTTTGTATGGTGGATCTCCGGCAAAAGACCTGACGGAGCAATTAGGAGCGCCGTATACTGAGGTGAGTTTGGAGGAGAAAGTGGAGCGTATGGTGGCTTATGTGGAAGATGTGAATGTGAGTGAAGATATAGTAATTGTTCGTTATGCGAATGAAATTGATTTTACAGATGGTAAAAGCTATTTCGTGGTGAACGACCGTAGATATACGAAGCGCGGAACGCCTGCTGAAGTGGCTTTCATGAAATATTTATTACCGGAGAAGGCGAAGTTTGTGCCTTATGATATTCTTTAATGCGCATGTCTATAACGAAAGATATTGAGGCGGTAGCCCTTCATTTACGTGCCGGAGGAATCATAGGCTTGCCGACAGAGACGGTTTATGGTTTGGCGGGTAATGCCTTAGATCAAGTGGCGATAGCTGCTATCTATCATTTGAAGGAGCGTCCGGCTTCAAATCCTTTGATAGCCCATGTTGGAAGTATTGAGCAAGCAAAGAGTTTGT
Source organism: Bacteroidota bacterium (assembly GCA_947449315.1). Classification (GTDB taxonomy): domain Bacteria; phylum Bacteroidota; class Bacteroidia; order 2-12-FULL-35-15; family 2-12-FULL-35-15; genus 2-12-FULL-35-15. Next base: position 87,879 of record CANFRC010000013.1, read on the forward strand.
GTGCAGAATGGTCTGCAGAAGCGGAATTATTGGTAAAGCATTTTTGGCCTGGTCCCTTGACTTTATTAGTAAAGAAAAAGGATCTAGTGCCAGCTGCCTTAACGGCAGGATTAGTTCGTGTGGCGATACGAATGCCAAATCATCCGGTTGCATTGGATTTGTTGAGTCGCTTACCTTTTCCATTAGCAGCGCCGAGTGCAAATCCTTATATGCGAATTAGTCCAACGAGTGCCTTGCAAGTTGAAACATACTTCGGCGATAAATTGCCGTATATCTTGGAGGGAGGAATTTGTGAACGCGGTGTTGAATCGACGATCATAGGCTGGGAGGATGGGAAGGCGGTATTATACCGACCAGGAGCTTTGGCGCAAGAGGAGATTGAGCGTGTGATTGGTCCTTTAGCGATGCCAGCAAGTAGTACTGTGATTGTGGCCCCAGGTATGGCGAAGCGTCATTATGCACCGCAGACGAAATTGATATTGACAAATGATATTGAGAAGTCAATTAAAGAGCATGACGGCTTGCGATTAGGTATATTGAGTTTTAGCAAAACATTTTCTGCGGACACTATTTTGCGAATGCAAAGTCTTTCTAAGCAGGGTGATTTGCGCGAAGCGGCCTGTAATTTATATGCGGCCTTACAATCATTTGACGAAGTTTCGCTTGATTTGATTATAGCGGAAGTATTTCCCGAAGAAGGCTTGGGTAGGACGATTAACGATCGTTTGCGGAGGGCGAGTGTGGAGTTGGAGTGAAACGTGGCGCATTGATTCTTGCCGCATAGATTCTTGCGAAATATATTATTATTTCATTTAGTGATAAACGATAAATAATAAAATGAATATTTTTTGCGTTATACAATAGGTACGAATTAATTCGTACCTATTGAAAAGCAATTTTTTCAAGCAATTTTTTTCAAGTTATTTTTCAAGTTATTTTTCAAGCAATTTTTCAAGCAATTTTTCAAGCAATTTTTTCAAGCAATTTTTTTCAAGCAATTTTTTCAAGTTATTTTTTAATTACATGCAAACTATTTCGCCGAGATTCCTTTGCCACGCTATTTAAAGTGAATGGATGAAATCCTTACAAAATATTTTTATCTCCTCTCTTGTCATGCGAAACGCCTCTGTAATCTGCTCTTCTGTTCCTTCCACATGGGAAGGGTCGAAGAAGTTATGGTGTATTCGTACCGCATTTGAGGGGAAATAAGGGCAGGTTTCTTTCGCATGATCACAGACCGTTATGATATAGTCGAATGGTATTTCGAAGTACTCATCTACCAAATTGGAAGTATGCATGCTGATATCAATGCCCACTTCTTGCATCGTAGCAATTGCACGTGGATTGACAAATGTTTTCTTTACGCCAGCACTGTAGATGCTTGCTTTGTCTTTTGCAAAATAGCGTAAAAAGCCTTCTGCTATTTGACTGCGGCAGCTATTGCCGGTGCAGAGAACAAGAATATTAATCATTATTATAATATTTTTTACGAAGATAATGGGCTGCTTTCACCAAGAGAATAAGTGCAGGAACTTCTACCAAAGGACCTATCACACCCGCAAATGCTTGTCCTGAATTGACACCAAACAAACCTATCGAAACGGCGATAGCCAACTCGAAATTATTGCCGGTAGCCGTGAAGGAAAAAGCTACATTATCCGCATAATTCGCACCTAATTTCTTTGCTACGAAAAACATCAAAAAGAACATAATGCCAAAGAACAAGACAAGTGGAATCGCTACTCGTACGACATCCATCGGAATGCGCATGATCATTTCTCCTTTCATACTAAACATCACTACGATTGTAAACAATAACGCAATTAAAGTGATAGGCGAAATTTTAGGCGCGTATACAGTATTAAACCAAGTAATCCCTTTTCTTGCAATCAGTACTTTTCTGCTTAACAATGCGGCAATAAAAGGTACTCCTAAATACAGACCGACAGTTTGTGCTATCTGTAACATACTGATGGAAGTCTGTAGCGCATGCATCCCAAATAGCGGTAACATGATTTCTAAGTAAAACCATGCATACACACTAAAGAAAAATACTTGAATCAAACTGTTAATACCCACTAATCCTGCAATCAATTCACGGTTTCCATTAGCCAGCTCATTCCAAACAATCACCATCGCAATGCAAGGTGCAATGCCTATTATAATGAGCCCCGTGAGATATTCTGGATAATTTTTTAAGAAAATCAATGCGAGTGAAAAGAGTAAAAAAGGACTTACAATCCATGTGATGAGGAAGGAAGCACTTAATAATTTTACATTAGAAAATGCCGCTCCGAGTCGATTGAAATCCACCTTTGCCAAAGGAGGATACATCATTAAAATTAAGCCTATCGCAAGGGGAAGATTCGTTGTGCCAACACTCCATTGCATAAAATTTTGCGGTAAGCTTGGGATGAAATAGCCTATTAATATGCCAATCAACATAGCTAGGAAGATCCATAGCGTAAGATAGCTGTCGAGAAAGGAAAGACGTTTGTTCATGTTATTTTTTTTAACAGCAGCCTGAGCCAGGGGTACAAGTTGAACTTGGATTGCCTACTTGAATGACAATTTTTGGTTTTACATGGGGTATACCGCATTTGTCTTGCGCTAAGCAATCCGTATGTTTTGCTGTAAGGTTGAAAAATGTCCCATTAAATGAAAGGCCATATTTTCCAATAGTTTCACCTTGATACTCCGCTTCCATTTCTAATTCTTCCAGTTGAAAGAGTTTATTGGAGGCTTCTAAAATGCCTTTCCATTTTTTAGGGGATAGTCGATGTTCTACATCATCTGCAACCCAAATTTGAAAGGTTGCTTTGATTTCCTTGCGTTGTACCGTTCCGCAGTCGATATATTCTTTGGTGTTTTTCGCCACTTCTGTTATGTGAAAATGACCAGGGATATATTGTCCATTCGGCAACTGAAAAACAAGATGCTGAATAGTGTCTAGGATTTGAATAAGTTCTTGGTATTTCATTTTAACAACATTTAGAAGGTGAAGTATAGGTGCTGAGTTGATTAAGAAAATCGGATAGAGTCTGAATTGTTTTCTGTTCTAGACAATAGCAAATGCTGTTTCCTGCAATAGACCCTTTAATGATTCCGGCAGCTTTTAATTCTTTAAGATGCTGTGAGATTGTCGCTTGGGCAAGTGGAAGCTCGTCTACAATGGTGCCACAAACGCAACTTTGCTTCTTTAATAACAGTTCCACAATGGCTATCCGTGCAGGATGCGCAAGAGCCTTAGCGATCAACGCTAGTTGGTTTTGCCTTTTCGTGAATGCGCTTGATTTAGATGCTCCCATAATTGTAATATCGCAATATTACGATAAAAAATTAAAAGGAGGAAGTTTAATTTTTTTTCGAATTTTATCCCATGAAAGGAGGATGGCTATTTTTGATGGTTTTAAGTTTGCAAATCAGTTTTGTCAAAGCAAATGATAAAAAGGATACGCTCCGCATGCAGAATACCTGGCAGGATTCACTGCCCGCAATGTACTATACTTCGATTTCTGACACCTTGTTTTATTCGCAGATTATAGTTGATACAAACCAACTAATAATGGATACAAGTCATTTAGTGAAAATAGATTCACATGCCATTTTATATTCTTCAAAGTATACGTACCGCATCATGCTTCCTACCTTGCGCAGTAATAGCGCATTGGCAAGTTCGCATTGGCAAGATTATATCGGTTATCATAAGCGCTTAAAAATGTATGTGGTGAATGAATGGTATATTACCGGAGATGCGCTCGGAATAGGATCTTTAAGCTTATTTGATATGCGACATGGATATATTTACCCCTTATCCTCGGCCTATGACGGAGCATGTAGCGTGCCTGTCCTTAGTCCGAATGGAAAATATATGTTCACCTATGATTACTGTCCGGATTGCCCTGGTGAGGAGTCTTTCGTTTCCATTTATCAGTTTGAAAAACGAGCAGCTTGTAAAATTAAATTGAAAGGCTGGGTGCGTTTACCCGGCGAAGAATCGCAGGCAGATGACGCTGCTGCAATAAATGAAATTCATTGGGGCAAGGATGGCAATATCTATATTCGTGCAAGGAAGTTTACTGTATTGGATGCAGAAGCGCCCGCAGACCGTTTTGCTGGTTATATCTGCTGTGCGTATTATCGCATTGATATAAAACAAAAAAGCAAGCCTACCGAGTAAGCTTGCTTTTCCAATATTGAGTTGCTAAAAAATTATCGCGCGATGACAATCCGCTTCGTTACCGTATTCACGCCATCGTTCAGTTGCAAGAGATAAGTGCCATTGTATACCGTCTGTACATCTATATAACTGATCGTACTGCCGGCAGCAATGCTCGCTACTTTCACCAAACTTCCTTTCATGTCAAACAACTGAATCTGTATACCATGACGATTCATACCATTGAATTGTACCGCAACGAAATCTTGCGTAGGTACTGGAAATACATTCACAGAAAAGCTTTCCGGACTAATCACTCCATTTGCACCCGTCGTGTCGATGTATTGTGTTACAGGCTCTGTAATGCTCGTTACTTTCGCAGCTGTCTTCACACCATAATACGTTGGTCCGATGACATACGGATAGGCAGAATTCCAATTAGCGTCTACTGTAGCGAAATAGCAGTAAGTTCCGTTAGGATATTCAGGTGTTACGCAAAAACGACCATTATGCGCATCTAAATAATCTGCTTGACCAGCATGTGCAATCCACTCGTAATCTTCTTTATAGTGTCCTAACGGATACGTCGTGCTCACGGCAGGACCAGGTGTTACACTTGTTCCATTTGCATAGGTGGTTCTACTTGTGATATTTCTCAACTGATAGCCCGATTTAATGCGAACGATTCCGCCAGTACCATCTGCATTTGCATAACCGTAAGCCCCATAAATAGGGAAACCATCGTACGCAAAACCAATAAGTGGCGAATGATGTAAACTGTCGATAGCATATAATCCGTCCGCATCATAAAGATTACAAACGGTCGAAAGCACATTATAATCTAATTTAAACGCGGAAGGATTTTGGTGATGATGATAATTTCCGTTTGCTGGATGTCCTTTCGAACAGTCGAACCCTGCGCGCTCAGCAACGATCGCATCTCGGTTCCATACGTTTTGACCAGGAGGACCTTGAATCGGACCACCACCTTCAGCCATTGTTGTATTATTCCACGAAACGCCATCGCGTGAATCAAATAATGCAACACCGTTTGCGAATACTCCGATATTACCCATCGTTACAGGTGTTGCAGTGCCGGTATTTTGTGTCGGGTTTAAAGGGAAAGAAAAGATAGCATGTTGGTTCGTTGTCAAGGATTTATTTCCATCCAAGAATGGCCCAGTCACATAACCTGGAACGCCCGTGGTACGGATATATACTTTCGTCGCGGAATAATACACGGTTTGTACATTGGCACTATCTGCGTCGTTAATAGCAGTAGAATTCCCTTGTACATAATGTCGGCCTTTCAATCCTGTTTTATTCTGAATCCAGCCTGTGATTGCAGGGTTGCTTACTTGCGCCTCCGCAAGGAATGTAAGGCAAAGTGAAAAGCTTAAGAAAAGACTCTTTTTCATGCGTGATGTTTATTTAATAGACGAATTCAATTTGCATTTCCTTCGGTCTTTAGTTTTTAGGTTCGCTATAATTTTTGTTGAACACAAAAATTCTATCATTCAAGGTAAGCAAAAAAGCGATGATATCTGTCCGTTCTTTATCACTTAATGGAATACCAGCACGTAGGCCTTCGTCTAAATTCGGATGTTGTACTATTCCTTTGGTATAATGTTTTAATACACTTTGCAAAGAGTTAAATCTTCCATCATGCATATAGGGGTAGGTATAGCTCAAATTACGTAAGGAAGGTACTTTAAACTTTAAAGAGTCACTTGATTTTCTTGAGATGCGATAACGACCCACATCGTTCAATTCTGGGTTTACCGCTAATCCATTATCTGCAAATTGATGGTTCGTAAAAAGAGGTTCGGTATGACAACGATTACAATGCATACTAAACAATTGATAGCCGCTTTGCTCCTGTGCGTTAAAGTTTGCTTTTCCCAATTTAACACTATCATACTTGCTGTTCGTACTTACTAAGGTTAATTGAAACGATTGAAGTGCATTTAAGAATTTTTCGCCTGTGATAGGGCCTTTGCCATATGCAGTTTGAAAGGTACTTACGTAAGATGGATTCGCTTCTAGCTTTTGTAATACATGATTTAATTTTTCATCCATCTCAATTTTGTTTTCAATAGGCGCCAATGCTTGCGCATCTAAATGGAAGGAAGCGCCATCCCACATTAATTCCTTTGACCAAGCTAGATTGAATAGGGCAGGAGCGTTTCGTGTACCAATGCTGTCGTAGATACCATGACTCAGCGCATGATCTGTATGAGCAAAGGCATGATAGGAGTTATGACAGGATGCGCAAGAGATTGTATTGTTTTTCGATAGGATAGGGTCGTAAAAAAGCTTTCTTCCCAATTCAACCTTCGCTCGCGTTAGCTGGCTCACTTCCACTTTGTAAAAGGGAGCATTAAAGTAACTTGGTGCTTTCCAAACAGGGTTTTCCCACCGCACAAAGGATAGGCAACAAGTAACAAAAATAGTAAGCAGAATTAAGAAACGCATCAGTGAATAAAAAAGCAATGTGCAAAGGAAGTAGCTATGCTAGCGGCTTTTGTGCCTGGTAGTTGAACGTGTGCCACCTCTCGTAGAAGAGCTTCTTGTAAAACTTGTTCTAAATGTAAATCAATATGAATAGTATTCGAGGACGCTATGTTTAATCGAACTTCGTTACAAGTGTTTTCATAAAAGTGATAACCGCCAATATGGTAATGGAACTCGGTTTTAGGCCTTTCTTTTATACATAAGGGAGAATAACCCTCTAGTTTAAAATTGATATAGCCACTTTGCCAACTCCAATACATTTCATTCGAAGGGTCTAAATCGCCTTTCTCAATGCCTTTCATACTCGTGGCGCTGTCGATGCCTATTAGAAAACGAACTTCGCTAAATACGATTTCTTTTCTTGTTGTAAAACGAACTTCGCTCTTCGCACTGTCGGATAGATCAATTAAATGACCAGGTGCTTTATCGCGGTATACGCAGCGTCCGTCTTGATACAGTTCTACATGAGAAATATAAAAACGAACTTTTGTAATGCGCGTGTTAGTGGGATTAGTGATAGCGGTATCAGACGTCGCTAAAGATAATGGGTTGCCGTTAAAACTGCCTTTAAATCGGAGACGGAGTTCCGTTTTAGCAATACCTTTAAGGCTGCATGTGGCCAGTAAAATTAAAATAAGATAAGATCGCATTAGTCGTGAGGTGGAGGAGGTGGATGCCCTGCGTTACGAAAGAAATTGGCAAATCGTGGCAGCATGCGCTCAAAGTCATGCAGCTGTTCGCCTTTACAGAGTGATTTTATTTCTATAAAATGGTTTACATTGACAAGTTCCATCGCACGATGAATCGCCATTATTTGTGAAAGTAATGCGTTAGTCGTAGTCTCATTCGATGGTTTTAAACTCGCCACATAATAGGCTTCCTTAGCCGCTATTAGCGAATCTTCTAGCACTTCTATTCGTGCGTGATGTTGCTTCGCTAAGTCGGCTAACTGTTCCGCTTGCTTGGAATCAAAGTGCAGCTCCTCGGCGATGATATGCTTAGGATCACTTCCATGAGGTGGCCTTGGTGGCAAACAAGGAGTAGATAGACGAATGAAAAATAAAACATTCGCTATAATTAGGCCAATGACCAAGATATAAAGTATCGTTATTTTATTCATGATATAGCTGCATATGTAATTGTGATTGGAAATAATTTTCTTGCTGTTTGCTGTCGGATTTTTTAGCAATTATCACATTCACGCTTATACTGAGCAAAGCTAAGATAAGTAGCGGAAGGATGATTTTAAAGGATTGTTCTTCCTTTGCTTTCAAGTCAATTTTTTGTTCAATTAAAGCTCGACTATGTTGCGGAGCTGCAATACGTTTGCCTGATTGAAGTAGTTCTAAATTTTCCATATTCATTAGACGCTCTTTTTATTATTTCCCTTCGAAAATAATATTGATTTTTAATTTACTTTTTGCCCTGCTTAAGAGTGATTCAACTGCTTTTTCTGAAATCCCTAAAACACTTGCACACTCTTTCATACTCAGTCCTTCGATCTTTACTAATAAAAGGGCACTTTTCTGCTGCGGTGAAAGCTTGTTGATTTCATCAAAAATGAATTTTACACTTTCTTGCTGCTCAAGTGCAAAACCAGGATGATTCCAGGTATTGTTTTCTCTTGTATTTTTCTCTGCGAAGAAGAAAAGTGCTTTCAACGCATCCTTTCGTTGTTTGCTCCGCAAATAATCGATACAACGATTAACGGTAATTCTATAAATCCATGTTTTTAAACTCGATTCCTCTCTAAAGTCTTTGTGCTTAGCATGTATTCGTAGGAATACGTCCTGCATGATTTCCTCCGCATCTTCTTGATTTTGCACATGGTGGAATGCAAGACTAAAAACTAGGTCTTTGTGTGCCTCGTAAATTGCTAGAAAATCCTGCATCGATTTATTAGACGAAAATTTTGGTTGTAACCTTCGCTAAATTAGAAACTAAAAATGGATACTTGTTTAATTCTCTCTTGTCAAAAGCAATAAATGCTTCATCAATTGTATCCTCAAACACTTTTATTTTTCCTTTTAGCGCCGTAGGTTTGCATTCAAATTCATGAAAAGTGTAGGTCACGATATTGTGCAATATTATACTTCAGCGCAGTCAGCTGAAACTGTTTCGTATATTCTTTTTACGCAAGCAGCGAAGGGATGGACGATTTATTTATACTTTGCTGTTGATAGTTGCGTGGTGATATCCAAAGAAGCTCCACTCGTTAGTCAGCATAGTTTTTTTTATCCGATTCAATTTTTAGAGCGCTATTATTCTTCAACGGATCTTTTGAATAAAAGAGCTACCCATACCTTAGAACTTTGTTGTGAGTCGAAGGAAATTTTGCACGGATATATAAAACGTAGTGGTGCACTGGGGCCACAAGCCTATATGCTTTTAGAATCAAGTGCGCTGTCTTTATTGCTTTGTGTTTTACAAAAGGAACAATTGAAGACAAATGCTATTTGTCAGCTATGCTCTTTTTCTAAAAACCCTGCTGATTCGAGTAAAATAGTAGAGGCGCAACAGTTGTTAATTGCAAATATGAAAATGCCGTTGACAATCCCACAGTTAGCGCAGAAAGTCGGACTCAATCAATGTTATCTCAAAAGGGGGTTCAAAGAGCTATATGGGCAGACGATTTATGATTATTTGCAAGAGCAGCGTATGACGCAAGCGAAAGTTTTATTGAGCAATGCTAATTTGAATATGTCTCAAATTGCTGATATGGTAGGCTTTTCGAGTGCAAATAGTTTTGCCACTGCCTTTAAGCGAATCGTCGGTATGCAACCTTCCGAGTGGGCTAAGAATTAATTCCCGTTTAAGAAGCTATTTTTCCTTTTTGCGAACCCGTTTTCACTCAAGCGTATATTTTCTTTGCAACGCAATTTGATGATTGCCTTTATTAATGCAACGAAAAGAATTTTTGAGAACCTGTGCTTTTGCTTGTCTTTCGCTGACAGCTGTCGGTACGCTATTACCGTCCTGCCAAGCAAGCCATACTGTCCTAGGTAGCATCGAAAAAGATACCCTGCAATTCCCTTTGCATTACTTTGTCGATGTAAAAAGAAATGTACTAAAGAAATATCTAGTCGTGCAGCATGAAAGCTTACAATATCCGATTGTTGTTTATAACATCGCAGAAAATTCATTCGAAGCTTATTTGATGCGTTGCCCGCATCAAGGCGCCGAGCTACAAGTGTTTGGAGAACGTCTACAGTGCCCGGCTCACGGTAGTGAATTCGATGTGCATGGTAAAGTGATGAACCCGCCTGCAGATCAAAATTTGCGCCGTTTTAATCTTGAAATAATAGAAGAAAAAATAATAATACATTTGCAATGAGAACATTCGTTTTGTTTTTGGTTTTTACCTTTTCGCATTATCTAACGCAAGCGCAGATAGATTCTTCCCTTTTTAAAAAATCAACAGTAAGTACTTCGACAAAATCCTTAAACATGGACGCTATTTACAACCGTCCTTTTATGTTGGGTACGCAGCAGCATGTCTCTTTAGGGGGCTATGTAGAGGGCAATTGGCAACATATGGCTACTAACGGAGTTTCATTAGGACATCAGTTTCAATTTCGTCGTATGAGTTTGTTTATGGCTTCTTCACTTTCACGCCACATCAAATTTTTATCTGAATTAGAATTTGAAAATGATCCAGGTGAATTAATGGAAGGGGAGAAAATGGAAATTGATATTGAATATGCGGCTATCGATGTGGAGATCAATCCCTTACTTAATTTCCGCTCCGGTATTATACTCAATCCCATCGGTGCCTTCAATCAAAATCACGATGGCCCGAAATGGGAATTCGTCGACCGCCCCATCGCCATGACACAACTCTTGCCTGCCACCTGGAACAACGCCGGAGCAGGATTTTATGGAAAACAATACCGCGGCAATTGGATGCTCGGTTATGAAGCTTATCTCAGCTCCGGCTTCGATAGCTCTATCATTCATAATGATAGAAGCAAAACCTATCTCCCAGAGGCACGACATAATGCAGCACGCCTAGCCTATATCCCTTCTGGTCGACCACTCTTCACAACTAAAATAGCAGTACGTCAAAATAAAATAGGTGAGTTTGGAATTTCCTATATGGGACAAACCTATAACGTCTTCATGAAAAACAGTTTGAAGATCGACGCCCCTCGCCGTTTAGATGTGTTCGCCTTCGATTTTAATGTCTCCCTCGGAAAATTAAACACGAACCTAATTGGTGAATGTGCTTATGTGAAAGTGCAAGTGCCTTCAAGTATCTCATCTAACTACGGTTCAAAGCAGTTTGGCGCCTTCCTCGATATTGTACAACCTATCTTTAAAGGAATAGTTATGACGTGGAACGCGAGTGTTGTAAATCTCGCTTGTCGATTCGAATATGCGGATTGGAATCTCGGTACCTTCGCAGTTTCTAATTCTAAAATCTACGAGGAACTTTGGAGTGTAGTGCCGGCAATTTCTTTCCGACCAACACCACAAACAGTACTGCGTTTGAATTATCGTATACAACAACAGGCTGATTTTGTTGGCGACTTCACCATTAAAACTAAAGGCCTTTCTCTTGGGATGTCGGCCTATTTTTAAGCGCCTTCCTCCAGATAGCCGAATTTGCCTGTTTGAAAATCATCAAAGGCTTGTATGATCTCTTCGCGTGTATTCATGACAAACGGACCATGCGCGGCAATTGGCTCGTGGATTGGCTCGCCACTCAATACGAGTATGATGCTGTCTTGTAAAGCTTTGATCTCGATGTTTTCGCCATCGTGCATAAAGGATACAAAGTGGTTTTCAGGAATCGCTTCTCCGTTCACCAAGGCTTCGCCCTCTATTACTAAAACACCGGAGTTATAATGACTTGGAAAGCTATACTGTGCTTCGGCACCTGCTTTCAGCTTTGCATTCGAAAGATGAACGGGCGTAAATGTATTTGCCGGACCTTTGTGACCTGAATATTCACCCGCAATAAGTTCGATATAGCTATCTGCTCCGACAGGCACTTTCATCATCTTATCATTGCTAATCTCTTGATATTTCGGAGTCGACATTTTATCCTTGGCAGGTAGGTTTACCCACAGCTGTACCATTTGAAAATCGCCGCCTTGCTTACTCCAGCTAGCATCGTGGTATTCTTTGTGTAGTACGCCACTTGCTGCCGTCATCCATTGTACATCGCCCTCGCCAATGACACCACTATTGCCGGCACTATCGTGATGCGCCACACGGCCCTTATAAGCGATGGTTACGGTTTCGAAGCCGCGATGCGGATGAACGTCGACACCACGCGGATGAATACTCGGCGGGAAATGATGTTTCGCGCCATAATCTAGCATGATGAACGGACTCATCTCTTGCATCGAAAGGCTCGGCATACTCGGGATGAAATTATGTACACGAAACCCGTCTCCGACAAAATGTGCAGGACGTGGCGCTATTATATGTTTAATTGATTTTGTTTTCATCTTACAAAGTTAGACTTCTTCATTATAGCATCACCTTGATATGTGTCAAGAATGCTTAAACCCAATCTTGCGTCACCAATGCTTTCCGGTCACGCATTTCAATCTTCGTCATGGCCCCTTGCACAAAGCCTTTATGTGCAGCCTCATGTCCTGCCGGATATCCAAAGACAAGCGGTATAGCAAATTTTTCAAAACGTTCAAGGAGCATTTCTTCACTGCTCTTCCCGTAAGGTGTCGTACTTTCTTTCACATCCGTGAGATAGCCTACCACAACAGCTTTCAAGCCTTTCAAAGAACCACTTCTATGTAAGCTCATTAACATACGATCTACATGATATCGATATTCGTCTATCTCTTCAATGAATAAAATGCAATCTTTTAAATAAGGAAAACTATGACTGCCTTGTAATGCAAACAATAAGGATAAATTACCTCCTATCATTCTTCCTTCTACGTTCAAGTCTTTAACATTGCTTGCTTCCTCCGCTTCAAAGGCTATACTCTGTGCGTTTCCTTTTATCAAATCCTGCCAATGTGTTCGTGCACAGTCGCTAATCGTGCTAAGTCCCATCAACATGGGGGCATGCATCGAAGCAATGTTTTTCTGAAAAAGATGATTTTGTATCACCGTTGCATCACTATAGCCAATGACCCATTTCGCTTTTTCTGCAAAGCTTGAAAAGTTGAGCTGATCGATAATGCGTATCAAACCATATCCTCCACGTGTCATTAAAATTCCTTTGGCAAATGGATGATCGATCGCCCATTGCATATCCTCCGCACGTTGTTTGTCCGTGCCTGCAAAAAAGCCGTCTTGTGCGAACACATGCTTGCCAAGGTCTACTTCATATCCCCAACTTTTCAATAAGGCAATATTGGGTTCGACTTCTGCTTCACTCACGTGTTTGCAAGGACTGACAATCGCTATGGTATCGCCTTTTTGGAGAAATTTTGGATAAAGCATTGTGTTTCGATTATAGTAGATTCGTTAGCTTTAAGATATAAATATTTTTCCAATATTTTCCTGTTATCCAAAGTGTATTATCTTTTTTATGATAGGCAATTCCATTTAATACTTCTGCATTAAAACTAATACTTCTTTCTTGTTGTCCTAGCGTGGAGAGGTCTAAATCACCAAGCACAGTCCCATTTTCCTGGTCAATTAGCACAATATGATCCGACTGCCACACATTGGCCCAGATGAACTTTTCATTCATTTCTTCTAATTCGTTCAAGTTATTTATCGGACCAATATCATTGCTAACATTGATAGTCTTTAATGTGAGCATCTGATTACCTTTGAGTTGTATTTTCCTCAACTGCGAAGAACCATTTGAAACCCATAAACCATCGCTTCCTGCGCTACACAAGCCCCATCCTTCGCCTTCGAATGGAATAGTTTTGGTGTTTTTTAAGGGTTGTAGGCTGAAGGTTTTTAGATATTGATTTTTCCAATACAAATGAACGAGCTCGCCATTCAATAGGCTAATACCTTCTCCAAACTCTTCAGGTGCTTCCTTTATAGAATCTAAGATTTGCCAACGACTCCCATTCCAACGCATTTTGAAGATTTTCGACTTGCCATCTAAACCACTTGATTCCCATAAATTATCCTCTGCGTCGAAGAAAAAACCTTCTGTAAAAAGATCACTTCTATGTGGTACTGTTTTAACTACTTTATAGTGGAGTGAAATGATTTTATACATGCTTCCTGAAATACGCTGCTCGTTATGAAACAAGGTTAGGTTATGTTTCCCAGCCTTTACTAAGCTGCTTGCAAATTTGTACTGCGTGTCACTGATTTTTTGAATACTTACCGGGATTCCGTCGATGGTCCATTGGCAGGCTTTGCTTTTGTCTATTTCGAAATTAGTAAGGTTTACAAGGTAGGAGCTGTCTTGCGATACAATGTTTAGGCTTGGCGTATTTTCAGCAGTCGCGTCGTCGCTGTCATTGTTACAGGCTAGCCAAAGAATTGGAAAAAGTACTAGAAGATAGAAGCCCCAAGTTTTCATTCAAAAATCTGTTTAATCATTTGTCACCTAAGTAACAGATGATTCGTGAATCATTTTATACTTTTGTAAAAATATCCAAAAAATGAAACGTATTCTCATTGCTTCGGCATTTCTTTTTACAGCGGTCTTCGGATTATTGTCTTGTGCGAATGCAGGCGATAAGGCAGCCAAAGGTATTGCAAAGACTATTAGCGTAGACGCTTATGAGGCTTTACTAAAACAAACACCAGATGCACAGATTGTTGACGTACGTACTGCCGGAGAAGTTGCAGGCGGTATTATTCCCGGAGCGATTAATATCGATTATAGCAGAGATGATTTTCAAACGAAAATAGAAGCATTGGATAAAAAACGTCCTGTATTCATCTATTGCTTGTCGGGTGGTCGTAGCGAACATGCATTAGAAGATATGCAAGCAATGGGATTCAGTACTGTTTATAATTTGGAAGGAGGTATGCTAGCGTGGCGCAATGCGAACAAAGCACAGGTTATGCCTGGTGATGCTGCTCCGAAAAAAGGGATGTCTATGTCTGACTTCAACGCCGCTATCAAAGGTGCAGGAAAAGAATATGTGATTATCGACTTCAACGCGACTTGGTGTGGACCGTGTAAAAAACTGAAGCCAATCTTGGAAGCGATTGAGCAAAAGAACGCTGCTAAAATTAAATTGATTGCAATCGATGTGGATGAGAATAGTGATTTGGCGAATGCAAAGCAAGTGAGCAGCATTCCTTACGTCGAGATTTACCATAACGGAGAAATGGTTTGGTCGAATATTGGTCTTACCGATGAGGCTACGATTATGGCGCATATTAAATAGAATTTGACACCACACATAAAAAAAGGGAACCTTGTGGTTCCCTTTTTTTATGTTACTTACTACATACTAATTTGCAGTGCACAATGCCGGATTCACTGTTTATTACCAATAAATAATGTCCGGCACTCAAGTTGCTCGCGTTTATATGTAAACTGTTTTC
>CANFRC010000014.1 GCA_947449315.1 Bacteroidota bacterium
CATGCCAAACCCAACAAACGGAGTTTCTACTATCAATTATGAATTAGAGAAAAATGCTCAAGTTGCTTTTAATGTATATGATGTAACCGGAAAAGTGGTTGCTACAGAAAACATGGGAGAGCAAAATTCAGGTGCTCATTCTTTGAACTTTAATTCAAATAGCTTATCTGCTGGAGTATATTATTACTCATTAACAGTAAATAAAGCGACTACTGCATCCATGAAAATGGTTGTTATCAAGTAATAGTTAGCATTCATACATTTTAGAAGGCCGCTCTGAATTTACAGAGCGGCCTTCTAATTTTAAATTTTAACGAGCTATTGTTTTTAATAAAATGATTTATTACTTTTATCTTCTCAATTAGAAAAAACTAACTTTAAAAAAATCAAAAAAATGAAAAAAATTTACTCATTAATTGCTGTTTCAGCTCTAGCGCTAGCTGCTAATGCTCAAGTGGTTGAAGGCACTCAGCCTCATGTTACAAAAACAAGTCCTTATGTTAATTTAGGTACTCACGAACGTGTTATCGGAAATCCTGACACTACAGGTATCGTTAACGTTTCTGACTTCTTACCAGCATTTGGAGCAACTCCTACATTCTATTCTTATGGTTCAGCTGCATTAACAACTGGCTATTTGTTTGGAAATAATGGTAGTGCAAATGGTTTTAAAGAAATTGGTCAAGGTTACCAAAATATTATTGGATCTCCGGTGAATATTGTTGGAGCATTATTGTGGTTTGGTGGTAAACAAAGTGATATGGGTAGCTCGCCAACATCAAAAGTGGTTGTTAAAGCGTATGATATGACTGCTAACAAATCTTATAACATCAATGCAGGTGCATTTAACTCTACAGTTCTTAACTGGCCTGGACCTAACACAATGAAAGCTTCTGCTGATATTTTATATTCAGCAATTGATACTCTTGGTTTCAATGGTGTAGTATTTCCAAGTCCAGCTCACATTGCTGCAAGTACAGATTTCTTAGTTAGTGTTGATTTTTCTACTTTAGCTCCTGGTGATACTGCTGGTTTAGTTTCAGATGCTCAAAATGAAGCATTGGATATTGACTACGCTTTCCACAAAACAGCTACAAAATGGTTCGTTTCTGACGAAATGTTTTCTGGTGCTGCTGCAACTGGTGGTTTAGATAATGATGTTGCTATTTGGGCAATTCTTACTGATGCAACTGGTGTTAATGAATACTTTAACGGAATGAAATTAACTACTTACCCTAACCCTGCTGTAAACAACGTAACTGTTGAATATACATTAGAGAAAGATGCTAAAAATGTAAAATTATTCGTTGTTGATCCTGCTGGACGTAAAATCATTGATAATTCATACGGTAGCCAATCTGCTGGTACTTACAAAATCAATCTTGAAACATCTAACTTAGCTGCTGGTACTTATTACTACCAATTGAATGCTAATGGTCATGATTTCACAAAATTATTAGTGATTACAAAATAATCTCTATTATTAATAAAAAAAATCCCGCTCCGAAAATTTCGGAGCGGGATTTTTTTTATTAAAAAATTAAAATTTTGTTTTTAAGTCTTTCATAAATTTGGTTGCATAAACAAAATCGCATACTTCCATGTTTGCTGTCTTTAAGATCTCTTCCTTACTGCCTTCCCACCATTTAGCTCCCTCGTAAATAAACATAATATTATCACCAATCTCTATTACCGAGTTCATGTCGTGTGTAATCACAACAGTAGTAATATCATATTCATCTGTAATTTCTTTTATTAAATTATCAATAACGATAGATGTTTTAGGATCTAAGCCTGAGTTGGGCTCATCGCAAAAAAGATACTTCGGCTGAACAGCAATCGCACGGGCAATGGCAACACGCTTTTTCATTCCTCCGCTTAATTCCGAAGGGTATAAGTTGTTTGCATTGGCAAGATTTACACGTTGCAAACAAAAATTTGCGCGGTCGCGTTTTTCACTTTCACTAAGATCGGTAAACATGGAAAGAGGAAATACGACATTTTCTTCCACTGTTTTCGAATCGAATAATGCCCCTCCTTGAAAGAGCATTCCTATTTCTTTTCGTATCGCTTTTTTTCCATTGAAGTCCAGGTCGTAAAAATTACGACCATCATATAAAACTTCACCAGAATTTAATTCATTTAATCCTACCATACATTTCAGTAAGGTTGTTTTCCCCGAACCGCTTTCACCAATGATCATATTGGTTTTACCTGCTTCAAACGTGAACGAAATATCATTCAGGACGTTTCGGCCGGAAAAGGATTTTGATATGTTATTAATTTGTATCAAACCAATAAAACTTGAGTTAAGATTAAGTCAAAGGCAAGGATCAATACACTTGTGTAAACCACTCCCTTTGTACTTGAGCGTCCTACTTCAAGTGCGCCGCCTTTGGTATAATAGCCATGGTAGGCAGGAACCGAAGCAATGATAAATGCGAAAACGCCCGATTTTATTAAGGCATAAACAACGTTGTAAGGTCTGAATTCATAGGTGATTCCTAGAATGTATTGGTAATCGGTTACCACGCCTGCCATCAATCCGAAAACGTAACCGCCCAGAATACCTAAAAACATGGAGAAAATGATGAGAATAGGATTGAATAGGACCGAAGCAATGATTTTTGGAACTATTAAATACCCCGCGGAGTTGATCCCCATTATCTCTAGTGCATCAATTTGTTCCGTCACTCTCATGGTCCCAATCTCAGACGCTATACTAGATCCAACCTTACCGGCTAAGATCAGACTAACAATTGCAGGGGAAAATTCAAGGATCATGGAATCGCGCACAGCAACACCAACAGCATAGGGAGGTATAAGCGGACTTTCGAAATTAAAGGCAGATTGTATGGTGATAACAGCTCCCATAAAAACAGAGATGATAGCAACAATGCCTAATGAGCCAATTCCTAAGGAATTCATTTCTTCAAAAATGCGGTCGCGATAGATGGCAATTTTTTCTGGTTTCCCGAAAGCCCTCTTCATTAGCAAAAAATAACGACCGAAATGATAAAATATATTCATGAATAGCCTTAAAATTTTTATAAAAATAAGAATAATTGATAACAAATGATGTGTTTTGTTTTTGCTATCTTTGAGTCATAAGGAATATACAATGAAAAATTTTCTTCAACATACCATCCGTATTATTGCCATCGTGTTTTTTATGACACTTTTCTCGGGCTGTTTTATGTTTCATAAAAAAAATCGTTGTGGTGATTGCCCAAAATGGAAGGTGGAGCTAAAGGCTTTCTTATCAGCCATTTCAGAATAAATCAGCTAAAATTTTCTTTTTAGTAGCAGCATCTCGTTGCTTTTTACCTGTGTTTTATATCAACGTTGTTCCTCGCAATGACGCAAACAGGCGTACTTTGTCTTTCATAGAAAAAATACCTTGTTTTAGGTATTGGTTTAATTCGAATATGGCCTAAAAAAAACGTACTTTTGTTTACTAGAATGACAAACGCGAAAAAGGATAAAGAATTGAAAAATCTGTCACAGCTTCAAATTGGTCAAAGTGCAATTATCGATTCGTTTACCGATAAGATAATGGCTTTGAAACTTTTGGAGATGGGCTGCACTCCTGGTGAAATAGTAACCTTGGATCGTGTTGCACCCATGGGTGATCCGATCGCTATTCTTGTTTCCGGATATTTATTGAGTTTGCGTAAAGCAGAAGCGTCTACCGTTCTTGTGTCGCCAATTGTGGTTAAATAATTAGCAGTTTTGGTGTGGAGTCGAATAAATCATTTGTAAATTTTTCTGATAGAACAGCTCTGAAAGTGGCGCTAGTTGGTAATCCTAACTGCGGCAAATCTACATTATTTAATGCCCTCACGGGTCTTCATCAAAAAACAGGTAATTTTCCGGGAGTCACCGTTGATAAGAAATCAGGGTATGCTAAATTAAATAATAAGCTAACGGCTGAATTTGTTGATCTTCCTGGAACATACAGTTTGTATCCGAAATCGATTGATGAGCGTGTTGCGTTTGAAGTGCTTTGTGATCCCAATAATGCAGACCATCCCGACATCACTATTGTTGTTGCAGATGCCAGCAATTTAAAACGGAATTTATTCTTGGTTTCTCAAATCATTGATCTGAAAATTCCGGTTATTCTTGCTTTGAATATGATGGACCTTGTTGAGCAAGAAGGGGATGTTATTGATGCGATTCGCCTTTCCGAAAAACTCGGAGTAAAAGTAGTAGGGGTGAGCGCACGCAGTAAGGAAGGGGTTGATGAATTGAAAGCGGCATTGCTACAACCTTTGCCTGTTCCTCAATACGACTTTATCGACATTAAAAAAATTGCAGGAGAGCTGATAGAAAAAATAAGTGCCATTGTAAAAGTCAATAGCGATTTTGTAGCGTTTCAGATCATCAATAATTTTTCGGAGATTCATTATTTTGATAAAAAATCGGATAAGAAAGAAAAGATTGGTGAAGTTTTAGCTGTTTCAAAAGTGGATCACAATAAATTACAATCCGATGAGAGTGTGGAGCGATTTAAAATAATAAATCGTATCGTTGAAGAATGTATCACGCACAAGTCTGCCCTAAAAACAGAATCATTCACTCATAAGCTGGATGGTGTTTTAACACATCGTATTTGGGGATATGTCATTTTTTTAACAGTGCTGTTCTTTATTTTTCAAACCATCTTTTTCCTTGCAGCTTATCCGATGAATTGGATAGAGTCACTTTTTGTGTCGCTTTCTCAATGGGCTTCTCACCTCCTTCCGGTAGGAGAAATAAGTAATCTATTGGTGAATGGAATTCTTGCAGGATTAAGCGGAGTTGTCGTGTTTGTTCCACAGATTGCATTGCTTTTTGCTTTCATTGCTATATTGGAAGATACGGGTTATATGGCACGTGTAAGTTTTATCATGGATAAGCTGATGCGTAGATTTGGTTTGAACGGCCGTTCTGTCATTCCTTTGATCAGTGGTGTTGCTTGTGCTGTTCCTGCAATTATGAGTACGCGTACCATTAGCAGCTGGAAAGAACGGATCATCACCATCATGGTAACCCCATTAATGAGCTGTTCTGCAAGGCTTCCTGTTTATACGTTGTTGATATCATTGGTTGTTCCTCACAATAAAACATTGGGGTTTTTTAATTATCAGGGATTGATTCTCATGTTCATGTATCTGATTGGTTTTATTGCTGCAATTTTAGCTGCATGGGTTATGAAATGGATATTGAAGGCACGTGAAAGAAGTTATTTTATAATGGAATTGCCGGTGTATCGCACACCTCAATGGAGAACGGTAGGACTTACTATTTTCGATAAAGTAAAAATGTTTTTGTTTGATGCTGGTAAAATTATTGTTGCCATTTCAGTTATCCTTTGGTTCTTGTCCTCACATGCACCAAGTGGAAGAATGAAAATGGTTGATGAAAAATACCACACGCCCGAAATGCTCTCAAAATATACTCCGAATGAAGTTGAGGCAAAAATTTCAGCAGAAAAATTAGAAGTATCCTATGCCGGAATACTTGGTAAATCAATTGAGCCAGCAATTGCGCCTTTGGGTTTCGATTGGAAGATCGGTATTTCATTGGTGACCTCTTTTGCTGCTCGTGAAGTTTTTGTTGGAACGATGGCAACCATCTATAGCGCAGGAAATACAGATAACAACCAAACCATACGAGATAAGATGCTTGCAGAGGTGGATTCTAAAACGGGCTTGCCCAAATTTTCCATAGCAGTAGGTTTTTCTCTTTTGATATTTTATGCTTTCGCAATGCAATGTATGAGCACCTTAGCTGTTGTTTATCGTGAAACAAAAAATTGGAAATGGCCAGCTATTCAGTTTCTTTTTATGGGCATACTTGCCTATGTGTCCAGTTTCGTGGTATATCACATTTTGAAATAAGCGCTGAGGAATAAAGCTTTATTTTTCTTCTCACATAAAAAATGAATTTCATGTATGCAATTAGAGTTGTAAATTTGTTTTCATTCTCATAATGCACAATGACCCAAGTCGACCGCAATCAATCCATACTTCATAAATACATTCCTGAAAAGGCAGTTCCTGTTATTTCCGAATGGATCTATACGTTTGATTTTAAATTGAAGATCAAAAAAAGCAGATCTTCAAAATATGGTGATTACCGTCCGCCAATAAAAGGTGAGAATCATCAGATCACCATTAATTACGACATGAATAAATATGCTTTTCTGATTACGCTCGTTCATGAAATAGCACACCTATCCAACTATAATAAGCATAAACATACTGTTAAACCACATGGTGAAGAGTGGAAATTTCATTTCAAACAATTAATGCAGCAATTTTTAACGCCTGAGATATTTCCTCTGGATGTAATCACAGCTTTAAGAAAATACATGAATAACCCGGCTGCTTCAAGCTGTTCAGATACCAACTTGTTGCGGGTATTAAAAAATTATGATTTACGCGAAACGACTGTTTTTTTAGAAGATGTGCCAATGGGCGCTACCTTTTCTTACAACAATGATCGTTACTTCATAAAAGGAGAACAAGCTAGAAAACGTATTAAATGCAAAGAGGTGAATACCAAAAACAATTACTTGTTTAACCCGCTTACTGAAGTATTGGTAATAAATACACCCCTTTTTGCCGAAAATAAGAGTGATTTGACCAATATTTAATCAACATTTACGGCTGTTGTATTGCCTTTTTATTAAATTTGTTCAGCATGAATGAGTGCCAATAATAAACAATAAAAATTTTTGATTATGAGTGTAAATGCAGCAGAAAAGGGTATTGATTTAAAAGTATCAAAACTTGCAGAAAATATTATTGGGTCGGAGATCATCAAACTTGCTGCGGAAGTAAATGAAAAAATTAAAAAGGGTGAAAAGGTTTACAATTTTACAATAGGCGATTTTAATCCTAAAATTTTTCCTATTCCAGCAGGATTAAAGAAAGCGATCATCAATGCGTATGAAGATGATCAAACAAATTATCCTGCTGCCGACGGCATGTTGGAATTGCGTCAGTCTGTTTCGAAGTTGTTGATGGAGCGAGGTGAGTTGGATTATAAAGTGGACGAAATTGTTATTGCTGGCGGTGCACGTCCTGTGATCTATGCTATTTTCAAAGCATTGGTAGATGCGGATGATGTTGTTTTATTTCCGGTCCCTTCTTGGAACAATAATCATTATACCTATTTGAATAATGCCAAAGCCGTATTAATAGAGACTACACCTGAAAATAAATTTATGCCTACTGCTGCGGATCTGAAACCACATATCAGCTCGGCAAATTTAATTGCTTTGTGCTCACCTTTAAATCCAACAGGTACAACATTTAAGAAAAAAGATTTGGAAGAAATTTGTGATCTGATCTTAGACGAGAATGCAAAACGTAATGTACAAAATAAGAAACCTTTGTACCTGATGTACGATCAAATATACTGGGCATTAACATTTGGTGAAACCAAACATTACAATCCGGTTACATTGCGTCCTGAGATGAAAAATTACACGGTATTTGTAGATGGGATCTCTAAGTCGTTGGCATCAACAGGGGTGCGGGTAGGATGGAGTATGGGTCCGAAAAAAATCATCGACAAGATGAAATCAATTTTGACTCATGTGGGTGCTTGGGCTCCAAAAGCGGAACAAATGGCTACAGCCGTCTATCTGAATGACCTGAAGGAATACGATGCCTATTTAGCGGATATTAAAACAAAGATCAATGATCGTCTTGTTCAGTTCCACAAAGGATTTCAAAGTTTAAAGTCAGAAGGATTCAAAGTGGATGCTATAGCACCTGAAGCAGCTATTTATTTAACGGTTCAGTTTTCATTGCATGGACAAAAAACACAAGAAGGAAATGTTCTGAAGACAACCCAAGATGTGACAAAATATATTCTGGATGAAGCAAAGGTAGCGTTGGTTCCATTTTATGCTTTTGGTGCATCAGCCGATTCCAGCTGGTATCGTTTGTCGGTAGGGACTTGTAAGGTTGAAGACATTAATGATGTAGTAGGAAATTTAAGAAGTGCATTAGCAAAATTATCATAATACAAAATAGCGTGAAGAATAATTATTGTGTGATAATGGCAGGCGGCGTTGGCAGTCGCTTTTGGCCGATGAGCAGAACAGCCCATCCAAAACAGTTCATGGACATTTTAGGTACAGGTAAAACATTACTCCAACAAACCTATGATCGTTTTGCGCGCCTTTGTCCGAAAGAAAATATTTATATTGTTACCAACGATTCTTATGTTGAGCTTGTAAAAGAACAAATTAAAGGAATCGCGGAAGGCAATATTCTAAGTGAGCCGGCCCGGAAGAACACTGCACCGTGTGTTGCATATGCCTGTTATAAGATTGCTCAATTAAATCCAGATGCTTTAACAGTAATCGCCCCTTCTGATCATCTTATTGTTAAAGAAGATACGTTTGTAAAAGCTATAAAAGCATGTTTCTTAAAAGCATCAAAAGAAGATTGTTTGGTGACATTAGGCATTCGTCCAAGTCGTCCTGATACAGGTTATGGATATATTCAGTTTGTTGAATCAGAAGCAAAAGAAAATGATAAAAGGATAAAAAAAGTAAAAACATTTACAGAGAAACCGGATCTGGAAATGGCCAAATTTTTTATACAGAGTGGCGACTTTCTATGGAATTCAGGGATCTTTATCTGGAGTGTGAAAAGTGTAATCAATGCATTTGAAAAATATTCCCCTGATATGGATGCTATTTTCCGAGAGGGCAATGAAGATTATAATACTCCCAATGAATCCAAGTTTATAGAAAAAGCATATTCCAACTGTAAAAATATTTCTATTGATTATGCGATCATGGAAAAAGCTGAAAATGTATATGTACGTTCTTCCATTATTGGCTGGAGCGATTTAGGTACATGGGGTTCGCTATATGATCATATCAAACATGATGACAATAAAAATGCTATTGTCGGAAAAAATGTAATGGTATACAATTCAAAAAATTGTATCGTTAACGTAGCTAAAGATAAGCTGGTTGTGATGCAAGGGTTAGAGGATTATATTGTTGTTGAATCAGATGGCATCTTGCTTATTTGTAAAAAGGAAGATGAACAACAGATCAGAACTTTTGTGAATGATGTGAAAGTTGCAAAAGGAGAAAAGTTCGTTTAGTTACTGTCTTTTCCGTCGTTGTATTTCTTTCCTTTATAAGCACCCGAAAAATACAAGATAAGTCTTCCTCCCAGAATGGATTGCTCTGAGTTATAATCCACAAAGAAAGACGCACCAATTCCCACATCGTACGTAATTTTTTTCACTGCCTCTATCTGTGCATATAAACCAGGTTGTTTATAAGGCCTTGTATACACCGTGTCACCAACTTTTCCATACCCCGAAGAATAAGAAACTCCTGCAAATCCGGCAAAGTGTACATCCTTATTTTCAAAACGTTTCCCATATCCCAAATGAAATTGATAATTATTGTAGAATCCAAAACTTTCTCCTGTGATGAAAGCGCCTACCTGAAAATACTGTTGAGTGATATGGAAATTAAAGTCCAACCCTCCTGCAAATCCTGCACTTCTATTGTATGTTAAATTTTGTTGAAATCCTCCTCCAGCGGTCAGCCAATTGTTGTAGTAAGTCAATTTGCGGTTATTTAAAATAAAAGTACTGTCTGTAGGTGTTTTTCTTTTTTTCTTTACTTCTTGATCATCAGTTTTTTTGTCTGGAACGATCTGGTAATGTTTCCCATTGATAACAGTATCTGTTTGAGCAGATAGTTGAATTGCAATAAAACTCATTGCAACAAGAAACAAAAATGGGATACGTTTTTTCAAAATAATAATGATCAACTGTAAAGGGATGATTTATTAAACGTCATTGAATGAAAATTAGTTTCTTTCAATGACGTTCTGAATTTTATTTTAGTTTTCTAAAAAAAGAAAATAATTAGTGGTTTTATTTTAATGAGCCGCACATATCTTCAGGCTTCACCCATTGATCGAATTGCTCATTCGTAACATACCCTAATTCTATTGCCGCTTCACGTAAGGTTTTATTTCCTTTGTGAGCAGTTTTAGCAATCTTTGCAGCTTTCTCGTAACCAATGTGTGTGTTTAAAGCAGTAACTAGCATCAATGAATTCTCAAGATGTTGTTTTAAGATTGGCAAGTTTGGTTCGATACCCGCCGCACAATTATCATTGAAAGAAACGCAAGCATCACCGATCAAACGAGCAGATTGCAATACGTTTGCTGCGATCAGTGGTTTGAATACATTTAATTCGAAATGTCCATTTGATCCACCAATAGAAACAGCCACATCGTTGCCCATTACCTGAGCACATACCATTGTTAAAGCTTCTGGTTGGGTAGGATTTACTTTCCCTGGCATAATAGAAGAACCTGGTTCATTATCAGGAATAATGATTTCACCAATCCCGCAACGAGGTCCAGAAGATAACATTCGTACATCATTTGCTATTTTCATCAATGCCACAGCCGAACGTTTTAATGCACCTGATAGTTCAACCATTGCATCATGAGCAGCGAGTGCTTCAAATTTGTTTGGAGCTGTGATAAATGGCAACCCAGTTAGCTCTGCAATTTTTTTAGCCACCAACACATCGTATCCTTTAGGTGTGTTTAATCCAGTACCTACTGCTGTTCCACCTAATGCCAACTCACGGACAACTTCCAGCGCATTTTTAATTGCACGGATGCTATTGGTTAATTGTTGAGCATATCCGGAAAATTCTTGTCCAAGCGTTAATGGTGTTGCATCCATAAAGTGGGTGCGCCCAGTTTTTACAATGTTTTTAAAATCGTCCGACTTTTTGACTAAAGTGTTTCTCAACTTTTCTATTCCAGGAATCGTGATGTCGACTACTTGTTTGTATGCAGCAATATGCATAGCGGTAGGGTAGGTATCGTTCGATGATTGTGATTTATTTACATCATCATTCGGGTGGATGAATATTTTACCCTCCCCCAATTTATTTCCTTGTAAAACGTGAGATCGGTTAGAAACCACTTCATTCACATTCATGTTGGATTGTGTTCCTGAACCTGTTTGCCAAATCACCAATGGGAATTCACTATCTAATTTACCTGCAATCACTTCGTCACAAGCTTTTGAGATAAGGTCTTTTTTATCTGCTGCCAATACACCCAATTCGTGGTTAGCCATTGCCGCCGCTTTTTTAAGATAACCGAAAGCATAAATGATTTCTTTTGGCATTGAAGCCTCAGGTCCTATTTTAAAATTGTTGCGCGAACGCTCTGTTTGTGCTCCCCAATATTTATCGGCAGGCACTTTTACTTCGCCCATTGTGTCGGTTTCAAATCGGTATTCCATTGTATTAGTTTTTAGTTGTGAGTCTTTTTGCTGTTAGATTTCAGAGGTAAATTTAAGATTTATTTTGGTATGAAAAAGAAGATTATTTTACTCGCTTTCTAACCTATTCAGCATAAGTACTTGTTCAAAAAAATGCAAGTACTATGTTTTCTTCTGTCTCCGATTTCCGCTGATTTGTTTATCTTTTATAACTGACGGCATTCATTAGCCTGGCATAAAATATACACCTTTCCATTGTAGATTCTTATTGAATTGATTTCAACGTTTGTTGGATCAGATCAATTCCAAAACTCTTTCGGGTGGTCTCCCAATAACAGCGCTCTTGCCATTAATAATAATAGGGCGTTCCATCAGTATCGGATTTTCGGATAATATTTTTATCCATTGTGTTTCTGTTAAATGCTTTCCCGCAAATTTTTCTTTGAATAGTGACTCTCCTTTACGCACAAGCTCTTCTGCATTCATACCAAGCATTTTCAAGAGATCCTTTATTTCTTTTTGTGAAGGAGGTGTCTTTAAGTATTCGATGATCTCGGACCTAATTCCTTTTTCTGATAGAATACTACACGCTTGGCGGCTCTTCGAACACCTCGCGTTGTGGTATACTTTAACTGTTGCCATATTCCATTAAATAAGCTTTTATAAAATCATCCAGATCGCCATCCATTACCGCCTGAACATTTGATGTTTCATATCCGGTGCGGATATCTTTGATTAATTTATAAGGTTGAAAAACATAATTTCTTATCTGTGATCCCCACTCGATTTTCTTTTTATTACCTTCTATCACATTAATTGCTTCACGCTGTTTTCGTAATTCAATTTCGAATAATTGCGATTTTAATAATTTTATTGCATTCTCTTTGTTTTGCAATTGAGATCGCGACTCTTGATTCTTAATGATGATGCCAGATGGTTTGTGATAGAGACGCACAGCAGTTTCTACCTTGTTTACATTTTGCCCGCCAGCGCCACCTGCTCGGAATGTCTCAAACTCAAGATCTCCTGGGTTGACATCTATTTCAATGGTATCATCAATTAAAGGGTAGGCATAAACAGAAGCAAATGAAGTGTGACGTTTCGCATTTGCATCAAATGGTGAAATACGAACAAGTCGGTGAACGCCATTCTCTCCTTTTAAATAACCAAATGCATAATCACCTTCAAATTCTAATGTTACCGATTTTATTCCGGCGGCATCGCCTTCCGTTCGGTCAGTCTCTTTTATTTTATAACCATGCTTACTCCCCCACATCATATACATCCGCATAAGCATTTCTGCCCAGTCGCAACTTTCTGTCCCGCCCGCTCCTGCATTTATTTGAACAACACAACTTAAAATATCTTCTTTTCCACTGAGCATGTTTTTAAACTCAATTTCTTCGAGATTTTTTTTAGTAGAGACAAATTGTTGCATGACATCGTCTTCACTAGCTTCGCCTTCTTTATAGAATTCGTAGAGGAGAGATAGGTCGTCCATGCTACGAGATAATTCATCGTAGGACTTGGTCCAGTTTTTTTTTATTTTGGTTTGTTTAAGAAGCTCTTCCGCTTTTTTTGGATTGTCCCAGAAATTGGGTGCGAGTGCTCTTTCTTCTTCTTCGGCTATTTCTAGTAATTTACGGTCGAGGTCAAAGATGCCCCCTTAACGCATCCGTGCGCTCCCGAAGGTCTTTTAGTTGGTCAGTTGTAATCATATCACAAAGTTAATAATTATGCCGATATAGAAAGAAAAATAAGAGTATTTTTGTTACGACTATGCAAACTAAATTTTTTAGAATAAACGATAAGGAATATTGTCATATTTCTGATGATGCTATTTTTATTTTCAATAGTAAAGAACCCACCCGTATTCCATTGGAAGATGAATTAGGCAATGCTTGGGGAATCAGTAGTATCTTGAATTATATATTTTTTGTTTTGCTGTTGTTTTATACATCTAGTTCTTTGGGTAATTATGGAATGAGTTTTTTTAAGTACCCTATCAATTATGGTGGCTTATTACTTTTATTTATGTCGTTAATAAAAATTAAAGAAGGTTTTCAAACTAGCAGTACGCCAACTATTCCAAGAAAAAAAGTAAGATCAGTGTATTTGAAGTCGCCAAAATTTTCATATCCTAGCGTTGCAATTTATTTTGATGGGCCAGAAGGGAAAATCTTAAGAAGAAATATTCGTGTTTCGAATAAAAAGGAAGCGCTCTTGATATTGCAAGAAACAGGTTTGATCAAGAAATAGGTTACGCTTCATTTTTTAAAAGATCCCAGATTAGATCACTTTCAAACCCTCTTGCTGCTGCATATTGAGCAATCTTGTAATTTCGTATCTGACTTTTTCCGCCTTTTATATCTTTTGATTTTTTAGCTAGGATCTCTTTTAGTGTTTTGATATAGTCACTGTCGTCAATTTCCTGCATTCCTTTTTTAATGCAATAGTCGGAGATCTTACGTTTTTTTAGTTCCAGTTTTATTTTTATCCGCCCCCATTTTTTTATTCTGAATTTGCCACCTGCGTATGCTTTAGCAAACCGTTCTTCATTTAAATAATTGTCAGTCACCAAACTTGCAATGATGTTTTCAACGGCATCGGTATACAAGCCCCACTCATAAAGCTTGTCGCGCATTTCCTGCTGACATCTTTCTTGATAGGCACAAGAAAGTTGTGCTTTATGTAAAGCTTGATTGGGAGTAAGTTTTTTTTTTATTTTTTTTTCTTCGAAATCCATATGAAGTTTCTAGTAGCAATGATATTTACATTAGAAGCGATCTTAACGGGATCAATGGTTTTTTTCATTACTGCTCGTGTTTTTTTGAAGGATAGATTTTGCTCTGAAACAAACAAGTATTTTCGTTAATCATGTATACGCTGCGCCATTATTATTGCGCTTTACATAGCCATTTTATTAAGTCAATTCTATCTGACCTAATTCAAATGTAAGTAAATATTATTATTTAGGAAAATAGAAAGTTGTTCAAACAAAAAACGCTTCCACGATTGATCGGGAAAGCGCTTTTTGTTTTCTCAGTAAGAATGATTAGATTTTTATTTCATCCTCATTTTTATTCATGAAATGATATTCCAAGAATGTGTAGGATGAAACAGCACGAACTTTAAATTTACGTCCGTATTTTTTTGCCCATTTATGTTTTAATGAACGAAAGAAAAACCCCTTTGTGATGTATGCTTCTAAATATGGATGAACACAAAGTGTAACACCCATTTCATTTTGCTCTTTTAAAATATAGCGCAAGTTATTTTCGATCTGATCAATTAGGATTATGCTAGCCTGAATTTCACCGCTTCCTCCACAAGTAGGACATTTTTCTACAGTTACGATATTCATTTCCGGGCGAACGCGTTGACGGGTAATTTGTATCAACCCGAATTTGCTAGGAGGTAGAATGTTGTGTTTCGCTCTGTCTTTCGACATTTCATCGCGCATTTTTTCGAAAAGTAACTTGCGGTTTTCGGCAGAATGAAGATCAATAAAATCGACAACGATGATGCCGCCCATGTCGCGTAAACGCAATTGGCGTGCAACTTCAACTGCGGCTTCTAAATTTACTTCAAGCGCATTGGTTTCCTGGTTGTTGTCTGATTTTGCTCTGTTACCGCTATTTACATCGATAACATGAAGCGCTTCAGTATGTTCAACAATTAAGTAGCCACCACTTTTCATGGTTACAGTTTTTCCGAATAATGCTTTGATCTGACGGTCTACTCCGAAATTATCAAAGATCGGTGTTGGTCCTTTGTAAAGTTTTAAAATATTTTCTTTGTCAGGAGCAATGGTATGTAGGTAACTTTTTGTTTCATCAAACAATGTTTGATCATTGATGTGTATACTGTTGAAACTTGCATTTAAAAGGTCACGCAGGATGGCAGATGTTCTGTCAATTTCACCTAAAACTTTTTGAGGTGGTTGAGCTGTTTTTAACGCTTCATAACAAATGTCCCATTTTTTTACAAGATCATTCAGATCGGCATCCAGATCAGCAACACTTTTCCCTTCCGCTACTGTACGAATGATTACACCAAAGTTTTTAGGTTTGATACTGGCAATTAATTTTTTTAGCCGAGTTTTTTCATCATTTGTTTTTATCTTCTGAGAGACAGAAATTTTATCAGAAAAAGGGATCAAGACGAGGTAGCGCCCTGCTAAAGAGATTTCAGTCGTTATCCTTGGTCCTTTTGAAGAAATGGGCTCCTTTGCGATTTGTATCAATAAATGCTGATTAGCATTGATTACATTTCCAATTTTACCGTCTTTCGGAATATCCTCTTCAAACTTAAAATACATTAAGTTGGAGGTAGTTTGTTTACCTGCTTGTACAGCTTTAGTATACTTACTGAATGATGCGGCCTGAGGCCCCAGATCCAGGTAATGCAAGAATGCATCTTTTTCGTATCCAACATCCACAAAGGCAGCATTCAAACCGGGCATCACTTTTTTTACGCGTCCCAGATAAATGTCACCTACAGAAAAATTGTTGTTGCTTTTTTCTCGATTAAGTTCTACTAATCGTTTATCATTTAATAGTGCAATAACAACTTCAGATGGGGTTGAATCAATAATTAATTCGTTGTTCAATTGAAGTTTTTTTAGTAAATACAATATCCCCAATACCCCTGTTTTAGGAGTTGGTAGACGTTCTAATAACTTTGGTTGTGCTAATTAGGGCAATACCCAGAATGACAAACATACGTGTGCTAATAAACAGAATGGTAAATTGAATTTACATTCTGTTAGAAATTTGCTATGAAACACACCGTTAAATAATCAGCTTGCGCTGATTATTTTTTATGTCTGTTTTTTCTCAAACGTTTTTTACGTTTGTGAGTAGCCATTTTATGTCTTTTTCTTTTTTTACCGCTTGGCATGACTTTAAATGTTTAAGAGTTTTTTAATTTATTTATATAATCTTGAATCTCGGCTTTGATGGTGACATCATCAACGATTGTAATGTATTTTTCTAAACTTTCAATTGCTTTTGCTTTATCACCTTTTTGCTGATAAGCATCGGCAAGATGCAAATATGCTTCAATAAAATCGGGCTGAATTTTCAACACCTTTTGAAATCTCGCGATTGCTCTGTCCCATTGCCCTGATTTTTCAGAGAAAAATGCAAAGTTCAATTGAAGATTTACATTATTCGAATCTGTTTTTTCAACTTCACGTAACATTCCAATTCCTTTCATCGGGTCTGAACTTCCTTCCACATAACAAGCGGCTAAACTGATTTTAACTTCCAGATTGTTAGGATTCAGATCAAGCGTTTTTTGAAAACAATCCATTGCTTTACTGCAAAGTAATGGTCTGTCTGCTTCCTTCGCAAATCGGGTTGCCGCATAATAACGGTTTCCTGCTTCTGCCCAGTTTTTTTCTATCGGTGAAGCCTCAGCAGCTTTTTCCATATAATATGCCGCGGCAGTTGGCAAGCGCAAAGTATCCAATTCATTGATGATGTTTTCAAAAGCAGTTTTTTTATCTGAACCGGATTTCACCGCTTCATCTAATTTTTGAATGACTGACTTTTGTTCTATCGTCAATCCGTCAATTGCATTTTGAACCAATGTTGTTAATGCAACAGCATTATTCGGTCCTGCATGATCAGACATTTTCGCCTCTTCTTTACTTGGAGGAAGTTTCGTATTTGCAAATAATAAAAGAACGATTAATAGGATTGAGCCTGAAATTACTGCTATTTGAGTTTTATTTACAGACATTCTGTTGTATTTAAACTGTTGCTTCTTTTTTTACGTTTTTCTTTACTTTTTCAGCAAATGTTTTTGCTGGTTTAAAAGCAGGAATATAATGTGCAGGTATTATTATCGTTGTATTTTTAGAAATATTTCTACCTGTTTTTTCAGCGCGTTTTTTTACAATAAAGCTTCCAAAGCCTCTTAAGTAAACATTTTCGCCACTTACCATCGAGTTTCTTACCGATTTCATAAATGCTTCAACACTTGCTTGAACAGCTACTTTTTCAATTCCTGTTTTTTCTGCAATGTCGTTGATGATGTCTGCCTTTGTCATACGTCTATAATCTATTTATAATCAAATAATTAATTCAATAAAACTAAAATTTAGGGACGCAAAGATAGTATTTTAATAGTCAAACAAAAATTTTAAGTGAAATTTTGCTGTTTTTGTTCTTCTTCACTTGATTTTAAAGGGAAATAAAGGGTATTTTTACTGCGAAATATAAACAAAAGAACTTTTGTCCTTTAAATGAAGCGCTTTTCCAAAGAAATAATTGCCTGGTATCTTATTAATAAGCGTGATCTGCCTTGGCGCAATACAAATGATGCATACCTCATCTGGCTTTCCGAAATTATTCTTCAACAAACTCGAGTTGATCAAGGAATGGCGTACTACTTGAAATTTGCCAGTAATTTCCCTACTGTCAAACACCTCGCGAAAGCCCATAGCGATAAAGTAATGAAGCTTTGGCAAGGGTTGGGATATTATTCTAGAGCAAGGAATCTTCATGAAACATCTCAGATAATTGCTTCAGTATATAAAGGAAAATTTCCGGATGTTTACGAAGATATTCTTTCTTTAAAAGGCATCGGGGAATACACTGCTGCAGCGATTGCTTCTTTTGCGTTTAACAAACCTCATGCTGTTGTCGATGGGAATGTATATCGAGTTCTGTCTAGGGTTTTCGGGATAGAAACACCTATTGATTCTTCAATGGGTAAAAAGGAATTTTATCAGTTGGCCAATGAACTTATTGATAAAAAAAATCCAGGTCTTTTCAATCAGGCTATTATGGAATTGGGAGCAATACAATGTAAACCTATCAATCCGGATTGCTCTCTGTGCCCTTTGAATGCGATGTGTGTCGCTTTTGCAAAAAAGCGAATCACTGAACTGCCTGTCAAAGAAAAGAAGACGAAAGTCCGCAACCGCTTTTTGTATTATATAGTAGTCAATTATAAAGGTAAAACGATAATAAATAAAAGGATAGGGAACGATATCTGGAAAAACCTTTACGATTTTCCGCTTATCGAAACAGCGAAAGAATTGAGTGAAACGGAGTTCTTTGGCTCCGAGCAATGGCAACAATTCATTGGAGAAACATCTTACACCATTACTTCTGTATCTTCTATACATAAACATATACTCAGTCATCAGAAAATATTTGCTCGCTTCGTAGAAATTAATTGCAAATCATCATTCAGCAAATTGGTCTCGGATACAGCCATTATCATAAATAATAAAGACATCCAAAAATATGCTGTTCCGAGGCTGGTGGATATTTATTTGGAGAAGCGAATCAAAGAAAAGTGATCGTTCAGGGAAAATACATCATTTAAATTTTTCTTAAACACTTGCATTCCCTCTGATCCTTCCGTATATTTGTTTTGAAAAAAATCACTATCATGGCAGGCGTTAATAAAGTAATATTAGTTGGTAATTTAGGTAAAGATCCAGAAGTTCGTCATCTGGAAGGTGGTGCTGCAGTTGCTAATTTTACATTAGCAACATCCGATTCATACAAGGATAAAAGTGGTGCACGCCAAGAGCAAACAGAATGGCATAACATTGTTGTTTGGAGAGGCTTGGCCGAAGTTGCAGAAAAATACTTGAAAAAGGGGATGACCATTTACCTGGAAGGAAAATTACGCACACGTTCCTGGGACGATAAAGAAGGTCATAAACGTTATACAACAGAAATTGTTGGTGATACATTTACAATTGTAAGTAAAAAGGAAAATAGCTCTTCTTCTTCAGGAAATGAAGATGTAAATCTAAATATACCAAAACCTGGAGATGATTTACCATTCTGATTATAGAATAAAAGACCATTTATTTTCAAACTACTATCTTTGCGCACGTATATCTAAAAACACTAACATTGGCCGTCACGAGTACCCTTCTGCTTAATACAATTTCACCTTTCCTTACTATTGTTGTAAAGCCATTTTCAATAAGCATTTTATTGGCTATCCTGTGCATGTTTATTTTATTAGTTATTGTTGCTTTGGTTTCGGCTGCAGAGTCCGCTTTTTTTTCCCTTTCACCAACGGATATGGATGACTTAAAGTCTTCGGGGACCAAGCTCGATGAAAAAATACTTCATCTTATTGAAACGCCAAAGCGATTGCTTGCTACACTTTTGATTAGTGTTAACTTCATTAATATTGCCATTGTTATTCTTTCTACTTTTGTGATGAATGAACTGTTTGATTTTACGCAGGATCATTTTTTAGGTTTTATAATTCAGGTAGTTGCGGTTACATTTTTGATACTTTTGGTGGGGGAGGTAACTCCTAAGATTTATGCAACACAAAACCCCTTGCGAGCAACACGTGTGCTCATCTATTTTGTTCAGTTGCTCCAGAAAATATTTTATCCTATCAGCACGTTTTTGATATTCGCTACTTCTTTGCTCGATAAATTAATCAAGCCTAGATCGCATAATATTTCTGTCGATGAGTTATCGCAAGCCTTGGAACTTACTTCCGATGAAGATATACCGGAAGAAGATCATAAAATATTAAGAGGGATTGTAAAATTTGGAAATACAGATGTCAAGCAGATTATGCAATCAAGGACGCATGTTACTGCCTTTGAAAGCAAAGTTGATTTTAAAAAATTGCTTGCCGATCTTACGTCATATGGCTTTTCAAGAGTTCCTGTCTATAACGAAACATTAGATAATATAACAGGTGTATTGTATGCAAAGGATCTCTTGCAATATATTGATGAAGCAGATGATTTTAATTGGCTGAAAATAATTCGACCTCCGTTTTTTGTACCAGAAAGCAAAAAGATCGATGATCTTCTTCGTGAGTTTCAGTCCAAGAAAATTCATTTAGCCGTTGTCGTAGATGAATATGGTGGAACTTCAGGTATTGTCACACTCGAAGATATTATTGAGGAAATTGTCGGTGAAATTAATGATGAGTTTGATGATGATGATCTGATCTACTCCAAGCTGGATGAAAACAATTTTGTGTTTGAAGGAAAGGCGCCTCTTAACGACATTTATCGTATACTCGAAATTGATGGGGAAGCCTTTGAGGATGCAAAAGGAGAAGCGGATACGTTGGCCGGATTAATCATAGAAATTGAAGGCCGGATTCCAACAAAAAATGAGAAGATCGCATTTAAAAATTTATTGTTTACTATTGAATCTGCTGATAACAGAAAGATAAAAAGAGTGAAAATTACAATTGAAAGAGATGAAGAAAAATATCGTATTGGATCATTTAGAAAGTATCAATTAATAGGCCTCTTACCTTGTGCTTTGATTCTAATAAGTTGTGTTTATCTTCCTGCTTGTGGCAATGATGATGATACGATTGTTCCAAAACCACACGCTTATTTTAGATTGCATCTACCAGAAAAGAAGTATGTGACGTATGATTCAATCTTTCCTTTCACATTTGATATCCCAGTATATTCAAAAGTGGAGATACGTAAAAGTCCTGATGCAAAAACAAGTTGGCTCAATTTAAATTTCCCTACTCTTAATGGAACAATAAATCTGACTTATAAATCACTTGATGGTGATTTGGATAATAATCTGCAAGAAACATATGATTATGTGAATAAGCATCAGGTAAAAGCATCAAGTATCGAAGATAAATTAGTATCAAGGGATTCTGTAAAAGTATACGGATTGATCTATGAGATTGGAGGGAATGCAGCATCTTCTATTCAGTTCTTCTTAACAGACAGCACCAAAAATTTTATTCGTGGCGCACTCTATTTTAATGCAGTACCAAATACAGATTCGATTTCTCCTGTGATTGATTATATCCGCAAAGATATCTATCGAATGATAGATACATTTGAATGGAAAAAACAAACAGCGTCTTCAGGCAGTCTTCCTCAGGCTGTGAATAAAAAACAAGGAAGAAGCAAATAATAAGAAAGCGCCTGTTTGGTGCAATACTCCCATTGTTACAGGAACAGAATATATTAAAGTAATCACCCCTAATATAAATTGGATAACAACAACACTCATCATAAAATTAGAGGCGCTTCGCTGTAATTTGCTTAACTCCATTAACCTGGATTTTTCCCAAACAAACAAGACTAATATAGCAACAGCAATAGCTATGTAGCGATGCAAAAATTGTACGCCAGAAGGATTCTCCAAAAAGTTTTTCCAGAAGGGCTCAAATGAAGTAACTGTATCTGGCATCAATGAATGCCCCATCATTGGGTAGGTGTTGTAAAATAATCCTGCTTTTAATCCTGCTACAAAAGCACCGTAAATAATTTGCAATACAATGGAACCAAACATAATTCGTGACCATCCTCTAACTCTTTTAGATATTTTGGTTTCAACAATATCTTTTGGATACAAAAGATCCATTGCATACCAGAATGTAAATCCAAAAACGGTAAACGCACTGATGAGGTGAGCTGCTAGTCTGTAATGACTGACATGCGGCTCTTTTTGCAGTCCACTTTTTACCATGAACCAGCCAAGTGCTCCTTGCAAAGCACCTAAAAAAAGTAAAACATACATTTTTTTTAAAAATGATTTATCGAATTTTTTCTTTACCAAGAAATATACAAACGGAACAAGGAAAATGACACCTATTGTCCTACCTAATAATCGGTGAATATATTCCCACCAATAAATGGATTTGAATTCTTCTAGGGTAAACTGATTGTTGATGAGTTGATATTCTGGTGATTGTTTGTATTTTTCAAAGGGGATCTGCCAGGCTGCATCGCTTGTTGGAGGCAAGGATCCTATTATCGGGTTCCATTCCACCATGGATAATCCGGAGTGTGTTAACCGTGTGATTCCTCCTATTACAACCATTGCATAGATTAAGAAGCAACCTGCCAGCAGCCAGATAACAATTGGTTTGTGTGGATTGTTTTTCATGTTAAATCGATTCGTTTATTTTATGATGTAAAGGTAATAATTGTTTTTTCGTATAATAAACCAAACTATTTTTTAGTTTTACTTACTACAAACAACATTAAATAATGTTCATCATGAAAAAAATAATTTTGTTTTGCTTGTTAATTCCCACTTTGAGTAGTGCGCAGCAGCATTCCGATACTGTTAGTGGATGTTTTCAGTTGGGTGTTCGGTCTGCCTTTAGCGCGTTTAGCGATGCTGGAGCTTCGGGATTTGGTTTTGGTGGGCAATTCCGCATTCGTCTGCTTGACCGACTCAATACGGACTGGTTTGCCGATTATTTAACAACTGATATAAAAGGGTTGGCTAAAAGAGAGGATATGCATATTGGATGGTCCGTATTGGCGTATCCCTTCAATTGCAAAACCATCAAAAGGAAAATAACACCTTATATCTTGGCCGGACATTGTTTTGACTATACAAAAGTTTCGAAAAACAATAGTGATGTCTTCAAAGAAAAATGGAGTAGTGCTGTTCAAGCAGGATTAGGAATGCATTATAATTTCACCGACAGAATGGATATTTCATTGACAGGGCAATATATGATGCATCTTGGAAAAGAAGTAAATGCTCAGGTTTTTGAAGTGGATGGAAAAAAGGATGTGTTGATCACAAAGGATAAGATCAGTGGTATCGAAGGACATATGCTTATCAACCTAAGTATGAATGTGCTGCTGTTTGATATGTGGAACAAAAAACACAATAAATGATCTACGGTTCAATAAAATACGTTTCATTAAATTCAATAACATGCTAAAAAAATATTTCATCGTTTTCTTTCTTGGTTTTTCTTTAGCAATCTTTGCTCAGGAAGAAAGCTCGCAATTTATAAAGAGAGGGTTGGTTCGAGCCGATGGCTCTATCATGGCCGGATATATGTTTAAAGACAATTTAAGCAATGTTCATTTAGATGGTGATATGGAATACTATCTTGACAACAGAATTTCTATCAGAGGTTCTGCCAGTTATTTGGTAGGCAGTTCAGGATTAACGTCAGACTCCATCGGCCTAAAGGATTTTACAGCTGTTTATTTAGGTGCACTGTATCATTTTACCACCAAAGGTAATTTTGATCCATATGTCGTTTTACAACCCGGTATTGCATATACTTCATCCTATAAAGCAACAGATACATCTCCACCGAATAATACTACAAAGACAGAAACTTTTCCCGGAGCCTTTTCTCCTTTGGCGACAGTAGGTGTTGGATTTAATTATTTTTTCGAACGTTACTTTCATTTGTTCATGGAAACTCGTTATGTTTATGGGAACCATTTATCCAAAGCCCCTCATCCAATTTCTTTGCAAGAAATGAGAATTACATTCGGATTAGGGTTCAATTTATGTATAAAAAATAAAAAGTAAAAAAACTGCTAAGTGCAGTTCTTTTACTTTTTTAAAAATAGGCTTATTCATTCCCTTCTTCTTCTGCTTCCCTTTTTGCATCTTGTGCAATTTTTTTTCTGCTGGCCTCCCATTTATATTCTTTGGTACTTATAATTACGATTCCTCCTGTGCAATCTCCATATTCTGCTGGAACACCTCCTGTAAGAACCTCCATTCCTGCTATTCCCAACCCCGGAATTTCAGGAACCCCCATAGTTCTCATTCCGTCAACAATGTATCCTGTTGTTCCTACACGAGAGCCTCTGATGTGAATATCTCTTCCATCAGCCGTTGCTACTATTCCGGGTGTTAAACTGGTTATTAAAGCAACGATGTCGGTTTTGCCTAGCGCGCTATTCTCAATCTGTTCGATGCTGATTGGGGTTAATGTCGAAAAATCTTTGTCAATAATTGTTTCATGGAAATGAGCAGTTACTACTGTTGTTTTTAAGGTATTTTCAGACAAGCTCATCTTCATGTCAACATATGCTGTTTTGTTGGGGTGCGTAACTACGTCTTTTAAGAGTAGCGTTTTATATCCCAGGTAGGATGCTTTTAAGTTGTATTTGCCAGGTGTTATTTCTTTCATGGTGAACTCCCCATTCTCATCTGTTGTGGCTGATGTTATGATTGTTGAATCTTGAAAAAGTGCTATCGGAACAAAAAGCATCGGCTTCCCTTTTTCATCAAGAATGTTTCCTTTTATTATTCCGTTTACTTGTGCTGTTAGCGAACCTGCAATTGATAAAGAGGTGATGGCTAGAAATAATTTTATTGTTTTCATAGGTTTTATTTTTAGGTGAATTGATTTAGTTTTTTTTGAAAGGATTTACTATCCGCTGTTTGCAATGAAGACGCTCTATGAATCCACATTCCATAAAAAATGTTTACAAACCGTTTAGTAACAAAATCAACCGCTTACTCATTCTCAAAAACTTAATTACATGCTAATTAGTTAAATAATGTGGAATCTGATAATTCAAAACGTCATAACTATCAAGAACCGATTCCGGATCATTCTAAAAAAATGGGATTATGAGTTTTTCAACTTCAAGCTATAGTCACTTATCCGACAATACGTTGGTGCAACAATATAAAGTGTGTGCCGACAAACAATTAATTGGTGAGCTCTATAAACGCTATGCCCATTTGGTGCTGGGGATGTGCATTCACTATTTTAAAGATAAAGATGTTGCAAAAGATACAGTCATCCAGATTTTCGAAAAACTTTTTATTGAATTGAAAAAACGTGAAGTAGAAAATTTTAAAGGTTGGCTCACTTTTGTTGTTCGTAATCATTGTATTTCGGAGTTGCGTAAAATTCAAACCCAATTAAATCGAGATCAGGAATACCACTATGAAGTTAAATTACAATCCGTTGAAACAGATAAGGATCTTGTTGAAGCAGAGGCTCAGAAAATTGAAAAGTTGGAAAAAGCGTTAGAAACATTAAATCCGTTTCAAAAAAAATGTATCGAAATGTTTTATTTGAAAAATATGAGTTACATCCAAATAGTTGAAATGACAGGCTATTCCGTTAATGAAGTGAAAAGTTATATTCAAAATGGAAAACGGAACTTAAAAATGATTTTAACGGAACTGAGATAAAAATCCCCATGAAAATGTATACCTACACGAATTGCCTTTCTTTTGATCAGCTAAAAGCACATGCTTTAAATAAAAGCAATGCGTCTGAAAGCGCTCAAACCTATAAGCACATTTCTTCTTGTGAATTGTGCGCTTGTGCGCTTAACGGTTTTGCTGCCATTCCTTTTTCATTTTCTGATGTTGCTGCCATTTGTCATCAGGTCGATCTGAATACAAATGCTTCGAAAACAAACCTGTTAATTTTGGCACGAGCCATTTTGGTCGTACTTTCTATTGCGGGAATATTCGGTTTCTATAGTTTTGCAAATTCTTTTTATAACAACACAGCAAAAGTGGACCCATTAGAACGATCCTCACAAGTTGTCTCCCCTGTTATTAAAAATGGAATCCTTTCAAGTGTATTATCTGCTAACAAAGATGTAAAGTTAAAAACGGATAGAAAGAGAATTCGTCCGTTTAGTAACTCATTGTTCAGAAACGTAATTTCTGTTGACCCGATTGAAAATATAACTGTTAGCCTTGTTGAGCCTGATAATAAAATGAACACTGTAATTAAAACAGAGTTTTTTAATGCGGATGTCATCTATATTTATGATTTGAAAGTGACTCACTATCAAAATTTTTATTTCAATTGCACGAAGCTTCAATTCGAAAATAAAAGTGGGACTCCTTCCTTTAGGGAAAATCAAAAAAATCAAAATAATTTTGCTGAGTCGGATATTACTCAAACGATTGCTGCCGACATAGTTTTGAGGAATGGTCTTGCATATTTTAATAAAGGGAAGTATAGCAAAGCAATCAATGAATTTCAGTTGTTGCTTGATTTTATTCCTAACGATGTAAATGCTTTGTTTTACAGCGGAGTTTCTTTTTATCAGATTGGAAAGTATGGCAGTGCAATTAAGAATTTGGAAGCAGTCTTAAAGAACGAAAACAATGTGTTTCATCCGGAAGCAAAATGGAATTTGGCTTTGGTGAACCTTAAGTTAGGAAATAAACTTAAAGCAAAAGAGTTGTTAAATGAAATTGCTTTTGAAAAAGGTTTCTATTCAAAAAAGGCTTCGGAAAAATTGAAGGGCTTATCGTTCTGAAAAAAGTAATTACAGGAATACCAGAACAGAAATTTCCTTTTGAATAGACAAACGATATTCATCATTCAACAATTGTAATATCTTTGTGGCTTAAAATTTAGCCATGAATAACAGAGTTCTAAATTGGATCATATTAATCGTTCTTGCCCTTACATGGGGTAGTTCCTTCATTTTGATGAAACGTGGACTTGATGTGTATTCAAGTGATGAGGTAGCGGCATTGCGGATTCTGATCGCGTTTCTTTTTTTATCTCCATTGATTTTCAAACACGTGAAAAAACCTTTGTTGAAGCACTGGAAAGGCTTTCTAGGGATGGGTGTTTTGGGGAATTTTATTCCTGCATTTTTATTTACAAAAGCGGAGACAGGGATAAGCAGTTCACTAACAGGAATGTTAAATTCCCTAACTCCATTATTTACTCTGTTATTAGGGGTTTTGCTATTCAAAACCAAAACCAGGTGGATCAATGCTTTTGGCATTATGATCGGATTTGTAGGTGCCATCGGATTGTTGTTGGTAGGCAAAAGAGTAGATACCGACAATAATCTATTATTTGGATTTTATGTTGTTCTGGCCACTATTTGTTATGGATTAAGTGTGAATATTATTAAAAAGTCGTTGAACGATGTAAATTCAATTACAGCCACAGTTTGGGCGCTGATGTTTATTGGTCCGATTGCCGGGCTATATTTATTTGGATTTACAGATTTCACTACTAGGCTCGCTAACAATCCAATGGCTTTGAATAGCTTGGGTTATGTAAGTGTTTTAGCCATATTCGGAACAGCTCTTTCTGTGATCATTTTCAATGTACTCATTCGGAATACGAATGCTTTGTTTGCCTCCTCAGTCACCTATTTAATTCCTGTTGTTGCCATTGGCTGGGGAATAATGGATGGAGAAAATGTACAAATGCTTCATTTTCTGTGGATTGGGCTAATTTTGATTGGCGTGTATCTGGTAAATAAAAAGCCTTTGGAAGCTAGTTGATTGAATGTTTTTAAGGAAAAAAACGTATTTTTTTTGCCACATTCAAATAAATGCTTAATTTCGTGCCCCCAAGATAAAAATGCTTGGGTAATTATAAACAAATAAAAACCTAAAAAATGTACGCAATCGTAGAAATAGCCGGGCAACAATTTAAGGTAGAACGTGGAGTAAAAGTATACGTTCACCGCCTAGATGCTAACGAAGGTGCTAAAGTTGAATTCGACAAAGTATTGTTGGTTGACAATGGCGGAAAAGTTCAAGTAGGAACTCCTTCAATTGATGGTGCAAAAGTAGCTGCAACAGTTCTTTCGCATCTGAAAGGTGACAAAGTCATCGTATTTAAAAAGAAACGTAGAAAAGGGTACCAAAAATCAAATGGTCACCGTCAACAACTTACTCAAATCCTAGTTCAAGGGATTTTAGGTAAAGGAGAAACATTGAAAGATGAGATTGCTGTTGAGAAAAAAGCGCCAAAAGCTAAAGTAGAAAAAGTGGAAGCTGTTTCTAAAGAAGTTAAAGCATTTGCGCCTAAAAAAGCGGCTGTAAAAAAAGCACCTGCAAAAAAAGCAGCTAAAAAAACAGAAGAATAAAAAATTGAACGTTTCAATTTTTAATTAATAATTTAATATTTAAGAAAAAATGGCTCATAAAAAAGGTGCGGGTAGTTCTAAGAACGGTCGCGAATCACATAGCAAACGCCTTGGCGTTAAAATTTATGGTGGTCAACTAGCTATTGCGGGCAATATCATTGTTCGTCAAAGAGGTACAAAACATAATCCAGGTGAAAACGTGGGTATTGGTAAAGATCATACATTATTTGCTTTAGTTGACGGTACAGTAGCATTCAGAAAAAAACGTGATGACAGATCGTTTGTTTCGGTTGTTCCATTTACTGCTGAAGCATAAGGTTATTCTAATTTTTTTAAAAATCTCCTAAGCTTCAATGGAAGTTTGGGAGATTTTTTTGTTTTTTTACAATTCATTTCCTTCTTAATACTTGATTTTTAATATCTGAAATTTTTTTATGCTACAACTCAACTATATCCGCGAAAATAAAGACGAAGCAATTGCTCGCCTGGCGATTAAAAATTTTGATGCAAAACCAATCCTAGAGCAGGTTTTGGAATTAGACAATGATCGCCGACGGACTCAAAATGAGTTAGATTCATTATTGAATGAGGCGAATACAATTGCAAAGCAAGTTGGAGATCTTTATAAACAGGGAAAGAAAGCGGAGGGAGACGATTTGAAAAACAAAAGTGCAGCTGTAAAAGAAAGTTCAACTAAATTATCTGAACAGTTGAAAGCTATTGAAGAGCAACAAAATAAATTGTTGGTTCAGGTTCCCAATACCCCTAATATTAATGTGCCTAGAGGTAAAACCCCTGAAGAAAATGAAAATGTGTATCAAGAAGGTGAGATACCCTTGTTATACGATGGCGCAAAACCTCATTGGGAGCTCACAACAAAATATGACCTTATTGATTTTGAATTAGGGGTGAAACTAACCGGAGCGGGATTTCCAGTTTATAAAGGAAAAGGAGCTCGTTTACAAAGAGCCTTAATTAATTTTTTTCTAGATAGAGCAACAGCTGCCGGTTATTTAGAAATTCAACCACCTATTTTAGTGAATGAAGCATCCGGTTATGCAACTGGTCAATTGCCAGATAAAGAAGGTCAGATGTACCATGCAACAATCGATAATTTATATTTAATTCCTACTGCAGAGGTGCCTATAACAAATATTTACCGTGATGTTATATTAAAATCGGATCAATTACCAAT
Source organism: Bacteroidota bacterium (assembly GCA_947449315.1). Classification (GTDB taxonomy): domain Bacteria; phylum Bacteroidota; class Bacteroidia; order 2-12-FULL-35-15; family 2-12-FULL-35-15; genus 2-12-FULL-35-15. The sequence goes on from CANFRC010000014.1 coordinate 29,073, forward strand.
CAAAAATTGCGGCTATACACCCTGTTTTCGAAGAGAAGCAGGAAGTTACGGAGCTCATGTGCGTGGATTAAACAGGTTGCATCAATTCGATAAGGTTGAAATTGTTCAAATATCACATCCTGACAAGTCTTATGATACCTTAGAAGATATGCGTTCATACGTTGCAGGACTTTTGCGTGAATTGGAATTGCCTTTCCGCACGTTGAAATTGTGCGGAGGTGATATGAGTTTTGCTTCTGCATTAACATACGATTTTGAAACCTATTCGACAGCACAAAAAAAATGGTTGGAAGTAAGTTCTGTTTCTAATTTCGAAACATTTCAGAGTAATCGTTTGAAATTGCGTTTTAAGGAAGGAGATGGAAAACCTATTTTGGCTCATACTTTAAATGGAAGTGCTTTAGCATTACCAAGAATAGTAGCCTGTTTATTGGAAAATAATCAAACAGCTGATGGAATAAAAATCCCTAAAGTATTGATCCCTTATTGTGGATTTGATATGATAAAATAATTAGTAATTCATTTTGATAAAATAGTATAATAGGGCTAAAAAGTATGGGGCCAGGTTGTTCCACTCTGCTTGGGTTTATTTTAAGCGCTTAATTAGGGGCTATTTCGCAGAAATTTCCACCCTCCCTATTTTAAGGGGCATACTTAGACAAAACATTATTTTTCAGTAATAAATTCAAAACGTTTTATTTTCTTTCCTTCGTTTTCAATTTCTTCCAAAAACATTTCCAATGGTCGCACCCATATATTTTCTCCCTCTGTTTGATACAAAGCTTTATAAACGACTAATTCTTCCAGTGTTTCGCTGTGTTTTGCAATGCCAATAACTTCGTATTCCTTGCCCTTGTAATGTTTGTATTTTCCAGTTTGGAGTTTCATGAATTTTGCTGTAAAGAGGCTAAGGCGTAAAGTTTTTTAGTTTTTTTTATCCGTTTTAATCCTCTAAATCTGTGTTAACCGCCTACTATCTTAGGTCAGAAAAGGATTGTTCTTCTTCTCAAATCCAATTGTAGTCATCTGTCCGTGACCGCTGTATACTTTAAAGTCGTCACCCAATGGAAACAATTTTGTTTTGATATTATTAATAAGCGTTTCGTGGCTACCTCCCGGAAGGTCCGTTCGTCCAATGCTTCCGTAAAATAAAACATCTCCAGCGATCATAAATTTTTGTTCAGTGTTATAGAATGTAATGCTACCTGGCGAATGTCCCGGGGTAAAAAGGATTTCTAATGTTGAGTTTCCGAATTCAATGATATCACCTTCTTCTAGATAAACAGATGGTTGAGGTGATGGGTCGCAATTCATTCCGTATAGGTCGCAAGTCTTTTTAAATGAATCTAAGACAGGTAAGTCTTTTTTGTTGATCTCTAGTTTCAGGTCATATTTTTCAGCAACAAATCTATTTCCGAAAATATGATCCAGATGGCAGTGCGTATTTAGCAGTTTTACTGGTTTTAGGGCATTGTCGCTGATGAACTTAGATAGAATAGCTCTTTCCTTGTCGTCATAGCAGCCAGGGTCAATAATGACACATTCTTTGGTTTCGTCAAAAAGCAGATACATATTCTGCTGTATAGGATTAAAAGTAAAGGAATGAATAGAGATCATAATAAATGGGCTAACTATGCGTTACAAAAGTAGCAAAATTAAGTGCTCGAAAACACTTGTTAATGCTCTCATAATTTAGTATTTTAGCATTCTAATTGACGAATAATTGAACCTATTTTCCTCTACTATCTATAAAAAAACCAGTGTCTCATTGGTTGTCTTATTCATTATTTTTTCTAATAATGTATTAAGAGCACAATTTTATAGTGGTTCTCAAACTGACTTCGGGAAAAATCGTGTTAAATACGAAAGTTATTTCTGGACGTATTATGACTATGACCGCTATAATGTTTATTTCTATGAGCAAGGAAAAGAGATAGCCAATTATGTTTCGAAATCGGCAAAAAAAGAAATGGAAAAAGTTGAAAAGCTTTTCGATTATTCTTTTGCTGAAAAATTAGACTTTATTATCTATAATAAACAGTCAGATTTCAAACAAAGTAATATAGGCCTTTCCACTCAAGAAGATTATAATACAGGGGGTGTTTCTCGAATTGTGGGAACAAAAATCATTTTGTATTACGAAGGGGATCACAATAAGTTGGATGCACAAATTCGTGCCGGCTTGGCGGAAGTAATCATCAATCAAATGATGTATGGGGGAAATGTAAGGGATGTAATCAAGAACAGTACGTTATTGAACTTGCCAGATTGGTATGTGAAAGGCCTTATTGATTATGTTGCTAATGATTGGAATTCCGATATTGATAATCATGTGAAAGATGGTGTATTAAGCGGAAGGTATAAAAACATCAATCGTTTAGAAGGAATGGATGCCATTTATGCTGGACACGCTATGTGGAAGCATGTGGCTGACAACTATGGTGAGGCGGTTATTTCCAATATTCTATATATGGCTAGGGTCAGCCGTAATATTGATAATTCTACCTTGTTCGTATTAGGGATTTCTATGAAAAATTTATGGCAGGAATGTTATGAAGGATATCAAGGAAAATATATTCAAAACGATTCCACACTGTCCTTTCCGAAAGATATCCCCATCTTGAAAAAACCTAGGATTGCAAGGGTGTACCAGAATCTTAAAGTTAGCCCTGATGGGAATTATGTGTTGTATACAACGAATGAATTAGGTCAAAGCAAAATTTGGCTGTATGATGTTCAGAAAAAGAAATCAAACAGAATTTTAAAGATTGGTCAGAAGATTGATCGTATCAACGATTATTCTTTCCCTTTGCTGGCGTGGCACCCAAGCGGAAAATTTTTCTCATATATTATTGAGCGTAAAAATTATTTAGTGTTAACCACATACGAGGTCGCTACCAAAGAGAAGACAGAACGTAACATTACCGGCTTTGAAAAGATCCTTGATTATTCCTATAATGATGATGGGAAAAAGTTTGTGATGTCAGCAGTTCAAAAAGGTCAAACGGATATTTATGTTTTTACTGCAGCCTCAAGTGCATACGATCAGATCACGAAAGATATTTATGATGACTTAACACCTCGTTTTGTTCATGGCTCAAAAGAAATTGCATTTACTTCCAACAGACCTATCGATACTTTGTTTTATGATGCAAGAAGAAAAATGGAGCCTGCACAGCTTCACAAGGATCTGTTTGTGTTTGATAACGTGACCAAGTCAAGAGTGTTGAAACGTGTTACAAACACTCCCGGTGTTGATGAAACATACCCTTCTGATTTTGATAGTACTCATATTTCATATTTGAGTGATTTGAACGGTATTCGAAATCGCTATGTTGCTCGGTTTGATAGTGTCATTGCTTATGTTGATACTTCAGCACATTACCGAACAGTCGTTACCTCTTTCCCAATTACAAATTACTCTCGAAGTATTCTGGAGCAGGATGTAAATGTAAAGTCAAATAAATTTTCGGAGATCATTTTTCAAAACGGCCGATACAGACTGTTTGTTTCTCCATTGCTAACAAACATAGCAGCGGTGAAGTTGAAAAACACGTCCTACCGTGACTATAAAGACAGAATTGAAAAGAAAGAACAGTTAGAAGCAGATGAGCAAAATAAAATATTAAATGAGACTCCTGCAGTAAATGATATAAAAGCAATTGTTACTCCACCCGAAACAGTCAAAAAAGATTCATCCCAGATTGATATCAATAATTATCAGTTTGAGAATGAATTGGGAAAATCAGCAAAAACACCTTCGGTTGAACAACCAAAAGTTCAAACAGATACTGCTCTTTCAAAAAACAGAACAACAGAATTCACATCAGGTAAACAACGAAACTACAATAGAGCTTTCTCTGTAGATTATATAGTTTCTCAAATAGATAATTCATTTTTAAACGCATCGTATCAAAAATTTTCGGGTGGTGGAAGTCCAATTTATTTGAACCCTGGAATTAATGCATTTTTCAAAGTTGGCGTTAGCGATCTGTTTGAAGATTTCAGGATAGTTGGTGGAGTTAGATTTTCAGGCGATTTTAATAGTAACGAATTTTTTATGAGTTATGAGGATCGGATGAAAAATGTTGACAAACAAATTGTCTTGCACCGTCAATCGTTGTTAGATATTGTTGACAATTCTGCCATTGTTAAAATATACAGTCACGAAATAAAATATGTTTTAAAATATCCTTTCAATGAGGTAGCTAGTCTTCGTGGATCTATCAATTACAGAAATGATAGAACCGTATATACTTCTACCGATATGAATAATTTGAAAAAGCCCAACGGTTATGAAAATTGGGTTTCAACGAAAGGAGAGTATGTGTTTGATAATACAATTAAAAAAGGATTGAATTTGTACAATGGAGCACGTGCAAAGGTGTTTGGTGAATACTATCGTCAGGTGGACAAACCAAAAACAGATTTCTTTGTTGTCGGATTTGATGCTCGATATTACAAAAAGATACATCGTGACCTCATCTGGGCAAACAGGATTGCTGCAAGCACCTCTTTCGGAAATAATAGATTGATTTATTATATGGGGGGTGTCGACAATTGGTTCAATGCGAAATTTGATAATACAACCAACATAGCTAGCGATCAGCATTATGCGTATCAAACCCTTGCTACTAATATGAGAGGTTTCTATCAGAATGCAAGAAATGGAAATAGTTTTGTCGTTATCAATAGTGAATTACGATTGCCAGTTTTTAAATATTTATTTAAACGACCGATTCGTTCCGATTTTATTCAGAATTTTCAAATCGTCGGGTTTGGTGATCTTGGAACAGCATGGGCAGGAAGGTCACCGTACGATGAAAATAACTCGTTAAATACACGTGTCATTGGCAGCAGCATAACACCATTGGTTATTACGCTTAAATCTCAACATAATCCATTGATCGGGGGATATGGTTGGGGTGTTCGAAGTAGAGTGTTCGGATATTTTATTCGTATTGATAAAGCTTGGGGCGTGCAAGATGGAATTATTTTGAAACCTGTTTGGTATCTTTCATTAAGTCTTGATTTCTAAAAAATTGAAAAAAAAATATTCAAATATGACAACACTAATTATTCTGCTTTGTATTGGATTGATGGCTGGTATGTTGAGTGGCTTAGTAGGTGTAGGTGGCGGAATTATTATTGTGCCTGCTCTTGTTTATTTTATGAGTATGAGCCAACATCAGGCCCAAGGTACGTCTTTAGCTGTATTGCTTTTACCTGTGGGAATATTTGCAGTATATAATTATTACAAGGCAGGCTATGTGGATGTTCAAATGACATTAATTATAGCTTCCACTTTTATAGTAGGCGGTTTTATTGGATCAAAGATTGCTATTTCAATTGATCAAAATCTTATCAAAAAAATATTTGGTATGTTCCTATTGTTGGTTGCATTAAAAATGATCATCGGTAAATAATATGTCGGAATTAAAATTCAAGATCCAAAGTCTTTCAAAGCACTACCTCTCCGAAACAATTTCTATTCGCAGACATCTGCATGCTCATCCAGAATTATCTTTTGAGGAATTTAAAACTTCCGACTTCATAGCTTCCAAATTAAAAGAATATGGAATTCCTTTTAAACAAGGAATGGTGAAGACAGGCATTGTAGCATTGATCGAAGGAAAGAATCCATCAAAAAAAATAATTGCTTTACGCGCCGATCTAGATGCTTTGCCAATCTTCGAATCCACTACTTGTGACTATAAATCAACAAATGTAGGTGTGATGCATGCATGCGGACACGATGTTCATAGTGCTTCACTTTTGGGTGCTGCAAAAATTTTGAATGAATTAAAAGATGAATTTGAAGGAACTATAAAATTGATTTTTCAACCTGGTGAGGAAAAATTACCTGGTGGAGCTTCCTTGATGATCAAAGAAGGCGTATTGAAAGATCCAACGCCTCAACGTATTTTTGCGCAACACGTTTTTCCAAGTATGGAAGTTGGTAAAGTAGGCTTCCGAAAAGGCATGTATATGGCTAGTACCGATGAGATCTATGTTACGGTAAAAGGCAAAGGTGGCCATGCCGCAATGCCTGCTGATTATAATAGTCCGCTTTTAATTGCTTCCCAAATTTTGTTAGAGTTGAATAACGCATTTATGCTTTCGGAGCAACAAGCACCCACTGTGCTTGCTTTTGGCAAGATTACTGGAAATGGCGCAACAAATGTCATTCCGGATGAAGTGAAACTGGAAGGTACATTTCGCACCATGAATGAATCATGGAGAGCAGAAGCCCATGTCAAAATGAGAGCAATGGCGGAAGACATTGCCAAAAAAATGGGAGGTGTATGTGATTTTGTTATTGAAAATGGGTATCCGTTTTTAGTAAATGACGAACAAGTAACAGGGAATGCTTGGAAAGCAGCAGAAGACTATCTAGGAAAAGAAAATGTGGAAGAGCTTCCATTAAGGATGACAGCGGAAGACTTTTCATTTTATTCACAACAGGTGCCGGCATGTTTTTATCGTTTAGGTTCAGGAAATAAAGCAAAGGGGATTATTTCAGGAGTTCATACATCTTCATTTGATATTGATGAACAAGCCTTGGAGATTGGCGCTGGACTGATGGCTTGGTTAGCTTTGAATGAATTGAAAATCAACTAAAATACAAAAACAGCAACCAATTTCTTTTCATTGGAATTGTTTTATGACACTAACCGTCTATAAAAATATCCTGAAGGCCCTCGATTAGTTTGTTCATGAAACACAACGGCTATGCACAGAATAGCCGATTATTTTCTGTTAATCGTGCGGATGCTTTTTTATTTTAAGCAATCATTTATCTCGCGATAATAATGTTTTTATGCATGCTTCCGTTTTCAGAAGTAAATCGAACAATATAACTTCCGTTTGAAATATTACTCACATTAATTGCTTCTTGCGATACATTTTTAAACGATCTAGTTATGAGAGTTCTTCCTGTAATATCAATAATATCAATGGTTATATCGGTAGAAATATTTCCTAATGTAAAATTCAGAAAATCGTTTGCAGGATTTGGTCCTACAGAAAGATTAGAAAATGCATGTTCATTAATTCCTGTAAATGCAACAGTGCCGACATTAGAGAGACTTTTAGCAGCCATCATTCGGGAAGGATGACATGCGCTCGGAGGGAAAACAGCTACAGCATAATAATTCATTCCCGCTAATGCAGCAATATCTGTATAAGAATTAAATGATGCAGAAATAGAATCATACATCATCAATGTGGATGGGGATGTTCCACGGTAAATAAAATAGGTTCCATAACTAAATCCAACATAATTGTTCCAAGCTAATTGAGGATAGCCGCTGCTGGAGCTGATAGAAGTAAGTAAGTGTATGGTTTCATGATGGAAGCCGTAGGTGTATATTCCCGAACCGCAGGTATCAGTAGTCCCTATTCTGTATGCAAATGATTGGATCATCGGGTTTGACACTACATCTTCGTAGGCGGAAGTATCTGTATTAAGCAAGGTTGCAATTGTGCTATATACTCCCATGGTGGTTGTTTCTTTCTGAATTATATACGGTCCTGTGTAGGTAGTGTCTTTGTTCCAGATAATGATATTGTGATTTAATATTGGGTCAGTCGTAACCTGACATATTTGTTGAGCGGGCGTTGTTCCAGTGCAACCATAAACTGTAGAGTCGCATGCTGTACCGGGCCCAACTGAAATATTCTGCGTCAGTGTAAACATTCCCGCAAGCCCAGAATAATTGGTAACCATTATCTTGTAATATTCGCCTGTAAGTGTGCCGGGGATTGTAAACGATTCTGAAGACGAAATAGTTGTGGAGCAATCTACTATTTGTCCAGCCGTTAATCCACAGTCAGTGGCGGCGGTTAAAGGTCCCCATACAATAAAATCAACATCGTTGGAGGAAGTTGTTGTTGTTAGTGTCAAATTAATATTTCCACTAGTACAAACTCCTAAATAGATCCATGTTGCATTATTAATGCCTGTGAGGCAACCGTAATTATTGGAAAGGTCTGTATTAGGTATTCCGATAACAGCACTAGATGTAAAGGCAGTTCCGGTAGTAAATGGATATGGTGTAGAGCAGGTGTTTTGAGCGAAGCTTTCAACACCAAAGAAAGCAATGAATAACATTAATAGTGAGTAGTATTTTTTTTTCATGTGCTTTAAATTGTATAAACAGTTTTTTCCAACTAATGGATGATATTTAAAGATAAAAGGTTGCATAGTTAGTACATAAAAAAAGCCTTGCTGCTATTACACAACAAAGCATTTTTTTTCAATAACAAAAAAATTAATTACCGAATTCACTCATAAAACGAATACGCATCAAGCGAATTTCTTCTTCTGAATATTCATCTTCGCCTAATTCTTTCAAGGCATCGGCAATAGAATCGGAATTAGAGTCTTTGAAGTATTCCATCGCTTCTTCTTGTTTGTCTTCATCCAAAATATCATTGATATAATAACTGATATTTACTTTGGTGCCTGAGTGAACAATGCTTTCAATTTCCATAATAAGATCAGCCAAGCTTAATCCTTTTGCTTTCGCTACATCTTCCAAAGGCAGCTTTCTGTCAATGTTTTGGATGATATATACTTTCAAGCCCGATTTATTTACAATTGATTTTACAACCATATCCAATGGTCGCTCGATCTCATTTTCCTCTACATATTTTGATATAAGGTCAAGAAAAGGTTTTCCGAACTTCTGTGCTTTCCCTTGTCCAACACCTGTTATATTTACCAGTTCTTCCATTTTAATTGGATACTGAATAGCCATTTCTTCCAATGAAACTTCCTGGAAAATTACATAGGGTGGTAATTTTAATTTGTTGGCAGTTTGTTTTAGAAGGTCTTTTAACGCTGCGAACAGCGCCTCATCAGCACCTGAACCAGCTTTTCCTCCACCAGATCCACCTTCTTCATCATCACTTTCTGTTCCTTCATAGTCGTGGTCTTTGGTTACCATCATGCTATAAGGTTTATCTAAAAACTTTTCTCCCTCTTTGGTTACTTTTAATAATCCGTAGTTCTCCACATCTTTAGATAATAATCCCGATACTAACGCTTGGCGGAAAATAGCATTCCAGTATTTTTCATTTTTATTATCTTCAAGACCTTTTCCAAAACATTCTAAATCATTGTGCTTGTATGATTTTACAGTTGATGTAATATTTCCTAATAAAACATTGATCACATCTTTTGTTTTGAATTTTTCTTTTACATCTGTCACCGCTTCAATTGCTAAAGCGATATCGTCCATGCCGTCAAACTTTTGTTTTGGGTTGCGGCAGCTGTCACACATGCCATTACATCCTACTTCATCAAACTCTTCCCCGAAATAATGTAATAAGAATTTTCTTCTACAGCTAGATGTTTCAGCATAGGATACTGTCTCGGTTAAAAGTTGTTTACCTATTTCTTGTTCAGCAACAGGCTTTCCTTTCATGAATTTTTCCAGTTTCACAATATCGTCATGGCTGTAAAAAGTAACACAGTTGCCTTCGCCACCATCTCGTCCACCTCGTCCGGTTTCTTGATAATACCCTTCCAATGATTTAGGGATGTCATGATGAATCACAAAACGAACATCCGGTTTGTCGATACCCATACCAAAAGCAATAGTTGCAACAATGACATCAATATCTTCCATAAGGAAAGCGTCTTGTGTTTTTGCGCGTTCTTTTGCTTCAAGGCCTGCGTGATAGGGTAATGCTTTTATTCCATTTACCTGCAATGTCTCCGCAAGCTCTTCTACTTTCTTGCGACTTAAACAATAAACAATTCCGGATTTGCCTTGCTGACTTTTTACGTATTTGATAATTTCTTTGATCACATTTACTTTCGGACGAACTTCATAGTATAAGTTAGATCGATTAAATGATGACTTATATAAATTGGCATCACTCATGCCTAAATTTTTCTGAATATCCTGTTGCACCTTAGGTGTTGCAGTTGCTGTTAGTGCAATGATTGGCACTTTCCCTATTTGTTCTATGATCGGTCGTAATCTTCTGTATTCTGGGCGAAAGTCATGCCCCCATTCAGAGATACAATGCGCCTCGTCAATTGCAAAAAAGGAAATTTTTATTTCGTTGAAAAAGGCGATGTTATCTTCTTTCGTTAAACTTTCTGGAGCAACATATAGGAGTTTTGTTTTTCCGTCGGTAATATCTTTTTTAACTTTTGTGATTTCAGCTTTTGATAAGGAAGAATTTAAGAAATGTGCAATGCCTTCTTCATTCCCAAAGTTACGTAAAGCATCCACCTGGTTTTTCATTAAAGCAATAAGTGGAGAAATGATAATAGCGGTGCCTTCACTCACTAATGCGGGAAGCTGGTAGCATAAAGATTTCCCACCACCGGTAGGCATAATAACAAAAGTGTCTTTGCCATCAAGCAAACTTGTAATAATAGCTTCTTGTTGTCCTTTAAATTTTTTGAATCCAAAATATTTCTGTAAGCATTCGTGAAGGGATGTTTCTACATCGAGCATTTTCAAAATCTGTCTTTTAAAATTAATTATTGTGTAATGATTTATTTGTTGAAATAAACTAATTTTGTACCATTATAGAAGCGATAGTAGAAAGCTGTTCATTTTTTTATTCTTAATGTAAATATATAATAAAAAATTGTTACTCCGGCAAACAGTTATCTACTTTATTTTAATTAGTCTACCAAGTGAATAATTCTATCGATTAAATAATCATACGAGCTAAAGCTGTCTAAAATATTGAGCTAGGCCCGATTCAAAATATGTCAAATCAGATAGTTTTTTAATAACAGAAAAAGGGAAATAATCGTATGTCAAAAATTGCCGCTATAGTTCCAGCATACAATGAAGAGAAAGCAATTGCTTCTGTCGTAAATGAGATTAATGCTGTTGCTCAGTCATTGAAAATAGATATTACTGTTGTTGTTGTAAATGATTGTTCTAAGGATTCGACTTCTCTCATTGTCGGGAAATTGAATTGTGTGCTCTTGGATCTCCCTATTAATTTGGGAATTGGGGGGGCTGTTCAAACTGGCTTTAAATATGCTTTTGAAAATGGGTTTGATTATGCAATTCAAATTGACGGTGATGGACAACATCCTGCATCTGAAATCCCCGAATTGTTAAATGCAATGAAAGAAAACAATTACGATGTTGTTATCGGCTCCAGATTCATTTCGAAAGAAGGGTTTCAATCTTCTGCTATTAGAAGGGTAGGGATAAATTATTTTAAGTGGTTGAATCGTTTTTTAGTTGGCGTGACAATTAATGACAGCACATCAGGTTTTCGCATCCTTAATAAAAAAACGTTGGAAATTGTATCTGATATTTACCCTGATGAATATCCGGAGCCGGAAGCCATCATTTTATATTCGCTAAATAATTTAAAAATTGGGGAAGTTTCTGTGACAATGAAAGAAAGGCAGGGAGGAGTTTCTTCTATCGGAAGAGCATCATCTATTTATTATATGTTTAAAGTATCCTTGGCAATTATTTATACCTTTATAAGAATCAAATTCAAAAAATAATATCATGTTCAGAATTCAAGCCATAGCCATAGTAACAAGCATTTTATTTTTGCTTTACATCGTAAGATTAATAATAAAAGGGAAACTCCGCGAGGAATATTCCATCGTTTGGATTATTTGTACGGGTGTATTAATTCTTTTTTCTTTTTGGAGAGTTGGATTGGACGTCGTGTCTGAATTAGTGGGTGTGTATTCGCCACCCAACATGGTTTTTATTGCAGCAATTTTTGCTATATTTATTTACTTGCTTCATTTGAGTGTGGTGATTTCAAAATTACAATCACAAAATAAACAAATGGCGCAGCATATTGCCTTACTTAAAGAGCAGATTGGGAAGTAATTTTTTTGAACGTCATTCATTGTTCTGGCAAAGAATCACGATTCATAATTAAACCAGTCCGCCATTCAGATCAATGCAGGACCCATTCAAATAGGGCGTATTTCGGATGTATTCAATAGTACTGAAAATATTCTCAGGATCGCCAAATTCGTTCGCCGCAATTTTTGATTTTATTTTTTCCTGTATTTCTTTAGGAACAGTATTGATCATGCCTACTTTAAAATAACCCAAATTAATATTGTTGATGGTAATCCCTTTTTGTGCATTTTCTAAAGCGATACTTTTTATCATGCCATTAATTCCTGCCTTTGATGCTGCATAGGCGCTTGTTCCCATTACTCCTGTCTGTGAAACAATAGAAGAAAGATTAATAATTCTTCCGAAATTGTGCTCACGCATCACAGGTAATATCGCACGTATTAAATAAAAGGTTCCTGTTAAATTTACATTGATCACCTTGTTCCAGTCTTCAATGTTTGATTTGTGTGCAAAGGCATTGGCGCTAACTCCAGCACAATTGATTAGTGTTATTTCTTTTGATTGCGATTGTATGGAAGCGATAAATTTTTCTACCTGAGAAAAATCGGTGATGTCTAATGGAACAGTCGTTTCATAAATTTTTCCTTCCGGTTTATTCAAATGATAAGTCCCAATAATTGGGTCGCCCAATTGAGAAAATTTATTGAATAAAAAATTCCCTATTCCGCCTGTGATTCCTGTTATGATTATCATTTCTTTTTATTTAATTTTTGCTTTCTCCTGTTTCGCCCAATTTAAATTACCTGCTGCGAGTTGATGAGTTGGGTCAATCTGCAAGGCTTTGTTGCAGGCATCAATTGCTTTGTCCCACTGTTTTAGTTTACAATAAGCAGCAGCGATATTGTTGTATGCGTTTGCATTATCTGGTTTTAAGTCAATCGCTTTTTTGCATGCTTCAATTGATTTTTCATATAAGCCTTGATTGTAATAGAGCAGACTTAAATTGATATAATTATCAGATGACGGCTTTTCTAATGCAATTTTTTGAATGGAGTTAAGATCGTTTTTTCCTTTTTGTGCAACCAACAAATTGTTTTTTGCTAATTCAAAGTTGGGGTTTATCTGAAGCGCTTTTTCAAAAGCAATGATGGCATCGTCCCATTTTTTTAATACGTTATAAGCCGAACCAATATTATTATATGCTTCAGCAAAATTGGGTTTTATTTTGATTGCATCTGTTGCTGCATCAATACATTCCTCATATTTTTCTGCTTGATAATATACCAAACTCAAGTTTAAATAGTTGTCGGCAGAGGGTGCTTTTTTTAGTTTCTCCAATGCCATTTCAATTTTTCCTTTTTTATATGTAGCCGCATCAAGCGCAATTAATGCTTCTACATTACCTGGATTTATGGCTAATGTGCTATTTGCAAGTGGTGTTAATTTTTCCCACTCCTCTGTTTCTATATATTCACGCATCAATAACGAACGCGCACCTATATGAGCCGGGGACAATTCTATCGCCTTCGTTAATTGATCAATGGCTTCTTTGTGTCGTAATTTAGAAGATAAAAATTTCCCGTAAAAATAATAGCAGTCTGGAAAGCTGGCGCCATAAGCGATTGCGTTTTTGAAAAATATTTCTGCAGCTGCATCATTGCCTTGAACTGATTTTAAAACACCTATATTTACATGTAAATATGGATAATAAGGCCACACTGTTAATGCTTTATTAAAATAGATGTCAGCTTCCGCATAATCTCCTTTTTCCATTTTGGCTAACCCATAGTTCATTAGCCCTCTCCCATTTTTTGGACTTTTTAATGTCACGTCTTTCCATAAACTTTCTTCGGTATGCCAAACACTATTTCGTTGATGTGTTCCATAGGCATAACCTCCCAAAATAATAAGCAGGCAAGAAATAAGGATGGCTTTGTTTGAAAATAATGCATCGATTTGTTTTTTATACGAAAGCAGCAGCAGCGCTACTGTATGACAAACAGCAATGGTAAGGCCTACATAAGGGAAAAATATGCGGTGGTCGTTTAATACTTCCGACAATGGGATGACGCTGGTTGGAACTAATGCTAAAAAGAACCAAAGTATGCCAAAGCTGATTGGTCGTAATTTTTCATCTTTAGAAAATTTAAAAGCGATGTAAAGCAATGTGAGAATAAATGCACAACCAATAAAAAAAGAAGCATTCCATATCGTTTCAAGTGGAACCCAATCGGTGTCAGCGCTTAATCCAAGAGGAAGGAAAAAGGTAGTGACGTAATGAACAATAACAGCTGGCTGGGTAATCAAATAATTAAATGTGGATGTGCCACCGGGAATCCATGTTTTAGGAGTCATTCTGTCAACAAGCAAATACATCAATCCGCATACGACAAAAGCAGGCAAGACTGTTTTTATTACCGAAAAAAATTGCTTGAGGTACTGCTTTTTAAAAACAGCCATTAAACTCATTTTTTGTTCAAACAGAAGCACGTAAAGGAAAAATAATGGTGCAAACATAGCTGCGGGAGGCTTTGCCAAAACGCCTATTGCTACTGGTAATAAATATAAAAATGTTTTTTTGAAAAAAGAGGAATACATGTATAAGCAAAAACCAAGAATGACAAAGCATGTAGATTGTATATCGGATCGTGCAATAATATAATTTACTGTTTCTGCATTTGCAGGATGAAGTAAATACAAAGCAACAGCTGTTAGTGAAATGTAAAAATTCCAGCGATGCGTGAAGGAGCTGTTTAAAAGTTTAAAAAAGAGAAAGAACATGCAGGCGCCCTGCAATAAAAAAAGAATGAACGTGGATAAATGAAAATAAAAGAGGTGGTAGCCATTTCCTAACCAATAATCAATTGCTAACGATGAGCTTACAATCGGCCTGTAGGATTGATTGGTTGGCAAAGAACTGAAGGTTGTTCCGTCTTTAAAAAATAAAGGAATATTACGAATATCCTTGATGAATAAATTATTTTGAATCGTATGTGAGTCATCAAAATGAAATGAATTGCTGAAATGGTTGGCGTATGTAATTGTTACAATAAGCGCCAGCAATAAAAAATAAGTAAGTGTTTTTTTTATAGAAAAATCTGCAGTTTGATTCGACATTTGTAGGTTATTTTTGAGCTGTAAAATTATGAAATAATGCCGTATTCGTCCAAATTAATTTACGCTGTAAAAAACAACCATTTCTTTTTTTATTTTATACTGTAATAATATTAACTTTGACACTGAAAAATGGCACTATTCGGACTTTTTAATAAATCTGGCAAAAGCACTGGCGAAATGTCCTTCTGGGGGCATATTGACGCCTTGCGTGGTCATCTGTTTCGTTCCGTATTGCTCGTTGTTTCAATAGCAATTGTTACTTTTTTCTTCCCTGAAATATTATTTGATAAAATAATATTCGGTCCTATTCATAATGATTTTATAACGTATCGTGCTTTTTGTCATTTAGGCCATTGGTTACAATTGCATGGTGTAATGCCAGATGGTAATGACCTTTGTTTCGGACATTATAACTTCAAATTACAAAGTCTGGGCTTGTCTGATCAATTCACTTCTCAGATGTGGGTCGCTTTTGTCGGAGGTTTGATAATTGGTTCACCCTATGTATTATGGGAGTTTTGGCGTTTCATAAAACCAGCTTTAAAAGAGAAAGAAAGAAAAGCATCAACTATCTTTATTTTTGTGGCAAGTTTTTTATTTGTATCAGGTGTGCTATTTAGTTATTTTATTATTGTTCCATTGATGGTGAACTTTTTAGGAAACTATCAGGTAAGTACAATGGTTGAAAATAATTTTACAATGGATTCCTATATCTCCACTGTAACAACGGTTACTATTGCTGCAGGATTAATGTTTGAGCTTCCGGTGCTAGCTTATTTTCTTACGCAATTTGGGTTGCTTACCCCTCAATTTATGCGTAAATACCGTAAACACGCTATAGTTGTTATTTTAATTGTTGCTGGTGTTATCACTCCTGGCCCCGATGTTACCTCCCAAATGCTTGTTGCATTTCCCTTGTATTTCTTGTACGAAGCGAGTATATTTGTTTCTTACTTTGTAGTAAAGAGAAAAGAAAAAAATAGTTAATCATTCGTGTTTAATCGTATCTTTTTTCTGTGTATGAATCATAATGTATAAACCTATATTCAATGGCAAATAGTGTAAAGGAGTTTAATGATTACAGGACTAAAATGAATGAGAAAATTTTAGCTTCTGACAATATTGTTTTAAAACGACTTTATAATTTAGATACAAATACCTATGCCGAAGGAGCTTTATCAGTAAAGACAAAAGAAATGTTAGGACTTGTCGCATCGATGGTTTTACGATGCGATGATTGTATAAAGTATCATCTTGAAAAGTGCAAAGAAAATAATACCACTACAGAAGAAGTTTTTGAGATTTTTGCTGTTGCAAATATTGTTGGTGGAACGATTGTGATACCCCATACTCGAAGGGCTGTGGAGTTTTGGGAAGAACTGAATAAATCATAATTTATTTGTGGGGAAGTTTTTAAAACATATTATCCTTCAAAAGGCATTACTTATTGTGATGCTCTTCATTTCTTTCTCACAGTATGGTGTTTCTCAAACCACCAAAGTGAGCGGGAAGATCATTGATGCTGTTTCGCGTGAGCCATTGCCTTTTGTGAATATAATTTTTAAAGGGACTACCGTTGGTGCTACTAGTGATATTGAGGGTCATTTTGATTTTTCTACAGTACTTAAAGTAGATTCCGTTGTTGTTTCATATGTTGGATATAATAAACTTACGAAAGCAATTAGGAGAGGCGCTACTCAGGAAGTAATTATTGCACTTTCTCAAGGGGTTGATTTAAATGTAGTAGAAGTTCATCCCGGCGAAAATCCAGCTTGGCGAATCCTTAGAAAGGTAATTGCTAATAAAGATAAGAACGACCGAAAAAAGTTGGATGCATACCAATACGAAGTGTATAATAAGGTTGAATTTGATTTGAATAATTTAAGCGATGACTTTAAGAATAATAAATTGCTTAAACCGTTCTCTTTTATTTTTGATAACATAGATAGTACAAATGCGAAGGAAAAACCTTACTTACCCATTTTTATGACGGAGGCCTTATCAGAATATTATTTCCGAAAGAACCCAAGAACACACAAC
The DNA here is from genome assembly GCA_947449315.1 of Bacteroidota bacterium. Classification (GTDB taxonomy): domain Bacteria; phylum Bacteroidota; class Bacteroidia; order 2-12-FULL-35-15; family 2-12-FULL-35-15; genus 2-12-FULL-35-15. Next base: position 46,052 of record CANFRC010000014.1, read on the forward strand.
GAAATAATTAAGGCGAATAGAGTTGCTGGTGTCGAAAACGCAAGTGTATCGCAGTTTATGGGTGATATGTATCAGAATATAAATATTTATGATAATAACATATTAGTTTTTGGAAAGAACTTTGTAAGTCCTATTTCTGATAATGCATTGTTGTTTTACAAATTTTATTTAATTGATAGTATGATCATCGATGGTCACAAATGTTATCAGCTTCAGTTTAAACCCAAACGAAAACAAGAGTTAGCTTTTGTAGGTAATCTTTGGGCTGCCGACTCTTCCTTCGGCATCAAACAAATTGAAATGAGTATAGCCAGTGATGCAAACATTAACTTTATCAATTCTACTGCTGTTGTTCAAACCTATGTGAATATTGATTCTACTTGGATGATGCAAAAAGAACGTTTGGTGATTGACTTTAATCCATTTCCTTTGGATACAAAGAAAAAAGCGATGATGGGAGTCTATGGAAGAAAGACAGCTGATTACAGTAATTTTAGTATTAACAAACCAAAAGAAGAAAGTTTTTATTCGATTACCGAAAATTTAACTGTTGATAAGGATGCCTTCAAAAAAGATAACCTTTATTGGGAACAACACAGACACGATAGTTTATCAAAAAATGAAAAGCAGATCTATAAGATGGTTGACACGATCCAAACGCTACCTGCCTTCAAAACGTGGTCGAGTATCGTTCAGCTTTTTGCTCAAGGGTATAAAACAATAGGAAATTTTGAAATTGGTCCCTATTACAATATGTTTAGCACAAATGAAATTGAAGGGAATCGCTTTCGTTTTGGTGGACGTACAAGTAATCAGTTTAGTAAATGGTACGAATTAAGTGGATATGTAGCGTATGGTACCAGAGACGAAAAATTTAAGTATGGATTAGGGATTCGTGCTTTTGTTACCAAAAAACCTCGCGTTCTTGTAGGATTGAACTATAAAAATGACAATGAGATTTTAGGTCAGAGCCAAAATGGTTTTACAACCGATAATATTTTTGCCTCTCTTTTTAGGGTAACACCACTTCGTAATTTAACGAATGTAAAGCAAGTAAATGGTTATGTTAATTATGAATGGTTTACAGGCTTTACAACTAAATTTAGTTTATACCATAGAGAGATGTCGCCATTGGCAAACTTTCACTATGAATATCAAAAAAATGCTGCGACAACAGCATTTAAAGAAAATATCGTAACCTCTGAGGTTCGATTACTTGCGAGACTTGCTTACAATGAAAAATATATTGAAGGGGTATTCACACGTACTAGTCTTGGAACCCATTACCCAATAGTTCAAGCGGAATATGTATTGGGTCTGAAAAATTTATTTTTTAGTGATTACGGCTATCAGAAATTAACAGTAAACGTTGATGATTACTTGCACATCAATCCAATTGGATATTTTCACTATATTTTGGAATACGGAAAAGTGTGGGGACAATTACCTTACCCTTTGCTTACAATACATGGTGGAAATGAAACTTATGTTTATGACCCGTATGCGTTTAACGCAATGAATTATTATGAATTTGTGAGTGACGAATACGCTTCCGTATCTGTAGCGCAACATTTTGAAGGATTTTTCTTTAACAGAGTTCCACTATTGCGGAAGTTGAAATGGCGTGAAGTTTTAGGCGGTAAAGCATTAATTGGAAAAGTAAACGATAAGAACAGAAGTCTTTTAAACTTTCCTGATCATTTGTATTCTTTGAATCATGGACCTTATATGGAGGCAACCGCAGGTATTGAAAATATTTTTAAATTCTTTAGAATAGATGGTGTTTGGAGATTATCATATTTAGATAATCCAAAGGCTGTTCCATTTAGTATTAAAGGATCATTTCAATTGACATTTTAATGCAATAACAATGATATTAAGAGCAGAAAATTTAGTAAAAAAATATAAGAATCGTACCGTAGTAAAAAATGTTTCTGTTGAGGTAAAACAAGGAGAAATTGTTGGTCTTTTAGGCCCAAATGGTGCTGGTAAAACCACTTCGTTTTATATGATTGTGGGCATGATAAAACCCAATTCAGGTCAGATATTTTTAGATGACCTTGATATTACCAACGAACCAATGTATAAGCGGGCACAACTAGGAATTGGTTATTTGGCACAGGAGGCTTCTGTTTTCAGAAAACTTAGCGTTGAAGATAATATTCGTGCTATTTTAGAAATGACCAATTTGAATAAGCAGGAGCAAAAAGAAAAATTAGAAGATCTGCTTGGTGAATTTCATTTACAACATATTCGTAAAAATTTAGGGGACAGACTATCAGGTGGGGAGAGACGAAGAACTGAAATTGCTCGATGTCTTGCCGCTGATCCTAAATTTATTTTGCTGGATGAACCATTTGCGGGGGTCGACCCTATTGCTGTCGAAGATATTCAAAGTATTGTAGCAAAACTTAAAAAAAGAAATATTGGAATCCTTATAACCGACCATAATGTTCAGGAAACGCTGCAAATCACAGATAGGGCTTATTTGCTTTTTGAAGGTAGCATCTTAAAGGCTGGTAATGCGGAAGAGTTGGCAAACGATGAACAGGTGCGCAGAGTTTATCTGGGTAAAAATTTTGAGTTGCGTGGCAATAAAAAAATGGAGCAGGAATAAATTATTTTTGATATCCGAACAACAGTAAAGTTGATTCTCTCTTTTATCCTTCTTTACTCATCAAAAGATCTCCATTCCATAAAAAGTTATTCCTTCTGCTTGCTTAAAATATTCCAGATCTAATGCAATTAAATTTTAACGCCCCTTTTTTGATCTGTTATTAATATCGTTCATCACAGTGTCACTTCTTACAATAGCCCTTTGAATAAATAAAATGATTTGCTCTTATCCTATAAATGATAAAAAGGAGAACTCCCATGCTAAGAATGAACCATAGTTTATATTTTTAAAAAATAGTTCATTCAAAAAATAAATTACAAAAGGAAGAAGAGAATTAGTTCTCGAAAATTTCGAATTCGTAAAATTCCATGATTTGGTTAGCAAGCAATTTTTTACAAGCTTCATCAACTTTCAAACTTGCAGCATCTTTTGATGCAGCTTCAATCTCCAAGGTAACGTGCTTTCCGATGCGGACATTCTCAATTTCAGGCAACCCTAGGTTTTTCATGCTTCCAGTAACTGCTTTTCCTTGTGGGTCTAATAGTGCCTTTAGTGGCATAATATCAATTTCTGCTCTGAATTTCATATGTAAAATGGTTTAGTTTTCTTGTGTTTTAGTATTAGTAGACCTATTATTGATAAATGATAAAAGGATGTACAAAAATAGGATAAAAGGGATTGCAATGAAATGAAATAGTATCAACAATATCACTGAAATTATTAAAAAAGAATAACGCATCTTGTTGTTTGGCCATCCAAAATTTTTAAATTTCATAGCAAATAAAGGGATTTCCGCCACCAAGAGGTAAGACATCACAACAGTTAGTCCGATCAGAAAATATACGTTTTGAGTAATATTTAATATGTTAATTCCCATAACACTTGGTTGGAATTCATTTATCAACGGAATGGAACAGATAAGGAGTGTATTTGCTGGTGTAGGAACTCCGATAAAGGCATTAGTTTGTCGGGTATCAATATTGAATTTTGCTAATCGAATGCAAGAAAAGATCGTGATCAAAAATGGGATATATTCAACATAGGAATAATAGGTATTGATGGATGAATTCCAATGTGATGCGACAGGTTGACAATTCTGATAATCTTTACACATCTCCAACCAAGAATGTCCCAGCAAATGATACATAACAACGCCCGGTACCACTCCAAATGTGACCATATCCGCAAGTGAATCCAACTGTTTCCCTAATTCTCCGCCTACCTGTAATAATCTGGCAACAAAACCATCAAAAAAATCAAGCACAGCAGCAATCCCAACCAGATAAGCGGTCAAAATAAGGTCACCTTTAAAAGCGCTTGTAATGGCTAAGCACCCGCAAAATAAATTGCCACAGGTAAGTAAATTTGGAATGTGTTTTTTTATATTCATTCGGCTACGAAATTACAAAAAAATATGTTGGTTTTCTAATAAATACCCGACCTGATTCATAGGCACTTGAAGTCTCTTGCAAAGGAAGTTTTAATTATCTTTGACAACATGCAAGTAGTGTTGCCTTTTACATATGCTTTGATCTTTATTTTTTTGATCCTTAAGTTGAAATTTTTTGACTTTACTGGGATATCAAAAGGTCAGTTGATTCTGCTTTTCGTCCTGAAAATTGTTTTTGGCTTTGCAGTATCGGCTATATATATGTTTTATTATAATACCTCCGATTTTGATACCTATCTGAAAGCAAGTAAAATGGGTTTCGACTATTTTATGGGTAACAGTTCTAATCTAATTATGCCTGGTTGGAATTCTAGTTTCGATGATACGATGTTTAATAATTCTCGGATTGTGATCGGAATTAATTTTTTGCTCCAGTTTATATCGTTGAATATACAATTTGTTCACATATTGTTTTTCTGCTTTTTTTCATTCGCGGGACTTACAGCTCTGTTTAGGTCACTTTATAAACACTTCCCAAATAAAAGGATAGCACTTGTGATTGGTATTTATCTCGTTCCTTCTGTCTTGTTTTGGACAGCGGGTGTATTCAAAGAAACAATAGCTATTTCATGTCTTGGTTTTCTAGTTTATTTTACTGATTTTGGTTTGCAGAAAAAGTATACCTCCTCACAAATCCTTTTATCGATCTTCTTATTTATACTTCTTTTTTTTACAAAAATATATATTGCTTTGGCGATATCCCCATTGCTACTAGCAAATTTTATGATTAGCAAAACGGAAGGCAAATATATAGTACTAAAATATTTGTCAGTATTTATTGCTGCTGTTTTAATGGTTCATGGATTTTCTAAATTTGGAGATAAAACAAATGTGTATAAAATGTTTGCTGATAAACAATCTAAGGCGATCAGTGAAGCTAAGGGAGGATATTTTTTAATGAATGACTCCTGTTTTATTTCTGTTGAAAGTTCCAATAAAAATGCATTGATTCTTCAACAGGATTCTACCTATAGGATAAAAATGGGAAGTAGTTTCTTGTCGTGGAAATTAGACAATATGAAGGATACAACTTTTGTTGTTAATTCCATGGATTCATCTTCCTTCACATTGTTGTATCATGTAACACCTGCAAATTCTGTTGTTCTGATAAAACCATTTCCCCCAACTTTTGGCGGTATACTTAACAATATCCCTTCCGCAATATTAAATGTGTTTATTCAACCAACCCTATTCGGAATTAAAAACAGTTGGCAATTGATCGCATGGCTCGAAAACAGTCTGGTGATCCTCCTGCTTGTTTTCGCAGTATTATTTTTCGACAAAAAAATAGCAAAGGATAACGAAGTGCTTTTATTCTGCCTTCTATTAGGAATCATTCAGTTTGCTGAAATTGGCTTGGTTACTCCTGCCATAGGAGCAATGGTAAGGTATAAAGTTACAGCCTTGCCTTTTATTGTTACGATGAGTTTGATATGTATTGATTCGGAAAAGCTTTTCAGTGTAATGAAAAGGATTAAAAATTAGGATTCCTGTATAAGGTAATCACTACAGCTCCTCTGCTAATTGAATTTTCTGGAACCCAGTCTTTTTTTATTTTAGTTAAGTCTTCTATCCTGTTTGTGTTTATTATGTTGCTGTATAAGAAATACCGATATGATTCAATCGGGTTCTTTTCTATATCAGTATAAAAGCTGCACGTGTCATTCAAATAGGAATAGTTTGAGTTGTTGGTTAAAGGAAATTGTGATGCTATATCTTTTGTTTCAATTTTTTTTCCCTTGATATAAGATTTCATTTCTTTATTCAAATTAAAATAGGGGATCATTTTAAGTGACGAATCCCATCCATTGCCATATCGCTGAGGATAAACAATAAAGTTGCCTCCAATTAAACTGATTGTTATAAGAGTAAAAAGAGTTCGTTTTGTTTTTATGTCTTTGAATTGTTCTAACACGTAGCAAGCAGCAATGTTAAGGGTCAAAAAAATTGGTAAAAAATATTTATGTCCAATTGGATTTTTAATCAGGATCATAAAAAAAGACAATACAAATAAGGGGATAAAAATGAGTTGAATCAATTCATTTATCTTCGGCATACCCTTCTTTTTTAATTGAAGAATAATAGCATAAATGAAAACGAGCCATAATGTTATTCGACCAAAATCAATGTTTTTCCAGATGATATAAACCAGCTGTCTGAATAACATTTTTAGGTCTCCGAATTGTTCAGTATTGTTTTCTCTGATCGGAGAAAAAATATACCAACCTGTTTGCTGCTGATGGTAAATGGCCCAGAAAATCCAAAGCAGTAGGGAAGGGATATATGCTTTGACTAAACTAAAACGTATGTTACGGTTTTTAAGAAGATCAAATAAAAATAGAGAACCCATCAACATTGTTCCTCGTATACTCATCAAACTGAGGAATATCAATGTAATGGCATACAGTATTTTTTTGTTTGAATAAAGTGAATTTAGTGCAAGTAAAAAAAAATAACATATGAACAGGTCGTAGCCCATTAAAATGGATTGTGTGATAAAAACTGGCTCAATCATCAATAACACCATCGAAAAAATAATTGTTTTTGAATTCAAAAAGCGGTTAGCTAATTTGAAGTATTCATAGGTGATTCCGAATAAAAAGGGAAGTATTGCGAGGTGCGAAACCGCAAGTGATTTACCAAAACATTTCCACGCAATAGTCAAATAGATTGAAAAAAAAGGGAATGCGCCGGTGTCGTTTGCTGGTAGAGCAATAAAATGATGAAATCCTGTTTCAAAAAAATATACAGAAAGTCCAGAGAAAAAAGTGCCATCCCAAAAAAAAGGAATGTTTAAACTTACAAAAGTTAAAATAGAGAAAAACAGAAAAACAGGAAGTAATGTTTTAGTGTTCATCTTGATTGCTTCGTATAATTTCTGTGATGCTATATTGTGGCTTATTATTGAGTGTTAAATACATTCTTCCGATGTATTCACCAATAATTCCTAACGTTGTTAAAACAAGGCCTCCGAAGAAAATAACAAGAACTACAACGGTTGTCCAGCCGGGGATGTAATTTTTTGCTATGAAATAATCGTACAGGTATTTCAATGAAATCAGAAATCCGATGATAGTGGCAATGAATCCTGAAATCGTAGCTAATCTCAAAGGAAGAACTGAAAATCCTGTAAATAATTTCATAAATACGGACAACGATTTAGAAAAAGTATAATTACTTTTTCCGCTGTGGCGCTGTTGATGTATTGTATCTATCTGTGTTAAATTTTGTGTTATTGTTAAAATGATGCCATCGATGTAAGGATATGGCCCTGCGAATTTTGTTATTTCTGAAGTTGTCGATTTGTTTATTATTTTAAAGGGTGATAAGTAGATTCCGTTTGGTTTAGAAACAAGAAGTTCTGCTATCTTTCCGTTTATATTGCTTCCGACATTTTTGAAAACACTTTGTTCTTTTTTGTTGAAATTGGCAAAACAAACATCAAACCCTTTTTTACATTCGGCATGTAACTTAATAATGTCTTCTGGATTGTGTTGAAGGTCGTCATCCATTATTACAGAATAGTTTCCTTTTGCAATGCGCAATCCGGCAAGTAATGCGTTGTCTTGTCCACTGTTTTTTCTTAGGTTTATTCCTACTATCGAATTGTTGTTTTTAGCAAGTGCAGCTATTTTTTGCCAGCTATTGTCTTTGCTGCAATCATTGATAAAAATAATTTCATATGTGCAATATGTCTGAAGTGCTTTAGAAATACATTGATATAATTCCTCAATTATTTCGGAACTATTGTAAACTGGAATTACGATACTTATTTCTGTTGTTTTCATCTGTTGATGACAATAATTAAATCTTTATCAAATTGTTTAACGATTCTAAAATTGAAATTTAATTTATTACTTAATAAATTCATCTCTGCAGTTAAAGAATCCATCGTATATCGGAACACTTGTTTCTTGCCATTAATTGATGCAGAAGCCTTTGCCAAATTACCAATAATTCCTTTATTATTTGAAAGATTAATCATTGGTTCGGAAATAATAAGCATGGGAGCACATGCTAGCATTTTTCTGAAAAGTTCTTCAGTAGATTCATGAAAGTGGTACATCGAGCCGCTCAAAATACAGGTGTCTGCTGTTGGGAAATGGTCTAAAGTTTCGATATTCTCTAATTGAGCGTTATACCCCCTTTTTAGTGCGGTTTTTACAAAACTTTCATTGATATCGATCCCCTTCCATTGGATACCATTTAATCTACAGAACTCAGCAATTACAGTATCTCCAAAGCATAATTCAGTGACTTTCTTCCCAGTAATATGAGCTGTGATTTGTTTAAAACGTCCCGAATATCGGCCCTTGTAGATCAAATTCATGATCAGGCGGTATAAAAAGATGTTTTTGTATATAAAACTTGTTCGGCTCATCAGGCTTTCTTTCTACAAATATAATGAAGTAAGGCACTTTATCGGAGCAATAATCAATAGGAATTTTCGTTTGTTCAATGTTTGGATATTCGTGCAAATTAGTTTAATTTTATAACCAATTATGAATAAAATATTAATAGCGATCTCTTTTGCTTTTTACAGCATCGTTTCTTCTGTTTTTGCCCAAGCTCCGAAATACAGCAATGAGTTTTTAAGTATTGGTGTTGGCGCAAGAGCTTTAGGGATGTCAAACTCTCACATTACATCAGTAAATGATGTAACAGCTGGGTATTGGAATCCAGCTGGCTTGTTGGGAATTGGTAGACAGCATCAAGCGGCATTGATGCATAGTGAATATTTTGCAGGAATTGCAAAGTATGATTATGGTGCTTTTGCTACGCGCTTGGATAGTTCAAGTGTTTTGGGTGTTAGTTTTGTTAGATTCGGAGTCGATGACATTCCCAATACAACAGCATTAATAGATGCAAATGGAAATATTGATTACAGCCGCATCACTACTTTCTCTGCAGTAGATTACGCGTTTATTGTATCCTATGCAAAGCAATTAAAAATTCCCGGATTACGTTTGGGAGCTAACGCAAAGATCATCCGAAGAAAAGTTGGTGATTTTGCTGGAGCCTGGGGTTTTGGTTTGGATGCGGGAGCACAATATGATCATAAAAAATGGAAATTTGCAGCAATGGCTCGCGATGTTACCTCTACATTCAATGCCTGGAGCGTAAATTTATCGGATGATACAAAACAAATCCTTTTATCGACTGGAAATGAAATTCCCGGCAACTCAGTGGAAATCACTTTGCCTAAATTATTATTAGGCGCTGCTCGTAAATTTGATATTACAAAAAAAATATCCTTGCTTGCTGAAATTAATGCTGATGAAACATTTGATGGAAAAAGAAATGTACTTATAAAAAGCAAAGCAATAAGTATAGATCCGCATATGGGCATTGAAGCCAGTTATATGAATATTATCTTTCTAAGAGCAGGTATTGGCAATTATCAGTCTTACACAGACGCTCTAGGAAAAAAAATAAATACTATCCAGCCGAATATTGGAGTGGGAGTAAAAATAAAAGCGGTATACATTGATTATGCTTTTTCAGATATCGGTGATCGTTCGGTAGTACTTTATTCTAATGTGTTTTCTATCAAAGTAGACATTAATAAAAAGATAAAATGATAAAACGTTTACTTATTATATGTTTGTTTTTACTTTCTCTTTATGGCCTGAAAGCGCAGACATATGGCAACGAGTGGATAAACTATTCGCAAAATTATTATCGAATTAAAATTGCTTCGAATGGCGTTTTCAGGATTGATTCTGCTACGTTATCTGTTGCCGGAATTCCTTGTGGCGCAGGAGGAATTGATCCTCACAATTTCCAAATTTTTAATAAAGGGATTCAACAGCCGATATACGTTGAAGGTGAAGCAGATGGTCAGTTCAACACTTCCGACTATATTGAATTCTATGGTCAGAAAAATGACGGGGCACTCGATTCATTGTTATATGTGAATACCAGTTTTATTCCTAATCCTTTTTATAGTTTAATCAATGATACAGCTGTTTACTTTTTGACCTGGAATAGTTCCTTTACAAATAGTAGGATGCAGGTTGTCTCTGATTTTTCTTTCGCTTCCTATCTCCCAGATAATTTTTTTTTCAGGGAAGAAAATATTGATCTTCATTCAGGATATTATGAAGGTGCAACAGATCTTGTTGGTGGAACAGATGCGCGTTACACAAAATCGGAAGGGTGGTTTGACGGAAACGTTATTGAGCTTGGATCATCAGTTACTTACGGAGTTTCTACACCAAATAAATTTAGTGGAGGTCCTAATACCATCATTAAAACATTAGCTGTTGGAGCCTCCAAAGATGCTGGTCTTGTTGGAAATGATCACGAATTAAAAGTTGAATACAATAGTAATTTATTGGTAGACACCTCCTTCTCAGGTTATGAATCAAATAGATTTATTTATTCAGTTCCAACTGCAAATTTAGGAAGTTCGGTTACAAATTTTCAATATACAAGTGTCAATTCCGGTTTTGTTTCCAATCGTACTGCCGTATCTTATATTAGTGTGAAGTACCCTCATACAATGGATCTCGAAAGCCGCAACAGCTATTTGTTTTATGTTCCTTATAATACCATTCAGTCTAAATCTTTTTTTGTATTCAATAATTTCATTGCTTCCGGAGCAGTTCACGTTTATGATCTCACCAATGCAAAAAGAATAGATGTTGTTCAATATGGAACCAATGATTCTGTTCTTATCGCAAATACGATTGGTGCGAGCGAAAAAAAATGTTTTATCACTTCAGATGGTTTCATTAACAATATTTCCTCCATTCAGCCTGTAAGCAATACTTCTAAATTCACCGACTATTCATCCCTAGCCGTAGATTCTGCCTATGTCATTGTTACCAATAAATCTTTGATGTCTTCTGCGCTCAATTATAAATCATACCGAAGCACAAATATCTATGGCGGATTTCATAATGTTGTACTTGCAGATATTGATGAACTATATGATCAGTTTGCATATGGTATTGTGAAAAGCCCCTTGTCGATCAGAAGATTTTCTGATTTTTTAATTCATACGTATCCCACTATACCTAAGGAATTATTTCTTATTGGTAAATCGTATCACATGCAGTTGGCCAGACAAGATCCATCTATTTATGATATTGATCTTGTCCCTTCCATTGGTAATCCTTCCAGCGATAATTTATTTACGGCAGGATTAAATGGGGGAGTTATTCGCTTAGGAATACCTACAGGCCGTTTATCAGCTAAATCATTAACGGATGTGGATACCTATTTAAATAAAATTCAGCAGTATGAAGACAAGGTATCCAATCCTGCTGCAGAATGGAAGAAACATATTTTGCATTTCGGTGGAGGAACTACTTCATCAGAGCAGGCAAATTTTAAGTCATATTTAAATGGTTACAAAGCGACTATTCAAGCCGAAGCATTTGGAGGATACGTCAGCGATTTTTTTAAAACGAGTTCCTTGCCCATCGAAATCAATACTTCGGATACATTAAAGGATTTTATGGATGAAGGTGTATCCTTGGTGACATTCTTTGGTCATGCTTCTGCAAGTGGTTTCGATCAAAGTATTGATGATATTAATTCGTATAATCCTTTGCCAGGACATTATCCTTTCATGATTGCTAATGGATGCTATTCGGGGGATATTCATACTACCGAATTGTCTACATCTGAAAATTATGTGATCAATCCTAACAAAGGTATGATTGGATATATGTCGGTTGTTGGCTTAGGAGTTCCATATGCCTTAAATTATTTTACATCAGAAATGTACAAGCAAATTTCCATAAAAAGTTATGGCAAAAATATAGGCTGGTGCATAAAACATACAATCGATTCAATTGAGACTGCTGCCATTTCAGACCCTTTGCTTATGGCTACTTGTAATGAAATGACACTTCATGGTGATCCTGCACTTGTTATCAATGCGAATGATAAACCCGATTATAAGATTACCAACAATGATGTATATTTTGATCTCACACCTTTAGATTCTTTTGTTGTTTATGCCATCCGAACAAATTTGGGTAAAGCGACTAACGATACCATTTTTACCGAAGCGTTACGAACTTTTCCTGATGGAACAACACAGAGCTATAAAATATTTACTCTTGCTCCAAAATTCAAAGATACCGTGGCGATTAAGATACCTTGGAATTTTTCCAAAGATATCGGCTTAAATAAAATGAAAGTGACATTGGATTTTTTCAACCGCGTGGATGAAATGGATGAAACGAATAACTCAACGAGTCCTGAAATCAATTTTATAATCTCTGGTGGAGATATCGTGCCGGTTTACCCATACGAGTTTGCTATTATTCCGAAGGATACAATCACTTTGAAAGCATCTACAGCAGATATTTTCGCGCTACCCCGAAATTATATTTTTCAAATTGATACCACCGATACATTTAACAGCCCGTTTATGTTAAGTTCGGGAGTTATTAATGCTCCGGGTGGTGTAGTGACTTGGAAACCCGGAATTACATTTAATCCTAAAACTGTTTATTATTGGAGAGTAGGTCCTGATTCCACAAGCGCAACCAATGGTTTTAAGTGGAGAGAAAGCTCTTTTCAATATATACCAAATAAGCGAGGATGGGAGCAAGCTCATTTTTTTCAATTTAAGAACGATAGCTATGTGTATGTGAATTATAACAGACCCATGCGCAAATTCGATTTTGTAAATGATTTAAAAAACTTACAATGTAACAATGGAATCTATCCGAATATTAATTGGGTGGATTTGGGGTATAAAATAAATGGAAGTGCAAAATATGTTTGGAGCTGGACAACCCCCGGTTTTACCATAGCCGTTTTTAATCCTGTTAGTTTTGATAATTGGAAATCTATTTCGCTTGGAACAGGTTTTTCTCAATACGGAAGTATTACAGGAGAAGTTTTAGGAAAAACAGATAATGCATTTGATTTTTATGAAAACGATTCTACCAACCGATCACAGATTACAAATTTCATAAATACTGTAATTCCCGACGGATATTATGTGTTAGCATATTCTCAGTTAAATCATTCTATTCCTTCCTATGAAAACTCATTATATACAGCATTCGAATCGTTAGGCGCAGGAATGATTCGAACTGTTCCTCCTGATATCCCTTATATTTTATATGGAAAAAAAGGGAGTGCGATTGGAACGGCTAAAGAAGTTTTGGGAGCCTCACCAACATCTGTAATTCAATTGGATACTACGCTGATCAGCAATTGGAATGAGGGTTCTGTCTCCTCTCCAATAATTGGTCCTGCTCTTTCCTGGGATTCATTGTCCTGGAAAAATCGCGCTCTTGAATCAGGTGTATCGTTCGATAGTATTGTAGTAAGAATGATAGGAATAAAATCAGATGGAACAGAAACAACGCTTGCGAATTTTGATACCACCATGCTGGATGTTCCTAATTTAAATTCGTATGTGGATGCAACAGTTTATCCGCGAATCAGGTTGGTTGCTTATATGAAAGATGACAGTTTGCATACTCCACCTCAATTAGATCGCTGGCAGGTTATATTTACGCCTGTTCCCGAAGCCGCTATCAATCCACCTATGGGTTATGCCATTAGCGATACGATCATTCAGGAAGGGGATAATTTGAGAATTCATTTGCCCATTCAGAATATCAGTGAATTTCCTTTTACGGATAGTTTATTGGTTACCTATTGGATAGAGGACGATAACAGAGTGAATCATCTATTGCCTTCAAAACTGAAGAAAAAGCCATTTCTTCCGAGTGAATTAATTATGGACACAATAAGTATTAGCACAACAACTTATAAGGGCAACAATGCATTGTGGGTTGAAGTGAATCCTATACATTCGATGGATACAGCATTTCAATCAAAAACGCAATTAGAACAATATCATTTCAATAATATTGTGCGCATCCCATTTACTGTATCAACGGATAAAATAAATCCATTATTGGATGTTACATTTGATGGCGTTCATATTTTAAACAACGATATTGTTTCAGCAAAACCAAATATATTAGTTCAATTAAAAGACGAAAATCAATTTTTAGCATTGAATGATACCAATGATTTTAAAATATTTTTGCAGTCACCCACTTCAACCATAGCACAGCGTATATATTTTGGTGCTGACATGTCTTTTATTCCCGCTGTTTTGCCAAATAATAGTTGTAAAATAAATTATACACCATCCTATTTTCAGGATGGCAAATATCAATTGATTGTTCAAGCTAAAGACATCTCAAATAATCAATCGGGTGCTATAGATTACAAAATAGCGTTTGAAGTAATAAATAAGCCATCGATAACGGAAGTGATGAATTATCCGAATCCATTTTCAACTGCCACACATTTTGTTTTTACATTAACAGGCTCAGAAATTCCTACCTATTTTAAAATACAAATTTTAACAATCACAGGTAAAGTTGTACGTGAAATTACAAATGATGAATTAGGGTTGATTCACATAGGTAGAAACATCACTGATTATGCTTGGAATGGAAAAGATGAATTTGGTGATCAGCTTGCAAACGGTGTTTATTTGTATCGCGTTGTTACAAGTATTCGAGGCGAGGGAATTGATAAACGAGAAACAGATGCAGACCAATATTTTAAAAAGGGATTTGGTAAAATGTATTTAATACGATAGTTCGTTATTGAATCGTATAGAATAAATAAAAAGTAATGTACAATTGCTTAATCGTAAAATTGAATAAAATAAAAATTGCAGTTTTTGTTTTGTTATCTTTTTATTTTCAAGATCCCCTTGTTGCTCAATCTCCTTTCAGTCAAGTGTCAAGACCTGAAAAAGCTTGGGTAATCCTTCACCCTTTCAAAGCATTTGCTGCCTATCGAATCACAAAGGTTGTTGAAAGGGATGTTGATTCAATTTTAAAGTCTGGAGTGATTGGGAATGACAATAATGGCGGTTTGTTAGACGCATTTAAGCATACGTATTGGATGGCGTCATTAGCCCGAAAAATTGGTGTCAAACAATCATTGAAATTAGGTAGAGCGCATGAGAAAGGAAATTTTCTTCAATTTAAACATCATCGATTAGAAGATAAACTTCTTCCCGATTCTGTTAGTTCAGAAATGGATCTTAGAAATAATTCGAAAGGAGTTTCATTGATCCTAAAAGGTGAAAATGTTTCTCAAAAAGAAATTCAGAAAATCGTTTTAGATACGTTATTTAAAGGGCAGCTGACGGTCATTAAAAAAGATGAACAAGGTCGCTATTTAACCTGTGATGGTGCGCTTATTTCTATGCGCGATTGGGAAGGGAAATGGAATATTCCTAAATGTTTAGTTTATTCTTTTGCACATTGATTTTAGTATCTTTACACAGAAAATTTTCAGTGTGAAAAAATACCAACTATTATTTTTAGCTGTTTTAAGCGGATTACTTTTAGGATTTGCATGGTTCCCTCATGGAATCCTTCCCCTTTTATTTGTTGGTTTTGTCCCTTTGTTATTAATTGAAAACGAAATTTTTCTTAACCCAGTCAAGTATAAGTCACGTTCAGTTTTTTTTTATGGTTTTATTTCATTTTTTATATGGAACATTTTAACGACCTGGTGGATCATGAATGCTTCTGTTGGTGGAGCGATAATGGCATTTTTTGTTAGTACTTTATTTATGACAATTGCTTTTTATCTTTTTCATCGCATAAAAAAACAAATTGGATCAAAATTCGGTAATGTGATTTTTATTTGTTGTTGGATCACTTTTGAGATTTTGTTTTATAATGACCAAATTACTTTTCCTTGGCTAAGTCTTGGGAACGCTTTTGCCGACAACCCAGGTTTAATACAATGGTATGAATATACAGGAGTTTTTGGAGGAAGTTTATGGGTATTAATAATAAATTGTTTATTCTTTTCATTGATCACCTTGGTAGATTCTAAGTTTCGTTTCCACATCAATAAATTGAAAACTATTTTATTAATTGCAATTATTGCAATACCTATACTGCTTTCCTTTATTGTAGCTGCCCGATTTAAAATGCACTCAAGGGATGGTTTTAAGAAAATAAAGGTTGTAATTGTTCAACCAAATATTGATCCTTATAACGAAAAGTTCTCTGGCAGTTATGAGCAGCAGTTACATAAAATGTTGTTACTCGCTTCACAAAAAGTTGATTCGGCAACCGAGTACATGGTACTTCCTGAAACAGCATTAACAGAGGATATCTGGGAAGGAGAGATGGAGCAGTCAAGCAGCATAAAATCCATCAGAGAATACTTGAAGCAATTTCCTAAACTTAAGATTATTATCGGAGCATCTACCAATAAGCTTTTTTCTCCTTGGGAAAAATTGTCAGCTACCGCCCGAAAATTTACCCAAGAGGATGCCTATTATGATTCTTATAACACGGCATTGCAAATTGATTCATCCGATAAGACACAAGTATATCATAAATCTAAGTTGGTTCCAGGGGTGGAGCAAATGCCATTTCAATTCATTTTTAAATATTTTGATCAACTTACTATTGAGTTAGGAGGTACTACCGGTAGTTTGGGTACACAAGACGAACGTTCTGTTTTTACTTCCCAAAAAAATTCTTTCAAAGTAGCACCTGTTATTTGTTATGAAAGTGTTTATGGTGAATATGTTACAAAATATGTACAAAACGGAGCTCAGTGTATCGCTATTATTACTAATGATGGATGGTGGGGAAATACGGCTGGATATAA
The DNA here is from genome assembly GCA_947449315.1 of Bacteroidota bacterium. Classification (GTDB taxonomy): domain Bacteria; phylum Bacteroidota; class Bacteroidia; order 2-12-FULL-35-15; family 2-12-FULL-35-15; genus 2-12-FULL-35-15. Next base: position 62,764 of record CANFRC010000014.1, read on the forward strand.
GCAGCATTTAAAATACGGAGCGCTTCGGGCTATAGAAAATCGCAGATGGATCGTGCGTTCTGCAAATACGGGAACATCTTGTTTTGTAAGTCCATTAGGCGAGATAGAGCAGGCTACAAATTGGTGGGAGCCAACGGCAATTAGCGGCAATATTGAGTTAAATGAGGGCTTGACTTTTTATAGTCGTTTTGGTGATTATCTTGGAAGATTTGCTGAATGTGGGACGATACTACTCCTTCTTTATTCATGGTTAATCCGATTCAAGATTGTTAAAAAATAGTAATTTTGCATCCTGAGGCAAAATTCTCAATAGATATATTATTATGGAAAAATTTGATGTTACAATAATAGGTTCTGGTCCTGGTGGATATGTTGCTGCAATTCGATGTGCGCAATTAGGGATGAAAACAGCAATCATAGAACGCTATAGCACTCTTGGTGGTACCTGTTTAAACGTGGGTTGTATCCCTTCCAAAGCCTTGTTAGATTCATCTGAGCATTTTCACAACGCTACTCATACTTTTACCGAGCATGGAATTGACGTGAAAGGAGTGAAAGTGAATTTAGAGCAAATGATCAAGCGCAAAGGCGATGTTGTAAAACAGACCTGCGAAGGAATTAATTTTTTGATGAAAAAAAATAAGATTATTGTTTTTCGTGGTCATGGTTCTTTCCTGAAAAAAAACATTCTTGAAATTTCCAGTTCTGATGGAAATAAAATACAGATCGAATCCGCAAAAACCATTATAGCTACAGGATCAAAACCATCTTCTTTACCTGGAATTGATATTGATAAAAAAAGAGTGATCACTTCCACTGAAGCACTAGAATTAACGGAAGTCCCTAAGCATATGGTTATTATTGGTGGTGGAGTGATAGGACTTGAATTGGGTTCAGTCTATGCACGATTGGGCGCTAAGATTTCTGTCGTAGAGTTTACTTCCGGATTAATAAGTACTATGGATGGTGCATTAGGAAAAGAGCTGCAAAAGAGCTTGAAAAAATTAGGATTCGAATTTTTCTTCAATCATAAAGTAACGGGTGTTTCAGCAAAAGGAAAAGAGGTTACCATTACTGCAGATAATTCAAAAGGAGAGAAAATAGAAATTAAAGGTGATTATTGTTTAGTTGCTGTTGGCAGAAGACCATACACAGATAATTTAGGATTAGAAAAAGTAGGTGTGAAAGTTGATAATCGTGGTAAAATTGAAACGAATGAGCATTTGCAAACCAATATTGAAGGTATATATGCAATTGGTGATGTAGTGAAAGGTGCAATGCTAGCCCATAAAGCGGAAGAAGAAGGTACATTTGTAGCGGAGGTAATTGCTGGGCAAAAACCACATATTAATTATAACCTAATTCCAGGAGTAGTTTATACATGGCCAGAAGTTGCTGCAGTTGGATATACTGAAGAACAATTGAAGGAGCAAGGTAAAAAATACAAAGTGGGAAGTTTTCCTTTTAAAGCCAGCGGCCGCGCAAGAGCATCTATGGATACAGATGGCTTTGTAAAGGTCTTAGCTGATGAAACGACAGATGAAATTCTAGGCGTTCATATGATTGGTCCTAGAGTTGCCGATATGATTGCTGAAGCTGTTGTTGCTATGGAATACCGAGCAAGTGCGGAAGATATTTCTCGAATGAGCCACGCTCATCCTACTTATACCGAGGCAATGAAAGAAGCTTGCTTAGATGCAACAAGCAAAAGGGCCTTACATATTTAATTTTTTTGACTATAAAATCAAGGTTCAATATGTTCCTTTCGATTGTAGTTGTAATAACCATAACTGATGAAAACTGGAGTTCTATTAATAAATCTTGGTACACCCGACAGTTCGAAGACTTCGGATGTTCGAAAGTATCTGACACAATTTTTAAATGATCCGCGGGTTATAGATATTAACCCAATAGCTCGTTTTATTTTAGTAAATGGAATTATTGTTCCGTTCCGATCTGCTAAGTCATCAAAATTATATCAGCAAATTTGGACAAAAGAAGGATCACCACTTCTTGTCAATAGTATCAATCAACAGAAATTATTGCAAGCGGAATTAGGAAATGATTATGTTGTAGAACTAGGTATGCGTTACCAAAGTCCGAGTCTTGAATCAGCAATTAATAAATTAAAGGAAGCCAATGTTAGCAAAGTAATCGCAATTCCTTTGTATCCGCAATATGCTACTTCAAGTACAACTTCATCCATAGAGGAAACAATTCGGATTTTGAAAAAATGGAAAGAACATCCTCCTGTAAAATTTATAGAAAACTTTTTTGATGACAAAGGATTTATTGATGCATGTGTTGCTAAGGCTTTAAAGTATAATTTGAACGATTACGATTATTTTATTTTTAGTTATCATGGTTTACCTGAAAGGCAGATAAACAAGGCGTCAAAAGAATTTAGTGATGGCTCTTGTAAAATAGGATCTTGTTGTGATACACTAACGGATAAAAACCGCCTATGCTACCGAGCAAATTGTTTAGCAACAACAAAAGCGCTTGTTACGCGCTTAGGCATTTCTGAAGGAAAATATAAATCTACTTTTCAATCCCGTTTAGATGATAAGTGGCTCAAGCCATATAGCGATAAGGTAATAGAAGAACTTGCAAAAGAAGGGAAAAAGAATGTGTTAGTATTTTCGCCTGCATTTGTGGCCGACTGTCTGGAAACCATTTATGAGATAGGTATAGAATATGATGAGATATTTAAGGAGCATGGCGGTGAAAAAATAACATTGGTAGAAAGTTTGAATGATTCGCCAAAATGGATTGAAGCGCTAAAAAATATAGTTTTAAAATCAAATTAATCAATTAAGATCCGCTGAGCTTCTCAACGGATTTTTTTATTTAATAAAGCATGATACTTTTTAATGACTAATTTTATACTGTAGGATTTATATTTTAGATAGTATGAAAAAAACACTTTTTCTTTTTTTTATTAGCTATATAGTAATGGGCTTTCAAACTGATCAAGTTGAAAGTAATACATGGACTTTGAAAAAAAATCAGAATGGCGTTTCTGTTTATTCGCGTGATGCAGAAAATTCTAGGTTTAAAGAATTAAAATCAGTGACCATATTCAAGTCTTCTTTGTCAAGCTTAATAGCATTGATCGACGATTTTGAATCCTATCCTCAATGGGTTTATAAATGTGCCGTATCCACTACAATAAAAAAGAATTCGGAGAAAGACTTGATTCATTACCAATCGGTAATAGCTCCTTGGCCTGTCGATAATCGAGATTTTGTAGTGCATGTTCAGTTGCAACAAGATCCAGTGACAAAAGTGATTATACAAAATGTTTCCTGTATCCCAGACTACATACCCAGAGTGAAGGGGCATGTAAGAATTACTGAGTTTAAAGCACGATGGACATTGATTCCTCTAAAAGATGGATATGTTGAAGCTAATTATGAATTGTTGGTTAATCCGGGAGGAAATGTTCCGGCCTGGATCGTAAATCTTGCCGCAGTAGACGGTCCATATGAAACAGCTATAAATATGAAAAAAATGTTGATGAAGGAAAAATACCAAAAGGCGGTTGTCCTCTTTGTCAAAGAACCTCTATAGAATTCCTGTTTTCAGTTATAATCATTATTTTTACTCACCAATCAGTAATTTTTTTATTTCAATTATGAGTCAACAATCTTCAGATCAGCCAGCAGGTCATAGCGTAGAGCGCGCAACTGAAAAATTAGTTGATGTCGAAAAAGTGATCGCAAAAAAAAATCCAAAACTATTAAAGTTATTACCTGGATTTATCATTCGTTATATAAAAAGAACCATTCATCAGGATGAATTGAATCAAGCGGTAAAAAGAAATGAAAATAGATTTGGGCATGATTTTGTTGATGCCGCTATGGAAGAGTTTGGTGCTAAAACAGCTATTATTGGAATTGAGAATATCCCAACACAAGGCGGAGTGATTATGGCAGCCAATCACCCTTTAGGAGGTTTAGATGGTATCGCGTTTATGGATGTAGTTGGAAATCGAAGAAAAGATATCAAGTTTTTTGTAAATGATATTTTGTTGGAATTGAAAAATTTCGCTCCAATTTTTGTTCCTGTAAATAAGCATGGAAAAAATTCAGCGGATTATACAAAAAAATTTGAAGAGATCTATTCTTCCTCTGAATGCCTTTTGATTTTTCCAGCAGGCTTAGTTTCCAGAAGAGAAGAGGGGCATGTGGTAAAAGATCTAGTATGGAAAAAAAGCTTCATAACCAAAGCCGTACAATATCAAAAAAATGTAATCCCCGTTTATATAGGTGGTCATAATTCCAAATTCTTTTATAATCTGGCCTATTGGAGAAAAAAAATTGGAATAAAAGCAAATATTGAAATGTTTTTTTTGGTTGATGAAATGTATAAACAAAAAGGCAAAACCATTACCTTTACTTTTGGTGAACCAATATCGTGGAAAACATTTACAAGTGATAAAACTTCAGACTATTGGTCTGGAAAAGTAAAGGAGCATGTCTATGCCTTGCAAAGCGGAAATAAGGAGAAAATGTTGCCAACAGTAAAAAGTGATACGGATTCAAATTAAGAACCTATGAAAGTAATTATTGACCCTATTGAAAAAGATGTTTTGTTAGCCGAACTCTCGCCTGATAAATTTATCCGTGATACAAATAATGGAGACAATAAAATATATATCATCACTCATCACGATTCACCAAATGTAATGCTCGAAATTGGTCGATTGCGAGAGGTTACTTTTCGCGCAGCAGGAGGTGGAACAGGAAAAGAAATAGATATTGATGAATACGATATCACTGATAATGCTCCATACAAACAGCTTGTTGTTTGGAACCCGCTTGAACAAGAAATTGTAGGTGGATATCGCTATATTAAAGGGAAAGATGCTCATGTTGAAAATGGTGTGATTCAATTGGCTACAACTGAATTATATAATTTTTCAGAAAAATTTATTAAAGAATATTTGCCTTATACGATTGAATTAGGCCGGTCATTTGTCCAGCCCAAATTTCAACCTTCTTTGGATAATCGCAAAGGGTTGTTTTCTTTGGATAATTTATGGGATGGATTAGGAGCAATTATTGTTGATAATCCTGATGTTCTTTATTTCTGGGGAAAAGTTACGATGTATTTGGATTACAATGTTCATGCAAGAGATTTGATTCTTTCTTTTATGAATTTCTATTTTCCTGATAAAGAAAATTTAGTTGTTCCGATTAAGCCGGTACAAATAAAAAATGATATGTCTGCTTTTCTCAAGTCATTAGAGGGCTTGGAATATAAAGAAGGGCATCGCCTTCTGAATCAAAACGTGCGTGCATTAGCCGAAAACATTCCCCCGCTGGTAAATGCTTATATGAACCTTTCCTCCACCATGAGAACATTTGGCACGACTCTGAATGATCATTTTGGAGAAGTGGAGGAGACCGGAATTATGGTTACATTTGCCGATATTTATCATACTAAAAAGGAGCGTCATATAGACACCTACATCCCGAAAAAAAAATAACATTGTCGGATTGTAATTGCATTTGAGTTTACAATTTCAATTCGTCTATATTCTTAATTTGTAACAATAGTATGGAAATTAAATCAGCGAAGTTTGTAATTAGTAATACTGATGTTTCGAAATGCCCTGCACCCATAAAACCAGAATACGCCTTTATTGGTAGATCTAATGTTGGAAAATCTTCATTGATCAATATGCTTGTGGAGAGAAAGGATATGGCTAAAACTTCTGGAAAGCCCGGTAAGACTCAGTTAATAAATCATTTCTTAATTAACGATAGCTGGTACCTTGTCGATCTTCCTGGATATGGGTTTGCAAAAGTCTCAAAAGATAAACGAGAAATTTTCCAAAAATTTATTGCCGATTATATCCTTGAACGAAAAAATTTAATGTGTCTGATGGTGCTACTGGATTCCCGTTTAGAACCTCAGAAAATAGATCTTGAGTTTATGGACTGGTTGGGTGAAAATGGAATTTCCTTTGTCATGGTATTTACAAAAATCGATAAGTTATCCAAAAAACAATTTAGCGATAGGATAAATCATTATAAAGAAGAAATGGGAAAACATTGGGATGAACTGCCTGAATGTTTTTATACTTCTGCAGAGAAAAAGGATGGCAGAAAAGAGCTGCTCACCTTTATTAAGGATGCAAGTAAATTATTCAAATAAAAAATCCCGTCCTAAACTTAGGACGGGATTTTTTTATAGATGTACTATTCTTATTTCTTATTTCTCAATAAATTAATAAAACCTCTTTGGCTATAATCTTTTTTAGTAACAGATATTGCTTTAAGTATATAGAAATATGTACCTTCCGATAGCTCTTCTCCTGAAGTTGTATGGCCATCCCATTCTTCACCAACATGCGTGCTTTCCCAAACTTTAAGTCCCCATCGATCATAAATTTCTATCTGGTATTCATTAAAACCGGAGCTTTTAATATAAAAGTAATCATTCGTATTGTCACCGTCTGGCGTAAACACATTTGGGATATTAATATATTCTGTAAAAGTTACATCAATAGTTTCACAAAAAAAAGTAGCGCAGTTGTTTGCGTTGCTAGCAACTAAACAAACTGTAACAGGACCTGCTCCTGAGTAAGTATAAGAAGGGCTTTGAGAAGTAGATGTTGATCCATCACCAAAGTTCCAAGACCAAGAGTTTGGTGAAGCGGTTCCTCCTGTAGTCAAATTGTTGAATGTATAAGTGAATCCGATAGATGTAATATCAAATGCTGCTGTTGGAGGAGTGGATACGTTTACAGTACAAGATACTGGATCAGAAAAACATCCAAAAGAGTTGGTATCCATGACGATGATCGTTCCGGGAGTAGCTCCCCAATCAACACTGATAGAGCTGGTTCCTGCACCTGCTGTAATTGTTGTTCCTGCAGGAGTTGACCAAACATACGTGTTGCCAGAAGCGGCTCCTGATGCTGTAAATACGTTTCCTGTAGAATTGATACAAACATCGGTACACGCAAAAATTGGTTCAGCAAGTTTTGCACGAGAAAGAATGTATGGCGAGTTAGAAAAATCGGACCATCCTAGTTTCTTATTGTCATTATAGGTAGCGGCAACTGAAGCTGTTACTGTTCCCATATTGTTCCAGAGAGTAGCCGTTGGAGAATTCCATTTTGCTAAACCGTCCCAAGGTCCATCAGCTGCTTGGTCATAGAATACATCGATGTTAGCATTGTTAACTCCAGCAGTTCGGGTGATTTGGTGATAAAAGTTGTTATTCACTTTACACATTGTTGTGTCAATTTGAGTAACAGTGAATCCATCAGTTGTTGCAATATTGTTTCCAAGCCTTGCGGTAAAAGTATTGGCAGATGCAGCTAATGGAGTTAACTTTACTTCACGGTAACGAAGTGTTCCAACGCTGGATCCTGTAGGAAAGGAATAAACTGATGATGAATTGGTTGCCCTCGACATAAATCCACCAACAGAACTACTTACGAATCCTTCTGATCCAAAGGTTGTTGCATTTGTAACAGCAGTTGGAGAAGGATTTAAAACAAATATTTTATTAGTTTGTGTTTCTAGTTCTCTGTCATTGATAGTTAAAATACCGCTAGCGTCAACATTAGCATCAACAAGGGATAGCGTTTTTTTACGGTTAGCTGTTCCCACGCCCGAACCGCTGAGTGTTAAGTTGTGGAAAGTTGTTACAATAGCTGTTGTACTGGTAATATATTGCTGAAGGTTGCCATTAAAATTGACAGTACTACTATTTGCTATGAAGGTAGCGTCGTTTGTCCAATCTTGCTCTACAAAATAAGTACCGTTGCCTTTCAATGTTGAACCGTTTTTCAAAAATACGCTGCCTGGTGTTCCACTATTCGAAATAGTCATTGTGCCGTTATTCTCAACTAAACCGGTAGCACCATCGTTTTGAAATCCACCATTTACCTTTACTATTGCAGTGGGCGCAGTGTAAATCAAAGCACCATTATTAAATAGAATGGTTTGTGCAAATGAAATTTTAGCAAAACAGCCCAAAAAAGCAATCAATGCTAGTAAATTAACTAACACTTTTTGGTAGTATCTAGTAGTTCTCATTTTTGATTTTTTATCTAAAAGTAGCCTTCAAACAAATCTAAGTGATTTTTTTGCCAAAAGCCAAATTTATTTGAGGAAAATACGAGCCTTTTTAGGCTTTAGGCTGTTTTTTAACAATCAGCTCCATTTTTTCACCGAAATGTTGTGCAAATCCTCGCATTTCTTTTGCTGTTTCTGCTTCCCCTGTTGCTCTGTCGAATGTGTCAGCCATAGAAAGCAAGCACTGGTGATAGAACTGTTTCATCTCATCTACCATCATATCTTTTGTCCAAAGATCTATTCGTAATGTGTTATTTTCTTTGGCATCCCATAAAGCGATCATCACCGCTTTGCTTGAACTTTGTTCGCCTCCTTCACTAGCACTCCAGTCAATTTTTTCAGGTAAATTATTGTCGTCTAAGGTTACTTTAAAATTTATTTCTGATTGTTTCATAGTATGGGTTGTTTAATATTTCTGTTAGTCTATTTTGTTGGTTTGTATTTGGCTTTTGTTAAAATTTTTTGCGCGTCAGTCTCATTCATAAGATCTTCCAACGTGATGTTCGGATTGTTTTTCATGTATTGTCTTACAATTTGCCAACCGATCCAATAACCGATTAAAGGCGGAGCATCTTTGCTGAAAGCAGACGTAAAAGGACCATCGCTTGTGAACTTCATTATTTCTGATTGATTTGTTGTGTAAATTAATTTTTGAGCTGCAAAATAGCTCCATACATTAAATTCGTTCTGATGACAATATTCCATTTGGGTTTTAGAATAATGGATCTTTAAAGTGTCTGGAATGGAAGGTAAAAGCGCATCTGTTAAATATAATATTTTACCCATGTAGGTAATATCACTTAAGAAATCACTTTTGTTCATTGTATACGGAAATTCGGAGAGCATCCATGAGTGAATAGCGTCAGGGACTATGTTTTCCTTATTCATGAACATGGTTTTGTATCTCGGAAAAGTAAGCCATTTGTAATACTTATTGTTACTTCCTAAATACATGTCTAATCCAATTCCTATCGTACTGTCAATAGTAACAACCGGATAATTAAATCCTGTGATCATAGTAACAACCTTTGGCAATGGTTTGTTTGGAAAATAATAGTTGAAGTATTTGAATGATTGTGTTAGATCCTTTTTCAGCTCATCGGTAGCTGGGAATTCCTTTTCACAATCATTAAAAGTTCCTTTCATATCTCGGTCACTAATGAATTGCTTTATCCGGTAACTATAGCTAGAATCTTTGATCCCACCATTGTTTAATAGGACAGAAAAATAACCGGAATAAAAATGCCCGTATATTTTTTCTAATTTTATGGTTGACCCTTTAATGTCATTGGTGTCTAATTTAAAAACATCCTGCTCTAGCCTTAATATATTGACTTCTGGAATAGAAATAGTGCTGACATCAACATCAAGCCGATCGTTTCCACAACCGTCAATAAAGAAAGTGAGTGGAATACACATATAAATTACAAACTTCTTCATATTAAAAAAATATACTTAATATTGTATTAGAAAACGAGACAAGATATTTATAAAAGACCAAAATTATGAAAATTATGAAGAAAATCCTCGCAATAACTGCATTTGCTTTTGCAGGGACATTTGCTTTAGCGCAAGATGGCGGAAATGAAATCAAAAATTTCCGTTTCGGATTAGCAATAGATCCTTCTGTCAATTGGTATAAGCCTGATGGAAAAATCATTGGTACAAATGGCGCAGGTGTTAAGTTTGCTGGAGGTTTGATTTTGGAATACCGTTTAGCTAAAGTAGCATCTTTGCAAACGGGAATTCGAATTGGTGGCGATGGCGGAAAAGTAAAATATAACAATGGTGATATTCAGACTGCGAATTCAAACGTGGTGAGTTATTTTTACAATACGGCTGATGATAAGATTGAAAAATATCAAGCTCCTGATACGGCGACAGCATTTTATACCACTGCATCTACAAAAGGAAAAACACAGTATCAATTGAATGAGCGTCAATACAAAGCCACTTACATTACAATTCCTTTAATACTGAAATTGAAAACAAAAGAGATAGGCACAATGACCTACTTCGGACAATTCGGAGTAAACGCTTCTATCCGTTGGAAAGCAACGGCTAACGATCAAGTAACTCAAATCAAACAGTCGTATTCTTCTAGCACTATTGTTTCATTAGGCGCTTCAGAAACTAAGTCTAAAGTAGATGTGACAAAAGATGTTAGCTTTTTAAAAGCAGCTTTAACTTTTGGATTGGGTGCTGAAATGAATCTTTCAGGAACAACTTCCTTAACGTTTGGATTGAATTACAATTTAGGATTTACAAATTCAGTAAAAGGAACTTCAGATTATTTAGCAAAAAGAACGAATGCTGCTGATTATAACTCCTTGAATCAAACTAAAGTATCAACAACTCAAATGCCTCAAGTATTAAAATCAAATGCTGTTGTTTTAACGGTAGGCATTTTATTCTAACAAAGCATAGTTCGTAACATTAATCCCGATTTCATTTTTATGGAATCGGGATTTTTTATTTTTGTATAGGAGAAGAATTCAAAATAAAACAACTCTGTGATGAAAAAAATAGAAATAGTAAACTTTATTGTTCAATGGCTTTCAAAATATTCTGATCAAAGCCAGACGAAGGGTTTTGTGATTGGGATTTCTGGTGGTATTGATTCTGCATTAACATCTGTTCTTTGCGCAAAAACAGGAAAACCGGTTATTTGCCTCAACATGCCTATTCATCAGCATAAATCGGAATATGATCGAGGACAAGAACACATCCATTGGCTTCAGAAAAATTATCCGAATGTTACTTCTTTTGAAATAGAACTAACCGAAACATTTAATAGCATTGGCTCAGCTTTGCCTGAAAGTATTCAGGATTGGTTAACCATGGCCAATACCAGAGCTCGGTTACGTATGACTACATTATACGCCTTTGCTTGTCATAATAAAATGCTTGTTGCCGGTACAGGAAATAAAGTAGAGGATTTTGGAATCGGTTTTTTTACAAAATATGGCGATGGAGGTGTAGATCTTAGTCCTATCGCTGATTTAATGAAGTCTGATGTATTTGCATTGGCAAAAGAAGTAGGTGTAGTAAATTCCATTCTTTCTGCTAAACCAACAGATGGATTGTTTGCTGATAGCAGAAGTGACGAAGATCAGATTGGCGCAACTTACGATGAATTAGAATGGGCCATGGACTTTATTTCAAAACAAAAGGATGACTCAATGTTAAATGAGAGACAAAAAATAGTGCTCGGCATCTATACAAGAATGAATAAAGCCAATCAGCATAAAATGAATCCTATTCCTGTTTGTATTATTCCAAATGATTTAAAATAAGATGATGATAGAAAAGTTGCACTCATTTTTTCTGAAGCATGCCATCGTTTGCACGGATACCCGAGACATTAAGCCCGGATCTATTTTTTTTGCACTAAAGGGTGAAAATTTTAATGGAAATAAATTTGCTGAGCAAGCATTAATTGACGGCTGCTCTCTGGCTGTAATTGATGAAGTAGAATATATGCCTGCCGGAGAAGATGTTGAAAAAAGTGACCGCTATTTTTTAGTAGACAATGTTTTGATAGCGCTTCAGCAATTAGCTAGTTATCACAGAAAATATTTGGCTATCCAGATCATAGGAATTACAGGATCGAACGGAAAAACAACTTCCAAAGAATTGATAAATGCAGTACTTAGTCAGAAGTATAAAGTATTGGCTACAAAAGGAAATTTGAATAATCACATTGGTGTGCCCTTGACCTTGCTTTCTATGACAAAGGAACATGAAATTGCGATTGTGGAAATGGGGGCTAATCATCAAGGCGAAATAGAAATGCTTTGTAAAATTGCGGAGCCAGATTTTGGCGTCATTACCAATATAGGAAAAGCACATCTAGAAGGTTTCGGTGGTATTGAAGGTGTTAAAAAAGGTAAAAGTGAATTGTATAGATTCATTCAAGAAAAAAAAGGAAAACTCTTTGTTCATGGCGATGATCCTGTATTATTGGAATTAGCTGGAAGCTGCGAAAAAGTTACCTATGGTACCACTAAATTATTTGATATGATTGGTGCGATGAATCAAACTAGAGAAAGTGAATTTATTTCATTTCAATGGGCTAACAGATACAATGCGAGTAGTTTGAAAAAATCAGAAACTGTTACAACGCAATTGGTTGGTATATATAATTATTATAATTTATTGTGCGCAGCATGCGTCGGAAATTATTTTAAGGTTGACGATGCGCTAATTAATAAAGCTTTGCGCGAATACACCCCATCCAATAACCGTTCACAGCTTTACAAAACTTCGAACAACACGTTGATTTTAGACTATTATAATGCCAATCCTTCGAGTATGAGTCTGGCGATTGAAAATTTTTCAGAATTAAATCACCCTAATAAAGTAATAATAGTGGGCGATATGTTGGAGTTAGGTGCTGAAAGTAAGGTCGAACATTCATTAATTGTAGATCTGATCCAGCAAAAAAAAATTGAAAACACCTTTCTTGTCGGACCTTATTTTATGGATGCAGGAAAGGCTATTGGCGCAAAAACTTTTGCCACATGTGATGGGTTGGTCGAGTATATTAAACAACATCCTATGAAGAACTGCCTGGTATTAATAAAAGGGTCTCGTGGTATTAAATTAGAAAATGTGGTTCAGTTTTTGTAACTCCATAATTCGTGACCAAGTATCAGTGAAAAAAATAATAATGGGTTACCTCATTTTTTATCAAGTTGTTCGCACGGACTAAATAGTCGATTTTATTTTTTTATAATTTTTGCGCAAATAAATTAACCTTTACAATGATGCAAATCAGCTTTATGAATGAGCCTTCTATCGTGCATCTTTTGTTTGAATTTAATTATTTTGTAGTACTTTAAAAATTAACAACATGAAAAAGCGCATTGTATTAATTATTGTTTTTGTTATCTCATACGTTGGATATGGATATTCACAAACCATTCCTAAAGCAGATTCTTTAGGTTTACCCGGTGATAACTTGAATTTGTATTCAGTTTTGGATCTCTTTCAACAATCAGAAACGTTTGAAATTTTTGAAAAGAAATTAAATGAGGAAGATTCTAAAATAAACAACTTGGATCTTAACAATGACAGTAAAACAGATTATATAAAAGTCATCGATCATGCTCAAGGGGAGTCCCATTCAATTGTTCTTCAAGTGCCAGTCAATGAAAAGGAAAATCAGGATGTTGCTGTAATAGAAATCGAAAAAGATAAAAATGGAAAAGTTGTAGTTCAGATTATTGGTAATGAAGATTTGTATGGAAAAGATTATATCCTGGAACCGCAGGAGAATGATCCTTCTGCAAAAAAGGAATTAAGCAACAATTCAAACGCTAATCCAAACAAGAAATCAGACACCACGATTTCAAAAGATGGCAAAACAGTAATTATAAATAACACAACAAATAATTATTACAACGGAACAAAAAAAGCAAATGAGTATCCAAATGCTGTTGTGCAAGATAGAGTTTATGTAGCTGTAGATTATTGGCCAATAGTACACTATATATATGCTCCTTCATACGTTGTGTATGTTTCTCCTTGGTATTGGTACTCGTATCCTTTGTGGTGGCACCCATGGACTCCTTGGTTCTGGCATGACTATTATTGGCATCATTATAATTATCATTACGACCACTATCATGGTCATTATCATTATACGAATAGATATAGAAATCAAAACGCAAACACGTATTATGGAGCTAGAAGATCTTCTTCAGCTTTAGTTCAGAATAATAGATCAAAAGGTATCTATACGGGAACTTATAATGCACCCAATAGAAGTAATAATAACAGACCTGCTGGCAATCCTGGTTATAAGGCAAATCCTTCTAATAATGACAGGAAGGGGAATGATTATCCACCTTCTAAGGATAAAAATAAGCCGAGCAATAGGAATGACAATCACAATACACCTGGCAAGCCTAATTATGAGAGACCAGCAAATAAACCTCGTAACAATACAACACCTAGAATTTCACCACCACGACAAAGCAATAATCCGCCTCATAGAAGTGGTGGAGGTGGCAGAAGGAAATAAATATCAGTTTCAATAAATGTTAAAAAAAAATCTCGATACCATTTGGTATCGAGATTTTTTTTGAAAAATTTATAAAATCATTTCGCTTTCATTAGGCTAACAAAGCTCTGGAAATAACAATTTTTTGCACTTCGGTTGTTCCTTCATAGATTTGAGTGATCTTAGCATCACGCATTAAACGTTCAACGTGGTATTCTTTAACAAAACCATATCCTCCGTGAATTTGCACTGCTTCAACGGTTGTTTCCATCGCAACACGCGATGCAAATACCTTAGCCATTGCACTTTCTTTGTCAAAATTCAAATGTTGGTCTTTCATCCAGGCTGCTTTTAAACAAAGCAAACGCGCTGCTTCAATCTGAGTAGCCATATCCGCTAATTTAAATTGAATGATCTGATGTTGATTGATCGTTTTGCCAAATGCCTTTCGTTCCTTTGAATAGGCCAAAGCTAATTCGTAAGCACCTGATGCAATTCCTAATGCTTGTGCAGCAATTCCTATTCGGCCACCTGACAGCACCTGCATGGCGAATTTAAAACCAAATCCATCTTCACCAATACGATTTGTTTTTGGCACTTTCACATCAGTAAACATTAATGAATGAGTGTCAGATCCTCGGATTCCTAATTTATTTTCTTTAGGACCCACAACAAATCCTGGAGCGCCTTTTTCAATGATCAACGCATTAATACCCTTGTGTCCTTTTGTTATATCCGTTTGAGCAATCACTAAAAAGACAGATGCTGAATTCCCATTAGTGATCCAGTTTTTAGTTCCATTTACTAAATAATGATCGCCTTTATCAATGGCTGTAGTTTTTTGAGAAGTGGCATCAGATCCAGCTTCAGGTTCTGATAAGCAGAATCCGCCTATAATTTCACCTTTTGCTAATGGTACTAAATATTTTTGTTTTTGCTCTTCTGTACCAAATTTTTCCAAGCCCCAGCATACCAAAGAATTATTTACAGACATGACTACAGAAGCAGAAGCATCAATTTTTGAAATTTCTTCCATGGCTAGAACATAAGAGATGCAATCCATACCACCTCCACCATATTTTGGATCAACCATCATTCCCATGAATCCTAATTCACCCATTTGCTTTATTTCCGCTGCCGGAAATTTTTGATGTTCATCACGATCAATTACACCTGGCTTAAGCACTTCATTTGCAAAGTCACGTGCAGCCTTCTGAATCATTAAATGCTCTTCTGTTAAGTTAAATAACATCACTAAAAAATTTTATGTTAAAAATTGCTTTATTTTTGAAACCTTATTCAGATGATTTTTTTTCATTTGACAGGGAAAGCAAATGTAAATTTTTAATTTAAATTTTACTAATTGTTTATGACAAATATCGATAAGTCGGCTTATAATGTAATTGGATTAATGTCGGGAACCTCTCTTGATGGAGTAGATGTGGCCTTTTGCCTATTTTTTGTTGAAAACAATAAATGGACTTATGAAATTGTGCATGCTGAAACAATACCCTATTCTATCGAATGGAAAAACAGGCTGGTAAGTCTTGAAACGGCTTCTGCGATTATGTTTCAGCAAACCAATGCCGAATATGGTTTTTATTTAGGGGGATTGGTATCTGAATTTATTATCAGGCATGGTATTAAGGCGGATTTCGTTTCTTCGCATGGGCACACTATTTTTCATCAACCGGAAAAAAAAATTACAGTTCAGATAGGTTTAGGCAGCGCTATTGCCGCACGATGTAAATTGCCTGTTGTTTGTGATTTCAGATCTCTTGATGTTGCTTTGGGCGGACAAGGCGCACCATTGGTTCCAATTGGCGATAAATTGTTGTTCTCTGAATATGATTTTTGTTTGAATCTAGGCGGTTTTGCAAATGTGTCCTACCAGTATGGCGGTGAGCGGATTGCGTATGATATTTGCCCTGTAAATATTGTAATGAACCCTATTGCCGAGCAATTAGGTGAGCCTTTTGATGACAAAGGGGAAATTGCAAAATCGGGTATGTTGAGCAATTATTTGTTAAATGAATTTAACCAAATAGGTTTTTATAAAGCCTTGCCCGATAGTCCTAAGTCTTTAGGGAAAGAGTGGGTGATAAAAAATATAGATCCAATATTGAATAGTTATGAGTTGGCTCTAAATGATCTTCTTAGAACTTTCTGTGAACACATTGCTTTTCAAATTGGAAAATCTTTGAAATCCAAACCAACCGGGAAACTGCTAGTTACAGGAGGGGGTGCTTATAATTCATTTCTAATAGAATGTATACAAGGCCATACATCCCATGAACTGATTCTTCCTGATAAAAAAACAATTGAATTCAAAGAAGCTTTGATCTTTGCCTTTTTGGGTGTGTTAAGGATAAGAGGAGAGATTAATTGTCTTAAAAGCGTTACCGGTGCAAACCATGATAGTTCTGGTGGCGCAATTTATCAGTTTGCTTAATTAAGGACATCTTCGTGCTATAAAAAAAGAAGACAGCTACTCATCGAGCAGCTATCTTCTTTTGTAGAAAATATTAAAATTAGTAATCGTCATCGAAAAATTGATCATCATCATCATCGTCATCGAAACCTCCATCTAATTTTACATCCTCATCAAGAGTAAAATCATCCTCATCATCGTCTAAATTGCTTTTCCAATTTTTCTTGTCTTTCTCTTTAAGAGGCGTTAGCTTTGTCGGCTTTCTTAATTCACCAGAATCCTTACTTTTGTCTGGACTCTTTTTAATTAAACCTTTTTTTGAATTGCTTGGCTTTTTCATTTGTAATGAAATTTTTTTGCAAACTAGTTTAGTTATTTTTTTGTTTTTTTACGCTGTTAATTTACTGTTACTACAAATCTCTGAAAAAAAATTATTCAAAACAAAAAAATAGTTGTAAAAAAACAGATAATTTTCGAGTTGTAAATTTAGTGATTGGCAATTTTAATAATTATAAAAGCTTATTCTATGATATTACATGATTTTATGTCGCGGATTTTTCTAGGAAACTTAGTGGAATCATATTGTTGGTTTGTAGGTATCCTTCTCGCCGGGCTTATATTTAAAAGGGTTTTGTCGAAAATTTTGACATTTTGTGTTTTTAAATTTTTACAAAAATACGCTACAGGAGTTGGTTATGATAAATTATTAGTCTTGTTGAAAAAGCCTTTAGGGGTATTTATTTTACTGGTATCTGGATATTTTGCTTTTAATAAACTAACATTTCCAGTGGAATGGAATTTTGCTCCGATAGATCAATTTGGTTTAAGAATGATTATTTATAGGGTATATGAAGTTGCTATCATAGCAACACTTACATGGGTTCTGTTGCGTGTTATTGATTTTTTCGGACTGGTGCTAATGTATCGGGCTTCTTTAACAGAATCAAAAATGGATGATCAACTGGTGCCTTTTATTAAGGAGTCTATAAAAGTGATCATTACGATTCTTGCTGTTTTTTTTATCCTGGGCACAGTTTTTAAACTAAATATTGCCTCCTTGATTGCCGGTCTTGGAATAGGAGGTTTGGCTATAGCATTAGCAGCTAAAGAATCGCTTGAGAATCTGTTGGGTTCCTTTACAATATTTTTAGATAGGCCATTTATTATTGGCGACCTTATTCGTATTGGAACACTTGAAGGGCATGTGGAAAAGATCGGATTCAGAAGTACACGTCTTCGTACGTTAGAGAAAAGTTATGTTACCGTTCCGAATAAAAAATTGGTTGATACCGAATTGGATAACCTTTCGCTTCGTATTCAGAGACGAGTAAAATTTAATATCGGATTAACTTATGAGACCACTCCTGAGCAATTCAAAAAGATTGTTGCCGATATTCAGAATTATATAGATGGACATACGCATACTTTAAAAGACGAAACAAGAGTTCGGCTGAATGAGTTTGATTCTAGTGCAATTAATATAATGATACTCTATTTTGTGGATACTCTTGAATATGATGTATATCTTGATGTCAGACAAGAGATCAATTATAAAATAATTGAAATCGTTCAAAAACAAGGAAGTAATTTTGCTTACCCTACCACAACCGTATTGATGAAGAATAAGTAATATCTACTTTATAATATTACAAAGATCTCATCAATGTTGCTGAAGAGATTTTTTTTGTCAATACAATAAATAGATTGTTACATCGTTATCGTATCATAATTAGTTTATTTACGTCCCCTTTTAAATAATAGAAAGGCTTTTAAGTACAATAGAGGTTTTCCTTTTTTGATCCCCTGCTTAATTGGTTTTAGAAACATAATCAGAATGAATTAATTCGGTTATGGAAATTCAAACACCATTGCATCTTTAAATCAAAAATAAAATAGTTTCACCTCTTAAACTTTAAGGCCATGAACACAAACTTAAACTCCAGCGGAAACTTTAATGAACTGGTTTTCGAAAATAAAAATAAAGCATATGGTGCCTATGCTATACGTAAATCGTATCATGATCATGTGACTATTTCTTTGATAGTATCATCCGCATTTTTTGGAATTCTTGCTTTGTTGGCTGTCTTGTATACAAATAGAAAAATAGACATTCCGAATGTTGTAGATGTAAATACGCCTGGAATAATTACTTCAATAATCAGAGATGTTATCATTCCTGAGCCAATAAAAAAAATTGAAAAGGTTATAAAAAATGTTGATGCTGCGCCCAAAACAACTTCAGGGCAGCTGTCGGCTTCTGATGATAAGAAGGATTTTTTGGACAAAACAAATGATCAAAATTTGATCAGTAAAAATCCGAATCCCAAAGGGAGTGATAGTACAACCAATAAAGATCCTGAAATAAAATTGCCTGTAATTACAACACCTACAAAAGTAGAAGTTTATGCACAACAGATGCCTCAAATGGATAATATGGCTCAATTCATCGTTGATAATTTACGATATCCCAGAACAGCCATAGAAAATGGAACAAAGGGAGTTGTTTTTGTAACATTTGTTGTTGAATTAGATGGAAGCATAACAGATATAAAATTGTTGCGAGGAATAGGTGATGGCTGCGAACAGGAAGCAATGCGAGTGGTAAGTCTGATGCCAAAATGGAAACCAGGAATGAATAATGGGAAAGCTGTTAGGGTTCAGTGCAATTTGCCAGTTAGTTTTAAGCTGCAATAAACAACCGTGTGTTTATAAGTTGATTCGCATTTTTAAAAAGCACCTTCACATATAAGTAATTTAGCAATCGCGAGAGGTATCTCGTGATTGCTTTTATATAAAAAAATCTAAAAATCTAAAAATCTAAATATGTTTAATTCAGTCCTATTGAAAATAGTAAGTAATGCAGCCACTGCTGCTACGCAAGTTTTGGATACTGCAAAAAATGTTGCAGTTCAAGCTGCACAAATCCCTGCAGCACCAATTATTATAACACCTAAGCAAGCTTCTCTTTCATTGCTTGATCTGATCATGAAAGGAGGTTTCATTATGATCCCGATGGGAATACTTTCTATCCTGACCCTTTATTTCTTTTTCGAAAGACTTATGACGATCACTAAGGCTTCTAAGTTGGATAAAAATTTTATGAATAGTATAAAAGATTTTATTCATAATGGAAATATAGATGCTGCAAAATCGCTATGTCGGAATACTACTAGTCCTGCAGCACGTATGATTGAGAAGGGGGTAAGCAGAATAGGAAAGCCGATCAAAGAAATTGAGGAGGCAATGGAAAGTGTAGGTAAATTAGAATTGAACAGATTGGAAAAAAATCTAAGCATATTAAGTTTAATAGGACGTATTGCACCAATCTTTGGTTTCATAGGAACAATTGGTGGTGTAATTAAAATATTTTATGATATTTCATTAACAGATAATATCAGTATCGGCGTTATTTCTACCGGTTTATATCAGAAGATGATCACTAGTGCTTCGGGATTAGTAGTGGGACTTTTAGCATTTATTGGTTATTATATCCTGAATGCGCTGCTTGATAAAACAATCAACAAAATGGAAACAGCATCTGTAGAGTTTATGGATCTATTGCAAGAACCAACGAAATAAAAATCATGAAAATAAAACGCAGACATAAAGAAGCAGCAGAAGTTAGTACGGAATCGTTGAACGATATCATGTTCTTTCTTTTACTTTTCTTTTTAATTATTTCTACTTTGGCAAATCCCAGTGTTTTGAAACTTACATTGCCAAGTTCAAAGCCTGCAGAGCAAGTTCAGAAACAGCAAATAACAATAGAGGTAGATGCGAATCATCAATATGTGATTAATAAAACACCAATATCCTTTACTGACTTAGAGAATGCGTTGAAATTTGAAATAGCAAAAACACAGTCACCTACCGTTGTGTTGAAATTCGACAATACTCTATCAATACAGGATTTAGCGGATGTTATGCAAATTGGATACGGGCTGGGAGTGAAAATGGTATTGGCTACAAAAGCAACAAATAAGTAAAATGGATACGGCATCAGAAAATAAAAGCAAATATTATGCTTTACTATTTACATTTAGTTTTCATGCTTTGTTATTTCTGCTATTTGTATTAGTAGTATTCATAACACCCATTCCTCCTTTTGAAATAAAGCCTGTTCCTGAGATCGAGATTGGATTAGGGATTGAAGGATTAGGCAATATGGATGCGGGAGGTTCTGGTAATCATGATAAAGAGATTGCCACCAGTTCTGAAGCTGTTACATCACCTGCAATTTCAAATGATGCTCCTAATATAGTCACAGATAATACCGAGACAGCCGTTACTATAAAAACAAATCCAAAGAATAATAAGGAAACTCCTACAGATGTTCCTACAAGTGAAGAGCAAAAGGCGAGTGCTGAATTACAAAATGCTTTGGCAAAAATGAAAAGCCTGAAAGATCACAAAGGAAAAGGTGCGGGAGCTGGAAATACAGGTGGTTCTGGGAATGGTGATAAGCAAGGTGTTGGTGATGGTCCTGGAAATGGTATTGGTAAAGGTACACCAGGTGGGCCAGGTGGTGGAGGGTATGATCTTAGAGGTCGTAATTTATTGAAGAAGCCGGACAGTATGACCGACTCAGAAGAAGAAGGGGTGGTTGTTGTTGAAATTATTGTTGACGAAACAGGGAAAGTAGTAAAAGCGACTCCTGGAGCAAGAGGGTCGACGACCACTAGCTCTAGATTGTTTGCTAAGGCTCGTGGTGCTGCATTTCAGGCAAAGTTTAATCCAAGTCCTGAAGGAATAAAAGAACAACGTGGAACGTATACGTTTGTATTCACTTTACAATAAAATTCCCTTATTTTTATGTATTATTATTTCTTCTTATAGAAGAGTGGGATTTGTATGAACTACCAACAAACATTAGAATATTTATATGCACAGTTGCCCATGTTTCAACGCATTGGTAGTGCAGCATATAAAGCGAACCTTGACAATACGTTTGCAATCTGCAATTTATTGAACCATCCCGAAAATAAGTTCAGGTCAATTCATGTGGCAGGAACAAATGGTAAAGGCTCTACATCTCATCTGCTCGCATCCATTCTTCAAAGTGCAGGTTTAAAAGTTGGCTTGTATACTTCTCCCCATTTAAAAGATTTCAGAGAACGGATAAAAATTAATGGTGAAATGATAACAGAGAATGCTGTTGTTAGTTTTGTAGAAAAATACAAAACCGATTTCGAAAATATCAATCCTTCTTTTTTTGAGATGACCGTTGGTTTAGCATTCGATTATTTTGCTTCCCAAAAAGTAGATATAGCTATCATAGAGGTTGGGCTGGGTGGTCGTCTCGACTCAACGAATGTGATCACTCCTTTCGTTTCAGTAATTACAAATATTAGTTTTGATCATGTTGCATTACTCGGTAATACCATTGAGCAAATAGCAGCAGAAAAGGCAGGAATTATTAAATCAGATGTACCGGTTGTAATAGGCGAAACACAAGAAGGGGCCTCCGATGTGTTTATTAAAAAAGCGCATGAAATGGGTACATCTATTATTTTTGCAGATCAGAATTATGTAGCAAAGAATTTGATTCATAAAAATGACAAGAAGCTTTTGTTGTTGATGGATATTGAAAAAAACGGGAACATTGTTTATAAGGATTTAGCATCTGAGTTGCTTGGCTTGTATCAACAAAAAAATATTCCAACTGTTTTAAGTACTGTTGAAATTTTAAATAAAAACAGATTTACTATTACAGAAAAAAATATTCGTGAAGGAATAAGGAACGTTATTTCTCAGACAGGCTTGTTGGGGCGATGGCAGATTTTATCAGAAAGCCCTTTGGTAATAGTAGATACGGGGCACAATGAAGCAGGAATAAAAGAAGTGATTACTCAGATCAAAAGTACACCTCATCAACAGTTGCATTTTGTTTTGGGCATGGTGAATGATAAAGATGTTTCATCCGCACTTGCTTTGCTTCCCGATTATGCTACCTATTATTTTTGCAAGGCAAGCATTCCAAGGGCGTTGGATGCAAACGACTTAGCGAAGCAGGCTGAAAAATATAGTCTTCATGGGGAAGTGTATAAAAGTGTAGCAGCAGCTTTGTTTGCTGCAAGATCTGTAGCTAAAAAAGAAGATTTGATATTTATAGGAGGAAGTACATTTACAGTTGCGGACGCTTTGTAAGTATTTTAAATACAGTTTATGAAAATGAAAGAAATTGTTATTTGCTTTCTTTTATTATTCCGTTAAAAGTTGTTTTGCCATATACCAAAATAGCTTTACGGCATAGGTAGGTTTGTCAATCAGTTCAGAAAAGGCAATAATGTTACTTTTGAAAATAGTTTCATTTAAATTATGAAGATCATTTTTGTTAAATTCCTTGTAAGCCATACTCCAATTTTCAAATGATTTTTCTGTTTTTTCTCCCTCCGCTATCAGATCCACATTAAAATTTCTAATATCTTTTACAATTTTTGAATAAAGCTCTTGAACTATTTTTTTGTCGCCTTCCAGTATTTGAATGAATTCGTTATTATGATAGAGCAGGCATCCTGTAATATTATTTTTTTTGTTAAAATCTCTTGCAATTTTTAGAATATCCGAAATGTCGGTTGAGGTTAATCCATCTTTTGCTGCTGAGCAATAAATTAATTCAAACATGTTTTATTTTTTGTAAATTATTTTAAAGCGTCTGCTTATTCGTCCATCTTGCAGATCTGAAGCTATTTATTTTAGTTTAAAGTTAAGAACTTATGCAATTTAAACCATGTTTAAACCAGCTAAAACAAAAAAGCCTTTCAGTTTCCTGAAAGGCTTGTCTTTATTAGTGTGGGAACTACTGGGTTCGAACCAGTGACCCTCTGCTTGTAAGGCAGAGAAGCCTTTGTTTTGTGAATTTTTGTTTTTATTTGTTTTCCTTTGTTAACATTGACTTGCAGAGCATTTTGTTAAAAACTGATAAGTTAAATTTATGCGTTTTTTAGACTTTTTTGCTATATTTGTTTAAACCATGTTTAAACCAGGATTATAAAAATGGCATCAACGAAAATAATACTTTATGAGTCCAAAACCCTAAAAAACAATGAGCATCCAATCGTACTCCGAATAATCAAAGATAGGAAAACGAAATATATTTCCTTGGGATTTTCAACAATTCCTGCTTTTTGGAACGGAAATGAGTTGATAAAGGGGTATGTGAATTTTAAGAAGACGAACCATCTTATACAAAAAAAGAAGCACCAGTTAGATGATATGATTCTTGATCTTCAAAATGAGAATAAAGACTTCTCTTTGGAAGAAATTGAGCGAAAGTTCCTCGGTTCCGTGAAGAAAATTACTGTATTTAACTACTGTGAACAATTTATTGAAAGGTTGATTGAAACACAAAAAATTGGCAACGCAACTGTTTATAGGGACCTATTAAGAACGCTCAAAAAATTTCGGAGTAGCAAAGATTTATTCTTTTCGGATATAGATTATAACTTGCTTGTTAGCTATGAAGAGTATTTTCTTAAAAATGGTGTGTCAGAAAACTCCATCTCTCTTTACATGCGCACCCTTCGTTCTCTTATGAATAAAGCAATAAAAGAGGGCTATTGTAAGGAGGAGGACTACCCATTTAAAAAGTATAAAGTTTCAAAACTAGATACAAAAACTCAAAAAAGAGCAATATCTAAAGAGGAAATGCTGAAAATAATTAATTATCCAGCCCAACAAGGAACTAGTGTTTGGCATTCAAAAAATTATTTTCTGTTTAGTTTTTACAACATTGGGATGAATTTTAAAGATATGGCTCAACTAAAGTGGTCAACACTTTTGAATAATAGAATTATGTATATTAGAGCCAAAACTGGTAAACATTACGATATTAAAATTCAACCAAGAACTCAGGAACTATTAAATTTTTATTCAAAAGGGAACGAATACACTGATGATTATGTATTTCCTATTTTGAATCCCCAAATACATCAAACACCCCAAAGCATTAAAGACAGAATCAATAAGGTTAATAAAAGAGTAAATAAAGATCTAAAAAAAATAGCGTTGGCTGTTGGAATAAAGGCTACACATAGCATTACTCATTATGTTGCGCGGCACAGTTGGGCAAGTATTCAAAAACAAAATGGAACTGGGACTTCGGTAATTAGTGAAAGCATGGGACATGATTCCGAAAAAACAACGCAAATTTATTTACAATCATTTGTACACGAGGTGCTGGATGAGGCGAACGCTAATTTAATATAATTCAAAAAGCATGAGCTATATAGAAAATTATGATAATTATGAAGTAGACATTGCTGACATTTATTGTTGTGAGCGTAGTTATTTTTTTTCAAAAGACGACTATGATCATGATTTCGCTTCAAAATTATTGGATAAAATCCAATTGTTGGTTCAAAAGCATACTCAACCTGCTTTCGGTAGTAAAATGCGTGATTCTAGTCTACTTTATTACAATCGCAACTATGAGCAATACGTTAAAAGTCTTGACTCCATCTATAATCGATTGACCTTAGGCTTTTTTTTCGTTGAATCAAATTGTTTTGTATATGATAACTCCATTATTATTTCAAGGGCCGATAGTGATTATCCATTTTGGTTTATTCTGAAATTAGGTCAATACGATGGAAACATATTACAAATTGCAAATTTTTTGGACTACCAATTAAAAAATGATTTGCAAGCAAATGTTTCGGATTTTCTGGTTTTTCTTAAGTTATGTCTCAACCAATATCCGGAACGTTTATCGTCTCGTGTAATAGAAACTACCAATGATTGGATTCAAACAAAATCGTTAGAAAATAGTGCATATGTAAATGATACTGTTTCAACTCCAATAACTCAAATCGATGAGACAATCGTTGGTCTTTCAAAAGGTGAAGTCCAATCTCCTTTAACAAGCAACTTTATTTGGACAGAAAAAGATCCAATTTTAAAATCTGGTCAATTAACATATTTGAGAGAAGAGCTGATATATTCTTTTTTAATAGAGAAAATAAAGCCAACACTATTTGTAAAAAATTTTGAAGGCATTATTCAAAAGGACAATACCATAAATTGGATAATAGAGCAATACCCGTTAATTTATTTTATTGAAAAGCTAAAACCGTTTTTGAATTCAGAAGTTTATGTAAAATTTTCAGGATCTGTTTCGATCACCGCAATTGCACCCCACTTTTCATGGAAAGGCAAACCGATAATAGTATCAAACTGGAACAAAACCAAATCACAAGGTGCTAGAACTTCTGAAAGTATTTATGATAAAATTGATCGTATTATTAAAGGTATCCCAGTCTCCTC
>CANFRC010000015.1 GCA_947449315.1 Bacteroidota bacterium
AGGTACACCACCTTATACGATTGATTGGTTGCCTGGCGCTCCTGTCGGAGATGGTTCAACAACAATTAGCTCCTTGTGTGCTGGAACGTATACGGTTAATATTACCGATTTTAAAGGATGTACTGCAACACAAACAGTGACCATAACAAATCCTGTAGCATTGACCATCAGCACTGTGTCAACATCAGCAAGTTGTAATACAATTCCTGATGGAGCAATTGATGTCACCGTTGGTGGTGGAACACTTCCATATGCGTATCAATGGAGTGGCGGTTCGGCAGCTACTATAGAAGATTTAGCTGCGATATTAAGTGGATCCTATACGATTACAGTTACCGATTCTAATTCATGTACTATTGCTGATACGATTCTATTACCTGCAAATGCAATAGTAATAGCCGTTGCCGGCAATGATACCAGCTTTTGTCAATCAGAATCATTAACACTGAGTGCGGCCTCAAGTGTGAACGGTTTAAATTATCAGTGGTTTGAAATGCCTGGTAATACAAGTGTCGGCAATACGGATTCTGTTTCGGTGAATCCTCCAACTGGTTTAACCAGTTATTATGTAACGGTGGATAATGGCTCGGGATGTTCCGATAATGATACGGTTGTTGTTGCATCCAATGCTCTGCCTGTGGTAAGTGCAGGACCTGATGTGATATTATTTGTGGGTACTTCATCACCTATTGGCGGTAGTCCAACAACTACGAGTCCTGGAGCAACCTACCAATGGATGCCAACACCAGGTGCACTCGATAACTCAACAGTTTCTAATCCAACCGCTTCTCCTATAGCAACAGCAACCTATACGGTAACTGTTACCTCAGCACAGGGCTGTACAGCAAGTGATTCAATGGTCGTAAATGTTAGACCAACCATTGTTTTCCCTGATGGAATTTCTCCGAATGGTGATGGTGCAAATGATGAATGGATTATTGATGGAATTGAATTATTTCCTGATTGTGTGGTGGAGGTGTATAACCGTTGGGGTGAACTATTATTCCAATCAGTCGGATACAAAGAACATTGGAAGGGAATCTTTAAAAATAAACCGTTGCCTGTGGGCACCTATTATTATGTGATCAATCTGAAAGATCCAATTTTTCCGGATACATACACAGGTCCAATTACCATAATGAGATAGATAATAAAAAGAATGAAAAAAAGTATTTACATCTTTATTTTTACGATTAGCATAATTGCTGTTAGGGCCCAGCAGTTGCCGCAATACAGTAATTATATGGTCAACGATTATGTAATGAATCCTGCTATTGGCGGCACAAACAATTACGTTGAAGGTAAATCAAATAACCGTTATCAGTGGATGGGTATTACTGATGCTCCTCGAACATATATCCTAAGTGTGAACGCTCCGACAAAAAATTTAAAGATGGGATTGGGAGGAACATTATTTACGGATATCGTTGGACCAACGCGGAGAACAGGTTTCTATCTTTCTTATGCCTATCATATTCAAGTGGCTGAAAAAGTAAAAGTGTCCATGGGCATTTCTGCAGGTTTATTACAATTCATGTTGGATGGCTCTAAAATAACCTTGCATGATCCGGGTGATATGGTCATCAGTAACGGATTGCAATCGGTACTGATCCCTGATTTTGGAGCAGGTATTTATGTGTATTCTACAGATCATAAATGGTATGCAGGTGCAAGTGTTCCTCAGATCCTTCAAAACCGCTTGAAATTTTTTGATAATACCACAACTGTGTTAAGCAGATTAGCCACTCACTATTATGCATCTGCTGGATATAAATTCAATGTTGGAGAAAATTTTAAAATAGAACCTTCCACTTGTATTAAATTTGTAAATCCCGCTCCATTGCAATTTGATCTAGGCGTTCGAGGAATTTATAAAGATAAATTTTGGCTAGGTGGTGCATTTCGCTACTTAGATGCAGTTTCTGCAATGGTCGGATATGTAATGCAAGATAATATCACATTCGCCTATAGTTATGATTTTACAACTACCAACATAAAAAAATACAGCACTGGAACGCATGAATTTATGATCGGTATTAGGTTTCATAAAGCAGAAGACACCGGCAAGGGCTTCAGAACGAAATAGTTTTTTTCTCCAACATACAACGATTCAGGATTTTATCTTGGATCGTTTTTCTTTTTAGATGCTCTTTGTTGAACAATCCCCTCCATTTAAGATGTATGACAATCGTCATAACGAATATGTTTTCAGTTATTCATAGAAAGTTTATATTTGTTAGATGAAAAGAAATATACTCCTGATAATTACATTGATTAGTTTATTTTCAGCAAAAATTGTTGCGCAACCTTTTGCTGATATCCTCAGCTTTAATTGTCAGACATTTTCATCCAGCTATAAAGACAGCAATCATTGGAAAAATAAAACAGACGATTATTTTCTTAATTTATTCTTACCGAAACAATTTAAGAATGGTAACACTTTGTTGATCCGTTTGAATAGTGAATTGTTAAACGCCACCATTAAACCTGATTCTTCCTATTCTTCGCGCTTGTCAAGTGTCTCGATGCCTTTGGGGATGAAGTTTGTTTCTAAAAACAAAAAATGGGAAACAGTAGCATTGGTCATCCCTAAAGTAGCATCCGATTTTAAAAATAAAATAAATCCCTACGATTATCAGTTGGGTGGAATATTCATTGAAAATTATGTAGTGAATTCTGATTTGAAAATTAAAGCAGGATTGTATTATAACCGCGAAGCATTTGGTGATTTTTATGTGCCCTTGGTGGGAGTCGACTGGAGGGTAAATGACCGAATCAATTTTTACGGCATACTTCCCACGAATTATAAAGTGGAGTTCAACCTCATCAGAAATAAGTTATATACCGGTTTGAATTTTAAATCTTTTACCCGCTCATTCCGCTTAAGTGCGAAAGACAATAAAGATTATGTGCGTTATGACGAGATGCAAGTGAAATTATTTGTCGATTGTTTTGTTGCACCTAAGATTCTTGTTTTTGGTGAAGTAGGTTATTCGATTGGAAAGAGTCCTTGGCAATATACATACAATACAAAAGATGTTACTGCTTTGAATCCTTTGTTTACTGCTGTTAAAAGTTACCCGACCTTTAATATAGGGGTCGCTTATCGCGTTCGTTTGGATCTGAAGAAAAAAGAAGAAGCGGCGACGAATTAATGTTTTAAAAATAATATGATGAGCAAGAAAAAGAAAATTCTCTACGGAGTTTTAATTGTTTTGGTGGTGATACAATTCATTCGTCCTGCTCGGAATAATGGGGAGTTGGATAATGAAAATGCAATTTTTACTTCTTTAGAAGTTGGAAAAGTATTGCAGACATCTTGTTTCGATTGTCATTCCGATAAAACCAATTATCCTTGGTATACCAATATTCAGCCTTTAGGTTGGTGGCTAAATAATCATATAACTGAAGGGAAAAGAGAGTTGAATTTTTCTCAATTTGAAAGTTATTCTTTAAAAAGAAAGCTTAAAAAATTAAAAGAAATTAGAGAACAAATACAAGAAGGAGATATGCCTTTGAGTTCTTACACGCTTATTCATTCGTATGCTAAGTTAAGCGCAGAACAGAAAGATTTGTTGATCAAATGGACAGAAGTAACTACAAATTATTTGTCGGATACGATTACGCAAGGTAAAGAGTAGTTTTTTAACCACTAGTTTTTTAATTATACATTCAAATTTTTAGCAGCTGCAGAGAAACACTGGAACTTTCCATAATCTAACACATAGAAATAGTGTGGTGGTTGTTACAAGACTTGACCGACTCCCATTTAATTGATAAGCAGAAAGGAATATTTCACCAATTAAATCTAGGGTGCGTTCATCTAAAATATTTTTGATTAAAATTTAGTATATTCATTTCAAAATAAAATAGCGATGAAATTTTTAGTGTTTTTAGTGATTAATTTTGCTGCTTTAGGACTTGGCGGTTTTTTAATTGGAAATCCTGGGGATAATAGCTGGTATCAATCTCTTCATAAAGCGCCATGGACACCTCCAGGATGGGTTTTTGGCGCAGCTTGGTTTACGATTATGCTTTGTTTTTCTTTTTATATGTATTATGTATCAAATAAATTAAATCCTAAGGCTGTCAACACCTTTTATATATTATTTGTAATTCAGTTTGTCTTAAATGTTATTTGGAATCCCATTTTCTTCAAATGGCATTTTGTATTGGGTGGCTTAGTTGTCATAATAATGTTAACACTTTTGGTGGCATGGTTCACCTACTTTGGATTCAAAAATAATGGTAGGCTTGGCCTTTGGGCTTTGCCCTATATGGCTTGGTTAGTAATAGCAACTTCGCTTAATGCATACATTTTTTTTAAAAATTAATTTTGATCTATCCTCTTGTTTTATTAGCTTTTTCTCTCTGTTTTCAATTACATTTTTACTTATATTTACCCTACGAAAAATTCAAAAATTAAGGTAGAGGAGACGTATATGAGTATTACAGCGAATCAAGTTTTAGAAGCATTAAAAAATGTAGATGATCCCGATCTGAAAAAGGATCTGGTAACGCTTGGCATGATCAAAGATCTGGTAGTGAATGGTAAGAATGTCGATTTTACTGTTGTCCTTACCACACCTGCATGTCCGATGAAAGAGATGATTCACAAAGCATGCGTAAATGCTGTTTTGCATTTTGTAGATAAAGAAGCTGTTGTGAATGTGAAAATGACATCCAATGTTACAGCAGGAAAAACAAACTCAGGTCCTTTATTACCAAAAGTAAAAAATATAATTGCTGTCGCTTCCGGAAAAGGAGGAGTAGGTAAATCAACCATCGCATCTAACTTAGCTGCAGCACTCGCAAAACAAGGCGCTTCGGTAGGTTTGGTAGATGCCGATATTTATGGTCCCTCTCAAACGATCATGTTTGATGTGGTACACGAAAAGCCGATGATCAAAGTGATCAACGGAGTAAATAAAATTATTCCTGTTGAAAGCTATGGTGTAAAATTATTGTCGATCGGTTTTTTTGCTGATACCTCGCAAGCTATTGTATGGCGCGGACCTATGGCAGCAAAAGCGCTCACACAAATGTTTTCGGATGCCGATTGGGGCGACTTGGATTATATGATTATCGATCTTCCTCCGGGAACAGGTGATATCCATTTATCCCTGGTGGGGGCTATTCCATTGAATGGAGTTGTGATTGTGAGTACACCTCAGAATGTTGCCTTGGCAGATGCACAAAAAGGTGTAGGCATGTTTCAGCTTCCACAGATCAATGTTCCTGTTTTAGGGATCGTTGAGAACATGGCGTATTTCACACCGGCAGAATTGCCAAACAATAAATATTATATCTTTGGTAAGGATGGCGCAAAAACACTGGCAGAAAAATTAAATGTGCCTTTGCTTGGAGAAATTCCTTTGGTGCAAAGTATATGTGAAGCAGGTGATGCAGGCCGCCCTGCAGTGTTGCAAGAAAATACACCGCAAGCCATTGCATTCATGGAAATGGCAAGTAAAATAGCACAACAAGTATCGATTGTAAATAGTAAAAAAGAATTAGTAACAAATAACTAGTTTTATAAATCCATTATATGAGCAATTTATCAAAAAGAGTAGAAGAGGCGTTAGATCAGATCCGTCCTTATTTACAGGCGGATGGAGGGAATGTTTCCTTAGTGGAAATTACAGATGAACATATTGTAAGAGTGGAATTACTTGGTGCTTGCAAAACATGTTCGATGAGCATGATGACCATGAAAGCCGGGATTGAAGAGTCAATCAAAAGAGCTGTCCCCGAAATTTTAAGTGTGGAAGCAGTGAATCTCATAGCAATGGTTTAATGATTTATCAATGAAAAATATATTCACTCGCTCTCTTATTTCTAGTTGTCTGTTACTTGCATCCTGCGTGCCCAAATTGGATATTCCGGAGCCGAGTGCAGGCGAGGCAAATTTTTCTAAAACAATTGCTATCGGTGGCGATTTTATGGCGGGCTACCAGGACGATGCCTTGTATTTAAAAGGTCAGCAATATTGTATTCCTGCTTTGCTTGCCGAACAATTTAAACTCGTAGGCGGAACAGCTTTCGGTCAAGCCTTGATGCCTGATAATAACGGTATAGGATTAAATCCTAAAGTATGGGAAAGCTGGTTTGTTACACCTGCTCATTTAGGATATAAAACAGATTGTGCCGGAGTTACTTCTTTATTTCCAAATAAAAGCACGATGACTGTTTCTGCAGCGACCTCTTATTTAACAGGTGTTGCAGGGAACACCGTTCAGAATATGTCGGTGCCATTTGCAAATACCGCAGATTATTTTAATCCTGCATTTGGAACAGCATTTTCTACTACTGGAAATAAAAATCCTTATTACAATCGCTTTGCTAGTTTGCCGGGAACATCCACCCTGTATGAAGATGCAAAACATCAGGATGCTTCTTTCATAACAGCATGGTTGGGTATGGAAGATATTTTTAATTATGCCAGCTCCGGTGGAACAAGCGCAGCGATTCCTTCTTCAACTACTTTCAGTAATTACTTAGATACCTTGTTAGGTGGATTAACAGCCAATGGCGCAAAAGGAGTAATCGCCAATATTCCCGACTTCCGAAATTTCCCTTACTATACCTTAGTAGCCTGGGACAATGCAGATATAAAACAGACACAAGCTGATTCATTGAATGATATTTATTCAGCAGCAGGAATGCCGCAGATCTTTTTTAAAGAAGGTCGCAATGGCTTTCTAATCAATGATGCGGCTGCTGTGGGCGGTTTTCGTCAGCTTCACAAAGGAGAATACATCACACTGGGTGTGCCTATCGATTCAATGAAATGCAATAAATACGGATTGTTGGTGCAGGTCATCAATAACAGATACGCATTGGATAGTACCGAAGTATTTGCTCTTGATAATGCGATCAGTTCGTACAATGCGGTGATCGCTCAAAAAGCTGCACAATATAATTTAGCGTTGGTGGATATGCATAGCTTTTTTAATTCGGTAACATCCGGAATTAAATGGAATGGTGTTGACTTCAATGCAGCATTTATCAGCGGTGGTTTTTTTAGTTTAGATGCGTATCATCCCAACCAAAAAGGATATGCGATCATAGCGAATGAATTTATAAAAGCCATCAATATAAAATATCATTCATTTGTTCCAACGGTATATTGTACAGCGTGTGATGGTGTGATCTTTCCATAGATAACATTCACCCCAATGATTTCTCAAGAAATTAAGATTCCTTTTTACTATGTTTCTTTTTCGCGCTCATCAATTGAGATTTTCCGTAAAATAAAAAAATCCTCAGCAAGTTGAACCGGCTGAGGATTTTTTGAAATGGATTATTCTTTTATTCCAGAACTATTTTTTTCGTTAGCTGCTTATCACCTATCAAAACGGTAATGAAATAAATGCCACTCGGCAGATCGTCTCTGTCAATAGAATTCTCGGCAGCAAATGAACTAAATGATTTTACTCTTTTTCCTGTAGCATCATACATCGTAAAATGGGCTTGGTTGTTTTTTAGTTCGCTCAGCGAAATATTAATTGTTGTAGTGGCTGGATTCGGATAAATGCTCATGGCGCTGTTTGTTGCCAATTCATCTATTCCTAGAGTAGTACACGTCATAGGGTACGAAAAAGCACAGGTAGATGAATAGATTCGGTCTGTTAAATAAACAGTACCTGTGAATCCTGCCGGAATGCTGTCTAATGAAGTAGGAATTGTTTGCGTAAGCGTATCGCCAGGCATGTGAGCAAACAAATAAAAATAATCTTCAATATTAGCAACTGTATCGCCCAATGCATTTGTAACGACAATGGTTGGGTAATTTACCTGATGGCTGTCGCCATTGTAAATGGTAACATCCAACGTATTTACTCCGATGGTGTCAATGTTATTGATACCAATAACACAAAAATTACCGCAGTACACTTGAGCTTTGCTTGAAAATGCAAATACTGAAATAAAAATAAAAAGAAGTGTGATTTTTTTCATAAGATGTTTGTGACGTTAGTGTACCAATTTTTTAACTTCAATAGCCGCCTTCACAAAATGTACAAAGAGCGGATGAGGATTAGCAACCGTACTTTTGTATTCCGGATGAAATTGAACACCAACAAACCAAGGATGGTTTTTTATTTCAATGATCTCCACCAAGCCGCCTTCCGGATTAATTCCAGAAGCGATCATACCTGCCTTTTCAAAATCAGCGAGGTATTCATTGTTGAATTCGTAACGGTGACGGTGACGTTCTGTAATTTCTTTGTTTTTGTATATTTCCCAGGCTTTTGTTCCTTCCAATACATTACAAGGGTATGCGCCTAATCGCATGGTGCCACCTTTTTGGGAGATCTTTTTCTGTGCTTCCAATAGATCAATAACTGGATTTGTTGTCCCCGGATTCATCTCTGTTGAATTCGCATCTTTAAAACCTAATACGTTTCGTGCAAATTCGATCACAGCACATTGCATTCCTAAACAGATTCCGAAAAAAGGAACACCGTTTTCTCGTGCATATTTTATAGCAGTTATTTTTCCTTCAATTCCTCTTTGTCCGAAACCCGGTGCAACTAAAATCCCTCCTAATCCTTTGAATTTTTCATTTACATTTTCATCCGTCACACTTTCTGAATGGATCCATTCGATAGATACTTTGCAGTCGTTAGAAGCTCCTGCATGAATAAATGCTTCTGAAATGGATTTGTATGAATCTTTTAGTTCAACATATTTTCCTACCAGTCCGATCTTTACTTCATGCTTTGGATGTTTGAACTTATGTAAAAATTCTTTCCATTTTGTCAGATCCACATTTTCAGAAACGGGCATTCCTAATTGATTTAAAATAACAACATCTAATTGCTCTTCTTCCATCAGTAAAGGAACTTCATAGATGGTGCTTGCATCACGTGCCTCTATAACTGCATTTGGTGCAACGTTACAGAACAATGCAATTTTGTTTCTAAGGTCTCTGTTCAACGCATGTTCTGTGCGGCAAACTAAAATATCGGGTTGAACACCGTACTCTAATAATAATTTTACGGAGTGTTGGGTAGGTTTTGTTTTTAATTCACCGGTTGTAGATAAATACGGGATCAATGTTAAATGGATCACCATTGCATCTTTTCCTAATTCCCATTTCAACTGACGGACAGCCTCAATATAAGGGAGAGATTCAATATCACCAACTGTACCGCCAATCTCAGTGATCACAAATTGATAGTTTCCGGTTTTTCCTAATAGTTTTACTCGGCTTTTTATTTCATCGGTAATATGAGGAATTACTTGTACTGTTTTTCCTAAATAATCACCGCGTCTTTCTTTCTCGATTACAGATTGGTATATTCTTCCTGTAGTTACATTGTTGGCTTGTGAAGTGGGAACATTCAGGAAACGTTCGTAATGACCAAGATCCAAATCTGTTTCAGCTCCATCATCCGTAACAAAACATTCTCCATGTTCGTAAGGGTTTAAAGTTCCAGGGTCAACATTAATATAGGGGTCAAGCTTTTGAATGGTAACTGTGTAACCTCTTGCCTGTAAAAGTTTTGCTAAAGATGCAGCAAGGATTCCTTTCCCAAGCGATGACGTTACTCCTCCGGTAACAAAAATGTATTTAGTTGATAATGACATAGTAATAAATAAATTTTGAGATAGCCCCTGACCAGAGGAAATTTGCAGGTCGTACAAAATTACTAATAATTTCCGCTGTTTTAGTAAGGTTTTAACAATTTGTTCAAAAAAATAAGCTCCGTGCTTTTTATGGCAGCACGGAGCTTATAGAAAATTTTGCAAGTACTCGATTAGAACGTCATCACCAAGCTTACAGAAGGTAAGAAAGGCAATTGGTCTACACGTTTATATCTGATACGGTCAAAATAGAAAACATTTTTGCGGGCATATACATTTGTTGCCCCTGCAGATGCTTCCAATTTTGTGTTTTCAAAAAAGTGGAACGTTTTCTTAATGTTTATATCCAAACGGTGGTACCATGGTAATTCATGAACAGGGCCTGTAAAGAAGTAGTTCAATTGACCATTGTCGGAAATATAATTGGTATTTATACCATTTGTAAAGTTCTGATCTTCATAAAAACCACCGGTAGGTTTATATGGAAAACCTGATCCGATATTCCATCGGGCACCAAATTCCCAATCGCGGTTCTTTCCGAACGTGTAGGAAGCAACAATGTTGCCATTGTGTCTTCTGTCGTAAAACGGACGATACGTTTCAATTCCATCCCAATGTGTTACGTATCCCAATGAGTAAACAACCCAGATGTACATTCGTTTGTAATCGTATTTTAGAACTACGTCTAATCCTTGTGCTGTACCAGTTTCAATGATAAAATCTTTTTTCAATTCATCTGCGATATAAGAATTGTCGGGAGTGTCGTCATAAATCTTATGTGTATTAAGGTTGGTTAATTGCTTGAAATCTTTACGGTATCCTTCAATGTTTAAATCAAGGTGTTTCGCTAAATCGAATTCAAAACCACCAACATAATGGTTGGCTAATTGCAATTTTTGTTTTACTTCTTTTACATTTCCATTTTGATCGTTGTATTGTTCCGGCAAATTATCAGGACCAGAAAGGAAACCATAAAATAAATTTACAACATCTCTGTCGGAGTTGGCTGAAATAAGGTTTTGAGAATATCTTCCTGCAGCAAACTTAAAGCGTATACGTGATGCGATATTCCATTTAATACCAATACGAGGCTCGGGAGAGAAGTTCGCTAAGGATGCATAATATTGAGTTCTGAAACTTGGTTCTAATACCAGTTTCTTATGTTTGGAAACCCATTTGTATTTAATGAATCCCCCAATTTCTGTTGTATTGTCATTCTGAGAAATGTGTCTATTCAAAGAGTTGTAGAAATCGAAATCCGTTCGGAATCCTAGTACTTCTAATCCATAATCAATTTCATTATTACCTGTGAAATAGGTGAAGTTGATACCCATGTTAAATCCTTTGATAGCACTTGTTTTTGGAGTTTCTCCTTCAGGAGCCAATTTGATCTTGTATTGAGAATAAGCAAAATTTCCGCTTACTAAAATCGGAGAATTCTGGGGAACCAATAAGAAATTTCCGCCTCCGCCATAGGAATCCCAATTCATATCTTGTACCGCTTTGTAGCTTACTTTGTCGTTGAAATTAAATCCGAATAAATTTAATTTACTTCCATTGTTTGCGTTGAAAGAAACTTTCCCATAGTAATCATTAAAGCTAAAAGGCAAACCATTCGGGTCAATGTAGGTGTAAAGTAATTTAGATGTAGTTGGTAAATAGGATGTTTTAGCAGAAAAAATATACGATGCAGTTGCTTTGGAACCTTCCTTGTATCTGATCAATGGCCCTTCAACCAATGCTTTTGCACCAAATGGGCTGACTGCCAATTTTCCTGAAACTCTTTTTTTGTTTCCATCTCTGGTAGTAATATCCATGATCGAAGAAATTCTACCGCCATATTCAGCACCAAATCCACCACTATAAACATCAGCGTTTCTGATAATGTCTGCATCAAAAACAGAAAATAAACCGATGGAGTGAAAAGGATTATAAACGATCATTCCATCCAGTAGTACTTTGTTCTGAATAGGCGAGCCACCTCGGATGTATAATTGTCCTCCCTGGTCACCTGTAAAAATAACTCCGGGTAATACCTGTAAGTATTGAGCTAGATCGGGCTCCCCACCAACGGATGGAAGTCTTTTAATGGAGATGGGGTCGATCTTATTAACAGATACTTGCGTTTCTGTCTTTTTCGCTTCCTGAACGGCAGAGATCTCTACTACTTTCAGTTTCACGTCGGACTTCACCATGTATAATTTTTTTGTGATGATTTCGCCTGCTTTAATGGTTACCGATTCTTGCAAGCTGTCATAGCCTAAGGTGGAGGTGATCATTAAGGTGTAGGTTCCTGGAGGAATTTTTGTGATGGAATAGTATCCATTTACGTCTGTTGCGTTACCAATGGTTGTTCCTTTCAGAATAACATTCGTAAATAATACCGGTTCTCCGGAATCTTTTAAATATACAAAACCTCTGATTGTACCTGTTTGCTGCTGTGCAAATGCAACAGACGAAAAAAGTAGAACTAGGGTGAAAAATATTCTTTTTATGGCGGTAAATTTTGGACTCATATAGAAAAGCATTTTATAAAGTATAGTACCTGTTTTTTTTAGGTTCGTAAATGTAATAATTTATTGCTTTTAAAAGGAGGCAATTTTTCAGATTACTTATTCTTTCTGATAATTGGTCGTTTTTTTAGGGTAAGTGGTGGGGAAATGTTTAAAATTCGATCTTATATCCAAAATAAGGGAACAATCCCAATTGATATTCTTTTTGAATAAGTTGGGTGGTCGGATCATAGGATTCTCTCAAGACGTTCGAGTTGTCGAAAATATTTTCTACCACTACAAATAAACTTTGGGAGGTTTTTTTTCTATTTGATTTGTATGAAAGTTTGATGTCAAAACGGGAATACGCTTTAAGTTTTCTGGAAAATGCCTCATCGTCTATATAAATTGCTCGGTTTGCGATCTTCGATTTTTCAAGATCAATGGGAGTATACCGGTTTCCTCCGGCATCAGTAAATTTCAGATCCAATGAAAGCGCCTTATTCTTGTTTTTTCCTAAAGTTAATTCATATCCCGCCAATGTGTTAAAAACATATCCTCCATCATAACTGGTATGATGTTCCTTGTGATTGCTCCCTTTGTAAGTGGATTGATAAATGGAAGCTGTTGCTAGATAATAAAAATGTTTGCTGAAAAATTTCTCTAAGGTAATTTCAATGCCTGCATTTTGCCCGTCACCTTTATTTTCTAAACTGTCAACAAGCGGGATTCCTTCTAAAGCATTTCCAACATTAATCATGGAGAAGGAGGAGCTGTAATTTTTTTGCACCGGAACGTTGTATAAATACTGATAATAGCTTTCAAATTTTAATCTGAAATCTTTTGTAAAATTATTATCATACGCTAAAATAATATGTTGACTTTTCGATAGATCTAAATTTCGGTTGCTTCTGTAGTAGCTGTCGGTAGAGGGGATATAGGTTTCGTAAAAATAATAAATGGTCGGCTGCATTTGGCTGTGCATACCATAACCCATACTGATGTTTTGTTTTGAGTTCAATTGAAAACGGACGCCAAAGCGCGGTTCAATAGCCCAGGTAGTGTTTAGTAAAAAATTCTGATAATGTACTCCCGAGTTGAACGTAATCCTATCTGTAGGTCGGAACTGCCATTCGCCAAAGGCTTGAAATAATCCTGCCGTAGAATTTTTCACATCTAATTCGTGAATGTATTTTCCTGCAGTAGCTTTATATCTAAAGGATAGTGCATCAAAATAAAGAGTTTGATAGGTCACTCCGATCTTTATTAAATGACTTGCATTGATTTTGTCGGTTACCGTATAGTTGGCAATAAAATTTGCTTCCGTTGATTTGTTTTTGCTTCTTAAAAAGGAAGAGCGGTCTATCGGAGAAAGTGTATCAATATAGGCATCTAGTAATGTTCCTGAGGCTGATAAAGAAAGCTTGCCTGTGATTTTATTATTAAAAAAATACAAATTGGAAAGACCCGCTACACCCATACTTGTTTTGTATATAAGGTCTTGTCCACCTTTAATATAGGACCAATCTCCCGATTTTCTTTCGCTATCTAAAAGTGATAGTTTACTCATTCCCCCTAATCCCCAAAATGTAAAGACACCTGTTTTCTGAGTAGGGATATTTACTTTAAAAGATAGATCCTGATATTGAGGAGTGGCTGAAACACCAAAACGTATTCCGAGTTTATTAAAAACTTCTAATGTTGAATATCTATAATTTAAGAGAAACGAGCTGCCGTTCTTTTTTGAAATAGGGCCCTCGGCACCTAATTCTATTCCATTTATACCGACCTGTCCAGTATATTCATTCTTTTCATTGTTTCCGTTTCTTAATTTAATATCAAAAACCGCGGCTGTTTTATTTCCATATTCAGCAGGAAATGCACCCGTTAAAAAGTCGGAGTTACCTAATATATTATTGTTTAACATACTTATTGGGCCGCCCGTAGATCCTTGTGCAGAAAAGTGGTTGGGGTTAGGAATATCAACTCCTTCCATGCGCCACAGAACTCCTAAAGGTGAATTTCCACGAACAATAATATCGTTTCTAGCATCATTACCGGAGGAAACACCGGCATAGTTGGCCACCATTTTACTAGGATCGCCACGGCTACCTGCATACCTTCCTGTTTCTTCTGCTTTGAAATTTCTTGAGCTAACAGTTACCAAATCATTATTTGCTTTTGTCTTATCTGTTTGTGCAACCATCTCCACCGTTTGAGAGGTATATACTTTTTCGCGAAGTTCGATGGTAAGAACAACTTCTTTTCCAGAAGTAACAATGATGTTGTTTAGCACAGCATCTTCGTATCCTAGAGATGAAACTTTTATGGAATGCCTTCCAACTGGTATTGTTTTCAGCCGAAATTTTCCGTCTACATCGGTTGTTGAACCGATCAGGGTATCACTATTTAAGAGAATAATGTTTGCTCCAAATAAAATGGATTTGGAATCAGCATCTACTACTTTCCCTCGAATGGTTTGGGTATAGGTCTGTGCGTTTGCTTTGATGAAGCAAAAAAAGGTTAATAAAATGAAAAGGTTTTTTTTCACCTTGCAAAAGTAAGATTTTATTCAATCTATTATTTTGACATTTTGAGATTAAATGAATCTAGAGCAGACAGCCTCAATAAATTAATATTGTTAATTTTGCACCTAGGAAGCGAAAAAGGGCTAGTCCTAAAAAAGTGTTATGGATAAAAT
This sequence comes from Bacteroidota bacterium, assembly GCA_947449315.1. Taxonomy (GTDB): domain Bacteria; phylum Bacteroidota; class Bacteroidia; order 2-12-FULL-35-15; family 2-12-FULL-35-15; genus 2-12-FULL-35-15. The sequence goes on from CANFRC010000015.1 coordinate 14,785, forward strand.
AAAAGTTTCGATTGTTTCCTATTTAAATTCTAAGCCATTTGTTTACGGAATAGCACATTCCGAAATTTTTAATACGATTGAACTTCAGCAGGACATACCTTCTGTTTGCGCCAAAAAATTGATGGATGGGACAGTAGATGTGGGCTTGATACCTGTTGCCGTTCTGCCTTTGCTCAAGGAGAAGTATATCATCAGTGATTATTGCATTGGTGCTGTTGGCAAGGTGGCTTCCGTGATGCTTTACAGCCATGTTCCATTGGAGGAAATTAGCACTGTTTTATTGGATTATCAATCACGCACATCTGTTACATTGGTAAAAGTGTTGGCTCAGAATTTTTGGAAGATAAAGCCGAAGTGGATTTCAGCGGAAGTGGATTTTGAGCGTAAAATCAATGGATCGACAGCTGCAGTAATTATTGGAGATAGAACATTTGCTATCGGTGATACATATAAGTATGTATACGATTTGGCAGAGGAGTGGCAGAAATTCACCCAATTGCCCTTTGTGTTTGCCTGCTGGGTAGCCAATAAAAAACTACCTGATTCTTTTCTTCATGATTTTAATTCAGCGCTTAAGTATGGACTGGATAACCGTACGTCATTAATCGCGGAACTTCAGAAGGATCTCAATTACTCTTCAGATATTGAAACCTACCTCACCAAAAACATCGATTACGACTACAATAGCGCTAAAAAAGAAGCCTTGGAACTGTTTTTGACGTATCTGTCAAAACTTGAATAATATTTTTTTTAGTTTAGTTTAAATCAATATATTTGTTCGTGAGACTAGCCTTTTAAAACTAGACGCTTTTCGAGCAATCCCGCTTAATTGGCGGGATTATTTGTTTTTGAATTGTGATCATTACATCGTTAATTAATTAATATCGTTCGTATGAAAAAGATAAAATATTTTTTGGTGTTTTTTGTGTTTATCCTAGGAAGTGTTTCTGCTCAGAAAAAGCAAAATGTTATTGATAAAACCGGAGACATTGGCAAAATGGTTATTGCTCAGCAGAAATTTTATGCAGCGGACTATAAAGGCGCTTTAATAATTTATCAAGATGTTCTCTCGGGAAACCCAAATGATGCTGATGCGATAGCTCATATTGCATTGTGTTATTTTGAAATGGGGCAATTGAAAGAAGCGTTGGAGAATTCTGAAAAAGCAAAAAGCATTGATCCGAAAGCCAATATTGATAATTCACTATTATTAGGAAAGCTCTATCAGCTGGATGGAAAATTAGATGAGGCCTTAGCTGAATTTACCACCTTTAAAACAGCAGTTGGTAATGGAAATAAAGCTTCAGAAAGTGATATAGATATGTATATTTTACAGGTAAACACCGCTAAAGAATTAATTGCAAAACCGGTAGATGTAACGATTGAAAACATAGGAGCTGTTGTGAATTCTGAATACGAAGAAAAAGCTCCAATGGTAAGTATCGATGGAAAAACATTACTCTTCACTTCTCGGAGGCCAGGAAAGTCAAGTGCTCTTAACCCCGATGATAACAAGTATTACGAAGATATTTATATTTCGCATTGGGATACGATCAAAAAGGTTTGGGGAGTTGCAGCGTTGATTCCAGGTGATTTAAACTCTGTAGGGCAGGACGCTGCAACAAGTATTTCTCCTGACGGCAAGCAAATTTTCCTTTTTAAAAATAATGTAGATGATGAATCACGTGGTGGTGATATCTATGTTTCCCGCTTAAGTTCTTCCGGTAAATGGGGCGCTCCGAAATCGATAGGAAAGCCTGTTAATACATCATATGCAGAAGTAGGTGCTTGCATCTCTCCGGATGGTAAAACACTTTATTTTTCTTCTGAACGTCAAGGTGGTTTTGGAAGTTTGGATATTTGGATGTGTAAAAAGGAAGCCCACAATTTATGGGGTAAACCAGTCAACCTTGGAGATGCAGTAAATACAGCAGAAGATGAAGCAGGTATGTTTCTTGCTCCGGATGGAAAAACATTGTTCTTTACTTCTAAAGGGCATAATTCAATGGGTGGCTATGATATGTTCAAAACAACACTGGAAAAAGGGAAATGGTCCACACCTGTGAATTTAGGATATCCAATAAATTCGATCTATAATGATAAGTGTTTCAGCTTGTCCATTGATGCAAAGAAAGGTTATTTTTCCAGTGACAGAAAAGGAGGCTTAGGCGAGTTCGATGTATATCAAGTGGATCTAACCCACTATTCGGTTCTTGAAAAGGAAATGAAAAAAGCGCAGAACAATGGACCTGTCATGGCGATTTTAAAAGGAGATATTTTTGATGCAAGCGCAGGTTCTGGAATTGAAGCTGAAGTAATTGTATATGACGAAACAGGTGTAAAAGTAGGTAGTACTACCTCAGGTGATGGAAGCGGTGAATATTTCATGACATTACTTGCAGGTAAAACCTACCAAGTGAAAATTGAAGTAAAAGGATACAAACCGATTGATGAAAAAGTAGAAATTAAAACAGCTAAAGAAGGTGCTACAACTGTTGTAAAACATTACTTGTTGTACAAAAAATAACTTTCTAAGATTAGTAATAACAACTAAAAAAAATCCCGCTCCGTAATTTACGGAGCGGGATTTTTTTTGATGATAGACGGCTTAATTTATAGCGCAACTGGTTTCATTAAAAGGAATGTTTCCATAATGCTGATCATAATACTGACTGCATTGTTCCCCGGCTTTTCCTTTTGTATTTTTATAAGTGGTGACTACTATAACTGCTCCCGATGGATCTTTGCAAGTGCAGTCGTAATTTTTTTTACAACTTGCCAACGAAACAGCAATAGTGCAAATAAGAAATACTTTTTTCATGTTTTGTTATTAGATAGAAAAAAATAAAACACCTCTGGAGAGCAGAAGTGTTTTGTTAAATAATCTTTTTAGTAATTACCTCTTGCTTTGATACCTAATTCTACTTTTTTCAAAGCAGTAATGTATGCACCGATACGCATAGTGGTTTTATATTGTTGTCCGTTATTCCAAACATGTTCAAAAGCAGAATTCATAGAAGCATCATGTTTTGTGTTTACTTCATCTTCTGACCAGTAATAACCTTGGTTATTTTGTACCCACTCAAAATAAGAAACCGTAACACCACCGCCATTGGCTAAAATATCCGGAACAACAATAATCTTTTTCTCTTGAAGAATAGCATCTGCTTCCGGTGTTGTTGGTCCATTTGCACCTTCAATGATTAATTTTGCTTTAATGCTATGAGCAATTTCTTCTGTAATTACATTTTGCAAAGCAGCAGGAACTAATACATCTACATTAGCAGTTAAAAGTTCAGAAGGTTTTATTTCAACACCACCTGTAAATCCTTTTAAGACATTCCCATTTGTTTTTGCATATTCTAATGCAGCTTTGATATCAATTCCTTTTTCGTTCCAAAGTGTAACCGTATGATCTCCGATTGCGCAGATCTTAATTCCTTTTTCATTTAATAAACGTGCAGCATGCGAACCAACGTTTCCGAATCCTTGAACAGCACATGTTACTTTACTTGCATCCATGTTCATTTTTTTCAATGCAGCCAATGTAGCTACCATCACCCCGCGGCCTGTTGCAGCATCGCGGCCCAATGAACCACCTAATCCAACAGGTTTTCCGGTTGTAACACCTGGAAAATTTCCACGGTGCACTTTATTGTAAGCATCTACCAACCAAGCCATTTCTCTTCCGCTTGTTCCCATATCTGGAGCAGGTATGTCTGTTTGTGGCCCAAATACATCAGCCATTGCTACCGTATACGCTTTTGTTAAACGCTCTAATTCTCCTACACTCATCGCTCTTGGGTCACATTTGATGCCGCCTTTTGCTCCACCATACGGTAAATTAGCAACAGCACATTTAAATGTCATCCAAGCAGAAAGTGCTTTTACTTCATCATCACATACGTCTAATGCATAACGTATTCCACCTTTTGATGGCCCTAATACGGTTGAGTGAATCGTTCTGAATCCTTCAAAAACTTGCATCTTGCCATTATCCATCATAACAGGGATACTAACTTTTACTTGCTTTTGAGGGTTTCTTAAAACTGTTGTAACATCATCGGATAAACCATAAATTTTTGCAGCAACATCAAGTCTGGCAAGAACTGCATCAAACATACTGTCGTGATTTTCTACTGTTGTCGAATTTGTTTTAGTTGTCATAATTTTTATGTTAGGTTCCTGTTAATTTTTATGTCGGAACACATTAAGGTTTGCGAAATTAAAAAAAATAATAAACTATGAAAAAAGTAATCGTTAAATATAAGTTTTATATCGCTTAAAAACGTCTTTTTTCCTTTTTTTTGCATTTTAAAAGGGTGTCTCCTTTTATTTAAAATACGAGCCATCATTTAATGATGAAAGTTTTTTACCAGATACAAGTAGGTAAACACAAATGGTGTTGCCATCAGCAGACTGTCGAATCGGTCTAAAATGCCTCCATGTCCGGGCAATAATGTACCTGAATCCTTCACATGGATGCTTCTTTTTAATAACGATTCTGTCAGATCTCCAAAGGTTCCAATGATCACCAAAATTCCTGCGATCACCATCCAGTCAATGGTGTCAATGGTGGTAAACCATTTGGAGATAAAAAATGCAACTGTAAAACTTAAAATGGCTCCTCCGATACTTCCTTCCCATGTTTTTCCTGGAGAAACGCGCGGAAATAATTTATTTTTTCCAAATGCAGAACCTGCCAAATACGCTCCAGAGTCGCTTGACCAAAGGATAAAGAAAAATCCGAACATTAATTCGTAGCTGTAATTTCCCGAATCGGCAACCAAATAGTTTAAAAGCGAAAATGGAACAGCCACGTAAACAATTCCTAAAATAGTAAAGGCTATATTTTTAAAAGGATTGACAGCTTTTGTGTACAACTCGGCAATGAAAATTACAAAAACAAGAGGGATGGAAATGACCAGAATGTTAGCACTGTATCCCTTACAAACTAGTACGTTTGATAAAAAGAAAACAGCTCCTGTAATAGTGCCCAAGTATTTTTGAGGTTGGTTATCTCCTTTCTCAGATAGGGTATAGAATTCCCATATTCCTAAAATGGTGATAACGAAAAACAAAATAGTGAATGAAAGATAACTATAATAGGTGCAACCCAATAAAACAGCTACAAATGCTACTCCTGTTAATGTACGTTTTAAAAAATTATTCATATCTCTTTTATCGTTCTCAACTCCTTAGAAGTGGAAATTTTTTCTTCCATCTGAATTTAAGTGCTTTGATTTTTTTAGTTTAAGGGCACATCGTCAATTAAAAACACGATGATCTCTCTTGGGCCGTGCGCGCCCTGAACAAGCGTTTTTTCAATATCTGCAGTTTTGCTCGGACCTGTTATTGTTGAGATCATTGATGGTAATTGATCGTTGTATTTTTCACGGATATATTTTAAGCCATCTTTAACATTATTCATGAGTTGAGAGGTATAAGCTACAACAATATGGAAATTTGCATAGATAGGTAATCGTCTTCCGGAGGCCTGTTTGGATGTGATCATAACACTTCCTGTTCGAGCGATCAAGCATTCGCAATAGGTTAGTCCAATGTCTGTAGCTAATAGATTTTCTTCTTTGTCAGAAAATTTGATTTTCCCTTTTTTCAGAAGTTCTTTTAATTTGGGTTCTAGGCAGAATAAATTTTCCCATTCATTATCTTTTGCAATAAAGTCGAAGTTTTCAAGAAATTCTTCTTCGTTTTCACAAAAAATAAATTTCCCATTAAGGGCAGAAAAATTTTGAGCGAATTGAATTTCTAGAGGTTCGTCAGATGGGGTGAATATCTCCGAATCGTTATCGATGTCGCCCATTTCCTGGGGCGATTTGTGAATTAAAGCTTTGCGTATTTTTTTTAGTATTTTTTCTTTGGAAGTAGTACTGTCTCTCATGCGAAAAAAATTTAGAAAGGCGCAACATCATTTATGTTGCGCCTTTTATTTTTAAAACAATGTGTTTAAAGATTTTTCTGATTCTCCATCCGCACGCTGTTCATTATCTGCTTTCTCTTCTTTTGTTTCCGATTTCACTTCTGTTGTTGAAGTAGTATTCGGATCTAATTTGATCAGCAGGTTTTCTTCTTTATCGAATGGACGTTTACCAAAAATAATTTCAAGATCTTCCTTAAAGATAACTTCTTTGTCTAATAATTTCTCTGCCAATTGTGTTAAAAGATTTTTATTTTTGGTAAGAATATCCTTAGCTCGTTTGTAAGCTGTTTCAATTAATTTGCTTACTTCTTCGTCAATTGTCTGTGCTGTTTTTTCACTGTATGGTTTTGTGAATCCATATTCGTTTGCACCGGTAGAGTCGTAGTAGCTTATGTTACCAATCTTGTCATTTAATCCATAAATGGTAATCATTGCATACGCTTGTTTTGTTACTTTTTCTAAATCGCTTAATGCACCTGTAGAAATCTTACCGAACATGATTTCTTCTGCAGCTCTTCCTCCAAGTGTTGCACACATTTCATCCATCAATTGTTCTGTAGTAGTGATCTGACGTTCTTCCGGCAAATACCATGCAGCACCAAGTGAGCGACCACGAGGAACAATAGTAACTTTGATCAAAGGGTGAGCGTGCTCCAATAACCAACTGGTTGCAGCATGTCCAGCTTCATGGTAGGCAATTACTTTTTTCTCTTGAACGGAGATGATTTTATTTTTCTTTTCTAATCCGCCAATGATACGATCAACAGCATCTAGGAAATCTTGTTTTTCAATTACTGTTTTGTCGTGACGCGCTGCTATCAATGCTGCTTCATTACATATGTTTGCAATGTCAGCGCCAGAGAATCCAGGAGTTTGTTTAGCTAAAAAATCAACATCAACAGAAGCATCTAACTTTAAAGGTTTTAAATGTACTTTAAAGATGTCTTTTCGTTCATTTAGATCTGGCATGTCCACGTATATCTGTCTGTCAAAGCGACCTGCACGCATCAAGGCTCTGTCTAAAATGTCGGCACGGTTTGTTGCTGCTAAAATAATGACACCGCTGTTTGTACCGAAACCATCCATCTCAGTTAATAACTGATTAAGGGTGTTTTCACGTTCATCATTTCCACCTTGTGCAGGATTTTTTCCTCGGGCGCGCCCGATAGCATCAATTTCATCAATAAAGATGATACAGGGAGATTTCTCTTTTGCTTGACGGAATAGATCGCGTACACGGGAAGCACCTACTCCTACAAACATTTCCACGAAATCCGAACCTGATAGCGAGAAGAATGGAACTTTTGCTTCTCCAGCAACAGCTTTTGCTAAAAGTGTTTTACCGGTCCCCGGAGGTCCAACTAATAATGCACCTTTTGGAATTTTAGCACCAAGAGCCGTATATTTTTTTGGGTTTTTTAAGAAGTCAACAATCTCTTTAATTTCAATTTTTGCGCCTTCTAAACCAGCAACATCATTGAATGTAATATTCACATTTGTGTTTTTATCAAATAAGGTTGCTTTCGATTTTCCGATATTGAAAATTTGTCCGCCACCTGCTCCGCCACCCATTCTGCGCATGATTATGATCCAGATTACAATCATAAGAACGATTGGTAATATCCAACTTAACGTGTCGCCCCAGTTTTGACGTGTTTCACTAACGGCATCAATTCGCTCGTTTGGAAGAAAGTCTTTTTGTGCTTCATTTAATCGTGCATTGAAAGAATCAACACTTGAAATTTTTACGCGGTAATGCGGACCATTCTCATGTTTTTGAAGATTGTCTGCAGTATATTGAGGTAGTTTTAAAAAATCTTTACCGATAGTAATCTCAGCGATATTATCAGAAGGAATAAGCACAATTTTCACAACCTGATGTTGCTTTAGCATTGTTTCGATGAATTCCGTAGTTGTTTTTTCTTTTAAACTGGAACCCATGCTATTCATCATTTGCATCGCAATTAATCCAACTGCAATGATACCATAGATCCAATAAAAATTAAATGGACTTTTGGGCATGTTCGGTTTTTTAGGAAATTTATTATTCTTCGGTGAAGAATTATTGTCCTGTGGTGTTTCTTGCTCGCTCATATTTTCTTTCTTGTGTTTTATTTGTCAAAGGCTATTTCCGTAACTTCAGCATCAGCCCATAACGATTCTAAGTTATAAAAATTACGTATTTGTGTTTGGAAAATATGTACTACAACGGTAACGTAATCAACCAGGATCCATTCTGAATTTTCAAATCCTTCTTTTCTATATGGTCGCTCACCGGTAAGTTTTTTCACCATTTCTTCAACAGAGCCAGCAATAGCATTTACTTGAGTGTTAGAATCTGCTTGGCAAATGATGAAATAATCACAAACCCGATTGTGTATTCCTCTAAGATCTAGCACAGAAATATTTCGGCCTTTTACTTCCAAGATTCCTTCCACAATTGAATCTGCAAGAATCTGCGTTTCATCTTTAATTACTTTTGGAGTAATTTTTCCTACAGCTTTATTTGGTTTAGCAACTTGTTTTTTTGCTGCTGCCGCTTTTTTAGGAGCCGCTTTCTTTTTTACGGGTGCTGTCTTTTTAGCAACGGGTGTTTTTTTTGTTGCTGTCTTTACAGTTGCTAGAGCTGTTTTAGCCTTAGTTTTTGCAGTTTTTGGAGCTGTTTTCTTTGTTTCTTTCCCGCTTTTTGTAGGTGTTTTTGCTGCTGTTTTCTTTACAGGAGCTGCTTTCTTTTTAGCCATTTAAGGGTTTTATCTATTTTATTTCGTTCTTTGCAGAACAGTTTAAGATTCTATACAAAAATAATCAAATCTTTCGCATAAACTCTCAATGAAAACATTATTTGTAGGGCAAAATAGCATTCATTTAAAGTCGGTTGATTCTACCAACAGTTATGCCATTGAATTGTTGCGACAAATTAAAGTTTCTGAGGGGACCATTATTTACACCTTTGATCAGGAAAAAGGCCGAGGGCAACGTGGTAACCGTTGGGAGAGCGAACCCAATAAAAACGTAGCTTTGAGTCTTATTCTATACCCCACTTTTTTGAATGCTGAAAAGCAATTTTTGCTCACTAAAATGTGCTCCGTTGCGCTTTCTGACTTAATGGCAGAATTGGTTGGCTTTACCGACAAACCACAACAAATTAGCATAAAATGGCCGAATGATATTTATGTGAACGATAAAAAAATTGCAGGAATACTGATCGAAAACAATTTAAGGGATAATACGATCCAATCAACAGTTATTGGAGTCGGACTAAATGTAAATCAGCTGAAATTCTATTCAACAAAAAATGCAACATCTTTGAAGCAGATTGCTGACTCAGCGTTTGACTTAATGCAAGTGCTTGAGCGTTTATGTAAATTTATGGAAGCCAGATACCTTCAATTGAAAGGCAGTAAATTTGAACAAATTGATTCCGATTATTTTGATCGACTTTACAGGTTGAATTTTTGGGCTATGTACAGGTCTAATGAGTTGTTGTTCGAGGGTAAAATTATTGGCGTTTCAGCGGCAGGGAAATTACGAATCGAATTAAGGACGGGTGAAGTCAAAGCGTTTGATCTGAAAGAGATTACGTTTATTTAATCTCCTTCATTTTCTGGGCAAGCATATTAAAGAAGTTGCCTAAAGGTTTTTCCACCATCATTTTAATCATTGGATTCATATCCGATTCAAAAGTAAGCTGCCCGATACAATTGGTAGCATCTTTTTCCGTAAGCAAAACAAATAATTTAAATTCAAATGGAACTTTACCATGTGAAGTGATGGTGATTTTAGTGAAAGGAGTTTTCTCAATGATCTTCATTCCAATTGTAGCCATTCCGTTGATTGTGAAGGTGCATTCTTCGGAAGTAGAACTCCAGTTTGTAACCTGAGAAGGCATTAGCTTTTCGAAATTGTTGAAATCGCTTAAGTAGTTAAAAATAGTTGAAGCAGAATTATTGATTTCTACTTTATCACTTTCTAGTTTAGTTATTGACATAATTTCGAATTTTTAAATGAAGATTTTTAAAATTAGATTCCCCATTCAGCAGGGTTTTCTCGCCATGCTTGTAATGATTTCAGGTCATTGTCTGTTACGTAATTTGATTGTAACGCTTGCGTGATCATCGTATCATAATTACTCAATGTCACCAATTTACATTTTGCTTTTTTGAAATTATCTGTTGCTGTTTTAAATCCGTATGTGAAAATTGCAGCCATTCCTTTTACTTCACAACCAGCCTCTCTTAATGCTTCAACCGCTTTTAAACTACTTCCTCCAGTTGATATTAGGTCTTCTATGACTACAACTGATTGTCCTGTTTCAACCACTCCTTCAATCATATTTGTAAGGCCGTGTTTTTTAGCTTCGGATCGAACATAAACAAATGGCAGTCCCATTTCTTGAGCTACCAAAGCACCTTGCGCAATTCCTCCTGTAGCAACCCCTGCAATAACATCCGGTTTGCCGAAATTTTCCATAATTGCATTTACAAATTCCTGACGGATATAGGTTCGCACTCCCGGGTATGACAGCGTCACTCTGTTATCGCAATATATCGGAGATTTCCATCCGGATGCCCAAGTGTAAGGATTTTGTGGTTGTAATTTTATTGCTTTTACCTGTAATAGAAATTCAGCAATTTTTAATGCTGATTCATTATTCTTCTTCATTAGAATCGTTCCGTTATTTATGCGGCAAAAATAAGCTAAATTTGCAGACGCGGTCTATTTTTATGTAACAAAATTAACAATGGTAAAAGTATTTTCTCAAAATAAAACAATTTACTTCGTAAACAGTCAGAAGCTTTGTACGTCTAAGGAAGATACCATTATAGTTCGTATTCAATCTCAAGACGAAATGCGTTTGATGTACGATGAACTCGTTCATAAAAATAATCTGACAGAAATTTATTTTATTCATAAAGATGTAAAGGTGCTATTCTCTTATTTTACATCTATGTTTCGGATCATTGAAGCTGCCGGTGGTTTGGTTAAAAATAATAAAAATGAATGGTTGTTTATTTTTCGGAATGGTAAATGGGATCTTCCTAAAGGAAAAGTTGAAAAAAATGAAGCGTTAACTGTTGCAGCCATTCGAGAAGTGGAAGAGGAGTGCGGAGTGAAAGGTTTATCCATTAGCAGAGAATTGCCATCTACCTATCATACCTATTTTATGGAGGAAAAAGCAATTTTGAAACGAACTTATTGGTATGAAATGTTTTGCAAAGATGTTTCAGTTTTAGTGCCTCAGTTGGAGGAGGGAATTACAGATGCAAAATGGTTATCCGAAAGTAAATTCAATCTGGTAAAAGAAAACACATATGTATCAGTGGTGGAAGTAATGAAAGAAATAAATAATTAGTGATTTTTCTTGTCACCCACCTGGTGGTTATTCCCTTTTGGTTTTGTGATGTCAAAAATTGCTCTTTCAATATCTTCATCAGGGCTTTCTGCGGGCACTTGTACAAATCTGCCATCCGGATTTATTAAAAAATAGGCTGGCAGCGATTTTATTTCATAATCACTTTTTAATTTTTCTCCACTATTATCATAAAAGAATAACCAATCATATTTTGGGTTTTTACTGCAGAAATTTTTTAAGTCTGTATTAGATTTTTTTGTTGAGACACTTACAAATGTTATGCGTTCTCCAAATTGTTTTTTTAGGGAAGGTATTATTTTCATTTGCTGTAAGCAAGAAGAGCAATCCTCATCGAAAAACATAAGGTAAACATATTTTTTTGATCTTAATTCATCGAGGCTGAGGGTAAGTCCGGTTTTGTCAGGTAATTCAAAATAAGGGGCTATTCCACCTACTTTAAGTTTCGAAAACGAATTTAAAATATTCTGAGCGATTCGTTTGTGTTCGGCAATTTTACTTTCATTGGTTGCTTGTTGCAGCATGGCAACAACGCTCTCTCTTTTGAATGTGCCATCGTAATATGCTTCGTAAAGACCTTTGATAAGCACCAATTCACGTATGGTGTCATTTTTCAGGTAGGGGTCACGTATTAAAACATCTTTAGCTCCTAGAAAACTGCCTCTGTAGTTGATCTGAAATTTTAAAGGTAAGCCATCTTTCGATAATGAAAAATTCTCAACTTTCTGTTTGTAAAAATCATTGAAAAAGTTCATGTATTCTGGGTTATTATAGATCACTGGTTTTTTATCAATGTAATTAGCAAATAATTTCTTTTCACTCATTTTTGTCTTTTCCTCGAGTGCGGCAATAGTATAAGTTATATAAGCGTCAAAGTATTTATTATTCACGGTAGCGTAAAAACTTCTCATTGCTAACTTAAAGGAATCAATTTTTGGTAAGGGTGCTCTTTTAACAAATGCGATATAATCCAGCGTTAAAAAATCATCAAAACGTTTGTCGTAATCCATTGTCAATGAATTGATCTCGGTTTTGCTTTTGAGTTTGATTGAAAGTTTAACATCATGTTCCAGGTTCGGATTTTGGTATGTTGTTGAGTCCGGAGGCAGAAACATTACTTCGAAGTGACTGTATGGTTCTACATACATTGAAGCAATGCATTTTTCAACTTTCAAAGTGATGTATTGGATTTCTTTTGTATTGAATTCCAGTTTAAAATTCCCGACCGAATCTATTGTGGCATAGGTTAATTCTTTCTGCGTGTTTGAGATATAGTCGTTATTGACCCAAACACCAATTTCTTTGTATTCATAAGATTTTGCATTTCCAATGATCGTCACATTTTGTGCTTGTGAGAGAAATGAAAAAATAATGAAAGCTATTGTTGAAATGAGTTTGTTCATTTTTGTATTTCTACTTCAGCAAAGAGGTTTAAATGAATGCAACAGTTGTGCCTAATTAATCTTTTAAATTGATTCCTTTTGGGACAAAAGGGGATGCGTCGCCGCCATTGCGAACGATATCACGCACAATTGTTGAATTTATTGCAGATAGTTCAGGAATTGGCAAAATAAATATAGTCTCAATTTCAGGAGCCATCACATTGTTATTTTGAGCAATGGACTTTTCAAATTCAAAATCTGCTGAAGTTCTTAGTCCGCGAAGAATATAACGCGCATTCATTTTTTTGCAGAAGTCAATCGTAAGTCCTGAATATGTTTCGATTCGAACTTTTGGTTCATTTGAAAATACTTGATGTATCCATTTTTCGCGTTGCTCAATCGTGAAGTAGCTTTGTTTGCTGCTATTTTTTCCAATAGCAATGATTATTTCATCAAAAAGCGGTAAGGCTCTCCGTAAAATATTTTCATGTCCTTTTGTTATTGGATCAAATGAGCCGGGAAATAATGCGATACGTTTCATATGTGTGTGTATGATCTTAATACGAATTTACGAAATCTTTTTAGAGAAAATGCTAAAATTGACATTGCCGTAGCTGCGGTGTTCTTTAAAGTGTTCGCGTTTCGACAAATCAGTATGCGGTCCATGCTCAACGATAAGCCAGCCTTCTGGTTTTAAAAGGTCTTTGCTGAAAACAAGTTCGGGCAATAGCTCAAAGTTTTCCATATCGTATGGAGGGTCACAAAAAATAATATGATACTTAGTTGCTGTTCGTTTCAGGAAAGTAAATGCATCAGATTTAATTACTTTTACCTGATCCATTTGAAATGCATGGATTGTTTTTTTTACAAATTCACAACATGTGTAATTGTTGTCAATGCTGGTGATATCTCCACACCCTCTTGAAGCAAATTCATAACTCATATTTCCAGTACCGCAGAAAAGGTCTAAGATCTTTAATCCGTCAAACTCGAAATAATTATTTAAAATATTGAAGATGCTTTCTTTTGCAAAATCAGTTGTAGGTCGAACGGGTAAGTTTTTGGGAGCATTAATTACTCGTCCTTTATGCGTTCCGCTTATTATACGCATTAGGCTGTAAAGCTATTAAACAATGTGAAATAAAAGTGTTTTGGTAACGTTTGAAGTTGGTAACTGTAATCAGAACTTTCGGTCCTTTCACCAAATTTTATGTTACGAATGTATTTTTGAGTAAGTGAATAAATGCTAGCGTTTTTTTCTATTTCACCAATAAAGATGAATTCAATTTTCTCTGGGTTGAGTTGAAGTTGTTCGCAAACAAACAGCAGATAATAGATAAAGTCTTCAGCGGAATGGTGATTGAAAGTATTGTAGAATAATAGATTTTTACCATCGAGCACGATTATTTCAAAATGAGTCGCCTGAATATGAGCGTATAGTTTCTTGCCTGTTTGGTTTTTATTATTAGCCACAAGGCTGTCAATTAATGCACTCGAGAAATGATGGTAAGTAATGTTTTTGAATTGATAATCCAATTTTGCTTTAATTGAAAATGGAAGTGCGAATATGTTTTTCGCTTCTAAACTTTTTACTTCATCCGTAACTACTAATTCATCTCCTTCTAATGAAGCATTAAATTTTAGATACATTTTTTTTCTGTCTGCTTCATATAAAGCTTCAGGGACTAATGTCGATAGATTGTTTACAATCTGGCAGGACACCGATTGATAACGGAGTGTATGATCTAATAATTTGCTATCTTTTAAGAGTGTTTCAAGCAATTCGGCTGCAGATTCAAAGTTGTAGCTATTCTGAAAGCTGTACGTTTCAAGTGCAATAAACTTGTTTGTCGATTTGTCTACAACCACAATTTCCAATCCGCTTAATCCTAGTTGAAGAATTAACTTAAAAGAAGGTGTTTTAGAAGCATCAAAAGCTTCATCTATAAATGAATTGATCGGAATGATCTTGTTTCTGATTTCGGTTGTCATTGAAAGGCAAAGATATAAATTTTTAATCCTCAAGCCTTCTTTGTGTCAACAAGGTTTGTTTATCTTTACCCATATGAATCAGCAAGAGTTTAGTACTATATTATTGCAGCATTTCCCATTTGAGGCCAAAGGCGGGCAAAGGCAATTATTTACGAAGCTCTCAGCGTTTATTTTAGGTAAAAATTCGGATCAGATATTTGTCATCAAAGGGTACGCAGGTACGGGTAAAACAACGATTGTACGTTCATTAGTACAGAGTCTTCCTGCAGTAAATGGTAAAACCGTTTTGTTGGCACCAACAGGTCGAGCAGCAAAGGTGCTTTCTAACTATACCAAAAAACAAGCGTACACCATTCATAAAAAAATATATTATAGAAAGCCCGAAAATGACGGAGGTTTGGCTTTTACGCTCCAACAGAATTTACATACCGATACCATTTTTGTTGTAGATGAAGCATCTATGATCTCTAGTTCCGGAGGATTGAATGACAATGGGTTTTTTGGTGGAGGTAGTTTATTAGATGATCTGATTCGTTATGTTTTTAGTGGCACAAATTGTAAACTGATCTTTATCGGTGATACCGCCCAGCTTCCTCCTGTTGGTTTAGATGTAAGTCCTGCATTGGACATAGATTTTTTGAAAGCATCGTATTATTTTCAAGTTGATTGGTTAGAGTTAACGGAAGTGGTTCGGCAGACAGAGAACTCTGGAATTTTAACCAATGCCACAGCAATAAGGAATCAGATTAATGAAGACAGGAATAGCAAGCCGAATTTTATTTTAAATTCATTTAAAGATATTGTCCGGCTTGGTGGCGATGAGTTGGAAGATGCTTTGAATGATGCATATAATAAATATGGGGCAGAAGATACTATGGTGATTAGTCGCTCCAATAAACGAGCAAATATCTTCAATCAGCAGATACGGGCACGTATTCGTTGGCAAGAGAATGAGTTGTCGTCAGGAGATTACATGATGGTGGTGAAAAATAATTATTTCTGGCTACCAGAGGAATCGAAAGCTGGGTTTATTGCGAATGGTGATATCATTCAATTGATGAGTATTGGAAAAATTCAGGAGATGCATGGTTTTCGATTTGCAGATGTCAGGATGCGCATGATCGATTATCCAGATGAGCCGGAATTAGAAACCAGATTGCTGTTGGATACGATCATGAGTGAATCTCCGGCTTTATCACAAACAGAAAACAAACGATTGTATGAATCGGTTTCTGCTGATTATGGCGATATTGCTGATAAAAGGCTTCGCTTGAAAAAGGTAAAGGAAGATGGTTTTTTTAATGCGTTACAAGTGAAGTTTTCATATGCGGTAACCTGTCATAAGGCCCAAGGTGGACAGTGGCCATGTGTATTTGTGGAGCAAGGATATTTAACGGATGAAATGATCAATACGGAGTATCTGCGTTGGCTATATACAGCGGTATCTCGGGCTTCTGAAAAATTATATCTGGTGAATTTTAATAAAGATTTTTTTGAATAGCGCTATTCATTGTTCTCATCTGCATATCCAAAATTGTATTGAAATCTTTGCATTTTCACAATCGTTCCGTTTTTATCTTTTGCTTTAATGTTCTCAAAAAATATTTTCGATGTTCGGTCGCATTTGCTCAGTAGCTGTTGCATCTCATAGGTAAGAGAAGGGCCGATAGTGTTTTCTGAATACGCAATTCCTTTTATGGTGACATTCATTTGGAACGCTACAACAGCACTGTCTAAAATATTTCCATATTGGTCGATGCCTATCAGTCGGTAGTTAACATCATCAAATTGGATATTTACTAATTGTCCCTTTTTCTTAATTTTAATGGTTCCTCTGTTATCGCCTTCTTGTGCAAAAAGCGAAAATGAAGCAATGAAAAGTAAAAAGAAAAAAAGATTTTTTTTCATGGTAGTTTAAAGTTCAAATATAAAGCCATAATTCGATTAAACAAAAAGCCTTGTCCAAATAATAGGGACAAGGCTTTTAACAATAGAATTTGTGTATTAGAATTTATAAGTAGATTATTTTTTTAATAAATCGCGTATCTCAGCAAGCAATTGTTCTTGTGTTGGTCCTGCTGGTGCGGGAGGAGTAGCCGCATCTTGTTTTTTCTTAGCCGCATTTAATCCTTTGATCACCATAAATAAAACAAAAGCGACAATGATAAAATTGATTACCGCCGATAAGAATACTCCATATTTAACAGATCCAAACGCGGTAAGTTCCGATAGGTTGGTAAGGTGTGCTGCATTTAATGCAGGTTTCAATAAAATGGGTGTTATTACATCCTCAATTAAGGAGTTCACAATCTTTCCGAAAGCACCACCAATAACAACACCAATTGCAAGGTCAATAACGTTGCCTTTCATGGCAAACTCTTTAAATTCTTTGAACATTCCCATCTTTATTTTTTTAGTAGTTAATTTTAAATAGTAGTATCGTCGTGTTGGGTGTAAAATAAATGCGCTCACTTAAAAATTAAATGAGCACATTCTATAAGAGGAGAATGAATTATTTGCCTAGTTTAGCTTTTAAGTTAGTATCTAGCGCTGTTAAGAATTCTTCTGTGTATAAATAATGTTCACCATGATTCACTTTGTTTCCATGGATACATACAGCAAGATCTTTTGTCATTTTACCTGACTCAACTGTCTCAACACAAACTTGTTCTAATGCGTGACAGAAATTAATTAATTCCTGATTGTTATCAAGTTTACCTCGGAATTCCAATCCACGTGTCCATGCAAATATGGATGCGATAGGGTTTGTTGATGTTGGTTTTCCGGCTTGGTGATCACGGTAGTGACGAGTAACAGTTCCATGAGCAGCTTCTGCTTCCATTGTTTTTCCATCTGGAGTAACAAGCACAGAAGTCATTAAACCTAACGAGCCAAATCCTTGAGCCACGGTATCCGATTGAACATCGCCATCATAATTTTTACAAGCCCAAACGAAATTTCCATTCCATTTTAATGCTGATGCAACCATGTCATCGATCAAGCGGTGTTCGTAAACGATTCCAGCAGCAGCAAATTTTGCTTTGTAATCTGCTAGGTAAATTTCTTCAAAAATATCTTTGAAACGGCCATCGTATTTTTTTAAGATGGTATTTTTAGTAGATAAGTATAAAGGCCATTTTTTTGCTAATGCGGTATTAAAACAAGAGTGAGCAAATCCTTTGATGGATTCGTCCGTATTATACATAGCCAATGCAACACCATCACCTTTAAAGTTGAACACTTCAAAAGATTGAGGAGCGCTTCCGTCTTCTGGAGTAAAGCTGATTGTTAATTTTCCTTTTCCTTTTGTTACGAAATCCGTAGCACGGTATTGATCACCAAAAGCATGTCGGCCGATACAAATAGGAGCAGTCCAGTTTGGAACCAAACGAGGGACATTTTTACAAACAATCGGCTCACGGAAAACAGTTCCATCCAAAATATTACGGATTGTACCATTTGGGGATTTCCACATTTGTTTTAATTTGAACTCGATAACACGCTCTTCATCAGGAGTGATGGTTGCACATTTGATACCTACGTTGTATTTTTTTATTGCTTCAGCAGAATCAATGGTAACTTGATCGTTAGTTGCATCGCGGTGTTCTACACCAAGGTCATAATATTTAATATCCAAATCCAAGTAAGGAAGGATTAATTTGTCTTTAATGAATTTCCAGATGATACGCGTCATTTCATCGCCATCTAATTCAACTACCGGGTTTGCTACTTTAATTTTGCTCATGTTGACTATTGTTTATTGTTTTTGTTTTGAATGCTTTTTTTTACGAGGTACAAATATAGCATTTTGTATGAATAAAAAAGAGCCGAAAACATGAAGTTTCGACTCTTTTTTATGTCTGAAATCTAAAGACTAAAAACTAACGACTAGATCAGTACCCAAATATATCTTGCAAAGTTAGGAACGTCACTTTGCCATATTTTTCTAGTGTTTTCATATCCAAACTTTCCTTTTTACCTACAACTAACACGGTGTATTTTTTGTCCTTCAAATGCGTTTGCTCAAATGATTTTATGTCAGTCATGGTCATATTCGGAACATTTTTAAAAATATCTTTACGGATATCATAATCCAGTCCGAGTTTTTGTGCATTTTCATAATTGAATAAAATGCCCGATTTGGTGATACGTTCAGAACGGATTCCTTGAATAATAGCTTCTTTGGATGCTTTAAAATTATTTTCTGATTCCGGCATATTGTTAATCAATTCCATCATGCCAGCCATTGCTTCGGGCAATTTGTCTGCTTGTGTTCCGATGTAAGAAAATACATAATTGTAATCTTCTTTTTTTCTTGCACTGCTATAACTTGAATAAACAGAATAAGCCAATGCTTTTGATTCTCGCATTTCCTGGAAAACAACAGACGACATGCCTCCTCCAAAGTACTCATTAAAAATACGAGCTATAGAGGCGTTGTCTTTATTGTATTGTCCATCTTTGGCCAACAAAATAACTTCAGCTTGTTTCATGTCATAATCTATAACATATACATTGGTATTTGCATCCGTCTCTGTAAATTTTACAGGAGCTGGTATTGGTTTTATCGTTGCTGGAACCTTATGTAAATTATTCAGCATCGCTGAAAGCTCTGTAGGAGTATTACTACCATAATATAAAATGCGATGCTGATAAGAAGTGACATTATTTATCAATGAAATCAGATCAGCAGACTTCAGGTTCTTTAATTCATCACTTGAAAGAATATTGGTATAAGGTGATGTTTTCCCATATTTCCCGTATGCGTATAAGCCACCATATAATATTTCGCTTTTATTCAATTTGGTATCATCACGTTTTTTTAACAGATCTGATACAACATTTTTTAGCGCATCATCATTTGGTTGAGCGTTTGCTAATAGATCTTCAAATAATTTGGTTGCTTTCTCTATGTTTTCTGTTAATCCGCTTAAACTTACCCATACTTGTTCGTCACTAGAAAACACATCGAAAGAACATCCTAGTTTGTAGAACTCTTGTTGCAGCGCTGCTGCAGTCAGATTTTTTGTTCCAAGATATTTTAAATAGTTAATGGCAACACCTAAATTCTTGTTGTGTTTGGTTCCCATATCCAGGACATAATACATGTCGAAGGTTTTGTTTTCAGTATTTGCATTGTAAAAAACAGGAATGCCATTTTTAAGATTGATCTTTTGGATGTCTTTGTTGTAATCCAGGAAAACTGGTTCAATATCTTTTGATTTGCCATTGATTATATTTTTTACAAAATCACTTTGGTCGTCTCGATTTACACTTACTGGAGTGATAGTAGGTTTTTCTACTTTTTGAACACTCTTATCTTCGCCAGTTCGTTTGTAAACTACAACATAATTATTTGTATAATTTGCTTTTGCGAAGTCGATCACTTGTTGTTTTGTAATCATAGATAAGCGATCCATCGTGCTGACATAATCT
This sequence comes from Bacteroidota bacterium, assembly GCA_947449315.1. Classification (GTDB taxonomy): domain Bacteria; phylum Bacteroidota; class Bacteroidia; order 2-12-FULL-35-15; family 2-12-FULL-35-15; genus 2-12-FULL-35-15. The sequence continues at coordinate 34,907 of CANFRC010000015.1, forward strand.
TGCCATTTTGTACCAGTAATGAAGGCACCCACAAAAGCATCTGCTCGTGCACTGTTATTTTCGAAGGTTTTTGTTTGTTGTAATTTCATGTCTGTAATAATTGCACTAAGCAACCAATCAGGGAAATCACCGCTTTTAATTTTTTCAATTTGAGCCAACAATAAATCTTTTACTTGTTCTAATGTCTGCCCTTCTTTTGCTGTTCCGCTAATGATGTGAGCAGAATAATCTTTACATTCCATATCAAACGCACTTGCTTCTAATACTTTTTGTTGTTGATTCAGATTCAAGTCAATTAGTCCTACTTTACCATTTGATAATATTTTGTTAAGAAGCATTATCATGTCCGCATCTTTACTTCCAGCACCGGCAAAGCGATATCCGATGATAACACTTTCTGCATCCGGCCCAATTACTTCTTTAACAACGGGTTCTGTAATTGGTTTTTCGATATAGGGTTGATAAACAGGAACAGGTTTATTTTGCCACATACTGAATTTCTGATCGATCATTTTGATGGTTGCGTCCGGATCAAAATCACCGGATAAACAGATTGCCATATTATTGGGCACATAATACGTGTTGAAATATTTTCTTATTTCAGTAAGAGATGGGTTTTTTAAATGTTCAATTGTTCCGATGGTGGTTTGAGAACCGTAAGTATTGTTTGGGAATAATCCATGAAATAAAGCTTCCCATGATTTTTCTCCATCATTATCCAATCCTCTGTTTTTCTCTTCATACACCGCTTCTAATTCGGTGTGAAATAAACGCATCACAGGATGGCGATAACGTTCTGCTTCAATGGTGGTCCATTTGTCGAGTTGATTGGAAGGAATATCATTTACATAAACAGTTTGCTCTAACCAGGTGTATGCATTTGTTCCTTTGGCACCAATGTTAGACATCATTTTATCATATTCATTTGCAATTGCGAATGTAGAAGCATAACCCGAAACACTATCAATTTGATGATAGATCGTTTTACGTTTTGCATCATCAGTTGTTTTACGATACACTTCATAAAGCGCTTCTATTTTATCAAGTTCTACTTTTTCTTTTGCATAATCTTTACTTCCGTATTTATCGGTGCCTTTAAAAAGCATATGTTCCAAATAATGCGCTAATCCTGTTGCGTCTTTAGGGTCATTCTTACTTCCTGCTCGTGTAGCAATATATGTTTGAATGCGAGGCGCATCTTTATATACGGTCATGTATACCGTCAAGCCATTATCCAAATGGTAAATGCGGGCATTTAAAGGATCGTTTGGAACACTTTCGTATTTGTAGGTTTTTGTAGCTGTTTGTGAAAAGCTAATGGGACTGTTTACGAAAAGCAATAATGCAAACGCAGCAATAAGTTTAGTAGCAATTGATTTTTTCATTTGTATGGTATATTAATTTATATAAATGTACTACTTCTATATTCCACATTTTAAAAATAAATAATGGGAGGTAATACATTGGTTAAAAATGGTTTTCTGTTTGTTTGCAAATTTACTCGATGTAAATTTTTAAGATAAATTAAAATGTTCGGATGCCATTTGTTCAATAGCGCTTCCTATTGCTAATGAGGATGTAGCAGCAGGAGAGGGAGCATTCAAAACATGGATCGCATTTCCATTTACTTCTATTTTAAAATCATCAATCATTTCTCCTTCAGGTGCTAATGCCATCGCGCGCACTCCTGCACGACCAGGTTTTAGATCATCCATTTCAAGTGACGGGATTAAAGTGCGCAAACGTTTCAAGAAAAATCTTTTTGAAAAAGCACCGCGGTATTCATCCACACCAAATTTCATGTTTTTTGCAAAAAACTTCCATGTGCCAGCAAATCCAAGTGCTTCAGAAGTATCTTTCCATGAAAAATCAGTTTTCCCATAGCCTTCACGTTTAAAAACAAAAACAGCGTTTGGTCCGCATTCTGTTCCACCGTGTATCATACGCGTAAAGTGAACGCCAAGAAATGGGTATTTGGGATTCGGAACGGGATAAATTAAATTTTTTACTTTGCTTAATCCTTTATCCGTTAGGTCAAAATAGTCGCCACGGAACCCAACAATAGCAGTATCAATCTTGGCTCCTTCTTTTTTGGCGATGCGGTCGCTTTGCAATCCTGCACAAGTAATAATATATGTTCCCTTGAATTTCCCTTTCGGTGTAATTACATAAGTATAATCAGAATGCTTTTCAAATGCCGTTACTTCATGTTCCGTTAGTACTTTACTTTGTGTAAATTTAGAATGAATGAGTTCAACATATTTACGAGACACATCTGCATAATCAATAATTCCGGTACAAGGCACCCATAAGCCTTCAATGCCTACAACATACGGTTCAATTTCTTTAATTCGTTTCGCATCAATTTTTTCTACGCCTTCCACACCATTTGCTAAGCCATTGTTAAAAACTTTATTCATGTGAGCCAATTCCGATGGATTGGTAGCCACAACAATTTTTCCGCAAATATCATGTGGAATCTTATGTTCCTTTGCAAAAGCGACCAGTTCTCTTCGTCCATCGACACAATTTTTTGCTTTGTACGAACCCGGTTTGTAGTACAAGCCAGAATGGATCACCCCAGAGTTGTGGCCAGTTTGATGAGCAGCTACTTCTTTTTCTTTTTCTAGAACAAGAATTTTTTTGTTCGGATATTTTATATTGAGTTTGTATGCCGATGCTAATCCAACAATACCTCCTCCTACAATTATGATATCAAATTGATTGTTTTCCACGTGCATTTAATTTTTGTAAAAATAATGAATTGTTTCGAGTTGTGTTATTATCCTTCTGATAATGAAAAATTTATAATTGTTCTATATTATTGGCTAATGCGTTACATTCAGTACAGAATTCTATATTTTTATAAATTCGTATTCGTATAAAAAAATCATTAAATTTGTGATTCAATAAATTTGAAGCTATGAGAACAATCGAATTTCGTGAAGCACTTCGTGAAGCAATGAATGAAGAAATGCGCAGAGATGAAAAAGTATATTTGATGGGGGAAGAAGTTGCCGAATACAATGGTGCTTATAAAGTGAGTAAAGGTATGTTAGAAGAGTTTGGTGAAAAAAGGATAATTGACACTCCTATTGCTGAGCTTGGTTTCACTGGTATTGCAATTGGTTCAGCGGTTAATGGACTACGTCCGATCGTTGAGTTTATGACCTTTAACTTTTCATTGGTGGCTATTGATCAAATCATTAATTCCGCTGCAAAAATGATGAGTATGAGTGGTGGTCAATTTTCTGTTCCAATTGTTTTTCGCGGTGCAACAGCATCAGCAGGAATGCTTAGTTCTCAGCATTCGCAAGCTTTTGATAATTGGTATGCCAACTGTCCCGGATTAAAAGTAATTGTTCCTTCTAACCCTTATGATGCAAAAGGCCTTTTGAAATCTGCTATCCGCGATAATGATCCTGTGATCTTTATGGAAAGCGAACAGATGTATGGTGAAAAAGGGGAAGTACCGGAAGGTGAATACTTGATTCCAATTGGTGTTGCAGACATCAAGCGTGAAGGTAAAGATGTAACGATTGTTTCATTCGGTAAAATAATTAAACAAGCGCTTGCAGCTGCTGTAGAGCTTGAAAAAGAAGGCATCAGTGTGGAAGTCGTTGATCTTCGCACCATTCGCCCTATTGATTATGATACGGTTATTGCTTCTGTAAAAAAGACGAACCGTTTGGTGATTGTAGAAGAAGCTTGGCCTCTTGGCTCTATAGCAACTGAAGTAGCTTTTAAAGTTCAGAAGGAAGCATTCGATTATTTAGATGCTCCAGTATTACGCATCACAACTGCCGATGTGCCATTGCCTTATGCACCTACTTTAATAGAAGCATCATTGCCAAATGTTGCTCGCGTTGTTAAGGCGGTGAAAGAAGTTATGTATGTTAAAAAGTAAGTACTACTTTATCATAAAAAAGCTCGGAAGAAATAATCTTCCGAGCTTTTTTATTGCGTTAACGGGTAACTATTTTACAATAGTTACTGTTCCTATGTAATTGTGTTTTTTATCGAATACATCGGTCAATTTCACTTTCCATACATAAACATCTATTTCTGCGACATCACTTCCATGATTCGCTTTTCCATCCCAACCGTTATTGATATCGTCAGCGTTGAAAATTAAATTACCCCAACGGTCGAAAATAAATAGTTCATATTTCTTGATGCCCACGCCCTTCCCAAAGAAAAGATCATTGACTCCATCGCCGTTAGGTGAAAATGCATTTGGAATATAAAAGGAGAATTGAGGGTCAATAATAATAGTATGTGTTACGGAGGAAACGCAGCCAAAAATATTATGCACAGTTAACACTGCATTGTAATTTGATGCAAAATCATTCGGATAGGAATGGGTTGGATCAGAAGTGGTATATCCCAATGAATCACCATCACCAAAACTCCAGAACCAATAATTGACATCTGAAGAAGATTGGTTGTTAAAAGTGACAACAGGATCCACCACAGAAGCAGGGTTAGGAGTTGCGCTAAATTCTGCAATAGGATCGGGGTTGACAGTAATGTAATTTGGAATGGTTAAAGTTGCTGTACATCCGGCAGATGAAACAACAGTTAATCCAACATTATAACTTGTAGGTAAACTATAGCAATGGTAATGAGCGGTATCGTTTGGCGTTCCATCACCATAGTTGAATAACCAAGAAGCAATAGTGCCACCCGCAACAGTTGAATTATTTGTAAATGTCACACACAATGGAGAACAACCTGAAGTGAGATCTGCAACAAAAGCAGCAACGGGTAATGGTTGAACCGTTACAGTTACTGTAGCTGTTACAGCTGGAGAGCAGCCGTCATTAGCTGTTACAGTATACGTTGTAGTTACAGCTGGTGAAGCAGATGGATTGGAAATAGCAGCATTGCTTAAACCGATTGCTGGTGACCATGAATACGTATAAGGTCCACCATTTCCTAAGGAAGCAGTCGAAGTTATTGGAGTTGATCCACCTGGACATATTGTTGTTGAACCAGCAGCTACCAAAGCAAGTGGAGGATAAATAGTAACGGTAACATTTACTGGGGCTGCAGGGCAACCATTCGCATCAGTAGCGTTAACAGTATACACAGTAGTGGCAGCTGGAGTTGCTGTTGGGTTTGCAACATTTGTAGCACTTAATCCGGTTGCTGGTGACCATGTATAAACATACGCCCCTCCATTTCCACCTGAAGCATTAGCCGTGATCGTTGTGCTAGCGCCAATACAAATGGATGGAGAAACGATCGGAGCAATTACAACTATGGTCGGTTCTGTGATTACAGCAACTGCTGTTGATGTACAAGCATTTGCATCTGTGACAGTGCATGTATACGATCCAGCACATAATCCTGTTGCTGTTGCTGTTGTTTGAACAGGAGTTGTGTTCCATGAATAGGTATATCCCCCAACAACAGTTCCGCCAGAACCTGCAGCTGTTGCTGTTCCATCGCAAATGCCATGGCAACTCGCAGGGGTTGTTGCTGTAATTGAATTCGTTAATAAAGTAGGCTGACCAACTGTTGCGCTTCCTGTTGCAGTACATCCCCAAGAGTCGGAAACAGTAACTGTATAAGTGCCAGCGCAAGCAGCAGTGCAAGCAGCACTTGTACATCCTCCTGTCCAGTTATACGTAAATCCGGGCGTTCCTCCAGTTGGAATAACAATCGTTTGGCCATTACATGATCCAAAACAACTCGCATCAATACCTGCAAGGGCCAATGTTATTTGAGGATCAGCATAAATTTTAACACTGTCTGTTCCCACACATCCTCCCGGATCCGTTACAGTCAAAGTATAGGTGGTGGTAGTGGTAGGACTTGCAACAGGATTGAATATGCTAGCACTGCTCAATGTTCCTGCAGGTGACCATAGATAGGAATAACCTACTCCATTCGGAATTACACTCAAATTTGCAGTCGCCCCGAAACAAACAGTGTCGTCAAGCCCAGCATTCACCGTTAATGCAGAAGTAACAGTTACGGTTACAGGTGTGAAAGGTCCGGTGCATCCTAATAATGTTGTTTGCACATAATAGGTAGTAGAAGTCGTTAATAGGGGTGTTGTATAACTTGCATTTGTAACAAGTAAAGTTCCTGCTACAGGTGCACTGTACCAATCATATGTTCCACCCGGAGCCGTTGCGGTTAATGTTGCACTATTGTTTGTACAGATAGTAGCTCCCAAAGCTGTTGGAGCAACAGGTGTCGGATTAATTGTAATGGTATACGTGCTTGGTGTTCCCGGACAACCAGCTACTGTTGGGGTTACCGTTATTGTAGCAGTAATTGCTGCGGTAGTAAGATTTGTTCCTGTGAATGCAGGGACGTTCCCCGTTCCATTGGCAGCAAGGCCGATAGCCGTATTGGAGTTGGTCCATGCGAATGTTCCTCCTGCAGGTGTGCTTACAAACGCAGCAGCAGGAATTGCTGTACCATTACATACGGTAATGTTTGCAGGGACTGTTACTGTTGGAGTAGGGTTAACTGTTATTGTATAGGTGTTTGGTGTTCCCGGACATCCTGCTACGGTGGGTGTAACAGTTATTGTTCCTGTGATGGCAGCGCTTGTTAAATTGGTTGCGGTAAATACTGGCACATTCCCTGTTCCGCTTGCAGCAAGGCCAATAGCCGTATTGGAGTTGGTCCATGCGAATGTTCCTCCTGCGGGTGTACTCACAAATGTTGAAGCAGAAACACTTCCTCCATTACATACGGTAATGTTTGCAGGCACAGTAACCGTTGGAGTAGGATTAACTGTTATTGTATAGGTGCTTGGCGTTCCGGGACATCCGGCCAAAGTAGGTGTAACTGTTATTGTTCCCGAAATGGCAGCTGTAGTTCCATTGGTTGCAGTAAAGGAGGGTATATTTCCTGTTCCTGATGCACCAATTCCAATTGCTGTATTTGAATTCGACCAAGCAAATGTTGCTCCTGCAGGTGTACTCGTGAAAGTGGTTGCAGGTACTGTTCCTCCATTACAAACCGTAATGGCTGGTGGAACTGTTACTGTTGGTATAGGGTTAATTACAACTGTTACTGTTGAAGAAGATGTGCAACCACCTGAAGTAGCAATTACAGTATATGTTCCAGCAGCAGCTGCTGTAACGCCTGTTATACTTGGGTTTTGAGTTGGTGAGGTGTATGCACTCGGACCTGTCCAAGCGTATGTAGCTCCTGAAACAGTTGCTGCTGTTAAGTTTAAGGTTCCTCCCACACAAATCGGACTGTTACTTCCCGCTGTTGGTGTTCCAATCGAACTACCTCCCACCACAACAGTGTTTGTAATCATGCAATTAAATGCGTTAGTCAATTCTACCGTATACGTTCCCGGTGCTAAACCTGTTGCTGTATTAGCACCCGCTACTCCTGTAGAGGTTGATACAACAGTTCCTGCTGCGTTTGTCCAAACATAGGTGTATGGTCCTGATGATCCGATTGGTGTTGCGGTAGCTGATCCTGTGATTCCCGAACATCCTGAAGGTGTTGATGTCATGGTCGGCGGACAACAACTTCCTACCGCAGGTAATATTGTTGCAGGGTCACCTGCACAACCAATACTCGACCAAGAACCTGTTTCTCCATCTCCGCTCGTATTAATTGTTACATCAAGGTTTGAGCCTGGACTGCAACCAGCGGCCACGGTTATTGTAAAACAAAAATTCCATGTTCCTGCGCCTAATGCCCCTGAACAATTGTCACCAAAATTATCTCCAGGGTTTGTTCCTGCATCCGGTGTGTCAAAATAAAATCCTGGTCCAAAGTGCACACCTGTTGCACTTGATGTACAACCTGCCGGATAATATGCCCATGTTCCACCTACAGGTGTTGTTTGACATGCTGGCGGAGGTGTTGTTGTTAACGAAGCTAAATTCCATCCTGATCCAAAAGTCAATTGAACGCCATGCAACCAATTTGTATTTACCTGAGAATAATTAGACACGTGATAACAAAAACTAACAACTTGTCCTGGATCATACATTCCATTAACAGGGAGTGGTGTCACAGTAGCTGTCGATCCTATCAAACAATTGTTACAATCCTGGTTATTATGAATGGCCATGTTGAATGTCCCTGTTTGTCCTGTATTTCCGCTTACTTGAAGATAATAGGTGGTTCCAATAACCATTTGGTCTACTGTCAGTGTAACTGTTCCCCCTGTCCCCACAGCGCAACCGCCAACACCGCCACCTAAAGCAGCACATGTTCCTGAATACATTGCTACATTGGGATTGGCGAATGTACTGTTGATAGTAATTACTGCTTGGTAACTACTTGCTGTGAACATATACCAAACATCATTGGCAGGAACGCCCATTGAGGGCCCACCAGCTCCGCTACATCCTGGCTGATAAACATACGGACTAGCAGGTGTTGCACCTACCAAAGTTCCAGCGATATTAACATTCGCACCTACCTGTAATGTTCCTGCACCAGTGCAGGCTGCAGGCGCAGGAAGTGTTCCAATATTCTGAGCGGTAGTACAATCATCATTAGCAGGCTGAGCAAATGCTTGCTTGCTAATTAAGCTTATGATTGCGGTTAGTAATAGGAGTTTTTTCATTGTTGCTAAAATAAGTTGAAATTATTTTAATGGTATTTTGAATTCACATGGTGTTGTTCCATGATGTAGTTATTTATTCCTAAAGAAAAAACTGGAATATCTCTGCTTGGTTCAAAGCTTTCAGGGTATTCCGATAAAACAAGTGGATGTACACTCGTGTTAATTTCTGTTGCAGAAAACAACTGAACAGTAACACCTGTATTGAAAACGATTGTATTTCTTGAATTTCTCAATCGATGATATCTCATATTTGAATTATTTAATGCATCGATATAGGGCTGAACATCAGACACACTTCCATTGTCTGTGATCATATATGTTTGTCCTTTGATCTCTTGAGCTTTTATTGAAAAGCTGAATATTATTCCGACAATTAAAAGCGAAATTTTATTTGTTCTAGATTTCATGTGTATTAATGTATTAAGAATTCAAATTTCTACAAAGTAACAAAAAAAATAAAGCAAATACCATTTGTTATTTTCTTAAATCAGCTTTCTAGGTTATAGCGTAGACATCAAAAATGTTATTTTAGTTGCATGCATAAACAAAAAAAGGAACGTATAAGGTTCCTTTTTTTAGTGTTTCTTTCGGTGTTTTATTTTGCGATAGTCACCGTA
>CANFRC010000016.1 GCA_947449315.1 Bacteroidota bacterium
AGTGCCCGTAACCGTGTATGATGTAGTAGTAGCAGGAGTGACAGAAATAGAGTTGGTAATAGCACCCGTGCTCCATGCATACGAAGCAGCACCTGCAGCGGTCAACGTAGCCGAAGCACCCGCACAAATACTTGGCGAAGTAACTGTTGTAATTGGAGGTGGATCAACGGTAACAGTTGCCACAGCAGTACCTGTACACGTGCCGGAAGTTCCAGTAACGGTATACGAAGTAGTTGTAGCAGGTGTAACATCTGCAGTAGTAATTCCTGTAGACGTAGCCCCTGCAGTCCAAGTATAGGTAGAAGCTCCTGCAGCAGTTAAGGTAGCTGTGGCTCCCGCACAAATAGTAACAGAATTAACAGTAGGTACAACAGCAGCACTAAAAGTAACTGTTGCAATCGCAGTAGACGAACAACCTAAAGAAGTCCCTGTAACCGTATACGATGTTGTTGTAGCAGGAGTAACCGTAATCGGATTGGTAAGATCGCCTGTGCTCCAACTGTAAGATGTAGCACCTGCCGCAGTAAGAGTGGCCGAAGCACCCGCACAAATAGTAGTTGAATTTACGGTTGTAACAGGAATAGGATTGACGGTAACCGTAGACACCTCAGTAGACGTACAACCAAGCGTAGTGCCTGTAACCGTATATGATGTCGTAGTAGCAGGAGTAACACTAATCGGGTTGGTAATAGCACCCGTACTCCAACTGTAAGATGTTGCACCTGCCGCAGTAAGAGTAGCCGTTTCACCCGCACAAATACTTGGTGAATTCACCGTTGTAATTGGTGATGGATTAACGGTAACCGTAGACACCGCAGTAGACGTACAACCTAGCGTAGTCCCTGTAACCGTATACGAAGTGGTAGTAGCAGGAGTAACCGTAATTGGATTGGTAATAGCACCCGTACTCCAACTGTAAGATGTAGCACCTGCACCGGTCAAGGTAGCCGAAGCACCCGCACAAATGGTTGGCGAATTCACCGTTGTAATTGGTGATGGATTAACGGTAACGGTAGACACCGCAGTAGACGTACAACCAAGTGAATTACCAGTAACGGTATACGATGTCGTAGTAGCAGGAGTAACCGTAATCGGGTTGGTAATAGCACCCGTACTCCAGGTATACGAAGTAGCACCTGCAGCGGTCAAGGTAGCTGTTCCACCCGCACAAATGGTTGGTGAATTTACGGTTGTAACAGGAATTGGATTAACCGTAACCGTAGACACCGCAGTAGACGTACAACCTAAAGATGTCCCTGTAACCGTATAAGAAGTCGTAGTAGCAGGAGTAACCGTAATCGGGTTGGTAATCGCACCTGTACTCCAACTGTAAGATGTAGCACCTGCACCGGTCAAGGTAGCTGTTCCACCCGCACAAATGGTTGGCGAATTCACCGTTGTAATTGGTGATGGATTAACGGTAACCGTTGCAACCGCAGTAGACGTACAACCAAGCGAAGTCCCTGTAACCGTATACGAAGTGGTTGTAGCAGGAGTAACCGTAATTGGATTGGTAATAGCACCCGTACTCCAACTGTAAGATGTAGCACCTGCACCAGTCAAGGTAGCCGAAGCACCCGCACAAATGGTTGGCGAATTCACCGTAGTAATTGGTGATGGATTAACAGTAACGGTTGTTGCTGCAGTACATGTTGTTGCACCGGAAGTAACGGTTACTGTATACGTTCCGCTCATTGCAGTTGTTGCAGCTGGTCGGGTTGGGTTTTGTAAGTTGGAAGTAAAACCTCCCGGGCCCGCCCAGCTGTATGTTCCGCCTCCGGTTGCATTTAATTGAATGGTCGCTCCTGCACAATAAGGTCCTGTGTTGGTTGCTGTTGCTGTACATGAGGTGCAGGGAGCAGGTGAAGTGTATGGAATGGTGAGCGAACAGGTAGGGTCTGCCGAGAATGTAGCGGTGATTGTACAGGCTCCTCCTGTGGGGGTTAAGCCGGGGAGTGTATACGTAATAGGACTCGTCCAAGGAAGTGGAATTGTTGTACTTCCACCACAGCTACTTGTTACGGTAAGTGTTCCTGATGTTGGAGGGTAGGATAAAGTTATTTGTCCTGTTACTGAATACGTATTTGTGGCAGGTGCACAAGCGGATGGAACACCTGTTAATCCCGTCATATTACAAAGAATGGCACAATTGGTTGATCCCGTACTTCCTGCACCAGTGGTAGCAGAAATGGTTCCTGGTGCATTCGCATAGTTGGTAACCATTAAAATATAAAAATCGCCGACAGCTGCTGAAGCGATGGTGCATGTTTCTGATGCCGAACTCGAGTAACTGCAATCTACAGCGGCGCCAGTAAGTCCAGAAGCGCAACCTGCTGCAGGGGAGCTGAAGGGCCCCCAACAAATAAAATCAACATCCTGACCTGATCCTGAAGCGCTTGTTTGTGAGATATCAATATTAATAGTACCCGGTGTAGCTATTTCTAAGTAGAAGAAAGCTGGATTTGGTTCAGAACCTAAACAGCCATAATTTGGACCGACAGGAGCTGTGGCTCCTGTAGTAGCAGGGTATGTAACCCCCGTTGCTGTACAAAAAGGATTGGCTGTTGCGCATGTATTTGGTACTGGCGGTGGTGGTGGCGGTGGCGTGGTGCTACAGCTGATATTAGCTGCCCAACCAGCGTAAGTAACCGATCCGTCAGAAGTAAAAGAAAAAGTAATACAACCTCCTAATGTCGAAGTTACTGTTCCTGGACTTCCACTTCCGGTATAACTCCCTATTAAGGGTGACCCTGTTGAGGATCCGTTATATATATTTAAATGCTCATAAGTATTTTCTGTGGTAAAAGAAGTAAACGTAAAAGTGATATACTGTCCAGCAGGAGCACAGAAGGTCTCTGTAAGATTTTGATTGTTTAAATAATTCCCAGATGGCCCTCCACTATCATAAAATATTCCTCCGCAGGCACCGCTGATTGTTCCGCCGTTTACCATATTGTAGCCTGTTTGGGCCGACAAAGAGCAGCTAATAAATAGAGTTGCTGAAATAAGAAAAGCGTGGAGTAGTTTTTTCATATTTTAAAAATGTTAGTAGTTGTTCAATGGCTTAGTTCGTTTATTTTTACTTTTCCCTGACTCGGATAAAAATAAAATTCAATTTCTTTTTTTGGCGTATCATCCATTAATGTAAATGGACTGATTGGTTTTTGATACATCTCTAATAGCTCCTTTGCGGAATACAATTCTATTGTGACATCCGTATTTGTGAATTTTATAAGGCGTCTTTTAGTATAGAACCTGTAAGAATCGAAATCAAACTCTTTCAGCGCATTTTCGTATTTTGGATTGTCAGCAACATTTCCAGGGTTGTGAATCACAAAATGAGGCTTTGCTGTTTGCGCATGACCACTTCTTGAAAAAGAAATAATTAAAACAATAGTTAAAATTGCTTTAGGAAAGTGTTTTAAAAAAATACGTGACATAGGATCTATATTTTTAGCATTCATTTTTTTATCTGACAAGTGAAACGTTCCCTTTTTTTGTAACACCAGTTTTGCCTTTAGGTAAACTTGGTGAGGCGCCTTCAATTTCATAGGTAGCTTTGATGAAATAAACAAAAACAGCAGGGTCTAATATTTTTCCATTTACAATTCCGTCCCAACAGAAAGAGGGGTCGGTCGACTCAAATACTTTTGTGCCCCAACGATCAAAAATAAAAATCTCGAAATGCGAAATGCAATCATCCCATCCATCTAAACAGAATTTGTCGTTAATGCCATCACCATTTGGTGAAAAAGCGTTTGGAGTTTCCATTGTTCTGTTACTTGGACAAGGTAAAACCACATTCACAGTTAAACAGGTGCTGTCAATACATCCGTTCGAATTGGTAGCAGTGACACAATATACAGTTGTTTGTGTTGGATTTGCTGTTGTTGTATCGCACGTAGCACACCCGAGGTCTGCAGCAGGAGTCCAGCTATAGGTTGTACCTCCATTTGCATAAATTGAAGCAGGGTTACCAATAAACATTGAAACGTCTCCGCATGTAACTATGGTAGGGTTAGGATTAATAACGAAAGTTGTTGAAGAACTAGCGATACAAGCAGGTGCTGTTGTAGTGATTGTTACCACATAATTGCCTGCCATGGCTGGTGTAATGTTCGTTATAGTTGGGTTTTGAAGCGTAGAGGAGAATCCTGCAGGACCTGTCCAGCTATATGTTGCTCCTGCAAGTGCAGTAGCTGTTAAGTTTAATGTTTGTCCTGCACACAATGGACCGTTGTTTCCAGCAGTTACCGGACATGTTGAACAAGAAGGAGGCGCTGTATAAGCTTGTGTTGCAGTACAAGTCGGATTCGCAGAAAAAACAGCTGTAATCGAACACGATGCACCGTTTGAGGTTAGTCCAGATAATGAATATGCTAAAGGACTAGCAAAAGGAGCATTAAATGTTTGTGTTGTTCCACCGCATGAGTTGGTTACAATTAATGTTCCGGTTGATGGCGCATTCACAAATGTAATGCTACCAGTAACTGTATAATTATTGGTAGCTGGGTCGCAAGCAGATGGAGTAGCTGTTAGTGCAGAAATAGCACATAATACAGGACAAGGAGCAGGAGCGCTGTATGTCTGAGTAAACGTACAAGCAGGGGCAGCAGAAAAAACGGCTGTTATACTGCAAGTTGCACTATTAGCTGTTAATCCAGTAAAGGAATATGCCGCAGGGCTGGTGAAGGGTGCATTTAAAACCACAGGTGTTCCTCCGCAGGAATTCGTGATCGTTAAGGTGCCTGTTGTTGGCGCATTAATAAATGTGACACTGCCGGAAACATCGTATTGTTGAGTGGCACTGTTACAAGCTGTAGGAGTCGCTGTTATGCCTGAAATGTTACAGAGTACAGAACAGCTTGGAGCAGCAGTGAATGTTTGTGTGAAGGTACAAAGCGGGTCAGCTGAAAAGACGGCTGTTACGGTACATCCTAAGCCATTGGCGGGCAATCCTGCAAGCGAATAGGCAGTTGAGGTGGCAGCAAAAGGCGCATTAAATACCTGGGTGACTCCACTACAGCTATTCGTGACGGTTAAGGTGCCAGTGGAAGGGGGTGTGGTGTAATTGATCACCCCCGAAAGTGTATAGGTATTGGTGGCGGGGTTGCAAGCACCAACTACTGTTGTGATGCCTGTCATATTACATAATATTGTACAATTGGTAGTTGCTGTGCTCGAAGCGTTGGAAGCAAAAGTGATATCAGCCGGAACATTGGAGAAGTTGGTAAGCATTAAGATATAAATATCACCGACAGCTGCTGAAGGGATGGTACACGTTTCACTTGCCGATGCAGAGTAACTGCAATCTACTGCAGAGCCAGTAAGTCCTGAAGCGCACCCTGCTGCTGGGGAGGTGAAGGGACCCCAACAAATAAAATCAACATCATGTGCTGATCCCGCAGCATCTGCTTGTGAAATATCAATAACAAGCGTCCCCGGTGTGGCTATTTGAACGTAGTAGAAAGCCGGATTGGGTTCAGAACCCAAACAGCCATAATTTGGACCGACAGGTGCTGTGGTGGATGTGGATGAGGGGAATGTATAAGTGGTTCCTGTACAAAAAGGGTCTGCTGTATTGCAGTCTGATCCTTGTGCAGAAACATTTTTAGAAATTACGAGTGTTAAAATAAAAAGTACAAAAGACAGTATTTTTTTCATAGACTTAGAGTTATTGTGCAATTGGTTTATGTTTTAATACATCAGCCTGTAGGCTGATGCAAATTCAGCTTCAAAGGTTGCATTTGATTCCTAAAATAAGGAAAATTGTTAGTTAATCGGCTTTCTGTTTAAAACTTAATGGCTAATTATCTATTTCTTTTATAATTTAGCGCTCGAAAAATAAAATAACCCCTTAAAATAACACTAAAATGAAAGTAACAGTAGTAGGAGCAGGAAATGTTGGAGCATCTGCAGCAGATGTATTGGCATTCCGTAAAATAGCTTCAGAAGTGGTATTGCTTGATATCAGAGAAAATTTTGCGGAAGGAAAAGCGTTGGATATGATGCAGACAGCAACATTGAACGGTTTCGAAACGCGTATCAGTGGAAGCACAAATGATTATTCGAAGACTGCCAACAGCGATGTGGTAGTTATTACGAGTGGTGTGCCACGTAAACCCGGTATGACAAGAGAAGAATTGATTGGCATTAATGCAGGTATCGTGAAAGGTGTTACTGAAAATCTTATCAAATTTTCTCCTAATGCTGTCGTTATTATTGTTTCTAACCCTATGGATACAATGACATACTTAGCTTTAAAAGAAAGCAAACTACCGAAAAATAGAATTATCGGAATGGGTGGTATTTTAGATAGCGCACGTTTCAAATGTTATATGTCATTGGCGCTGGAGTCTTCTCCAAACGATATTGAAGGAATGGTAATTGGTGGACATGGTGATACGACTATGATTCCTCTTACGCGCTTAGCTTCATACAAAGGGGTTCCTGTTGCTCAATTATTGGATGCTGATAGATTGAAAAAAGTGGCTGCTGATACAATGGTTGGTGGTGCTACATTAACAGGTATGCTTGGAACTTCGGCTTGGTATGCTCCAGGTGCTGCAATTGCTTCTTTGGTTGATAGTATTTTAAATGATCAGAAAAAATTATTCTCTTGCTGCGTTGCATTAGATGGAGAATACGGTCAGAAAGACATCTGTCTTGGTGTTCCTGTTATCATAGGTAAAAACGGTTGGGAAAAAATTGTTGATGTGAAATTGAATGATGAAGAAAAAGCTGCATTTGCAAAAAGTGCGGATGCTGTTAGAGCAATGAATACTATTTTGAGCACAATCACTGCGTAAAAAAAATAATCTTTTGAAAAGGCGTTCTCCAAAAGGAACGCCTTTTTTTTTGAAATAATTTATTTCTGTAAACGGTAATAAATTGGTTTATCCATTTTTGTTTTAATATAATTTTAGAAATATGATCACACGAATTCCTTTACAAATTTTAGACATTGGTGGTGAAGGATATCATCTGATGATAAAAATGCTGATCAATGGGAAAGTCGCTCAGGTAATTGTTGATACGGGAGCATCTAAAACAGTTTTCGATAAAACAGCGATTGAAAAATTTGTAAAACATAAAAAATTTGACAAGCACGAACATCTATCCAGTGGTTTGGGAACAAATACAATGACCAGCCAAACAACAAATCTGAAAAAGATAAAAATAGGTGATGTGGTCATTGAAAATTACACCACAGTATTGTTGGATCTTTCGCATGTAAATAATTCGTATACACAGATCGGATTAAATCCAGTTCATGGTGTTTTAGGAAGTGATATACTTTTAAAGTATGGCGCTATTATCGATTACGAAAAGAAAATATTGAAATTGAAATACAAGAAGATCAAGAAATAAATTTCCCTTTTATTTCTGCTGAAGGAATCATACAAATCTCTTTTTTTCCAAACCATTTATAACGATTTTTCGCAACAAGATTGTATACGCTATTCCGAAAAAACGGCGGCGTGATAAGAAATGCGTAAAGCAATGGATATAGTTTGTTGAGGTGTTTTGTCACTCTTAATGCGGCTGTTGATTTTAGGTATGCTTTATTGTTTTCTATTAAAATAAAACTATCTGTCATAGAAGAGTCGATGTTAAATTTTTCCAATAATTTTTTTGCGGTTTCTGATTGTAAGGGTGCAAATAAAAAATGATTTTTTTTATCATGTTTGATAACGAAATTTACTGAAGAGTTGCAGAAATTGCATACTCCATCAAAAAGAATAATGGATTTTTCGTTATCAGACATCAGTGGCGGACGGCAATAGAGTAGGGGTCGACAGAAAGTTCAATTTTTTTATCAGCATTTCCGCTTTTTAAAAGTGTTAATGTACTCATATCTATAAACGTTACATAACCATTGTTGCCTCCACAAATGCTGCTGTGATGGGGAGCTGGACCACCGCTTGTTTTGTTTCTGTTGGCGATATAAACTACATTTTTTGCATCGTCTACTGCAAGTCCATGTGGTTGATGTCCCGAATAAATAGTAGCGATCAATGAATTACTTGAAATATCTATGACTGCAATACTTCCTCTTTTCCCAGGAAATGAAAGTGTATCTTCTTCGCAAGTAACAAATAGGTAATTATGAGTTGCAGAAACAGAAATTTCAGATGGAAGTCCACCAACTGAGATTGGTGGTACTAGCATTTGATCTGTTCCCGTCTGGAATATTCTAACCTCTGATGTGCCCTGACACGTAACAAAATATTCAGTTCCATCAGGAGAAAACATAACATCATGTGCATTTAAAAAAGAAGGAGGAGTTGTTGTAAATAAATTCGCTTCAGTAAATGAAGAAAAATCGCTGGTTGGTATTTTATAAATTTTGTTGCTGCTGCTTTGTTCTGTGATATAAAGTGTATCACCTGCATGATTTAAGCAAGAGCCATGGGGAGATGAAAATCCAATGTTATGAGTGACAGAAAATGTATTTGTATTTACTTGTGCAATATCTCCTATTGCACTCCAATCTACTGCATATGCCGTATTCCCGTCATTGCTGATGGTAAGTGTGTTCCAGTTTTTTAATCCAATTATTGCTTCGCCAACAAAACTATCATCACTGGTTCTATACTTTTGTAATGAATTTCCACCTGTTGAAACCACATACCAAAATTGTCCGTCAGGTGATACTTTAATATTGTGAGGCGATTCGGTTGAGCTTGAATTTCCAACATTGATATAACGCATGGGCAATAAGGTAGCCTGATCAACAACAGTTACAACATCGCATCCTTGATTGGTAACATAGAATTTCTTTCGTGCTGGGTTATCTGAAAATTTCACAAAACCATCTCTGCTCGGAGCTCCGGCATCTACCCAGTTTTTTATAACCAACACATCTTCTCTCGATAACGCATCTTTGTTGTAAGGCATGGTTGGACTTAACGTAACTCCCAGATCAGAAAATGTATTCGTATAATAACAAATCGTGCTGTAGTCCGAACGGTAAGGAATAACACAGGCACTGCCGCTGCCTCCTTCAAATAATTTATCCCAACTTTCCATTGATAAACCACCGGCAGCTCCTTTGCTTTTATCGTTGTGACAGCCTGCTGTTGCACATTTGGTAAAGACAATCTTTCCTACATTGTCAGGATAGTTTTGGTAATCGGGAGTCCCTTTTTCATTCATACAGCCGGAAAAAAAACTTGCTGTAATTACTAATCCAATTATGAATAGGTAGGTGAATCTTAATTTTTTCATGTGAATCGTTTGAATAGTTGCTATTGAGCCTGCATTTTATTTTTTCTTTCCGTTGTTAAAAATGGAAAGAAATTAAATTCTTTTCAGTTATTGTTTTATTTCCAAATATACAGGTTGATCAATGGTATATACTCCCTCCCAAAATTAACGAATAAAACCCGTAATTCAAATAGAAATACGGGTTTTATATTTTTGAGTAAATTAATTTTATTCCGTTACAGGAACATCATTCACACTTGCTTTGTTGTATTTTAATTTGATGCCAACGCCTCCTTTTACATCTAGCATAATGGCGTTGTCGTAACCGTATCCGTATAAGTAATAATCTCCTTTTCGTAAACCTTTGAACTCGAAATGCGCATTGGTATCGCATGTAACGTGGTCATCGTATAAATTGACATCGGTTCCGGGGAATTCGGTAGCGCCATATTTGATATATACAATTGCGTTAGGGATCAATTTCGTATGGTGCCTTACGTTTCCGCTAACACTCGAATGTCCTCCCGTTCCTTCTTTAACACAAGATGTAAATGTGAATGCCAACACAACTGCAAGGCAGAAAAATGTAGACTTTTTTAAAATTGTTTTCATTTCGTTTTATTTAAGTTAAAGTTACTAATTAAGTTTGTTAATGACTATATTTTTTTGGGTTTTTAAAAAACGCTTCTTTACACCCTTTCCCACAAAAACCGTATATTTTATTTTAAAAAAACGTAGTGTCTTTTAAAAATTTATATGCAGGCATTCCGCATACAGGGTCTTTTTTTGATGCTAACTGACTTTCTGAAATAGCAGGTCTTGTATTTACGTCTTCGATAGGTGCACGTTTGCTTTGTTTCTCATCAGTTGCAGGACTCGCACATCCAATCCATGCAAGTAAATAGGTGTAAGTAATTATTTTACGCATCTTCTTTTTTTGTTAAGATAAAATAACTAGTGTTCTTTTTTTTTGATCAAGTATTTTTTCTGGTCAAAACTATACGTCAACCCAATCATAAATTTTCCAGCAGTTGCTAAGTTATTCATCAACTTCTTTTCATAAACAGGAAGTTGGAAAGATGTATTGAGCGAAATGTTTTTATAAAATACATCAACTCCTATTCCTGCAGTAGCAACACTCATTGCTGTTCCTGGCTGATATTCATTGTTGATGTATTCTCCTTTAGAGTGCTCGTAATAGCCTTGTAAAGATGGAAATATTTTCATGTTTTTATCTTCACGGAATTTGTAGAAAATATTCAAATAAGTGCTACTGCTATTTGAAATTTCTTCGTGATAATAATTGTAACCATTAAATTTATAGATGGAGTTAATATTTAGGCCTATTTTTTTAACACTGAAAATGTAATTGACATACGTCATGTAATCCATGCTTCCTGTGCCAGGTTGAAGCATAAAATCGATGCGCTCCCCTTCATCATTCATTTTTCGACAATCGCCAACAGGAAGTTTTATTCCAGCGCCTACTATTAAGCGATGTTGAAATTTTTCAGTCATTGTTTTATCGATAATGTGGTAACCTGCAAAAAAGCTGATGTCCCCAATGCCTTCAATGCTGTGTTTGTCATCATCAATTCTGTTACTGTTCATAATGAAAGGGATGATGGCATTTAATTCAATTCGTTTATGAATAAAATACTTGCCACGTAATTCAGCAGAGGTAAATAACTCATAATCTTTTTGAGTATATTGAGGAGTCACTGTTGTTGCAGTTGTTGTGCTACCTCCATGTTTGATGCTTGTGTTTTGATAATTATTTCCTATTAGATTATTTGTAGTAGTGCTATTGTTGTAAGCAACTGCTTTGTATGTCTGAGGAAACAAATTGTTGTGTTGTCCGCTGAAGTTGTATCCGTTAAAACTTTTATAACGATACATCATCGTGATGCTGCTCTGGTTGTCGTATGGAGTGATGCCCATAAAACAGCCACAAAAATCACAAGCGAACAAAACATTAGTCATCAAAACACAAAATAGTGTTGTAACTAGTTTCATGTTTTCTGGTTTATTTAAAATAAGAATTATTTCGGTCGATTTACGAACGATTCCGATAATTTAATGTCGAAATGTTATGTTCGAGGGGGGTGAAAAATAGCATCTAAGCTATTCGAGTAATTGTTGAAAAGGTAGATTGTCTTCTGATGTAAAATAATAGAAGGGTGACAAATGAACGTTTGTTTTTTATTATCCGTTAGGATCTGAATTTCTAGTTTTTCTCTGAGAGAATTTGTTGGGGAGTTTTCCTTTTTATCTTGCTGTTGAAGTTGTTTTTTTAAATGACACTTTCCATTACAATGCATCGTTGGCTTTGCTTTATTCTCACAAAAGTTACTTGTAATAATAGCTTTGTTTAGTTCGTAGTTGACAACGATCATAAATTTCTCTGCTGATTGAAGCAAAAATAAAGAAGCTAATAATATGGCAAAAAATGATTTCAAAAATTCATATTTTGTTGTAAAGGTATAGAAAATAAAAGGTAGGTTTCATAAAAATGATTAAAATCTCTGAATGCGTCATAGCATCGTGAACTTCAAAGTTCATTATTTCTAAATAGATTCGTTTAATTTTTTTCATTTGTAAAACAATCCATCTTGAATAGTACAAGATGGATTGTTTTTTTTATCTCTTAAAACTCAAGGGCACAATCAATTTAAAACTAATATTTCTTCCCATGTTGTAAACACCTTGTCGCCCAGTTACATTGTTTACAGCTTCGTATTTTAACCGGCTTAAGTGACTTTGGTAAGCAACATCCGTAATGTTATTTGCGCTGATGTAAAAGGAGCAAATAGTTTTTTCATTGTGTAGAATGTCTGTTCCTAATCCTAGATTGATCAGTGTGTAAGCGGGAGTTTTTGTTTCTGTTCCGTAAGCTGAATAAAATTTATTTTGCTCTAGGTAATTTTCCACTTCTATTTTCAAATAAGTATTTGTAAAAACCTTTCCAATCTTTTTAATGTCTGCTCGCAATTCCGATTGTATTTTCGGAGCGGGAGTAAATGGTAAATACTTGGTCGAGTCAGGTTGTTTTTTTTGCATGGCTTGCACAAAAGAAAAAGCGTTTTCGATGTGAAGCCAATGAACAGGATGCGGGTGAATGTCAATGCTGATTTCTCCGCCCATCAGCTGCGCGTTGCCGGCAACAAATTGAAAAGTGCTGTAGCCGTTCGTCACTGAGTCGCCTCCCGAAATAGAATTTAATTTTCTTGAAAAAATAAAGTTGTCGATGGTGTTATGAAAGACATCAACTTCTGCTGTTACATGTTCGGTGTTTAATCCAAATGCAGCATCCAGTTGTAAGCTGCTTTCAGCTTTTAATTTCGGATCTCCGATCTCGTAGCGTGTCGTTCCGTCATGCACACCGTTTGCGCCTACTTCGCCAATACTTGGTGCTCGGTATCCGCGAGCAGCATTCACCTTTGCATATACGTTTTCGGAGAACTGATAAGTGGCTCCTATGCTACCCGAAATGCCAGATACGTTTGCATTAAATGCGGTGAACTGATGGTAAGCAGTTGTATCATTAGCTGTTGTTTTTGTTCCGTTTGCATCGGTGTAAAGATCTTTGCTTTTTTCTGTGCGTGAATCGTATCGTATACCTCCGCTGATATCTAATTTATCAAACGACTTTTTTAGGATGGTAAATATTCCGATGTCGAATAAATGATACTCCGGAATTAAAAATTCAACGCCATTGTTTTTTGAAATTTGTTGCATGCCATTTGCACCAAAAGAAATATCGAATTTTTTTATTTCAGGTAACACATAACGCACATCATAATTGATGGTATTCAATAAAAATGCTAAACCAAAATCAGTTGGTTTTAAAATGTTAGCATATTCCTGACGTTGATTTTGTTGAAATCCTATCGTTGCTTTGATGCTTCCGTTCCCAACAATAAAACTATTATTCAGTACTAATTTATGATGTTTTATTTTTTGAAATGGAGTTGAGGGGGAATAGTTTTTAAAATCTTTGTTGGTTGCAAATGCTGTCCCCTCTGTAGAATCGTTGATTGCAATCGGTTTAATGAATTTGCCCGTCAAGCTGTCGCGATCGCCCTCCACAATTCCGGGAGTTAACTCATACCTGCTAAAATGCAAATGTGAATAGCCCCAGGCTTTATTTAATCCGATAACGCCACCAATATTATTTTCTTTGTAGCCGGAATTAAAAACAAACCCATCGTATTTATTCTGATAGGCATGTGCCATTTTATTGCTATAACGCACATCCCAGATAAAACCTTTTAGGTTGCCCGTTATATTTGCCGAATAACCGATCAGTCCATTGTTTGTTTGATAGTTGGCAATGATGTTTCCGTTTATTTTCCCCTCAGGAAGTGACGGAGCGGTGATCATATTGATTACTCCCGCAATAGCATCCGATCCATATGAAAGACTTGCTGGCCCTTTAAGAATCTCAACTTTGTTCACCGAAAATTCATCCATCTCAATTCCGTGCTCATCGCCCCATTGTTGCCCTTCTTGACGAATGCCATCGTTCACCACCACTACTCTGTTGTATCCCAATCCACGTATAACGGGCTTTGAAATTCCTGAACCTGTTGTTACTTGTGATACTCCTGGCTGTTTTGCAATGGCATCGATAATGTTACTAGAAGCGCTTTGCAGCAATTGTGTCTTAGAAACCAAACTGATCGGTGTAGCAGTTCTGTTTTTTTCTCCTGCTGTTGACGTTCCGGTTACTACCACTTCATTGATCTCTTTTGCAGACGCTTCCATTTCAAAATTATTGGTAGTCATACTCGCGAGGTCAATTGTTTCTACAATTGTTTTGTAACCGATAAAACTTATTTGAATCAGTATTTTTGATCGAGGTAAATTGCCGATCGTATACGTGCCATCAATAGTAGATATGGCAGCTATTTTTAGGTCGGGAATATAAAGCGTAACTCCTGGAATGCCTTCACCTGTTATTTTGTCGGTGATCTTTCCTGATAAACTTGTTTTCCCTCCACCATTATTAATAGCAGAAATGGTTGTTGAAATGGATAGCGTAATTAGGATAAATAAATAAAGTATTTTTTTCATAAATCGTATTGCTTAATAATAAATAATAAACTGCTGATTACAGCATTGTACTATATTCTACCTGAAATTGTAAGGAAGGTAATTAAGCAACTGGGGGAGCTCTGGATGGAAGGTCTTGGAATGCTGCCGGTTTATTTACAAGCGCGATAAAGGAATGAAATGTAAATTGTTCAGCAGAAATAATAAATTGAAGTTGTGTTTCTGGTGCGGCATCAGAATTGGAAATTGTAAATTCACAAATAGTACACGAATGTTCTAACGTGTGAAAATGTTTGTCGGTAGCCTTGCAATGCACATCAGTGCTGTGTTCAAATGCATGCACCTGTTTCTCTATTGTTGGAAATAAAAAGAGAAAAAGAAAAAAGTATGAAATGTATTTTTTTACTTGTTGGTGCATTGCGATCACAAAGGTACTATTTTTTTTATTTTTTTAAAATGATAAAAGGTAAACTTAGTGATGAATAACAATGCGTTTGGTTAATGATCCTGTTGTTTTCACTCCATAACCGTTTATTTCAGATACTTGACAGATATACACTCCCTGTGATAAGTTAGAGGTTGTGTATGTAAATGAGTTGTTCATTATTTTATCTTTTTCAAGTAATTGTCCCATCACATTATATAATTCAAAGGCATAGGTTTTATTTTCCTCATTTAAAATATGAATGCTAAAACTGTTGTTTGCAGGATTTGGAAACAAGTCGAAATTAAAATGGATCAGATTATCTATGCTGTTTATCGAGGTAAGTGATGATACGCCTTTATAAAAAGAAACGCCACCTTCGTAATTTCCAACGATCAAATCTACGTATCCGTCATTATTAATATCGGCCATATTAGGAGCAGTTCTTGTTCCCTGAAAAATTCCTTCATAAATAGAATCTGCCATATTGAATATCCCCGAAAGATTACCATCTATATTATCATAATGACGAAGAAAACCGCTTTGACTTCCAACCAACATATTGGTAACACCAGCCTGCTTGTATAAACAAGGATAGCTGTAACCGGTCACATAACCCGGAAGAGACATTTTTACTTGACCGAAATTATGTGTGATGGAATCCATTACAGGTACTGCTGTTGAGCCTGTATGACGGTAATAGGCTAATTTCCCATTTCGTGCACCAATCACCAAATCATTCGTTCCGTTTCCATCCACATCATAAATCTGTGGAGCAGCACAATCACCAACATCTATGGTGCGACCAGAAGAATTCTTCATGTTTGCGGATGTTAAAACAAAATTAGCTGTTGCTCCAACAGCAGCCGTATTTTCAAAGTATTGCAACTTGCCATCATAACCGCCAACAACCATATCCGCATCGCCATCGCCATCCAGGTCACCAAAAGCAGGAGTCATATTTGATATCCCTGCTAACGTTGCACTTAAACCAGCATAATCACGCGTGACCAGGCTGTATTTTGGAACTGTTGCAGTTCCGATATTTTTAAATAGCGCAATTTCATGAACAAACCCTCCAGGTGCTGCTCCGTAATAGCCATAGTTACCAACAAACAAATCTTTCAAGCCATCATTGTCATAATCGAAAAATGCAGGGTATGCACCTTCGCCCACTTCGATCATATTGTCTTGAAGCATATTGGATTGTTGATAATTGAAAATGGGGAAAGAATTGGTGCCGGAATTTTTATAATAAACAACGCTGTTAAAATTTTCGCACGCGTTTGTCGCATTCGGACTAACAATCAAGTCTTTCACACCATCATAATTCACATCCGCATAAAATGCACAAGGGAATATGGTCAAGTCAACTGCGGTTGTACTTGAATTATTTGAAGGGAAAGCAATGTCTTTAGCGATAAAACCCCCATCGGTGACAGTTCCTCCATTCGTAAGCATCGTTAGGTTGTTGAAAGAAATATCCCCAACAATAAATTCTTTGTCGCCATCATTGTCTAAGTCGATACACAATTCGCAAGAGCCGGAGTGGCGTTCAGCAGATTTGTTGATTGGCGCTTCGGGTCTATATTCTGGAACGGGAACATTTCCTGCACACGTATCAAAAAGTGTGTAGTCATTGCTTAATGAATTTTCAGATGCATACCCCCAGCAGCGGTTTGCCATTTGAAATTTTAAACTATCACTATTCCCATAAAGTTCTTGGCTCATATTTTTATGGTATTCCATTCTATTACCACCTATTTCAAAGGTCACAACATCCAAATCCCCATCATTGTCGATATCCGAAATTGCTGGTAGATCAACAGAGCTGACGTATAAGTTATACACGGTAGGCGATGGAGGGTTAAAAGCGGAATAAACCAAGCTTTTTACTAATGTAAATTGTAAGCCAGTTGATCCTGTAGTTGTGTTTTTAAAAACCTGCATTCCTCCCGGAGTATAACTGAAAATATCTTCTTTCCCATCATTGTTATAGTCCGATAAGAGGGCCCATTCGGTCAGAGCAGGGAATTTTGTTTCATAATAAGGGTAGTATTTAAAATCTACGGCACCTGCTGTTCCATTGTTAATGTAAGTCCGGATTTTATCGCCGGTACGATCGAATAGGAAAAGATCTTTGATTCCATCGCCATTCAAATCAATTGTAGATGCCTGGATAAAATTCAAACCTCCAGCCCAAGGATTAGCGATATCGGTAGCGCCAATTTGTACTTTGATGCTATCGTTCCATTGGAAAAAGGGTTGAGCAAAAATAGGAGTGACCTTTAAGAACACGATGGTTATAATGAAAAAAGACCTGAAACTTTTCATATGAAATGATTTTATCCAACAAATATAACGATTAATATCCGTTTCGGTTTTCTTTGAAAATAGCTAAAATGAATTCTTTTTCAATCTTTTATTACAATTGCTTCAGCAGAAGGTTGGTAGTAAAAAAATAGATTAAAAAGTACTATTTTGTTTTAAAAACTTTAAAATTGGTAAATAATAATAGTTATTCTATATTTGCACCCTTATTTTAGAAAAATTATGTGTTCTTGTGTATCAAAAAATTATGTTTTTTGGTAGAAGAGAAACTAGAAATAAAACAATTTAATTATTAGAATTTATGCAAAACAAAGGCGCTATTAGGTTATTTGCAATTTTATTGGCACTGGCTTGTGCTTATTATTTAATGTTTACTTGGGTTGCGGCAGGTATCGAAAAAGATGCTGACGTTTATGCGCATAGTTTTTCTGAAAGAGCAGATATTGTTGCTGCTTCAAAAACCGCATCAGCAGATATCGCTGGTCAAAGAACGTATTTGGACTCTGTTGTCAATGCAAGAACCAATTTCTATAAAGATTCGATAAAAAAATTATCGGTGATCGATATCGGTATTTTTAAATACACTTACGATGAAGTGAAAGATCGTCAGCTGAACTTAGGCTTGGACTTAAAAGGGGGTATGAATGTTACTTTGGAAGTTTCTGTACCTGATATCATCCGTGGATTATCTAATAACAGCAATGATCCAACTTTTAATCAGGCAATCATCAATGCAACAAAAAGACAAGCTACCGATTCGAAAGATTTCGTAACGCTTTTCGGAGAAGAATTTCACAAGATCAATCCGAATGCAAAATTAGCTATCAACTTCCAGAAAATTGAGTTGAAAGGCAAAATCGATTTTAATACTTCTGACGAAGATGTGTTGAAGTTTTTGCGTAAAACGATGGATGATGCCATCGAGACATCTGAGAAAACCTTACGCACTCGTATCGATAAATTCGGGGTAACCCAACCTAACATTCAACGATTAGCTTCTTCTGGTCAGATCTTAATTGAATTACCGGGTGTGACAGATAAAAAGCGTGTCCGTAAATTATTGCAAGGAACTGCAAATTTAGAGTTCTGGGAAACATACGATAACAGCGATTCAAAAGAGGACGGTATTGCTTCTTTGATGTTAAAAGCTAACACACGTTTAAAAGAAGTGTTGAATCCTAAGTTAGACGCAGCAGATTCAACTAAAAAAGATTCTACAGCAGCGAATGCAACAGGTGTTGCTGCAGCGGTAGTAGATTCAGCGAAAATAAAAAAAGAAGCGGCAGCTAAATCATTGTCTGCTCAATTAGGTACAGAAAAAGTAGATTCTAATAAATTAAGTGAAGCAAGAATTGATTCTGCGAAAAGAGAGAATCCTTTATTTTCTATTATGCAGCCTGCTGTAAAATACAATGAAAAGAAAGAATTTGCAGGTTTTTCTCAAGGTCCGGTTGTTGGAACGGCTTTAATTACAGATACAGCAAAGATCGGCGCCTTACTTCGTAATCCTAAGATCAAAGGGATCTTTAAGCCATACACCAAATTCATGTGGACATTCAAACCATTTGATGAGCAGGAAAAATATGTTCAATTAATTGCTATTAATGGAACAAGTGGCAGAGGTAAAGCGCCATTATCTGGTGATATCATTACCGATGCGCGTGTTGTTTTTGATCAGACTTCCGGTGGAACACCACAAATATCTATGTCGATGACCACTGATGCTGCTAACGAATGGAAGCACTTAACTGCTGCTAACGTCGGTAAATCTGTAGCAATTGTTTTAGATAACAGTGTTTATTCATTCCCGAATGTAATACAAGAAATTTCAGGTGGTACATCTTCCATCACCGGTAACTTCAGTATGAATGAGGCGAACGACTTAGTGACGATACTAAAAGCAGGTAAATTACCTGCACCTGCCCACATCGTTCAGGAAAATATTGTTGGACCAACATTGGGTGCTGAAGCAATTTCTAAAGGATTTAAATCAACCCTAATTGCATTGGCGTTAGTGCTTGTGTTTATGGGGTTATACTATAGCAAAGCAGGTTGGGTAGCTGACTTCGCGATGATTATCAATAACTTCTTCGTTATTGGAATCCTTGCTTCTTTTGGCGCTGTATTAACACTGCCTGGTATCGCTGGTATCGTATTGACTATAGCCATGTCCGTGGATGCAAACATTCTTATCTTCGAACGTGTCCGAGAGGAATTAAATATGGGCAAGGCTACAGGCCTCGCAATTAAAGAAGGGTACAAAAATGCGATGTCATCTGTGATCGATTCTCACGTTACTGGTTTATTATTAGGGATCATCTTGTATACTTTTGGTACAGGACCTATTCAAGGATTTGCAACAACATTGATCATTGGTATCGTTTCCTCTCTTTTCTGTGCAATCTTTATCACTCGTTTGGTGTTCGACAGATGGTTAGGCAAAGGCCAAGCAATTCCTTTCGGTAATAAATTCACAGAACATGCGTTCAAAAACATCAATATCAACTTCGTTGGAAAACGTAAACTATACTATTTGTTCTCCGGATTGGTAATCATTGCTGGTATCTTCGCGTATGTTAAAAAGGGCGGATTTAGTTTAGGTGTTGATTTTAAAGGTGGACGTTCTTATGTTGTTCGTTTTGATGAGCCTAAATCTACAGAAGATGTTATTAAAGCATTAGCCGTTTCTTTTGGAACAGCTCCTGAAGTAAAAACATATGGTGAAAGTACTCAACTAAGAATAACAACTACCTATTTAATTGAAGATGCTTCTGACAATGCTGAAGCAATGGTGGAAACAAAATTAAAAGAAGGATTAGATAAAGTAGGTGGAAATCCCGAGGTAGTTAGTTCTCAGAAAGTGGGAGAAACAGTTTCCCGCGATATTAAAACAAAAGCGATTTGGGCAGTTATGTTATCATGTTTGGTGATGTTCATGTTCATCTTTATCCGATTCAAAAAATGGCAATATGGTTTGGGAGCGGTTGTCGCTTTATTCCATGACGTGTTTATGGTACTTTCTGTCTTCGTTATTTTTGATGGCATCTTACCTTTCTCTTTAGAGATCACTCAGGATTTCATTGCAGCGATTCTGACGGTAATGAGTTACTCAATGACAGATACCGTTGTTGTTTTTGATAGGATCCGTGAATACTTGACAGAGCGTAATAAATCTGATCTTGACAAGAACGAACGTGTGAAAGTAATTAACTATGCCTTGAACAGTACATTAAGTCGTACGATCAATACTTCATTGACGATCTTCTTCGTTTTGTTAGCAATCTTTATCTTTGGTGGTGAAACAATCAGAGGATTCTCCTTCGCATTGTTGATTGGTATCGTAATCGGAACGTATTCATCCATCTGTATTGCAACACCAATTGTAATCGATTTCGAAAAAGAAAAAGGAGACGTTGAGAAAAAGGCCTAATTCATAAAAAATAATATGTAATGAAACCCGATAAAGAAATTTATCGGGTTTCTTTTTTCTGTACTTTTGTATTTGAATATTAGTGAAGCACGAATAAATACTAACGGCTAACCAACATGCTTAATTCAATTTTTTTATTCTTAAATCTTGGTGGAGGTGAAGTTTTCATTGTTGTACTATTTATTGTCATGTTCTTTGGTTCCGATAAACTACCTGAAATTGCTAGAGGTTTAGGGAAGGGTATCCGTGAGATAAATGACGCAAAAAATCAGATTCAGAATGAGATCCAAAAAAGCACGAGTGGATTCAGAGAAGAATTAGAAAAACATACATCCGATATTCAATCAGAGATTATGAAGGCTGGTGATGGAATGAAAAAACAAATAGAAGAGGCGGGAAAGGCTGTTGAAGATGAGGGAAAAGCAATAGGAGATACTACAAAATAAGTCGAGGAGTATCGTATTAATTGAAACGTTTCTGCTGAAAATGCAGAAACGTTTTTTTTGTGCATTCATTGATCAGGCCTTCTCTAATCAAGAACAAAAGTTCGGACTTGAATTGAAATGCTTCAGTTTTTATTTTTAACTAAAAATTGAAATTAACAGTTAATTTGAGGGGTGTTAATAAAAAATAACGACTTTTTTTGACGGCCACCCCTCTTTTTTCTACTTTTGTCTCAGAAAAATCGAAATATATTTATTTTCTACGTTATAAATCCCTAAAACTCAATTTTAAATGGCATTTCACAGATTCAAAGCATTAGAGACAGTTCTAACAAGAACTCCGGTAGATGTGGTTCTACCAAGTAATAAAGTTTCCGAGTTCTTCGGAGAAAACGTATTTGGCATTGATGCAATGCGTGAGTATCTGTCGGAAGAAGCGTTTAAAAGTGTGATGTCTGCCATGGAGCAAGGCACACAAATCGACCGTAAGATGGCAGATCATGTGGCTTCCTCCATGAAGGCGTGGGCAAATTCAAAAGGAGCTACGCACTACACACACTGGTTTCAGCCGTTAACAGGAACAACGGCTGAAAAACACGATGCCTTTTTTGAGCCAACAGAAGGTGGAAGAGCTATTGAACGTTTCGGAGGCAGTCAATTAGCGCAACAGGAGCCGGACGCTTCTTCCTTTCCGAATGGTGGTATCCGTAATACGTTTGAAGCGCGTGGTTATACTGCTTGGGATCCAACATCTCCTGCATTTGTCATCGGAAAAACTTTGTGTATTCCTACCATCTTTGTTTCATATACCGGTGAAGCATTGGATTTTAAAACCCCGTTGCTAAAAGCATTGCACGCTATGGATAAAGCAGCGGTTGATGTTTGTCAGTATTTCGATAAAAACGTAACAAAAGTAATCGCAACATTAGGTTGGGAACAAGAATATTTCTTGGTGGATGAAGCGTTAGCAAATGCACGCCCTGACTTATCCATCACTGGTCGTACCTTATTCGGTCATATTCCGGCAAAAGGACAACAGTTAGAAGATCATTATTTTGGTTCTATTCCTGATCGTGCAACAGCATTTATGCGTGATTTTGAGATTGAGTCGTTGAAATTAGGGATTCCTATTAAAACACGCCACAATGAGGTAGCACCAAATCAATTTGAGTGCGCTCCAGTATTTGAAGAGTGTAATCTCGCTGTTGATCATAATCAGTTATTGATGGATGTAATGGAGAAAGTAGGAAGACGTCATAACTTTAAAGTGTTGTTGCATGAGAAACCATTTGCTGGGGTAAATGGAAGCGGTAAACACAACAACTGGAGTTTGAGTACCAACACGGGTAAAAATTTGTTAAGTCCCGGCAAAACGCCCAAAACGAATTTACAATTTTTGACATTCTTTATCAATACAGTAAAAGCGGTTCATGACAATGCCGATCTTTTGCGTGCTGGTATCGCGTCAGCGAACAACGATCACCGTTTGGGTGCGAATGAAGCACCGCCTGCTATCATGTCAGTTTTCTTAGGGACGCAATTGTCGAATGTTCTAGATGAATTGGAAACAAAAGTGAAATCAGGAAAAATGAGCCCTGATGAAAAAACAGCCCTGAAATTAGGCGTAGGTAAAATTCCTGATATTTTGTTGGACAATACTGACAGAAACAGAACATCGCCTTTTGCATTTACAGGCAACAAGTTCGAGTTTAGAGCCGTGGGCTCTTCGGCAAATTGTGCAGGTCCAATGACCATCTTGAATGCAATCGTTGCGGATCAATTGGTAAAATTCAAGAAAGATGTAGATGCGTTGATTTCAAAAAATGTTGACAAAGACGAAGCTATTTTTCAGGTGTTGAGAACCTACATTATTGAATCGAAAAAAATCCGTTTTGAAGGAAACGGATATGGAGAAGAGTGGGTGAAAGAAGCTGCAAAACGCGGACTTTCAAACATTAAAACTACTCCAGAAGCTTTAGGCGCATTTGCCTCAAAACAAACCATGAGCTTGTTCGAACGCCATGGTATCATGAGTGAGCGTGAGCAACATGCCCGTTATGATATTTATTTGGAAACATATACCAAGAAGATTCAGATCGAATCACGTGTGATGGCTGATCTTGCTTTGAATCAGATTATTCCTACAGCAATCAAATATCAAAGTTCTTTGATAGAAAATGTAAAGGGTTTGAAAGAGATCATGAGTCCAGCAGATTTCAAGAAAAACGGACAAATTCAACTGGAAATGATCATGGAGATTTCAGAGCATATCAACATAATCAAAACAAAGGTGGATCAGATGACGGAAGCTCGTAAGAAGGCAAATGCCATCGCGGATGTAAAAAAACAAGCTGTAGAGTATTGTGAAAAAGTGAAATCGTACTTTGATGTAATTCGTTATCACGTTGATAAGCTTGAAATTGTTGTAGATGACGAGAGTTGGCCACTGCCAAAATATAGAGAGTTATTGTTTACCAAATAAGTAAGGGATAATTTTTAAACCCCTTGTCAAAAGCAATTTTTGTCAAGGGTTTTTTCTTTTTTTACTCCCATATTGCCTAAAAATAGATTAAAAAGAATTTTTTTTATTCAATTATTTATTTATTTTAGCACCCATTAATAAGTAAACCAAAAATTCAAAATGAAGATATTAACTAAAATAGTTGCTGTTTTTTCTGTAACATTAGTGTTCTCTACTATTGCAATTGCTCAGAAAAACTTTTCCAAAGAGGCTGATAAAGCTTTTTCTAGTATGGAGTACTTCAACTCTATTGACCTTTATAAGAAAGCATACACAAAAGCTAAGAAAAAAGAGGATAAAGCAAATATCATCTTTAAAACAGCTGAGTGCTATAGAATGATTGGGGATAATAAACAAGCGGAAGCATGGTATATCAAAGCTATCAAGGCAAATTACACTGACCCTAAAGCGAAATTGTATTTAGCTGAAGCAAAAAAAGCGCAAGAAAAATACAACGAAGCGTTGATAGAGTTTAACAACTACAAAAAAGAAGTTCCTTCTGACCCTAGAGGTGAGAATGGTGCTAAATCATGTGAGTTAGCTCAAAAATGGAAAGATTCGCCAACGCGTTACAAAGTAGAAAATGTAGCACTGATAAACTCAAAAGATCCTGATTTCAGCCCTATGTACGCTGATAAAAAATACAACAAATTGTATTTTAGTTCAATGCGTCCTGGTGTTATTGGTACGTCTACTGACCCTACTATTGGTGAGAATTACAGCGATATCTTCGAAACATTAATGGATAAAAACGGAAAGTGGAGTACTCCCACATCTGTTCCTGCGCCTTTGAATACCAAAGATAACGAAGGATTATGTTCTATGACGAAGAAAGGCGATATGATCTACTTCACTCGCTGTATTGTTGAGAAAAAGGTTGTTACGCTCAATCAACTTTGGTCAGCACAAAAAAAAGGAAATGCTTGGGGTGATCCAGTAAAACTTCCTTTTTGTATCGATACAATAAAATATGCTACACCTTGTATCTCTGCTGATGGAACAACATTGTATTTCTCTTCAAATATGCCTGGTGGACAAGGGGATAACGATATTTGGTATTCAAAATACGATAAAAAAGGAGCAAAATGGGGAGCGCCAGTTAACTTAGGTCCTTCTATTAATTCTCCAGGTAATGATGGTTATCCATTTATACACGACGATGGAACATTATACTTCGCTTCAACCGGACATTTAGGTATGGGAGGTTTCGATATCTTCAAAGCAGAGAAAAAAGGGGATGATACTTGGGTGAATGTTACCAACATGAAATACCCTATCAATTCGGCTGGTGACGATTTTGGAATTATTTTCGAAGGTAAAAAAGATAGAGGCTACTTGTCTTCAAACCGCGAAGGTACTAAGGGTGAAATGGATATTTGGTCTTTTGTTCTTCCTCCATTGTTATTTACAATTGAAGGTGTAGTAACTGATTGTAAATTCAAAGAAGTGATTCCTGGTGTCATTATTAAGTTAGTTGGTTCAGATGGCTCTTCTGTAGAAACAAAAACAGATTCTGCTGGTTATTACAAATTTGCTGCTAACGGAAAAGATCGTTATGTAAATCCGAATACTTCCTATGTCATCACAACTCAAGTTGGTAATGAGATCAAAACGCAACAGGCCGACAGAGGTTTCTTGAACAGTTCGGATAAAGTAAAGGAAACAACAGTAGGAGTTGAAGATGCTACATCATTCCATCATGATTTCTGTTTAATTCCAATTCAAAAAGAGATCCGCTTCCCTGACGTGTTGTACGATTTATCGAGTGCTGCTTTAAGACCTGAATCTCAGGATTCTTTAAACTTCTTGTATCAGACGTTGATTGATAATCCAACATTTGTGATCGAGTTAAGTTCTCATACCGATTATAGAGGTAGCGATGCTGCAAATCAGAAATTATCTGAAGCGCGTGCTAAGTCTTGTGTTGACTATTTAGTAACAAAAGGGATTCCTCAAGCGCGTTTGAAAGCAAAAGGGTATGGTGAAAAACGTCCTTTAGAAGTTCGCAGTGCTCCGCCAGAAAATGCTTTGATGTATACTTTATCTGAGACGTATATTAACCAAACAACGAAAGGTCAATCGAAAGAAGAGTATGAAGCATTGATGCAGAAAAACAGACGTACGGTGTTTTCTGTATTAAGTAAAGATTACTTTGATCCAAACGCGCCGAAAGATATTCCTGTAATCGCTCCTAAACCAAAAACAGAAGACGAAGAAGATGGCGGTGAATAAATTAAAATAAAATTAAAATTAATACTAGAAAAACATCCCGACATTTGTTGGGATGTTTTTTTTAATAGATATTCCATAACAAGAAAATATAACTGAAACTGTTTTGAATAGTGTCATCTCATACAGAGTCGGAAAAATTTCCAAAATCAAAACAAAGTAAAAAATAGAATGACTGACAACAGATACAATCAAAGAGGCGTTTCTGCATCCAAAGAAGATGTTCACATGGCGATTTCTAAAATTGATAAAGGTTTATTTCCGAAAGCATTTTGTAAAATAGTCCCCGACTATTTAAGTGGAGACGATAATTATTGCATTGTTATGCATGCTGACGGAGCTGGAACAAAATCATCCTTAGCCTATACGTACTGGAAAGAAACAGGAGATCTTTCTGTTTGGAAAGGGATTGCTCAGGATGCTATTGTTATGAATACAGATGATTTGCTTTGTGTGGGGGCTATCACTAATATTTTGCTTTCATCCACTATCGGAAGAAATAAAAATAACATCCCGGCTGAAGTACTTTCCGTGATCATCAACGGAACAGAAGAGGTGTTGGAACAATTACGGGGTTATGGGATTGGGATATTTTCTACAGGCGGTGAAACGGCTGATGTAGGAGACTTGGTGCGTACCATTATTGTTGATTCTACGGTTGTTTGCAGGATGAAAAGAAGTGATGTGATCGATAATAAAAATATACAAGCTGGTGATGTGATTGTCGGGTTATCATCCAGTGGGAAAGCAAATTATGAAACAGCATATAATGGCGGAATGGGAAGCAATGGCTTAACATCCGCCCGTCATGATGTTTTTGAAAAATCGATAGCAAAAAAATTCCCGGAAAGTTATGATGCTGCTGTACCAGAAGAGCTGGTTTACTCTGGAAAAATAAAGTTGACAGATAAAATAAATGTTGGAACAGAAGAGGTGCCGGCAGGTAAATTGGTGCTTTCTCCAACAAGAACTTACGCACCAATTATAAAGAAAATAATTGATGAGCATCGTTCCTCCCTTCATGGCATGGTTCATTGCAGTGGTGGCGCTCAAACAAAAGTGCTTCATTTTGTTGATGAGGTGCACATTGTAAAAGATAACTTGTTTCCGATTCCTCCATTGTTTAAATTGATACAAGAACAAAGCGGTACAGACTGGAAAGAAATGTATAAGGTATTCAATATGGGACATCGCATGGAAGTGTATGTTCCAAAGGAAATAGCTGCTGATATTATAGCCATTTCCAAATCATTTGGCGTTGATGCACAAATCGTAGGGAGAGTAGAAGCATCAGCTACAAAAAAATTAACAATAAAATCAGAATACGGAGTATTTGAATATTAGCGTGTTCGTAAAGGATATGGCTTTCGCATTTGGCAATGGGTCACCAGCGCTAATAGAAAGCCATTTTTTTGTACTTTTGTCACGCATCATTCAGGAATCATAACTATAAAATATAATTAAAGTGTTAGAGAAATTAGCAGCCATAAAAAGACGATGGGAAGAAGTTGAACAGAAACTTTCTGATCCAAAAGTAATTGGCGACATGAAAGAATTCAAAAAATTCAATAAAGAATATAAAGATCTTACTGCTGTTGTAAATGCGTATCATGAATATAAAAACGTAGTAGAGAACATTGAATTCAATAAGAGCGTTTTTGCCACTGAGAAAGATGAAGAAATGAAAGAGATGGCGAAATTAGATATGGACGAACTGATTCCTAAAAAGGAAAAAATGGAAGAAGACATTCGTCAGATGCTGGTTCCGAAAGATCCTGAGGATGCCCGCAATGCAGTAATGGAGATTCGTGCAGGTACAGGAGGAGATGAAGCAAGTATTTTTGCAGGCGACCTTTTCAGGATGTATTGTCGTTATTTTGACGAGAAGGGACTAAAATACACCATCGTTGATTCGAATGATGGAACAATGGGTGGATATAAAGAAGTGATCATCAATATTAACTCCGATGGTGCATACGGCATGTTAAAGTTTGAAGCAGGTGTTCATCGTGTGCAACGTGTTCCTTTGACCGAAACGATGGGAAGGGTTCATACTTCAGCCGCAACTGTTTTGGTGATGCCTGAAGCCGATGAGGTGGATGTTGTTTTAAATCCCGGTGATATTGAAATGCAAACTTCACGATCTGGTGGTGCGGGTGGACAGAACGTGAATAAAGTGGAAACGAAAGTTCAGTTAACACACAAACCTACAGGCATTGTAGTTGTTTGTCAGCAAGATCGTTCGCAATTGGGGAATCGTGAAATAGCAATGCAGATGTTGAGAACAAAATTGTACGATATTGAAATGACAAAACATTTGGATGCAATTTCTAAACGCAGAAAAACCATTGTAGCAACAGGAGATCGTTCTGAAAAGATCCGTACCTATAATTATCCGCAAAACAGAATTACAGATCATCGCATCAACATGACTTTGTACAATCTGACGGATTTTATGGATGGTAAGATTCAGAATATGATTGATGCGCTTCAATTAGCTGAAAATACAGAACGTTTGAAAGAGGGTGGTGTAGAAAGTAATTAAAAAAATAAGAATTTGTAGATTTGAAAATGATTGTTCGGGTGTCATTTCGAGCGCAATCAAAAATAGTTTATCATTCATAATACAATGACAAGACAACAACTTTTCGAAAACATAAAAAAGAAAAAAAGCTTCCTTTGTGTTGGCTTGGATACAGATCTGTCGAAGATTCCCAAACATTTGATGAAAGCGGAAGACCCTATTTTCGAATTCAACAAACAAATCATCGATGCAACAAAGGATTATTGTGTTTCTTTTAAACCCAATATGGCTTTCTATGAATCTCTTGGTACATCAGGCTGGATTAGCTTAGAGAAAACAATCAACTACATCAATCAAACCTGTCCGGATATTTTCACGATTGCAGATGCAAAACGTGGCGATATAGGCAATACATCTAAAATGTATGCAAAAGCATTTTTAGAAAACCTGAATTTCGATTCGATCACCGTTGCTCCTTATATGGGAGAAGATAGTGTTACACCATTTTTAGAATACAAAAACAAATGGGTAATTCTGTTAGCGTTGACTTCAAACA
The DNA here is from genome assembly GCA_947449315.1 of Bacteroidota bacterium. GTDB lineage: Bacteria > Bacteroidota > Bacteroidia > 2-12-FULL-35-15 > 2-12-FULL-35-15 > 2-12-FULL-35-15. Next base: position 28,724 of record CANFRC010000016.1, read on the forward strand.
AAGGTGCTTTCGATTTTCAGACCACAAATAATTTGTATCAAAATGTTTTGGAAACTTCTAAAAAGTGGGGAACCCCGGATAATATGATGTATGTAGTGGGTGCAACCAAAGCAGAAATGCTTTCTGATATTCGAAAAGTAGTACCTGATAGTTTTTTGTTGGTTCCCGGTGTTGGCGCTCAAGGCGGAAGTTTAAGTGATGTTGCTAAATTTGGAATGAACAAACAGTGCGGTTTGTTAGTGAACTCATCACGTGGAATTATTTATGCAAGCGACGGAGCGGATTTTGCAGAAAAAGCAAAAGAGGAGGCAATGAAATTGCAAAAAGAAATGGAAATACTGTTAGATAATTATTTGTAAAAAATAAAAAATAAAAAATAAAAGCAGTTGCTACTCCATCTGTTTTTATTTCATAGTAGTTTTTTTAAAATGGAGTAGTATGTCCGAAGAATTCCTTCACCACATCTGGAAATTCAGATTGTTTGATCAACTGGATCTGAAAACAACCTCAGGAGAGCACGTTGAAGTTGAAAAAGTTGGTACGCACAACTTAGATTCTGGCCCCGATTTTTTTAATGGTAAAATAAAAATTGGAAATACCTTATGGGCCGGTAATATCGAAGTGCACATCAACGCCAGCGATTGGAAAAAACATTTCCATCAGCACGATAAAGCCTACGATAATATTATTTTGCATGTGGTACATAAGGCTGATGTTCCACTTTTTAGGGCTTCCGGAGAACTTATCCCTACTGTTGAAATAGGAAGCCGTATCGAAAAAAAATTGCATCAGAATTACCTGAATTTTAAAACAAGTAAGGATTGGATCCCTTGTGAAAAACAAATAGGCGATGTACCACCACTCATTATTAATAGTACAATAGACAAATTAGTATTAGAACGACTAGAACGGAAATCAAAATCGATCACCGATTGTTTAGCATTGAATTTTAATAATTGGGAAGAAACATTTTACCAATTACTTGCCCGCAATTTTGGATTTAAAACCAATTCAGATCCTTTTGAATTACTTGCCAAATCACTTTCTTCTAAAATTTTGGCTAAACATAAAAACAGTTTATTGCAAATAGAAGCGTTATTGTTCGGACAAGCAGGAATGCTTGACAAGCATTTTGAAGATAAATACCCGCAGTCGCTACAGAACGAATATGCTTTTCTGAAACAAAAGTATATCTTGAATGCATTGGATGAACATTTGTGGAAATTTTCAAGAATGCGTCCTGTGAATTTCCCTTCTGTTCGCATTGCGTAATTCGCCAACCTAGCCTTTAATTCTAGCCATTTGTTTTCCAAGATCATTGAAGCAGAAAAGTTTGAGAGTATAAAAATGTTGATGAATATAAATGTGTCCGATTATTGGGAAACGCATTATGTTTTTGACAAATCATCAAAAAGAAAAATGAAACATTTGGGCGATGCGGCCATTCATAGTATATTGATCAATACAATCATCCCATTTTTATTTGTTTATGGAAAACAAAAAAACGAGGAAAAATATATTGAAAAAGCATTGAATTTCTTAGAGGATATAGCAGGGGAAAGTAATTCAATCATAACAAAATGGGAATCGCTGAACATGTCGGCTAAATCTTCATATTCAACACAAGCCCTTCTGCAACTGAAAAACGAGTATTGTAATCATAAAAAATGTTTAAGTTGTTCTATCGGCAATTATTTGCTGAAAAAATAGTATTTTAGTACTCATAAAATGTACTTTCAGATGATAAAAAAGATACAATCTTGGTTTGAAACACAAGCATTTGGTGTGTGTGAATGGTGGGGCAAAAAACTCGGAATCAATTCCACGAAAATACGTATGTATTTTATTTATTTGTCGTTTTTTACCGTTGGCTCACCGATCATCATTTATTTTGCGATGGCATTTGTTTTGGAAAATAAAAAATTTTTCAAACCATTTAAAACCAAACGCAGAAGTGTTTGGGATTTATAAACCAGTTTAAATTGAATTGAATACGTGTTTTCCAGTCGTCAGTTTTCCAAAATATATATTGCGGTAAGTCTATTAATACTGACCGTTTGTGTTGGTGTTGTTGGTTTTATATTGATTGAGAAGTACGATTTTTTGGATGCCTTTTATATGACAATCATAACTGTGGCAACAGTTGGTTTTCAGGAAGTTCATCCATTAAGCAATGATGGGAAGCTGTTTACCGCATTTTTAATTATCACAAGTTTTGGTACATTTGCTTATGCCGTTTCATCCATCACAAATTATATTTCAGATGGAGAGTTTAGGGAATATTTTAAAAATAAAAAAGTGAATTCAGCAATCGAAAAATTAGATGCACATGTTATTGTTTGTGGTTTCGGAAGAAATGGAAAGCAAGCTGCTCATGTGCTAAAAAAACACAATACTCGTTTTGTAGTCATTGAACAGAAAAAGGATATTGTGGCAGCCATCAATCATCGTTTTTCAGACCTAGTTCTAGAGGGCGATGCAACATTAGATGAAATTTTGCTTAGAGCTGGAATATTAAAAGCAAAAGCATTGATTACAACATTGCCGATGGATGCCGATAATTTATTTATTGTTTTAACAGCTCGAACCTTAAATCCAAAACTTACAATTATTAGTCGTGCATCGGAAGATAATTCGGATAAGAAATTAAAGCTTGCAGGTGCAGATAATGTGATTATGCCAGATAAATTGGGCGGTGCTCATATGGCTTCTTTAGTTATGAAGCCCGATGTGATGGAGTTTGTAGATTATATTACAGGTCAAGGTGGCGATAATATTCGATTAGAAGAAATTACATTTGCGAATCTTTCCGGAGAATATCAAAATAAAACCATACGCGATTTGGAAGTAAGAAATAAATCGGGAGCCAATATCATTGGTTTTAAAACCGCACAAGGTGAATATATCATAAATCCAAGTGCTGATACTATGATCATACCGGATGCTAAACTGTTTGTGTTAGGTACTACCGATCAAATCGTTAAATTGAAAGAACTGTTTGCATAGATCATATGAAAAAAATATTTATCACAGGAAGTAATGGTCTGCTTGGACAAAAATTAGTTTACAGCTTAAAAAACCGCAAAGATATTCAGGCAATCGCCACTTCTGTTGGAGAAAACAGATTGATCAATAGAGAGGGTTATACTTACGAATCACTTGATATTACAAATAAAACGGAAGTGGCAGCAGTAATAAAGAAATTCCTGCCGGATGTAATTATTAATACTGCAGCAATGACCAATGTAGATGCTTGTGAAACAAAACGGGAGGAATGTTGGGCATTAAATGTGACAGCGGTGCAGAATATTGTTGATGCAATTGTATCCTATTCTCCTACTACTCATTTGATTCATTTATCTACCGACTTTATTTTTGATGGTGAAAAAGGTTCTGAATATGTTGAAACCGATAAAGCGAATCCCTCAAGTTATTATGCGCTTTCAAAATATGAATCGGAGAAAGTTGTAGCGAAAAGTAAAATTAAATGGTCTATTGCTAGAACCATCATTGTTTATGGAATTGTTGACAATATGAGTCGTTCAAATATTGTTTTGTGGGCAAAAGACGCATTATCAAAAGGACAAAAGATCAATGTAGTGGATGATCAGTTTCGTTCGCCTACCCTTGCTGAAGATCTTGCCGATGGATGTATACTGATCGCTGAAAAAAGTGCTACAGGGATCTATCATTTATCTGGACCACAGACAATGAGTATTTTAGAATTGGTTTATTCAGTTGCTGACCATTGGAAATTGGACAGATCGTTGATCACTCCTTCAAAATCGAATACGCTGAATCAGGCTGCAAAGCGACCTCCGCGGACAGGTTTTGATATTAGTAAAGCTAGAAAAGAATTGGGATATGCTCCTCATTCATTCGCGGAAGGGCTGAAGATATTAGATGCGCAGTTAATGGCGAATTCCAACAACTAAATTAGTATCTTTCTGACGTATTACTTACTCCATTTTACTTAAGTGTTTTTCAGCGATGCGAATGTTTATTTCCTCTACTCAAAGTGTTTGTAAAAAAATAGAATCAAAATTTATATATTAGGATTTATAATTAAAACTTATATATATTTGGAAATCATTCAAAACAAAAAATAGATCTTGATATGGCAAATCTTTGGGTAAAAAAATCAATTAGTTCATTACAAGGTGAAGCATCAGAAGAACATGGTAGTTTAAAAAGAACTTTGGGTGCTCGGTCTCTTGTTGCATTAGGTATTGGAGCAATTATCGGCGCAGGTCTTTTTTCAATAACAGGCGGTGCTGCTGGTAATAATGCAGGTCCTGCAGTTACAATATCTTTTGTTATAGCAGCTGTGGCATGTGGTTTTGCTGGATTGTGTTATGCAGAATTCGCTTCTATGATACCTGTTGCAGGTAGCGCGTATACGTATTCATATGCAACTATGGGAGAGTTTATTGCATGGATAATCGGATGGGATCTTGTGTTGGAATATGCTGTTGGTGCAGCAACTGTTTCTATCAGTTGGTCGAGATATTTTGTTAAGTTTTTAGGGTATTATGATATTCATCTCCCTGCCGCTATGACCATGTCTCCTTTCGACTCAGCTACTTTAGCAGATGGTACAATTGTACATGGAATGATTAATTTTCCTGCAATTTTCATTGTCGTATTAATGTCATTATTGCTAATCAAAGGAACGCGTGAATCTGCTGCAGTAAATAATATTATTGTTGCTTTAAAAGTAATAGTAGTGCTTATTTTCATCGTACTTGGCTGGGGATTCATTCACTCCGAAAATTATCATCCATACATCCCAGCGAATACCGGTGATTTTGGAAGTTTTGGTTGGAGTGGTATTGTTCGAGCGGCAGGAATAATTTTCTTTGCTTATATAGGTTTTGACGCAGTTTCAACAGCAGCCCAAGAAGCGAAAAATCCGAAACGTGATATGCCAATTGGTATTTTGGTGTCATTAGCAATCTGTACGGTGTTGTATATTTTGTTCGCTCATGTAATGACAGGAGTTACAAATTATACAAGTTTTCAAGGAGCAGATGGTATTGCGCCAGTAGCTGTTGCTATTGATCATATGGGGACAGCTGGAGCAGATGGCGTAATTGTTCCTGCTTATCCTTGGTTAAACAAAGCAATCATAATTGCCATTCTTGCCGGATATTCTTCAGTAATCATGGTGATGTTGATGGGGCAATCTCGCGTGTTCTTCTCTATGTCAAAAGACGGTTTGCTTCCGAAAGTGTTTTCAAGAGTGCATCCTAAATTTGGTACGCCCTCCAAATCAAATCTATTATTCATGTTATTTGTAAGTTTATTTGCAGCATTCGTTCCGGCTCGTGTTGTAGGTGAAATGACAAGTATAGGTACATTACTTGCATTTGTTTTAGTGTGTGTAGGCGTAATCGTTTTACGTAAAAAACAACCGGACTTGCCAAGAGCATTTAAAACACCTTTTGTTCCTTTGGTTCCTATCCTTGGTATCTTATCGTGTGTGGCAATGATGATTGCACTTCCCGGTGATACATGGTTGCGACTGATCATATGGTTGGCAATCGGATTTGTTATCTATTTTGCATATGGCATCAAAAACAGCAAATTAAACAATCCCGATAAAGATAAATAAACTCTTTTTTTATGAGAATAAAGGACAGATTCTTCTGTCCTTTATCGTTTTTAATATAAATTATGACTGAAAATACGACTGAATTAAAACGTTCACTTGGATTAGTTGATGCAACAATGATTGTTGCAGGTTCAATGATAGGTTCCGGTATTTTTATTGTTAGCGCAAGCATGTCCCGGGCAGTTGGCTCTGCAGGGTATTTACTTTTACTTTGGATCATTACAGGTGTTATCACCGTAATGGCTGCATTAAGTTACGGTGAACTTGCGGGTATGATGCCAAAAGCAGGAGGACAGTTTGTATACATTCAAAGAGCTTTCGGTAACTTAATTTCTTTTCTATACGGCTGGACGGTTTTTACCGTTATTCAAACAGGTGTAATAGCTGCTGTAGCTGTTGCTTTTGCAAACTATACCTCTATCTTTTTCCCGGAATTGAATGGTCAGTTAATTTCTGTTGCAAGCGGTTCTTTTGTCATCACCTGGAAACAGATACTAGCCATCGGATCTATTTTATTACTTACGTATTCAAATACCCGAGGTGTTCGAAATGGTAAGATGATTCAACTAGTTTTCACTTCTACAAAATTATTTGCCCTGTTTGCCTTAATCGTTCTTGGAATTGCAATGGCATTTAAAAGTGATACGTTGATGATGAATTTTAAACATGCCTGGGATGCTTCTACAACAACAGTTAACGAAGATGGATCTATCAGCATAAAACATTTAGCGGGATTTGCTTTGATCGGCGCTATGGGGTCAACAATCATTAACTCCCTTTTCTCAGCAGATGCATGGAATAATGTAACTTTCATTGCCGGTGAAATAAAAGATCCTAAAAAAAATATTCCCCGTAGTCTTTTCCTTGGAACGTTGCTTGTAACTGTGCTTTACCTCTTAGCAAATGTGGCTTATTTAGCATTGTTGCCTTTGCAAGGGAACCCTGGAGGGCACAATGCGTTTTCTCAGGGAATTCAATTTGCTACTGGAAGTGGCTTCTGGCATTCAGCAAAGGACGATAGAATTGGAGCAGCAGCAGCTTCCATGATCTTTGGAAATGTGGCCCTATTTATAATGGCAGGTTTGATCATGATATCCACTTTTGGTTGTAATAATGGATTGATACTTTCTGGAGCCAGAGTTTATTATGCAATGGCAAAAGAAAAATTGTTCTTGAAAAAAGCAGGTACCTTAAATCAGAATTCCGTTCCATCTTTTGCCCTTTGGATACAATGCCTTTGGGCATCTGCACTTTGTCTTTCTGGAACGTATAGCGACCTGGTTAATTATTCTACTTTTGCTTCCATGATTTTTTATATTGTTACTATCGCAGGACTTTTTATGTTGAGAAAAAAAGAACCGGATGCAGAACGACCTTATAAGGCGTTTGGTTACCCCTTCATTCCTGCTCTTTATATTCTTTCCGCTTTGGCTATTTGTATCATACTTATTATTTACGATGGACGCAATACGGGCTTCGGACTGATATGTGTCTTTTTAGGTTTCCCCGTTTATTACCTCACAAAAAAACGACAATCGAAAAACTAAACATTAAGATTGACTACTCCAGATTAAATTTTACTGCTCCAAAAAATGTTCTCAGAAACCATATTGTTTTTGTAGAATCAGAAAGGGTTGTAAAATTAATTTGTAGCTATATGAAACAGTTTTTTCGTGACTATTTTACTTTCAATAAACGTGAACGCAATGGCGTTTTTGTATTGATCATGATAATCGCAGGGTTGGTTTTTTATCTCAATATTTCCTCTCATTTTATCAGCACAAAACCTGTCGATTTTTCAGCTTTTGAAAATGACATAAAACGATTCAATGCTTCAATAGCCGCTTCTTCCGATTCTGTTGGGCTTGTTGCTGAGGAACTTGATTTACCAAGAAGTACCATAGAAAAAAATACAATCACTAAAGTAGAGCGCTTTAATTTCAATCCGAATGAATTACCGGAAAAAGACTGGAAGCGATTAGGTTTAAGCGACAAACAGATTCGCTCAATAAAAAAGTACGAAAGCAAAGGCGGGAAATTTCGCATGAAATCAGATGTCAAAAAAATGTATTCGATTCCAACAGAACAATATCTTTCGTTAGAACCGTTCATTCAAATTCCATCGGAAGAAAAACTGAATTCAACTGTTGTGTCAGGGAAACTTGGTGTGATATCTCAAAAGGCAACATTTGCCAGTGTTGAGTTGAATGGAGCAGATTCTGCTCAACTGACAAGCATAAAAGGAATTGGACCCTTCTATGCGAAAAATATTATTAAATACCGGAATTCTATTGGTGGTTTTGTCGCCAAAGAACAACTTCTTGAAATATGGAAATTTGATCAGGAAAAATTAAGCACCATCGCATCATTTATTACGGTAGATGCTTCCAAAATAAAAAAAATAAATATCAATTCATGCGAAGCCAAGGATCTTAAAAATGCATATATCAATTGGACTATTGCGAATGCAATTGTAAATTATAGAAAGAATCACGGCAAATTTAAGGCGTTGGATGAAATAAAGAAAACAGATTTGGTAGATGACCAAACATACCGTAAAATTGTACCTTATTTAATAATTGAGTAATTTACTTTTTTATGTTAGAAGCAAAAATTAAATCAGTAATCAGAGACGTTCCCGATTTTCCTAAACCAGGAATTTTATTTAAAGACATTACACCCATTTTTCACGACCAGCAATTGTGCAATGAAATTGTATCGGAGTTTGCTAACCGATTAGTAGATAAAAATATTAATGCAATCGTTGGAGTTGAAAGTCGCGGATTTTTATTCGGATTCGCCCTAGCAAACAAAATGAACATTCCATTTATTTTGGTTCGCAAAGCTGGCAAATTACCCTATAAAAAAATAGCCTATGAATATGATCTTGAATACGGAAGTGCGAAAGTAGAAATGCAGGTGGATGAAATTCAACCGGGTTGGAATGTGTTGATTCACGATGATTTACTCGCTACAGGTGGAACTGCAGAAGCCGCTGTGAAATTAATTCAGATGCAGCAAGGTGTTGTTGCCGGATTCGCTTTTGTGGTTGAACTCAATTTTCTGAAAGGAAGAGAGAAATTAGTACCCTATTCAAACGAAATTGTTAGTTTAGTAAATTATTAAAACAAGAATAAAATACCAATAATTTACTTTTATTCTATTTAAATCTCAATTTACTATATTTGTTAGTCTTAAATCAAAAAACATGAAAAAAATCATTCTAAAAATAGTATTAATTGGCTTAGTTTTTTTGCATACAAAAAGTTTTAGTCAATGTCCTGGTTGTAATATTGATACCACTTTAACTACTCCGGGTATCTATCCAACAACACTTGCCACAGGTACACAAACAGTTCCGTATTCTGATGATGTTACGTTCGTAATGTTTTTAGATACTTCTGGATTTGCTGTAAATTATTTTAAAATATTAAGTGTTTCAGGTTTGCCTTTTGGATTGCATTGGGAATGTAACAATTCTGCTGTTGGATGTCAATATGATCCAAATGTTAATATTAGAGGCTGTGTTCGCATTTGTGGAACACCCATCCAAACTGGGTTTTTTACAATTGATGTAAATTTAGTTGTTAATTTAGCAACCGTTGGAAATGTAAATTCTACTGCCCAAATTTTTGTTCAGATTGACCCTGTTGCCGGTGGTAATTCAGGTTTTACTTTTAGCCCTTCTATTTCCTGCGATTCGGCATTAGTCGATTTTGATGCACTTATTGATGGCTCCCCAAATCCAACAACTTATTCGTGGAATTTTGGCAATGGAAATGTTAGCAATTTGCAACATCCACCTTCACAGTTATATGCTACTCCAGGTGATTATGTAGTTTCTTTGCAAACGGATATTTTAGGTTATAAAGTTACCGATGTAAATTTATTTGGTGTAAATAATAATTGGTGTGGTGATGTGGAAGAACCAAGTTTGCCCTTTATTGGATGCACTTCTTCTCCCGATCCCTTTTTTGAAATATATAATTCACTTTCAACCAATCTATACACTTCAAGCACTTTAAGCGGAACTACTTCAGGTGCTTGGAATAGCTTAAGTGTTAATTTAACTGATCCACCATATTCCATAACAATATGGGATGAAGATGCCATTTCGGCGAATGATAACTTAGGTAGCTTCCCTTTTTCTGTTTCTGGTCCAGGTACTATTCCATTTTCGGGTGCAGGTGGCACTTCAGGAAATTTGGTTATTTCTACTTATGTAATTCAGACTTTTTTGAATTATGACACGGTGCATGTTTATGCATCTCCTGCAGCCCCTTCTTCCATTGTAGTTAGTGGGAATGATACCATTTGTTCAGGCGATTCAGTTTTGTTAAGTATAAGCGGTACGGGTACCAATACTATTCAATGGTTTAATGATTCTACTGCTATTGTGTCTTCTGATACTACATCTATTTTAGTTTATCAAAATGGTAATTACTGGGTTCAATTAACAAATGAGAATGGCTGTACCACGAATAGTAATCAACAAGCAATTTTTGTTGCTCCTAATCCTTTAAATCCTACCTTTCTTATTACATCAAACACATTAACTTGCTTTTCATCAGAACCTCACTACCAATGGTATTTGAATGGGAACGCAATACCTGGTGCAGATTCCTCAGTGTATCAAATTGCAGCTACCGGTTATTATTCTGTCGTAACTACAAATGCTTTTGGATGTTCGTCATCAAGTATTGTTGTCTTGGTAACTTACATTGGAATAGATGAATTAGATGCACTGAACCATATCGTCGTTTTCCCAAACCCTTCAGCTGACGTATTTAATTTTAATGCTGATCAAAGGGTTATTGGAATGAATTACAGTATCTCAGATAATTTGGGACGTATAATAAAAACAGGAAAGATTGAAGAAAATGAAACAAAAATTTCATTAGCAGAATTTGATCCAGGAATTTATTTTTTAAATATTAGTGGTCAATCTTCCAAAATATTTAAACTTATTAAAAATTAAATTGTATAAATTAAAATAGATACAGCTGCTTGATCTTAGCAAATAAATAAAATTTAAGCGAAACATACGTTACAATTTATATTTTTGTGACGATTTAAAATTAAAACAACAACAATGGATTTTAAGATAAATGAAAATCAGCTCATGATTGCTGATATGATTAAAAAGTTTGCAACAGATCATATTCGCCCGAAAATGATGGAATGGGATGAGTCGCAAGAGTTTCCTGTAGAAGTGTTTAAAAAGCTTGGAGAGCTTGGTTTGATGGGGGTTTTGGTTCCTCAAGAATATGGCGGTTCAGGGTTTTCATATACGGAATATGTAACAGCAATTGTTGAATTATCTAAAGTGTGTGGATCTATTGGGTTATCAATGGCTGCACATAATTCTTTGTGTACCGGGCATATCTTAGCTTTTGGTAACGAAGAACAAAAGAAAAAATATCTTCCAAAATTAGCAACTGCTGAATGGATTGGTGCATGGGGCTTAACTGAAACTGGAACAGGTTCCGATTCCGGTGGAATGACAACTACAGCAAAAAAAGAGGGTGATTTTTATGTGATCAATGGTTCAAAAAATTTTATCACCCATGCTATTTCTGGTAATGTTGCCGTTGTTGTTGTTAGAACAGGTGAAAAAGGTGACTCTCATGGAATGTCTGCTTTTATTATTGAGAAAGGAACTCCTGGTTTCAAATCCGGCAAAAAAGAAAATAAACTTGGAATGCGTGCATCAGAAACAGCTGAGCTGATCTTTGAAAATTGCCGTGTTCATAAAGACCAGCTGTTAGGAAAAGAAGGCGATGGATTTATTCAGGCAATGAAAGTCCTTGATGGTGGTCGCATTTCTATTGCTGCATTATCCGTAGGAATTGCAAAAGGAGCGTTTGATTGTTCTTTAAAATATTCGAAAGAGCGAGAGCAATTCGGAAAACCTATTTCACAATTTCAAGCCATTTCTTTTAAATTGTCAGATATGGCTACAGAGATTGAAGCAGCTGAGCTATTAACCTATTTAGCAGCTGATAGAAAAAATAAAGGGCTTAAAATGACGAAAGAAGGAGCATTTGCAAAGTATTATGCTTCCGAAGTATGCGTTAGAGCTAGCAATGAAGCAGTGCAAATATTTGGCGGCTATGGATTTACGAAGGATTTTCCAGCTGAAAAGTATTACCGTGACAGCAAATTGTGTACAATTGGAGAAGGTACTTCTGAAATCCAGAAAATGGTTATCGCCCGCGAAATATTAAAATAAATCGAAAAAAACAGGATTTAGAATTTAAGATTTAGAATTTTTAATTATATTTGCATCCCCAATAAAAAAATTGGTAAAAACAAGGAATCAACAAATCAAAAAATTATAACATGTTAATAGTACAAGTTAAAGAAGGCGAAGCAATAGAAAAAGCACTAAAGAAATTCAAAAAGAAATTCGAAAAAACGGGTGTTGTTAAGGAATTACGTGAACGTTCAAAATTTACTAAACCTTCTGTTGTATACCGCGAAGCAAGAATTAAAGCTGTTTACAAAGAAAAAATGCAGCGAAACGAAGAAGCATAATTCTTCTTTCTTTTGTTAATATTTCCCAAAGAGGAAAAATTTACTGTTTAATTATATAACTTTAACTAGTTATTTGCGTTAAACAATGTATATTTTTCCTCTTTCTTTTTATGAATTTAGAACTCAGCCAAGATAATTTTATTCAATATCTTCAATTCGAAAAACGATTGTCTGGCCATACATTAGTAGCATATACGAATGATTTAACCCAATTTTTTAAATTTCTTGACACGACCTATGAAATAAAAAATATTTCAGAGGTTAATCATACTGCCATCCGATCTTGGATCGTAAGCTTAATGGAGCAGAAAATTACACCCCGCTCCGTAAATCGCAAAATCACCACCTTAAAAACATTTTATAAATTCCTCTTACGCCAGGGAGTGGTAGTTGAAAGTCCGATGCTTAAAATATTGTCTCCAAAAACATCCAAAAGGTTGCCTGTTTTTGTTGAAAAGGAAAAAATGGATGAACTAATTGATAATTCAGGTTTTGGAGATGATTTCGAAGGCCGCAGGAATAAATTAATTATTGAGCTTTTTTATGCGACAGGTATTCGTCTGTCGGAATTGATTAATCTGAAAACCTCAGATGTGAATTTGCATTCAGGTCAATTGAAAGTGTTGGGGAAGAGAAATAAAGAGCGTATAGTTCCTTTTAGCAATGAGCTGAAAAGAAGTATAGAAGATTATTTGGAAATAAAAATAGATTCTGATGTGGTAGAGTTTTTTGTTTCGAATAGTGGAAAAAAATTATATGAAAAATTTGTTTACAGATTGGTTAATAATTACCTTTCAATGGTAACAACTGCAGATAAAAAAAGTCCGCATGTGCTTAGACATACTTTTGCAACACATATGTTGAATAATGGTGCAGATTTGAATGCAATCAAAGAGTTGTTAGGGCACGCAAATCTCTCTGCGACCCAAGTTTATACGCACAATACGGTTGAAAAATTGAAAAATATTCACAAACAAGCACATCCCAAAGCATAATTTTAAATTTAAAGAGTACAGGACCATTTAATAAATTAACCATAACTAAATAATAGGAGAACAACGCTATGACAGTTCAAATTCAATCAGTGCATTTTGATGCAGACAAAAAATTGTTAGCATTTGTAGAAGAGAGAGTAGAAAAATTAACTCATTTTTATGATGGCATACTAACAAGTGAAGTTATTTTGAAATTAGATAAAGGCGATGCAGCAGAGAATAAAATTGCTGAGATAAAAGTGCATATTGCAGGCAATGATCTTTTTGCTAAGAAACAATGTAAAAGTTTTGAAGAGGCTATTGATTCTAGTATTGATGCCTTAAAGGCTCAAGTGAAAAAACACAAGGAGAAAGTTCAAGGATTGTAAGTAATAAAAATAGATTTCTATAAAAAATTGACTCTTCTGCTGAAGCGGAAGAGTCATTTTTTGTTTTTAGGTAGTTGTATATTTTTTGACTTGCGAGTGTTTCATGAGGATTTAGTAGATTTTTATTAATTCGATACATACTTACTCCATGTTTTAACTATTATAAAAGAAATAGCTGTAATAAAAACAAATAAAACCTTGTAGATTCAAACATTTGTATAAATTTGCACCCTCAAAAATAAGGACAAGCGTTTTTTTTTGAAAAAAAGCGCTAAAACTTTTGTTACTACACAAATGTTTTATAAATTTGCAATCCTTTTTCAAGGGGGTAGTGTTCTTTTTTTGCTACAAATAGTATTGAAGTTCTTTTAAAATATAGTATTACAAGGTATTGCCGATGTAGCTCAGTTGGCCAGAGCAGCTGATTTGTAATCAGCTGGTCGGGGGTTCGAATCCCTCCATCGGCTCTTTTTTTTATTGTGATACTGTCGGGGAGATACCAGAGTGGCCAAATGGGACAGACTGTAAATCTGTTGTTT
>CANFRC010000017.1 GCA_947449315.1 Bacteroidota bacterium
ATTCCATACTTCAAATCAGTTTTATTATGAGATGATTGAAGAAGAGCATATTAAACCTTATTTTAAGGAATGTTATTATATGACTGTTGATAAGCATTTACAATTCTTTTTCTTAAAATAATAGTTCAATTGATGTAATCTAAAAGAGTCTATACTTTTTAAAATTTCTAAAAAATAAATATCATGGAAACTAGAATCGTAATTTTGAAATCATTTTTAGCGGCCTCAATTATCGCTTCTCTTGTATTATTAACTATGAAATATACAGGGTATTTAGATATAAGTTTATTTGATGCTGTTTCTTTTGCCTTTATACCAAATCTTTCAGCATTCATAATCAATATAACTAAAATCTTGTTTAATCGTTTCGAGGTATTCTTTAATATTGTTTTGGACATTTTGGAGTATTAATGAAAATTAAATCACAATGAAAATGCTATCAATATTCATGTGTAATTATTCTTATGTGCTTAATTATTTCAACTGCTCCTATTTTAATTTATTCTAGCAGTTGTGACTATTATATTATATGTTTTAATTGGTTTAAAAATATAAATTATGAAAAAGTCAACTTTTGGATATATAGTATTTTTTATTTGGTTATTTGGTTCTATTCTTTGTATTGACATAAATATTAAATACCATTTAAATATCCCTCTTCGAGACATTACATTTCCTATTTGGTTTCCAATAGTCACTTTTGTAGCAACTGACTTAACAATATATTTATTAACGTATTTAAAAGATCATTTTAGCGATAAATAGAATCTTAAATAATTTCAAGTTATATTGAAAAAAGAAAAAAAAATCTTGATTTCAATTATTGGAACAGGATATGATTTATACATTGCTGAACTAAAGCCTGAAACAGCAGCTTCGTTTTATTGTTTATTTCAGCAGGGGAAGGATAAGGTCAACCATTTATTTTCGGATGCACTCTGGATTAAGCAAAAAAATAACAAGGAAAACGCTGCAATTAAGTTGTTAGATTTTCAAAAAATTCAGTATTATAGAGGAGCTGATGTTTCTTCAAATGGCCAGATTGAATTTGCCATTAATGGTAAACGTATCAAGAAGTATAAATTTGAAGATCTTAGAAGCGAAAATAGATTATTCCCTTTGTTTTATATGAAGGAAGAGAATTTAATACACCACAGTAGATCTAACAAAGATGTGGTATTTGGATACCAAGAAAAGGGGCAATTAGCAAAATTCTGTATTTATGAGGATGTTTTTAATCCAGATTTACTGCAATTGAATTTCATTCAGTTTTTAGCCAATGATAGAACAATAAGTCTTTTACATGAACTAAACTATAATGGAATCAAATTGTCCTCAATCAATGAAGATTCACTGATTACTGGAACGATATTAAATTTAATGTGAGTTATTATAGTTTCACTTAAAAAATGCCATGGTGGCGAAAAGAAAGACTTTATGCATGAGGTTTTTCGTAGTAGACGCAACTAGATTTATTTTGGTTCCTTAACTGGAGTGGAGGTGCGAATCCTCCCCATGGTACTATTAAATCATTTTATTGCTTTTTTTTAGAAAAATGCGAATACTGATCATATTTATTTTTCTATGCATTTAAATAGATGTATTTGTCCCTTTTTATAATTAGGATAATTTACTCATATTATATTTCGCATGTCACTAGTTTTATTCTTTTTATTGTCTTCTTCATATAATTAACATTAATTATGCTATCAAATTCAAATTTTATAATTGCACAAACCTGTGCTACCAAATTATATTATGCCACAAATAAATATCCTAAAAATACCGACACCAACGAATATATGGCTATGTTGGCTGAAGGTGGCTATATGGTCAGTAAATTAGCGCAACTACTATACCCGGAAGGTATAGAAGTGAAAACAGAAAATGGTTCTAGCTACGCTGTAAAAGAAACAGAAGAATTATTGAGTAGTCATGAAAACATTACCTTATTTGATGCTGGGATATCTATCAATAATAAAATGATTAGAATCGATATTTTACGTAAGATTGGAAATACCTTAGAAATTATAGAAGTAAAATCGAAATCCATTGATAGCAGAATAGATCCTAAAAAAAATAAAGTAAAAAAATCTTTAAAGAATAATGAATATAAAGAATATTTACAAGATGTTGCTTTTCAAAAATTGGTGGTTCAAGAAAAATATCCATTATCAAATGTCTCAGCTTTTATGTTAATGCCTGATAAAATATTTCTTTCTCCTCTAGATAATATATTGACCTGGTTTAAATTAGTTAAAACTGTTCCAAAACCAGATACCACTTTCCAAAAAATAGAAGTAGAATTTATTGGAAATGACCAAAATTTAAAAGACTTAAGAAATAAAGAAAATCAATTATTAGCGCTCATTCCTGTTGATGAAATTATTGAGAATTGGCTGCCAAATTTGAAAGCGAAAGCCGAATCTTATATTGAAAGTATTATTAGTAATACAAAAATTCATTCACCTCCAATTTCTAAATGCAGACATTGCGAGTTTAAAGTGGAGGCGAATGTAGAAAAAAATGGTTTTTTAGAATGTTGGGGGGAATTAGCGCTAAGAGAAAATCCATTTATTTTAGATTTAGTAAAATTAGGTAATGTAAACCAAAGAGATAATATAATCAATTACTTTATTGCACAAGGTAAAAAAGAAGTAGAGGAAGGGCCTATAGATGAAATTACTAAATCATATGAGATCTATTCTTCTACCTATAATCCTTTAATCAAAAAACAAGAGTTTTTATTAGAAGAATTATTAGAGGAAATACAAAACAGCAATGTGAAATACCCATTGCACTTTATTGATTTTGAAACGTCACAAATGGCTTTACCTTATCATAAAAATATGCGTTGCTCCGAAAAGGTTATTTTTCAATGGAGTTGCCATACAATAGAGGCGCCTAACGCCAAACCAAAACATTATGAATGGATTAACATGGATAGCTTGTATCCCAATCTGGATTTTGCCAATCAATTAAGAAATTGTATCGGCAACGAAGGCAGTGTGATGATTTGGAGTGAATATCAGATTAATCAATTGCAGTCTATTTTCACTTCTATGTTAGAAATACAGGATTTTGATCTAACATTAAGAAAATGGTTAGAGGGTTTAATTATTCAAGATCAAAATGATTCGTTTAATAGGATGATTGATATGCATGATTGGGCTAACGAATTATACTTTCAAAACAAAAGGGGAGATTATAAATCTATTAAGCTAGTGTTGCCTGCTGTTTTAAAATCTAATAAATCTTTTCAAGTACAAGAATTATTAAATGATGTTGGTTTATTTAAAAAAGATAGTGAAGGAAATACAATCAATCCGTACGATGTTTTACCTGAAGTTGCTATTGAATTTGATGGGCAAAAAATCAAAGTAAAAGACCGTTCTGGTGCAATGAGAGCATACCAAGACATGGTTTATGGATTAAACAGAGATAATAATGAAGTGAAAAATAAATACAAACAGGTATTATTAGATTATTGCCGATTAGATACATTAGCCATGGTAATTATTTGGGAACACTGGATGCAGTTATTGAGAAAGTAAGAAAATAAAAAGTACCTTAGTATAGAAAAAAATCATTTTATTTTCAGAAATTAATTATTAAAATCTCCTAGATATTAGTATTAGCAATTTTAAATTCCAATTATGATAAAACATACTCATCTAACTATACTACACCAACTTTACCTCTCCGAAACACAGCCATTCCGGAAAGTACATCGTATGATTGACCTTTTTGAGAGCATCATCAAAACACATACGGTGATTATCGTTTCTGCTTATGTACAACACAACAAGCTGAGTGATTCCGCAAAGGGTTTACTCGCTCAAGGGTTGCGCACCCCTTCATTAGGTACATGGCAATTGTTTAGTAGAGTATTGTTTGAAGAATTGCAAAAAGACAATTATGAGTGGATATTAAATGATTTTGCAAACGAGTTTAGTTCTCTCGATAAAGCGCTGAACATAGATAAAACAAATGTCGTTGCATTTCGAAACGGCTATGCCCACGGAGCTACTCCTAGCGATGCGCAATGTGAAGCTGATATTAAAAAATTTGATTCTTTTTTAAAACAATTAATGGAATCGAAATGGTTGACGCAATCATCGCTAGAGGTTCAGGATGGAAAAGTTTTGATTGCAACTTCAAATGGAACGCTCAGTCTTCATCCAATGTTTCTTTTTCGCAAGGAAGCCTCTGATGCTTCTTTTGCATTTTTCAATGATTTTAAAAATGACAAAATAGGTTTACTCAATTACCCGTTAAGCAAACACTACAAAGAAAAAGATTTTTTTACTGAATTTCAGGAATACCTTCCCCTAAACGAATGGAAAAAAAAAGGCAATAATGAGTTTTACCAACGCATTGAAGAACTCACAGAAACATTTAAAGGTAGAACAATTGAACGCGAAAAGCTTTTGCAGTTTGTCCTAAAAAATCACAAAGGTTATTTCTCCATTCAAGGGAATCCGGGCATTGGCAAGTCAGCGCTGATTGCTCAGTTTTTTAAAGACCTACGTGCACATTCTGAATTAAAGAAGCTGCATGTTGTAGAGTATTTTATTCGCCGTGGTACCCAACAGGCCCAGGTGGAGTATATGTTCAATTATCTTATCCGCCGCACCGATGAACTATTTTCAGCCGGCAAAGAAATTCGAGCCGAAGGCAAGATGGTATTTGATCTGCAAAATCAACTCTTTGGTAAATGGCGCTTGTGGGGTGAGCAATCCAATGGCCAACACTTACTTTTTTTAATTGACGGTTTAGATGAAGGCGTAGAAAATAATGTAGTGACCTACCTACCTCGCGAGAATTTTGAAAACATCTTAATTATTTATGGATCTCGTCCAGGAGGTCACAAAAGCATCGATGACCTTTGGGCTTCACTACCCCTTGAAAATCATACTAAACTGGAACTTTCTGGATTAGGCAAGGAAGATATTCGTGCACTCATTTATGAAGTAGCCAACAAATACGAATTAGAGCGCGAAAGTTCTTGGATTGATGCTGTACAAAAACGTTCACAAGGAAATCCGCTGTATTTAAAATTACTTTGCGATGCCATCGAAAACGGCAGTATTGAAATTAACGAAATAAATGCCCTACCCGAAAAAATTGATGAGTATTACAAAGCCATATTGAATAGGTACGCTCATGATACTCTTGATGGAGATGCATTACTCAATGGCTTATTTACATTTGCTGCAGCCAAAGATTACTTGACTATTCCTCATCTTGGGCTCATCAACAAGTTGGGTAGCGCATCCATTCAACGTATAGGCAGCACCTTAAAGGAAGTACTCTATGAAAATCCACTTACAGAGGAGGTATTGGATTACCAGCTTTTTCACGAAAGTTTTCGCGAGTATTTGGTAAAAGAAAAAATAAAAGAGGTGAACGATGCCGCTGGGCGTATCATCGATTTCTGCGACACTTGGCAAGAATTAGAAGGTAGTTGGGAACAAAGGTATGCGCTGGAACACTATGCTACGCACCTTTCTGAAAGCAAGAAGGTAACGCATCACGAAGCGTTAATGGACTTAATATACAATGAAGCATATTCGTCCAAGCAATTGAAAACGCTGAAAAGTTTTGATGCATCCAACCGTCTTTATCAGTTAGCATTACTCAAAGCGTCTGAATTGAAAAAGGATGAAAATGCCTTTGAAGCTGCACTATGCCTGGTGGATCTAAAATACGAAGAAGCCAACGATGCACCACAGGTTATTGCAATGGTAGCCAATGGAGATATTGATTTGGCATTGAAACGGATTGAAAGTTTTGGAGGTACTGATACAGAAGGCGTGAAGCGCAAATTTATTCTGTATATGCTTTGTTTGATGGAGCTCACGTTACTCAATAGTAAAGACAAAGCACATAGAAAAATAGCTATTGAAAAACTATTAAACCATTTAGATGAACAAATACCCCCAGATACTTCGCTAATTCAATGGAACGATTTCTTCCCGAGCTACACGGTTTTTTTGATGGCTTGCGAATGGGCGAATTTGGGGCTAGATTATTTAATTGTATATAAACGAACGGATGATTGGGAGAAGGATTGGCTCTCTGAAAAAGGTATATACAGTATTTCACAATTTGAGGTGTTAATGGAATGCGCCCGTGGCATTAGTCATGAGTCAGATAAAAGTGTCGCGCTGAATGACATCTCCGCCGAACTGGCTAAACAAGGGAAGATCGAAGAAGCTGCATCTGCGATGCAGGAAGCCCTTGAATGCGCCCGTGGCATTAGTATCGATGGAGTTAAGAGTGCCGTGCTGAATAACATCTCCGCAGAACTGGCTAAACAAGGGAAGATCGATGAAGCTGCATCTGCGATGCAGGAAGCCCTTGAATGCGCCCGTGGCATTAGTAGCTATATAGTTAAGAGTTACGCGCTAAAGGACATCTCCGGCCAATTATCTAAACAGGGGGATTTACCGTTGGCTGAAAAAATTAGTTTAGAAATTGCCTTCATCGCAAATCGCCAAAATTGCTGGAAAGAAATGGCACATACAAAAGAAATTCATGGTTGGCAGGCTGCTTTAAATAATGTACAAAAATTACAAAACGAAGAAGCGCGTTTATTCTACCTAAAAGGTTGGGCACAAAATTTATCCCCTCTTGAAACGGATAACACCTGCCTAAAAGAAGCACTTCCTTTGTTGGCGAAAGATACACAGAGTATTGAAAATTTATTGCAGGCGTTTGCGCTGCATGAAGTTATCGATGGCGAACCAACTAAAGAATTGAAGCAACGCCTTAATAAGTCACTAAATGTGCAATGGGCAATTGATATCGCAGCAAAATTCCCTAAAGTGCTTGTTAATTTTCGCCTTTCCACCAACGTGGATGAGTGGCTTCACGAAATAGATGATGAAAATGATCGGGAGGATATTCTTGGCTGGGTTGAGAAAGTAAGGTCAGGCAAAATGACGGAAGAGAAATTTGAAAATAATTTAATAAAAATAATCCAAACGTAATCAGGCGCAATTAATTTTGCACAACAGATGACTTTTATAGTTCTTAAAATAATTTGTAAAAATTTGAACGATTGTGGAGACCAGAACCCACATTAATAAACGGGGCGTATTCTGAAAAGCCAAATGAGTAAGAATTAATTTTTAATATAAAATTATGGCAACTTGTAGTGGAAATATTGCAAAACCGGGCAATAGTAGTCGTTCTAATTGCGGAGGTATACTTTATAAATGCCCGAAATGTGGTTTGGCTGGTTGCAAAAATGTTAGTAATGGAGTAAGGTGCTCCAATAATATTACAAAAGATAGTGGAGGTGGTTGCAGAAATTGTGGCACTCAACTAAAATCACTTTGACGAATCTAACATTTTTGTTCTTGGCAGTTATTGGATGTAAGTTTTTTAAAAGAATTTTACATCTTATTATCATTTCTGTATTTTAATTGATAAATGCTTTATTCAGCAGTCATCTTAATTATTTCTTTGTCACCGTTACTTTTCCAATGCCGTTTATTTGAACTCTCTTTCTATCCTGCGAAACAAGAAGACCATAAGCCTCAGGGTGATTTTTTCTAAAGTCTTCTGTTGCAACTTCACAATCATATTGTGTAGAATAAGGTCCAATGTATACTGAATAAAATTGTGCACCACTTAATGAGGCATAGTCAGGTATCCATAAATAACCAGAGGGATTTCCTGTTCTCTTTAATTCTGCTGCTTTTTCTATTGCTTGGCTTTCTGTTTTTACTGCGGCTACATTCACAATGTAAAAAGCATCGCTACTTATAGCCGTAGATTCTGGTCCTTCGCACATAGTCATTTTAATATGTCTTCCATCTGTGTAATTCATTTGTCCAACATAACAGTTGCCTTGTAAAGTAAGATTACAATTTGCTGATATGTTTGAATTAACGTATTCTGTAAGTTCTAACGCGCCATTTTGTAAATCTCGCCCTTGCAAAGTATATATTATATTTGGTTGAGCAGGATAGTTGTAAGTTCCGTTTATTGTGCCATCAGAATACCAGTTAAGCGAATAAATGGCCTCTAACTTTCCAACACTTCCTTTTAGTGTTTTTGTTACAGTAATTGTTGGAGAAGAAGAGTTGTTAGTGACAGTATTGTTTGATAAATTAATTTCCTGTTTTGGAGCAACATAATTATTTTTATTACTATTACTCCATGAGGCGTTCTGTGCAAATGGATTTTGAATTGTGTTGTAAAGAATTGGAATAGATAAGGTCGCAATAACCACTAATAGAATAGAACTTCCCATGAGCGTAATGCGTTTTTTATTTTCAGAAATCCCTAGAAGTTTTGCTTTTGTCCATAATGGCCCAACTAAAAACCATGTACTCAAACCAATAGCAGCAGAGTTTATGTATGCAAATGCACTAATCCATCTATTGTCTTTAACAACATTGTTGACAAAGTTGGCTGAAAACCATCCGTTGAAAATATCAAAGAGAATGTAAGCTCCGCCAACTAATGCAAGTATTGAAAATATTTTCTTTCGATCTTTCTTTAGAATAGCAAATGCAGTTAATGTTAATGCTGAATTCAAAAGTGCAACAGGAAGAACAACATTAACTGCCAACCAAATTACAACGAATACGACTATACCTAATACGATTAACAAACCAATAATTTTATTACCGCTGTTATAATTATCTAAAGAAGACGATGATGCGCTTCTACTACTTCTCGAACTAGCCCTTGCAAACATACCTTGAGGACAATCTGCGGTGCTATGGTTTTTGCTACCACATTTTGAACACTTTGATGAAAAAATTCCGTGTGGGCAACCATTGCTTGCATGCTCAGTACTTCCGCAATGTGAACACTTGGACGAAAATATTCCATGAGGACAATCACTGGTTGCGTGGTCTTTGCTTCCACAGTTGTTACATTTCGATGAAAATATTCCATGTGGACATTCGCTTGTGGAGTGTTCTGTGCTTCCGCACTTCCTGCACTTTGATGAAAATATTCCGTGAGGGCAATCTTTTATGGCGTGGTCTTTACTTCCACACTTAGAACATTCAGATGAAAATACTCCCATATTTTTTTTAGTTTTTAAAAGTTAATTTATTGCAGTCACTTTCAAGTTATCATGCTAAAAGTTCATTTAATACTGAAAGATTACAAGGTCTAGATTCGTACTCGTGATGATTGTAATTAGTATACAATTGAGCATTTATTTCTTCCCCCAAATTAAAAGCCTCAAATGCAGCATTAATAGTATTCAATGGTAGCGTTTTTTGTTCCTGGTTTAAAGAATAAACAACGCCAAAATTATTATTCCGGCTCACATATAAATATTGGGTTCCGTTTGACGTTGTGTATAATGCTTCTCCAACTAACAAATTATTTAGTATTTCATCCATTTTAATCTCAAATTAATTATAATTCTTTGTTCAACTTCTTAAAGATTTGGTATTCTTGTTTATCTTCCAAGTTTGATAAGCGGTAATAGCTTGGAGCATATTGTTGGTCATGATACTACTATTTATCTCTTTAAGTTCTGAAACAACATTTTCGCTTGATTGAACAAGAGAAATGAAATTTTGATTTAACTCTGTTAACTGATTACTTATTTGAGCCAATCGGATTTCAATATTATCAAGCTTGTTCAATACATTTTTTTGCCAAGTGCTATCAAAAACACCAAGTCTTTCAAACGCTTGGTATATTTCAAAATATCTTATTTTTTTATCATTCAAATAAAATACAAGCATTGCAGCAGCCATATTTTTGTAATACTCCATTGTCTGTATCTGATTTTCCATCGCTGGTTTCATTACTTTACCTAAATCAAACAATTTATCTACACTAGAGTCAAACCCTTTTGTTCGCCTGCCTTCTAATGTTGCTGATGCATCATTAAGATTTTCAATGATTTTATCTAAATCTGTTCGTTGTGTCTCTTCTCTAATTCTTGATTTAAGCCAATCAATATCGAGTATATCATTAAGACCAGCTTGATCATTCACTATCCTTTCTCTAAAATCTCCGAGAAACGAATCAATTTTCATAAAGGAGAATAATTGATTATCTCCCCCTTTATCAATTACCAATTTTTCATTCTCGATTATTTGTTTTTTGAAATCAGATATGTCAAGAATTTTTAATTCTTTGATTTCAGATAATACAAGCCCTAGTTCATCTGCTTGTTTTAGCCGTTGATTAATTTTTTTCTTTTTTTCATTTAATAATTGATATTCATTTGTCAAATTATAGTATTCAGGAAATGTTTCATCTGTAATTAATGGCAAATTTTCGAAAATATAATAAATAGACGTAGCCTCTATACCTGAAAAACCAGTTTTAATATTATATTTATTTAGAATTGATTCTCGTCGAATTACATATTGACCACCATTCAAACCTTTTGAGTTTTTATAATTTAAACAATCTGATGATAATTTAATTACATCTTCCTTTTCAAAGGAATACTTATTGAGCAATCCGATTAGTTTATTTTTAGCATTTTTATCGAACGAATCGCTGATCATTATTGGATTCATTTTCTTTTTCGAAACTTCAATATCAATCATCGCTTGGCAAATGTTTGTTTTTAGCTTTGTCTTTCCTAAAATAGCTTTTATTATACCAATTCCAATCATGCCAAAACCAATCATTAATAAAATTTTTATATATGTTTCCATTTTATAATTTTTTTAGTTGATTCTTCATACTTACCCATAACGCTTCACTTTACGCAACACGTTGCGTATTGTTGTTCTTTTTGAGATATAGGCGAACTAGTTTAGTAAATATAGGAATTAGTTTGCTTTTTAGTAACCATTTTGAAAATTGTTGCATTTCAAAAAAAAGTCCAAATGTTTAAACCATGTTTAAACCAGCTAAAACAAAAAAGCCTTTCAGTTTCCTGAAAGGCTTGTCTTTGTTGTGTGGGAACTACTGGGTTCGAACCAGTGACCCTCTGCTTGTAAGGCAGATGCTCTGAACCAGCTGAGCTAAGCTCCCTAAACTCCATTTATTTATAAACGGGGTGCAAATATAATTACTTTTTAGAAAGCACAAAAACTTTTTCTCTTTATTTTAAAATTTGCTCATTTTCAGTAGGATACTACTGGGCAATTTATATAAAACCAGATTATTACCTTCCATTCATCTATTTTCAATTAAATTTGAAAAGTGAAAAAGCTTCATTTGGTATATAACTATTTGGTTTACAGACTAAAGTCGGTGAATGAGCATGGTGTACACTCCCCATTTGTGTTCGAACTTTTGCTGAATACTATTTATAACCGGAAAGATTACTATTCTTATACGAGCATTGAAAAAATGCGTTCCCGACTTTTGCAATCGGACGACAAATTGAGTTGCATCGATCTGGGAGCAGGCTCATTACTGCAAAAGAGCAGATCTCGGTCGGTAAAGCAATTGGTGGCAACCGCAGCAAAACCTCCGAAGTATGCCCAATTATTATTCCGTTTAGTCAATCATTTTCAGCCCCATGAAGTTTTGGAGTTAGGGACATCTTTGGGCATCAGCACGGCCTATTTAGCGTCAGCCAATTCCCAAATAAAGGTTGTCACCATTGAAGGCTGCAAGGAGATAGCAGAAAAAGCGAAGGAAGGGTTTGCTATTTTGAAACTGAAAAACATAGAGCAACATGTTGGAAATTTTGATGACCTGCTGCCTTCTATAGTATCAAAAAAAGACAAAATAGATTTTGTTTTTTTTGACGGGAATCACCGCAAAGAGCCTACTTTAAATTATTTTAAACAATGTCTGAGTCATGCACACGAGGGTTCTGTATTTATTTTTGATGATATTTATTGGTCAGCCGAAATGAAGGAGGCTTGGGAGGAGATTAAAATGAATGAAAAGGTGACAGTCACTTTGGATCTCTTTTATTTTGGTATCGTATTTTTTAGGAAGGAGCAAGTGAAGCAACATTTTATCATTAAATTCTGATCTCCTTGTTATTGCTAATCATCTGTATAATAATTCGTAAATTCGCACTCATTCATTATCGTAACTTATGAAATCCATCATCGAGCTTTCTAATATTGCAAAAGCGTATACAATAGGTACGGAAGAGATCCATGCGCTTCGGTCTGTATCATTGGAAATATACAAAAATGAATATGTTGCCTTAATGGGGCCTTCTGGAAGCGGAAAGTCTACTTTGATGAATATTCTGGGTTGTTTGGATAGTCCTTCAAGCGGGGAATATATTTTGAATGGAATCGCTGTAGCGAAAATGTTAGATAACGATTTGGCAGAAGTTCGAAATAAAGAAATAGGGTTCGTTTTTCAATCATTTAATTTATTACCTCGGTCAACGGCTCTTGATAATGTTATGCTGCCATTGATTTACGCTGGATTCAGTAAATCAGAAAGGTTAAAAAGAGGCAAAGAAGTGTTGGAACAAGTTGGTTTGGGTGAACGAATGATGCACAGACCAAATGAACTTTCTGGTGGTCAGCGTCAACGTGTTGCAATTGCAAGAGCTTTAGTGAATAATCCCGCTATTATTTTGGCGGATGAGCCGACAGGAAATTTAGATTCAAAAACTTCTGTTGAGATCATGGGTTTATTTGAAGAGATCCATAAAAATGGAAATACGATTATTTTAGTTACCCATGAAGAAGACATTGCTCAACATGCACACCGGATTGTGAGATTGAAAGATGGAGAAGTAGAGCGCGATTATAAAAATGAAAATATAACAACTGTTAACAGCAGATTGGTTCATTGAGATTTGCAGTAGCAGCATTTTTAATTTTATTAATTTCCAAATTGATATGACATTCAAAATATATACAAAGACAGGTGATAAAGGACAAACGTCATTGATAGGGGGCACCCGTGTTCCTAAACATCATATACGAATAGAATCTTATGGTACGGTTGATGAATTGAATTCATACATCGGATTGATACGAGATCAGGAAATAGATGAACATTCAAAAGCTATTCTAATCGAAATTCAAGATCGATTATTTACAATTGGTTCATCGTTAGCATCTGATCCTGAAAAATCTAAAATGAAAATCCCGAATCTGAATGAGGAGGATGTTTTATTGTTGGAAAAAGAGATGGACGAAATGGACAAATCATTGCCAGAGATGAAATCCTTTGTGCTTCCTGGCGGACATACTACCGTTTCTTATTGTCATATTGCCCGCTGTGTTTGTCGCAGAGCAGAGCGTTTAACGATTCATTTAGCAGAAGATAGCTTTGTAGCGGAATTAGTGATAAAATACCTGAATCGCTTAAGCGACTATTTATTCGTTCTTTCCCGAAAATTAACTCAGGATCTGCATGCCAAAGAAATTCCCTGGAAGCCAAGAATGTGATTTTTTAAATCCGATGCCTTCTGTAGTCCTTTATTAACGCTTATTTAATAAAAAAAAGGTTTTGATACTTTGATTAGTGGAATTAATTTTTACTTTTGCAGAAATATAGGTAGGTAATAAAAAATTAAAAAAAATATTTAAGAATGTAACAACTGAAAAGTTTTTGCGTTTTAAATTTTAAAAATAACACCATGTACTGGACACTAGAATTAGCAAAAAACTTGGAAGATGCTCCTTGGCCTGCATCAAAGGATGAATTGATTGATTTTGCAATCCGTTCCGGAGCTCCGATGGAAGTAATTGAAAATCTTCAAGAGATTGAAGATGAAGGCGAGATCTATGAATCTATTGAAGAAATTTGGCCTGACTATCCTACGAAAGAAGATTTCTTCTTTAATGAGGATGAATACTAAATTTTACAAACAAAAAAGCCCCGTTCTGATTTTCAGAGCGGGGCTTTTTTTTATGACAAAGATTAATCTTTTGATTCTTTGATAAATGCTCCATCAGCAGAAAATAAAACATCCGTTTTGTTTATTTCAGCCTCGAATGTTATTACACCTTTTGCGTCAACAATTTTTGATGCTTCAGCAATTTTCTTACCTGGATAATTTTTTGCACAATAATCTGTAATTGTTTTAGATAGTTCTGAAACCTTAATTTCAGATTCAGTTTCGGTAATATTTCCGTTCGGGTCAATTAAAACTGACATTTCTACTTTATTCAAGTCAAACTCTGCTTCATAATTTCCATTTTCTTTTTCCCAGCTGCCCGCTTTTGAATTTGGATAAGCCGTTTTAAAAGCCGTTTTAACTAATGGAGGCACATTGGCCTCTTTCATTTTTTGTGCATTTGCTGTCAATGCTATTAATCCTACAGCTAATAATAAAATTGCTTTTTTCATTTTGTTTGATTTTATGGTTAGTACTATTTAAAGCTTTTTTCTTTTACAATAGTACAATGCGATTCTGTTTCAATTCTGTTCACTTCAGATAATTTAGTTTGTTGGCTCAATATCTATTATTATAAAGGATCCTGGTTTAATTGATGGTCTTGGTTTGGGATTCTCATTCGTTGGAGCAGATGTTTCGCCATATTCTGCTGTTGACAAAAAGATATGATGTGTTTTTTTATTTAGAGAGATTGTTCTGGCCCCTTTTTGAGTTGTGATATTTTCAATCACTTTGTAATTGCCTCCGTTTTTTCCTTCTACCACTGTTACCGTTCCATCCCCGTTTGAACTGTATGCTCTTTCTTTTTCAGGATCGAAGGCTACACCATCTACATTATCTCCAATTGGTAAGGAGGTTATTACTTTTCCAGTTAAGGCATCAAGCATGATCATCAATCTGTTGCCACAAACTGTAAATAGACGATGATTTTTATTGTCAAGAGCCAGACCGCTAGGTTCATCTCCTTTTCCAATCGACCAGGTTTCTTCTACTTTAAATGTGTTTGAGTTGATGACACATATTTTGTTTTTATCTTCAATATTTACATATACTTTTCCTTTTCCATCCGTTACGGAAAATTCGGGTTTCCCAAGCAATTCAATTGTTGCAACTACGTTATTTGTTCTTGCATCGATCACTGTTGCATTTGAAGTTTTTCCATTGTAAACAAATACTTTTTTTGAAAACGGGTCGTATAAGATTGCGTCAGGATTTTTGCCGGTTACCTTTATTTTGGCAATGGTCGCTAAAGTTGTAAGATCAAAAATTGTTACTGAGGTATCTTTCCCATTGCTGATAAATCCTTTATTCAGTTCTGTTGCCAAAGCAATTCCATGAACACCTCTTGTGTCTGGTATTGTCTCAATCAATTGGCCGGTAGCTGTATTTACCACATTTACAACCGTTCCATGAGAGATAAATAGCCTGTTTGTAGAATCATCAGAGATGAGATAATCCCAGCCTCCGTCACCTTCTACTTTTATTTTATTTGAGATTTTATATGAACTATTTTGGGATCTTAAAATCGATGGAAAGCTCAATATCAGGATACAAATTAATGCGGGATTTATGGCCTTCATTTTTCTATAAAATTAGTCATTGTTTATTTTATGATTTCTATATATGATTTTTAACATGGTTGGATAAACAATAAGCAGTAATGGAAGAGCAATAATAAAGCCTCCTGTAACAGCTATGGCTAATGGTTGGTGTAATTGTGCTCCGGTTCCAATTCCGAGCGCCAATGGCATAAGTGCAATGATTGCTCCTAGTGCAGTCATCAGTTTCGGACGAAGACGAGTTGAAATCGCAAAGACTATAGCGTCTTCTGGACTGTTGTTTTTTATGGTCGCTGAAAATTGCTGAAAGGTAAAAATTGCATTTTCTCCAATAATTCCAATAATCATAATTAGACCTGTATAGCTTCCTACATTTAAAGGAGTATTAGTGATGTATAATGCTATGTAACTTCCTGAAATTCCTAGCAATGAAATAGCAAGAATCAATAATGATATTTTATAGTCTTTGAATAAAAATAAAATGACACTGAATACTAAAAGACTTGCTGTAATAAGTATCGTCAACAGATCATCAAATGATTTTTTTTGCTCTGCGAAAGCACCACCATATGTTATATGATACCCTTGTGGTAAATGGATAGAGGCGTTTATACTTTTCTGTATATTATTCATGACTGTTCCCAGGTCACTCCCATCCAGGCGAGCAGTGACAGAAACCATTGTTTGCAGGTCCTCTCTTTTTATTTCAGCTACACCTGGTTTTACTTCTACTTTTGCAAGTTCATTAATTGGTTTCAATTTTCCATCAGGAAGAAAAACAGACTGTTGTGCAATGTTATTAATACCCGAATTTTTACTATTTGGATAGATCATACGGATATTAGTCATCTGCTGATTCTCAATGATGCTGCCAATTACATTTCCTTCCAACTGTGTTTGCATCTGGTATTGAAAATCGGCAGGCGAAATGTTAAATTGAGCGAGCTTAGCGTATTTGGGAGTAATATTAACTTCTGGGCCTGCAATTATAATTCCATCAAACACATCAGCTGTCCCTTTTACCTTTTCTACTATTTCAGCAATTTGTTTTGCATACGCGTCCAGTACTTTTGGATTATTTCCAAAAACTTTTACTTCGATTGGCTGAGCAGAACTCATCAGGTCGCCCAGCATATCACCAATTATCTGTCCGAAATCTATTTCCAATGAGGGTTGGGTGCTTTCTATTTTTTTACGGATATCTCTAATAACTTCATCTGTAGTTCTTGTTCTTTCTTTTTTTAATTGGATTAAGTAATCACCACGATTCGGTTCTGTAATAAAAAAGCCCATTTCTGCACCTGTTCTTCTGGAATAACTTTCCACTTCAGGTATTGTAATAATTAATTTTTCAGCTTCACGCAAAATCCTGTCGGTCTCTTCAACTGATGTTCCCGGAGGTGATTTGTAATCCAAAACTATCGTTCCTTCGTCCATTTCTGGTAAAAAGCCTGTTTCCAGTCGAGGGTAGATATACCAAATAGAAATTATCAGGAAGGTAACAAATAAGAAACTTAATAACGGCCTGTGAATACAAAAAGCAACCCATTTATAATTTTTATGTTTGATTGGCTTTTCTTGACTTCGTGTTCTTTCTTTTTTTGATAATAGAAGATATACAACCGGCAATCCTATCCATGTTACAAAGAATGAACAGATCAGTGTGATGATCATGGTATTGGTAAGCACATTAAAATAGGCCCCCGCTACTCCACCCATTAAAACAAAAGGAACAAAAATGACGATGGTACTTAATGATGAACCAAGCATAGATGGAAACAAGTATTTTATCGAACGAACAAGAAGTGTATATGTTGGTTCGGCGGGATGCTCTTCATGTGTTCTGTGTATCTGTTCAACAACAACAATTGCATC
The DNA here is from genome assembly GCA_947449315.1 of Bacteroidota bacterium. Lineage (GTDB taxonomy): Bacteria > Bacteroidota > Bacteroidia > 2-12-FULL-35-15 > 2-12-FULL-35-15 > 2-12-FULL-35-15. The sequence goes on from CANFRC010000017.1 coordinate 17,212, forward strand.
GTCTATAATTAATCCAATGGAAGCCGCAATAGCCCCCAAGGTCATAATGTTGAATGTGTAACCAATAATGTAAAGTATAAATAGTGTGAGCCCCAAAGTAATGGGAATAGTAATTAAAATTGTTGCACTTGCTTTTAATGAACGAAGAAAAATAATTGCTACAACGATGGCTAATAATAGCCCTATCCATAGGCTGTCTACCACACTTTTTACGGAACTGTTCACGAAATTCGCCTGGATATAATAAGGTTTTAGGGAAACATTTTTTGGTAATATTTTATTTAATTCTTTTACCTTTTTTTGCATCTCATCAGAGATCTCTATCAAATTTGAGTTTGGTTGTTTGAATACATTTATAAGTATGGCATTGCTTCCGTTCGCATTTATTTTTGTGTATTCTACTTGTTCTTTTATCTCAATGGATGCGATGTCTTTTAATAATACGATTCTTTTTCCATCATTTCTTATAATAACATTTTCCAGGTCTTCTTTGTTGTAGATGCCGGCATCTGTGATGTTGAGGTATAGTCTTTTGTAATCATAGGAATAGCCATTCGATAAAATAAAATTGGTTTGGTCAAGAGCATTTTTTATGATATCAGGAGTTATGGAGAATGAACTCATTTTTTGGGTGTTCAATTGAATCCAGTATTCTTTTGTTTTTCCTCCCAGGATACGAATACTTGCAACTCCATCTACCTGAGATAAAAAAGGTTTGATCGTATTATTAGCAAGAAGTTTTAATTCGATCGGAGATTTCCCTGTGCTTTCAAGCGTATAACCCATCACAGCAAGTAATGAAGGATTCATTTTTTCAACAGATATTTCCATTCCGGGAGGAAGGGTATTTCTGATCTCTGCAATTTTTGATTCCATCATTTGCTGACATAGATTGATGTCAGCATTCCAGTTAAAATAAGCCGATAATTCACAAGAGCCGCGACTGGTTATGCTTTGCTCCATATTCAGGTCATGTACTTGCTTTATCGCATTCTCTAATGGTTTTGTAACAGTGACCATCATTTTGTCGACTGGCTGTTGGCCATTATCTGCGATGATCTTGATCTTCGGAAAAGTGATTTCAGGAAATAGGGAAGTTTGCATTTTGTTATATGCAAAAAAACCTGCTAGCAAAATGATTGCCAGCACAAAAGAAATCGATGTTTTATGACCTGTGTAAAAGTGTTTCATTTGGAAATATTTTTTTCTATAAGGTCAAATGGTGCACTCACAAATGATTTTGTCGATTTCATTAAATTTTTGTTTTGCTCGTGGTTCATTATTCCGGTTTCTGTACAGCTATTTTTGCAGTATCTGCTAATCCGTAATTTCCAGAGAAAATAATTCTGTCACCAGAATTAAATTGTGGTTCTAATATTTCCACTTTGTCATTTGTTTCAATTCCCTTTTTTACCAATACTTTTATTGCTATACTGTCATTTATTAGTTTCATTACCCAAAACTGTGTTTGTCTTTCATCAGCCAAAAGTGCTGGTTTGGGAAGTACCATGGCTTTTTCTTTTGTGCTTTTAATGATCTGCACTTTAGCAATTAAATTTTCAGGTAGTTTTAGATCTGTGATCGGTTTTACTACAAAGCTTTGTGTTTGAGCTACAGCATCTACAGATGGAAGAACTCCACTTATTTTGCCGTTAATGACCTGGTTGTCCGGCAAAACTATTTTACAATCATCATTCACTTTTACAGATGAATGCAATTCAAATGGCACTTCTAATATAAATACAAGGCTGCTGCGTTCAGAAATAATTCCCAGTTGATCTCCGTCTTGAACATAATCTCCTTTCTGATGATCGAGTGTTGTAATGATGCCAGTTTTTTGCGCCTTTATTTTTAACAAACCTGAAAAATATAGAGCTGTATCTTTTATATTCTTTTGATCTTCTATTGCACTTGCTTCTTTTGTTTTGATCGTAAATAATAATTGATCCAACGAAACTTCATCACCAATGTTAATTGTAATATTGTCGATATACCCGTTTGTGTTTGACTTAATGGCTACTTTTTTCTGAAATTGAGATGTTGCTCTTAATTCGATGGTTTCAGCTATTGGCTCAATATTTATATTTGTTATTGTAACAGGAGTTGTAGCATCGGGAGTTGATTCCTCATCCGTATTTGTTTCTGTGTGACAAGATGAAAGTCCAAGAATGATCATCATCAAAATCAATAATTGTGTTTTTTTGTTATTCATTATTCTTAAATTCATGATTGTATGTTATCCGTATTTACCAGTTCCAATAATTAAATTCATTGATCAATTGGAGCCTGGTCATTTGAGTCTGGTTTAATTGGTTCTTAACATCAATGTAATTTTTAATGGTAACGATAAAGTCAGTTACCGATAATTCTCCTTTATCAAGAAGTTGTTTACTTATGTTAATTAACGTTTCCGAAGATGCTAGTTGTTTTTGTATCTGTGATGTCAATTGTTCGTTTTCAGTTAACTGCATATTTATCTGGACCAGGTGTTGGTTGTATTGATTCTTGAAAAATTGTTGATAGTATGTTCTGGTTGATTCATTGATAGAAAGTTTTTCGTATTGTAATTTTTTTTGTTTCCCGTCATATAATGGCATAGAAAAATTTAATCCGAAACTTGCACCAAAATTTTTATACAATAGTGCCGGATTAGAGCCAAGAAATCCTGCATCAGCAAACCAGCTGAGCCGCGGACGATAAATGGATTCGACAAGAGTTCTTTGATTGGTGATCTTCAAGCTGTCAATTTTTAATTGTATCAGAAAAGGAGAATTGTTTTTTTCTGCTAGACGGGGTTCAATCCCGGGGGCTGATAGAACTTGATAAGTTGTATCATTTATTCCGCAAATTAAATTTAATTGACGCACATCATTTCTGTATTGCATTTGAAATTGTCTTATCTGAATTTCCTCCGATTGTATTGCTATTTCAAATGACAAATAATCGGTTTGCTTATAGACTCCTTGCTGAACAAAATTTTTCAAAAGCTGTTCCTCTTCTTTTAATAGTTTGTAGGTCTCTCGGGTATAGTTGAGTGAATTCAATGAGGAGTATGCAGCAAGATATTGGTCGATGATGGTTTTTTTTAGATCGTGCTCAGAAATTTTGGATGTATTTGTTATCGATTGTTTTTCAATCGAAACAGCTTCATATTGAGGAGCCACTATTTTTTTTGTTAAAATATTTTGCGATGCGCTTACAACTCCTGTATAATTGCCACTATTGGTAACAGCTCCGTCATATCCCCAGCCATTATAAGCTGGTGCAACAAGGAGTTGCCCAATAGCATTTACCTGAGGCTTTCTTTGTGCATTTATCAAAACGCTATCCAAAGAGCTTGATTGCAATTGATTTTGATAATCCTTCAGTAGTGGACTATTTGCTAGTCCTTGCTGAATGAAGTGATCCAAACCTTGTGCTTGTGAAAATGCAGAAGGTAAAAGTATGACTATGAATAAGAAAATCAGAATACTTTTGTTCATTGAATAAAGATAGAATATAAAATTAGGTCTCAATTCTGTATGAAATCTGGTTTATAACAATAGAAAGTTAAAAACTTAAAGTTAGTGTATGAATGTCATTTTCGGAGCGGTAGTTCAGATCGATGTTGAAGTTCTCACTAATCTCTCTAACGATCGACAATCCTAATCCAATTGATTCAGCTGAGCCATCGCTTTTTTTGAATCGCTCGAATAGCTCACTGGTGTTAGCTGCAGTTGTGCTGCTTGAATTCGATAGTTGAATAGTATGCTCTGTCAGCAAGATCTTAATAAATCCATCTTTGATATTATGCCGGATCGCATTTTGGATCAAATTGGTAATGAGGATATCGGCTAAAACAGGATTCATCTGTCGCACAGGTTTTGATTGATAATCTCGTTCTATCCGGATATTTTTTATAGAGATCAGATCTTCAAAATGTTCGATGTTCTTTTCTACCAATTGTTTGAATTGAATAGTCTCGATATGAAGAAATTGATTATTTTCTATCTTCGATAATAGCAGCAACCCTTTATTTAAGGACGATAGCTTGTTACTTGCATTGTAAACCGATTGAATGATCTTCATATCGTTTTCTGAAAGTGTTGCAGATTGTATCAGTAATTCAATCTTAGTCTTAATAACAGCCAGCGGAGTTTGAATCTCATGTGAAGCATTTTCTATAAATTGTTTCTGACTGTTGAAATCAGAATAGATCTTTTTGGTCATGGAATCCAATGCAGTGTTCAATGAATGAAACTCTTTGATATTGCTCGTTCCAAAGTTTGTGGGTTGTTCCTCTGTTTTATATTGGGTCAGTCGTTCTATTGTTTTGTAAAAAGGACTCCATAATTTCTTTGAAATATACCAATTGATAAAGAAAAATCCAAATAGCAGAACGATAAATAAAATAAGGATAGGATAGATGATGCTTTCAATCAAATCGTCAGATTCCATAGCCGACTTTTTGATCACTAATTTGAAATGTTGGTTGTTGTCACTTAAAACTGTTGTCAATACTCTGTATGGTAAAACCTCATCTTCCAACTTGTCAAACATGGATGTGTCAGAAAAAGTATCGCTTGAATTTTTTACAGGTCGGTCGGTTGGTGTTAATGAAATATCATCATCAAGGTCATTGATGCTATTAGTTGTTTTTAATTTTTCTTCAACTTTTATTTTTTCTTTAACGAGCGACTCGTCTAAACTGTCTGTGATCTGGCTGGAAACAAAAATGTATAGTAATACCGAGCAGATAGTAAAAACCGGCAAGGCAAAAAGTAAATAGTAAATGCTCGTTTTGTTTAATAACTTCATTGAGTAGAAAAATTATAGCCAATTCCATAAATCGTTTTTATGTAATCTTGAGAACCTTTTTCCAACATCTTTTTTCTCAGGTTCTTGATATGTGTGTAAATAAAATCAAAAGAATCGCTTTGATCCATATCGTCGCCCCAAAGATGCTCTGCAATTGCATTTTTTGTGATCACTTTGTTTTTGTTAGAAATGAAAAAAAGAAGTAATTCGTACTCTTTTGTAGTTAGTGTCAACAGATCCTTTTTAATGGTTACAGCGCGTGATGGCAGGTCAATTTTTATCTCATTTAAGATGATCTCATTTTTGCCATCAAAACTTTTTCTGCGAACAATTGCTTTAATCCTTGCATTTAATTCCGACAAGTGAAAAGGTTTTGTGAGATAATCATCCGATCCGAGTTCCAGTCCTTTTAGTTTATCATCCAAGGAATTTTTTGCTGAAACGATAATAATACCGGCTTCCGATTTTTTGTTTTTCAACTCTTTGATGATCTGAAGTCCATTTCCTTTAGGCAATGTTATATCGACAACTACGCAATCGTAGTCGTACATGTTAACTTTTTCTGAAGCTTTTTGGAAATCATCCGCTGTTTCACAGTGGTAACCTTCCGATTCGAGATAAGTTCGCATCGAATCCAACAGGTCTTTTTCGTCTTCAATTAAAAGGATCTTCAATTTGTCTTGCTTTTGAGTAAGCGAATTTAGTATTAAATTCTGAAGGAATTCTGACGGTCGCTTTGCCTTTTAATAAAGCGTTTTTGTGTTAATATAAGGCGAAGGCTGTTAATTTGTCATATTTTCATAAAGGGAACAGCTTTTGACTAAAAGGCTGTAGAGTTTTTATCCATTAAAAAGCTTTCAGATCCCTTTATTTAATGGGGTTTTAAATAGCAAATAAAAATCCTAAAATTGAGCTAAAAATTAGCTATTTTTGCAATCCTTGAAATTTTAATATTAAACCTATCATAGTATGTTAGATATTTTCACAAAAAGTCTTTCCAAGTTATTTGGAACCAAATCAGATAGAGATCTTAAAGAAATTCAGCCTATAGCAAATTTGGCGATTGCGGAATTTCCCAAATTAGCGAATCTAAGTAATGATCAATTGCGTGCTAAAACTGCGGAATTTAAAAAACGTATCACCGACTTCTCGTCTAAAGAAATTGAGCAGATTGCTGAAATAAAAAATAAGATCGATTCTGATCTTACCATGGATGTGGAATCTAAAGAGATGTTATATGAGGAGATTGATGATCTTGAGAAAAAAATAATCAAGAATAATGAAGAAGCATTAAATGAAATCTTGCCTGAAGCTTTTGCTGTTGTAAAAGAAACCGCAAAACGTTTTAAGGAGAATTCGCAACTCGAAGTTACTGCAACACAAAAGGATCGTGATTATGCTGCAAAGCGTGAGTCGGTTCAGATAAAAGGAGACAAAGCGTTTTGGAGTAACACATGGATGGCGGCAGGTAATTCTGTAACCTGGGACATGGTTCATTATGATGTGCAGTTGATCGGTGGGGTTGTTTTACATCAAGGTAAAATTGCTGAGATGGGAACTGGAGAAGGAAAAACATTGGTAGGGACATTGCCGGTATATCTAAATGCTTTGACAGGGCTTGGAGTGCATGTGGTTACTGTAAATAATTATCTTGCTAAACGTGACTCTGAATGGAACGGACCCTTATTCGAATTTCATGGTTTAAGTGTTGATTGTATTGATAAACATGAGCCGAATTCAGAAGAGCGCAGACAAGCCTATTTAGCTGATATTACTTTTGGAACAAATAATGAGTTTGGATTTGATTATTTGCGCGATAATATGTCACGCAGTCCGGAAGACTTGGTTCAGCGCAAACATAATTTCGCCATCGTAGATGAGGTGGATAGTGTATTGATCGATGATGCCCGTACACCATTAATTATTTCAGGGCCTACTCCTAAAGGTGATAATCAGGAATTCGCACCCTTAAAACCAAGGATCGAGAAAATTGTAAATGCACAAAAAACATTTGTGAACACTGCTTTAACAGATGCGAAAAAATTATTAGCGGAAGGAAAAGAAAAAGAAGGCGGAATGGCTTTGTTAAGAGCATACAGAGGCTTGCCTAAAAATAAAGCATTGATCAAATTCCTGAGTGAACCAGGCATCAGACAACAATTACAAAAAACAGAAAACTTTTATCTGCAGGATCAATCTCGTGAAATGCACAAAGTAGATGCAGAATTGTTTTTTGTGATTGATGAAAAAAATAACTCTATTGAATTAACAGAAAAAGGATTGGAATTAATCTCTACTTCTTCTGAAGATTCTAAATTCTTTATGCTTCCGGATGTTGGAGCTGAGATTGCTGCACTTGAAAAAGCAGGTTTGACAGCGGAAGAAAAATTACAAAGAAAAGAAGAATTGATCCGCGATTATTCTATCAAATCGGAACGCGTTCATACCATTAACCAATTATTAAAAGCATACACCTTATTTGAAATAGATGTGGAGTATGTGATCATGGATGGTAAAATAAAAATTGTAGATGAGCAGACCGGTCGTATCATGGAAGGTCGAAGATATTCTGATGGTTTGCATCAAGCAATTGAAGCTAAAGAGAATGTGAAAGTAGAAGCGGCCACTCAAACATATGCAACTGTTACGTTACAAAATTATTTCCGTATGTACAGCAAATTGGCTGGTATGACAGGAACAGCTGAGACAGAAGCAGGTGAGCTTTGGGATATTTATAAGTTGGATGTTGTTGTAATACCTACAAACAGACCTATTCAACGTAAAGATCATGAAGATCTAGTTTACAAAACGAAACGTGAAAAATACAATGCTGTCATTGATGAAGTGGGGAAGTGTGTTGCTGCTGGAAGACCTGTATTAGTGGGTACTACATCCGTAGAGATTTCCGAGTTGTTAAGTAGGATGTTGAAATTACGCGGTATCAAGCACAATGTGTTGAATGCAAAAATGCATCAGCGCGAAGCGGAAATTGTTCAGGAAGCAGGACAAGCTGGAACAGTTACCATTGCAACCAACATGGCTGGGCGTGGTACAGACATCAAATTAGGACCTGGAGTGAAAGATGCAGGAGGGTTAGCAATTATCGGTACAGAGCGTCATGAGTCCAGACGGGTAGATCGTCAGTTACGCGGTCGTGCAGGTCGTCAGGGAGATCCAGGTTCATCTCAATTTTTTGCTTCATTGGAAGATGATTTGATGCGTTTATTTGGTTCAGAACGTATTGCGAAATTAATGGACAGAATGGGTATTCAAGAAGGTGAAGTGATCCAACATTCGATGATCACAAAATCTATTGAACGTGCACAAAAGAAAGTGGAGGAGAATAACTTCGGAACTCGTAAACGTTTGATCGAATACGATGACGTTATGAATTCGCAACGAGAAGTGATCTATAAAAAACGCAGACATGCTTTATTTGGTGAGCGTTTGGCGATTGATATTGCAAACTCTATTTATGATACATGTGAATCGATCGTCAATGAATATCACGAGATGAAAGATTTTGAAGGCTTTAATATTGAAGTATTGCGTGTTCTTTCCATTGAACCACCAGTTGATGAGAATGGATTTATTGATATGAAACAACAAGAGCTTGTAGAGAAATTATATCAAGCAGCCGAAGCGCATTATAAAGGGAAAAACGATTTCATCACTAAAAAATCATTTCCTATCATTAAGGAAGTGTATGAAGAGCAAGCTGCCTCATTCGAAAATATTGTTACACCCATGTCGGATGGAATTAAGACCTTGCAAGTTGTGATGAATTTGAAACGTGCATATGAAAGTAAGGGGGCAGAACTGGTTTTATGTTTAGAAAAAGGAACAGCACTTTCTATGATTGATGATGCGTGGAAAGAACATTTACGTGAGATGGATGAGTTGAAACAGTCTGTTCAAAATGCGGTGTACGAGCAAAAAGATCCTTTACTTATTTACAAATTTGAATCATTCGAATTGTTTAAAAGAATGGTCACAGAAGTAAATAAAGAAATTGTTTCTTTCTTGATGCGAGCGAATTTGCCAACGGAAATACAGAATACTGTCCAAGCGGCAAAAGTTCAAGCACCTGCGCGTCAGCAAAAAACGCAAACAAGTAGAACAGAAGTAGGTTCTTCCAATCCGAATGAAGAACAACCTAAAGTAAAAGCACAGCCGGTGAGAGTGGAACAAAAGATCGGAAGAAATGATGCTTGCCCTTGTGGAAGTGGTAAAAAATATAAGAACTGTCACGGACAATAAAATACATGACTAATTATAAAACGCCTCGTCCATAGTTTATGGCTTGAGGCGTTTTTTGTTTTTAACACTTGCTGTTATATAACAATAGTGCGTCCATAATTTTTCTTCTTTAATTTTATTGAACGAATAGCATTTACATACATTGCAATCTGTGTTTTACTGGTCAGTAACAATAATATTGATGGGAGGAATTCGTTCTACTTTTTCTTAACTATTAATTATAAAAAAAGCCCTGAGATTTTTTTCTCAGGGCTTTTTTGTTTGTAGTTAATGCTTATTTTGCTTTCGCAACAATATTAACGGTTAGGTCAAAATCATCGCTGATCGCTTTGTCGCCAATGCCATCAAAGATACTTGCGGAGCCGTATTTAATATCAAATTTAGTTCTGTTCACAGTGATTTTTGCAATTGTTACAAACGTTTTATCATCTATTTTAACATTTGCAGGAAATGTAATTTCATTGGTGATTCCTTTGATCGTTAATTTTCCGCTAATGTCATACACCCCATCCGATTTAATAACAGCTTTTGTGATCTGAAATGTTGCTGTAGGAAATTTAGTTACACCAAAAAAATCGTCTGATTTTAAATGTGTCATTAATTTATCGTTCCACTCTTTATCTGTTATATCTGTGTTTGTAATAGAGGTCATGTCAAATTCAAAGGATCCACCTGTAATTGTTTTGCCTTTACTTTCGATTGTTCCTTTCGAGATGTTAACTGCACCTGAATGCTGTCCGGTCACTTTTTTACCTAGCCAGGTAGCAGATGTTAATTTTGTGTCTATCGTATAGGTTTTTGTTTTTATTGCATCCGTTGTTGTAAATGCAAATGCAGCTATTGCTGCAACAGTAATTAAGCTTAGGATTATTTTTTTCATTGTAATTTTTGGTTTAATTGATTTAGATGGCAAAGGTATTAATAATATATGTACATACATATAATGTTTAGGCGGTATTCTAGGCAAAAAGTTTCATGCTATTGAAAATCAATTATATAAAATATAATGTGATGGAAGAAAATCTACTTTTTCTTTAATTCAATAGAGACAGAGTTAATACAATAACGTAATCCTGAAGGAGCAGGACCATCATCGAAAACGTGTCCTAAATGTCCTCCACATCTTGCACAAGTAATCTCTGTGCGTATCATTCCATGAGATTTATCTTTTGTATAAACTACCTTAGAAGAATCTAGCACATCAGAAAAACTTGGCCATCCACAGCCTGCATCAAATTTTGTATCTGAATTAAATAGTTCTGCATTACAGGCGGCACAAACGTAGATGCCTTTTTCTGTCGACAGATAATACTTACCGGAAAAAGGCATTTCTGTTCCCTTCTCTCTTAATATATGATATTGTTCTGGGCTCAATGTTTTTTTCCATTCCTCATCGGTTTTCACCATTTTGTTCGAATCACTCATTGTGTTTTTTAGTTTTGTTGTTGAATTCTGACCTTTGCCATTGCAAGTAAAAAGGCTTAAGGGTAATAAAAGGTAAATGACATTTTTCATTTTCTTGTCTTAAGTTTCTTACTTTAACAATTAAATGTAGTTTTAGTTTTTGAATACTGAAAAATAGTTCATTAAAATTAAACTAGTTTGAACGCTTGCATATTGCTTTTTACGTTAATTTTTTTAACTTTGAATGAAACTAAATAAAACTACTATGAAAAAAATCTACTTAATAATGGCGATCAGTTCTTCAGCCTTGATCGCAAATGCTCAAGTGTTTTGGACAGAAACATTTGGAACAGGTTGTAACCAAGGGCAATTAGCAAGTGCTTTTACAGGAGCTAATGGAGCGTGGGCAATTTCATCGACAGGAACAAACGATGCTTTTGCAAATACATTTTTTGTGGGCGCACAGGAAGCTGGTAATGCTATTGGAGCCTGTGGCAGCGGATGCACAGGAACTGTTGACGCATCGTTGCATGTTGGGAACGTTGCTGTTTCGCTACTTTCACTTGTTGCTGATGGCGGCGCTTCATATAACGCGGGTGGATTGTGTTCTGCTCCTTTCAATATTTGTGTCATAACAAACAAAAGGGCAGAGTCGCCTGTGATTAACTGCAGTGGTAAAACAACCATCTCAATTTCTTTTGGTTATATGGAAAACGGATCAACTACAGTGGATGATGCTAGTTTATGGTATTCTGCTGATGGTGGAACAACTTGGTCATTGCTTAACAATATGGCTAAAACAGGTTTTGGAACATGTTCTCCTCAAGGTTTGTGGACAGCTTATTCTTTTGCTTTACCAGTAAGTGCAAACAATAATCCAACTGTAAAAATTGGATTCAACTGGACAAACAATGATGATGGAGTGGGAACCGATCCTTCATTTGCTGTGGATGATATTACTTTAAGTACACCAGCTACTGGTATTGCAGATCCTGCATCTTCCTCTCTTGAGATTTTTGCGAATGGCAATACGGTTAATGTAAAATCTGTGGAGCCAATTAAATTGCAAGGTGTTTATGATTTATTAGGAAGAACAATAAATTCATCTCTTGAAAATAATATGATCAACATGGAATCTCAACCTTCCGGAATTTATTTTGTAAGGATTGAAATGAAAGGGCAAGTGTATACGAAGAAAGTTTTTATAAAATAATGAAATCATTCTGATGAAAAAAGGAGTCACGTGTATGCGTGACTCCTTTTTTATTTCATCCTGCCCAGCCTTCTCTATCTAGGCTACGGTACTGAATAGCTTCCGCTAAATGACTTGTTTCAATTTGGTCGCTTTCGTCTAGATCTGCAATAGTGCGCGCTACTTTTAATATCCTGTCGTAGGCTCTTGCCGATAAGCCTAATCGTTCCATAGCCGTTTTTAATAATTGATTTCCTGCTTCATCAATTTTGCAGACTTCACGTAATTGTTTGGAACCAATTTGTGCATTGCAATGAACACCCTCTGAATTTTCAAAACGCATTTCTTGTATTGCCCTAGCTTTCATAACGCGTATTCTGACACGATTACTTTTTTCGGAATTTCTTTCCGCTGATAGTTCATTATAGGATACTGGTGTCACTTCGACATGAATATCAATTCTATCCAATAATGGTCCTGAGATTTTATTTAAATATTTTTGTACCGTCCCGGGAGGACAAACACAATCTTTTTCTGGATGATTATAATATCCACACGGACAAGGATTCATAGAAGCAACCAGCATAAAACTGGCTGGGTATTCTACGGAGAATTTTGCGCGCGAAACGGTCACCACCCTATCTTCTAAAGGTTGACGCATCACTTCTAAAACGGTTCTTTTAAATTCTGGCAATTCATCTAAAAACAAAACACCATTATGTGCTAAAGAAATTTCTCCTGGCTGAGGGACGCTGCCTCCGCCAACAAGCGCCACATCCGAGATGGTGTGATGAGGCGAACGGAACGGCCGTGTTGAAACCAATCCTATGTTTTTTCCCATTTTGCCTGCAACGCTATGGATCTTTGTTGTCTCTAGTGCTTCTGGCAAATTCATAGGTGGTAAAATGGTTGGTAGTCGTTTGGCAAGCATTGTTTTTCCAGCTCCTGGAGGTCCGATCAGAATAACATTGTGTCCCCCTGAAGCAGCAATCTCTAATGCGCGTTTAATATTTTCTTGTCCTTTTACAAGACTAAAATTTAATAAAAAAATAACCAATAATTTGATTATCATGTGTTTAGTATATTGTATATTTACTTTTATTTTTATATTTTAGTAAAATAGTAGTCAAAAGTTAGACACCATTATGAACAAAATTCGAATAATTTGGAAACGAAAATCGGACACGAAAATTGGTTATTTACGTTTATCTTTTCGAAAAGATAGTAAAACAATTTTAAGAAGTATTGGTATTGAGGGTATTGAAGAAAAGTTTTTTAATCCTAAAGAACAAAGATTAAGAAAATCACATCCCAACCATGAGGTGGAAATTTCAGCCAAACAGCCCCCTCAAGATCGCTTGAAAGAGCCCCCACTTGACCGGAGCAAAGAGCCCCCTCAAGATCGGACGAAAGAGCCCCCACCATTTTTAGTTTAATCATACTGTTTTAGTACAATGATTTTTAGTTTTTG
>CANFRC010000018.1 GCA_947449315.1 Bacteroidota bacterium
TAAACATATTGGAAACAATGAATAAAAATGACATTTTAGATAAAATTGCACTTTATGATAAAATAAATAATCAATGAGAAAAATATTTTTAGTGTATTTTTTTCTATCAGTCCTAATTTTAAGCATAACATTTTTCGTTTGCATTCTTGAGGCATATGGCTATGACGAGGGAACTTTAACTACAAGTTCTGCTCAGGCTAAACACGAAATTATTGGTTATATTACTTATACAGGGAGGTACGTAGGGAATAACCTTTTCAGAAATAGTGTTATATTCTCAACGATTATTATACAATTTGCTATTATTATAGATGCACTGCTGATTAGTTCGATATTTACTTTTATTCATTTAATTATAGGAAGAAAAAAAACAGCCGCTAACAGGCGCTAATCGAGATTTGGAGTTCGTGCAAGTGCAAATGTTTTTTTCAGCGGTATAAATTTATTTCTAAACATTTGCGGCAAGTTTAGTACATTTAATAAAGTTTTGTGGGTTATCAAAAGTTATTGCAAGTAATTCCAAACCTCGTTTAGCGCCCAACCGTTATGCGGCATTTTAAAACGACAAGGAACAGGCAGAAATCGTGCAAAATCAAATTACAAAAGACATGGCTCACTTGACATCCGCAATAATTATGCGGCTCAGGATATTAATTTTCTTACGAATCAAACTGGCGTTACAGGAACCGCTGCCTCAGGGATTAATTTATTTGATAATTGCAACAAAGCTTTGTTTTAGGGAAATGATATATCATATATAATTATCTTTTTATATTTAAAAAAGAGAAGTATTTTTGATAATAGCTTTGCTATCAGTATGTTTTTGAAGCCAAAATATTTTTAAATCCATCAAAAATTGGTTCGAGGTCAATCCTGCAGGGGGTACTAAAGGGCACTAAAAGGCTCTTAAAGGAATAAAAGGTCACTTAAGGAAACTGAGTGACCTTTTTTTATTGGTATTTTTGCACGATCAAAAAGTTCGCATAATGAAATCTGTTTTAATTATTGGTAGTGGCTTGGCGGGCTTATCGCTTGGGGAAAAATTTAGCAAAAAAGGCTACTTGGTTTCAATTACAACCACCTCTGAAAGCAAATTGTCTACGTTGCGAAATCTGGGATATAATCCAATTATCTTTAACAGTAATGAAATAGAACACTATAAAAGTCTTTCTTTACTTAAGGTTGAAATTTTAGTTTTTGCTTTGTCTCCAAGTAAATGCAAAGTAATTGCTTATAACAATGTGCTTATGAATGTTTGTGATAAATTGAATTCATTTAAACAGCTGGTTTTTACAAGCAGCGTTTCAGTGTACTCTAATAATGGAAGAAACCACTCTGAAGAAAGTGAAGAGATCGAATTCGACTCAATTATATATAAGACGGAATCATATATCAAAGAGCATATTCGAGAGCACTATGTTTTTCGCTTAGGTGGATTAATTGATGAACAGAGACATCCCAAAAATTTCCATAAAGATTTCACCGTTAAAAATTCGAATATGCCAGTCAATCTAGTCCATATCAAAGATGTGTCTAACATTGTATATTCTGCAATTACAATGAAAATTGAATTTGGTGTGTACAATGTTTGTTCTCATGAACATCCTTCAAAAAAAGATTTCTATGGCACTTTTAACGAAAACTTGAAATTTGTAGATGGCGATCTTGGGAAAATCGTTGATGGATCTTTGATATCGAATCAGGTTAAGTACAATTATACTTCAATTTACGACTTTTTAGAAGGGTTATAAATAATTCTAAATTTACATAGTAAATTGGAAATGTGAAAAACCAGGAGCGATGGCTATCTGTTTCTCTCAAACAGACAAATAAGCATTGTTAAATGATGGCTATCCATGAGCGAGAATTCATTAATATCCTAAGTTCTTGAAAATCATTAATAAAGTTCGATAAATCCAACCCATGGGGTACAACTATAAAAACAACACCCCTGTAAATTATTGATTTACTGGGGTGTTGTTTTTGGTGGGCACACTTCTGTGCACGTATTAAGACTTTTGTTAAAGTTGTTTATTGGTGTTTTGAAAGCAAAATAACCTTCCTCTTTTGGAGCTTCTCCGATTTTTTGTTTTAAAAAAAATAGTACTTTTTTCCCGTTGAAAAGACAGGGTTTATCCATTCATCGATTAATTATGCCCATTCTCCTAAAAATCGGGCAGCAAAAAATAATTTGAGTTTTATTGGTTAGATAGAAAAAACAGGTCAAAAATGATCGATGTTTCCCGCATGTAATTTGTATTTTACTAGGGGATTATTTTGGTGAAATGCTAATTCCGGGGTCGTTCATTGAATAGCATGTGTTTTTTCATTCCAGCTTTCTCCACGTGTGACATGTAAGCTAGTGGAGGCACTTAGCTTGGGCAATTGAATGCAGGAGGAGTCATGCGCATGAAGGAAATGCGCAGAAACAAGGGTGTTTCAGGCGATGGATTTGCGGCTTCCTATCCTATCAGATTCTCTTGATAGGAATAGATAACGGGATCTTGTTATTTATTAATAGACGTTAAAAAAAAGAGCTTGCAAGCTTAGTTCTTTACTCTCTTTTCTATTGATCCATCGTTATACATGATTAAGTATAAACCGGAATAGTTGTTTAAGTCATCTATTTGTTGGCCCAGCGTATTGATGTACATATACACCTCTTTGATTTTATCTGGTTTATAAACGCTTTTGATAGGGAATATTTCAAATTGACCATTGTAGTCTACTTCCCTGAGTCGATAGTAGTTGTAGCCGAATGATGCAGTTGGATCTGTAGTTTTGTAATGATGAACGATTGCGCTTGTTCCATTTCCATTTACGTGTGCAATTTCCTTCCAATCAATTCCATCGATCGATCGTTCTACTAGAAAGTAATCACAATTGGTTTCGGTAGCGGTACTCCATTTAATATTTACGGTGGTGTCAACCATGTAAGCATCAAACGACAGGAGTTCAATGGGTAACACACTACATGCCACTCCTGTACTTGAAACAGTAAGTCTTACATCTCCAGAAGTGGAAGCAAAACCGCCTACTGAAATGTAATACGTGATACCAAATTCTGCACACCACGACACTGTTGAGCGAAGAGTGCTTGAGGCACAAACACCATCATCATCGTTACATCCTACATCAGTCATACTATTAAGAGCGCTGCATGCTCCTGTAAGAACTCTGACGTCCGTATCAAAGTTTGTAGATGCATTACACGTAGTTGCACTATAGTTTGTGTTGTTGCCAACTACTGAGTACCATATGTTCATGCCTTGAGCAGCACAAGTAGAGGCACTTGTTGGCACATCACTAGTTGCTAAAACTGTTGAAGCAACTGGACTTGTATACGGTAAACTAGTAATTGCAATTGCGCTGGAACAAGCATCGTTTATTGGCGGACAAGTTCTACTTATTGTGAATGTTCCGGTATTGGCTGAGGTTCCTGTCGTAGCATAGTAAGCAATGTAAATGTAGTATTGAGTCCCTAATGTAGTTGTAAACGTATAGGTTTCTGTCCCTCCAGCAAATCCAACATCTTGTGAACTTACAATAACATAGGAACCACATGACACACCGGTCATGATTGTCATTTCATGGTCAAAACCAGCACCAGCAAGCGAACTTATCGTTGTGGATAGTCCATCGCCGGTAAATTTATACCAAACTCCGTAATTTGAACTATATCCCAAAGGGGCAACTTCCGAAACAGTACCAACGGTTGTTCCTGCTAAACTAGAAGTTCCACAAGGAAGTGATGTTGCTCCTGAACAGGCATCGTTTGATGGAGGAAAAATAGTAGTAAAAGACCAGGTTGAACATCCGGTTGCAGAACCTGCTAAATTTCTAGGAATAATCTTCCAGTAGTAAGTAGTTCCTGGTGTAAGTGCTCCGGTTGCATATGTGGTTGTTGGTTGATTAGAAGAGACTAAAGGAGGTGTTGCAGAAGTACCAAAATAAACATCATAACCGGTTGCTAATGCATCGGTGGTCCATGTGAGATTTTGTGAAGCCGTTCCAACTCCGGTAGCTCCATTCGCAGGGGAGACCAGTGAAACGCATGAAGGAGGTGTTGTACTATTTCCGTACTGTAAATTTATGTTATCAATTACAGGGTTTACATGAGGTGCCGCGCCATCAGATTTCCAAGAAAAAACAATCCTTACTGTGGTTCCTGCTAAAGAACTAGGCAGAGTATACGACTTTAATGTAAATGCTAAATATACTGTTGCCGTGTTTGTAAAGTAATTTGTATATCCAGCAGCAGGCACCGTACCAGCTACCGGAGTAAACGCAGTTGTGGTAGTGTTGACATACATATAATCATATGTGTTATCAATCACAAGTTGCTTGTAGTAAAAAGAAAGGATGATATTTGTTGCACCGGCAGGAATAGCAACATCTCTATAAAAATGGTGAGTTGTAGCATTAGCTATTCCATTTGCTGCAGCTGCACTTCCTACATATGCGCATCGAGCTCCTGCATATGGAACACCTGCCCCACCTACTTGCCAAGTTCGAGTTCCAGTCGTGACAGACGTGACCGTAGTCCATCCATTTAAAGCAAAAGTAGTTCCAGTTTCGAATCCTCCATCCCCAGTAGGAGAAAGCAAATTAACTATCTGTGCGCTTCCAAATAATGGCAACAGCAGTAAAAGAAGTAGTAGTTTTTTCATATCTTATTCTTCAGTCATTTCTATTTGCGTGAATAAACTCCCTATTATTTAATCTCAGATTCACTAAAAGTTTAGTAATTGGGGACTCTCTTATTTGAAGTGCAGTTTATTAAAAAGTTAATTTAACGATAAGGGGCAGTAAAAAAATTGATTATTCGATAAATGGAAATGTTTTGTCGAAGTTTGGGTATCTTGTCAACACAAATGGAATTTTTTAAAAAGAGGTGTTTTTGTTGTTACAAAACCTAGTTTAGTATCTGTTAGTCTAATTTTTTTATTCTTAAATCGTCTACTTTTATCCATTCTCCGAATTATCTTAGTCGATTAAATAATAATAGGAAGCCAGAGAATAATTTGAGTTTTATTTGTAGAAAAAACAGGTCAAAAATGATGGATGTTTGCGGAACACAATTTAAATTCATGGGGATAATATTTAAGCAATGAAAACGAATCATAAAATAACGATTGCGGTGTAACAGATTTTATGTATGATCAAAATGAAAGAAGCATCACTTACTACGAATCAGATTCATTGTGTCTTGAATTTTCAAGACCTTGTGTCCACACCTTTTCATGGGGAAATGAATGCGATGTGCTGGACACGAAAATTAGCGGGAGATTTCTCGGAGCTTGCAAATAAGTTAGCACAAAAAGGAACGATAAGGGCAATTGATCAAGAAGAACTTTTTGGACTTCAGTTGAGTGAACAGGGGATGCTTGCTCGCGAAATTCTTTTAAATGATTTGAAATTGTTTGAAGATTATGGCGCATCTCCAATCCTTAATCTGATCAATTGCTACGAGAGAGATCATATCTCCGCGTTTTTTCCAACCGATGTGTATTCTTTTCATGTTGATCGCTCACCTGTGCCGATTGACACCTTTTTGTGCACTTATTTCGGCCAGTCGAGTGAACTATTGCCCAATTCGCAAGCCATACAAAAAGTGCTTGTTCCCGAAATACGTGATGAACTCAAAAAAAAATATCGTGGATCAGATGAAGGATTTGACTCATTTTTAAGCGAACATTTTTTTGATTTACATTATCAGGCAAAACCCGAGGCGCAACCAATCAGTTTAGGTCTTGGTCATATATGGAAGTTGGCGGTTGATCATCCTGGAAGTCAAGTTTTGCCTTGTCTGCACCGAGCGCCAGAGGAACATGGACAAACTCGTTTGTTGCTGATTTGTTGAGGTTGTAATGGTACAGCAACCCCTAAGCGTTTAAAGAAGTTGGTGTATGCGTGATGGAATGCGTGTTTTATTTTATTACCGAGACAGGAACATTCTCAAATTTTTCTGCGTTCTCGGTATCTAAAAGGTAGTCTTTTAATGAAAACACAAGAGCTTTGCAGGAGGAATAGAGTTCTCTGTTTACATTGAATAAGGTGGAAACATCTTCTTCCTTCAAAATATTTTTCCCTGCATCTTTATAAGAATTATTTATTCTTACTTCGTAATCGGTTTTTGTTTCTTCCAATAATTTGCTAAGAGATTCGAAACACACGTCTCTTTTTTCGGAAAGAAAAACAAGAAGTATTTGAGAATAAAAAGCATTTAATTGTGAACGAAACAATTGGTAATTGCCGAACTTAAGATCATTGATAGAGTTGCTGAATTCCTTTCTATCTAAAACAATGTCTTTCATTCCTTTCGCTGAATACATTGCATTTCTGACAGCAGCCATCAACTGATTCAGGTGGATCATGTCTTCTTTCTTCAGTTCTTCCTGCGCCATTTTCGAATAAAAGGTGAGAATTTCTCCTTCAGCCCGTTTGATGAGTTGGTACTTATCCATAAAGGAGAATGAATTAGTAGCGCGGTATTTTTGCTCGTAGTGTTTTTGGAACTCATTGTCAGTGGGCTGTTCCACGGCCAATTGAAAGGCTTCTAAATTCAACTGAATGATGCTGAAAATAAATAATCCTACTTCTTTTTCAACCATTTCAATTGCGGTATCAGAAATTTCGGGGCTCGTATTTTGCAAAAAATAAGTAGCTGTTTTTTCATTCCCTACAAATCGTTTTTCAAGAAAACTACCGAAATAACCGAGAAAGTAATAGAACAGCATTACACCTGAAATATTGATAAATGTTTGGAAAGATACAAGGATCAATAAAGGATCATGTATTCCTATGCCCTCCCTTAACAGTTGAATGATGGGAACTAATAAAATAAAACCAAACAAGGAAGTGGCAATATTAAAAATGATGTTGCCAAATGCAACACGTTTTTTTGCAGGGATCCCTCCGATAGAACCGATGAATATTTTTATGGTGGTGCCAAGTTCGGCTCCTAATACCACCGCAACAGCAATTTCAATAGGGATGATTTGAGCATAAAGGGCACTCAAAACAATAACAACCGTTGCAGCGCTGGTTTGGATCAAAGCAGTAATCACAAATCCGATAAGAACAAAAACAATTCTGTTGTATGATAAATAAGGTGTAAAGTCGAATTCCCTTATCAAACCATCCATACTTTCTTTCATGAATTCCAGCCCTAAAAACAAAAGCCCGAAGCCCATGCAAAATTTAGCAATCTGATAGAATTTTTTTCTATTTCGGAAAACGATCATGCCAATTCCTGCCAAGCCAATAATAGGCATGGTGAATTTTCCGATTTCCACTTTGAATCCTAAAAGCGCTACAATCCAACTATTGAATGTGCCACCAACATTTGCTCCCAAGGCCACACCCAGTGCGTTGCGCATGGATAAAATGCCTGCACCAACAAATGACAGCACCATTAAGTTTACGACGGAACTGCTTTGCAGGATTCCGGTAATGATGGTTCCGCTAAAAATTGCGCTTAATTTTTTTTTCGTGTGTTTTTGCAGAAATAATTTGAAAGCTCTCCCTTCCAATTGCTTGATGCTGTCCTCCAAATGAAACATCCCATAAAGAAACAATCCTAGTCCTGCAATAAGCTTCCAAAAATCTGAGGTGGTCACGTTATATTAAAATTAAAAAAGAATAATAATCAGCAAATAAGTTTGCCTAAAATTATACTTAATTATTGAATACTCATTGTTTACAAGGACTGTATTTTAACTGTTTTTTATCAGTAAAATAAATCTGTTTCTTGATAAACATCATTCCCAAAAGGAAGCAACATTTTCTTTTTTTTAGTATGGCATGCATCCTCCTGCCAGAACTGAAACCTACCTTTTTATTTTTTATTTTGTTCTTTTAAAATCTTAGTCATTACTTGAATATTTTGTAAATTCGCCATCCTGAAACAAAATAATATGAAGAGCAAGCCTAGTTTTGATGAAATATATATGGAGTTAGCCGAAAATCTTGCGAAGCGCTCTCATTGTGTGAAAGCTCAGGTGGGTGCGGTGCTTACAAAAGACACTCGTATTGTTTCATTAGGATACAATGGCCCGCCAGCCGGCACTCACAATTGCGATATAGAATGGCCAAGTGAAGGGTGTCCCCGCGATAGCAAAGGCAGCTGTTCATTGGCATTGCATGCCGAACAAAACGCCATTCTATATGCATCAAAAAATAACGTAACGATAGAAGGCGCTACGTTATATGTTACGCTATCCCCCTGTATCTCATGCGCCAGAGTTATTTATACTACTGGTATAAAAAAAGTATTTTACCTAAACTCGTATGCAGATTTTAAAGGGTTGAAAAGTGATGAAGGAGTTGATTTTCTTCAGAAATTCGGAGTGGAAGTTGTACGATATAAAAAGTAGATATACAGAAAAATGAATCGCCCTAAATTTTACATTTATCTTCCAGTCATCTTTTCGCTGGTATTGATCCTGGGGATCTTTATTGGAAGCACGTTTGGTCCGAACAATTCAAATAGGAGTGGTATCATTGGAACCGACGGCCAAAACAACTTCAGTAAAATCGATGAAGTTGTTAGTTATGTAAATAATCAATATGTTGATACTATTAAAACCAACGATCTGATTGATAAAACAATCGAATCAATGCTTCAGAGTTTGGACCCCCATTCCGCCTACATCACTGCAGCAGAGTTATCAGCAACAAACGAACCCTTGCAAGGTAATTTTGAAGGAATAGGTGTTGAATTTAATATTGTTGATGATACGATAAGAGTTATTGCAGCCATTCCTGGTGGGCCTTCTGAAAAGGTGGGTGTGCAGGCGGGTGACAAGATCATTCAAGTGGAAGGCAAATCTGTTGCAGGAATAAAGATCACCAACAAGCAAGTGATGGAAAAGTTGAAAGGCACAGGTGGTTCAAAAGTTAAAATTAGTATGATGCGAAGAGGAAAATCCTCCTTAATCGATTTTACAATTACCCGAGGTACAATTCCAATTTACAGTATTGATGTTTCCTATATGGTTTCTCCTAAAACAGGATATGTTAAAATAAGCCGGTTTGCTGCAACAACGTATGATGAGTATATGGAGGCATTCGAAAAATTACAAAAGCAAGGCATGCAACAATTGATCCTTGACCTTCGTGGGAATGGCGGAGGCTACTTGAATACAGCTGTTGACATTGCGGATGAATTTTTAGGTGCAGGAAAAGAAATTGTTTATACCATAGGAAAGGCTAGGCCACGTAAGGATTATAAAGCAACAGCAAAAGGTAATTTCGAACATGGAAAATTAATGGTTTTGATAGATGATGGCTCTGCTTCGGCAAGCGAAATATTATCAGGTGCTCTTCAAGACAATGACAGAGCGACGATTATCGGGAGGAGGTCATTTGGAAAAGGGCTGGTTCAGGAACAAAGCGAATTTACGGATGGTTCCGCTATACGGTTAACGATTGCCCGTTATTATACACCAACCGGGCGCTGTATTCAGAAATCCTATGCTGATGGCTTGGAAGCTTATTATGACGAAGAAAACAGCAGATATGCAAATGGGGAATTAGAAAATGCAGATAGTATTAAACGAAATGATTCCTTGAAATTTAAAACGCCTTCAGGTAAAATTGTTTATGGCGGAGGGGGCATTACTCCCGATGTTTTTGTTCCGCTCGACACAACAGGGCGTTCAAGATACTTAAGCGAAGTATTATATACTGGTATTGTAAACGATTTTGCCTTTCAGTATGCAGATAAAGAAAGAACAACCTTAAAAGCATTCAAAACCGTTGCAAATTATAACCGGTTGTTTGTACTATCAGATGAAATTTTAAATGATTTTATCGTGTTTGCAGAAAAAAATAAGGTGAAGCGCAATGATAAAGAGATTGCAGCCTCCAAAAGTATTTTGAAGAATCAAATCAAAGCATTGATCGCCCGAAATGTTTGGAGCAGCGAAGGCTTCTATCAGGTTATCCAAAACGAGGATGCTATTTTAAAGAAAGCGGTACAATTGATGAAATAGAATGTATTGCTGCATAAAAAAACCTCCCATTCAATTAATGGGAGGTTTTTTTTATACAATGCTACTGATTATTTTGCTTGCGCAGTAGAATCTGGTTTAGCAGCTGTAGAATCTGTTGTTGCAGGAGCCATAGCAGCAGCAGCAACCGCAGCTAATGAATCCATTTGAGCTTTAACCATTGCTTCTGCTTTATCTTTGTCAGCTTGGCTTGGTCCGCATGACATGATGCTTAATGCACCAGCAACGAATAACAGGGTGAAAATTTTTTTCATTTTGTTTGTTTTGTTTATGATTAATACTAGTATCTGAGCGCAAAGGTAGCTAAAAATGAACATCAGCAAAATGGATAATCCAACAATTGAACAATAATATAAACATCACAATGTTTAAAACCTCGAGATCGGAACAAATTAATCACTGTAAAATTTGCAGCTGAAGCAGTTAAAAATCTTACCTTTGAAATGAAAAAATAAATAATAATTCACCAATAAAAAAATAAAAATATGGCTTTCGAATTACCTAAATTACCTTATGCGTATGATGCATTAGAGCCTTTTATTGATGCTCGTACCATGGAAATCCACCATTCAAAACATCATCAGGCTTATGTAACAAATTTAAACAATGCTATCGCCGGTTCAGAAACGGAAAAATTAAGTATTGAAGAAATTTGTAAAAATATATCCAACTATCCTGTTGCGGTAAGAAACAATGGAGGCGGACACTATAATCACTCTTTATTCTGGACGAGTATGGGACCGAACGCAGGAGGAGAACCTACAGGTGAGCTTGCAGCCGCTATTGTTAGCGCCTTTGGAACTTTTGCTGATTTTAAAACTCAATTTGCTGCAGCGGGTGCAACTCGTTTTGGATCTGGTTGGGCTTGGCTGTCTGTAAGTGGTGGTAAGTTGGTTGTTAGTTCAACGCCTAACCAAGACAATCCGTTGATGGATATTGCAGAAGTGAAAGGGACGCCAATTTTAGGAATGGATGTTTGGGAACACGCTTATTATTTGCATTATCAAAACAGACGACCTGATTATATCGCAGCTTTTTGGAATGTTGTTAACTGGAACGAAATAGCAAAGCGTTTTAATGAAGCGAAATAATATCTAAACAAATAGAAAGGGGGTGTGTAAAAACATCCCCTTTTATGTTCTAGCCTATGCTCAAAATCAAGTATTCTGTTTTGTTTTTTTTTAGTCTATTATTACATCGTCAGACAGCATGCGCCATGTCTGTTGAAATAGGGGATAGCGCATTGGTAAAAATAATTGCCCTGCATATAGATTCTATGGCATGTCAAAATAAAAATTTCTTTACAGATTCATTGCATCAAAAAAAAGATACCGCAAAAGAAATCAGAAAGAAAAAAATTGTCTCAGCCATTTTTGCTTTCCCATTTCCGTTCGGTTTCATGGGGGCTCACCGAATAATGTTAGGAACTTCACCCTGGGTTCCTGTTGTATATGTTGCTACATTTGGGGGGTGTTTTGGGTTGCTTCCACTGATCGATTTTTTTGTGATTACTTTCAGTAAGGATATAGAACAATATGAAAATAATCCGCATGTTTTTATGTGGGTGAAGTAGATCAAAAAATTCAATTCAATGAAAGTAGGTTTGTTTTTCGGTTCGTTTAATCCAGTCCATGTTGGTCACATGGTTCTTGCCAACTATATGTTAGCAAATACTGACCTGGAAAGAATTTGGTTTATTGTGTCGCCTCATAATCCGCTCAAACAAAAAAATTCATTGTTGCATGAGCGAGATCGTTTGCAAATGGTTACGCTTGCTATCGGAGATAATAATAAAATGAAGGCAAGCAATATCGAATTTAAACTTTCTCAGCCTTCTTATACTGTAAACACGCTTGCGCATCTAAAGGAAAAGTATCCAAGTCATGATTTCGTTTTAATAATGGGCGCAGATAATTTGGAGAATTTTCATAAGTGGAAAAATTACGAAGAAATTCTGAAGCAATATGAATTATATGTTTACCCACGACCTGATGCGAATGGCGGATTGCTTATGGACCATAAAAAAGTAACATTGGTAAACGCTCCTTTGATGGAGTTATCTTCCACTGAGATCAGAAAGGCAATCAAAGAAAAAAAGGACGTTCGTTACTTTGTTCCCCCTGCTGCTTGGGAATATTTAAAAGAATCTCATTTCTATGAGAAATAAAAAAAGCGTTCTACATTTCTGCAGAACGCCATTTAAAAATTTTAATAAACAGCTCCTAGTTCGAAGATCCCAGATCAAATTTTAATGCATTGTCAAAGGCCATTTCTATTTCGCCTTCAGCAACAATCCCGTGTCCAATAGTTAATCCGGTTTCTTTAGGCGAAAGTGCTTTTTTGCTTGCCTTAATAGCAGCAATAGGCGTAACGCTTAATCCGTTTAATTCTATTCTCAATTCTTTCAAACACATACCTAAAGCAATCGCTTTTTGAGTATTGGTAATGATGAACTCAACATCAATTTCATCGCTAGATGTTCTTGATTTTACGGTAAAGTCGATTTTGTTTTCAATGCAGTAGTCAATTAATGAAGAAACATTTTTTTTCTTCACTGTTACTGATGGAGTTGCTTCGTTCATAAAACTCATGGCAAAATTTTTAAATTTTTTAATTAATTGAATTTAATAACCATCATAAAGTTATTTATAAGCATAAGGAAAATCAAATTAACATATTAACAGATTTTTAACCGAAAAAAGGGCGGGGTGTTAATAGTCGAAAAGGGAAGAATGTGGTGAAAATAACAGAAAAATGCGTTAAAAAAGGCAAAAAAGAATCAGTTTTGATTGTTTTTTGCCTTTTTTTGATAAAAAATGAAAGAGGGGTAAATTAGTTTTTAACTAAACTGAGGATAGAATCAAAGATCCATCGCCCATCAATATTACTTAATTCCCCATCTGTTGCTCTTTCGGGGTGTGGCATCATACCAAAAACATTTTTTCCGGCATTGCAAACACCTGCAATATTCTCAGTTGCACCATTCGGGTTAGAAGCATCTGTTACCTTGCCATTTTCATCGCAATAGCGGAAAATAATCTGACCATTCGCGTTTAATTGTTTAATGGTTTCAGCATCGGCATAATACTTCCCTTCGCCATGAGCGATAGGAATTTTCAGTGCTTTGTTAAGCGGAACTTCAGATGTTATTAAGGTTGAATTGTTTTCAGCTTTGATGTAAACATTTTTACAAATAAATTTCCGCTCATTGTTATGCAACAAGGCTCCAGGAACTAATCCTGCTTCACATAATATCTGAAATCCATTGCATACGCCTAATACATAACCTCCTTTGTTTGCAAATTCAATCACTTTTTCCATGATTGGAGAAAATCGTGCAATTGCCCCAGAGCGAAGATAATCGCCAAATGAGAACCCTCCAGGAAGTACAATAAAATCGCACCCTTTTAGGTCGGTGTCTTTGTGCCATAATTCAACAACCTCTTGTCCCATTATTTCTCTGAGAACATAAATCATATCCTGATCACAGTTTGATCCTGGAAAAATAACTACTCCAAATTTGCTCATGAAAATCGATTAAAAAACGTTATTAAAAATGAGACTACAAAGTTAGAAATAAAACAAGCTTAATTGCTGTTTCTTAATAGATTGTTCAAAAAAAGTGGACAATCAAGTTGAAAAAAATGGAGGACAATAGCAATAGAAACAAGAATTCTGCCCACCATTGCTTTTTAATATTGGCAAAATAATTTCCACAAAATACAGCTGTCGGAATCACTATTGGAGCAAAATACTTTGTAGCGATTTCCGGTGCGATAAAAATAGACAATGCCGAAAAGAAGAAGAACCAAATCAATAAAACGATTGATTTCTTTGTTTTTTGAGAGCCAATCCCAACCCCCTGAAATAGTTTACCAATTGAAAATAAAAGTATGAGCCAGCCTGTGCCAATCATAAAATAGAAGCTTTTTGGGAGTGCCTGAGTTATTTTTTCGTGACTCAGCGAGAAAAACATTTTATCAAAGAAAAGAGCATCAAGTTTGTCCTTCCAGAAGTAAATCGTAATCACAAAAATATATGGAATCAGGGCCCCTATAAACGAGATCAGCCATTCGCGCCAATTAAACGGACGCATTAAAATTAATCCAACTCCGAGTAAAGGCAAAAAAACGACACACGGGAAATAAAATAAACTGGCAATAGAAATCAAAAAGCCGGCATCAAAAGCCTGTGAAAAGGCGTTGTCCTTGCGATAGGATGTCAACAATTTATGGATAGCAAATAAGATAAAAAGATTTGCAAATAAGGGAGGGCTGAGCAATAGCATATCATTGTTATTGCTAATAAAAAGAATATAAAAAAGTGCCGGAAGGTAAGATTGTTTGCTTACAACTTCGTTTTCATTAACAATATAATTTAGCAAAAAGGCTTCACCAACAACCAGAATAAATGCAATAAAAGTTCCAAGCCATGGAGCGTTTGAGAATAGTTCGCCTACCAATTCATAAAGAGGCATTGTGTGATTAACAGGAACAATGGCAGGTGAAATAAAGCCGAAAGCCCAAATTGCGAGAGCAAAAAGAGGCAACAGTATTAATGCGGAAGCATTGTTGGATTTAAAAAATCGTATAAACATAATTCAGCAGCTAAAATTAGGCTAATTTTATTATTGTTTATTAATAAAATTTGTACATTTGAGCACAATATTTAAAAATTAAAAGCAATGATGACAGATATATTTAACGGACTAGGACATTTTTTTCAATGGACATTTCAATTTATGCCTGCTTTAGGTAATAAGCCGAACTTTCTTTTTTGGATGGTAATTGTAAGTTTGGTGATTACTTGGTTGCGTATGCAAAAGAAGTTTAATAAAGAAGCAAAAGAAAAAGGTACGTTAGAATAAATCGACCTTACTATTTATATTAAAAAACCCCGATACAATTTGTATCGGGGTTTTTTTGTCTGTCATTTATTATTTCAAATCGTTTCCGATGTCTCTTCTGTAATATTTTCCTTTGTATTGAATTTGTTCGGCATTCGCAAACGATTTTTTTAATGCTTCTTCCATGGTATCACCAAATGATGTAATTGCAAGAACTCTTCCGCCATTGGTAACAATGTTGTTTCCATCTTGTCTTGTTCCGGCGTGAAACGCTAAGCTATCCACCACTTTGTCAAATCCGGTCATCACATCCCCTTTCAAGTATTCTTCGGGGTAACCGCCAGCCACTAGCATTACAGCGGTCGCAAAGCGCGAATCTGTTTCAAATGTTTTCTCGTGAAGCGTTCCGTTTCCTACTCCTTCAAAAAGATCTAGCAAGTCAGATTTTATTCGAGGGATAACCACTTCCGTTTCCGGATCGCCCATACGCACATTATATTCTATCACTTTGGGTTCGCCATCCATATTCATCAAACCGATAAAAATAAAGCCTTTATAAGTTATGCCTTCCTGCTTCAATCCCTTGATAGTTGGAATGATTACGCGCTCTTCTACTTTTTTGATGAAGTCAGCATCGGCAAAAGGGACAGGAGAAACAGCGCCCATACCACCTGTGTTTAATCCTGTATCACCTTCACCTATGCGTTTGTAATCTTTTGCGGAAGGTAATATTTTGTAGGAATTTCCATCTGTCAAAACAAAAACAGAAAGTTCAATTCCTTTAAGAAATTCTTCGATTACTACTTTTGAAGATGCGTTTCCGAATTTTGCATTCGCAAGCATTTCAGTTAATTCACTTTTCGCTTCCGATAATGTAGTAGGAATGACAACGCCTTTCCCTGCTGCTAATCCATCCGCTTTTAAAACAAATGGAGGGGTTAATGTTTCCAAAAATTTTAATCCTTCAGCTAAGGTATCTTTTGTAAATGTTTCGTATCGAGCAGTTGGAATATTATGGCGAAACATAAATTGTTTTGAAAAATCTTTACTTCCTTCCAATTGAGCTCCATCCTTTTGTGGTCCTATTACCGGAATGGTTTTTAACTGAGCATCATTTAGAAAAAAATCATGAACCCCTTTTACTAAAGGATCTTCGGGGCCAACAACAATCATTTTTATTTCATTGTCCAACACATATTTTTTGATTGCTTCAAAATCAGTTGCTGAAATAGAAACATTCGTTCCAACGAGAGCCGTTCCTGCATTCCCTGGAGCAATAAAAAGCTTTCCAACTTTCTTGCTTTGAGCCAATTTCCAGGCGAAAGCATGTTCGCGTCCGCCAGATCCAAGAATTAAAATATTCATGTGATAAAAATTTTTGCAAAGAAACGAATTTTTTACTGCAGAGCGGCAATAGGACTTCGGGAAAAAAGAAGGTCTTTTGTATTACCTTTGTAGAATGATTCTTCAGCCAAAAATATTTGATCCAGCAAAAATAATAGCTGCGCAAAGTACCCGTTTAGGTGGAATTAGTCCAGAACCATTTAATTCATTGAATTTAGGCTTGTCTGTGAATGATGATGAAAAAAATGTTTGGAAGAACCGAGAATTATTTTTTAGGAGCCTAGGAGTTGAATTAAGTCAAGTGTCCCGGTGTTATCAGGTGCATGGCGATGCGGTATTGGTTGTTGATAAACCTGTAACCAATGAAAAATACGATGCGCAGATAACCAATAAGCCAAACATATATTTAGCGGTATCTGTTGCTGATTGTACCCCTATCCTAATTCATGATACAAAAAACAATGCAGTTGCTGCAATTCATGCAGGATGGAGAGGAACGGTGGGTAAGATTGTAAGCAATGCCTTGCAGCTGATGAAAGAAAATTATGGGACAGACGGAAAAGATTGCAAAGCTTTTATTGGTGCATGCATTAGCTATGAAAATTTTGAAGTAGGCGAAGAGGTTGCAGTACATTTTGATGATCTGCAAAAGAGTTTTGATTCAGCAAGGCAAAAATGGTTTGTGAATTTAAAGGAAGCAAATAAAAAGCAGTTGTTGGATTTTGGATTAAGAACTGAAAACATTGAAATAACATCGTATTGTACGGTTACTAATAACGATACTTTTTTTTCTCACAGAAAGGAAAATGGAAAAACAGGAAGAATGATGGCGGTGATCGGAATAAAATAATTCCTCTCCCTCTCCTTCGTATTTGTTTAGGAAGATAAGAGAGGAATTGGGTCATAATTTTATAATGGAATATTTCCGTGTTTTTTCTTCGGTAGCTTAGCCACTTTATTTTTCAGCATGCTAAAAGCTTTGATCAATTTCTCGCGCGTGTCTTCCGGTTTTATTACTTCATCAACATAACCTCTTTCTGCAGCACGATAAGGGTTGGCGAAATGTTGAATGTATTCTTTTTCTTTCTCGGCTAATTTTGCAACAGGATCTTTTGCGGCCGCAATTTCATTTTTAAAAATGATCTCTGCAGCTCCTTTTGCACCCATTACCGCAATTTCAGCTGTTGGCCATGCGTAATTCATATCGGCACCTATGTGTTTGCTGTTCATTACATCATATGCTCCACCATAAGCTTTACGGGTAATCACAGTCACTCTAGGAACAGTTGCTTCACAGAAGGCATATAATAATTTAGCTCCGTTTGTGATGATGCCATGCCATTCCTGATCTGTTCCGGGTAAGAATCCCGGTACATCTTCAAACACTAACAAAGGAATATTAAAACTATCGCAGAAACGAACGAAACGGGCTGCTTTGGTGGATGAATTGATATCCAATACTCCAGCTAAAAAGGCAGGTTGATTGGCCACGATACCAATGCTTTTGCCTGCTAATCGTGCGAAACCAACTACAATGTTTTCTGCAAAATTTTTGTGAACTTCCAAAAAGGATTCAGCATCTATCACGCCATTAATTACGTCACGAATGTCGTAAGGTTGATTTGGATTCTCCGGGATGATTGTGTTTAATTCGGGACGCTTTTCGTTTCCATTGCTCTCGTAGGCAACACATGGTGCATCATCTTCGCAATTGGATGGCATATAACTCAGCAAAGCTTTGATATTGTTAATGCACGCTATTTCATTCGCACATGAAAAATGTGTTACTCCGGATTTTGTAGAGTGGGTAGACGCGCCTCCTAATTCTTCTGATGTTACTTCTTCATGCGTTACCGTTTTTACTACGTTGGGTCCTGTAACAAACATGTAGGAGGTGTTTTCTACCATCATGATAAAGTCGGTTATGGCAGGAGAATAAACGGCCCCCCCTGCGCATGGTCCCATGATTGCAGATAGTTGCGGAACAACTCCTGAAGCCAATGTATTTCTATAAAAGATATCGGCATACCCTCCTAATGATACAACACCTTCTTGTATGCGTGCTCCGCCACTATCATTCAGGCCAATAACAGGTGCGCCATTTTCCATGGCAAGATCCATGATCTTACAAATTTTTTCGGCATGTGTTTCAGATAATGATCCTCCAAAAACGGTAAAGTCCTGCGAATAAACATACACTAATCGGCCATTGATATTTCCATATCCAGTAACAACACCATCTCCTAAATATTTTTCGCGTTCAAGTCCGAATTCATTTGAACGATGGGTTACAAACATCCCGATCTCTTCGAACGTTCCTTGATCCATTAAAAAATGAATGCGTTCGCGGGCAGTTAATTTACCTTTTTTATGCTGTGATTCGATTCGTTTTACTCCACCACCTAATTGCGCTTCTGCTATCTTTTTTTCTAAATCTTGAATTTTATTTTTCATGCGATGTATCCGTTTACTTTTTATATAACCAAGTTTTCAAAAATAACTAAATTATTCGTGTTTTTCTCTAAAAAATGCACATTGTGGATGATTTATATTTTCTACTTTTGAGTAAATAAAATCGGGCAATGCAGATCAATTTAGATAAAATAGATTTTAAAATATTGAGAATACTTCAGGAGAATGCAAAGATCACCAACCTCCAGTTGTCGGGAGAAGTAGGTCTTTCACCTGCACCAACTTTGGAACGGGTAAAAAAGTTGGAAAACGCAAAATTGATCAAAGGTTATTATACTGAAGTTGATGAAGAGGCCTTAGGAATTGGTATTAAGGCCATCATTCAAATCACACTTACCCGTCAAGTGGAAAATGCGATCAGTAATTTTAAAAAGGAGATCAACCAGATGCCTGAAATCATGGAATGTTATCAGGTAACCGGTAATGCCGATTATATTTTGATTGTGATGTTAAAAGATATTCGTGATTTCGAATCGTTAATAAGCACTCGGCTGAGTAAAATGGAAGAGATTGGTCAAATGCAAACGATGATGATACTTTCAAAAGTTAAAGATTCAAAAGTGTTACCACTCAATTATTAATATAAAATGAATATTGAAGAGCTGAGGGAATATTGCATTTCAATAAAAGGCGTTCAGGAAGACTTGCCATTTGGTCCTGATATTTTAGTATTTAAAGTGATGGGTAAACTATTTCTATTAACAGGTTTGGACAATCATCCAATTCAATTCAATGTGAAATGCGATCCTGAAAAAGCAGTTCAATTAAGAGAACAGTTTCCATGCGTTCTTCCGGGCTATCATATGAACAAAAAGCATTGGAACACAATCATCCTTGATGGCTCTGTAAATGATGAGCTTTTAAAAGAATGGATTAAGGATTCATATGATCTTGTATTTTCTGGCTTATCTAAAATTCAACAAAAGAATTTTGCCGAAATGAAATGATCTGAAAGGGTTAAATTTATTGTAGTTTTGTAAATATTCAATAATTCAAATGAAAAAGATAGTTCTATATTTTATTCAAGGAGTCATTATTACTGTTCCTGTTGCCATTACAGCTTTTGTGCTTTACAAAATAGTTTCATTGGTAGGCTCCTTTTTTAGTCATTTTGGTTTAATTGTTAATCCTGTTATCGATCCATTTATTGTAATGGGTAGCGCACTCGTTTTGATTTTTTTAATGGGATTGTTAGGCTCATCAATTATTTTACGTCCCCTGTTTTCAATTCTTGATCATGCTCTGGAGCATACCCCTGTTGTAAAAACAATTTATTCGTCTATAAAGGATTTTCTTTCTGCTTTTGTTGGCAGTAAGAAGCGATTTAATAAGCCTGTATTGATCACCATAAATAAGGAAAATAATATTCAGCAATTAGGATTTATAACACAGGAGGATCTTTCGGAACTAAAAATTTCCAAAGGAACAATGGCTGTTTACATCCCTTTATCATACTCTTTTTCAGGAAATTTGCTGATCGTTCCGGTTGATCATATCACTCTTGTTGATGCATCCTCAGCAGAAGTAATGAAATTCATTATTTCGGGAGGTGTAACGGATATTGACGAATAATTTTTATTCTAAAAAAGATTTTTGTATTTTTCAGATGCAATCATAAAAACAAACAGATGAAAAGAATATACACTTTTGCGATAGCTTTAACAGTAGGATTTTCAGCTTCTGCACAAAAAATAAAAGTTTCTGAATCGGTTGAAAACATTGGAGGTGCAAGCCACAATGCATTAGCCGTTACTTTGTATGGCGTGAGCCCATCAGATGCTGAAGATGCATTTCGTTCATTTATGAAAACCTATGATGGAAAAAGATCATCAAAGAACGGAGAAATTTTTATTGACCATGCAACAATTAAGGAAATGGGAAATAATTCCATTGATGTGTATGGAAAAGCCATTGGAAAAAAAGGAAATCCTGAAATAAAATTTATTGTTGCATTTGATCTTGGCGGAGCCTATTGCAATTCAGGACAACATAAAGATCAATATAAGGGAGCAGAAAAAATTGTTAAAGATTTTGCTTTGAAAACGACGAAAGATGCAATCGCTGAAAAACTGAAAGCAGAACAAAAGGTAGAAAGCAAATTGGAAGACGATCAAAAAGGACTGGAGAAAGACAATAAAAACTTGAATGATGATATTGAAAATTATACAACTAAAATTAAAAAAGCGGAAGACGATATCGTTAAAAATAAATTAGAACAAGAAAAAAAGAAAGCTGCTATTGAAGCGCAGAAGAAAGTGGTAGCAGACATTGACAAAAAATTGAAAGCGGTAGAATAAAAGTCAATAGCTTGATGAACGAGTAGCCCATTGTTTTATTAAAACAATGGGCTACTTGCATAAATTAGAACACTGAAATGTTGTTAGTTTAAGCAATACATTTTACCTGGTAATGATTTTACTACTCCAGAGAACTCCAATGTTAATAATATCCCAGACACCTTACTCATTGGGAGTTGGCAGATTAAACAAAGGTCATCAATTGCAATGGAATCTTTTTCTTTTAAAGCGGTCACTAATAGTTCTTCTTCTTTACTAAGTTCTAAGAATAGCTTTTTTTGTCGCGGCGCATTTTTAATGTCTGTTTTTTCCCATCCCATTATATAAACAATATCAGCAGCAGATTGAATAAGGGCTGCTTTGTTTTGCTTGATCAGATTGTTGCAACCAACAGAACAAACATCGTCTACCCTCCCAGGAAATGCAAATACATCACGATTGTAACTATTGGCAATATCTGCGGTGATTAATGAGCCACCACCAACTTTTGATTCGATAACAATTGTGGCATCTGAAATACCTGCTACAATTCTGTTTCTTCGTGGAAAGTTTTCTCTGTCTGGAATTGTATTACTAGTGAAGTCGGTGAGCCAACCACCTTTTTCAAGCATTTTGGTGGCTGTAGACGAATGAAGAGGTGGGTAAATTTGATCCAGGCCATGCGCTAATCCGCAGACGGTTGAGAGGTTATTATTTAATGCCGCTTTGTGTGCACAAATATCAATGCCATATGCAAGTCCACTTACAATGATTGGATTATGAATAGCCAGATCAGCAATTAGTTTTTCGCATATTTTTTTTCCATATTCTGTCGCTTCGCGTGTCCCGACAATACTGATTATCTTTTCAGAATTCAAGTTGGTCTTCCCTTTAAAGTATAACATTACGGGGCTATCTTCACAATGTGATAATCTTTTCGGGTAATTTGAATCGAGATAGAACAGCGGCGATATTTCATTTTTTTCGATGAATATCATTTCTTCTTCTGCTCTTGCAAAAACATGGTGATTGATAATTGCATTTGCATGAAAATTTCCTATCCCGGGAATTTTTTCCAACGCAACCTTTTTCTCTTTAAATACTGCTTCAACTCCCCCGCAATAAGAAACAATACGCTTTGCAAGGATATCTCCGATGTTTGGAATGAGACTCAACGCAATTTTATATTTCAAATTTTCTCCCATACTTTTAATAAAAAAAATAGTTTGTATATTGCACTATAGTATTCGCAAATCTATTAATTAAACTATGTCACGTTGTTTTTTTTAATAGATTTATAACGAGTATTAACGCATAAATTGTTTGGAAATGGCAGGGAAGTGTATAAAATAATTTTTTGTAGAATTCTTTATTAAAGTAAAACCAACTATTTATTTATGAAAAAAATCTTTACTCTCCTATTTCTTTTTAATGGTTCGTTATTTGTTTTTGGCCAAGATGCCTATTTGAAAGGAACTATCTCTGATAGCAAGACAAAAGAAACCATAGTTGGGGCCTCCGTTATTATTGACAATTTGAATGCTACAACTACCGATATTAATGGGTTGTTTTCGATTAAAACCACAAGCGGAAACCACAAAGTTGAGTTTAAGTTTGTGGGCTATACCACTCAGATAAAAACGATCGAGTTAAAAGAGAATGAAACCAGTCAGATGAATGTGGCGCTCGAGCCGGAATCTAAACAGCTAGACATTGTAGTTGTTTCTGCCGGAAAATTTGAACAGAATTTAAATGAAGTAACGGTTTCAATGGAAGTGTTGAAGCCTTCTTTAATTGAAAATAAAAGTATTCAATCGGTTGATAATGCAATCGATCAAGTGCCGGGTGTAAACGTTATTGATGGCCAAGCAAACATTAGAGGTGGAAGCGGATTCAGTTACGGTGCAGGAAGCAGAGTATTGGTGATGGTGGATGAGATGCCAATGCTGACAGCGGATGCGGGCGATGTAAAATGGAATTTTCTGCCGATAGAAAATTGCGAGCAGATAGAAGTTATCAAAGGTGCTTCTTCCGCCTTATTCGGTTCTTCAGCAATGAACGGGGTAATAAACTTCCGCACAGCCTATGCAAAAGAAGATCCCGAAACGAAAATAAATTTTTTCGGAGGGGTTTACGATAAACCAAAAAGAAAGGAAATGGTGTGGTGGGCAGATGGCGATCCTACTTATGCTGGCGTCAATTTTTTTCATGCTCAAAAAATAAATAAATTAGATTTTGTTGTTGCAGGAAACGTATACAATGATGATGGCTACCGTTATTTAGAAACAGAGCAGCGCTATCGCACAAATATCAATCTGCGCTATCGTTTTGATAAAAAATTGGAAGGCTTGCAAATTGGAGTAAATGCAAATACGATGCGCACCAAAGGTGGCTTGTTCCTTATTTGGGAAAATGCCGATTCAGGTGCATATCGCCCTGTCGGAGGCGATGTTAGTCATTATACTACTTACCGTACCAATGTCGACCCGTTTATTACATACAACACAAAACACAATGGACGGCATACCCTACGAACTCGTTTTTTCAGAACGATTAATTTAAATACGACCGATCAAGAATCTACAGCTGATGTATATTATTCAGAGTATCAATATCAAAAACATTTTGAAAAAGGATTAACAACTACGTTCGGTGCAGTATATAATTATAATGAAGTGCATTCGGGACCATTGTATGGAACCCATTTCAGTAACAATGCTGCTATGTTTACGCAGATAGATAAAAAGTGGGACCGCCTTTCCATTTCATTAGGTTTGCGTGGAGAATACTATAAAACCGATTCTGTTGAGACACGTGAAGATGTTTATTTTTTGATGGATCGATCTAAACCAATCGCCAAAGAAACAAAAGTAAAACCTGTTTTTCGTGCGGGGATTAATTACCGTGTTGCACAAGCTACATTCTTAAGAGCTTCATTCGGGCAAGGTTTTAGGTTCCCTTCAGTTGCCGAAAAATTTATTATGACGAGTGCGAGTGGTCTTGACATTTATCCGAATGACAGCCTGAAGCCGGAAAGCGGTTGGAGCTCTGAAATAGCTGTAAGACAAGGATTTGTTTTTGGTGAATGGAAAGGATTTTTGGATGCAGCACTTTTTTGGACAGAATACAATAGCATGATGGAATTTTCTTTTGGGCAGTTTGGTCCTCTCATTCCTCCCTATTCTTCTCCTCATCAGTTAGGTCTTGGATTTCAGTCTCAGAATATTGGTAACACGCGTATATCGGGGTTGGACATGTCGATAGCCGGACAAGGGAAGATAGGTCCTGTAAATGTTAATCTTTTACTTGCTTATACCTATATCGATCCTATTCAAACTGATTTTAATGAAGCAGTTGATACCAGCCGTAATTCTGCCAAAACAAATATTTTAAAATATAGATACAAACATTCCGGGAAAGCGGATGTAGAGTTGGGGTATAAAAAATTCACAACAGGAATAAATATGCGCGCAAATAGTTACATGGAAAATGTAGATGCATTTTTTATTATTGCTTTCGAAGGATTGAAAGAATACCGTAATGTTCATGATAAAGGAGATGCAATTTTTGATTATCGACTTTCCTATCAATTAAACAAAACTGCGAAAATTTCATTTATCGTCAATAATATTTTTAATCGCGAAGTAATGGGTCGTCCAATGGATATTCAGGCTCCACGCGTGTATGCTTTTCAATTAACAATAAAATTATAATTTTAAAAACAAAAATTAAAAACAAAAACATGTCAATAATCCGCCCTTTCAGTTTCAAAAAATGGATCGATGAAAATCGTCATTTGTTAAAGCCACCGGTAGGTAATAAAGTTGTTTTTGAGAACACCGAATTTATTGTCATGGTAGTTGGAGGACCTAATTCTCGTAAAGATTATCATTTTAATGAGAGCGAAGAATTTTTTTATCAGTTAGAGGGAGATATCGTAGTGAAAATTCAGGAAGACGGAAAAGCAGTGGATGTTCCCATCAAAGCAGGGGAAATATTTTTATTGCCTCCTCGTGTTCCGCATAATCCGGGAAGAGGTGCAAATACTATTGGATTGGTTATGGAGCGTAAACGTAGAGAAGGAGAGCAGGATGGGTTGATGTGGTTTTGCGAAAAATGCAATACTCCGCTGTATGAAAAAAAATTCATGCTGACCAATATCATGACTCAGTTTCAAGATACATTCACCTACTTTTATGGGAACCTCGATCTTCGTACGTGTAAAAAATGTGGGCACGTGATGGAGCCACCTGCATTGGCAAAAGAAGAAAGTTCACATTAGTTCCAACTGATATTCACTTTTTTGCACGAAAGCGCAAGCCAAAAATGTGGGATAGAATAAATTTGCCTAGCAAATGGATATTGTTGTACCTAACGTCGGTTTGCGTGTAGGTGATGTTGCCTTGTGTTGCGCCTGCGGCAAGGCTATGGCGCTTGCACGCTGTTATGCCCAGTATTAAATTGATTTACTGTATAATTCTTTCCAACGAAGATCGGTTTGCTGGTCAACCCATTGTTTTGATTTATAGCCCCCCCTCCTTACACTTTGGTTAATAAATCGGCCAAGTCCAGGAGTATATTGAATTGAATTGTTTGTATTTATTTTTGCATATACACCATCAGAAAGTTTAAAAACACCATTTAATCCCTTGAATGAGAAACCATCTATATTACCTGATGGAACTTTACCATATTCAAGAACAGATACACCACCATTTTCGCCGATTATATAAACTGGTAAATTGCATTGGTTTTTAATTAACCGACCTCCCTTTGCAATATCAATTAATTGTAGTGCTCCGGCTATCATTGTCCCAATACCGATGAATCGATGGTTATTATTGGGGCTGAGTGCTAAGGTAAACCCTAAAATTGACCCGATAGCTGAGCGTGTATAAGGATCCACGCTTGATTCATTTAACTTTAACATCGAATAAGATGTCCCAGCTGAAATTGCTGTTATTGTTTTATTATTCATTTTTTCTTTTAACTATTGATTTATAAATATTTTGCCAAATATGATATCTGACAATTTGTTTTAATATTGGGCATTACGTTTTCAAGGTTTATTTCAGTAGCGAAATAAATAACCACAAAACTGTCTTGAGCGAAAACCTTTACCAGCCTGCCGGCAGGCAGGTTAAATGTACTGAACTATATTGCAAATGCAAAAAATAATGCGCGGAGCGCACCTTTAAAAATGCATTTGCAACTTGCACAAACTCCGCATTGCGTGTGAGCCTGTGTTATGGGCTGGCATATTTCCAAATGTGGTTTTAATTATTAACTAAAATCTTTTGTCGTGGTATAGAAAAACGACTAACACAATATGAGTAAAGTTCAAAATTTTTGGGTTGTAACAAAACCAACAAAACGTTTCACGCTGATTGACATTCTGTTTAGTGCAGATATGAAACGAATGGAATTACAGTTTAAAGTAGGCTTGTCTGGAAGCCAAATTATCGGTACATTTACAATGAAAAATGAGGCTGAAAAAGTGGCTAAAATGGCGTTATTAAAAGCAGGGGCAATTACAAAACTTTAACCCAAAAAAGTAGTGCAATGTATTTATTACACTACTTTTAAAATCAAATCATCAAATGGGAAAACATTTAAAAATACTTACTGCTGAATATTTAAACGAGTATTCAACTAAACTTAATATTGATTGGTTCGATGTGTTTAATCAATTTAGAACAAAAAACTTTTATTCTAAAGATGATTTTGAATACTACGTACAATCTTCTGCAACATATTCATCAAATATTGAAGGAAATAGTATAGACATTGATACATACTTAAAAAATAAAAAATTTAAAGTAAAGTCTAAGCCAAAAGAAATGACTGAAATTGA
>CANFRC010000019.1 GCA_947449315.1 Bacteroidota bacterium
CTGCAATTTGACTTGCAGAAATTACATTTAAAACAGTTGCATTTACTACCGCTGTGCTAACGGATGTATTAAATGGATTAACCGTAGGAGATGTAATTGTTACAACGGGTGGTAACTCCTGAACAGGTTGTGTGTATATAATCGTTTCCGATTTTGAATCAGCCCCCGCTGAATTAGTCGCTGTAATTGTTATTGTATTCGCTCCTGACATTAAACTTACAGGGATTGCCAACACCTTCGTTGAAAGATTATACGTAAACGCTGAAGTGGAAACGCCATTGATAGTCACTGCAATCTGACTTGCAGAAGTTACATTTAAAACAGTTGCATTTACTACCGCTGTGCTAACGGAAGTGTTAAATGGATTAACCGTAGGAGATGTAATTGTTACAACGGGAGGTAACTCCTGAACAGGTTGTGTGTATATAATCGTTTCCGATTTTGAATCAGCCCCTGCTATGTTTGTTGCAGAAATAACAACTGTATTGGCACCTGAAATTAGGTTCACATTAAAATTTAATTGAGCGGTAGAAGGATTAAAAGACAACATACTAGTAGAAACCGGAGCACCATTATTAGTAACAGAAATCTGCCCTACAGAAGTAACATTTTGCACCAAGGCATTAATCGGCAAAGTTGAAACTGAAGTAGAATATGGATTAATAGCAGGATTAACAAATGTTACAACAGGAGGAGGTGTTGTTACCACAGGTAAATTATAAATGATAGTGATTGATTTCGAATCACTACCCGATGCATTTGTTGCTGAAATAACAAATGTATTAGCACCAGCACTTAAATTACTATTCAAATTCAAAATATGTGATGTTGAATTAAAAATGAAACTGCTTGTAGCTATTCCATTTACGGTCACTCCTATTTGACTTACTGATGTTACATTTAAAACAGTGGCAACAACAGTGACATTATTCATTGATGTTAAATATGGATTCACTGCAGGACCAGTGATTGTAACTATTGGAGCTGGCGCAGGAGGGGTAACAACAACTGGTGATTCAAAAAGAACAGTTGCATTATCCGTTGCACTTCCATTCGCATTTGTAGCAGTTATCATAAAAGAATTATTTCCATTCAAAAGCATAATAGGAAAAGCGAATGAATGAGAAGCTGCATCATACGTGAAATTGGTGTTACTTACGCCATTGTATAAAAAGCCGATATCATTTTTTGAACTTACATTGGTGATCGAAGCAATAAGTGTAAAAGCTTGAGAAGCTGAAGTAAAAATACTTGCAGCCGGGTTTGTAATCTTAACCACAGGTTTATCAGTGGCAACAGTATAAGTGTTTGGATCTGTAATCGTATTATTATTGGTAGTAGTAACGTTATTGTTTGGAGTAGTTCTGGTATTTCTTCCGAAACTAAATTTTAACCAAGCTGAAGCATAATAATATTTATCATTTGTTACACTTTTTGTATTGTTATTAGCCCACTGTTGTCCATCCAAGCCATCGCTCAAAGCCCATGTAACCTTATACTCTAATCCAAGTGACACTGCTTTTGTTGCTTGATATCCAAGGCCAACGCCCAATGAAGGCATAAATTTCCACATCGGACTAACACTTCCTTCAGCAGCTGTTTCATAGGTACCGTCATACAAATTATTCAGATTTGTAGAAATAGCAGTAGCACTCGCATTTCCAAGAGAATCTATTTTTGAATAATCATAACGCTTATTATTTGCATCCAACTGATTTGTTTTTGCAACCGCCTTTGTAACTCCCAATCCTCCAAAAACATAGGGATAATACTTTGTGTTAATACGCATTTTATTTAGCCCAACAACAAGATCCAACGAACATTCCTTCAGAGTAGTTTTATAGTTCTGATAAACAAAACCGCCATTTGAAAAATAATTAAGTGACGTATCCACTTTTCCGTTTAAAACCTCATTGTTTTTTATGCCAGTCGACTTCTCATTGTCCTGGCCATAAGCAACAGCATTTAGGTATTGAAATCTCCAACCCCAGTCTAAGGCATGCTTTTTATCCTGATGGCGCATTTGTCCAAAAGTAAAACCAGCAGCCCCTCCCAGTTTTTTCATTTTAATATCGCTCTTTAGCCATGAAGCTCCGGCATTGAATCCTAATTCAAAAGGATGTGTTGTCTGTGCAATTAGATTATTTGCAGATAGAATGTATGCTAGAAAAAGAATAGGAGTAATTAATTTTTTCATAATACTATTTTATTGATCATTTAAATTGATTGTGTCACTTTTTTTGCTAAAAAAGTCCCGTAAAAAAATGGAACTTAAAAAGGGTTTCTGACTTATTGATAGTTATTTCTGTTTACTTTAA
This sequence comes from Bacteroidota bacterium, assembly GCA_947449315.1. Classification (GTDB taxonomy): domain Bacteria; phylum Bacteroidota; class Bacteroidia; order 2-12-FULL-35-15; family 2-12-FULL-35-15; genus 2-12-FULL-35-15. The sequence continues at coordinate 2,319 of CANFRC010000019.1, forward strand.
ATCTTAATCTCAGTTCATTGTTTTTTGTATATTCTGCTTCGGCACACACCACAGCGTCAGCACACTAATTGATCTATTTACTTTCGCCAGAACAATTAGGAGAAATACGCGGTGCCTTCACATTCACAAATATACATTTTTTCAATTAAAACGCAGTTGCTTTTTAGCTAATCCAGTTCTTTTTTTACTTTAGCAAAGAAACTATAAAACAGCAGATTTTTTCATGTAATTTGAAAAAATGGGATTATAATTTAAAAGCAATTAAAAACATCCGTTATCAGCTCCAATGCAATATGTTTAATTACATACTAAAAATATTAGTTTAAAAGTCTACAATAAAGATCTATAAATTTAAATCCGTATTTTTGTATACACACAATGCATCCTACTCAATTAAATAAATTAGATGACCTGCAATTGGTTGCTCAATACAAGCAAACAGAAAACAATACATTTGTTGGTGTTTTGTTTCAGCGATACACGCATTTAATAGTTGGAGTATGTCTAAAATACTTAAAAGACGAGGACGATGCACAAGACGCAAGTATGCAGATCTTTGAAAAACTTTTAAAAGATCTAAAAAAACATGAAATACAGCAATTCAAGGCTTGGCTTCACATGGTCTGCAAAAACTATTGCTTGATGCAGCTTCGTTCCAGTGCATCTAAACTCAAAAGGAATAAAGAGATGCAAAAAGATTTGGCTTCGTTTATGGAATCAGATGTTGAATTGCATCTTGCAATCGAAAATACAAAAGAAGTTCAGCTAACATTTATGGAAGATTGTATAAAAGGTTTAAATAGTGAGCAAAAAATATGTGTTGAATTATTTTTTTTACAAGAGAAAAGTTACCAAGAAGTAACTGAAATGACCAGTTATTCAATGAATAATGTGAAAAGCTACATTCAGAATGGGAAACGGAATTTAAAGAACTGTATAGAATCGCGAAGTGCCACAAAATAAATGAGCGAAGAATTAAAATATAAAATTTATGCTACCACCGAATGTCTTTCGGAGCAGACCATGTTTGATTATATTGATAATAAAATCAGTAAAAAAGAAAGACATACTATTGAAAAACATTTGCTTGATTGCGAGCTTTGTTCTGATGCAATGGAAGGTTTAGAGCTTTTAAAAAATCGGAATAAAATTTCCATCATAAATAAAAACATTGATAACAGAATTCTAGAGTTAGCTGAGAATGATGCAAAAGTGTTTTCAATAAATTACAAAGCTGTGTTTTCTATAGCTGCTGGAATTGCTTTGCTCATAGGTGGAATCTTTTTCTTTCATACGTTCACCTTATCTGAAATGAAAAATTCGGATGTTGCCGAATTGAAAGAACAATCGCCTGCAAATACGCCCATAAGATCTACCACTGAATCATCAGAATCAGCTCCCACTTCTAGAGATAGTGAATCTAATGAAGAAACAGCTAAAGATTTTTCGGGAGAGAAATTAAAAGACAAAGAACGATCTTCAACATCCGAAAATAAAGAAGGGATAGCACAATCGGCACAACAATTTGACGACCAAGTTACAGTTCTGGATCTGAAAGAGGAGGCTAACAAAGGAGAAGGAGCCGAAATTGATCCTAATGTTTCAAATACTAAATCGCTTACCAGACCAGACGCTGATTTTAAAACACGAACTCCTGCTCTATCTGCCAGTCCTAAAGCTTCTATAAATGAACGTGAGCAAAACGCTACAATTGATGAATCAAAAAAGGCAGAAGAGAAAAAAGGCAAAAATGATTCAACTAATAAGTTTGCGAAAACAGCAAGTGATAATGCAGGAGCCACAAAGAAAAACGATATTACTAGCAATGGTGATGGTGCTGTGTCCTCTAAAAAAACAGAAAAAAATACCAAGTTCCATGCAGAACAAAAAGAAAAAGATAAAGCCTTGTCGAAAAAAGAGAAACTGACTGTTGAAGATATAAGCATTGCAGAAAATGTTGCTCCTTTGGCTATTGGAGATCCATCTGTTACCAGTGAAACAACTACAATGGAAACTCCAACTTTAGGTGTTAGTATAATAGAAGGAAAATTTCCTAATACAATGGACTCTGCATTAACAAATGTTGAGCAAATGCCACAATTTCCTGGTGGCAACGATTCATTAATAAAATTTATTCGAAAAAATTTCAATTATACGAATAAGCCTAACACAGATCCAATAAAAAGAACGAAAATATACGTTCAATTTATTGTCGACAAAAACGGAACAATAAAAAATCTAAAAGTCCTAAAAGGTATTAATCCGCTTCTAGATAAAGAAGCATTGCGTGTTATGAATATGATGCCTAAATGGAAACCCGGCAATCAAAACGGGGAAACTGTTCCTGTTATAATCAACTACCCTATTCAATTAGAGTATAAATAAGACACTTTTAACATTTAGTATTTCATCACCTTTTGATATTTGAAAAAAATTAATGAGAGGATTCATACATAAATCTTGCGTATTTTATTTTGCATACTTCATCATTTTTATGGTTTCCTTTAGTTCTTGTCGTTCACATAAAGAGATTCTTTCAAGTGATTCAGAGAAGACAAGTGTATTTTATAAAAAAAAGATCCAAACTAAATATGCTGGTCTTTTAAATGTTGAGGAAAACAAAATCGAAAACCTAAAACTGTACTTATTTATTGATGAATGGTTAGGAGTTGCATACAAGTATGGCGGAAAAAATAAAAGTGGGATCGATTGTTCCAATTTCGCATCTACAATATACTCAAATGTCTACACTAAATCTTTAACGGGTACCTCCTCTTCCATTTTCAATCAGTGTAATATTATTTCTAAAAACAATTTAGAAGAAGGGGATCTGGTATTCTTTAAAATTGAAGGCACTACGATTTCACATATGGGTGTTTATCTTCAGAACAATAAATTTGTTCACGCTTCTACCAAAAAAGGGGTAATGATCGATGATCTGGATGAAGACTATTATAAAAAATATTATTACAAAGGGGGAAGAATAAAATAGAACGTCAGTATCAAATGAACGAAACCACTAGCAAACAAATAAGCATCATTACCCGCATCACAGCAATTGCTTGCTTAGCGAGTATGTTTCTATGCTATAAACTTTGGCTAAGTCATGGTCCATTTCCTTTGAGTCCTATCTCTGTTCTTCTACCAAAAATAACCCACCCATTTGATCTCGTATTATTTGGAATAACACTAATTTCATTGCTATGCATTTCAATGTTTCGTAATCCTCAGAAATACATTATCGTTTTCTTATTCCTCGGCTTAATTTTAGCATTGTCTGACCAAAACCGTTGGCAACCATGGTTTTTCCAATATGTGATGATGTTCTTTGTTTTATCATTTTTCAATAACACGAACAATGATTTAAAATATCAAAACGCAATTATCACGATTTTAAAATTAATGGTTGGGGCTATTTATTTCTGGAGCGGATTACAAAAATTAAACCCTCACTTTTTAGCTGACACATTCCCATGGCTTATGGAGCCCCTAACTGATCATTTGGGTGCCGGTAGTATGAGCCATTTCAAACTTTTAGGTTACGCATTCCCCTTAATTGAAAGCGCTGCAGGAGTAGCACTTTTTATTAAACCCATTCAAAAAAAGGCAGTTGTATTAATTTTGCTGATGCACCTTTTTATTTTGTTTGTAATTGGCCCACTCGGTCACAATTACAACCCTGTTGTTTGGCCATGGAATTGTGCAATGATGAGTCTGGTGGTAATTTTATTTTACAGGAATAATCATTTTAATTTCTCTTCTATCAAAAGTGCATGGTCTTATCATTCCATAAAAATTGTATTTGTTATATTCATTATGTTGCCACTATTCAATTTTTTTAATTTATGGGATTCCTATTTGTCGCATAATTTATATTCAGGTAACACATCAAATGGAGTTATCTATATTTCCAATCATATAAAAGCAAAATTACCTGATTCAATAAAACCATATGCTATTGGCGATTTTAATCAAAATCAAATTACGATAAAATACTGGTGCATGCAAGAATTGGGAGTGCCTGCGTATCCTGAAAAACGAAATTTTGAAGCGATCACCAGATTTTTTTATAAATATGCGAATGATTCTGCTGAAGTATACTTAATGTATACCCCTAAATTGAAATTAAGCGAATTCCAATATTAGCGAATGGTCTAATTTTAATGACACTTATCATTTTGTTATCAAAAAAATAAGCGTAGCTTCGTTTAAGTAAAATAAACATTAACCCATTTAAAATTAAAACCATGATATTACTCGCTTCTTCATTTGCACTTCTTGTAATAGTTGCAGGAATGTTTTTATTAGCCAAAACCCAAAAGGATGGCCTTTCAAGTATGTTTAAATATGTATCCTACTTTGTAATAGGTTGCGGTTTCTTCAGCCTTTTTGCAGGCGGAACAGTATTCGTTATTAAAAGATTCATAATGCCTAAAACGCACAACCAAATGAACTGCGAGCGAGAAAATGAGCATTGCAGTCAGTGGAAGCATCGTCAATCATGCGAAAGAGATGGAAATGACGAAGGCAATATGTGTATCCGAAAAGAAATAATACTATCAGATGGTGAAGAAATGAATGGAGAAGAGTGTGAAGGAAAAGAAGGAATGATGGGGAAGAAAGATTGTTGTAAAAAAATGTTGATTATGAAAAAAGATTCAGTGATCATTAAAAAATAAAAAACTTCATAAAAAAACCTCTGCAATTAACTATTGCAGAGGTTTTTTTATGATCTGTTTTATCCTAAACGGATCAATGCCTTGTTGAAATATTTAATAATCCGTTAAAAGGAATAATACTTCTGATTTTTGAATACAGCTTTTTAATTTCTTTTTCTGTTTTAAATTCTGAATGTTTACGAATAGGCTGAGTCATATATTTATCAAATTCCTGTTCAGTGATCCCATATCTCTCTAAAATCATTTCTTTATCCGCGAGGAAATTATCTTTATAAATAGGCATTTTCAATTCGCTCAATGCATCTTCTCTAGTAATCACATGAGATAAGATCTGATTTGAAAAATGAGCTCTCCTTTTATCCACTCCAAATCGAATTGGAAGAATATAACATTGATAAAAACGGGTCCAAATCGATTCACCATGTTTTACTCGAACAGGTGCCCAATCATATTCTTTCTGGAGCATTTCAGCAGCATCTTGTTTATTATAATTTAAATAATTCAAAATAAAAACCATTTCTATTTTTAGGATATTATAATTATAAAATTTTGCAACAAGTGTTTGCAAAGGGAAGGTTTTTAAGGGGATTCCGTTTCCAAATTGATTATATATATCCAATAAATTACTGCTATCTAATTTATCTGCTACCCAAGAAGTCGGCATAATGCATTCCGTTTCCAGGTTATGCCCAGTTAATATAAAAGGAACATTTTTGTCCGCAGCTGCTTTATATAATGCACCATGCAAACAGTGGTCTGTAGGCACATCTAAATCTATCACTCCAGCTTTTAAATAAGCAATTTGCAAAGATTTAAATTCGTCCCAATCAACAGAATACCGATACAAATCGACTCCAATTTTTTCTGTCAACACTTTTATATTATGAACGGCTTCTTGAGAATTCCAGCCGCTATCAAAATGAACAGCAAGAACCCTTAAACCTGAACTTTTTAGTTTGTGGAGCATATAGGAACTATCTGTTCCGCCGCTGATTCCGGCAACGCAATCATATGGGTAGGATTTTCCTCTTTTTTTTATTCTTAAGACTAATTTTTCAAAACCGGACTCTTTGTAACTTTCTCTTGTCTTTTTTAAAACGTCATAATAATTACAATAATTACAAACACCGTTTGAATCGAACTGAATATCTGGATCTGATGTATCCATCACACAACAATTACAAACTTGGTAAATTTTCATTGAAAAAAGAGTAGCTGAACTTCATTAACGAAAAAAAATGAGCAATATTGTTCGTCTGAAAATAATTTAAAAACAGAAGGCTATTTAGCCGAACATCTTCCCGGGATTCAAGATACCATTGGGGTCAAAAACATTTTTAATAGAACGCTGAACAGCTAATGCTTTCTCTGAAAAAACAATATTCATATATTCCTGCTGAACGAAGCCTATCCCATGTTCTCCACTGATCGTTCCTCCTAATTGTTTGCAAATAATAAATATTTCCGCTATTGCTTTCTTAATATAATCACCATTCCATTGCTCATCTGTCAAATCCCCTTTTATCAAACGAATGTGCAAATTTCCGTCCCCTGCATGTCCGTAACAAACGGTTTTAAATTTATACTTCCCTCCTACTTCTTTTACACCTTTAACGAGTTTTGGTAATTCGGCACGAGGTACAACTGTGTCTTGCTCTTTACTAATAGCATTGTTTCTTACCGCCTCATTAATACCTCTACGCAGTTTCCAAAGTTCCGCTTTTTGTGCGGACGAATCTGCAAATAAAACATCAGCAATATCATATTTCGTAATCAATTCAGAGATAGCCTCCATTTCATTCATTAATACATCCGGATCATTTCCATCCACCTCTATTAAAAGATGAGCTTGAATATCATCTTCTAATTTTACAACACTGCTCTGAACATATTTGCTAACCCAATCCAATGCATCACGCTCCATCAACTCCAATGCGCTTGGTGTAAATCCAGCACGGAATACCTCACTCACAGCTTCACACGCTTCGTCCAAACTTCGAAAAGGGATAAGCATCAGTAGATCATTCTTTGGAAGTGGCAGAAGTTTAACAATGATTTTTGTAGCAATTCCTAATGTACCTTCACTGCCCACCATTAATTGCGTCAGATTATAGCCTGTAGAATTTTTCAAAGTGTTTGCTCCCGTATAAATAATTTCTCCCGTTGGAAGAACAACTTCTAAATTTAAAATGTAATCTTTCGTTGTTCCATATTTCACACATTTAGGTCCACCACTGCTTTCAGCAACATTGCCACCTAAAAAACAACTTCCTTTACTAGCAGGATCGGGAGGATAAAACAAGCCCTTTTCTTTAACCGCATTTTGAAAAGCTTCATTGATAACTCCCGGTTCAACAGTTGCTTGCAAATTCCGTTCGTCAATTTCTATTATTTTATTAAAACGTTCCATGGATAAAATTATTCCTGCATGAATTGGCAATGCACCGCCACTAAGCCCTGTTCCTGCTCCTCGAGGGGTTACAGAAACAAACTCTTCATTTGCCAGTTTTAATATTTCAGAAATTTCGATAGCTGTAATTGGTTTAACAACAACTTCTGGCAAGAATAAAAGGTCTTCTGTTTCATCATGACCATAATTCTTTAGATTTTCGGAATCAAATAAAACATTTTGTTCTCCAACAATTTGTTGAAGTTTCTTAATAATTGTTGACGATATTTTATTAAAAGTCATATTCTTTTTTTTAATGCTTTTTTGAAAAAATTAATAACGCGCTTCAGAAAAATTATTTTATTCTACTAGGTTTCACCAATTCAAAAATAGGAAGACTTTTGCGCAAAATCTACAAGTTGTTAAATAAAGTGGCTTCTGCAATCTTTTTACAGAATCATAGTTTAAACTTGTAGAAAAAATAGACAAAATGGACCGAAAAGAGTTTTTAGCATTGGTTGGAACAAGTGTTGCTGCAATTACATTAGCGAGTTGCCTTGGATCCTGTAAGAAACAGAATAATAACCAACCCTCGGTCGATTTTACACTTGACCTGACATCTGCTTCAAACAGTGCATTGGCATCGAACGGAGGGTATTTATACAGCAATAATGTAATCGTTGCTCGAACCTTAACAGGAACATACATTGCAGTTGCTCAAGCTTGTACACATGCAGGAGTTTCAGTGGTATATCAATCCTCATCTAATAGTTTTTATTGCAATGCGCATGGATCAGCATTTTCTTCAAGTGGCTCAGTAACAAGTGGGCCAGCAGGTAGCTCGTTGAAACAATATACATGTACATTAAGCGGTACATCACTTCATGTAACAGGGTAAAACTGTTTTTCTTAATTTAATTCATAATTTACAATAGAATTTATTCAGACATTCTAACAAATAAATATGTAGGCCAATAAATCAAAATAATTTATTAGAGCAGGGCTTCAAAACTTCTTCAATAGAAGCATCCTCTGAAACAAATAATTAGAGTGCCTCCTTGACTATTATTCGTTAAATCTAGCATTTTTTTTATCTTTAGTGGAGATATCTTCAAGCGCTCATCGTTTTTGATATTTAGTATAGTTGATTTTTGCTATTTTCGTTCCACTTAAAAATTCAATCTATACAATTATGAGAAAAATATTGATTATTAGCTTTTCCATTCTCTTGTTTAACAATGCGAATGCTCAGAAAAAAAACATTACACTGGAAGATATTTTTAAGAAAGGTGTATTTCGTTCTAATGGCGTTTATGGTTTAGTCTCCATGAATGATGGATTACATTATTCAACAAGCGATGGTGATGAAAAAGACGCATACATTCTCCGTTATGAATACGCGAAAGAATCAAAACCTGATACGCTTGTAAAACAAAGTCAGTTAATAGCAGAGGGTAAAACAATTAGTATAGATGATTACTCTTTTAGTCCCGATGAAAACAAAATGCTTATTTCGAGCGGAACTGAAAAAATATACCGTCATTCTACCCGTCAGAATTATTATGTTTATGATAGAAAAACAAAGAGCATCACGCCTATTTCATCTGGAGAAAAACAGATGTATGCTTCTTTTTCTCCCGATGGAAAAAAAGTTGGTTTTGTGAGAGGGAATAATATTTTTATAAAAGATCTGACTTCCGGAAAAGAAACTCAAGTAACAACAGACGGATCGCAGAATAACATTATCAATGGAGCAACGGATTGGGTGCACGAAGAAGAATTTTCATTTTCTGTTGCTTATTTCTGGAGTCCTGATAGTAAAAAAATCGCTTACTATAAATTTGATGAAAGCAACGTAAAAGAATTTTCATTCAATGAATTTAGCGGACAACTCTACCCTTCTGAATATAAATTCAAATATCCCAAAGCAGGCGAAGACAATTCCATTTTAACAATACATACCTATGATCTTTCTTCTGCCACGGACAAACTAATGGATATTGGAAAAGAAACAAATCAATACATTCCTCGAATCAAATGGACAAAAGATGCAAACACACTTTCTTTGGTCAGATTAAACCGTCATCAGAACAAATTGGATCTTTTATTCAACAATGCAACTACAGGCGAATCAAAAATTGTATATTCTGAATCAAGCGATACCTATATTGACATTCATGAAGGTCAAGGGGATTATGTGAATTTTACCAACGATAAAAAATATTTCATCATCATGAGTGAAAAAGATGGCTTCAATCATTTGTATTTATATGATTTGAATGGCAAACTCGTGAATCAGATTACCAAAGGAAACTGGGATGTTGTGTCTTATAAAGGGGTAGACGAAAAAGGGGAAACCATTTTTTATACCGCTTCAGAAACTACAGCCACTGAAAAAGATATTTATTCTATTAAAATAGATGGCACGTCTAAGAAAAAAATATCGACAGGGAAAGGCACTAACACTCCTGAATTCAGCAACGGTATGAAATATTACATCAATAATTTTTCTGATGCCAATACGCCTCCAGTCATTGCTATTTTTAATGAACAAGGAAAACAGATCAGGGTTTTAGAAAATAATGAAGTCTTAAAAAAGCGGATGTTGGATTATCGTTTGGGTAAAAAGGAAATGATGATGTTTAAAACCACAGATGGTGTTGAACTAAATGCCTGGATGCTGAAACCTGCCGACTTCGATCCATCAAAAAAATATCCTGTGTTCCTAACTTTTTATGGTGGCCCTGGAAATAACGCAGTAAATAATTCATTTGGTGGTGCAGGCTATTTCTGGCATCAAATAATCGCAGAAAAAGGATATATAGTCATGTGTGTGGATAACAGAGGAACCATGTACCGTGGTAAAGCTTTTAAAGATTGTACATACAAACAATTAGGGAAATTCGAAGTAGCCGATCAAATAGAAACAGCAAAGTATTTAGGAACCTTACCCTACGTGGACAAGTCACGCATCGGAACTTTCGGTTGGAGTTTTGGAGGTTATTTAAGTTCTTTGTGTATTACCAAAGGAGCCGATTATTTTAAAATGGCCATAGCCGTTGCCCCTGTTACTAACTGGCGCTATTACGACAACATTTATACCGAGCGGTTTATGCAATTGCCCCAAGAAAATGCAAGCGGATATGACGATAACTCACCTATCAATTTTGTAGATAAACTAAAAGGGAAATACCTATTAATCGCAGGAAGTGGGGATGACAATGTACACTATCAAAATACTATGGAAATGGTGACTGCTCTGGTAAAAGCTAACAAACAATTTGATTTGTTTGTATATCCCGACAAAAACCACAGCATTTCGGGAGGAAATACCACATTGCATTTATACACTAAAATGACAAACTATATTTTGGATAATCTTTAAATATACACTTAACACATATGCAAAACAGCACAAGGGTAGAATTCTTTGTACTTTACACTAATTTATTTATATTAGCACGATAAAAAATTTATATAAACTAAAATATTACTATATGTCAGAAGCTAAGTTGAAACACCCGAAAGGTCTTTACGTTCTTTTTGTCACAGAAATGTGGGAGCGCTTTAGTTATTATGGAATGCGTGCCATTTTTGTTTTGTTTTTAACAAAAGCATTATTGTATGATAAGGCATTTGGAAGTGAAATTTACGGAAGTTATACCGGCCTAGTTTATTTAACACCATTGATTGGGGGATACATGGCGGATAGATATTGGGGGAACCGAAAATCAATCATTATTGGTGGTATTATGATGGCTATCGGGCAATTTTTCATGTTTATGAGTGGGTCATTTTTTCAAAACATTGATGTTGCCAGAATTTTCATGCTAGTAGGATTAACCTCACTTATTATTGGGAATGGTTTTTTTAAACCAAATATTTCTACAATGGTTGGTCAATTATATCCAAAAGGAGACAAAAGGATCGACTCCGCTTTTACTATTTTTTATATGGGAATCAATTTAGGAGCCTTCTTCGCTCCTCTATTATGTGGTTTCTTAGGCGACACTGGTAACCCTGCTGATTTTAAATGGGGATTCCTTGCTGCTGGAATTGGAATGATTATGAGTCTTATCTTATTTATTTTATTAAAAGATAAATACATTGTTACTCCAGAAGGTGAACCAATTGGTACAACACCAAACAGTAAACGTTTACCAGCCGATATCGACACAGTTAAAGAGGTTAATTCTGAATTTTCAAAAGCTCAAATTTTCACTTGGCTAGCTATAGAAGTTATATTATTTACCTTATTTTTCTTCTTAGGTCAAGGCGTAATTGGATCCTTTATTTTCTCATTATCCATTGCAGGACCCGGATTCATTATTTCGGACAAGAGCCTTACAAAAATTGAAAAAGAGCGTATCTGGGTAATTTACATTGTAGCATTCTTCGTAATTTTCTTTTGGGCTGCCTTCGAACAAGCAGGTGCTGCCTTAACTTTCTTTGCTGAAGAGCAAACAAACAGAAATCTTTTCGGAAAAGAGATTCCTGCTAGTTATTTCCAATCAATTAATGCGGTTGCAATTGTAATTTTTGCATCCATTTTTGTTGCTATATGGGGATTTCTAGGAAAACGAAATATGGAACCAGCTTCACCATACAAACAATCAATTGGTTTGTTTTTGCTGGCTATCGGATATTTGGTTATCGCATTCGGTGTGAAAGGAATTGAACCATCTACAAAAGTGGGGATGATATGGTTAGTGAGTTTATACATGATTCATACTTTCGGAGAATTGTGTTTATCACCTATAGGATTATCAATGGTGAATAAATTGGCTCCAGTTAAATTTGCCTCTTTATTAATGGGTGTTTGGTTCTTATCTACTGCTTCTGCAAATAAATTTGCTGGAACGTTAAGCTCTTTTTACCCGGAGACAATGGTTACTGTTTCTGCAGTTCAGGCTGAACAGACGGCACATGCAATTACACTTTGCAGTAAATTAGATAAAGCAGAAGATATTAATGGAACGCAATACATTAGTATCGACTTGGTTTCGTTTGCTGATGCAAAAAGCAAAGATGAAAAAGCAGCAATTGTTGCGAATGTTTTTAAAGGATCACTGATCAAGAAAAAATCATTTGTAGGGTATACAATAGACAGCCTTTATTCATTTTTTATGCTATTTGTTGTAATGGCTGGTATAGCTTCTATTATTCTATTCTTCCTATCTAAAAAATTGGTGAAGATGATGAATGGAGTCGTTTAACAATTCTAATCTTTTGAAAAAGGTCAAACATTGGTATAATGTTTGACCTTTTTTAGTTTATTATTATATTTACAACTCAATACAAAGATCATGATTAAAAAATCGCTCTTCGCCATTGCCATTGCAACAGTTATTGTTGTTGCTCAAAGTTTTATCAGCAACTTTCAGGCGCCTGCAGATGAATTAAAAGGACCTGTTAAATGGTATACCTTTTCGGAAGCAGTAGCACTTCAGAAGAAAAATCCGAAGCCCATTATGGTAGATGTTTATACCAGCTGGTGTGGACCTTGTAAAATGATGTCAGCAAACACATTTGGCAACGAGATCATTGCCAAATATCTGAATGAAAAATTCTACCCTGTTAAGTTTAATGCAGAAACCAGAGATACTGTTCGATTCAATGGCATTACATTCGCCAATAAAAATCCCGAAGGAACTCCAAGACCTGTTCACGATTTTGCGATATCCATTTTAAATGGGAAACTGATGTATCCTTCCATCGTTTTTTTAAATGAAGACATCAAAATAATCCAAACCATTACAGGATATCATGCAGCAGACCAGTTTGAGCCATTTATTAAATTTTTTGGTAGCGGAAAATACAAGGATACGAAATGGGAAGACTTTCAAAAAACATTTGTAGCTGAAGTAAAAACGCCTGAAGCGGCACCTGCTTTCCCGGGACATTAATAAGCTCTCTTTAAAAAGACCTTCTTAAAGTTAAATTTCGTAATTTAGCTTTAAGAACATGAATACCACAACTCAAAAGATGAACTTGAAAGAAAAAATATTTCAAGTACTGACCATTAAAAATTTAACGTTCGCTGACCTAGCATCGTACCTCACACTATCTGAAGCCGAATTAGATATTGTATTAAAAAACAACACAATTGATATCCGCACACTTGAGCATATTTCTAAAGAATTAAACATTCCTCTTTATAGCTTATTCCGAGAGAATTATGAAGGATTTGATTTTGAAAAAGAACCATATGACAAAGTAAAAAGCTGGAACAAAGCAGAAGCAAAATATACGCCTGCACTAAAAGCATGGCGTCACGAGCTTGATGAATTAAGAGCGGAAGTAGTTAAAAAAAACCTTTTGATAGATGCGCTTGAAGCTCAGATCATTAAAAAATAAACATCTTCACTTAATTTCCATCTAAAAAAAGCATTCACTGTTTAGTATAGAAGAAATAAAAAATTCGCATTATAATTTCGCCAAACTGTAAAAAACTATATCTTTGCGTCCTCAAAATTAAATGGTGGCCATAGTTCAGTTGGTTAGAATATCGGTTTGTGGTACCGAGGGTCGTGGGTTCGAGCCCCATTGGCCACCCTTCAATAAAAAAAATCCTGCTTAGGCAGGATTTTTTTATTTAACACAAGTATTTTGAGAAAAGCTCATTTACCTCCCTTAAATGGTTTCGGCGAATTTGAAACCTTTTTAAAAAATATTCTGCGAGAAATTTATACTCGTTGAAAACTAAAAAAGCATCCAAGTTCCTTTAAAATCCTAGCGAAAATAACCTCTTAGCTATTCTTCATTGTACTAACTATCAGCTGCAATTAACTGGAAACTTATACCACATTTGGCTGTTTTATTAGTAATTTTACAACAGAATGAATCAACCGGAACAAAATATGCTCCTTCATATTGAAGGAATGGATTGCGCCAACTGTGCCAATGGAATAACCAAGAGTCTCCAGAAGAATGGTATGGAAAACGTTTATGTTGATTTTGCTACTGGAGAAGCTTGTTTTTACAATCCCGACAAAAGCAAATTACAGCCTGCCATCAAAAATATTGAGGGACTTGGCTATAAAGTGATCGACAGTATTCAGAAGGAGCAGAATGAAGGCAAGATGTCGGCCATTGAAAAGCGCTTTTATTTTACGTTGCCTTTTACGGTGGTTCTGTTTTTCAGCCACATGATCTTTCCTCCTGATTTTATTTTGAACAATGCCTACATCCAATTCATTCTTTGTGTTCCTGTGAGCATCATCGGTATTATGCAGTTTGGAAAAAGTGCCCTCGGCTCCGTAAAGATAGGAGTGCCTAACATGGACGTTCTTATTTTTATTGGTTCTACAGCGGCATTTATTTATAGTATTTTTGGCATTTACCTTTTCAGAAACAGCCATGAAGTTCATAATTATTTATTTTTTGAAACAGCAGCTACAATTATCTCTTTGGTTCTTCTTGGAAATTTACTGGAGCAGCGTTCTGTGAAACAAACAACAACAGCAATCAAAGACCTGTCGGCCTTGCATGTATCTTCTGCAAAGATTATCAGCCTGCAATTGGGTAAAGAAGTTGTTTCCGAGATTCCATACAAAGACATTCCTGTTGGAGCACTCTTACAGGTAAATACCGGAGATAAGATCCCTGTTGACGGAGAGATTTATGCTGGAGATATCAGCATTGATGAATCGATGATCACAGGCGAAAGTATTCCTGTTGAAAAAACCATTGGGGATAAAGTTATTGGCGGAACTATTGCTGTGAATGGCAACATACGGATGCGTGCCGAAACAGTTGGTAATGATACTGTGCTATACAAAATCATTGATATGGTTAAAAAAGCACAGCAAGCAAAACCAGATATTCAAAAACTGGGCGATAAGGTCAGCGCTATTTTTGTTCCTGTCGTTTTAGGCATTTCTATCTTAACTTTTCTCATCTCTACATTGGCATTTCATATTTCAGTTCAGGAATCGTTGATGCACAGCATTGCTGTATTAGTGATCTCCTGCCCTTGCGCTATGGGGCTAGCTACTCCAACAGCTGTAATGGTTGGAATAGGAAGAGCTGCAAAGAATGGAATCCTCATTAAAGGTGGAAATACATTAGAAGAATTTGCGAAAATAAAAAACATTGTATTCGACAAAACAGGAACCTTAACAACCGGTGAATTTAAAATTAGTAATATAGAATGCATAGGTGATATCGAGGAGCAGGAAGTAAAAGACATCTTGTTTCAGCTCGAACAACATTCCTCTCACCCTATTGCGAAATCGGTTGTTAAGGAGTTGAAAGGAATTACAACATTAAAAAAATTCAAGTCTGTTTCTGAAGAAAAAGGAACTGGTGTTTCTGCATCTGATGATGCTAACAACGAATACATGATCGGTTCATTTAAAATTGCTTCCACGCTAACAACGAACTCTTCTCATTCCATTTACGTTTTAAAGAATAAACAACTGATAGCAACTGTAGATCTAGAAGATGCACTCAAACTGAATGTAAAAGAAACAATGGAATCGCTTCACCAGAGTGGCATTACAACTATTATGCTGAGTGGCGACAATAAAAAGAAATGCGATGACCTCGGAAAAAAGATACACATCAATAAAGTTTACAGTGAACAATTACCGGCACAAAAATTAGAGATCATTGAAAAACTCAGAAGCGAAGGTTCGACCGCAATGGTGGGTGATGGTGTGAATGATGCTCCATCATTGGCAAAAGCGAATGTTGGAATTTCTTTGAGTAACGCCACACAAGTAGCAATCCAATCGGCACAGATTATTCTATTAAAAAACAATGATCTTAAAGCATTAACGGAAGCGCATTTAATAAGTAAACATACCTTGATCACCATCAAACAGAATTTATTCTGGGCATTTTTTTATAATGTTATTGCAATTCCTTTTGCAGCAATGGGATTCTTAAATCCGATGATCGGTGCATTATCGATGGCGTTCTCTGATGTCATTGTTATCGGCAATTCAATACGTTTAAAAAGTAAAAAATTAAAGTAGATGCTCCGGCAGCACCTGGCACGAAAATATGCAGAACAAAAAACGAAACATACTTTTTTTATCCGGCTGGTACCCCAACCGCTTAATCCCTACCCTTGGTAATTTTGTTCAAAAACATGCCGAATGTGTTTCACTGTATTCCAATGTTGCCGCCCTGTATGTTTGTTCGGATGCTAATAACAAAAATAAATTCGAAATTGTTGAATCGAATGAAAAGAACATTTATACTGTAAACGTTTATTATAAAAAAGTACAACACACCATTCCGCTTCTTTCATTCCTTCAGAAGGCAAGAAGAAATATCAAAGCTCATCAGATGGGATTAAAGCTGATCACAAAAAAATTCGGAAAAATTGATCTTGTTCATCATAATATTTTATATCCTGTTGGATTAATTGCCTGGTATTTAAAAAAGTTCAAAGGCATCCCATACATCATCACTGAACACTGGACCGGCTATCTGCCATCCAAAAAGATGAAAATCAGTTGGCTTCAAAAAACACTTTCAAAAACAATTGCGCGCAATGCAAGTTATATTACACCTGTTTCCAAAGACCTTCAGGATGCAATGATCGCGCTAGGTCTCAATACCAAGTACGAGATTATTTACAATGTAACCGACACCAAGCTGTTTCATCCTGCTGCTGAAAAATCAACGCGAAAAAAAGTGAAGATCATTCATATATCTACCTTGGATGATCCACATAAAAACATTTCAGGGATGTTGCGGGTAGCAGAAAAACTTTCCAAGC
The DNA here is from genome assembly GCA_947449315.1 of Bacteroidota bacterium. GTDB lineage: Bacteria > Bacteroidota > Bacteroidia > 2-12-FULL-35-15 > 2-12-FULL-35-15 > 2-12-FULL-35-15. The sequence goes on from CANFRC010000019.1 coordinate 19,120, forward strand.
AACGGAACAATTTCGAAATGTGGTTCATTGGAGATGGAGACACAGCACCTCATATTAAAACGGCTGCATCTTTAAACATTTTAAATACGTTCGCTTTTTTTGACGGCACCAAATCAACTGCAGAAGTAGCAGAGATCATGCGCAGTTCAGATTGTTTTTTACTGTTCAGTAATTATGAAAATCTTCCTTGTGTAATGGCGGAAGCATTGGCCAGCGGCATCCCTATTGTATCTTCCACAGCAGGCGGTATACCAGAACACATCACAGAAAATTTAGGACTATTGGTAAAACCTTTGGATGAAGAAGCGTTATTATATTCTTTAAATAAAGTGATTGATAATATTAAATCGGGGAAGTATAATTCGCAAGAATTGAGTAACTATGCAAACGATAATTTCAGTTTCGAAAAAGTAGGAGGAAAATTTAATGAACTGTATCATCGAATATTAGCAGATAAATAAATTTAGTAATATGCGTAAAGTATCTAAACTTCTTAAAGCCATCTCATTGATAGTAAAGCAACCTTCTTTGCTAAATATAGTATTGGATGATGCAGAAGTAAATAAAAAGGAAGTCATTAAAAGATACAACTTACCGAAAGGACTAAAGACGGTTGAGCTAACAGATCTTATTCCTAACATTGAAATTACTGTTGAACCATACTGCGCGATGGATGGTGGCTCCACTCCTATCGACCTTGCTTTGCTCCAAGGATTAGCAGCACAAAAAAAGGATGCCTCCTATTTTGAAATAGGAACCTGGCGCGGAGAAAGCGTTGCCAATGTTGCAGCTGTAGCCAAAAGTTGTGTCAGTCTGAATCTGCCTGACAAGGACCTTTTAGCCTTGGGAATGGACAAGGGCTATGTGGACCTGCATCGATTCTTTTCGAAAGAACTAGCCAATGTAAGCCACTTGCAGGCTAACTCCCAGACATTCGATTATGCAAGTGTGGGTCAGAAGTTCGATCTTATTTTTGTGGATGGCGATCATCATTACGAAAGCGTTAAAAATGATACCGCTAATGTATTCAAGCTATTAAAAGATGATACATCCGTTATTGTATGGCACGACTATGGAAATAATCCGAATGATATTCGCTGGGATGTTTTTAAAGGGATATTAGATGGTACACCTGCCGAAAAGCAAAAATATTTGTACCGAGTATCTAATACATTGTGCGCTATCTATACACAGCAAAACATTCCCTCTTATTATCCAGCTGCCCATCCTGTTCCTGAAAAACAATTCTCTATTCAGATAAAAACAAACCCTATCAAATAGAGAAAGGGGTCAAAGACTTATTAACAATCCTTGAAAAGATTCGAAACTTTACGAATATTTTTTTTGTAATCTGATATGTTATCACTTATATTTGTTAATATAAATATAATGCACAACTAACCAAAAATTTATTTTGCTATGAAAAAACATTTACTTATTGGGATGGCTCTAAGTATTAGTGGAGCAGCTTTAGCACAAAGCTTTTCGACGAACGGAATCACACCTCAAAAAATCAATCCAATTGCTGCAAAACAAGCATTTCCTGCTCCGGTAGGACCTGGATTAGGCGGGCCAACAGATTCTTTTGAATCAACTGTGTCAGCTCTTACTACTACAAAACCTGCTCCACAATACAAATCATTCACAAGTGCTGTAATTGGTACTACTGAATACCAATTGCAAACCAATGCGGCTATTTGCAACCGACTTCAGAATCATGCTGATGGAACAATTTCAGCATCTTGGACATTTGCCTTCAATACCACATGGGCTGATAGAGGAACAGGATATAATTATTTTGATGGTTCTGCTTGGGGTGCTGCTCCAACCGTTCGTGTTGAAAACGTAAGAACAGGATTCACGAATGTTGCTGTTACTGGTACAGGTGCTGAATTTGTTGTGACACATGAAGCTCCAACATCTGGAACAGGATTAGGGACACACATTGCTTCCCGCGCTGCAAAAGGTACTGGAACCTGGACGAATGGCGTTTTAGGTGCTACAGACACTTGGCCTCGTATGGTTATCGGTGGTCCTTCTACTAGCACTATTCATATCATTGCGCAAACTTCTGGTGCTGCTACAACAGTGACTCCTTTCCACGGACAAGATGGTGCGATTTCTTATTCACGTTCTATTGACGGAGGTTTAACTTGGGATAAATTAAGAACTGTTATTCCACAAATTGACTCATCAAACTATTTAGGTTTTGGTGGAGATTCTTATGCAATGGATATCAAAGGAAGTACAATTGCTATTGTAGCAGGTGGGTTCACTGTTGATGTTGTATTATTAAAATCAACTGATAACGGAAATACTTGGACGAAAACAATCGTTAAAAAATTCCCTATTCCAATGTATTCTGCAGTAACTATGATCACTGATACAAATACAGTTCCTGACGGAATTGCTGATACAGTTGAAACAAATGATGCATCACTTGCTGTATTGCTTGACAATTCTGGTAATGCACATGTATGGTATGGTAATATGAGAGTATTCTGCGACAATCCTGGATCTGCTTCTCCAGCTGGATTATCTTACTTCCCATATACAGATGGTTTGATGTACTGGAATGAAGGAATGGGTGCTGCTCAGCCCGTAATGATTGCTGGTGTTCAAGATTTGAATGCTGATGGATTAATGAATATTTACACAGACCCTACAGGTGCTGTTTTAGGTGTTGGAACATTTAACAGATCATTAACAACTTTTCCTAGTGCAGGTATTGATGCTGCTGGAAAATTATTTGTAACATACTCTTCTGTTTATGAAGGTATCAATGAACAAGGTGAAGGAGTTGATTTCGCTTCAGGTTCTCCTGTTCTTCAGGCTATTACTATGGCTGGAAAAAGTTTCCGTCACCAATATGTAATGCGTTCTGATGATGGTGGTGCTAACTGGTGTGCTCCTATCGATCTTACAGATCCTAACATGGTTACTGGAACCTACGAATACCATGAAGGTGTTTACGGTGCTATGGCAAGAGACGTTGATGCGAATGTACACATTATTGTTCAGGATGATCAAGCTCCGGGACATGGCGTTTCTACTGCTACTACTCCTGACCCTCAAGGTGGAACTGCTAACATTATATATTACAAAGTTCCTGTTAGTGATTTAGCTTGCGGTGCTGGCGTTCATGAAAACAATGCTGCTATCACTGAAATGAATTTATATCCAAACCCTGCAAATGATGCAGTGAATGTTGTTTTAAATTCAAACAAATCTTCAAAATCAGTTGTTAAGATCTTCAATGTGGTTGGACAAGAAGTTTCTCGTTTTGATAACACCTTAAATACTGGAATCAATTCATTTAACATCCATGTTTCTAACTTTAAACCTGGTGTTTATTTTGTAAGCGCTATCGTTGATGGTAAAAACTTCACACAAAAATTAATTATTCAATAATTAGTGTTGAAATAAAAAAAAGGAAGCCTCGCAAAATATTTGCGAGGCTTTTTTTATATTTGAAAATAAAATCGATCTGACATGAAAATCAAAAACAGTCTCTCCATTGTTGCAGGTATTATTACCAGCATGATCCTTATTTTTGTCGGGGAAGGTGTTTCCTTCAAATTAAATCCACTTCCCGAATCAGTTGATCTTAGAAATATTTTATCAGTTAAAGAATATATTGCTAACGCTGATATAGGTCTTCATATAACCATACTGCTTATTTATGCTGTTGGTTGTTTTGTCGGAGGTATGACAGCAGCTATTATCGCTTCAGAAAAAAAATTGACAAAAGCAATGACTGTTGGCGGCATCCTACTAGGCTTTGGGTTCTATAGTTTGATTAATGTTGGGCATCCAAGTTGGGTAGCCATTGCTGCTATTTTTGTATTTCTTAGCAATGCTTATTTCGGTGGATTATTGGGAATAAAAATAACAAAAAAAATAAAAAATAATCGTCTTATTTAGACCAGTCCATCTCAAAATAAATTCCCAGAATAAATTGATTTATTAATTAGATTTATTTTTTATCTTCGCAGCGCATAAATTTTACTCGCAATTTATGTAATACTTGTTAAACGATTACTACTCCCTAAACAGGTATTATTTCATTCTATTCAATACTATTCACCAGACATTCCGCTCCTGTTTGTCTTATTATTTATATCTATGAAGTACCTTGAGAATTTAGCGCAATTGGAAAGAATTGAAGCGCTTGCACGGAAAAATGCAACAGGAACACCAAAAGAATTAGCAAAGAAAATAAATGTTTCTGAGCGAACC
>CANFRC010000020.1 GCA_947449315.1 Bacteroidota bacterium
AAAAAGTTACAAATCATGATGTGAAAGCTGTTGAATATTTCATCAAAGAAAAATTCGATGCTCTTAAAATCAATGAACAAAAAGAATTTATCCACTTTGGATTAACATCACAGGACATTAATAATACAGCCATCCCCTATTCTGTTAAGGATGCAATGAACGAATGTTTATTGCCTGTTTTAGAAGAGGTAGTAAATAAACTTTCGGGGTTTGCTAATGAATGGAAAGAAGTATCCATGCTCGCCCGCACACACGGACAACCAGCTTCTCCAACTCGATTAGGAAAAGAGATCATGGTTTTTGTTGTTCGTTTACAAAACCAAATCACTCAATTAAATGCTGTTCCTTACGGAGCTAAATTTGGCGGTGCTACAGGAAATTTAAATGCACACCATGTTGCATATCCACAAATCGATTGGCTTTCCTTCGCAAATAATTTTGTAAATAAAACATTAGGGCTAAATCGATCTTACCCGACTACTCAGATAGAACACTACGATAACTTTGCTGCATATTGCGATGCATTAAAACGAATCAATACTATCCTTATTGATCTAGATAGAGATGTATGGACTTATATCTCCATGGATTATTTCAAACAAAAAATAAAAGCAGGAGAAATCGGTTCGTCTGCCATGCCACACAAAGTAAACCCAATTGATTTTGAAAACTCAGAAGGCAACTTAGGGATTGCAAATGCCTTGTTTGAACACCTTTCAGCAAAGCTTCCGATCTCAAGGATGCAACGTGACCTAACAGATTCGACGGTTTTACGTAATGTTGGCGTTCCACTGGCACACAGTCTGATTGCTTATAAATCACTAATAAAAGGGTTAGATAAATTGATCCTGAATAAAGAAGCTTTCGACAGAGATCTTGAAAACAACTGGGCAGTTGTTGCTGAGGCTATTCAAACAGTGCTAAGAAGAGAAGGCTATCCTAAGCCTTATGAAGCATTAAAAGAATTAACACGAACCAATACTCACATTACAAAAGACAGCATTTCGACTTTCATTGATACGTTAAATGTTAACGATTCTATAAAAGCAGAATTGAAAAAAATATCCCCAAGTAATTTTACTGGAATATAACCGCAATGAAAATAAGCGGATTCACAATAGTACGCAATGCCATAAAATACGATTATCCAATCGTAGAAGCCATCATGTCTATACTTCCTATCTGCGATGAAGTGATTGTTGCCGTAGGAAAATCAGAAGATGATACCTTACAATTGATTATATCTATCCATTCGCCCAAAATAAAAATCATTGAAACAGTGTGGGATGACCGTTTACGAATAGGTGGAAAAGTGCTTGCTGACGAAACAAATAAAGCATTTGCTGCGATTTCAAAAGATAGCGACTGGGCTTTTTATATTCAAGGCGATGAAGTGATCCACGAAAAATATTTGCCTGTAATAAAAGAGGCAATGTTAAAATACAAAGACCAAAAAAATGTAGGAGGTCTACTTTTCAACTACACACATTTTTACGGTTCATATGATTTTATTGGCGATTCCAGAAGATGGTACAGGAGAGAAATAAGAGTTATCAGAAATGATAAAAACATTTCTTCTTATAAAGATGCGCAAGGGTTTCGAAAAAATAATACCAAACTAAACGTGAAACTCATCGATGCTTTCGTTTACCACTATGGCTGGGTAAAGCCACCGGAAGCTCAGCAAGCAAAACAGCAAACATTTAACAAACTGTGGCATGACGATGAATGGATGAAAAGAAATGTTCCTGATGTAGAAGTGTTTGACTACTCCCAAACAGATTCAGTCGCTAAATTTGCAGGCACACATCCTGCTGTAATGCAGGAAAGAATAAATAAAATGAATTGGAAATTTTCATTTGACCCTACTCAAAAGAAATTATCATTAAAAATAAAAACACTTATGTTCATCGAAAAAACTTTTGGATGGAAAATAGGTGAGTATAAAAATTATAAAATTGTTTAACATGCAAATCAGAATCGTAATATCTTTTCTTTTCTCAATAGCACTTCTTCAATCCTGTAGTTCTGGTACTGAAAAAAATAAGACTACTGTTACAACTCCTCCAACGGATTCTATAATTCCGAAAGAGAAATTTCCTGTCGGACAGATTCTGGAAAAAGTAACATGTCAAAGTGATCCTTCACAAAGCTACGCGATGTATCTCCCATCAACATACACAACAGATAAAACATTTCCAATTATTTATGCATTTGATGCCCATGGCACTGGTAAACTTCCTGTTTCAAAATACAAAGCGTTAGCTGAAAAATATGGGTATATCATCGTTGGATCGAATAATTCTAAAAATGGTTTAAGCTGGGACGACTCTCAAAAAATGGCCAACACGCTTTTTGATGATGTTCAAAAACGTGTTTCTATTAATACTGCTCGAATTAATCTCCTTGGATTTTCAGGTGGAGCAAGAGTTGCAAACGGATTAACGATATCGAATGGAGGAATTGCAGGTGTGATATGTTGTGGTGCCGCTGCACCTGCAGCTAGTTCGAAAGACCCTCGTAGCAGCTATACTTTTTTAGGGATTGCCGGAAATCAGGATTTCAACTATATTGAAATGAGAAAATATGACTTGGTGGATCTTGCCGGACGCCCTGTAAAACATGCATTTATAGAATTTAACGGCAAGCATGAATGGCCCCCTGTTGATATTATGAATGAAGCTTTTTTATGGACAGAATTAAATGCGATGAGAAGAAATACGATACCAAAAAATGATGCATTCGTTAAAAATAATTTTCAACCTTATTCAGCTCAACTGAAAGCATATCAAAAAAACAATGCTGACTTCGAAACCTATAATCTAGTAATGAGAACAATTAATTTTTTTGACGGATTAGTAGACCTAACAGAATGTTATAATATATATACGCCACTGAAGGCAAATGCCACAGTAGATAAGAAACTAAAAGAGGAAGAAGAGACCTGGAAAAAAGAAAGCAGCTTAAAAGATTATTACATGAAAGCATTTCAGACACAAAATCTGGAATGGTGGAAAAATGATATCACTTCATTAACTAAAAAAATAAAAGCAAACAGCGGAAGCAATGAAGCGTTAATGTACAAACGCGTGCTCGATTATTTAAGTCTTGCCTCCTACATGCAAGCAACGGGAGCGCTTCAACAGAACAATTTCCCAGCAGCGAAAATGTTTTGTTATGTTTACGTTTTAGTTGACCCCACAAATTCGGAAGCTCACTATTTAACGGCAACTATTTTTGCAATAGAGCAAAATCAGAAGGAAGCAATAAAATCTCTGAACGAAGCTGTAAAGAATGGATTTGTTGACATTGCCCGACTTCAAAGTGACAGCACATTTAACAAAATAAATTCATCGGATGAGTTTAAAGAAATTTGCAAAAAGATCAATGATGTCATTTCAAAACAATCGGAAATTCATTAAAATAAATCCTCATCTGCAAAACTAAAAAAACCTGATTCTGCAAGGATCAAATGGTCAAGCAATTGGATCTCCATCAACTTTCCTGCTTCTTTAATATTTTTGGTGATCCGAATATCAGCCTCGCTAGGTTTTAAATTCCCGGAAGGATGATTATGACAAATGATGATAGAACTAGCGTAATTCTCTATGGCAGTTTTAAAAACAATTTTGGTGTCCACAACTGTCCCTGCAACCCCACCGCGAGAGATCAATTCTTTTTTTATTACCAGATTTGCACGATTTAATAGCAATACCCAGAATTCTTCATGCGGCAGATCAGTTAAAACAGACCTCATAATTTCGTAAACGTCTTTACTGGAAGATATTTTGTCGCGCTTAAAAATTTCGGCTCCCTTTCTTCTCCGCCCCAACTCCATTGCAGCCATGATACTTATGGCTTTAGCTTCGCCAATTCCTTTGAATCTGGTAAGATCTTTTACATTTAATTTCCCGAGATCATTCAAATTATTCCCAACACTTGCCAATATTCGTTTAGAAAGCTCTACAGCCGTTTCATCACGACTCCCTGACCCAATCAAAATAGCTATTAATTCTGCTTCTGTTAGTACCTGCCTACCTTTTTCTAGCAATTTTTCGCGAGGTCGGTCTTCTTCTGCCCACGACTTTATCCCTAATCTATTTTCATCCATTTTGATCTTTTCCGTCACCAAACTATCAAACATAAAAAAAGGCTCCGCATAATTGCGGAGCCTCAATTTTTTGTATTACCTATAAAATAAACTACCCTACTATTTTTTTAGAGCATTTACCTTTTTAGTCAACTTAGATTTTAAGTTAGCTGCTTTATTCTTGTGGATAACGTTTTTCTTAGCTAATTTATCAACCATAGCGATAACTTTAGGAAGTTTTGCTGAAGCAGATTTCTTTACTTCATCACTTCTTAATTCCTTTATAGCATTACGCATAGTTTTAGCTTGGTAACGATTTCTTAATCTTTTTGCATCGTTAGAACGAATTCTTTTGATACTTGACTTGTGATTTGCCATCTTTTTTATTTTTAGTTATCAGCTTGTGCTAATAACAGTTTACTCTTTTGTTTCTCTAGTAGCCCGTAGGGGGCTTAGATTATCCTTTTTTATCAATTCTTTTCAGAATTTATTGAAACCCTACTTTTCAATGTTTATAGATGTTTGGTCTTTTACGCTGTTTTGATAAAGACCGATTTTGAATGTTAAAGAACGACTAAAAAATCCACCTATTTAAGAAAAAAATCCACCTGTTTTTCCACCTGTTTTTGAACCCTAAAAAGCTGGTTCGATTCCCCGTGGAGCTACTCATTTTCTTAATTCGGGATGCAAATATAGCTATTTTTAGTATTTATCCAAAAAAATGATGGAAAATTTTCAAAATATCAAGTATAAAATGAGGATTCGGGGTATTTCGATGTGGTCCTAATTAGATCTTATCCGCATAGTGATTTGTTTTCAAAATGTATCTTTGATTTATTGATAAACACCTACTTTAGGACAATTTACAATTAACAACATGTTGTGATTTGCTTTCAAAATGTATCTTTGATTTATTGATAAACACCTTTTCCCGGTTTAAATTAAAATGCTATTATGTTGTGATTTTCTTTCAAAATGTATCTTTGATTTATTGATAAACACCGTTCATTTAAAATTATTAATACTTCGTGCCGTTGTGATTTGCTTTCAAAATGTATCTTTGATTTATTGATAAACACCAAAACATTAATTTAGCAGTTAAAACACTATGTTGTGATTTGCTTTCAAAATGTATCTTTGATTTATTGATAAACACCGGAATTGTTTACTTATTCCTTCAACATTCTGTTGTGATTTGCTTTCAAAATGTATCTTTGATTTATTGATAAACACCAAATTACAGGATGGGAAACACCGACAAATGGTTGTGATTTGCTTTCAAAATGTATCTTTGATTTATTGATAAACACCGACGTGAATTTGATAAACAAAGCCCGTTAAGTTGTGATTTGCTTTCAAAATGTATCTTTGATTTATTGATAAACACCGATTCCCTAGTGTAAAGTTATTAGACTTCCGTTGTGATTTGCTTTCAAAATGTATCTTTGATTTATTGATAAACACCAGTAGTACAAACAAAGTACGGAGAGATGGTGTTGTGATTTGCTTTCAAAATGTATCTTTGATTTATTGATAAACACCACATAGATTACACAACAGAACCGGCAGAAGCGTTGTGATTTGCTTTCAAAATGTATCTTTGATTTATTGATAAACACCGGAACTGTCAAATCTTCGGGAGGTCAAGTTGTTGTGATTTGCTTTCAAAATGTATCTTTGATTTATTGATAAACACCTATTAATGTTTTTGGTCGAATGATGTTTGGGTTGTGATTTGCTTTCAAAATGTATCTTTGATTTATTGATAAACACCAAAGAGAATAGTATATTGATTGAGCCTAATGTTGTGATTTGCTTTCAAAATGTATCTTTGATTTATTGATAAACACCTTGTATTAATGTCAGACAACTACGATGTGGTTGTGATTTGCTTTCAAAATGTATCTTTGATTTATTGATAAACACCGATAGATGTGATTGTCCGCATTGTGGTAGTGTTGTGATTTGCTTTCAAAATGTATCTTTGATTTATTGATAAACACCCGATAAAATTAGCAACTTGAATTGCTCCGTGTTGTGATTTGCTTTCAAAATGTATCTTTGATTTATTGATAAACACCGCTTCAGCCTCCTTTGTCATCCCTAACTTTGTTGTGATTTGCTTTCAAAATGTATCTTTGATTTATTGATAAACACCTTTTTTAATGAATAAAGGTTTAAAGGTGCTGTTGTGATTTGCTTTCAAAATGTATCTTTGATTTATTGATAAACACCCAAAACAAAAAGGAAACATACTAGCTGTATGTTGTGATTTGCTTTCAAAATGTATCTTTGATTTATTGATAAACACCTTCCATCGAATAAACTTAATACATTCATCTGTTGTGATTTGCTTTCAAAATGTATCTTTGATTTATTGATAAACACCCTAATTTGCATCGTGCTATTTTGTATCGTTGTTGTGATTTGCTTTCAAAATGTATCTTTGATTTATTGATAAACACCACAATTTTTAGATTTGCAAAACAGTTATTAGTTGTGATTTGCTTTCAAAATGTATCTTTGATTTATTGATAAACACCTTTCAATGATTCTTTACCTGTTGCAATGTTGTTGTGATTTGCTTTCAAAATGTATCTTTGATTTATTGATAAACACCATATAAGTCGAAAACCACAACAAAATCAAACGTTTTAGGTAAATTTATCAATAATAAAAATGAGGTTTTATCGAACAATAATCCGCCCGAGAGGCGGATTATTTGTTTCTATTTGGCAGTCTTGAAGGTTTTTAAAACCACCAAGGTCTGAGCCGAAATGTTAAAAAAATTCCAATTGTTGAGGAACTTTAGGCAAGTTGTGCTTTTGGGTGCCGTAAAATAGATCAATTTGCCCAAATTGCTTATCGGTAATTTGTAAAATCCCCACTTTACCATGTTCGGGTATTAGTGTTTTTACTCTTCGTTTATGTACATCGGCATTTTCGCTACTTGCACTATGCCTCACATACATACTAAACTGGAACATACTGAAGCCATCCTTCATTAGTTCTTTACGAAAACGGGCAGCCGCTTTTCGTTCTTTTTTGGTTTCGGTTGGTAAATCATACATGACTAATGTCCACATAACTCTGTAGGCGTTTAAGCGTTCGGTGTTTAGGTTCATATTACGTGTATTATTATTTACATCCCCCGTCTTGCTCCCCCCTTAAAGGAGAAAAGTGTTAAAATTCAGGGTACAGTATTTTACGTTGTTCGCCATTAAAACATTTCACAATGCTCACAGCAGTGCGCTGTGTCGCAAGCATTAAAGGGCTTTTTTCGCGATCAATGGTCACATCAATAGCCGGTATTTTAAATAAAACAGCCTTATGTTCTTTGGACATGTCTTCAGTAATACCCATCTCATTTACCATTTGATGGACTATTTGGTCAACATAAGGGCGATAAGGTTCCATTAAGTCATCTGCTAGGCAGTAGGCATTATACCTGTTTTTATGAAAAATACCAAGGGTGGGGAGCAACCCCGCAGCTACAATACTACGCGCCATAGTGGCTCGTAAAATGGCATAACCATAATTTAAAAAATTATTAGGCGGCGGTCCTTCACGGTGACGAACAAAGCAATTAACATGCCTAAAAATTGTTTGCCAATAATATACGGCGGCGGTGGCTTCACAATTATCGCTATCACCACTTTTTACATTACGATGTAAAGGAATTAAATAATCGGATTGCAATTGTAAACTATCTAAAGCAGAAGCTTGATTTTTTATTTTTTGTATAACCGTTTGTTGCCATAATTGTTTTTTAAGTGGCTCACTGGCGGATAGTTGAGCATCATAACGCTCTTGCTGAATGCTATTACCCTCAATAGGTAATAATAAACTTTGTGGCATGTGACAGTAATCACAAATAATAACGGCTACGTTATTTTCTTGTAAGGCTTGTAACAAACCGCTGGTTAAAGTGATTTGTGGATTATCAATTACCACAATGCCAATATCTTCTACTGGTATGGTTGCTAAAGCATCTCGTTTATATTGGGTAAGCTTCTCGACTGCGCTCGAAGTGACAAAATTCTCAACTTCGGGCAAACGAATAGTTAACTGAGCATTTTTAATACTCAAATAAGATGGATTACCAAAATAGAGTGTGCGTTTTATCATTTTAATAGGATTGAAATCTTACCTAATCTATCAGTTTTTATTTTCCAACAAATATCTTTTATCATTTCTCCATTTATTCCACGTTCCATTTTATTTAGTGCGGAATATTTAACTTTATTTACAATTGTATTTGCAACTTCATTTTTTATAAAAAATGCTTGAGAACTGCTAAAACTCACAGTTTTATAAATCCTATTAATTTGCTCTTTGGTAAATTTTTTAAAATCAACTAAGTTTGGATTTTCGAATTCCTCATTTGTTGGCACAAATACTAAATCATTTGGAGATAAATAAAATAATAAACTATCTCCGTTTTCGTTTTTGGTTGGCACTGTACAAAATTCAGGTTTAATTTTTTGTAGTGCCCCCTGCTTTTGATTTTCGATAACTATATTTAAAGGAACGGTTTCATAATTTCGCTTTCCTTTTTCGTCTTTATAAATAGCAAAAAATAAATTTGTTCCTTTTGCGGCTTCAACAAATTTATCTTTTTTATTACCAATCTGACCAACCTTAAATTTGTTACCCCTTGCTTCGTAAGTTCTAACTTTTTGGATAGGATGATGAAACTTACCATTGTTTAATGAAATTATATTTTTGTTTAAATCATCAATACCATCTGGTGAAAAAGCAAACTCTGGATGTTCGATTATTTTATTTCCAATTGTTTCGTTATATTTTTTAAGATGTTTTAGAAGAATTTTCTTTATACCTGTATCTGTTACATTTTCATCGATTACTTTCGACGTAAATGATTCATCTAGTTTTGAACGAGAGGCGACATTGTCATTATCAAAATAATACAAGTCAACTTTTGTAACATCTTTATCATTCCACTTATTTTCTATGTTTTTAAAAAATGTTTGAATTTTCTTTTTGTCGTTTTTTTCTAATATAAGTTGTTTAATTTTTTTTCGTAAAGATTTATCTACGATCATTTCAGGATTATCAATAGCATTTGAAAGAGATGCGCCTATTTTTATTTTCCTCAAGGAAACAGAGCCAGAAACTGTTTCTTTATGCATTGGTTTCCTAATTGCCCAATTATTACCTTCTTGTTTTACAATTTCTTTCTTTAAATCTCCCTTACTATCAGGTAACCATTTTTGGTAATAATTAACTGTTTTATTAATGACTCTTAAGTTTTGTTTAAAACTAACAACAGTATTTTCAAGTGATTCTTTGGCTTGTAGGGTAAAGTTATCCCAAGGTTTAAAAAATTCTTTAGCTACATTTATTTTTTTCTTACCACCTGTTTTTTTATCTGTAATTTCAATTTGCTCATGTCTTCTTAATTTTTTTTGTAAATCATAACGTGTTGTTTCTGATTTAGCATATTGATTATTTAGATAATTAATATGGTTTTTGCTGGCACATGCAATTACTAGAGCGTCTAAAGCATGATGGCGGTGATCAATACGTTTTTTATTAAACCCTTTTTGTAGATCAAGTGGCACATGTGTTTGAAAAACACGTTTACCGTTTTTATTAGTCCATTCGCCAAATTTATTACTTTTAGTTAATTTATTCAATCGTTCAAAACGAGGGGTAACAATATCATTCCAAACGTCATTTAAACCCCAGTCTTGTTTTAAAACATTTGTAATATTGCCATTACTAGAAATAATATGTTTAGATGTGCTTTCTTGTTCGTCATCTTCTCTTACTATACTAGATAATAAGTTTTTAACTACCTTGCTTATATAACGGCTGTCATTTAACTGACGTTGAATAAAAGATTCAGGAATTTCTTCCATCATCAATTTATTTAATTTACTTCTATTTTTTGCATAATTTCTTTTTACAAAGTCTTCATATTCTTTTTCTTGAAAAATTGTAACCACTTTACCAAAGGATAATTCTATTTTTTTACCATGATTATCTCTTATGTATTCGTAAGCTGTACTTTTATCTTTGTCTTTATTAACTTCCGCTTCGCAAATTACTTTGTTACTTAATGAATCATCAAAGTATCTTGATTGAGGTATAACATGCTCTATTTCATAAGCAGGAGTAAATAATTTGTTTAAAGGTATTATTTCTCCAGTGTAAGGCGAGCGATATTTTTGTTCTAACCATAGTTTATATCTGTTTAGTTCAGATGTAGTAGGTTGAGCTGTTTTGCTAATTTTTAAAATATCTTCATCTATTACAATGTCAGAATTTAAAACACCCTCTTCGTATATTTTTAGAATTTCTTGCTGACTGGGAGAATAAGGCCTAACATTTTCGTAATTGGTATCATTTAAAAACTCAGATAAAAGCGCTTTAATTCGAAGATTCGTATTTTCATTCGCACTCATTTTATTAGTCATATCCTTGCGTTTATCAGCAGGATTTTTCATTTCCCTTCCTAATTCTATATGTATTTCATCAAAGAAATTTGCAGCGCTATTGCCATAGGTTTTCCAAATATCTTTTACAACTCTTAGGGTTTCTGTTATGACTTGTTCAACAATTGGATTTCGTAAAGAGTGTTGTTTAAATTCTTTTAAGAAATTTTCAATATCTTCAGGTCTCTTCCATTGCATCGCATTACTATCTTCCGAATGTCTGTCATAAACAATATAGGAAGTAAGCCAAAGAGGTAAGGCTCTAAAATCATTAATAGTGTTTAAATGAATTGCTTTATCTCGAACTCTGTCTTTTATTTTATCATCAACTTCTCCATTAATGATTTTTTCAATTCTGTTTTTTGTTTGATGGTGTATTGCTGTTTCGTTCCAATATTTGCCCATTCTCATTAATGGAAGCAATTTTTTTATAGCTTTTTCTGAATATGCACCATAATCCCTATCAAAAGGTTTTATTTTTTTGAAAACATCTGCAAAGTCCTCACTTAAATTGTTTTTAATGGCAAATGATTTCAATGCTTTTTCAATTTCAAGTTTATCTTCAACAGAGTAGAGTATATGCCACAATTCTTGTTCTTTTTCTTTCCTCAAAAAATCAGATGGTACTTGTTGAACTTTTGATAGTCGATTTACAATTGCATTGTGTGTTTCGTTACATGGATAAGATTTATCTTCTACATAGTTCCAGCGGTAATTTTCCGAATTCTTTTTTAGGTTAAATGCAGGATATTTTAAAAATGCTTTTTGATCTACCTCATTACGTTCGTTTAACCAATCAAAAAGATTCGTATAATCGTCTTCGGATTTTAAAAATTCTGTTGTAACATTAACATCACTGTATGTTTTTCCGTCAATAGTTTTTTCTTTTTGATAGATTTTAAGATTTTGCATGAATTGCCATAATCTAAATTCTTGATATAAAGGATTAGATTTTGATATACATTTTATAGATTGTATCTCTTTTTTACCCTCTTTTAAATAAGTTCTTTGTTCAAACGGACAATCACTAATTAATGATTTTTTGCTTTTTAAAGGGCGTTGATAAAAAAGTATATCATTAATAAATAGATGAACAAAACTTTTCTCTTTAATGTTTTCTCTGTGCGCTGTGTTGTTTTTGTAGAGTTCCGTTACACAAGCATTAAAGATTTTTCTGTTTTGTAATTCCGGATGTTCCTGTAATTGTTTTTCTAGTATTTGTTTTAATTCGTTTTTATAAAATTTACGTTCAATAGTTCGAACTAATTTACCGATGATTTTTTGATTAGGATTTTGAAGTAACGTTTCATAAATATAACAGCCAACCGTCTTATTACTTCTATCAATGTCAAATTCCGTTTTCTTTTTTAATAATGTCCAATCATCTTCTGCTGGCGCTCTAAATGAACGTTTTTCTTCTCCTTCTTTGTTTTTTTTGATACTACCATCTTCATTTAAATCAGTAGTTACGATAAATTCTTTTGTTTTTCCAACCCAATCGAGGGGTGTTTTACTAGTTCGCCTGTAAATCCAACCGTTTTCTAAATGCACATTGTACCAAATTTCATCTTTCCCTTTTTTATCACCTCTATCTTCAACGCTGATAACTTTCAGTGAATGAAATTCCACCAACTTATTTGGTGTTTCTTCTTCCTCTTCACCTCTTAATTGATAGTAACCACGTTTTTGATTGAAATGTAATAGTAACCAAGCTAATTCTTCTTTTTCTATTTTGGCATTTAATGCTTTTTTACGTAAATAATAGATTGTCCAATCATAAGGTACTTTTTTATCGTTTAATAATAAATTCGGTTGATGTATTTTAAAATCTTCTAACATTTCTTCAAATGCTTTTTTGAATATAAATTCGTGCTTTATTTTATTGTCTAAAGTTTTAATTTCCTTATATGCTAATTTGGGTTCACTATTAGGAATGAATTGTCCTAATTTTCTCTCAAAATCTATTTGATTTGCGAAGTGTTCAGGCAAATAACCTAAAATATTTAAAGTTCTATGAAGTCTTTCTCTTCTTAATAAATTCCGTTCTAGTAATCTTCTTACTCCTCTATATCCTGTTCTTGCAGCTGTTTGTGAAATCGATGCGCCTTTATTAAAATCATTAATTATTTCTTGTGACATGGGGATAATTCTACTACCTAAGCCTATTATATCTCCATCGTTATTTTCACAATCTTGTTTAACTAGAGACCAACCAATTGAGTTGGTTCCTAAATCCAATCCTAAAATATTTTTCATATTTATTTTTTTATGTAATTATTATGTTGTATTATTGTATCACATTTTGAAAGCAAATCACAATAAGGATTATTCCGTTGTGAAAACATCTAAAGCGGGAAGTAATTCTCGCTTTCTTTTTTGTCCTTATTTTTTCTTTTTTTTAAATTAGTTTTTCAGTAAGTTTTTTAAGCGTGTTTAAAATTCAATAGATCCTATTATTTCAATATTTCTCAAAAATATTTTGAGAAATTCACTAAGGGTAAAAGACAAAAAACAAAAATCATTTTTTTATAGATTAATACTCTTGCGGTTTACCTTGTGCTGCATCATCATACCCCATCTTGTAAACCAATTTATCTGCACCACTTATATCTGAATGATTTGCCAAAAAGAATACATACGAAGGCGGATTAGGATCACCATACTCAAGTTGACCATCCGCATAACCAGCGCGGTAAGCTCTTTTAGAAACCTCTTCACTTTGACTATCACTATTTGAACTCGAGCTTTGAGTAGTTTTATTATTGCTCTTAAATACTTGACCAAGAATAACTATGACAATAAGCCAAAACCACCATTTTTTTTGTATGGGTTTTTTATTGCTGTTAGAAGCATTTGTATTTGGTGTTTCATTTGATGTATTTTCCATTTTTTTATTTTGATTTTTATGTTGGTTTTTCTTTTAAAAGATTTCCCTCATTTTTTAGATACAATATATTTAAAGAAAAATATTTATTAAATGTTGAATATTGGAAGTAACACTAAAGCCTCCATATTGACCAATTGACAGAAAAGGCTTTTTAAATTATTATTTCAAATAAAATGTCTGCTCTCCAGACTCACCTCGCCCTACAATTAATTTACCTTTGTATAATCTAAAACCAAAATTACCTCCATTATCAGCACTCATACCATATAAATCAGCAAATGTGCCGTAAGTAGTTATTTCAACATTAATAAAGTAGAACCTGCCTCCATCTTTATTTTTAACTTTTATACCATATGTATTATATGAAGGAATATACCCGTATTCAATGGTGAGACCATTATCAGAATTATAAAATGATTTTCCATCCATATAGGTGATAACATTGCTTTCTTCTACAAATAAACTTTGAGCATTGACAAACCCAAACGCGCACAACATCGTTGCTAAAATCAATATTTTTTTCATGTTATTTATTATTAAATTTTGTTACTACTCTTATGGCTTTTCGGAATCGCCCAATTTAAAAAATTGTTTTTCGTCTCAACTTATTCCTATGAATGCGGTTTGCAAATTTTCGAATACGGCTAACTTAGAAACACGCAACTATTAATTGGAAGTAGAATGTTTCTTTTAAATAAAATATTTTAAAAATTTTTACTCTTTCAAAAACTTTTATTTACTCTGCTTTACATTCATTTAAAAAACGAACGATCTTTCACCAAAGTCGGTACATTCTATTTCTCTTTTTTTTCTTTTTCGAAGCCTAAGTTTTTTTGCAATAAGTTTTTTGTTGGTAAATTCCATGGAGACGCTTAATTCGTGCGAACCCATTGTATTCGTTGCGAGGTGGTTAATGGTAAAGTCATAGCTATAACCCATTCGAAATATCTTAGTTTTTTTATACGGTTGGGTAAATCCGAGAAATAAGATAAACGAATCCTGATCTTTAAACCCAGAACAATACCTAGTATTTCGATAGAAGACACCAGACATCATAGGGCTTCGCATTACATAAAAACCAACATTTGTAGTTTGAAATTCAGCTTGTTTCTCATTTGTATTTTTAAATCTAGGTTGTTGTCTCTCAAAAATGAAGTTAGGCGAAATGTAAAACGGTTTATTATCTTTGACGTAATTCAAAAACTGTATAGTTGTCGTTAAATGGAAACTAAATTTTCTAGGTAAAGTTCCAAAATCTGAACCACTTAATGCATCGTTTGGCTCTGTCAGGTGACTAAGAGTAGCCCCCATTGTAGATGTTATATTCACATCAGGAATTTTCTTGAACTCTGGTAAATCTACCATTGCACCCGCAGAAAAATCGGCAAAAGTTGTTCCTTGCGAATTGCCTGGCATAACAGCAGTACTATAAATTTGACCCTGAAGCCCATCCAACTGATCACTAAATACAAGTTTGTACCAATCAATTTTTTTGTTGGTGACAGTTACATTATAACCTGCGCGAAGCCTAAGAATCTTTGGAATTAATACTTCGAAAGATTGAATAAAACCAAAACTACTTGTTTGTAAAGCGCCCTCCCCTTCTACATCTTGAAGCGCAATCAAACCGAATCCGCCATTTAAAAATGGATTATAAATATCAGCCCAAGCATTGTATGTTTTAAATTTTCCAGGTATTCCATTCCATTGGGTCCTATAATTGGAACCCATTCGGGTATCGTGTCGAATCCCTGCAAACGCAGGATTCAAATACAATTGATTGGAAAAAAATTGCGAAAACGCCGGATCTTGTGCGATACATTCGCCAGCATTTAATAATAATAAGAAAACAACTAATTTTTTCATCTAATTAACTAAAGTTACTGAACCGGTTTGTTTCAATTTTCCACCACTGTATTTTTTGCCCAACCAAATACTTCCATTTTGGAATGTTGCATTAATTTTCCATACATACACATCTTGCTGACAAAGCTTACCATTGTACGTTCCATCCCACCCTTCGGAAGGGCTTCCTTCTGCATCCAATGCATATGATTCGAAAAGTTTTGCGCCCCATGTATCAAATATTTGTAAATGATAGGTGGCTAATGATTTTCCTTTGGGTAGAAATAATCTGGATTCGCCAATTCCATTAACAGGCATCAACGCATTTGGAACATATAAGCCTGAAAAATAATCTGGCTCTACATATTTTTCAGCAGTATCTACGCAATTATATATATTGCTGGCAATTAATATTACGTTATAATTTCCTATTCCATCATATTGATTTTCCGGGTTTGTTAACGTACTGCTTTGTCCATCTCCAAAATTCCATAAGTAAGAATTTGCACCGACCGACAAGTTTTGAAAATCAATCGTTCCATTTGGTAACCCATCGGAATAAATTTGACTGAAAGTAAAATCTGCAATTGGTGTAGGGTGCACTGTAATAGCGTTGACTAATATTGACGTATCCGAACAAGGCGTAGCATTGGATGCTATCAGCGTTATTGAATATACGCCTTGGTTTTGGAAGACATGGCTAGGACTTGAATTCGTTGCTGTATCCCCATCCCCAAAGTTCCATAAATAATTCGATGAATTAAGACTCGTATTATTGAAATTAACAGTTAACGGAGCGCAGCCACTAAACATATCGGGTGTGAATGATGCGACAGGTGGTTGATACACTGAAAAATTATTGGAGGCCGTATCAGAACATCCGAAAGTCGATGTTGCAATAAGAGTAATTGTATTACTGCTATTGCTGCTGTATGTAGAAGAAGGATTGGTTAAAGTGGATGTGGCTCCATTTCCGAAATCCCATTGATACCCAACTGCCCCTGATGAAGTATTTGTAAAATTAACTGTTGCAGGAAATGAGCAGGAATAATTTGAAGACAATGTAAAACCGGCTATCGGCTGTGGATATACATTAATTGATATTTGCGAAGAATCCACACAACCCTGAAGATTTGTAGCAATCATTGTTACATTATAAATTCCAGTAGCAACATAGGTATGGGATGGTGCTGATAAAATGGAACTATTCCCGTCGCCAAAATCCCACTGGTAAAAATTGGCATTGGTGGATGTATTACTGAAATTTACAGCCAATGCCACACAACCAAAAGCAACGTTGGATGAAATGTGTGGAATCGGCAAAGAATCAATTGTAACAACATGCGCAATGCTATCCGCACAACCAAAACTTACCGAAGTAGCTGTTAATGTTACGTTATACGTGCCTCCAACTGCATAGATGTGCGTTGGACTGTACAACAATGAAGTGCCTCCATCTCCGAAATTCCATGCATATCCAGCACCTCCTGTAGACGTATTTATAAAACTGATGGGTTGATTTCCACATACAGTTGGCACATTGGTGGTAAATGAAAGTAAAGGAGGAGGATAAATTGTGATGACAACAGATGCTGTATCATAACTACAACCATTATTTATATATTCATAACACGTATACGTACCTGGCGTTATGTATGTATGAACGGGATTTAATACTGTGGATACGTTGCCATCTCCGAAATCCCAAGAAACAAAAGTTGCACCAATAGAAAAATCAGTAAACGTTACTGTATGATTAGCGCAGCCAGAAATGGATGACGTGTTAAAAAATGCTGTTACTGTATTTGGATGAACTAAAACCGTATGAGTGATGGTATCATTTCCACACACATTCACTCCTATCAACGTGATTGTATAAGTGGTATCAGCCATTCCTGTTGTAAAAGTATGAGATAGCGTATCGGCACTTGATGTGGTATAAATAGGACTTCCATCTCCATAATTCCAAATATAACTAGTTGCATTTCCTGTGGAATTATTGATCATATCTATACTTATCGGAGAACAACCCGAATTTACATTTGTCCCAAAATTAACAACAGGTCTAGGTTTAACAATAACAGAATCATTATAAGTAGCAGACCCACAATTATTGTTTACAGTTAAAGAAACAAAATAGGTGGTATCGTAAAGCCCTTGAAGATACACTTGATTGGGTGCTGTTGCCAACGTAGATGTATTCCCATTACCAAAATTCCATAGATAGGATGTGATTACACCAGTAGAATTATTGATGAAAGAAACATTCAGTGGGGCACATCCCATGTTTGGTATTGTCGTAAAATTTGGGGAAGGAATCTGATTAATCTGAATGGTACCTGTGATAGAATCAATACAACCAAATATAGAAGTGGCAATTAAATGAATGGTATACGTTCCGGCCGTGGTGTATATGTGTGTAGGTGATATGGATGTGGAAGTTCCTCCATCCCCAAAATTCCAACTGTAAGTGGAAGCGCCAGTTGTGTTATTTGTAAAAGGGATTATCGAATTGATACATCCAATAGCAGAATTTGTGAATGCAACAACAGGCAATAAATTGACAGTACTTGTATAATTAGCAGAAGCACCTACACATCCCGCAAAGCTTGCTGTTGCTGTATAAACTACAGTGATCGGACTGCTCGTTGCATTGGTCAATGTTTGAACTGGGATTGTGGATGTGCCACTTGGACTAACCCCTACTACGGCTCCCGATAC
>CANFRC010000021.1 GCA_947449315.1 Bacteroidota bacterium
CCGAAAAGGAGTTTCTCTTTCATCCATGGGCTCTAATCCAGAACCCACTCTCACTATTTTACAACAAATTGATTGCGCTTGGGCGACTTGAGTCATTCCACTTGCTCGGTATTTTTCTTCATTTCTTCTTTTCATATGTTTGTTTTTTTAGTTTATTCTAAGTTTAATTAATGCATTTGTTACAGAAGATTTCTCAATGATTATTCAGATCTTAAAGTGGCGCAGCATCCGAAATTTTTTTGATAAAAACCTTGTAATTTATTTTGTATTTATCATGAGAGCTTTTATAGTGTTAGTTTATTAGAGATTGTCAGGTAACATTCGTTCAGTAATTACCGACAGTCTCATTCCTTTTTTTACTTCTTTTTTCATTGACCAGATGGTCGGGATACAAATTGTTTTCTTTCACGAGATAGTAGTAAGGTCTATAAGTCGTTGGTTCGGTTCTTTTTTTGTTCTGGTCATATTTTCCGGTACTTGCCCAAGTCACATCAATAAATAACCATTCGCCTTTTAGCTGCACCTTATTCCAAGCATGGTTGGTAGGGACATATTTTTGATTTTTGTATTTATTTATTTTTTCAATATTATCATCTGCAAACCCCGTTACCATTTGACAGTTGATATTTGTATAGCGGCACAATTCATAAAAAAGAGTTGCGTAACCTTCACAAATGCCCCGTTTTTTGAGAAGAACACTGGAAGCATATCTGAAATAAATCTTCTCCCATTTATTTGCAATGATGTTTTTGGGAGTACCTGGTCGATAAGAAACACTTCCAATTTTCCTCTTCTTGCTTTCGAACTCAACATAGTCATATGAAATGTGAACGGTCATCCAAATAAATATGGCACGGATTTTTTCTTCATCGGTACTAAATTTCAAGTTGATGTCATTGGCGAGGTCTGGAATGTTTCTGTATTTTTTTTTCATGCTATGGACATCATTATCGACTTTGTCATAATTGCCTTCAATCAGCGTGTCGGTCCAGGTCCATGCAGCTTCTTCCGCTGCAATTTCTTGCGCCAATCCGGTGGTGTCTTGTCCGGCATAAAATAGACTGTCGATGTTTTGAGCTATACCTGATGTTGCACCAAGTAAAAAGCTGAGTAGAACGATTCGCTTTTTCATAGATTGAATTTTTTTAGGGTGAATACTAAATTCAATACGTCAATAAAATAGGATGGGAGAGTTTGCACTTTATTTTGACAGGCTGTCCTCATCTTTTTTACCACCGCGGCCTCTCGGCTCGGTTGGTTTCACTATTTGTGAATCTTGATGTATTTATTAGGTTAACGGAGTTGTTTTACTTTTATTGTTTTTTTTATTTAATTTTTTTTATTTAATTTTTTTAAAATTTAGTAGGTGCGTTTTAGTGTGTTTATTTATTACAGTTTTCTACGTCGTATTTTCGAAATAGTTTCATTGTAAAACAAGTTTGTATTCAACAGCTTGTTTTTATTGCTCTTTAAACGATCTATTCAAGCAGTTTGTTGAATGAGCTTGACTAAAAAGATGATTAACATATTAAAATAGCTAATTGTTATTTAATCAATAAAAAAACATTTGTTAGAAAATTTTAAAACGATGTATATCAGCACAAAGTAATTTATGAACACCAATAAAAGTTTGAATAAATTCAATTTTCTTTGCATCAAACTATTATCTCCATGGACCAAACACTAAGAACAACACTCTCCCAATTTGCTTTAGAAATTGAAAAGGATATTCAACACGAAGGCTTTTCAGAACATGATTTGCTTCACAAGTGGACCAGCAAGCTGCTTTCCTTAAGCAATGAATTTAGAAATGACAAAGCAAAATTAACTTTCAAGGAATTGTATCTTGAAACCATCTCGGCATTAGCACATCCAGCTGTAGATAGAAATCTTTTTTCCGCCATTCCAACCGGATTCATTGAATTGGATCGAAAAATAAAAGGCTTCCCAAAAGGAGAGTTGATTGTTATTGCGGGCAGACCAGCAATGGGGAAGACTGCTTTCATGATTTCGATTATGGCTAATCTCATATCGTCTCAGAAACCCATTGCCTACTTTTCAATTGAAAACACTGCACAACAAATTTTAATGCGCTTGATCAGTTTTTTTACGGAGGTGTCCGATCATTTACTTGCAACAAAAGCAGTAACACCTGCTCAATTGGAAGATATTTTAGAAAAGACAAAAGTTATCCGAGATGCCAATATTACCATAGAGGACAGTTGTTTTTCCATCGATGACATTGTTGTACAAGTTGATTACCTGGTAAAAGAAAAGAAAATAGAAGTTGTATTTATCGACCACTTACAATTGGTGAATGTAAAAAATAGAATGGTAAATAATCGGGAGGACGAGCTATCAAAAATTTGTCGTGAATTAAAAGTAGTGGCAAGAAGGTATAACATTGCTGTTGTTGTAAGTTCGCAATTAAGCAGAGCAGTAGAAACAAGAGGAGGGGATAAACGGCCCCAACTTTCAGATCTTCAATTATCAGCAGCAATAGAAAGGGATGCAGACAAAGTGTTGTTTATATATAGACCGGAATATTATAACATTACCAAAGACGAAAATGGTAGAGATACAAGTGGGGTAGCTGAAATAATAGTTGCTAAAAATACCGATTGTGTGGTAGATTCAGTGAAATTGAATTTTATAGGCAGCTGTTCAAAGTTCGTTGATAGTGACGCTGCGTTTTTAAAGAAACCACTTTAGCTTGCTGAATATTATAGACAAATGATTGACCTTATTTGACAAAAACAATGAGTTACTTTGAATAAGTATTTATTTTTATAATAAGGAAATAATATATATGTAAAATTTATTTGTTTTATTATTGATTAGAAAAATAACTAAAGAAATAGCTTTCCAAAAAAGTATAAAAGGAAGGTGAAAACTGGAAAACATGATTGAAGTTACTTGTGCCATTATAGAGCATAATAATAAAGTTCTAGTCACTCAAAGAAGTGAAAAGATGGCCTTGCCTTTAAAATGGGAGTTTCCGGGTGGTAAAATTGAAAAAGGCGAAACTGCTGAGGCATGTATGATTAGAGAAATTCTCGAGGAATTACATATAAATATCAAAATCACGAAGCAGCTTACTAGTAACACGCATAAATATTCAGAAACGAAAATAATAAAACTTATCCCTTTTATTTGTGAGTTAATTGGTGGTGTAATAAAATTAACGGAGCACGCAAATTTTCTTTGGTTGAGTAAAAATGAATTAGTTACCTTAGATTGGGCAGAAGCAGATATTCCAATTTTAAATGAGTATTTAAAAATTTTAGAATGATTGAAGGTGTATACGAACAATTAATTAATCAATTAATTTCTGATGAAATTGAAAGTCTTCCTCATGATCAATATTATATAGAGTCTGTCCCTCTTAAACGAAAAGATGCTGCACTATTCCTTGCCCAATACTTTTCTAAAATACTACAAACGACACTAGGCTTATTAAAAGAAGACAAGGATTCTGCTGCTAATCAAATTGAGTTAGCAAATAAGTTAATTCAACTTTTATCATCCGAAATTAAAAACCAAGGAATAGAATAAAATCTTTTACTTTCTGAAGGCAAAATCCTAAAAGCAGTATTTTCAAAAATAAACTCACCTTATGCCGATTTAGAAAAGCATGTCGCTTCTTTATTGCCTTCGACTGGACTTAGGCAATCTGAATTATTTACGGGAAACAAAAGCGGAGTTTCTTTGGAAAGTGAAATACGAAAGGAAATTGAATCGGCTGATGAAATACAATGGATAGTTTCCTTTATTAGATTTTCGGGTTTACGAATATTTTTACAAGCGTTACAGGAGTTTGCGAAAAAAGGTAAGAAAATTAAAATTATTACAACCACCTACATGGGTGCTACAGAGCCTAAAGCCATTGAGGAATTAGCTAAATTAACCAACGTAGAAATAAAAATATCCTATAATACAAAACAAGAACGTGTTCATGCAAAAGCATATTTATTCTTGAGAAATACGAACTTTAATACCGGTTACATAGGTTCTTCCAATATTTCACGTACTGCTTTAACTAGCGGACTTGAATGGAACTTAAAGATTACTACTCAAGAAATTCCACATGTCATTGATAAGTTTCAAAAAACTTTCGACACCTATTGGAATGACTCTGAGTTTGAATTATATGATATAAACATCCACAAAGACAAACTGCGTAACGCAATTGACGAGGAAAAATATTCTAAAGCAGAAAATAATTTCTCAACCTTTTTTGATATTACTCCACACAATTTCCAAAAAGAAATCCTTGAGCGCTTATTGTCAGAAAGAGCTAAAGGGAATTTTAGAAATTTAGTAATTGCAGCCACTGGAACAGGAAAAACAGTGATTTCTGCCTTTGACTTTAAGCAGTTTTATGCTCAAAATCCGAATGCTAAATTTCTTTTTGTGGCGCATCGTGAAGAAATATTAAAGCAAGCGTTGGATACGTATAGACATATATTAAAAACTCAAGATTTTGGTTCTTTGTGGGTAGGTGGTCATGAGCCTAGTAACTATAGCCATGTTTTCGCTTCAATACAAACCATTTCTAATAGACTAGGTAATTTAAAGTTAGCTTCTGATTTTTATGACTATATCGTTATTGATGAAGTTCATCACATTCCCGCAAAAAGTTATAGGCCTATACTAAATTATTTTGCACCAAAAATATTACTTGGTTTAACTGCCACCCCAGAAAGAATGGATGGCGAAGATATTTTGTTGGATTTTGGTAATAGTATTTCGGCTGAAATAAGATTACCTGAAGCAATGAATCGCAAACTACTTTGTCCCTTTCAGTATTTTGGAATCTCAGACTCTATTGATCTATCAAACGTAAGTTGGCGTAAAGGAAGATATGATATTACTGAATTAGAAAAGATTTATTCGGAGAACGATAGACGCGTCATTGACATTTTACATAATTGCGAAAAATATCTTTCTAATTTAAATGAAGTTTGCGCCATAGGTTTTTGTGTTTCAAAAAAGCACGCGCAATTTATGGCAAAGAAGTTTTTAGAGAAAGGTTTAAAAGCAGCTGATTTAACAAGTGATAATTCAAACGATCGGGTTTCACTACTAAATAAACTAAAAGCAAAAGAAATTAATTACCTATTTGTTGTAGATATGTTTAATGAAGGTGTTGATATTCCTCAAATAGATACTATATTGTTTTTAAGACCTACAGATAGTTTAACTATATTTCTTCAACAGATGGGCCGCGGGCTTCGTTTACATGAAGGGAAAGAATGTTTGACCATACTTGATTTTGTTGGTAATTCAAATCCTGAATATGATTTTGAGCATAAGTTCAGAGCAATGATCGGCAAAACGCATATTGCTGTGAAGGATGAAATTGAAACTGACTTCCCACATCTTCCATTAGGTTGTTCAATTGTTTTAGAAAGAAGAGCAAAAGAGATAATAATTGCAAACATAAAAAAAGCAACGAGTTCAGGCTTAAGAAAACTAGTTAAGAAAATTCAAAATTTTAATAATAGTTACACATTGCCATTAAACCTGGCTAATTTATTAAAATTTGAAGGTTTGGATTTAGTAAATGTATACAAGTCTAAAAAAACATGGGATTATTTATTAAACGAAGCCGGTATAAAGAAAGATTTTATTGCATCAGATTTTAATGATCAAATTGGTAGGATGCTCGGAACAACATGGTTGACCATGGATAGTATATATTATTTCGAAAAAGTTAGATCATTTCTCAAAAATGGAAAT
Organism: Bacteroidota bacterium; assembly: GCA_947449315.1. Classification (GTDB taxonomy): domain Bacteria; phylum Bacteroidota; class Bacteroidia; order 2-12-FULL-35-15; family 2-12-FULL-35-15; genus 2-12-FULL-35-15. The sequence goes on from CANFRC010000021.1 coordinate 5,743, forward strand.
AGTTTTGATACTAAAAATGCGGAAAACCAAATTTTCATTTTGATGTTATTTTACGACATCTTTCAGGATTCACCCAATAAGAATGAGTATACAAATGCTATCGACGGAGTTAAAGATGTATTCAAAAACAAAACGCTCAAAGAGGAAGTGTTGAGTTATTTGGATGTTAGAATAAATCAATGTGAGTGTATTGAAAAGCTTAGTGCTTTAAGCATTCCATTTCTATTAAAGGTACACGGTAGATATACTAGAAGTCAGATTTTTGTTGCCTTACAGCTAAGTACAGAAAAAAGTAAATCTTCTAATCGAGAAGGTGTTGCTTTGAACAATACCTTGAATACAGAAGCCCTTTTTGTTACTTTAGATAAATCGGAAGGCGATTACTCGCCTACTACCATGTACGAGGATTATGCAATTACAGAGAATTTGTTTCACTGGCAAAGTCAAAATTCAACAAAACCTGATTCACCCAAAGGCCTTTCCTATATCAATCATGTAAAAGAAGGCAAAACAATCCTCTTGTTTGTTAGAGAAAAAAATGTTGACGAAAATGGCTTAACGATGGCTTATGTTTATTTAGGTTCAGCTAAATATGTTTCGCACGAAGGAAGTCAACCAATGAGTATTAAATGGCTTTTAGATGAAGCAATTCCACCGGCATTATTTAATGAGTCTAGAAAACTAGCTGTAGGATAAATTCGTTTATTATTTTTTTATGCTATAACCAAACGATAAAGATGTATTTTTATTAACTTAATAATTACTTTCCGATACA
>CANFRC010000022.1 GCA_947449315.1 Bacteroidota bacterium
GAGGAGCATTCCCAAGAAGCATCTATTTAGGAATGCCACCCAAAGAATTTAAAACCAACCTATTTAATGGATTAATTAGGAAGATAAAATTAAAATTCTTCAACTTTTCAACTAAAATTTTGAAGACCTAACAGTCACATTTTTTTCATTTACACATTGATTTTCATTAAAATTATAAAACCATGTCACAAGAAAAAGATAATGTATACGTCCATACGCGCTTAACGGAGCTATTCTCTACCCATCCGATTTTGAAGGATAAAAAATTAAAGAAGCTGGATATTCCTTATCCAGCGAATCAATATGAACATGAAAAAATTGACGTGGTGCACTGGGAGGAGTTTATAAAAAACGAGGCGAACAGAATCCCCTTGCTCGTTGCAAACAGGGCACAGCTCTGGCCAAAAAACATTCCCTATGAGTTTTTCTTTGAACAAAAACGGACAGTGGCCCTACTCCATGTTGCCTACCTGAATCTGGTTATTTTGGGATGCGATGTGTACGAACTACCAGCCGGATTTAATTCCAAGAGTGATTTCCCAAACGACTATGAAGCTTATCCACTTGCGAAAAAATATTCCGAGCATTGAATACATGAAATGAAATGAGTTATGAATGATCCTAAATACCGACATCTGCTAACCTACAACCAAGAGTTCATGTTCATGGAATATGGGCTTTGTGAGATTTATTATAAAATAAATGAACATACACTCTACCTACTAAAAATTGATCAACAAGATCATTCTATAAAAGAACTTGTCATTCCCTTGAATTTAAATCTGACGACGATTGATGCTATTTTAACGTATTTCTTAAAAGAACTATTTTTTAAGAATGTATTTTTTGGAGAAGGTAAATTGATCTACGAAAAAAGCGAACAATTTTCTGAGGACTATTTTAATTCTATTCAAAAGGAACTAAACGATGCATACAGACAAAAGATTAAATTAATTGAAGATGCTGCAAAAAACAATGACTTAATAAACTTCTGCCGAACGATCCACCTGCATCCTACCCCCGATCGCATTCACGCAACGAATTGGACAGCCCAATGCCTCTCTAAAGGCAATCACCACCTGCTACTCTCAACAGTTACAAATGAATGGGGCTGTGGATATTGTCGTAAAAAAGGAGGATTGCCTGAATTAAAAAAATGGTATTTCATGCAGAAATAAAAATTTAATTCTATATTATTAGATGATGAAAATCGATCAAATTAAAAACGAATTTTTAGAAACCAGCTACCTGATTCATCTTGAAAAAGAGATTACATTGAAAATTGGAGAGCACCCCATTGAATTAATAAAGTATTTTCCGAAAATTGAATCCTGGGCATTTATAACTGCATGGAATCCGCTACCAGCAATTTTATCAATCGATCAAAACAATAATCGGAACAGTGAATTACTCGCCCTGTTAAAAGCTGCTAACTATGAGACTTATTCAGGGATTGGTATTTCAAAAGATAAAAAATGGTCGGAGGCATCTTTTTTTATTGTAAACATCGACTTAGCAGCGGCCCATTCCATTTCATCGCAATTTGGACAATTGGCTTTTTTATATGGAGATAGAGAAAGTGGAAATCAATTGATGTTTACACATCGCTAAATAAGACCAATTTGATGGTGAACAATGAAACAAACTAAACACAAAGAGTCGAGCATACTCGCTCATATGGTTTGTTATTAATAGTTTCCTTTACCTTCAACGCAATGTCTTACTCCGCCCCTTGGGTTCACCATATCACCAGAAAACCTTGGAATTACATGACAATGAAAATGAAATACAGTTTGTCCTGCAGCTGCACCACAATTCATTCCAATATTATATCCGTCGGGATTATATTCCAATTCTATTAATGATTTTGCTATTAAAATGCTTTTATTTAGCTGGTTTCTTTCAGAATCAGTTAGTGCAAAAAAGTCTGATGCCTCTCGCTTTGATATAATAAGCATGTGACCAGGAGATACAGGAAATATATCTTTTATTATTAAAAAATCATCTGATTCAGATAATATTCTAGATTTAGGAATTGAATTAAATGGATTATTCATAGTGATAAATTAGTAGTGGATTCCAACCATCAATCATATTGAATTTATCAAAAAGAGAAAACATCATCCTTTGAACTTCATTATGGTTTTTGGCATTTAAACTGAGCAGTATTGAATTTTTTAGAGAATGACGGTGTTCTTCTGTAAAAAGAATGTTTCGATTTATAATTTCACGTTGATAAAATAAAGCGGGGAGCCTCTCGAATTTACCACCTGTACCTCGATTACATTCTTTACAAGCTATTACCAAATTCCAAATACCATCTGGATTTATATGACTCAAATCTGGTCGCTTAAAATACGAGTGCGCTATAAAGTGATCAACATCTGGAAAATCTGCATCTTCCGAGTTTGCGGTAGTATTAATTTTCTTTTTACAATAGAAACAACAGCCCTGCTGGTATGGAAGAAGAACTCAATCATCCAACGACTTTCATTCTCATTCTTCAATATTTCGAGTAAATTATGCTGTTCTAGTATGGCATTGATGTTATCAGTTAAAACAAGTTTTTTTTCCTTTGGTAAATGCTCAAAAAGAATATGTTCTTTTTTAATAGAACTACCACCAACATTGTGGAATGCATCAAAAACATTATTATAAATATTCTTTTCTGCGATTTTTAATAAATCATTCCAATTGCCGTCAATTTTATATTGATCGAAAGCTTTTGTTAAACTATTTTTACCTGCTTGAAATTGGTATGGATTCTTTTGATAATGGGACAACAATGATTTTAAAAATTCATCCCGCAAATCTTCGTAGGTAATGAAATTTTTAGGCTTCAGATTAAGCAATGTTGAGGCTAATGCAAATTTGTAAGTCGAAACATTTCTACCGAAAAGAACGATAGTTCGAACCGTAGAAGCTACAGATTTGTCTGAACTATAAAATTTTTGAATAATTGGTTTCATAATTATAAACCATAAAGTTACATTTCTTAAAAACCGCTGTCATCCGCTAATAGATTTATCCTCCTTTTGATTTATTTAACAATGACGGCATCCACTTGTTGCGCTTCAAGAGGCACTCCCTCACAACCGCAACAAACTTCACCCCCTGCAAAGTATTTTGCATGCCCTTTTCTAATTTCAATTGCTGAATAGGCAGTGGTTATTTTATTGTTTTTACTGGCAGCAAAGTATGTGAGTAATCCAACAAATTTATATTCTGATAACTCTGGCTTTTCATATTTATAATTGCAATCTTTTCCGATGTTAGGGAATTTTTTTTGCACTTTTCGAATCATCTTTTTCCATACATTTTCCTTTATTATCAACATTTTATCTTTTGTTGAATTGGTATATACCCCCTCAACATTCGTTAATGTAAATTCTTCGCCATCAATACTAAATTCTTGTTTAATTGTATCAACTATTGTGTCCTTAATTACTTTTGCTATTACAACAGTATCGTGGCTAGGATTCGTAATCGGTTTTTTTTCAATTACGTATGGCGTTTTTTCTTTTTTTACTATGTAGTAGGTTAAAAGTCCAATAACCGCAATGCCTAACAATCCAATAATGATTTTTGTAATCGATTTCATTTTTTTATTATTGTTTGCCTCCACTTTAAAAGGCTATAGGCATTACTCCCTCATATCTCGTTTGCATTTTTGTCAATGTCACACATTGGTGTTGAGTGCGAGTTGTGAATAAAGCAATGGAGCAATTAGCTGCTAGCTTTTTTTATTCGTTTAAATGTAATTATGCTGACTATCAAAAGTATTATATACACCAGAAGTCCAAATCCAAAATGAATTTCAATATCTGCTGCTGCGCCGTCACTGTTGTTAATGACTCCGTATGTATAAATATGCAACCAAAATGGAAAAAAAACTAAAAGAAATAGATTTAGAGAAGTCAGAGTTAATGCAATTTTTTTTATATCAAGAATTTTAATTGTCCAAATCGCTGATATGGTAAAATAAATGATAACTAAAAGTTGAAATTTGTAAGCGAAATTAATGCTTGAAAAACTTCTATCTTTTCCTAATATAGTCGAACCGAGAATATAAATATCTGGCACATTTAATCCATAATATTGTTTACCTAAAGGTCCGATTTCAAGCCAAATAAAGGTTAATGGTAAAGTCAACATAGCCAAAATAGCGTTAATAAATAATAACTGCTTAGTTGTCAAATTCATTTAATATATGTTTTCTAGGAATCGCTTTGCTTGCGCATAACTTATTGCTAAGCGCAACTAATTTACAAAAAAATAAACCAATACTACTATACTTAGTTGGCTTAATGTGATACATTTTGCGTTTAGAAACGCTTATAAATGGATATCCAGATTAAATTAAGATCTATGGCTGGAAATTTCAGACCTCTCCTGTCTCTAATTGTGATCATTTCTTTAACATGCCCACAATCATTTGCAGATTTGAAAATATGGCAGCTTTAGAAGTAGAATGTTTCAATTACCTCTAAAGCCGACATATTCGCCAATTTGCTGTTAATGGATGATTTATGCTGACTTATTTATGAGGCTTACATTCGGTGCTGCAATCTTGCTACAAATTTGTCTAATATTTTTTTAACGACAACGTTAAACAATTTCATATTTTTTGTCACTTTAACAATTGTGGGTGCTGTAGAATAATAGAAGTTTATAAATGCTAAACCTAAAATAGATTTTTTAAGATAATTGTCTCTAAAATTTCTCAAAACGATAACTTCGGGTGCTTCATAACTTCCATAAACGGATGTTGCAATATAACACCCATCTTTCTTTTTTGGCTGAGCATTAGGATTAAGTATTAATTCAGAAATACCATTGAACATACTTTCAATATGCTTGTTTGCTTTTGATACTTCATGCGATTGGTCAAATGCACCAACTTTTCGTCTCACTTCTATTATTATATCTGTTTTTGTTTCAGATACAAAGTTTAAATTAATGTCCACAAAAACACCAAGTGATAAAAATTCTAATGCTTCAAAAGTGAATAGATTTAATAATTCATTCTTTTTAGCAAGTGTATATTTTTTTTGAAAATAATCTGGTATTTTGTCTATTGCAGTTTTAATTTCAGACATACTTTTGTCTAC
>CANFRC010000023.1 GCA_947449315.1 Bacteroidota bacterium
AAAACTATTTCGATCATTTGTGCTTCTGTTCTGCTTCTTTCTGTTTTTCTGACAAGTTGTAAAGGAGAATCAAAACAGCCGGAAGCCTCACCAACAGGAGTTGTAAAGGAACAATACCAGTGTCCGATGAAATGTACCGAACAACTATTTGACAAGCCAGGAAAATGTCCAGAATGTGAGATGGAATTGATTAAAGTCACTAAAAGTTAATAACTAAACTGCCCATGAAACAATTATTTACCATTTTATCAGTCGTTCTTTTTTCCGGCTTCGGTTTTGCACAAGCGTATAACAGTCCAGAAAGTGTTGAGTTCGATTATGCCAACAACCGTTGGCTGATTGCGAACAATAGCGCGAACAATATTCTTTCTAGAAGTAGTGTTACAGGTGCAGTAACTGTTTTTGCAACATGTTCAGGTGGTCCTCATGGAATAGAAATCGTGAACGATACTTTGTATGTATGTGCCGGAGCAAACATTAAAATGTTCAACATTAATACCGCAGCAGCTATTGGAACAATTTCTATGGGCGCTACTTTTTTAAATGGGATTACCCATGATAATACCTATTTGTATTCAACAGATTTTACTGCAAAAAAAATATATAGAATAAATATTGCAACACGCGCCTTCAGTATTTTTGTTGCGTCAACAGGAACAGCATCGCCAAACGGGATTATTTATGACCAGCCGAATAACCGTTGTGTGTTTGTTAATTGGGGTGCAAGCGCCCCCATCAATGCCATGGATGTTACAACCGGAGCGGTTACTTTAATTACGGCATCCACTCTTGGGAATTGTGACGGTATTGCAAAAGATGGAGCTGGAAATTATTTCATTTCTTCCTGGACAGGAAATAAGATCACGCGTTATACAAATACATTTACAACACCGACAACTGTTGTGACGGGACTAACAAATCCCGCCGATATTTTTTACAATACATTAACAGACACCCTGGGAAATCCGAATTCAGGAACCTTGAACAATACTACCTATCATTATTTCGGAAGTACAACTGCGATTGATGAATCAGAAAAAAATAAATTAAAACTTGCTGTATTCCCCAATCCTATTGGAAAAACGGCAGAAATAAAATATGAAACGTCTGCACAAGGAAAGGTGCTGATTCAGTTATTTGATGTAACAGGGAAATTAGTGAATACCATTGCAGATGAAAATCAGGGAGTTGGCAAACATGCTGTAACATTTGACAGATCAGCGAATGCAGCAGGAAATTATTTTTTGAAAGTAAGTACCGCAACTGGTGTTGAAACAAAAAAGATCGTGATCGCGGAATAAAAATTCTATATAGTGTATAAAAAAGCTCTTTTACAATTTGTAAAGGAGCTTTTTGTTTTCAAAGACATTCCGTCCTATAAAAATTCGTTTGCTAAATTCGCTAATTCTGAACGTTCACCTTTTTCTAAAGTGATGTGCGCATATAGTCCCTGGTCTTTCAACTTATCTATCAAATACGATAAACCATTACTTTGTGAATCTAAGTATGGGGTATCAATTTGATGGATATCACCGGTGAAGATCATTTTTGTGTTTTCTCCTGCACGCGAAATAATTGTTTTTACTTCATGTGGCGTTAAGTTTTGTGCTTCATCAACAATAAAGAAAACATCCGATAAACTTCTTCCGCGAATATAGGCAAGCGGACAAACTACCAGCTTCTCATTCTCTACCATCTCAGTAATTTGTTTGTACTCTTTGTCTTTTTCGTTGAACTGATTTTTGATGTATTTTAAATTATCCCACAGTGGTTCCATGTAAGGATTTAGCTTGGATTTGATGTCGCCTGGTAAATAACCAATGTCCTTATTGCTTAATGGAACAATCGGTCGTGCCAAATAGATCTGATGAAAAGTTCTGCGTTGTTCCAGTGCGCCTGCAAGCGATAACAATGTTTTTCCGGTACCGGCAACACCTTGAATAGAGACTAATTTAATATCGGGATTCATGATTGCATCCAATGCAAATGCTTGTTCGGCATTGCGAGGATTTACGCCAAAAGCGGTTACTTTCTTTACTCGCTCCAATGTTTTTTTAGCCGGACTGTATGCAGCTAAAACAGATTTTGTTCCGTTCTTTAAAACATAAAAATGGTTGGAGGTTGGTTTGTCTTTCTTTAATAATGCAGCAGGATCAGCATATCCTTTTTCATAGATTTCATTAATGATCTCTGTAGAAACTTTTTGAATTTCGCTGCGGCCGGTATACAGCTGCTCGTTCACATCTTTTATTTTCCCCGTCTCATAATCTTCTGCATTTAAACCCAATGATTTTGCCTTGATGCGCAGATTAATATCCTTCGTCACCATGATCACTTTACGTTCGGGATAATGTTCGGAAATATACAAAGCGGTGTTTAAAATACGGTGGTCGGCTTTGCGTTCACCGAACACTTTTTCGGCATCAATTTTTGAATTTTGATGCATTTCAATTTTGATCATTCCATGACCTTTGCCATTGATGTTGATCCAATCCTGAAGAATAATCCCATCGGATATTTTATCGATGTATCGTGTGAACTCGCGCGCCGCAAAATTTTTGGTGTCGTTCCCTTTTTTAAAATTGTCAAGCTCTTCAAGAACGGTGATGGGGATAACCACATCGTGCTCCTTGAAGCTCTTTGCTGCCATGTGGTCATAAATAATTACAGAAGTATCAAGAACGAAAATCTTTTTCTCTTTCACCATAAACAGAACGTTTTTAAATGAGTGGATATTCTACAAACAAAACATTTTTATTTTCAATTAAGTGAGAATATCTAAAAGCGGTTTTGTTTCGGTATAAAACTATAAAAGCAAAATTGTATTGTCAATTTATTTGCATAAAGTAATGAACAGTTCATTGTTTAAACTCGCATTATTTTCTTCTAAACAAAAAGGGCCAATAATTGTAGTGTTATACAAACAAATTTGTTGAACGTGAAAAAGGGGCTTGGCGCCTAAAAGGGTTGAAAAATCTTGTTTTTTATAATATCTTATATTAAATTTGTAATCGTCAAAGGTTCTCTAAACAAATAACAATGAAAAAAACACTCCTTTTTTCTTTTTCGCTCCTGCTTACAACTTTTATTAAAATAGGCTATTCACAAACCTGGGTAGAAAAAATGCAAGACCCTACGGTCAATTTTTATGATGTTCAAAAATCATTTAATGACTATTATAAGAACACAGAATTAAAACATAGAAAAAAAGAAGCTCGTGAGAGAGCCGAGCTTGCCAAGAAAATTGCTAAACAAGAAAAGTCGGGTGTTCTTCCTCTTAAAGGACAAAGCCCAGTGGCTGGACAAAAAGCAGAGGAAGAGTTATCTGGTGGCTGGGAAGTATATAAACGTTGGGAAAGTTATATGACCCCTCGATTGTATCCTTCCGGCGACCGCTCCGTTATGGCGAATGCATGGAACGAATATCTTGATCATTTTTATGCAGCACCGATGAGAGCCCCTGGCGCCCCGTCTGCAGCTGTTGCTAACTGGACATTGATCGGACCAACCACCACAATCCCTTCTGGTGGAGGTGGAGCAGGACGTATTAACTTTGTTCGTTTCGATCCAACGACTACAAATACCATTTATGTTGGTTCTCCGGGTGGAGGACTTTGGAAAAGTACCAATAGCGGAACATCATGGGCTACGGGAACAGATAATTTAGCAGTGATCGGCTGTACCGATTTAGCGATTCATCCAACCAATACCTTGATTCAATATTTAGCAACTGGAGACGGTGAAGCTTCTGACACCTATTCCATAGGTGTTTTGAAAACAACAGATGGCGGAACAACCTGGTTGCCTACCGGTTTAACGTGGTTGGTTACCAATGGTCGCGTGATCAGCAGATTGTTGATGAATCCGCTAAATCCGAATACTATTTTTGCAGCTACGAGTAATGGTGTTTACCGTACAATCAACGCAGGTGCTGCATGGACACAAATTGCTACTGCTGTTGCAAATATTAAAGACATTGAATACAAACCGGGAGATACAACAACTGTTTATGCTTGTTCTACTACCTTATTCTATAAATCAACGAATGGTGGAACCTCTTTCGTAACAACGTCTACCGGATTACCTGCAGCAGCTTCTGTATCTCGCTTAGCGATTGCAGTAACTGCAGCAAACGCCGCTTATGTATATGTTTTAGCGGCAAATACAGCGTACGGATTTCAAGGATTATACCGTTCAACAGACAACGGAGCAACATTTTCAGCACGTTCTACAACACCAAATATTTTAGGATACTCCAATACAGGCGCTACTGCAGGTGGACAAGGGTGGTACGATTTATCAATTGCTGTTTCTCCTATTAACGCTGACCTTGTGATTATTGGTGGTGTTAATATTTGGAAATCAACAAATGGTGGAACAGCATGGACATTAAATGCTGAATGGACAGGTACGGGCGCTCCATACGTGCATGCTGATGTTCATGCATTGGAATTCATACCTGGCAGCGCAACGACTTATTTTGCGGGTTGTGATGGAGGATGTTTCAAAACAACTAACACAGGTGCTGCCTGGACCGACCTTAGTAACGGGTTACAAATTTCCCAAGCTTATAGAATTGGCCTATCTGCAACAAATGTAAATCTTTTAAATACTGGTTGGCAAGATAACGGAACAGCAAGATGGGCGAGCGGTTCAACATGGAACAGACCATTGGGCGGAGACGGAATGGAATCGCTGATCGACTGGTCGAACGCAAATGTGCAATACGGGGAATTATATTATGGAGATATTAGAAAAACAACAACAGGCGGAAATTATACAACACAAATTGTTGCGAGTGGTGGA
>CANFRC010000024.1 GCA_947449315.1 Bacteroidota bacterium
AAAATGCAACAGGAACACCAAAAGAATTAGCAAAGAAAATAAATGTTTCTGAGCGAACCATTTACCGTTTAATCAAAAATATGAAAACAAAGAAAATCCCGATTGAATTTTGCAGAAAAAGAAATTCCTATTTCTTAAACTATTAATTTTTTATTTCACTGCCACTTTTTGGCGGTGAGAGTTTTTATGTTTGTCGCGAAATTTAAAAAATAAGCAACATCTAAAAATTATTTATTATGAACTTTACAAAAAAATTAATCGCATTATTTATAATAGTATGCATTGGAAATGCTTCTTTTGCGCAATTCACAACTAGTTCGGGAAACATAACTCAACAAGCTGCAGGAAATGTAGGCATTGGAATTATTGGCGCAACATCTCCCTTATCTTTATTAGAAGTAAAAAACGGAAGCGTTTTATTTGATGGAACAACGGGCGCGACACCTGTTGCCGGAGCAGGAACAAGAATGATGTGGGTTCCTTCAAAAAGTGCTTTTAGAGCAGGTAAAGTCGCAGGAACTTCATGGGATGATGCAAACATTGGATTGTATTCAGTTGGTTTTGGCCAAAATACAACGTCATCTGGAATAGCAAGTTTTTCTTCTGGGGCTAATTGCATTGCAAGTGCAAATCAAGCTTTTTCGGCAGGAAACTCTTGTACAGCTTCTGCAACAACAGCTTTTGCTTTTGGGCTACTAAATACTTCTTCGGCAAATTTATCTACAACATTTGGAAGTAGTTTAATTGCTGAATCACTTGGAAGTTTTGTAATCGGAACATACAATTTCACTAGTCCTGCATATTCTGGCACATCAATAATTGCAACAGATCCTCTATTTGTCATTGGCAACGGAAGTTCAACTTTAAGAAACAACGCCTTAACAGTTCTAAAAAATGGTAACGTTTTAATCAATAAAGTAACTCAAATAAACACAAATTACATTTTAGATGTAAATGGAAAAATCAGAGCGAATGAAATTGTTATCAATACAACAGGTGCCGATTTTGTTTTTGAAAAAAATTACACTTTAATGCCCTTAAGTTTATTAGAACAAAAAGTAAAAGAAGAGAAGCATTTACCGGGTATTGCTACAGCAGCTGAGATGCAAGAAAATGGAGTTGGCTTAGCTGAATTAAATAAATCATTGCTTCAAAAAACAGAAGAGCTTACATTATATATCATTGAACTAAACAAGCGAATTGAACTTTTAGAACTGGCCGTTATTAAGAAATAACTGTTCAGGTACTTTACAATTCTTTTATTATGCCAATAAATTGAAAACGATATAATTTAAAAATGAAAAAAAATATCCATACAACTATTTTAATCATAAGCATCTTTTTTACTCAATTTTTGAATGCACAAGATTCTGTTGAAATAAAAAAAAGAAATACAATATACTTAATTCCTACAGCAATAGCAGGCGGCATGTTTGATGTTAATTCTATATGGGCTGTGATTGGTTATCAATATAAAATAAACAAAAAATGTTTTATCGGTATCTCAACCGGAACGACAATCTATTCCGAGCCAGTAAAAAGTGCCGATATAATAGGTTGGGCCTCCGATAAGACAACTGGTTATAATGTAAATATTGAGCATAAGCTTCTTTTAAAAAAAAGATTCTATTACTCTACAAATCTATTTTACCAAAATTCAAAAACATCTCGTAGCGAAAGTATTCACGATAATACAGCAACGCATGAATATTATGTAAAGCGGTACGTTTACTCCATTACACCTAAAGTGGGTTTTGTTTTTATAAATAAATATCATGTTTTCACAGATGTAGGCATTGGCGTTGGAGTAAAACACATAACAAGCAGAACTGTAAACAAAGAAACTCCATTATCAGCAACAGATAAAGAAATGTTTAATGGGAAAACTTTTGAGTTCGGAAGTAGGACTCTCCCAAATTTACTGATTCAACTAAAATTAGGATATAATTTTTAATAATTAAAAAACGTTAAAGAAAATTTCTAAAAAAATAAAAAAACAATGAAAAAAGTATTCGTCTTATTTTTTTTAATATTCTCATTCATAAAAATGAATGCATATGTTGTTTACTCTTTACCTAGTGTCCCTTTTAATAAATGGATAATTCCAGTAAAATATGGTTGTGCCGATGATCAATCGTATTTAAAAATTGGATTCTCTCCAATATCCCAAGTAAATAATGATTATTTTGAAATCAGAAGATCCACTGATATGGATTTTGAAAGCGGTTACTCAACTGTTGGTGGACATATAAATGGATGTGGGACTTGTGGCGGAAGTCCTGTCTATGAAGTTATAGATAACGGCCCTTTTGTTTCCGGAGTTACATATTATTATGAGATAAGAGCAACTGACAATTTTGGATTTGAAGGCATTCCTGTTTATTTGAGTTCGTACACACCACTATTGCCATCTACAGTAAACTGGGTTAGTCAAGTAACGAGTTCATTTGAATCGTCATCTACTCCAACTTCAGAAAATTCATATTCTTGGGGGGCAGAAAGCCGATCAACACAAGGAACAAACATTGACTTAGCGCATACAGAAATATCAAAAGTATATATTGAGCAAAATAATAATAAAATAAATTTCATAGACAATGTATCATTGCCATTTGTCAATATTGATGTTAATATTGATAATGCAGGATACTTTAATATTTACAATGGCTCTCCGACAGCAAGTTTCGAGTGGACAAATTGCGCAAGCTATTTTACAGCAATAGGTACTCATCAACTGTTTGTAAATTTTATTGGTACGAGTTCAGGAACCATTTTTCATAGAGAATATACATTTTATGTCGTACCAAAATCAGATGGTTTATATAAAGATAATTATTGCAATACGATGAGAGTTTGGAAAAACCCCAGTGGGATGCAAGGCATTCCTCTTATTCTATCTGAAGGATTTGATGCTTACAATACAAAGCCAGAACAATATTACCGTCAAGCAGGAAAAGATTTGATGGATTGTTTACTAAAAAAGGGGTTTGATATATATATTATAAATTACAAATACAACTCACAAGATATCCGAAGCAATGCTGCTGATTTTTCGTCAGCAATCAGATATGTATCATCCATCAACGGCAACCTTCCAGTTATTGCAGCAGGTATTAGCATGGGAGGGATTATTAACCGTTATGCATGTGCTAAAGCAGAAAATGACGGTGTACCATTGCCAATATCTAAATTTTTAACTTTAGATGCTCCACATCAGGGTGCTGTAATATCAAGCACGTTGCAAGATTGGAGAAAATCAAAAACTTCCGGAGATACTTATGCAGAAAATGCATCTAACAACCTTGCTGCAAAAGAGTTACTAAATTACAATGCATACGACCCAACTGCTTCAATTCATAATACATTCTATTCTGAATTAAACAGCCTTAACGGAGACGGTTACCCACATTTAGTTCCAAAAATTGGCGTTTCATTTTCCTCTTCAGCTGCAAATCCTAATAGTGGCGAATGGCTATTTGTAAATGTAAACGGAATTCCAGGAAATTATAACAAGCATATAGATTTAACACCTGAAGAGTTAGTTGCAGGATCATATCTACCAGGAGTAAATATTGACCCAATGCCTGTTACAGCTCCTGGATTTTGGGCATCTGCCATGACTTCAGTTTTAAGACCTTTTTCTGATCCAACAGTTTCAATTACTCAATTCAAAAATCCTACATTTATTTCTCACAATAGTTCTCTTGATATTATTTCAGGGGTTTCAAAATTTGATATTGTTATTCAACCGGCAACAACAAGTTTCCATGATATAATACCTTCAGATATTATTGAACCCATTTTGAATTCATTAATTAATAAAGATTTATACTTGCAAAACAAAACAGTAATTGATATTAAAAATTATATCGCAAGTAATAAAATTGAAGCCGGCAATAATGTAACATCTGCGATTCCTACAGGAAATTTTATTTTAGCGAGTAGCTCAACCGTTACTATGACTGCAGGAAATCAGATTAAACTATCAGATGGATTTAGTGTTTTAACAGGAAGTAGTTTCGATGCAAAAATTGGTCCTGTTTATTGTGATGGTGTGCAGTCAACACAATTCAGAAACGCTCACACAAATTCCACAATTGAAACAGTTTATGAAAACAGTGAAACTGAATATAAAGATGTTGAAGGCACCAACTTAAACGAAGAAAAAGTTTTGATAAAGTCAAATGCCCTTCGCATATACCCCAACCCAACAGAAAATTCCTTTATTGTTGAAACAGAACTTCTATCTAAACAAATAGCCGTTTATAATATTACAGGAATAGAGATAATAACAAACTCTAATATAGAATCCTTGCAAACAAAAATCGATTTATCATCACATCCAAAAGGTATCTATTTAATTAAAATAATTGGTTCAGATGATACGATTTCAATTCAAAAAATTATTAAACTATAATACGAGAGTTGGATATAAAGAATTTACCTTTGTAAAAAACAACCCTATAAAAACCATTTATTCATCCATCATTCTATAAGCAATAATATTACATTGGGGAAAACTCAATAATTAAAAATTATAAAGCGTAAGCATAAACATTCCGCTCCTGTTTGTCTTATTATTTATATCTATGAAGTACCTTGAGAATTTAGCGCAATTGGAAAGAATTGAAGCGCTTGCACGGAAAAATGCAACAGGAACACCAAAAGAATTAGCAAAGAAAATAAATGTTTCTGAGCGAACC
>CANFRC010000025.1 GCA_947449315.1 Bacteroidota bacterium
AAAACAAACATATGAAAAGAAGAAATGAAGAAAAATACCGAGCAAGTGGAATGACTCAAGTCGCCCAAGCGCAATCAATTTGTTGTAAAATAGTGAGAGTGGGTTCTGGATTAGAGCCCATGGATGAAAGAGAAACTCCTTTTCGGATCATTGATGATGCACCCGTCTATCATTGCGGTTTTAATTTATGGAACTTAAGTTACAATTATGAAACCGATCGTAAACTTCATAAATGGGGCAACTTTTATCATCCCTTCATGATGGTTGGAATGCCAGATACGGGAGGGAGTAATCGGCTGTATGTGGACAATAGTCAGAAAGACTGGTATATTTTAATCTTGTTATCAAAATTAGATGAATGGTCGAATGGCCCGAGCTATCCGGTATGGAGTGTGTTGTCATGGACCCCAAAACAGAAAAACGATTCAATAGTAAAAGCAGGGTACAGAATGTTTTATGCCAGTATGATCGCGATGGAAATCGGTGATGTCAAGAACTCGGATGATTCGAGTTCGCTGTTTGATGAGGAAGGAGATTGGGTAGAATCGTGGGACTGTTCAAGCCGCTGTTTTCATGTGTTTGCGAGTATACGAGCAACAAAATATGAAAATGAAACGGAATTTAAAAATAGTAAGGAGGATGCCCCACCATTTTTAATGGAGCATTTACATGCCAGGAAAATTATTAATTCTTAGAAGAAATAAAAGAAAGACGAACAATTAAAAAATTAATCTAATAACCACTTAAAACAAAGAAACAATGAAAAATTCCATCTTAATTTTAGCAGTCGCATTGACTACAATTTTTACTAACAAAGCAGTATCTCAAGTAGATAAAGACGGGTACACTTTTGAATCTCGTCCTTTAAATGGAAAACCTGTTTTGTATTACCAAAAGATTCTTCCAGGAAATCCAGTAATAACTGTTGATTCAGTAATCGAAAGAAGTTTTACTATCGTTGACTCTGTAACTTATGTAACTGTTGATAAAAATGGAAATACTGTTCCTGATTACAGAACGCTTACTGTTTTATCTGTTCAAGTAGATTCAACATATATGAAGATTATTGGGAATAACCCTTTGCCTTGCAGAGTAGGAAAGTCTTATCATAAATATATTGTTGTAGATGACAATCCATACTAATAGTTTAGTGAAATTGCCTTACCAAAATAAAATCATAGCAACATTAATATTAAACTCTGAAGACGATAAAAAAAACCAGCAGTTCCTAACAAAATGAAGGAAAATAAAAAAATAACTGAAATAAAATTTAGACACGAAGTGCTGAAGGTTTTTCAGCTTGCTTTTGCTTCCAATTCTCGTACATCATTTCAAGTAACTTTGGTTTACCGGGAATCTCGCCAAACGAAACACCATTGAATCGAAAAGAATTGATTCACTTTTGCAAAGCTGCTTTATTTTCTTTTCCGCTTCTCTTCCTCTTCTTCTTGCTTCTTATTATGTCGATGCCATAGATACAGGGCACCAACAAATACAACAGTTCCCAAAACTACCCAAACCAATGTATTGTCCTTTTTTGGACTATTACCGGGACTATTGCCTGAAGAAACACCACCTGAAGGGTTGCTGGAAGCGGATGAACTTGCATTGGGGGCACTTCCAATAGTCCCATTGGTCGGTGGAGCTGCTGCATTAGCTGCATTTTTTGTTGCACTTCCATAGTTTGCTGATGCAACATTGGGTGGTGTAAAGTAATCGGAAATACTAGTTGGCGTTAATTTAATTTTTATCATTGTTTATTTATTTTTGGTTTATTAAATAAAGTTCATATTCTTCAGGAGAAACGAGTAAAAGGGCAATTTTGCCATATATAAAATAGCTTCGTCCAAATTTATCTTTTTCGGGTATTATCCCTAAATTATCGTCGAAACCCATCATATTTAAAGTTTCACATGTCACCTTTTTGAACCCTCGTTCGAATAAATCCTTTACTATTCGAATGTTTTTAATGAATGCCTTATACATCGATCGCTCTAATCGAAAGTCAATTAGTGACCTCAGATAGGCTCCACGGTTTTTGCAGCTAATGTTGCAATTAAATTTTTTAGGATTCGTTGTATCGAATGGTTCTCCACATTCAGGATTGATACAAAATCTTGTTTCTTTTTTCATTTTTAAGATTTTAAATTATTTTTTTAAAGAGAATATTTTGATAATTAGCTTAGAGTAGCAGGCAGCTTATGGATCTCCACCTCCTTTCTTTTTCTTGAATGATACTTTATGGAAGGCGGCATAAAACTCTTCCAATAGAACAAAAGATCGATCACCGAACTTGTACAGATCGTAGCGGCCTTGTTTCAAAAATTTGTAAAAAGTGGGTTTAGAACAGATCTTTTGCTCAAATAGACCTAGTATAGGAAAGTATTTGAAGTCTACTTTTAATGATTCAACATCACTGGGTTTATCACGCTTAAAATAATAAGACTGATTTTCTTCAATCTTTTTTAGACGCTCATCTATGTCATCAAAGGGATTATACATTTTGTATCAAAATTTAATTGATGCAAACGTACAGCATTGAACGATTTTTCCCGTCCCTGCTTCCACCACAAATTAAAATAGTGACGGCGGTGACAATGGTGACAGAAAGTTATTTGTTAATTGGAATTCCTTTAAACGGGATTAAATACTTATCTGCGGGTGGATTAGCATGCAACGATTTAAAAGGCTTATGATCAAAATCCTCTATATTAAATGTTCTAAGGAGAATTTTTTTAAAATCAGGGGCTGAAATACCCTTAGATATCCATTTATTTTTCATGCAAGTAAAAACAAAACCAGCCAAATATTTTACCCAACAGTGAAGGGGTAATTTTTGCCAAACATATTTATCTACTGTCTCTTTGACAAGAAAGGTGACGCCAATGGCAACATTTTCTTTCAATAATAAATCAATAACTATTTCATATTCATCTTTTGTACCCCCGGTATTTGCCAACCAAATATCTTTTAAATTTTTATTATCGAAAGTAATTTTTGAAGTAGTAGGTTTATTTTTTGATTCCAAGATACTCGCTAATTGTTCATCAATTTTTTTTAATACATTTTGATACATTTTCCCTTCTGATTCATCTTTATTAAATTTTTCAAAATGTGCTACAGCTTTTGAATAATATGTCTTGTATTCATTTAATTTAATTAGTAATTCGTTTGGCTTAAGAGTCAGCTCATTTATTTGAAGTAATTGAAGAAAATCTTCGAATGACTTACAAAAATCAAATGATGAATTAAATATTTTTTCGTATGATTCCTTTTCACGCTTTTTTTGATCTGCCTTTTTTGTTTGATTTGATATCAATTTATTAAGAAAATCAAGATACTCTATCATCGCCTGGGCGAATATTTCTCTTGGCTTTATATCTTCACTCTGATAAAGGAAGTTCGGGCTATTAATAGACCTATAATCTCTTTCCTGCCCATTAACAACAACATTTTTATAATACTCACGGTACTTGTATAAATCTCTCCCGAAATAAAGTAAATTTAAGCCAACAAATTCACGATACTCATCCAGATCAATATCGTCATTTCCGGTAAGTATGGATCTACATTTTAAATGTTCTAATTTCAAATAAGCAAGCTTTTGTTTTGAATTACGCAACCTACTATTGAACTGATCTATAAAGCGCTTCAGGTAAAAATCTTTTTCTTTTTCAAAGATTTCTTTTTGCTTCTTCTGAATTTTAGCAATATCGCTTACATTAAATTCATTCAAATATACCTCTGAAATTGGTTGCATCCCCTCAGGAAAGCCAGAGCTGCAGGTATTCAAACGAACTTTTCCAGAATACCAATCGTTGTATGTGTATTTTTTCATTTTTGTAAAATTTTCTCCAAAGTGATAAAAGATAATTAAAATATTTTCTCCGAACCGAACTACTAAAACAATTCTATATAAAGCTATTTAACCTTTTTCTTGTCCATTTTAAACATACCTTCAAAAGCCTTATCTATATCATCGTCATCCACTTTCACATACTCCCGAAACTGATCGTATTTCTTGTGCCCCGTAACCTTCATAATTATTTCGGCATTAATACCACTTTTCAAAGCAAGGGTACAAAATGTTCTTCGTCCGGTATGACTACTTATCAGATTATACCTAAAATCAGCATGTTTAATTTTTTTCTTCCCTGAGAGTGTTACCCAAGAATGCTCCCTATTAAATTTCGCCTGCTCGCAAATCTCTTTCAGGTAATCATTGAAATTTTGATTGGATATCGTTGGTAAGCCTTCTGGATACTTATTAAAAATATAGGCTAAGTGTTTTTTTAATTTTGGGTGAATCGGAATCGTTACTTTTTCATTTGTTTTATCCTGATATATCTGGATGTTCGTTTCTGAAATATTTTTTGGATCTAATAGTTTTGGCATATCTGAAAAACGTTGACCAGTCATTATTTCCAATGCAAATAGATCTCTTACTTTATCAAGCCT
>CANFRC010000026.1 GCA_947449315.1 Bacteroidota bacterium
CATTACAGGTGCGCGCATCAATCTTGGAACAAACAAAATGATCTTTGGTAACTACGCTGCCGGTACAACATTGACAGCGCCAGTTACGGCCGGTTTCCTTCCTGGTGGAACATTTGCACGCTTCTGGACAACAACAGCAACGGGTACAGCTGTTGCCGCAGGAACTGACCCTACAAACACAACAAGCCGTTACCCATTCTTGAATACTGCCGGTACAGGTAACCGTGCCATGTATATTCAACGTACAGGTTCAACTACAGGTAACGTAGCTGGTGAATTGGCTGTAACGTATGCTGATGCATCAACAATGACAACTGGTTTATCTGTGGTTGACGGAGCTTATACGGTAACTGATCGCTACAATGGGAACTGGACTGTTACTTCAAGTGGTGGATATTTCCACGCTGGGGCACACACTGCTGTTCTTCTTGGTCAAGGTTCTTACCCTCCATTGAATGGTAACTCACGTGTTATGTTAGCGAATGCTGCTGCAGGTGGTACGCATCAAAATGGTACAACATCACCAGGTGCACAACGTATCGGTATGACTACAGCACAATTGACTGCTGGAGCACTTTATATGGGAATCGCTAGTGTAGATAACCAATATCCGTGTGCTGGAACACCAAATGCTCCTGAAGCGGTTGCTACAACTACTGCATCAATCTGTCCGAACGGAACAGTTACGATGACGGCAACAAACTTAACTGTAGGATTCCTTGGAATCACCAACCAATGGCAAGTGTCGTCTACTTCTGGTGGACCTTACACAAACGTTGTAGGTGGAACTGGTGCAACAACTGCTACACATACAACAGCAGGAATAGCAACTCCAGGTACATACTATTATGTATTGGCATCAACGTGTACGAATTCAGGTGTAACATCTGTTTCGAATGAGGTTGTTGTTACAGTAAATAACCTTCCAACAATTACAGCTACTGCCGCGAACAGCGGTAACTTCTGTGGTGTAGGTGTGTTAAACGCAACAGGTGGAACATCGTATACATGGTCACCAGCCGCTTCTTTGTTGAGCAACACAGGTGCAACAGTTACATCAATAGCCACTGCAAATACAACATTTACAGTATCTGGTACTGATGCGAATGGTTGTGTGAATACTGCTACATCTAGCATCGTTTACACGGCTCCTCCAGCGGTTACCTTGACGGCTACTACACCGAGCTTCTGTGGAACTGGTGGTACTTCAACAGTAACAGCGGCTTCAACTGGATCTTATGCGTATGTTTGGTCTTCCCCAGACGGAGCTACATTCTCAACAACAACAGGTAACCCAACGGTTGCAACTGTTTCACAAACTTCTACAATCCGTGTTACAGCAACGGATATCGCTACAGGTTGTGCCGAAATTCAAAACTACAGTATCGGTGTTTACCCATTGCCTTCTGCAACGGTAACAACAACAGCGAATGGCGTTTGTCCAGGAACATCTGCGACAATCGGATCAGGTTTGAGTGCGGGTAACTTTAGCGTAACATCAATCCCTCATCAAGCATTGACTGCTCCTGGATATGCAGGGGTATTGATGAATCTTGGAACAGCAGTGACTCCGCTTTCTGGAGGAACAATGGACGACGGTGGTTGGGGAGGTATTCCAATCGGATTCAACTTCAACTTCTTTGGATCAACTTTCAATACACTAGCTGCAGGAACAAATGGTCTCTTGATGTTCGGAACTGTGCCAGGATATACTACAGCTGCTGGTCAATTGGGTCAGTTCTCATTTACAGGACCTCCATACTTCCCGAATGCTGCTAACCCAGGTAACATTATCGCGTTGCTTGCTGCAGATATGCAAATGGCTAACTCAGTGAACGGAGCTGTTAAATATTGGACAGAAGGATATGCGCCTAACCGCAAATTTGTCATCCAATACAAGCGTGTTCATGGTTATTCAAGCAACCCTGAAGCAACAGTAACATGTGTACTTTATGAAACACTTGGAATAGTAGACATTTTCGTAACAAATAAAACATTCTCGAACACTGCAATCATCGGTTTACAAGATGCAACGAAAACGATTGGAGCGGTTGCACCAGGTCGTTCGGGTACTTGGACAACAACTACTCCAGAAGGATGGCGTTTTGCTCCACCATCAAACTATACAACAACATGGTTTGCGAATGGTACTCAGTTTGACACAGGAACAAACATTTTCAATGAAACTGTATCTCCTGCAGTGACGACTACTTACGCAATCACATACACGAACCAAACAACAGGATGTACAAATGCACCGGGATCTGCTCAAGTAACAATGGCGGTTCTTGGAACTGTTGCTCCAACAGGAGTAACTGCAACAGCTAGCGCAACAGCAGTTTGTAGTGGTACTTCTTTCAACTTGGCAACAAGCTACACTGGTCTTACGGATGGTTTAACATACCAATGGCAAGTATCAACAGATGGTGGAACAACATGGACGGATATCGTAGGCGCAACAGCATTGACCTACTCAACGTCTTTGACAACTGCTTCTCTTTACCGCATTGGTATCGCATCTTGTGCAGGAACAATGGTTTACTCAACACCAGTGAGCGTTGGATTGAATCCGCCAACTGAATGTTACTGTATTCCAACCTATACTACTGGAACCTCTGCAGGAGACCTAATTTCAAATGTTCAAATTGTTGGAACGACATTGTCAAACAACACAGGTTTTGTTGCTGGCGGACCAGCATATACATTCTTCACCGGTCAGCCGAACTACACAGCAACACTTCTTCCTTCTTCATCTTATACCGTAAATGTATCTACAGGAGAATGGGGGGATGAAGGAATCTCTGCTTGGATTGACTACAATGACGATGGTATTTTCTCTAATACAGAACGCATTGGAAACACCTTAACTACAATTGGTTCTAGCTACACACCAGGGGTAATAAACGCTTCATCATCATTTACTATTTCTCTTGCTTGTAATCCTCCCGCAGGTGTGCATAGAATGCGCGTCCGTATGGCTTGGCTTGTAAATGGTGGTTCTATTGATCCTTGTACAAGCTACGGATACGGTGAAACAGAAGATTACCTCATCACAATTGCTCCAGCGCCAACATGTCCAGCTCCTGGAACATTGACTGCAGGAACAACGACGACAACAACATCTGATCTTTCTTGGAACATGGGTTGTGCTACTGCAACAACGTTCGACTTCGAATATGGTCCAGTTGGATTTGTTCAAGGAACAGGTACTTTGGTTTCAGGTGCTGCAGCGACTATCGTTGGAACAACAGGAACGTACACACTTACAGGTTTAACACCGAACTCGAACTACTCTGTTTACTACCGTGCAAATTGTGGTGGTGGAAACTTCAGTCCTTGGTCTGTGGCAACGGCAGTAAATACGCCTTGTGCGCCAATTACATTGTCTGCAATTGCACCAGTAAGTGCATGTGACTCGTATACTTTGGCTCCTATCACTGAAGCAACTGCATCAAACAATGCTGGTTTGACTTTCGGATACTATGCAAACGTAAATGGAACAGGTGGTCAAATCACTACACCGGTGACGGCTTCATCTACAGTTTATGCTTACGCATCTGCGGGTAGCTGTTCAGCTGAAATCGCTGTGCCAGTGACGATCTATAACACACCGACGATGAACGTGTTGAACCCTACAATTTGTAACGGTGACTCAACAGTACTTTGGTCAACTCAAGGAACTGCAATTGACTTCATCTACTCATTGAACGGTATCTTCCTTGGAAGTGGATTGACTTACCATGTGTACCCTACATTGACAACAACTTACGGTATCGTAGCTGTCGGACTTGGAGGATGTAACTCAGCAGTAAGCAACGCAACAGTAACGGTGAACCAACCAACAACGTCAACAACTAACGTTACGGCGTGTGATACGTACACGTGGAATGGTCAAACGTACACGACTTCTGGTGTGTAC
>CANFRC010000027.1 GCA_947449315.1 Bacteroidota bacterium
AAATGCGAACAATCGTTTAATGTCTGACTGCTTAATGGCAATAACCGCTGCATAAACGACACCAATCATTCCCAAAGTAATCACTAAACAAGAAAGTGTATCCAAGGCCTCAGGCGCAATTGGAATCATCCAACGCACCATTCCGTATAGCGCCATTTTCAACATCAATGCAGAAAGTAACATGGTACCTGCCATCGGAGAAACAGTATAGGTATCTGGCTGCCATGTATGGAATGGGAACAATGGGATTTTAATAGCGAATGCAAGGAAAAATCCACACATCACCCAGAAGGCAGTTTTAGCCGTTAATTGTGCTGCAAGAAGATCCTCGTAAGCAAAACTGTTGGAGTAAGTCCCCAAAGCCATGAAAGACAACAACATCGCCAATGATCCAACGAAAGTGTAGATAAAGAACTTCATCAAGGGCTTCTTGCGATCCGCAGATCCGAACCAGTAGGAGATCAAGAAAATCGGCACCAAAGTCAACTCCCAGAAGATGTAGAACATGATTCCATCCATAGCGGTAAACACACCAAGCAATCCGAATTGCATCAACAGCACCAATGCATTGAATGCGCGGTTGTGTGCGATTTCACGGTTCAAATTACTCAACAAGATCAAGGACGTAATGACATTCGTAAGTACCACCATGAACAAACCGATTCCATCATAGCCCATCTTAAAGGTCAAGCCAAAAGGCAGCATGAAATCTGGCGCGAACAAGGACACATATTGGTCAGGTGAAAAATTGGCCACATGAATGAATGAAACCACCATCGACACTACGGCGCCAATCAATCCCACATAGTTCACCTTGCTTTTCGGTGCAACTAGTGCGATGAGTGCAAAAACGAGCGGTATAGCAAATAATTCCACAGTATCAGAATTTAATTAAATAGTAAACAACAAGGCTGATCACACCAAGGACCATCCAGAATAAATAGTTGGAAACCACACCGGTTTGCCATTTGCGCACAATGTCTCCTGTTTTCCCAATCAAGCCCGCAAAACCATACACTGATTTATTCAAGGCAATCACCTCAATAAAAGCATGCATTTTTACAGAAATCCATTCCAGTGGTTTCACAAAAAGGAAGTTGTATAGTTCATCGAAGTACAATTTCTTGTTGGAAGCCAACTCCCAACCTTTCAATTCCTCGTCTGATTTTGCCAATCGCGCATTTTTAATGTACACCACGAAAGAAACAAAAAGGATAACCAAGGTCATCACAACCGCTGCGCCCATTAACATCATCGACTGTGATGAAGAAAGGTGATGTGTTTCAATCAATTCCAATCCACGCGTATTGTGTTCCAAGTAATGTGACATCCAATGTGTCCCAGACTTCATGACCACTCCCGGAAGATTTAAAATCCCACCAAAAACGGAAAGCACAGCAAGAATCATCAACGGCAAGGTCATGTTCAATGGACTCTCGTGCAAATGATGTTGCTGCTCTGATGTTCCGCGGAAATTCCCGTGGAAGACCAAGAAATACAAACGGAACATATAAATTGCTGTCATGGCAACCGAAATCATTAAGATTCCATAAATCATTGGGTTGTGCATGACGGCATGTGCCAATATTTCATCTTTCGAATAGAAACCTGAAAGTAAAGGGAAACCAGCAATGGCTAGTGTTCCAATCAAAAAGGTGATGTGTGTAATCGGAATGTATTTTTTCAAGCCCCCCATCACTCGGATGTCTTGTTCATCAGACATGGCGTGAATGACACTACCCGAACCTAAGAACAATAGTGCTTTAAAGAATGCATGCGTCGTCACGTGAAACATTGCAGCAGTGTAAGCTCCCATTCCTAAAGCAACAAATAAAAGTCCGAGCTGAGAAACGGTTGAATAGGCCAATACTTTTTTAATGTCATTCTGGCGCAAAGCAATAAACGCTGCTACCAATGAAGTTGCCAAACCGACATAAAGCATGATGTTTTGTGTCGTTGGAGCCAATTCAAATAAGAAGTTTGAACGCACCACCAAGAAGATACCCGCAGTAACCATTGTTGCAGCGTGGATCAATGCCGAAACAGGCGTTGGTCCCGCCATCGCATCTGGCAACCAAGTAAACAAAGGAATTTGCGCCGACTTACCTGTTGCACCAATAAACAGACAAACGGTAATTCCAAACATCATCCATGTTGTAGGTTCAATTTTATCGATCAACAATTTGTCTGCTAACTCTGAATACTCAAGTGTTCCAAACTGTGACAAGATCAAGAATAAGCCAATCAATAGCCCTAAGTCACCAATACGGTTCATGATGAAGGCCTTGCGTGCAGCCACACTGTTGGCAATTCCTTTTTGAGCATCGCTATAATGGAAACCAATCAACAAGTACGAACAGATCCCAACACCTTCCCAACCGAAGAACAACATGAAGTAATTGCTTCCCAATACGAGAATCAGCATCGCGAAAATGAAGAGGTTCAAATATGTAAAGAACTTATAATATCCTTTGTCGTGACTCATGTACCCCATCGAGAAGAGGTGAATCAAGGACCCTACTCCTGTTACAATGAGTGTCATCCAGATGGAAAGCGAATCCAACTGCAAGCGTGCATTCAATTGAAATCCATCCAAAGAAATCATAGAGAAAAGGTGCACCAATTGTTGTTTGTGCACACTTCCGAAAAGTGTCAAAGCCAATGCGAAGGCGGTAAACATGACACCTGTAGCGATGGCACCAACAATTGCTTTAGGCATGCGCTTACCAAGCGTACCGTTGATTAAAGCTCCGATGAGCGGCAGCGCCAAGATGGTCAGTAAAATTTTATCTGCTCCCATTTCTTAC
This sequence comes from Bacteroidota bacterium, assembly GCA_947449315.1. Taxonomy (GTDB): domain Bacteria; phylum Bacteroidota; class Bacteroidia; order 2-12-FULL-35-15; family 2-12-FULL-35-15; genus 2-12-FULL-35-15. The sequence continues at coordinate 2,808 of CANFRC010000027.1, forward strand.
CCTTTAAGTTTATTGAAGATTCCGACATCTGTTGAGCGAATGTTTCGGTAGGCCATAACCAAGATGGAGAGTCCAACCGTTGCCTCTGCTGCCGCCACCACCATGATAAAGAAGACAAATACTTGTCCATCCCCTTTTCCGTGATACGTCGAGAATGCGACCATCAATAGATTCACTGCATTAAGCATTAACTCGATACACATCAGCAATACGATGGCATTTCTGCGCACCATTACCCCCACTGCACCGATTGCAAAAAGCACAGAAGCAAGAACGATGTAAAAATCGATCGAAACTCCTGATTCAAAAATACTTGCAAGTACCATAATTAATCAATGATTTGTTTTTCCCGCTTGGCCAACATCACGGCCCCTACCATTGCGGCAATAAAGAGCACCGATGACATTTCAAACGGAAGTACATATTTCGTGAACAACAATTCACCAAGGTTTTCCACCAATCCATTGTTGTTGGCCGATTCCACCGCTTGTTGTGTGATGACAAGGCCATCTTTCAATGCGGCAAGTAAGACAGTGAGCAAGACACCGCCAGCGATAATTCCTGCCAGTTTAATTCCAATCGAGGTGATTGGCTCGCTGTCTTTGTTCAAGTTCAGCAACATAAGTACGAACAGGAAGAGTACCATAATTGCTCCGGCATATACAATGATGTTTACAATGGCCAAGAACTGCGCATTCATCAAAATATAATTGGCAGATATCAGAAAGAACGTCACTAC